>VMTE01000001.1 GCA_013791775.1 Hyphomonas sp.
CCTGATCATGAACCTCGTGATGGTGGGCCTCACGGCGACCGTGCGGGGCGGCGTGATCCATATCCGCGTGCGTGAGGAGGGCGGTGTCAAGAATGTCGTCGTGACCTGCAAGGGCGACCGGGTGATCCTGAAGGAAGATGTGGCCCGGGCGCTGGCGGGCGACGAGCCGGAAAGCGGCTGGCGGCCGGAGAATATCCAGCCCCTGTTCGCCAAGATGACGTGTGACAATCTCGGCGGCACCCTACACGCCAAGACCACGCCGGAAGGCATTGTTTTCATGGCCACCGGGCTGCGCCAGCAGTCGGCCTGAGGCCGGACGCAGACGCTTCGGTCAGGGTTTGTTAACATCTCTGAGGCACCCCTTTGGGTGTCAAACAGCTCAATCCAGCGGATTTTTGCCTTATGAAGACGTGCCTCATCGTGGACGACTCCCGGGTTGTCCGAAAGGTTGCGTCCCGGATTGTCAGGGATCTCGGCTTTGTGGTCTCCGAGGCGGCCGAAGGCGCCGAAGCGCTGCAGATGTGCCGCCAGGCCATGCCGGATGCGGTGATCCTGGACTGGAACATGCCGGTTATGAACGGAATCGACTTCGTGAAGGCCCTGCGCCGCGAAGAGGGCGGAAAATCGCCCCGGGTCGTGTTCTGTTCGATCGAAAACGATGCCGAACACATTCAGGAAGCCCTGCGATCGGGCGCCGACGAATTCATCATGAAGCCCTTCGATGCGGACATTCTGGAAAGCAAATTCGCGGAAGTCGGCCTCATCTGAAGCCTTTCTTAACAATGGGCGGCCTAACGGTAAGGTTTGAGGCCGTCCGAGCCTCCCGCCGGAGCAGCAGCGCATGCAGGAAGCCGTATTCAACGCCCTCGCGGACCTGGCCCACACCACGTCCGGCCAGATCATTCCGGCGTCGAAAGCCTACCTGGTCGAAGCGCGCCTCGCCGGAATCGCCCGCCGCGAGGGCTTCGGCAGCCTCGAAGACCTCGTGCATTGCCTCGAGTCCCGGCAGAATCCCGTTTTCCGTGCCGAAATCGCGGCAGCGCTGCTGTCGCGAGATACCTGGTTCTTCCGCGAACCGGGCTCGCTGGAAACCATCATTCGCTCGCGGCTTCCGGAACGCCTGGCGGCGTCGCCCTCCGGCCGGGTCCGGATCTGGTGCGCGGGGGGAAGTACCGGGCAGGAAGCCTACTCGTTGTCGATGCTGCTCGACGAAACGCCGGCAGGCCTTGCCGGCGCGAAAGTCGAAATCCTCTCCACCGATCTCTGCAAGGTCGCCACCGAAAAGGGGCGACAGGGCATTTTCGGCCATTACGAAGTCCAGCGCGGTCTCTCGATCCACCGGCTCCTGAAACACTTCACCCGGCTCGAATCCGGTGACTGGCAGGCCTCCGAGGCGCTGCGTTCGCGGATCAGTTTCCGCGTCCACAACCTGCTGGAGCCCGCCGGCGGGCTCGGCAAGTTCGACATCATCCTGTGCCGCAATGTTCTCACCGAGATGTCGCGCTCCGCCCGGGCGCGGGTCGCCGAGAGCCTTGCCAACCAGCTGGCCCCGGGCGGTCTGATCCTTCTCGCTCAGGGCGAGTCCCTCCACGGCCTGACCGAACGCCTCGAACCCGCCAGCGAGGTCCGCGCCGGCTGGGTCGCCGCCGGCACCGCCAACGCCAAGGTCAGCGCGGCCTGATCCGGCGTTGACCCGCCAGGTTACATCGACAAGGCCACAGCCAGTGCATCGGCGGGATCGGCCGGCACGTCAGGCGTAACGCCGCGCCCTTCAATCCGTCCATTTGCCACCGAATAATAGTCCGCGATCGGCAGCGAGACCTGGAACCCACCGGGCAGGTCGAACATCTTCTGCGACAGCATCTCGCCGCTTGTTGTCTCTCCGATCAGCGTCACCCGCCCGGAGGCCTTGAGCGCGTCAGCTGCCAGTTCGGCGGCGCTGGCAGTCTGGCCGCTGATCAGCACCATGACGGGGCCGGTGTAGGGGGCCGGACGCGGTGTGAGACGGATCCGCGTAATGGCTTCGCTGGTGGCATTTGACCAGAAGTCGCGGATCGACCAGCCGGTCCAGGGTTCGACCATTTCGATGTCGGCCTGCGTCGGCGGACGCTCATGGCTCGCATTCCAGCGCTGCGCTACAAAGGCTCCGGCGTCGAGGGGCTCGGCGAGGACGTGTTCGACCAGGGGCACCATGGCGAACGCACCGCCGCCATTGTTCCGCAGGTCGATTATCAGGCGTGAAGCGCCGTGCGCTGCGATTTCGGCATAGGCGGCATCGATCTGCTCGATCGTATCGAGCCCCATCATCGTGTTGACTGTCAGGATTGCAACGTCGTCCTGCCAAGTCAGATTAGCGCCGTTCCCGACGCGCAGTGTGTCGAGATAAGCGGCGGTTTCGGCGGCGGTGTACTTGGTCTGGTTCAGCGCAACATGCGAAAACGGGCCATCCGCCCACAGCGTCTTGAACCCGGCAATGAAGGCTTCATCGCTGTCGCTGGACTTCGCCAGCTCTATCAAGCCGGCTTCGATTTGCTGGTAGGCGTCAGTGTCGAGCTCGCGGGGATTGTAGTGATATGCGCGCATGGCGGCGTTGATGGCGCTCGCGGTCTCCAGGTACAACGAGGGGGCAACCGAACTGAGCGATTCAGGGGCCGCCGTGGTGACAGGCTCCGCATTCGCTGCTTTGTGGGTGCAGCTGGAGGCGGCGGCGGAGAGCGAGAGGACCGCGAGCGCTAAAATCAAAAACCGCATGGAATGAGCTTTCGTGTATCGAAATGGATTTATCGATAAACAATATTTTGTTGTGCTGATTGGTCAAGCGCCCCGCGACAAGGGCTGGAAAAATCACGACGGAACGCGATCGGCCCGCCTTGACAGCACAAAGGCTCGTAAATCCGCATCTTCCGCGCTATATGCGCGCCTCAACCAGCTGCTCCGGGCCTTGAACCCGGTGGGAGTGAGAGATGACGACGCCTGATACGACTTGGCCGCCTGGCCGCCTGAACTCGCTTGGGTTTGCCAAGCCTCCCCACAACACACGGGTTGTGGCCGCCATGTCCGGCGGCGTGGACTCCTCCGTGGTCGGCGCCATGCTCAAGGCCGAAGGCTATGACGTGATCGGCATCACGCTGCAGCTCTATGATCACGGCGCCGCCATCGAGAAGAAAGGCGCCTGCTGCGCCGGGCAGGACATTCACGACGCGCGCAACGTGGCCGACCAGATCGGCATTCCGCACTATGTGCTGGATTACGAGAGCCGCTTCCGTGAGCAGGTGATGGAAGACTTCGCCGACACCTATCTTGCGGGCTCGACGCCGATCCCGTGTATCCGGTGCAACCAGACGGTCAAGTTCTCGGATCTCCTGCGCACCGCGAAAGATCTCGGCGCAGATTGCCTCGCCACCGGCCACTATATCCGCCGCACCGAAGGCGCGAACGGCCCGGAACTCCACCGCGCGGCAGACGCCTCGCGTGACCAGTCCTATTTCCTCTTCGCCACCACGCGCGAGCAGCTGGACTATGTCCGCTTTCCGCTCGGCGGCCTTCCGAAGACGGAGGTTCGCGAACTCGCCGACCGCTTCAGCCTGCCGGTTGCTGCCAAGCCTGACAGCCAGGACATCTGCTTCGTACCGGAAGGCTCCTACGCAAAGGTCGTCGAAAAGCTGCGCCCCGGCTCCGGCCGGGCGGGTGAGATCATGCATCTCGACGGACGCGTGCTCGGCGAACACGAGGGCGTCATCCACTACACCATCGGCCAGCGCCGGGGCCTCGGTGTGGCGACCGGCGATCCGCTGTTCGTGGTGAAGATCGACGCGCCGAAGCGCCGGGTGCTCGTCGGCCCGCGCGATGCGCTGCTGACGCGCGGCCTGCTGCTGGAAGAACTGAACTGGCTGGGCACCGGCTCACTGGAAGACGCGGCCCGCGCCGGGGCCCACGTACTCGTGCGTGTGCGCTCCACCCGACCGCCGGTGCCGGGCCATCTCGGATTCGAGGACGGCCAGCCGGCCGTGTTCTTCGAGACGCCGGAAGAGGGCGTCGCACGCGGCCAGGCCGCCGTGCTCTACGATCCGGACGGTGAAACCCGCATCCTCGGCGGCGGCTTCATTTCCCGCTCGCTGCCGGCGGACGAGCGCATAGCCATGGCCTGATTTCGGGCGCGGGTGAAGGAACACCCCGGGAAATCAGTTGACGATGGGGCCGTCCGGGGTAGCGTCCACAGCGTCAACGTGGGGGGGCGGCTATGGGCCTGACAGACAGATTGTCCGAGTTCCTGCTCAGGAAGGAGGAAGGCCAGCACCTGCCGGTGCTGGACATCAGCTTCGAGCCGGACCTTCCGGACCGGATTCTCGACGCCGACGAGCCGCATGCCGGCAGCGATCCCTTGTCTGAAAGTCCGGCGGCCGAGGGCCAGTGCTTTGTCATCTGCTACATGAATTCCAAAGGCGTGCAGAGCACCCGCCGCATCGTCATGCGCGCCCTGAAGCGCACGTCGGAAATGCAGATTCTGCTGGTTGCCCGCTGCGCGGAAACCCGGGAGCTGATGGGGTTCCAGGCCGACCGGATTCGCTACTGCGTGGACGTGAACGGTGAGAAGTTCGAGCCGCCCTACATCTTTCTCGCCGAGATCTTCGGCCTGGCGCCGGCGGATGCCCATTTGCTGGCTTCGGCGCGCACGGCCCGAATGGACCTCTGGCCGCCGCCTGACCCGGTTTACAACGTGCTGCGCCACCAGCTGCGCCATGAGCTGACCTTGCTGGTCGCCATGTCGGAGTGCGACGGCCACGTCTCGCAAACCGAATCGGACGCCATCCTCGCCTATGTCCGCACGCGAGCTGAAGAAATCGGACTGTCGCTGGATGCCAACCGGATGCGCCTGCTCAATGGTTTCATCCGGCGTCTTCGTCCGACGGCGGACCAGATCAGCGCCTCCATCGATGCGGCCGCGTCGCTTTCCCTGAAGGCGCAGGACGACTTGCTGATGGCGTGCAACGAGGTGATTCTGGCGGACGGCTCGGCGCACGCCGCCGAGCTCGCGCTGCTGGAGCAGATCCGGAACGATCTGTTGCAACAATGATGTCCGCAGCGGCGTTCCGAAAGGGGAAAGCGGCGCGATAACCGGCGGGTCTAGCTCAACCAGTCCGGCGCCGCGACGCCGCCGCTACCGCTTTTGAATTCCGGCGCGGGATGCCTCTCGAGCAGTTTCGCCACGATCAGGTCCGCGACCCGGTCGGCTTCGCGCAATGGTTCATACGTCCACTGATCAAGCGTTCCGGTGAAGCGCCGCGCCGCGCCGCGCGCGATCAGGCTGGCATGCAGCTTGTCGAACTTTTCGGCCTTGCCCTCCAGCGGGGCAATATGCACCGGCAGGCCGTGCCAGGCCGCTTCGGACAGCATGTTGGAACTGTCCTCGGTCACGATGGCGGCCTTGGAAAACATCAGCCAGGCGAGATAGGGGTTCGGCCCGTCCTGCGCGCCGCCCCAGAACTGACCGCCCGTCTCGTCCGCCATCTTGCGGAACTGCACGGCAATGCTGACCGGCGTGCGGCGCGATGTGGTGATTCGCAGGCGCCAGCCCTGCGCGGCCAGCGCGCGCAGCTGGCCCTCAAGGCGCGCTGCGGCGGCGGGCGTGAACGTGTGGACCTTCGAATTGCCGCCGAGAATGACCACCACGCTGCGGCTGGTATCGTCCGCCAGCGGCGCGAAGGCCTGCCCGGCTTCTTCCAGCAGGTCGGGCCCGAAATAGGCGGGCGATCCCACGGTCGTCACAACGTTTGCGCCGGTAAGCCCATCATGCTCGGGCACGACCAGCAGGTCGAAGTTTGACGCGTCGATATGGGGATCGAGGATCTGTACGGTGAAGGTCTTGCCGTCAGATCGTTCACGGACGAGTTTGGTGAACGCCGCCGAGCGGCGCCCGGCCGCGATCCACAAGGTCGGCCAGGGCGGCGCCAGTCCGGCGCGCTGGCTGGCGGGCAGGGACAGCAGCGGCATTGGCCATGCGTCAGCCGGCAGCCAGGTCCACGGTGCGCGCGGCGTCAGCACCAGCGGCGCCGGACGGTGCGCCGCGCCGGCGATGTGCGCGATCTGCATCCAGCGGCCGGGATCGCCGAGCGCATGGACCAGGGCGCGCACCTGCGACGCATTACCGGCGCGGCCGTCCGAGACCGCCCAGATGGAAGGCCCCAGCGTCGTCACGGGCGACCCCATGGGCGATTCCTTACTTGTAAACGACTTTCGCGACTTCATAGGCGCGCGCGCCCGAAGGGGCTGCGACCTCGGCCTCGTCACCTTCTTCCTTGCCGATCATGGCGCGGGCGAGGGGCGAGGTGATCGAGATCTTGCCCTCTTTCACGTCCGCTTCGTCTTCGCCCACGATCTTGTAGGTGAACTTCTCTTCCGAATCGGCGTCGATGATCGTCACGGTTGCCCCGAAGCGGATCTTCTTGCCGCCGAGCTTGCTGACATCAATGATATCGGCGCGCGCCAGCTTGTCGTCGAGCTCGCTGATGCGGCCCTCGATGAAGCTCTGCTTCTCCTTGGCGGCGTGATACTCGGCGTTCTCTGACAGGTCGCCATGCGAGCGCGCCTCGGAAATGGCCGCAATGATGCTCGGCCGCTCCACGGACTTCAGCACCTTGAGTTCAGCCTGAAGGGCAGCGTGGCCTTCGGCAGTCATCGGAATGCGTTCCATCGTGAGTTTCCCTCATCTTGCGCGGCTTAAAAGCGTGGTTTCAAAAAACAAGCGCGTCAAGTGGGCCCAGCTCACGTGCTTTGCAAGGCGCGGACGGAGATTTCCTGTGTTTTGAGGCTGGCGATCGCCTGTACGGCGGCGATCGAGGCGGCGAGCGTTGTGAAATAAGGGATTTTCCGCGCCACGGCCGTGCGCCGGATCGACGCAGAATCGGACAGGGAGGCGGCGCCCTCGGTCGTGTTGAACATCAACTGGACATCGCCGTTGATCATTGCATCGACAATGTGCGGCTGGCCTTCCAGCACCTTGTTCACCCGCTTCACCGGGATGCCGTTGGCTTCGAAATGCGCGGCCGTGCCGCTGGTGGCCAGGATGGTGAAGCCCATCCGGTCGAGATTGCGGGCCGCTTCCACGGCGCCGGCCTTGTCATTGTCACGCACCGAGATGAACACGGTGCCCTCGGCCGGCAGGCGGATACCGCCGCCGAGCTGGCTTTTCAGGAATGCCATCCCGAAATCATCGTCCCAGCCCATCACTTCGCCGGTCGAGCGCATTTCCGGGCCGAGCTGCGGGTCCACGCCGGGGAAGCGCGCGAACGGGAACACGGCTTCCTTGATGGCGATCCGTCGCGGGGTGGCGTGGCGCAGGTCAAAGTCCGACAGCGGACGGCCGGCCATCACCTTGGCCGCGATGGCGGCAATCGGCGCGCCGACCGCCTTGGACACGAACGGCACGGTCCGGCTGGCGCGGGGGTTGGCCTCGAGAACGTAAATTTCCTCGCCCTTGACGGCGAACTGGATGTTGATCAGGCCGCGGACATTCAGCGCCCGCGCCAGCGCAATCGTCTGCTCGGCAAGCCGGGCTTGCAGGCCGGCGCTCAGCGTGAACGGCGGCAGCGCGCAGGCCGAGTCGCCCGAGTGCACGCCCGCTTCCTCGATATGCTCCATGATGCCGGCGACGTGTACGTCGTATCCGTCGCAGATGGCATCGACATCCACTTCGATGGCGTCGGACAGGTAGCGGTCGATGAACAGCGACGCATCGCCCGAGACCGCCAGCGCTTCGGCCGCGAACTTGCGCAGGTCTTCGTCATTGCGGGCAATCTCCATCGCCCGGCCGCCCAGAACGAAGGAGGGGCGCAGCATGACCGGATAGCCGATCTCGTGGGCCTTCACCTCGGCTTCCTCGACGCTGCGCGCGGTGCGCGACGGCGCCTGCTGGATGCCCAGCTCGTCGAGCAGGCGGGCGAACTGTTCGCGGTCTTCCGCGAGGTCGATGGAGTCCGGCGTCGTTCCGAGGATCGGCACCTGTTCCTTGTGCAAGGATGCGGCGAGCTTCAGCGGCGTCTGCCCGCCGAACTGGACGATCAGCCCAAGCAGTTCTCCGGCGGATTGTTCCTTGTGGACGATCTCCAGCACATGCTCGATGGTCAGCGGTTCGAAGTAGAGACGGTCCGAGGTGTCATAGTCCGTGGACACCGTTTCCGGGTTGCAGTTGACCATGATCGACTCGATGTCGAGATCTTCCATCGCGAAAGCCGCATGGCAGCAGCAATAGTCGAACTCGATGCCTTGCCCGATCCGGTTCGGGCCGCCGCCAAGGATCATCGCTTTCTTGCGCGTCGAGGGCAGGGCCTCGCAGTCCGGTTTGCTCTCGCCGAAGGCGGCGTGTTCGTAGGTCGAATAGAGATACGGTGTCTTCGCCGCAAATTCGGCCGCACACGTATCAATCCGCTTGTAGACCGGGCGCACGTCCATCGAATGGCGCAGGCCGCGCACCCAGCCTTCTGCCTGGCCGACGAGTTCGCCAAGGCGCTTGTCGGAGAAGCCCTTCGCTTTCAGTTCTATCAACGCATCCGCGTCGCGCGGCAGGCCGTTCGCCTTGATCCCGGCTTCCGTTTGCACCAGATCCTCGATCTGGCGCAGGAACCAGGGATCGAACGAGGTCACCGCATTGATTTCCTCGACCGACAAGCCCATCCGGAACGCTTCGGCAATCACGCGCAAACGGTCCGGGGACTGAATACCCAGCGCCTGGCGCAGCGCCGGTTCGGTCTCGAACGGCATTTCGTTGAGGCCCGAGAGTCCGGTTTCCAGCGAGCAGAGCGCTTTCTGCAGGCTTTCCTGGAAGCTGCGCCCGATGGCCATCGCCTCGCCGACCGACTTCATCGCGGTCGTCAGCACCGGTTCGGCGCCCTTGTATTTCTCGAAGGCAAAGCGCGGGATCTTGGTCACGACATAGTCGATCGTCGGCTCGAACGAGGCCGGTGTCACGCCCGTGATGTCGTTGTCGAGTTCATCGAGCGTGTAGCCCACGGCGAGCTTGGCGGCGACCTTGGCAATCGGAAAGCCGGTGGCTTTCGAGGCGAGCGCCGAGGAGCGCGAGACGCGCGGGTTCATCTCGATCACGACGAGGCGGCCATCGGCCGGGTTGACGGCGAACTGCACGTTCGAGCCGCCGGTCTCCACGCCGATCTCGCGCAGTACCGCAATCGAGGCGTTGCGCATCACCTGATACTCTTTGTCTGTCAGCGTCAGCGCCGGCGCGACAGTGATTGAGTCGCCGGTGTGCACGCCCATCGGATCGATGTTCTCGATGGAGCAGATGATGATGCAATTGTCCGCCGTGTCGCGGACCACTTCCATCTCGTATTCCTTCCAGCCGAGCAGGCTCTCGTCCACGAGGATCTGCGCGTTCGGCGAGGCGGCGAGACCCGTGCGGCAGATCTCCTCATACTCTTCGATATTGTAGGCGATGCCGCCGCCGGTGCCGCCCAGCGTGAAGGCGGGGCGGATGATCGCTGGCAGGCCGACAATGTCGAGCGCGTCCATCGCCGCCTTGAGGCCGGTGATCCGGTCATAGCCCTTGATCTTGCCATCGGGGCCGCGCACTTCCGGCGAGGCGATGATCGTCGCGCGCGGGTTCTCGAGGCCGATCCGGTCCATCGCCTCGCGGAACAGTTTGCGGTCTTCAGCCATCTCGATGGCTTCAGCCTTCGCGCCGATCAGCTCGACGCCGTATTTAGCGAGGATGCCCGCATGGTGCAGGTCGAGCGCGCAGTTCAGCGCCGTCTGGCCGCCCATCGTCGGCAACAGCGCGTCCGGCTTCTCGATGGCGATGATCTTCTCGACGATCTCCGGCAGGATCGGTTCGATATAGGTCGCATCCGCGAGGTCCGGATCGGTCATGATCGTGGCGGGGTTCGAGTTCACCAGGATCACCCGGTAGCCCTCCGCCTTCAGCGCCTTGACCGCCTGAACCCCCGAATAATCGAACTCGCAGGCCTGGCCGATGATGATCGGCCCGGCGCCGATGACGAGGATCGAGGAGATATCGGTGCGCTTCGGCATGGGGGACTCTCCTGAGGCGGCGGGCAAACGGCTGCCCTATAGCGGGGAGTCGGGGCAGGGGGCAAGGACTGGCCTGCCGCGAATCCCATGGATTGCGCCAGCGAATCCTGCTGCGGATTGCGCCGTAACTTCCTCCAGCACAAGGATTCCTTGCATGAACCGTTTGGTCTTGACCGCTCTCACCGCTTTGCCTGCCCTCGCGCTGGGCGGGTGCATTTCGATGGGCGCCGAAAAGGAACTGCCGGCGCCGGCGCCGGTCGAAGTCACCACGGTCGAGATCATCAAGGAAATCCGCGTCGAAACGACGCCGAACCTGTTCATCCTCTACACGCTGAAAGACGGCGTGACGCCGGAGCAGTTCGAGGACTGGGTGCGCACCACCGACCAGCCGTCGATGCGCTCGCTCGCCCGCGTCCAGTCCTTCCGCACCTACCGCGCCGAACGGATGCTGATGGGCGAGGACAAGCCGGGCGTCGCTTACATCGAGGCGTTCGCGATCCCGGACCTCGATGGGTTCGTGGCCGAGGACATGGCCGGCGAAACCGTGCAGACCGTGATGGGCGCCTTCATGGGCCTGGCCGAAGCGCCCCAGTTCATCGTCGTCTCGGAAGTGCAGTAGGGCCTGGCGCGGCCCGGTGAAAATCAGGCCCGGTATCCGGCGGCACCGCGATCAGCGAGGCGGCCGGATCTCGGAGCCGATTCAGGCCATCAGACCTATGACCTAGCGGATCAGGCGCGCTTCGCGGGCCGGCGCGATGGTCATCGGCACATCGGTCCGGCTGGGGTCGAAGTGGATCTTCAACGCGCCCTGATCGGTCATCTCGACATGGCTCGCCACCAGCTGCAGGAGCGGCGAAGCCTGGTCGGCTGAGCCATCGCCGGTGATCGAGAATTTCTGCCGGGGCAGGTAGATCGTGCCGATCATCGACACCTTGCCCGACCCCGTCAGGCGGGAGCGCTCCGTCTTCTTGCCGGTCAGCTTCGCATTGCGGTTTTCGGCTATGGTGAAGCCGGCCGTCTCGCCCTCGCTGGGGGCGGTCAGCGTAACCCGGGCCTGGTCGAGCACCGAGAAGGTTGCCTTGTCGCCGTGCAGGATGATGGTGACGCCGTCGCCCGACAGCGTCGCACAACGCCGCACGAGCAGCGGCGCGCCGACGATATGGTAGATGCCGGGCTTCAGGCGCACATGCCCGGCGCTGATGTCGAGCCCGGCATAGGTGCCGGGCGACAGCGTCAGGGTCGGCGAGGTCGAATAGGTATCAAACGCGAAGGCACTGCCGGGCACGTTATCGACGAGGCCGAGGATCTGCGCGACTTCGAGGACGTGCAAACCCTTGGCGGCGCCCTTGTTGAAATAGCCCTGCTTGTCGAGCGACGAGGGCGAGAACGGGCCGCCGATGACGAGGGCCAGCGCATTGACTTTCGCCAAAAGGAGTGCGGCCGTCGCATCCGGAAGCGGCTCGCCGCTGGCCAGGGCCTTCTTGAGCTCGCTGGTCGTTGCCTTCGCCGCCGGCAGGTCGAGCAGCTTGACCAGCTGCACAGCCAGTGCGGACGGGTTGGGGGACTTGTTCTTGTGGCCCGACGGAAATGGACTCCACAGTATCTTGCCCGGCGACGGGGCGGTCCAGGACGCGAGCGGATCGGGGATCGGGTCGCAGTTCTCGGCTGGGCGCGGCGTCACGCTGGCGGACGCGATATAAGCGTTGCCGGCGGCGCAGAAATACTTGGTCGATGCCGTGCCGCCCTTGAACTCCATCGACCGCGAGCCGGTCGTGTTCGACCAGACGATGCAGTTCTCGGCCGAAAGTTGGGAGGTTCCCGATGTGCTGAGGCCGGACGAAGAGGGATTCAGGCCGAGGATGCAGAGCGGGAAGCCCCAGGTTGCGGACGCCGCCGCCGTGCGTTCGATGTTGATCGAGGCGTTGCGTCCGGCCAGTTGCGCTGCCGGGTTCACCGGCGTGAATTTCAGCTTCACCTCGATGACCGTCTGCTGGCCATAGGCGTCTTCGGTGACGGCGCCGACATCGAGTTTGGCAATCGCATAGGTCGTATTGGCGCGGGCCGAGGATTCCGCAGCCAGTTTTGCCGCCATCAGCCGGTCGGCCGCTTTCGGGGAAGCGGTGTTGAGAAAGGCCGTGGCGCCCGACAGGGCGGACTCATCGGCGGAAATCTGGAGATTGGTGGCCGCCCGGCTGTCAAAGCTCAGGGCAATCGTCGCGCCGGCTAGGCAAAGGATCACAAGCAGCCCGATGGCGAAGATCGGCATGACCGACCCGCGTTCGTCATCCGGTTGAAATACCGGTGTCACTTTATTCAGTTTGATGTCCATGACTGGACAAAAACTACCATCTTCGTGGTGAAGAAGAGTAAACTCTGACCCTGAAATTGGATCCAATCAGTGCCA
The DNA here is from genome assembly GCA_013791775.1 of Hyphomonas sp. Lineage (GTDB taxonomy): Bacteria > Pseudomonadota > Alphaproteobacteria > Caulobacterales > Hyphomonadaceae > Hyphomonas. The sequence goes on from VMTE01000001.1 coordinate 12,446, forward strand.
AAACGCCGCAATGACAGGCCACTCGGCGCCCGCCCGCAGGGATTGCCTCAGGTCCAGCGTTTGGAGGTTTTCTGGGCGATGACGTCCGCATCGGCCTGCGCGGCGCCGGCATATCCCGTGACCGCGTCCGCAACGAACGGGTTGTCGATCCGCTCCTGCCCGAAGGTGGACATCGGCCCGTGGCCCGGCACGAAGCGCATCTGGTCGCCGAGCGGCCAGAGCTTGCCGGTGATCGAATCGATCAACTGCTGGTGGTTGCCGCGCGGAAAATCCGTGCGCCCGACCGAGCCGCGGAACAAGACGTCGCCGACAAACGCCAGCGCGCCGTCTTCGCTGTAGATCACCACATGGCCCGGCGTGTGGCCGGGGCAGTGGGCCACGCCGAACGTGTTGCCTGCGAGGTCCAGCACGTCGCCGTCCTCAAGGTAGCGCGTCGGCGTCACGTTCTTTCCGTCGGTGATGCCATAGCGCGCGCCCTGCGCCTCGATCTCGTCGAGCAGCCACTGGTCGTCCTTGTGGGGGCCGATGATCGGGCATCCCGTGCGCTCGGCGACGGCCGTGGCTGCCCCCGCATGGTCGAGATGGCCGTGTGTCAGCCAGACCGCGACGATCTTCACGCCGAAATGTTCCGCAGCGCCCATCAGCCGGTCGATGTCGCCGCCCGGATCGATGAACACGCCTTCCATCGTCTCGGTCGACCAGATCATCGACGTGTTCTGCTGCAAGGGGGTCACCGGAATGATCCGGATTTCGAGTTTCGGGGGGGACGGGGTCTCGCTCATGCCCTCCGGCATAGCGCTGCACGCGCCGGATCGCAAACCGGTCCAAGCCGCTTTCCCTCGCTCCGGGGCTCGGTTAACAAATGGCGCCGGACGTATCGAGCAAGGAGCGCGCCGCATGAACCGCGAAGCTGACCGCATCTGCGCCAACGGGCTTGGCGATATCCTGCGCAGCCGGTTCGGCATCCTGCTGGTCGCGCTGGCCGGCATCTTCCTCTACTGGCAGATGAACCAGAAGGACGTGCCGTTTGCCCCCGGCAAGAAGCAGCTCAACACGATCTCGGTCGCCCGGGAAATCCAGCTGGGCCAGGATTCCTATCTCCAGATTCTCCAGCAGGAGCAGAGCCAGGGCAATGCCGTGCTCTGCGCCGACCCGGCCGCCTGCACCGGCGACGCGCGCGCTCTGACCGATACGGTGCGCGACATCGGCAAGCGCCTTGAGGCCGCCGCCCTCGAACTCGAGGACGAATACCGCGCGCAGGGCTATGACATGCCGGGCGTCGTCGAGCAGTTCGACTGGACCTACTATGTCGTCGATTCCGCGACGCCCAACGCCTTCTGCCTGCCGGGCGGCTATGTGGCAGTCTATACCGGCATCCTCGACATCACCGGCAACTATGATGACCGCGTCTCGCTCGAGGATGTGCGCGACACCAACAAGCTCGCGGTCGTGATGGGTCACGAGATCGGCCATGCGCTGGCCCATCACGGCGCCGCGCGGATGAGCACGCAGCAGGTGCTGCAGGTCGGCCAGATGGCCGTTGCGGTAGGTCTCGGCGACATGAGCGCCGGCCAGCAAAGGGCCGTCATGGAGGCGTTTGGCGTGGCCGCGCAGGGCGGCTTCCTGGCCTTCTCGCGTGAGCACGAGACCCAGGCCGACAAGATCGGCCTCGATCTGCTGGTGCGGGCTTGCTACGACCCGCGCGAAGCTCCGGAACTGTGGGAGCGGATGGGCGAGATCGGCGGCGGCGAGCGCCCGCCGGAATGGATGAGCACCCACCCGGCGTCGGAAACCCGCGCCGGGAATTTCCGCAAATGGATGCCCGACGCCATCGCCCAGTACGAAGCGCGCTGCGGCCCGCTGCGTTGATTCTTGAAACAGAAACGGCCCTCGCTGGTAAAAGCGAGAGCCGCCAAAGGGCCATTCCCCTAAATCGGAAGAAGCTTGCTTCCTCCACCCTTTGAAGCTGCGTTTACCTTCACCCGGATGAACGGCGCGCAACCAAATGTTAAGCGAGCCTCTGGACGCCAAACTGCGCATCCGGCCCAAAGAAAAGCCACGCAGGAGGTCTGTCGAGACCCTCTGCGCGGCGTTGTATTTGCAGTCCGGTCCCGCGAACGGGCCCCACCCAGCCTGCAATTCCTTAGTGTGAGCAAAGAAGCCTGTGTGCCTGCCGACAAAGCAGTTACGGAATTTTCATACCACCGGTATGATAGTGCCTCAAGAGGCAAATGCATGGTGAAACGCACGTCCGAACAGGCGGCCGGAACGCGGGATGCAATTCTCGCGGCGGCCCGCCCGTTGTTCGCGTCGGAGGGGTATGCGCAGACCAGCCTTGCCGGGATTGTTGCGGCGGCCGGGGTCACCAAGGGCGCCCTGGTCCACCATTTCGGAAACAAGGAAGGCCTGTTTCTCGCCGTCTGGAAGCAGTTGCAGATCGAGATGGACCTCGAGGCGCGCGACGGCGCCATCGCCGCCCGGTCGAAGACCGATCCCTACGCCGCCTTCCTCGCCGGGTGCCGCGTCTATCTCGCCTGGTCGCGGCGGCCGGACTATCAGCAGGTCGTGCTGGTGGATGGTCCGGCCGTGCTGGGCATGGAACGCTGGCACCAACTCGATTTCGAACTCGGCAGCGAGAACATGACGCGCGGCACCGATTTTCTCGCCCGCCATGGCCACTTTCCGCTGCGGCTGTCGAAGTCCGCCGCCATCATGCTGCAGGGCGCGCTCAACGGCGCCGGCTTCGCCCTGTCGTCCGGCAGTCCCGGCATCACCGAAGCCGAAGCCTTTGAAACCTTCGAACGCCTGCTGCGCGGCCTGCGATGATGCGCCGGGCCGGATGCCGTCTTAACGGTGCAAATTCAAAATGGACTTCGCCATGGCATCCAGCGGGGCAGACTTCGCCAGTGACGTTGTAATGGCCTCTCGCCACTTCGGCCCTTTTTCCAGTGCGGCATCCAATGCCTCTGCCAGTTCTGCCGGCCGGTCTTCGAACAGGATCCGGAACAGGACTTCTGCCTGCGCCAAGTCCTTCCGTGCTTTCAGCCGCGCCGATCCGTGGCGGCGCGCGGACACGATCAGTTTGTGTACGGCATAACGTTCCGGCCTGGGAATTTGCACGAGGACGCCGGAACGATAGAGCGCGACGGCCGGGATGGGGTCTGCGATCAGGAAGTTGAGAAAGGGCAGCGCCTGCGCATAAACGCCCAGCGGTTCGAGCTTCAGGGTTTCGCTGTCTTCCAGCATCTTCGGCACCAGGAATTCGACTTCGGCCCCCCCGCCGCCCCCCATGACCCATTTCGTTGGCCGGTTCTTTTTATTCAGGCCGGGGGCGGGTTGCAGTCTGAGGGATTGGAAGGATTCCGGCAAAGCCGGATCGACCGCATCGTCAATGACGAGTTTCAGATTCTCGAACGCGGCGATGTCGACGTCTGAGGTGGCAGCGAGCGTCGAATCGAAACGGACGCCCAACTCGGCGCTGTACAGCCTGAAGGCATGTGTGCCGACCAGTGTGCCGCCGAGCCGGAACACACCGCTTGTGGCCATGGCATTCAGAACCTTCCCTGTTTCCCGGTCCAGTGCCGGCACGCCGGCCGCGCGAAGCTGTGCCACGAGAAGCGCGCACCTTTTGCTGAAGGCCTGCGCGTCTTCGTTCGCAGCGCTGGCCTTCTCGATCCTTTCGCCGATATCCGGTGTATCCGGGCCGATGTATTTCTGGACCGGGCGATCACCGATCCTGTGCCGCGTGTACCAGTATTTACCCTTGTCCCCCATGTCGCGCAGGAAGGGTTTCCCGGGAATGTCCGAGATGGACTGGACGCTGTGGGCGCTCAGAAGATCCTGATAAGTCGTGTGAACCGATAACGGGAATGGGCTTGTCATTCGTTACACCACAAAATAGTGTTTCGTGGTGTAATAACCCCGGTACACGACAAAATCAATTCTCGTGGTGTAACTTTCGGCTTTGCCCGGGAGGCCGCCGTGGGCGCTAAACTTCCTCGAGCAGCTCCGGGTAATTGTTGCGCACGCTGCCGACCGCGTTCCCGATCGGCCAGGCCGTCATGTCTTCGTTGGGGAAGGGCTCGAACAGGGGCGTGGGGTCTCCCAGCGCGGGATCGAGCCACCTGCCGTAATTCTCCGGCGCGAGGATCACCGGCATCCGGTCATGGATGCCGGCGGTGAAATCGTTCGGCTTGGTGGTGAGGATCGTGAAGGTCAGGAGTTCGGAGCCGTCGATCAGCGCCGCGTCCCAGAGGCCCGCGACGCAGAACCAGCGCCGGTTCTTCAGCTTGAACGCAAACGGCGTCTTGGATTTTCCGCTCACGGACCATTCGTAATAGCCGGACATTGGCACCAGGCAGCGCTTGTGCCGGAAGGCGCCCCGGAACACCGGCTTCTCGTGCGCCGTCTCGGACTGGGCGTTGATCGTCGTGAACTTCTTCTCCGACAGAGGTTTCGTCCACCAGGACGGCACCAGCCCCCACTGCATCGGCACCATCTCGCGCGCCCGCGTCACTTCGTTGAGCCGCACGACGGGATGGATCTGCGTCGGTGCCGCATTGTACGTCGCCTCCGGCGGCTCGACATTTTCCGGCGGCTCGCCCAGGATGTTCAGCGCCGCATAATACTCGGCCCAGCTGACACCTTCACGGAAGAAACGGCCACACATGAAGCGTCAGTCTCCGTGTGCGGATCTATTTCCCGCGATAATCCCGCATCAACCCGGCGAAGCGTTCGAACAGGTAGAAGCTGTCCTGCGGGCCGGGGGAGGCTTCGGGGTGGTGCTGGACCGAAATGATCGGCTTGCCCTCGACCGCGAGGCCGGAATTCGTGCCGTCGAACAGCGAGCGGTGGCTCTCCGTCACGCCCGCCGGCAGCGTCGCCACATCCACCGTGAAGCCGTGGTTCATCGACACGATCTCGACCTTGCCGGTCGCAAGGTCCTTCACCGGATGGTTCGCGCCGTGGTGGCCTTGTGCCATCTTCATCGTCTTTGCACCGAGCGCGAGGGCGAGCATCTGGTGGCCGAGGCAGATGCCGAGGATCGGGATACCGGAGGCGATCAGATCACGGATCATCGCGCCGGAGCGCAGATAGGTCGCCGCCGGATCGCCCGGGCCGTTGGAGAAGACCACACCGTCCGGTTTCAGCGCGAGGATTTCGGCTGCCGTCGCATCCCCGTTCAGTACGGTCGAGCGCGCGCCGGCGCTCGCCAGGTTGCGAAGGATGTTCTTCTTCACGCCGAAATCGACGACCACGACATGGAATTCGGCATTGCCCATGGCCTGATGACCGATGCCCGGCATCCAGAGACCCTCGGTATGCTCAAAGGACTCTTCCTGCACCACGTCCGCAGCCAGGTCGGCATTGTCGAGGCCCGGCCAGGCCTTGGCGGCGGCGACCAGCGCCTGGAAGTCGATCTTTCCGCCCGGTTGGTGGCAGATCGCGGCCTTCGGCATGCCCAGCTCGCGGATGCGGCGGGTCAGCGCGCGGGTGTCCACGCCGGACAGGCCGATGATGCCCTTGCGGGCAAGCCAGGCGCCGAACGGCTCAGCCGAGCGCCAGTTCGACGGCGCCGTGATCGGCTCCCGGAAGATGGCGCCCCGGGCCGCGTCGGCGGCCGGCGGGGTGGACTCTTCATGGTCTTCAGGGTTGGCGCCGACATTGCCGATATGGGGGAAGGTGAACAGCACCAGCTGCTGGGCGTAGGAGGGGTCCGTCAGGATCTCCTGGTAGCCGGTCATCGCCGTGTTGAAGCAAAGCTCGCCGGTCCGGATGCCCGCCGCGCCGGCCCCGTGGCCCGCAAAGACCGTCCCGTCCGCGAGGGCGAGGGCCCCGGTGGCTGAGTCCATATCTTGATTCTTGCTCACAGACCGTATACCTCACCGCGCTGGACTAGGTTGACCCTGTGTTAACCAGTCTGGCTAAAACTTGGCCGCTTATTGAGGCTGAGTCTCTGCACCGTCAAGCAATGTGCTCAACGTGCAGGCATGGAAAGGCATTGGACGGCATGGGCCGCGAAGACGTGTCAGCATGTATGGGCCTCAGAGCCCGGATTCTACAGGCACTCAAGGACGAATCGGAATCCATCGGCGACGAGAGCAAGCGGGCCACCCTGCGGCTCATCGAATGCGCGATCCGTGACCGGGATGTCTGCGCGCGCGGCCGGGGCCAGGGCGAAGGCTGCCCGGACGAGGACGTGCGCCGCGTGCTCGAAACCCTCGTCGTCCAGCGCGAAACGTCGGCCCGCGTGCATGACGCGGAAGGACGTATCGAAGACGCCATCCGCGAGCGCGAGGAAATCGCCATCATTCAGCAATACCTGCCCAAGCCCTTGTCCGGCAAAGCGCTGGACATTGCGGTCAAGCAGGTGGTCGATGATCTCGGCGCCTCGAAACTGACCGACCTCGGCCGCTGCGTGACAGCGCTCAAGGAGCGCTATCCGGGCCTGATCGAAGCGTCCAGCGCCGGCAAGGTCGTCCGCACCGCGCTCAGCAAGGCGCGCTGACTTTTTCCGCCGATTTGAAACAAGACGCCGTCAGCCGGGAACTGATCCCGTTGCGGCACGTTGAGTGTGTTCCTGCCTCCAGAAAGGGACACGCCCATGAAAATCCTCCTTGCGACTGCCAGTGCCATCGCCCTCATTGTGTCGGCGACGGCCTGTAGCCCTGCGGTGACGGACACCCAGGACACACCGGACATTGTGGTGGAACTGCCTGATACGGCCGGCACCGCCGACACCGCCAGCACGGCGACCAGCGTGAACTACGTGCTGGCCTCGGGCGAAATCGAAGCGTCCGACCTGATCGGCGCATCGGTCCACAATACGGCCGGCGCGGAAATCGCAACCGTTGCCGATATCTGGCTCGGCGCGAATGGCGCGGCTCCGATGTTCGTCCTGCGTGACGGCGGCGTTGCCGGTGTCGGCGGCAAACTGCGGACCGTGGCCTATTCGGCCGCGACCATCGTGGCGGACCCGGCCACGACCGGCGACGAGCCGGACGTGATCGTGCGCCTCACGGATGAAACCCTCGAAGCCCTGCCGGCTTTCGTGCAGGCGACCGACGATGACTACCGCCTCGCGTCCGAGATGATCGGCACCACGGTTGAAGTCTCGTTCAGCGGCGATGCGGCCCGCATCAACGACCTGATCCTCACGGACAAGGGCGAAGCGCGCTATGCCGTCGTCGCGCCCGATCTGATGACCACCAACCAGATCGTCGTGGATGCCGGTGCCATCGCGGTTGCCGAAGGCGATACAGATGGCGGCCTGGTTCTTGACCTGGATGCACAGGCATTCGGCGCTGCTCTCGCGTACCCCCGGGAATAGGCTGGCGCCTGTCTGCGCTGGGGCCCTGCTGCAAGGCGGGGCCCCTTTCTTTTGGAGACCGGTGAATTGCGGCGTTTCCCCTGGCGCGTGTACGCGGTAGACTGACCGCCATGTCCCAGCCCGTCCGCATTCCCGACGGCTTCGTAGAGGAGCTGAAAGCGCGCATCCGTCCTTCGGACGTGATCGGGCGGAAGGTGAAGCTGACCAAGAAGGGCAAGGAATGGGTGGGTCTGTCGCCCTTCACCAACGAGAAGACGCCCAGTTTCTACGTCAACGACCAGAAGCGCATCTTCAAGTGCTTCTCCTCGGGCACCGGCGGCGACGTCATCAATTTCATCATGGAAACCGAGCGGCTGTCCTTCATGGAGGCGGTCGAGAAGCTGGCCGAGGAAGCCGGCATGCAGCTGCCGAAGGCGAGCCCGCAGGCGGTCGAGGAGTATGATCACAGGAAGCGCCTCGTCGCGGCCTGCGAAGCCGCCGCGCACTGGTTCGAGGACCGGCTGCATGCCAGTGAAGGCGCCGCGACGCGCACCTACCTTGAAGGCCGGGGCCTCGATCCGGCGGCCTGGAAACGCCACCGCCTCGGCTACGCGCCGGACGACTGGCGCCGCACCCGCGGGCATCTGCATGCCGAAGGCTTCACCGACAAGGAACTCGTCGAGACCGGGCTGATCAAGGAAAGTGACAAGGGCGGCGAGCCGTTCGACTTTTTCCGCGGCCGTCTGATGTTCCCCATCACCGATGTGCGCGGCGCGGTCATCGCCTTCGGGGGCCGGGGTCTGACACCGGATGCCAAGCCGAAATACCTGAACTCCGGCGATACCGAACTCTTCCACAAGTCGACCGTGCTCTACCGCTATAAGGCCGCCCGCGAGGCGCTGGGGGCAGGCGAGGGTGGCGGGCTGATCGTCTGCGAAGGCTACATGGACGCCATCGCGCTCGCCGAAGCCGGGTTTGGCCACGCGGTGGCCCCGCTCGGCACGGCGCTCACCGAAGACCAGTTGCAGCTGATCTGGAAGGCCGGGCCGGAGCCGGTGATGTGCTTTGACGGCGACCGCGCCGGCCTCGGCGCTGCCTACCGCGCGCTCGACCGGGCGCTGCCCTTTGTGGAACCCGGCCGGTCGGTCTTCTTCGTGCTGCTGCCGGACGGGATGGACCCCGACGACCTGATCCGGGCCCGAGGGCCGATGGCCATGCGCGAACAGATCGAGCAGCGCCTGCCGCTGTCGGAACTGCTCTGGCGGCGCGAGCGCGACGCCGAACCCCTCGATACGCCCGAGCGTCAGGCCGGTCTCGAGGCGCGCCTGATGACGGCCTGCGGCCAGATCCGGCACGGCGGCGTGAAGGCCGCCTATGAGCGCGACCTGAAGTCCCGGCTGCGCGACCATATGTGGGCGCTGCGGGACGCAAAGCGTAGTGCCAGCTACAGGAAGGGCCGCCCCGGATCGGGACAGATTCCCGCAGATGGCGAGCCCGCGCAGGCCGAGTTGAAACAAGGCCCACCCCCCAAATTGCGGGGCTTGGGCACGGTCGTCATGGCGGTCGACAGCCCGTTCCTTCTGGCCATCGGCGCCGAAACGCTGGCGGCCTGCGCCCTGGCCGATCCCGATGTCACGAAAATCCGGGATGTGCTGCTGGATCTGGCAAATGCCGGAAAGCCTATTGACCGGGCCGTATTGACCGCCCATTTAACGCAAACTGGGTTCATGCGTGCTGCCAGTTTGCTCAAAGAATATCCCGTAACACCTCAGATAGCGGCCAATGGGCCCGAGGCCAGGGAGTGGCTGATCGCCCTCGAGCAATATGTGGCAGCCGGGCGTCCCGGCCAGGAAATACCCGGCTCTGGCATGGATGATGCGAGCGGGGCAGCCTCGACGTCGCCTTCGGGTTGGCGGCGCAGGCACCAGATGGTCGCGGAGCGACGGGCCCTCAAAGCCCGCATGAACGAAGCAGCAGGCAAACGCAGCGACAGCTGACCGGCAGGGCGATTGACAGAAGGCGCAGGCGGGCAAGAGGCGGCCACCTTCGCTAGGGAGAGACTTGAATATGGCGATAGCCACCAAGAAGAAAAAGAACACGGCCGGTGACGGCGAGGGTGAAGAAGAGAAAGAAACCGAAGGCGGTCTGGTCGATTTCAATGCGACAGACGTCAAGAAGGTCCTGAAGCGCGCCCAGAAGCGCGGCTTCATCACCCATGATGAAATCAACCAGCTGCTTCCCGATTCGGACATGAGCTCGGACCAGATCGAGGACGTGATGTCCCAGATCTCCGAGATGGGCATTGCCGTCGTCGAAACGGAAGAAGAAGCTGAAGAGCAGGGCAAGGCCCTGACCAAGCTCGAGGACAAGAAAGTCCTCGCCAAGAAGGGCAACGCGCGCGGCTCCGACCGTACCGACGACCCCGTGCGCATGTACCTGCGCGAAATGGGCGCCGTCGAACTTCTCTCGCGCGAGGGCGAGATCGCGATTGCCAAGCGGATCGAAGCCGGCCGCGATGCGATGATCCGGGGCCTGTGCGAAAGCCCGCTGACCTTCGAAGCCATGATGGTGTGGCGCGACGAGCTGATGAACGAGCGCATCCTGCTGCGCGACCTCATCGACCTCGAAGCGACCTATGGCGCGGAAAACCCGCCGCCGGAACCGAAGGTGATCGAGGAGAAGCCGCCGGAGCCCGTCCAGATCAAGGGCAAGAAGCGCAGCCAGGAAGAAGTCGACGAAGTCGAAGCCGAACGCCTGCGCCAGCAGCAGCAGGAAGAGGAAGAAGAAGACGACGCGGCCGCAATGTCGATGTCGGCGATGGAAGGCGAACTGCGCGAAGGCGTGCTCGCCAAGCTCGACGAGATCGCCGACTCGTTCGGCCGCTTCCGCAAGCTTCAGGACCGCCTTGTCGGTCGCCGCCTCGAAGGCAAGGACCTGACGCCGAAAGCGCAGCACGAGTATGACGAGCTGTCGTTGCTGATCGTCGAAAACCTCAAGACGATCCACATCAACAATGCCCGTATCGAGGCGCTGGTCGAACAGCTCTACGCGATCAACAAGAAGCTGATGGGCCTTGAAGGCAAGCTGATGCGTCTCGCCGATGCGCACGGCGTGCCGCGCAAGGAATTCCTCGAGAACTATATCGGCTGCGAACTCGAGCCGAACTGGGCCGAGCGCGTGCGCGCGATTTCGGCCAAGTGGAAACGCCTGATCGATGGCAAGGGCGGCGAGATCGAAATCGTCCGTTCCGAGATCACCGAGATCGCCACCGAGATCGGTATCCCGATCGACGACTTCCGCCGGATCGTGCAGACCGTGCAGAAGGGCGAGCGCGAAGCGCGCATCGCGAAGAAGGAGATGGTGGAAGCCAACCTCCGTCTCGTGATCTCGATCGCAAAGAAATACACCAACCGCGGCCTGCAATTCTTGGATCTCATCCAGGAGGGCAACATCGGCCTGATGAAAGCGGTCGACAAATTCGAATACCGCCGCGGCTACAAGTTCTCGACCTATGCCACCTGGTGGATCCGTCAGGCCATTACCCGCTCCATCGCGGACCAGGCCCGCACGATCCGTATCCCGGTGCACATGATCGAGACGATCAACAAGATCATCCGTACACAGCGCCAGATGTTGCACGAGATCGGCCGCGAGCCGACCCCGGAAGAACTGGCCGAAAAGCTCGGACTGCCGCTCGAGAAGATCCGCAAGGTTCTCAAGATCGCGAAAGAGCCGATCTCGCTGGAAACCCCGATTGGCGACGACGAGGATTCAAACCTCGGCGACTTCATCGAGGACAAGATGGCGCTGCTCCCGGTGGACGCCGCCATCCAGTCGAACCTGCGCGAGACGACCACCCGCGTCCTCGCCTCGCTCACCCCGCGTGAGGAACGCGTCCTGCGCATGCGCTTCGGCATCGGCATGAACACCGACCACACGCTCGAAGAAGTCGGCCAGCAATTCTCGGTCACCCGCGAACGCATCCGCCAGATCGAAGCGAAGGCGCTGCGCAAGCTGAAGCACCCGAGCCGGAGTCGGAAGCTGAGGAGCTTCCTGGATACCTGATCCAAACTACAAAGGGCGGCCCAAAGGGCCGCCCTTTTTTAATCCATCGGCCAATAGCAATAGTGTAGGGCTTGTGTAACGATTTGTGCCCTTGGAAATGACGTTGGGCTGATGACTGGACTGCTAAATCTTGATGATGCTCGCGCGCTGCTTGAACGGGCGCGTAAACACTATGCTGAGTTCGATGCTTTGGTCCGCCCGCGTGGAGGATTGGGGCTTTGGAAGTTGACCGAAGGGCGTGATCCACGAACAGGAGAATATTTCTATCAGCTGGAAATTGATCGGCAGAAACTTATTGAGGCGAAACCAATCATTGCCGATGGTGCGACTAACATCGCATCTGCGTTGGATCATGTCGTAGCTGCTATTGCCAAAGCAAACGGGCATGCCCGCTCAAGGTCGCTCTACTTTCCGTTAGGATTCACGGATGATATGTTTGCCAAGGCAATGAATAAGGTGCAGCCGTTTATCGGGTCCGAGATGGCTGGAGTCCTTACGACGGTCAGGGGCGCGCGCCGGCACGAGGTCCCCCACGTTGAGGCGGCGAAACAGATTTCCAATTCTGGGAAGCATTGGGAGCTGATGTTGGCTTCGGAGGCAGCGCACGGGATCGGCATAAATGTTCCCGGTGAAGGGCAACGGTTTTTTGACCTGCCGGCAAACGCGTTCGTGAACGCCAGTGCTTTTGAGTATCACCGAAGCACTGAGCGATTGCCGCAAGTTCCCCATAGTATCGTCATTGGACAGACGATTGGCGGGCTCGATGAAAGTTTACCTAAATCGCCCAACTCAATCTTTGAGTGCTCATTTCGATTTGTCGAAGCCGTATTGAGCGCTGTTCAAGGGTCTGCTGCGCGAGTTCAAAATAGTAGTACTAGCTAACGTAGATACAGGAATTGACAAACTTTGCCATAAGCGCGATTCTCCCAACAAAGGAGCCCCGCCATGGCCACGATGAACATCTCCCTGCCGGACCAGATGAAAGCCTGGGTCGAGGCGCAATCGGCTGATGGCAAGTATGCCAACTCCTCCGACCTGATCCGTGACCTCATCCGCCGCGAGCAGATCAAGCAGGAGAAGATCGCCGCGATGAACGCGAAGATCGAGGAGGCGGATGCCAGCGGATACCTCGAAATCACCATCGACGAATTGTTTGAGCGCGTGCGGCGGAATGCCGGTCTGTGAACTACAGGTTTGCCGCACTCGCGGAGACCGATTTGCTGCGTCTCGCGAAGGACGGATCTGAGCGGTTTGGGGCTGCGCAATCATCCAGGTATCTTTCTGGCATCAAGGGAGCGTTTGAACTGATTGCGGAGTTTCCGCATTCCAACAGGGAGCGCGAAGGGTATCGAGGACATTGCCGCGTCGGCCGGTATGGAGCGCATGTGATTGTCTACCGCATCGAAATCGATGGTATCGTGACCATACTTCGCGTTCGTCATGGACGTGAAGACTGGCTGGGAGAGCTTTGAACGGCCGCGCCTGAGGCAAGTATTCATACCGCATACGGATTAAAATACGTGTCGCGTCACTCCATCTTTCCCGAACGCCGGTTATGTCGAACTTCTTCACACTGCGTTGAAACTATCCGGTATATGACGCGTTCAAGGGGTCGCTGCGTGCGGCGCCGCGCCGCCCGCCTCAATCCAGGAACCCGCCCATGCGCGTGAAGATCGACGCTTCACTCTCCTACCACTTTGCTGAGGCCGCGGATGTCGTGCTGACGCTGGAGGCCATCCGCGGCGGCGATCAGGCGGTGATCTCGGATCACCTGTCCGTCACGCCGTCCAGTCCGCTCACCCTTGCGGATGGCCCGGAGCTGATGGGCCGGCGCCAATGGACCACGGCCGCCGGCGACGTCACGATCAACTATCAGGCGCTCGTCGATGTCACGCGCGGCCATGTCAACATCGCCGGCCTTTATGTGCCGCTGCGGCGCGACCTGCCTTATGACGTGATCACCTACCTGATGCCGAGCCGCTATTGCGAATCCGACCGACTGGCGCCGTTTGCCGAAAGCCAGTTCTCCTCCGGCGCGCAGGGCGGCGACCAGGTTCTGGAGATGGCGGCCTGGATCTACGGGAATTTCGAGTACGCCCCCGGGGCCAGCACGGCGGCGACCACGGCGACCGACAGTTTCCTGATGCGCCGGGGCGTCTGCCGGGACTATGCCCACACCCTGATTGGTTTCTGCCGCGCCGTGGGCATTCCGGCGCGGATGGTGTCGGCCTATGCGCCGGGGATCAACCCGCCGGATTTCCACGCGGTCGTCGAAGTCTGGCTCGACAATGCCTGGCACCTGATCGACCCGACCCGCCTCGCCGCCGAAGACAGCCTCGTGCGGATCGCCGTGGGCCGCGACGCGACCGATATCAGCTTCATGACGATCTTCGGCGCCGCCGAACTGCAGGGCCAGCGTGTGTCCGTGTCGGTGGCCGTGCCGGAGACGGCGGCTACCTGAACGTGTCGCACTGGTTGGGGTCGCCGGACGCGTAACCGCGCCCGAGCCATTCCATCCGCTGCGCGGCAGTGCCGTGGGTGAAGCCTTCCGGCGTGACCCTGCCGGTCATCCGCTTCTGGATCATGTCGTCGCCGATGGCGTTGGCGGTCTTCAGGCCTTCTTCCATGTCGCCTTGTTCCAGCGCCACGGCACCATTCGAGACATCTGACGCGCGGGCCGCCCAGACGCCGGCATAGCAATCCGCCTGCAGTTCAAGCGCGATGGAAAACTGGTTCGCCTCTTCCTGGCTGCGGGCGGCGGCCTGCGCCTCGCGCACCTGCTGCGAGGCGCCGGTCAGGGTCTGCACATGATGGCCGAACTCATGCGCGATCACATAGGCGCGGGCAAATTCCGCATTGGAGGCGCCGAGCTTGGTTTCCATTTCCTGCCAGAAGGAGAGGTCGAGATACACGGTCTGGTCCGGCGGGCAGTAGAACGGGCCCATCGCCGACTGGCCGAAACCGCACCCCGTGTTGGTGCCCTGTTCGTAGAGCACCACGGACGGCGGCGTGTAGCCGGGCAGGGCCTGCGCCCAGACATCGTTGATGTTGGCGCCGACCACATCGACGAACAATCCGGCCTCGTCGGCGGGCGTGCCCAGGGCTCCCGCCTGCTGCTCGCCCGTCACCTGCGATCCGTCTCCGAGGATCGCCTGCGTCTGCTCCGGATCCAGGCCGAACACGAAGTAGCCGATCAGAGCGATCACCAGCACGCCGAGGCCGCCGCCGCCGATCGCCGCGCCGGGGCTCAGCCCGCGCCGGTCTTCCACATTCCCGCCGCGCCGTCCGCCTTGCCATTTCATGCCAGATTCTCCCTTGCGGCAGGCGCGCCTGCGGATGAGTAGTTTCCTTTTACAGTCAACCCGCCCGCCAGTGCCAGCCCTTCCCGCCATAGGCCACCATTTGCCTGACGCGCGCCGGACTGGCATTCTGGGCTGGCCCTGCCTTCCGGAGACCGTTTCATGCGCCTCAACCAAGTTACCCTGCCGTGTACGGATTACGATGCCAGCGTGTCCTGGTGGCAGCGCTTCGGCCTCAAGCTGATCGTCGATTCGCCGCCGCGTTATGCGCGCTTCGAATGCCCGGCCGAGGCGGGGGAGGAGCCGGCGACCTTGTCGATCCACCAGGTGGACGCGCCGCAGGCGGCCGACTGGCCGGCGGTCTATTTCGAGGTGAAAGATGTCTTCATTGAGGTGGGCGGGCGCTGCATGGCGGGCATCCATCCTCTGGGCGAGCCCGAGCGGCGGGACTGGCGATGGACCGAAGCCTGGTTCCGCGATCCGGCCGGCAACCGCGTCTGCCTCTATTCGGCCGGCAAGAACCGCCGCTTCCCGCCCTGGCGCGTGGACGGCGAAACTGCGTCCTAGAAGACCCTCACCTCCCACCTGCGCTTCGCTCCGGCGGGCCCCTCCTCTCCCAGAGGGAGAGGGGTGAAGTCGCGTTTGACGTGGCGCAGTGAAAACCCCTCTCCCGCGTGCGGGAGAGGAGGGGCCCATTGCGCAGCAATGGGAGGTGAGGGACTTTCTGCAAAACACCAACACCCGGACAGGGTCTCCCCTTCCGGTGATTGCGTCGTTCGGGTCCTGCGGATGGGCGGTGCCCATGGGTGCGGGAACTGAAGTGTAGAAGGTAGGGTAGGATAGTCCGGTGTCCCCGTGGCCACGGAGCACGTTCATCCCATCCGCTTCCAACGCCGGCGAAACCGTTCGCCACCGCCGGACCCGCGTGAGGCTGGCTGTTCACCTCCTCGGCCTCACGCTTGAAGGCAGACTAACCCGGGTGCGGACCCGGCCGGATTCGGAAGCTGTGAAAATCTCACCCAACTTGTCATCCCGGTGAACGCGGGGACCCGGAAACCCTTGCCGCGCTTGAGATTCCGGGTCCCCCCGTTCGCCGGGATGACAGGAGAATTTGTGGGGATAGTGGTGCGGATGTGGTGCGTAAGGCCTTTTCTATGCACCCAATTCCCACCCTCTCCGCAGATACCTGCGACGGCAGGTATCCAGACGATCCGGCAAAACGTTCGCCATGTCTGGACCCCTGCCTGCGCAGGGGTCTTCGGAGAGGGCGCGCGGAGATTGTCTCGCACAACGGTCATCGGCGAGGACGAGTTCACGTCCGCCGGGCTTAAACCCCCGCCGAGCGGATCTCCTCTGCCGCTGCGGCCCGCTTTGCGGTCTCGCGGGCGGTGTGGGTGCACTTGGCGCCCTGGCGTTTGTGCGGCTTGCAGAGCAGGCAGCCGGAGCGGGTCGATTTCGGACCCTTGCGTTTGAAGTGTGCCATGGCCTTGCCTCCGCAGCCGGGCGACCAAATGACCGGACACGGCTGAACGCGCGCTGAACGCGCCTAGCGCTCCTTCGGGTCGAGTGCGTCGCGCAGGCCGTCGCCGATGAAGTTGAGGCAGAGCAGCGTGACCGACATGGTGACCGCCGGCGCGATCAGCATCCAGGGCTTGTCGTCCATCATGTTGGCGCCGTCGGCGATCAGCACGCCGAGCGAGGTCAGCGGTTCGTTCACGCCGAGACCGAGGAAGGACAGGAAGCTCTCGGCGAGGATGACGACCGGGATGGTCAGCGTCACGTACACCGCCACCGGGCCGATCACGTTCGGCAGGATGTGGCGCAGGATGATACCGGCCTGCGAGACGCCGGCGGCGCGGGCCGCCTCGATGAATTCCTTGCCCTTGATCGACAGGGTCTGGCCCCTGACGATCCGGCTCATCGTCAGCCATTCGATGGCGCCGATGGCGGCGAAGATCAGCACGATGTTGCGCTCGAACACGGTCAGCAGGAGGATGACGAAGAAGATGAAGGGCAGGGCGTAGAGCACGTCCACGATGCGCATCATGAAGTTGTCGATACGCCCACCGAGATAGCCGGCGGTGGCGCCCCAGGTCACGCCGATCACGAGGCTGACGACGGTGGCGACGATGCCGACCAGCAGCGATATGCGCAGGCCGATCAGCAGGCGCGCGAAGAGGTCGCGGCCCTGCAGGTCGGTGCCGAGGATGTGCCAGTCGGTGAAGGTCGGCGCGATGGTGCGCAGGTCTGATATCGTGCGGTAGTCATGCACCCAGAAGACCGGGCCGAGAGCAGCGACCAGCACGATGAGGCCGAACAGGATCATCGAGATGACGGCGGCCTTGTTGCGCAGCAGGCGCGCGCGGGCGTCGTCCCAGAGCGAGCGGCCACCCTGGATGGCCTGCGTCACCGCTTCGACGCGGCCGGTCGGATCGAGAACGGGATCGAGCGAGGCCATCAGTCGTATTTCACTTTGGGGTCGAGCATGGCGTACAGGATGTCCGCCACGAGGTTGAGCAGAATGATCAGGCCGGCATAGACGATGATCGCGCCCATCACGAGCGTGTAGTCGCGGTTGAGCGCGCCGTTGACGAAATAGCTGCCGAGGCCCGGCAGGCCGAACAGTTTCTCGATCACCACCGAGCCGGTCATCACGCGGGCCATGGCCGGCCCGGCATAGGAGACCAGCGGCAGCATTGCCGAGGGCAGCGCATGGCGGGTGATCACGTGCCACTCCGACAGGCCCTTGGCCCGGGCGGTGCGGATGTGGTTGGCGTGCATCGTTTCGATGATCGAGGCGCGCATCAGGCGCGAGATGATGGCGATCTGCGCAAGCGACAGGGTCAGCACCGGCAGGGTCATGTTGTGCCAGCTCATGCCGATGTTCGGATAGGTGCCAAGGCCGCCGACCGCGAAGACGCCGGCGCCGATGGCGAACACCAGGATCAGGATCGGCCCGATGACGAAACTTGGCACCGATATGCCGACCATCGCGACCCCCATCACGCCGAAGTCGGCCGCCGTGTTCTGCCTGAGCCCGGCGAACACGCCGAGCGCCGTGCCGAGGATCAGCGAGATCACCATGGTCAGCGCGCCGATGGTCAGCGAGACCGGCAGGCCGTCCGCGATCAGATCGTTCACGCTCTTGCCGAGGGTCTTGTAGGAGGGGCCGAAATCGCCCTGAACCACGCCGGCGACATAATCGAGGTATTGTTCGTGCAGCGGCTTGTCGAGGCCGAACTTGGCGGCGATGGCCTGCTCGGTGGCGGGCGGCAGCTTGCGTTCACCGTCAAACGGGCCGCCCGGCGCGGCGCGCATCATCAGGAAAGCCATCGTGATGATGGCCAACATGGTGGGAATCGCAATAAGCAGGCGCCGGAACGTGTAGCCCCAGGGTATTCTGCGAAAGGCGCGTTGCAGCATCGTCACGGAGCGGAAATGCCTCTGGTCACAGCAGGTTGAACGGTTCGAGCGTGTACGCCCGCTTGGCAGGGGCCCCTACATTCCTTAGCTTGTGAAGCGCAGTGATCAAGCGATGTCCTGCACTCAAGGAGATTCCCCATGGCCGATATCCGCCAGGTCACGCCCGATTTCGCGGTCGCACCGCAACTTTCCGAAGCCGACCTCGAAGCCGTGGCGAACGCCGGTTTCAAGACCCTGATCGCCAATCGCCCGGATGGGGAAGGCGGAGTGGACCAGCCGCGGATGGGCTCGATTCGCGCCAAAGCCGAATCCCTGGGCATGACCTTCGCGGCGCTGCCGTTTTCCGGGGCGCCGACGCCGGAAATCGTGGAGCGAATGGGACACATTCTCAATGAGGCGCCCCAGCCGGTCCTGGCCTATTGCCGCACCGGAACGCGCTCGATCACCGCCTGGGCGCTGGTTCACGCTGGACAAGGCGCCGGGGACGACATTATCGACGCTGCCGCAGGGGCGGGCTACGATCTGTCGAGCCTGCGCGACCTCTTGTGAGGCGGCGAAGCTGACACAGTCGCACCGCAATGCAGGTATTGATGCCGAAGCCGAGCCGTGCGAGGCGTCGGCCCTTGAAGACAATCCGGCCAGCGCAAGCGGCAAACCGGGAGTAGAGATCATGTCAGGCCGTATGTGGACCGACGATTTCAAGATCGATCAAGGCGTGATCCTGGTGAAGAAGACCGGCGCGCGGATCGTTCTGGACCTTGCGCTGCTGCACAGCATCTTCACCTGGTTCTGTTTTTACTTCTTCGTCCAGAACTGGCGCACCTGGCGCCTCATTACCGGGCACAAGCGCCCGACGATTGCCTTTTTCCCCGACAAGCCGCGCCCCTGGTATTTCATCTGGTCGGTGATGCACGTCTCCGGGGCGAAGCTGGTGGAAGATGTCGCCTCTGCCGACATCGTGATGCAGTTCGACGATTCCACCGAAACCGTGAACGCCGCGCCGGCCGTCAAGCCCGGCGCCCGCGTGCTGAACTTCGACTGCAACGACATTTCCAAGTCCCGCGTCGCCCAGGCCTTCGAACGCGCGAGTGGCTATTCGCTCAGCGTCGATCCGCTGACCTTCGCGGGGCGGATGGTCGAGAAATCGGAAGCCAACGCCGCCCATGACGGCCGCATCATTGAGGGGCCGCTGGATGAGGCCGTGCCCGGCAAGGCCTACCAGCGCCTGATCGACAACGAGATCCCCGGCGGCCTGGTCGAAGACCTGCGCTGCTGCCTGGTCGGCGGCAAACCGGTCATCGTGTTCCGCAAGCGCCGTCCGCTGGATCGCCGCTTTCTCAATGAGAATGTCCAGGTTTTGCTCGATGAGCCCAAGAACTGCTACTCAACCGATGAAATTCGCGTGATTGAAGCATTTGCCGCAGATATCGGGCTCGACTGGGGCGGGGTGGATGTCCTACGCGATCGCTCGACAGGACGAATCTTCATCGTCGATGCGAACAAGACGGATATGGGTCCGCCGGTCGCGCTGAAGCTGGGCAGCAAGCTGCGCGCGACGCGCCGCATGGCCCGGGCCTTCGCCGAGACCTTCGCACCGAAGAAGCGTTGATCCGCTCCGGTCGTCCGTCATCTGAAGGTTTCTGAGCGCATGGCCATTCCCTATGTCCGCGGCATCGAGTTCGAGTATGGCCGGGTTGACCGGATCTCTCCGCTCGTGCGCCGCGTGATCGCCAACAATCCGGGCCCGTTCACCTATGTTGGCACCGGCGTCTATATCGTTGGCGAAGGCGATGTCGCCGTGATCGATCCCGGCCCGCTCCGGGCGGACCATTTCGAGGCGCTGAAAGCCGCGCTGAAGGGTGAGCGGGTGACGCATGTGCTCGTCTCGCACGGCCACTCGGATCATTCGCCGCTGGCAACGCCGCTGGCCGAATGGGCCGGCTGCAAGACCTATGCGAAGGATTGCGGCATCCACACGGCCAAGGACGAACTCGGCAGCCCGGATGATCTCGCCTTCACCCCGGATGTCCGCGTCGGCGACGGCGATGTGCTGTCGGGTCCGGGCTGGACGCTAGATGTGATCGAGACGCCCGGCCACACTGCCAACCATCTCTGCTTCGGCCTGCGCGAAGAGAACACCTGTTTCAGCGGCGACCATATCATGGGCTGGTCAACCACCGTGGTCGCGCCGCCGGATGGCCACATGGGCGACTACATGCGCAGCCTAGAGAAGATCCGCCGGATGGGCTTCGAGACGCTGTGGCCGACACACGGCGACGCCGTGCGCGGCAAGGACTTCGTGGAAACCTTCATCACCGAATACGCCAATCACCGCCGGGCCCGCGAAGCGGCGATCCTGGCCGAACTGCGCGGCGGCGAGACGTCGATCCCGGCCATGGTCTCCCGGATGTATGTCGATGTGGACTCGCGCCTGCATCCGGCCGCCGCGATGAGCGTGCTCGGCCACATGCTGGACCTGATCGGGCGCGGCCTGGTGGCCACCGATGACAGCGTGCCCACCGTGCGGTCGCGGTTCGACCTGGTGACCGCGCGCGCCTGAAACCTGCTCATCCGCAGTTCATTACAGCGGCTTAAGGCTATGCAATCGCGCAGGCCTCTGGCAGCTATGGGGCAAAGCTCAACGAATTGAAGGCGGGACGGCGCTGCAGGCGCGACCGCGTTCCAGACCAGGAGATGCCATCCGATGATCATGCGCCGTACACTTCTTTCCGCTTCGCTTCTGGCGTTGGCCGCCTTCAGCCTGGCCGCTTGCGGCGGCGCGGGTGGGACGAAGGAGAAACCCGGCGACGTGCCCACCCTGCGGCGCGGGATTTCCGCCCAGGTCGACACGCTCGATCCGCATAAGTCGTCGGCGCAATGGGAGAACATCATCATCGGCGACATGATGATCGGCCTGATGACCGACGGGCCGGATGGCAAGCCGCTGCCCGGCATGGCCGAAAGCTATGAGGTCGATGCGACCGGCACGGTGTGGACCTTCCATCTCGGTGACTTCGTCTGGTCCGACGGCCAGCCGGTGACCGCGAATGATTTCGTGTTCGCCTTCCGCCGCCTGCAGGATCCGACTGTCGCCTCGCAATACGCCTCGCTGCTCTGGCTGGTGAAGAATGCCCAGAAGGTGAACGCGCTGGAACTGCCGCCGGAAGAACTCGGTATCCGCGCGGTTGACGCCAGGACGGTCGAGATCACGCTCGAATACCCGGCGCCTTATCTGCTCGGCCTGTTGACCCACTACACGACCTTCCCGGTGCCGCAGCATGTGGTGGAGCAGTATGGCGATGCCTGGATCCAGCCGCAAAACATCGTGGTCAACGGACCCTACAAGCTCGTCTACTGGCGCACCGGCGACCAGCTCGTCGCCGACAAGAACCCGACCGGGTTCGGCGCCGCCGACGCCTGCTTTGACCGCGTCGCCTATTTCGAGATTGCCGACGAGAACGCCTACGAGAACAAGATCTCAGCGGGCGAGCTCGACATCAACAACCAGTTTTCGGGCCCGCGCCAGACCGAGATCGAAGCGAAGTTTCCGGGCTGGGTGCGCACCACGCCGGGCCTGCTGACGACCTATTGGAGCTTCAACCAGACCAAGGCGCCCTTCAACGACGTGCGCGTGCGCAAGGCGCTGTCAATTGCCCTCGACCGTGACTTCATGGTGCGCAACGTGATGACGCCGGGCTTCGTGCCGGCCTATGCGCTGGTGCCGCCGAAGATCGCCAACTATGACACGCCGCGCCCGGAAGTGTCGTGGAAGGACCAGCCGCGCGCCGAGCGTCTCGCCGAGGCGAAACGGCTGCTGGAAGAGGCCGGGTTCGGCCCGGACAAGCCGCTGAAGTTCGAATTCATCCACCGCAACACCGGCGACAACCCGAAGGTTGCCCCCGTCGCGCAGTCCAACTGGGCGGAGATTGCGCCCTGGGTGCAGCCGGAGATCGTGCGCCAGGAAACCAAGGTGCTCTATTCGCGCCTGCGCCTCACCGATTTCCAGATTTCGGACGGCGCCTGGCTCGCGGATTTCGATGATCCGATCAACTTCCTTTACCTGCTCGATTCCAAGACCGGACAGCAGAACTACGGCAAGTACGCCAATCCCGAGTATGACGCGCTGCTCGCCGACGCGAAGAACCAGCTCGATCTGACGCGCCGCGCCGAACTGTTCGCGCAGGCCGAGAAGCTGATGCTGGAGGACTACCCGATCACGCCGATGTGGGTGCAGGTGACGCAGAACCTGGTCGATCCGACACTGACCGGCTGGGAAGACAACGCCAAGGACAACCACCGCTCGCGTTTCCTCTGCCGTGACGGTATGAAATAGGCAGACACGACGGTCCGGGGCGGGGGAGCGCTGCTATGGAAAGTGAAGCCGAAGCCGCCGCTATGGCATCGATTGGCGGACTGGAAGGCGGAAACCACCATCCCGTGCAGAGCGGGATCGCTTGCCGCAACTGCGGCGCGAAGGTTGAAGTGAGGTTCTGCACAAGTTGTGGGCAGCTCGGGGCAGATTTTCACCGTCCGATCTGGCATCTCGTATCCTCCAGCTTCGGCGATATGTTTGCGTTAGACGGTCGGTTGTGGCGGACTCTGCCGATGCTACTACTGCGGCCGGGCCGCATGACGCGGGACTATATCGACGGTAAGCGGGCGCGCTTCGTGCCGCCGTTCCGGTTGTTCCTGCTGACTTCGGTGATCTTCTTTCTCGCCGTTTTCTGGGTTCTGGAACACCAGCCGTGGCTGAAGGAGTTCAGGTTCACGCCGGACAGTATGCCGACCGGTGAACTGGTGCTTGCCGGGGACACCCGCATCCGGTTGAACGGACAGGCAAACCTCGCCGGCCTTGAGGCCGAGCTGACGAATCCGGACCTGAGCCCGCAGCGACGGGCAGAGCTCGAAGCGGCGATTGCCCGGATCCAGACCATCGGGCCGGTTGCGCCGATGCTCCTTGAGCCGGACGGTTCGATTGACCGGGAGGCGCTGCGCCAATCGGTGATCGATTCGAATCCGGACATGACCCCGGCGGAGCTGGCAGCGGCGCAAGTCGCGGCGGAGCGTTTCGCGAACCTGTACGAGAATCAGGAACGTTTCGGCACCCGGATGAAGGAATGGGCCCCGCGGTTCACGCTGCTGTTCCTGCCGATCTTTTCGATGTTGCTGGCGCT
Organism: Hyphomonas sp.; assembly: GCA_013791775.1. Lineage (GTDB taxonomy): Bacteria > Pseudomonadota > Alphaproteobacteria > Caulobacterales > Hyphomonadaceae > Hyphomonas. Next base: position 35,716 of record VMTE01000001.1, read on the forward strand.
GTCCTATGCTTGGCACCGCAAGCGCTTTTTCTATGACCACCTGATCACCGGCCTGCATTTCCAGACGTTCGTTTATGTTCTGGTCACGGCGGTGATCGGCGTGTCGGTGCTGTGGCCGGCCTCGGCGCCGATTGTCGGCGGCCTCGCCCCGCTCGGGCTTTATTTCTACCTGATGCGGATGCTGCGCGTGACCTATGACACGGGCTACATCATGGCGTTCCTGCGAACCGGATTCCTGCTGGTCTCCGCCATCGTCGTGCTGTCGCTGCTGGCGGCGGGGCTGGTGATCCTGAGTTTCTTCCTGACCTGAGCCGCCCGGACTGGACGGGCTTCCACCGGGTCAGTTGACCCGGCGTACGCGGATTCCCGAGCCGCCATTGATGGTCATCAGGAAGCTGCCGAAGGCGGCCTTGCGGATCGTCGCTTCCTTGGCCTTGCGGATCTTCGAGCGGGGGAGGGCCTCCGAATCGATCTGTTCCCAGGCCTGGCCGTTCTCGAGCGTGATCAGGGCCTTGTGGGTCACGCGGTTGATCGTGATCGAGGCGATGGGCAGCGTGACTTCATCGACTTCCTGGGTCAGCGGCTTGCCGGCATCTTCGGTGCGGCCGAAGACCTGGGCGAGCGACGGCAGCGAAAAGCCGAAGGATTCGCGCTCGAGCTTCTCGATCGAGGCGACATCGACCGTGCGCACCTTGCCGGCCGTTTCGGCCGACTGCAGGTCGGCCACCGCCTTGTCGAAGCAGGCCAGGCGCGCGCCATCCTCCGTGATTCCGGCACATTTGTAGATATCGTCGGTGGGACGGGGCAGCATCGGCTCCGCAAAGCTCGCCGGCAGCATGCTTGCCGCCAAGGAAAGACCCGCCAACACGGCCACTCGCTGCAATTTCATATCGTCCTCCAGATCAGCACCGATCAAACATTCCCGTGCTTGATAGCGCGAGAGGCACATTGATGCACGAACCTGCTGCATCACGAAAATATAACTGATGCCTTTGTGTCACACTTGCACCAATTCGCCACATTTCGCCGATTCCGAGCATTGACGACCCCATGACCCCTATCGTTACTAAAACGCAAGGTCTGGCTCCGGGGAGTCGGATTGCCCGCGAGGGGCGGGAACTCTTTATTTTCACATTGGAGGTTTCAGGTGAGCGAGAAGAACTGGAAGACACGTCTTCTTACGTCTTCGGTGTTTGCGGGTGCGTTGATCGCGTCTGCGGCACTGCCGGCGATTGCACAGACGGAAGATGAACCGGTAGCGACGACTGCGCCGGCAGCGGATGAGACAGAAGCTCGTCAGGAAAAAGTTACGGTTACGGGTTCGCGCCTTGCGCTCGCCGACTTCCAGGCGATCAGCCCGGTCACGTCGGTGTCGTCGGAAGCGATCGAACTGAACGCCACCCTGACCCTCGAAACGCTGCTCAACGAATTGCCGCAGGTGATCCCGGGTAACACCGTCACCTCGAACAACTCTGGCGGTGAAGACTTCGCAACCATCGACCTTCGCGGCCTCGGCCCGGCGCGTACCCTCGTGCTCGTCGACGGCGAGCGCGTTCCGGGTTCGTCGACCACCGGCGTGGTTGACCTGAACTCCATCCCGGCCGGCCTCGTTGACCGCGTTGAAGTTGTGACCGGCGGCGCCTCGGCCGTGTACGGTTCGGACGCCATCGCAGGCGTCGTCAACTTCATCCTGAAGGACGACTACGAAGGTGCACAGGTTACCGTTGGTGGCGGTGCAGGCTTCGACGGCAACGCCAAGTACGAAACCGCCGACTTCCTGTTCGGTGGCAACTTCGACAACGGCAAGGGCAACATGGTTGCCTATGCGTCGTACTTCAACCGCGACGGCGTGTTCCAGAGCCAGTACGACTACTCGCGCGTGTCGCAGGCCCTCGTGTATGGCTACCAGTATGACTACTCGACCTCGTCGGGCCGTTATACCGGCGTCATCGCTGCCGACAGCCTCGAAGAGTACCTCGCAGCCCGCGCGGCGCTTCTGGCCGTTCCGGCCAACGCCAACCAGGCCAACTTCGCCGGCACGTTCGTCGGTGGTGGTTCGGCAACGCCGCCTTGGGGTTCGATCTCCAACAGCTCGGCGAACCCGTTCCAGAACCTGTCGACCAACGCGGCAACCGCCGGCCAGTTTGCAGCTGCAAACACCGACTGCGATCCGGCCACGGCGCCGGTTGCTGTCAACGGCGGCAACCTGTCGTTCAACGATTCGGGTCAGCTGACGCCTTACTTCAGCTCGCGCGGTTGCGCTGTGCCGATCCGTGCAAACGGCTCGTCGCGCTACAACTACGCCCCGGACAACTACATCTACCTGCCGGCTGAGCGCTTCGGCGTCCAGACGTTCGGCAACTACGATGTGACCGACACGATCCACATGAAGACGTTCCTGTCTTATGTGCGCTCGATCACGCAGGTCCAGCTCGCCGCCACGCCGATCACCGGCCTGTCGATCCCGGTCTCTTCGCCGGCCATCGCTGGTGCGGACGGTATCGTCGGAACGGCGGACGATCCGCACCCCGATCTGTCGGCTGCCCTGAACTCGCGTCCGACCCCGGGTGCGAACTTCACCTACGCCTGGCGCTCGAACGGCGTCGGCCCCCGCAAAGGCGAGTTCATCAACTCGAACCTGCTCGGCCGCGTCACCTTCGACGGAAGCATCACGGAAGACTGGGAATGGAACGCCTCTGCAGGCTGGGGCCAGGGCCAGTTCAACGCGACGCTTCAGAACAACGTCAACCGCCCTGCGCTGCTGCAAGGCGTTGCGGGTTGTGCCAACGTACCGGTCTCCGCTCAACTGCCGGGCTGTGTGAACGTTGACATCTTCGGACCTCCGAGCCTGACGCCGGACGCTGCAGCTGCCAGCTTCATCCGCACGGACGTCCAGACGTCGCAGTCGATCGAGCAGATCGCGTTCTCGGGCTTTGTCCGCGGACCGCTGTTCAAACTGCCGGCTGGTGAAGTCTCCTCGGTGTTCGGTCTCGAATACCGTCAGGACGATGTCCGGCTTGTTGTGGATGATGCCCAGCGCCGCGGTGAGATTGCCGGCTTCAACGCCGTGCAGAACATCAACGGCCAACTGGACGTGTATGAAGCCTACACTGAGGTGTCGATTCCGATCCTGGCAGACTTGCCGATGGCAGAAGAACTGTCGGTGGACCTTGGCTACCGCGCGTCGGACTATTCGACGGTCGGCAGCATCGAGTCGTACAAGTACGGCTTCCGCTACGCACCGATCGACTGGCTCCGCTTCCGCGGCGTCTACAACAAGGCGGCCCGCGCACCGTCGGCCCTGGAATCGTTCCAGGCTGGCGACCAAGGCTTCCCCTCGTTCGTTGATCCGTGCCGTGCCGGCAACACCAGCGGCGACGCAACCCTGCGGGCATTCTGCGGGACCAACGGTGCAATTGGTGCGGGCTTCGTGCCTGCCGCCAACCTCGCAACGTTCGCGGCGTCCAACTCGCAGGTCCAGGCCTTCTCGTTCGGTAACCCGAACCTGTCGCCTGAAACCGGTGAAACCAGCACGATCGGTCTCGTCTTCGAGCCTGACTTCCTGCCGGTGGGCACGCTCCGCTCGACGGTTGACTGGTTCAACATCAAGCTGACGGATGCCATCGTCTCGCGCGGCGCTCAGACCATCCTGAACTCGTGCTACAACAACCTCGGCACCACCGCCCAGTCGGCCTCCGACTGTCAACAGATCGTTCGCGATCCGGCGACGGGCCAGGTCACCTCGGTCAATACTTCGCTCACCAACTCGCTGGGCGAAACCGAGATCTCGGGCTGGGATATCCAGGTTGACTACGAACTGGGTCTCGACGAAGTCGTCTCGACCCTGCCGGGTACGGTCGGCCTGAACCTGCTCCTCACCCTCACGGATGAGTGGCTGGTCAACGGCGACGATTTCGTCGGCACGACGGAAGCCGGTATCGGTGCGGCAACGCCTGAGTACAAGGCCATCACGACGGTCGACTACCGCCTCGACGACTGGACCTTCCAGCTCCGTCACAACTACGTCCCGGGTCTCGCCCAGGACTATCCGGGCGGTACGTTCGAAGGCACGCTGGCTCCGGATACCCCGGAACTGTCGAACTTCGACGCTTCGGTCGCCTGGGATGTCACCGACCGTCTCCGCATCGTCGGAAACGTGTCGAACCTGACGGACGAGTTCCCGCCGCAGACGATCACGGGTACGTTCGACCAGGCCAACACTGACGCGGCGCTCTACGCACCGTGGGTGATCGGCCGGACGTTCTCGGTCCAGGCCCGCCTGAAGTTCTAAGCTTCGGACGAACCAAGACAGGGGGCGGCAGGGAAACCTGTCGCCCTTTTTCTTTGTGCCGGCGCCGGATGAAAGCGCGGCGCAGGAAGGCTGATACCGGGGAGGCCGGTCAACGAATTTGCGTCTTTGAAAAGGGGCCGTTGCCGGCGTCAGGCAGGCGGCGGACTACCAGACGGGATCGCCGGCCGCGTCCACGAATCCCAGCTGTTCGAGCCGTTCGCGCAGGGGCTCGAACTCAGTCTCATAGGTCCGCCAGGCGCCGACGCCCTGGCTGTTGATCGGGCTGCGCACCTGCGTGCTCGATGCGGTCGAGACGCCGCCCCTGGCCTTGTGCGGCGACAGGCAGTCCTCGTGGAAGGACAGGCCGGACTTCGCCAACAGGGCGCGGATTTCCGTCTCCGGATCGGCGATCAGTTTTTCCAGCGTGACTTCCACGAACACGTCGCCGAGTTCGGCGCGCCAATGGTCCGTCAGCTGACGGTAGAGGCCGTAGGCGCTGGCGAGGTCCTCGAACCGGTAGGACCAGGTGTACGAGCTCTCGCCGAACAGGATCTTGTAGGCGCCGAACAGCGAATCCATCGGCGCGCGGCGCAGGTGGACGATGCGGGCCTGCGGGAAGGCGCGGCGCATGGCGCCGACGAGGTGATAGTTCTGCGGCAACTTCTCGGTGAAGAACCGCGTTGTGGCGCCGCGATATTCAAGGCCGCGCAGATAGAAGGCGGCTACCTTCGACCAGTCGATGCCGCCCATGCCCGCGACGGTATTGAGGTCGAGATCGCCGAAGCGCGACAGCTCCAGCGCGTCACGGATCGCCAGCGCGAGGCCGTGCGTCTCGCCCATGTCGGTGACGTCCGGGTGGGCGGAAAAGATGCGCTCAACCAGCGTCGTGCCGGATCGGGGCAGGCCGACGATGAAGATCGGTGTGACACCGCCGGTGTCTGTTGGGGGCTGGTCGAGGCCGCCGCTGAACCGCTTGATCAGCGATTCGGTATAGGCGCGGCGGTCTTCATAGGCATAGGGCGCGCTGGCATGGGCGAGGCGGGCGCCTTCGGACAGGGACGACCAGGCGAGGGCGTGGTCGCCGATGTCGTGGGCTTCCTTGAACAGCGCGTAGCAGAGGCGCGTGCGGTCAAGGTCTGCCAGCGGGCCCGAACGCAGCGCCGCCTGGATCTGGTCGATATGGTTGCGGTCCGGCGTCCATTTGCGGCAGTCGGACAAGGAATAGTAGGCGAGCGCATGGCCAGGTGCGAAGGTCAGCAGCTTCTCGAACCCGAACACCGCATCGTCGATATGGCCTAGGTGGCGATGGGCGAGGGCGCGGTTGTAGAAGGCCGCGGGATCCTGCGGCATGTGTTTCACGGCTTCCTCGGCGTGCGCCAGGGCGTCTTCGAAGAGGCTGCTTGTGGTGTAGGCGTTGGACAGCACGTCATGCTGGCGCGGGCCCATCCGGCCGAGCGCGCTGACCCGGCGGCCGAGTTCCACCGCTTCGCCGCACCGGCCGCGATTGGCGAGCACGCGGCACCGCTCGATCGCCAGCAGCGTGTAGGCGGGATCGGTTTCCGGCAGGGCCGCCAGGGCGTCGCCCAGCGCCCGGTCATCGTCGGCGCTGCCCATCCGCATCAGGGCCGCGCACAAGGTCACCCAGGCCTCGGCCCGGCGGGGCTCGGCGCGCAGCACGGCCTGCGCAAAGTCGGCCGCGCCCGGCAGGTCGCCGCGCCGCAGACGCATCTGGGCTTCATTCAGCAGGCCTGCAATGTTTGCAGGAGAAGGCGGCAAGGCGCGGGTTTCGGGGGGCAGGCTCATGCCGGGTGTGTTAGCGGCTCCGGTTCAGGCGGTCACTACCAAAACTCCTTGACGGCGCCGCTGCACACCCGATTATCTTCCCATAGGGCGTTGAAACAATCCATTCTGAGCGGGAGTCTTCCTCATGCGCGTTAAACAGCTTGGCGCAGCCTTTGCTGCGCTATCCATCATGGCGTCGGCCGGCAGCCTTGCCGCAGCGCCGGCGTCGGCAGAACCGGCGCGTGCTGATGTCAGTCTGTTCGTCGGTTACGATACATTCCGGGCCGCAACCCTGTCGCCGGACGGGCGCTATGTGGCCGGCGTCCTGCGCGACGCCGAGGGCGACTTGCTGATCATTCACGACCGGACGACGAAGACGACCCGGCCGATCCAGCGTGCGCGCGCTGACCAGAACCTCGAACTGGCGTCCGTCCAGTTCAAGGGCAATGACCGGTTGGTCTTCGGCCTGCAGCAGAAATTCGAGATCGTTCAGGGCAAGTCCACCATCACACGCGTCAAGGACGAGGACAGCGACGAAGGGTTCAGCTTCGTCTCGCGCGTCTATGCCTCGAAACTCGACGGCACCGGCCTCGTCTCGCTGTATGATCCGGCCTTGGAGCAAGGGTTTCCGCGCTGGCTGAGCGCCGGCATCGACAACATCCTGCCGGATGACCCGGACCATGTGCTGATCCGCACGCCATCGACGGGTGGCACCCAGCTTCGCAAGGTCGATATCCGCACCGGCAAGTACACGCTGGTCGAAACCGGCAGCAGCAAGACGATCAGCTGGCTGGTGGACAGCAACCTGAAACCCGTGATGCGCGTTGATTCGGTGGCCAGCGGGCGTGGCCGCGTCTGGTCGCGCCGCGATGCGTCAGGCAAGTGGGCCGAGGTGGCCCGGTACATGGGCGCCGACAATGCGAACTCGGGCGCGGATTTCGAAGGCCTCGGCCGCGGCCCCCGCCCGGACACGGTCATCGTCCGCGCACGGACGGAAAGCCGCGATACGGTCGGCCTCTACGTGTACAACACCAGCGCTGGCAAGTACGAGGAAGAGCTCTATACCAACGACAAGTGGGATGTGAGCGGTGTGATCCGTTCGCCGTCGACGGCGGCCTCGATCGGGGCCTGCTTCCTTGAATACAAGGTCAAATGTATCCCGAGCGATGAAAAGTTTGCGTCGCACTGGCTGGCGATCGAAGAAGCCGTCGGCCCCGACAGCAACCTCCGTCTCGAATCCGGCGGCAGCCTCGACGGCTTCCTCATGGTCAGCACCGACGGCCCGAAAGATCCGGGTACGTTCTATATCTACGATACCAAGACCCGGTCACTTGAAGTGTTCCAGACCGCCCGGGCCGGACTCGATACCAGCCTGATGCCGTCCGCGACGATCATGGACTACACGGCCAAGGACGGCACGGAGATGTGGGGCTATCTCTGGCTTCCGCCGGGCGCCACGGTCGAGACGCGCAACCTTCCGACCATCGTGCTGCCGCACGGCGGCCCGGAATCCCGCGATGCCTGGGGCTTTGATCCGCTGGCAGGGTACTGGGCAGCGCAGGGCTATGCGGTGTTCCAGCCGCACTTCCGCGGCGGCGCTGGCTCCGGCCGGGGCTGGGTCGAAGCGGGACACGGCCAGTGGGGACAGCTGATCCAGGAAGACATCAATGATGGCACGCGCGCGCTGATTTCAAAGGGTATTGCCGATGCGAACCGCATCTGCATCGCCGGCTGGTCGCATGGCGGCTACGTGGCCTTCACTGCCAGCTATCGCGACACGGAACTCTACAAGTGCTCGCTGGCCGGCGCGGGTGTTTCCGATTTGCGGGACATGCAGTCCTGGGTGCGCAAGGAGCAGGGCGGCACGCAGAGCACCAGCTACAAGTACTGGGCCGAGGCGATCGGTGATCCGAATGCGGACGCCGCCAAGCTCGACAAGTACTCGGCGCGCCGCCACGCCGCAGAGGTGGGCATGCCGCTCCTGATCGTTCACGGCGAACTCGACTACACGGTGCCTGTGGAACAATCGCGCGACATGGTCACGGCGATGAAGAAGGCCAACAAGCCTTACGAGTACGTCGAGATCAAGGACATGGACCACTACCTGCGTCCGGACCAGGGCGATGACTGGAAGCAGGTGCTCACCAAGGGCAAGGCGTTCTTCGACACACATATCGGCCCGGGCTGGACCCCGCCGGCGACGCCCTGATCGCGGGTCAGGTGCTGGAATGAAATGGCTCGTCCGGTTCTGCCGGGCGAGCTTTTTTCATTCGGGGACGAGGTCGAACGCGACGCTGATGCGTTCGGCATCTTCGGAGAAAGCGTTCACGCCGTGCCACATATAGGACGGGAACAGGACCAGGCGGCCCGGCTTGGGGCAGACCGAGCGCTCGGGGTCGATGCCGGCTACCGGGTAGAACGGCGCGCCGAACGTGATCCAGCCCTCGTTCGAATTGCTCTCGGGACGGACGGATGGCGGAACGACGACATAGAAGGCGGTCGAGATCCAGCCTTCCGGGTGGATGTGGTTGACGTGGCTGCCGCCTTTGACAAGGCGAACGGACCAGCAACCCTGCATCCGCCAGCGGCCGGTGTTCTTTGCCAGAAAGGGGTGGCCCGGATCATGGCCGAGGGCCGCGAGGTACTGGTTTATCGGGGCCCGCATGGCGGCGAAGAGTTTCTCGACGAGCGGATCCTGCGGCACGTCGGGGTTCAGCTGAAGCTGCGAGCCGCCGCGCAGAGATTGTTCGAGCGGATGGTTGCTGAAGCCGTGCAGCTCGCGCAGCCGGGCCGCGAGGTCGGTGATGAAATCTTCCGTGGTCTGATAACCTTCCGGCGGCGGCAGGTCGAACGGCTGCACGAAGCGGTCATAGTCGTAGTTGGTGCGATAGGACACATCGCCGGTCGCGCGGCGGGCGACGGCATCGACGGCAATCCATTCCTGGTCGGCCGGATCAAGGGCGAGGCCCCAGGTTGCATGCGCGAGCGCCTCGGCCGGGGCGCCGGCGGAGAGGAGGATGCTGCCGGCGTTGCGGCGCACCCAGTCGGTGCGCGGCAGCTGCGCCGCTGACAGGCGCGCAAGGTGGGCGGCTTCGTCATGGCGTTCGAGGGCCGAGAGCACAATGGCGCTGGCGCTGGCGAGGTGGGGCGACGGGTGCAGCCGGCGCAGGGCCTCGAGGCGCGCCAGCGCGTCCTCGAACCGGCCGGCCCGGCGCAGCAGGTCGGATGCGGCCATGCCGAGCGCCACGTCGCCGGGGCGGGCATTGGCGGCAGCGATCAGGCCATCGGCGAACGTGTCCTTTTCGCCCGACATCCAGGCAATCATTGCAAGGGCGCGGTGCAGGCTGGCATCGGCCGGAAACCGTCCGAGGGCGGAGGTTAGCAGTGTGCGTGCGGCCTCGATCTGCCCGGAGCCGACCAGCGCGCCGGCGTGCATCTCGATGGCGGGCGGGAAATCGGCATGCTTGCGGAATGCCGGTTCGGCTTCGGACCATTGGCCGGCATGGCCGAGCCCGGCGGCCCGGATCAGTGCCATGTTGCGGCTGGATGGATTGGCGGCGAGGGCCCGGCCTGCCGCGTCGGCGGCTTCGCTCCAGCGTCCGGTCTGGCGGAGGGCGTCGGCCTTCAGGGACCAGAAGTCAAAGCCCTGCCGGGCCGAAGCGGGCAGGCGGTTCAGGGCGGCCAGAGCCAGGGGAAACTTGCCGGCCTGGATCAGCATCAGGGCGCGGCGCAGCGCAAGACGGGGCTGGGTCTGACTGCCGGCTTCCTCGAGAGCCCGGGCGCCTTCCAGGGCAAGGCCTTGCGCGTAGCGGGCCTCGCCGATCGCTTCCCAGATCCGCGCGCGGGCCGCAGGCGCGGGCGAAGCCGCGAGCACGGCGATCAAGTCCGCCTCGGCGCCGGCCGCATCCCCGGCCTTCAGGCGGGCGAGGGCCTGGCGTTCGAGGGGGCTGGGACCTGCAGGGTTCATGGGACCAGTCTAGCCATGCTCAGCCGGCGCGCCAGCGGGCATAAAGCGCCGTTGGCAGCAGGCGGTCGCTGCCCGCTTGCGGAATCGCCATCTCGCCTTGCTCCATGACACCGCCGAAAGGCGACAGGCGGTCGGCCAGCGTCTGGGCGAGGGCGAGGTAGGAGAGGCGCACGGCGTAGGCAGTGGCGATGACGAAGAGGGGGCTGTCCGTCAGCAGGGATTGCACCCCGTCCAGCAGGGCGGGCAGGTCTTCCTCGAAGCGCCAGGTCTCGCCCGTGGTGCCGCGCCCGAATTTCGGCGGGTCGAGAATGATCGCGTCATACTTGCTGCCCCGGCGCTGCTCGCGGGCGACGAACTTCATGGCGTCGTCGGCAATCCAGCGGATGGTGCGGTCGCCCAGACCGGAGAGGTCCTGGTTGTCCTTGCCATAGCCGTTGGATTTCGGGCTGGCATCAAGGTGGACGACGTCGGCGCCGGCGGCGGCGCAGGCGAGCGACATCAGGCCGGTATAGCCGAACAGGTTCAGCACTTTCACCGGGCGGCCGGCGGCGCGGATCTGGTCCTGCGCGAAACGCCAGTGTACGGAGTGTTCCTGGAACACGCCCATATGGCGGAAGGCGGTGCGCCGCGCGGTGAAGGTGAGGCCGTTCCAGCGCATCGGCCAGCTTTCGGGCGCGCGCGGAGAGAGGATTTCCCACTGGCCGGCGCCGTCTTCGTCGGGGCCCTTGGCGGCAAAGCGGGCGTCGGCTTTCCAGCTCTGGACGGGTTTGGCCGGATTCCAGAAGGCCTGGGGATCGGGGCGGATCACGGTCTGGCTGCCGAAGCGCTCGAGCTTCTGCAGGTGGCCGGAATCGAGCAGGGCGTAGTCGTCCCAGTCGTCGGCGATCAGGAGGCGGGTTTCGGTTTTCATCATGTGTAGCCTCGCTGGCGCCAGGCTTCGTAGATCATCACGGCCGTGGCCTGCGCGAGATTGAGGCTGTCGGCGCCGCCGCGCATCGGGATCAGGGAGAGGTGGTCGCAGGCGGCCTCGACGTCAGGCGGAAGGCCGGCCTGCTCGTTGCCCATCAGGATGACCGACGGGGCGCCGAACGGGGCGGCATCGTGGCGGATCGTGCCGTTGACGCTTGCGGCGGTGAGGGTGAGGCCCCGGGCCTGCCGCCAGGCATTGAACGCGTCGAAGTCCGCCTGGGCGAACGGCATGTCGAACAGCGAGCCCATGGAGGCGCGCACACATTCGAAACTGTAGGGATCGCAGCAGGTGCCGAGCAGGATGACGCCGCTGGCGCCAGCGCAGTCGGCGGTGCGCAGGATGGTGCCGAGATTGCCGGGATCGCGCACTTCGTAAAGCGCCACATAAAGCGGCGCGGTTGCTTCCGGCGCGGGCAGGGCCTCCGGCGCGATGTGGCGCTGGCGGAAGGCAGCGACCACGCTCTGGGCGTTGTCCTTCTGGGTAATCTTCGACATCAGCCGTTCGGGGGCCAGCACGACCCGGGCGCCGGAGGCTTCGGCCTGGCGGGCAAGGGCGGCAATCTGGGGCCGATCCGCCATGTCTGCGGCGATGACCACGGTTTCGGCCTGCCAGCCGCGCGCGAGGCCCTGTCCGACGATTCGTGCCCCTTCTGCCAGAAAAAGGCCGGATTCAGTCCGTTCCTTCTTCCGTTCAAGTCCCTTCAGGGCCTTGATCAGAGGGTTGGACGGGCTGGTCAGCAGTTCGGGCGGACGTTTCATGGATGGGGCAGCCTGTGGGCCTGATGTCTTGCAGTTCGTTAATGAATAGGGCATCCCAAGAAGAAGGGACAATGTTAACAGGAGGTCAGCGACGTCGTGCGCCTGCTTGACTACCTGACGGGTCTCGTTTCGCTTTTGGCCCTGCCCTTTATCGCGTGGTGGGGTGTGAACCAATCCCCCCAAAGTGCCGCGGCACTGGAGGCACGCCTCCAGTCGAAGGCCGCGCAGGCCCTGCAATTGGCAGGGATCGACTGGGCCATTGTCAGCATGGATGGCCAGACAGCCATTCTCACAGGCGCCGCGCCGTCTGAAGATGCCGTGGACGAGGCCGCCGCGCTGGTCCTGCGCAGCAGTGGTCCGGGCGGTGTATTCCTGGGCGGCGTGTCGCAGGTTGAAACCCGTGTGACGGCGGCGGCGCCGGTGCGCCCCTATGTCTGGTCGGCTGAAAAGCGCGCGGCAGGGCGGCTTGTCCTTTCAGGGCACGTTCCGTCGCGGGCGGCGCGGGCGGCCTTGTTGCAGGAAGCCAGGGCCCTGGCCAAAGGCCCGGTGGTCGACGAGATGGCGCTGGCGGCCGGCGCGCCCGGCGGGAACTGGCAGGCGATGGCCCGGTTCGCCATCGGGCAGGCGCTCGAGCTGGACACCGGCAGCGCCGCCCTGACCGATACCACCCTCACCGTGCGCGGCGAGGTCGCGGACGATGACCTGAGGGCGCGGCTGGCCAGGTCAACCCGCGCTGTCGCCGCGCCGTTCCGGGGCGTCGCCCTGATCCGCGGCGCGGCGCTCTGGTCTGCCACGCGCACCGGCAACAGCCTTGTCCTTTCCGGCAGGGTCGCAAGCGAAGCGGACCGGCGGGCGCTGGCAACCCTCGCGCGGCGATCGTTCGGCGGCGACGTGATCGACGAGATGACGGTCGAGCCGATGCCGGAGCCGGACTGGGTGGGCGGCGCAGTGGCCGGTCTGGCGCAGTTCGCGGCCTTCGGGTCGGGCCGGATGACGTATGATGCCGCCACCGGGGGCTTCATGTTTGAAGGCGAGGCGCCGGCCAGCACGCTCGAATTCCTCAATGAAGACATGACGCGCGCCAAAGGCGATTGGCACTTCGTGATCGGCGTTGCCTCTCCCGCAGCCCCCGAGGTGACGGCCGCAAGCGCCGGCGTGCCGGCGCCGTGCGCCGGAGAGCTGGACGCTGCGCTTGAGAGCGCTGTCGCCGGGTTTGCGCCGGGGCGGGCGGCGTTCCGGCGAGACAGCGCACCGGCGCTCGACGCGCTGGCGCTGACCGCGCAGCGCTGCGATGCGGCGATGGAAATCGAAGTCACCGTGGGCAGTGATGCGCTCGACGAGGCGCGCGCGGCGGTGATCGCAGATTTTCTCGAGCGGGTAGGGGTGCAACGACCCCGGGTTGCTGCAATCGGCTATGGCCCCGCTGCAAGCGTCGAGAGTATGGACACAGAACGTGGCCGGGTCTCTGACCCGCAGATAGAATTCACTGTACGGGAGCGAAGCGGACAATGACCTGGCTGTTGGCGCATATGTGGATTGTCGTGGCCGCAACCGGCGCGGTGGCGCTGTTGCTGGGCTGGTCGGTGCGCGGAATGATGCTGTCGGGAAAGATGCGCGAAGCTGTGGTCGAGCGCGACATGGCGCGGGTCGAACTCGGCAATGCGAAGGAAGAGATCGAGCGGCTGTTTGCCGACCAGCGCAAGCGCGGCCAGGGTGACGCGCCGGCGGCACCGTCGCCGGATCCGATCCTGGCGCGCAAGGTGGACTCGCTGACGGCCGAACTGGCGCGCAAGTCGGCCGAGATTGAGGCCCTGAAGGCGGCGCCGCCTGCGCCAGACCAGCCGGCCGTGCCGGCAGCCGCCGGACAGGTCGAGGAAACGCTGGTCTGGCGCAACCGCCACCTTGAAAGCCGCGTCGTGCATCTTGAATCCGAGTTGGCGAAAGTCCCGGCCGCACCGCTGCCCGCCCCTGTCGCCGAGCCGGTGGAGGCGGCAGCCGACACGGCCAAGAAGGATTGGGAACTCAACTACCTGCGCACCCGGGTTGAAGGCTTGCAGGCCGAACTGGCCGCTGCGCCGGCCGCAGCCGAACCGGTCGTTGCCGCCGTGGTTGAGCCGTCCGGTCCGGTGGAAGAAGAGATCGCGCGCCTGCGCTGGCGGGTTCGGTTCCTGGAGGGGCGCCTTGCCTATTTCGAGGGCGACTCGGACGCCGGCGAGACCGCCGCTGCGCCCGAGGCACCGGAGCCGGAACCCGAGCCCCAACCCGGGCCCGAGGCCGTGCCGGTCGCCGCGGCGCCGCGAGTGGCAGAAGCGATCCTGGGTCAGCTGGAAGCCGCTGATGAGCGCGCCGACGTAGACGAGGCGCATCAGATTGCGCGCGAACGCCCGCTGGCGATGGAGAAGCCGGTGGACGGGACGCCCGATGACTTGACCCTGATCGGCGGGATTGGCCCCAAGATCCAGGACGTGCTCAATTCGCTCGGCATCTGGCACTTCGACCAGATTGCGGACTGGACGCCGGAGAATATCGCCTGGGTCGATGAATATCTCAGCTTTGCCGGCCGGATCACCCGCGAAGGCTGGGTCGAGCAGGCCGCCGTGCTGGTGGGCGAAGCGGCCGACGCCTGAGGCGGCGCAGCGTTCAGAACGGGTTCACGGGCGCATTTTTAGACTGCGTACCAGTCAGTATAGCCCGGCTGTTTGCAAACCGGCGTGCGAAGAGTACGCTTGGGCAAACCCGGTCACAGGAGACGAACCAGATGACGCATCAATTCAAAATGGGCGAGATGTTCGACGGCGCGTTGCTCGCGAATGCGCCCCGCGTGCGCCTGTCCCGGCGCGGCATCATCATGGGGCTCGCGGCGGGCAGCGTGTTCCCGTTCGTTTCAGGCTGCACCACGAACGCCGCCACCGGCGACAGCCAGCTGCTGCTGTTCGGCGATGACCAGATCGCCAGCATGGCCGCCACCGCCTGGGCCGACACGAAGGCCCAGACGCCGCAGACCTCGAACTCGAAGCTCAAGAGCCGCGTCTTGTCGATCTGGGATCGCACGATCAATGGCGCGGTCAAGGAAGGCCATATCAATCCGGGCACCCAATGGGATGTTGCCGTGTTCGACACGGACGACGTCAACGCCTTCGTCATGCCGGGCAACCGGGTTGGCGTGTACCGCGGCATCACCGAGCTGACCGAGAACGATGACCAGCTGTCCTCGGTGCTCGGCCACGAGACCGGGCACGTTGTCGGCAAGCACGCCGCCGAGCGCATGTCGGTCTCGACCGCCGCGCAGGTCGGCCTGATGGCGGGGCAGATTGCCGTCGCCTCGTCGGACGAGTTGTCGAAGTATGGCTCGGCCATCGGCGCCCTGGGCGGCGCGGCGATCCAGTTCGGCGTGATCCTGCCCTACAGCCGCAAG
Source organism: Hyphomonas sp. (assembly GCA_013791775.1). Lineage (GTDB taxonomy): Bacteria > Pseudomonadota > Alphaproteobacteria > Caulobacterales > Hyphomonadaceae > Hyphomonas. The sequence continues at coordinate 50,899 of VMTE01000001.1, forward strand.
CACGAGCTGCAGGCAGACCGGCTGGGCGTCGATTACATGCACCAGGCCGGTTATGACGTGAAACAGTCGGTCCGCCTGTGGGAGCTGATGGATTCCCAGTCCAAGGGCCAGCGCCCGCCGGAGTTCATGTCCACCCACCCCGATCCGGTGCGCCGGGCCGAAGAGCTGCGCAGCTACATCAACGCGCGCGGTTATGCGCTGATCTAAGCCGCCCGGCTGAGCCAGACCCGAGACCCCGGACGGCCCTGCTGTCCGGGGTTTTTCATGGCCGTCGCTTGACCGGGCAGGGGCTTTGAGCCATACGCGCCGCTTCCGCGGGAGGCTGCCAGCCGTACCGAGGAACCTCGATATCAACCGGGCGGATCGAAAGACCACCGCCCCTTAGCCAACGTTGTGAGGACAAAATGGCGAAGAAACTCCTGGGGCAGATCAAGCTCCAGATCCCGGCCGGCAAGGCCAACCCGTCGCCGCCAGTGGGCCCAGCCCTTGGCCAGCGCGGTATCAACATCATGGAATTCTGCAAGGCGTTCAACGCCCGCACCCAGTCCATGGAAGAAGGCATCCCGATTCCGGTCGTGATCCAGTATTACCAGGACAAGTCGTTCACCTTCGTCACCAAGACGCCGCCGGCAACGGTTCTGCTCAAGAAGGCCGCCGGCCTGAAACTGGGCAAGAAACCGGCCTCGGGCGCCAAGAAACCGGGCCACGAGTCCTCGGGCAAGGTGACGATGGACCAGGTCCGCGAAATCGCGAAGGTCAAGATGGGCGACCTGAACGCCCATGACCTCGATGCTGCCACCAAGATCATCGCCGGCTCTGCCCGCGCGATGGGTCTCCGGGTTGAGGAGTAAGCACCATGGCCAAAGGAAAACGCACCCGCGCCATCGAGCAGACGATCGACGTCACCAAGACGTACACGATCCCCGAAGCCGTGAAGCTCGTGAAATCGAACGCCAAGGCAAAGTTCGACGAATCCATCGAGATCGCCATCAATCTCGGCGTTGACCCGAAATACGCCGACCAGCAGGTCCGCTCGGTGGTCAGCCTCCCGGCCGGCACCGGCAAGACGATCCGCGTCGCCGTGTTCGCCAAGGACAAGAAAGCCGAGGAAGCCCTCGCTGCCGGCGCAGACATCGTCGGCGCCGAAGACCTGTTCGAGAAGGTCAGCGGCGGCTTCATGGACTTCGACCGCGTCATCGCGACCCCCGACATGATGGGCCTCGTCGGCCGTCTCGGTAAGGTGCTCGGCCCGCGCGGCCTGATGCCGAACCCGAAAGTCGGCACCGTGACCCCGAACGTGGCCCAGGCCGTCAAGGACGCCAAGGGCGGCGCGATCGAGTTCAAGGTCGAAAAGGCCGGAATCGTGCATGCCGGCATCGGCAAGGCGAGCTTCTCCGACGCCGACATCGAACGGAACGTCAACGCGTTCCTCTCGGCGGTGGTCAAAGCTCGTCCGTCGGGCGCGAAAGGCACCTTCGTGCGCAAGATTTCGCTCTCGTCCACCATGGGCGGCGGTGTGACAATCGACCTGGCCGAAGCCAAAGGCTGAGCTACAGCCGCGGGTTCAGACTGAATGTTCAAGACCCGGCGTCTGCGATGAGCAGGCGCCGGGTTTTTTCAACCCGCAGAAAAAAGCGGGCAGGGGGCTTGCCGGTCAGTGGAAAAAGCGTTAATGCCCGCCGCTTGACGGGAGTTCTTCGATGTGTATTCGGGGGACTCCCGTTTCCTGTCACAGACCATAGGCCTTTCCTTTCCGGAAAGCCAAGGGCCGCAAGGCCACCTATGCAGACGGGGTGAGGCGTAGATACGGTTCGGAATTTTCTGGAATTTTTCCGGAAAAGGCGAGTCGGGCAGGCCAATCCCTGGGCAGGCGCTGGAAGCCGCAAGGCTGAAGGCGATTACCAGGGCGGCCGGATGGTCCGGACGCCTCAATGGAGACCCGCAATGGATAAAGCTGGAAAAAGCGCGGCGCTCGACACCCTGAAAGGGGTGTTCGAAGAGTCGGGCGTGGTCATCGTGACCCACTATACCGGTCTGACCGTAGCGGAAATGACGAAGTTGCGCGGCATGCTCCGCAAGGACGGCGCGCATCTCAAAGTGGTCAAGAACCGCCTGGCGAAAATCGCCCTCGGCGGGGTTGGCGGCGACAAGGCGCAGGACCTCTTCCAGGGCCCTGTGGCGATCGCCTATTCGCCGGATCCGGTGTCGGCTGCGAAAGCGGCTGACGAGTTCTCGAGGGAAAACTCGAAACTCGTGATCATCGGTGCGGTGATGGGTGAGCAAGTGCTGGACGCCAAAGGCGTCGAAGCGCTCGCGAAGCTGCCGTCTCTCGACCAACTGCGTGGCAAGATCATCGGTCTCGTTCAGGCCCCGGCGACCAAGATCGCTGGCATCCTGCAGGCGCCGGCATCGCAACTTGCCCGTGTCGTGTCCGCGTACGCGTCAAAAGACGCTGCGTAGGCCACTCGTTTTCGCAACCTACGACTTAATCAACCGAACCCAACAACAGGACATAAAACCATGGCAAATCTTGACAAGATTGTCGAAGATCTCTCGGCTCTGACCGTTCTCGAAGCGGCTGAGCTTGCGAAACTTCTCGAAGAAAAGTGGGGCGTTTCCGCCGCTGCTCCGGTGGCGGTCGCCGCTGCGGGCGCTGCTCCGGCCGCTGCTGCTGAAGTGCAAACCGAGTTCGACGTTGTTCTCACCGATGCCGGTGCGAAGAAAATCGAAGTCATCAAACTCGTTCGCGAAGTCGTTCCTTCGCTCGGCCTGAAGGAAGCCAAAGACCTCGTCGAAGGCGCTCCGAAGTCGATCAAGGAAGGCGTTTCGAAAGCTGACGGCGAAGCCCTGAAGAAGAAATTCGAAGACGCAGGCGCCAAAGTCGAACTGAAGTAAGCGCCTCGCGGCGCGTATCCGGGCAGCGTTCGCGCGAGGCGTTGCCCTGTCGTGGATTAGCGCGGCGGTCTCCTTTCGGGACCGCCGCGTGCTCGCGTTTCAAACTCCGGCTTGCCGCCGGTCCTGGCGGCGCCGACAAAATGGGAACTTGGGATGGCACTCTCCTTCACGGAAAAGAAACGTATCCGCAAAAACTTCGGCCGCATTCCCGAAGCCATCGAAATGCCGAACCTGATCGAGGTTCAGCGCGAGTCCTACGAAGCCTTCCTCCAGATGAACACGCCGCGCGACAGCCGCACGGATGATGGCCTGGGCGGCGTCTTCAAGTCGGTCTTCCCGATCACGGATTTCTCCGAGCGTGCCACGCTCGAGTACGTCTCTTACGAGTTCGAGCAGCCCAAGTTCGACGTGGAAGAGTGCATGCAGCGCGACCTGACCTATCAGGCGCCGCTGAAGGTGCGCCTGCAGCTGGTCGTGTTCGATGTCGATGAAGACACCGGCGCGCGCTCCGTCAAGGAAGTGAAAGAGCAGGAATGCTATCTCGGCGACATCCCGCTGATGACCGAGAAGGGCACGTTTGTCGTCAACGGCACCGAGCGCGTGATCGTCTCGCAGATGCACCGTTCGCCGGGCGTCTTCTTCGACCATGACAAGGGCAAGACCCACGCTTCCGGCAAGCTGCTGTTCGCGGCCCGCATCATTCCGTACCGTGGTTCGTGGCTCGATTTCGAGTTCGACGCTAAAGACATCCTGAACATCCGGATCGACCGCAAGCGCAAGCTGCCGGCGACAACGATCCTCTACGCGCTCGGCTACACCACCGAGCAGATCCTCGACGAATTCTATTCCCACTCCATCTTCCGGCTCGACAAGAAGGGCTGGATCACCAGCTTCCGCGCAGACGCCTGGAAAGGCGTGAAGCCGGAATATGACCTGGTCGATGCGAAGTCGAAGAAGGTGGTCGCCGAGGCCGGCAAGAAAATCACCGCCCTCAAGGCGAAGCGGATTGCCGAAGGCGGCACGGACGAGATCCTGGTTCCGTCGGAAGCCCTCATCGGCAAGTTCCTGGCCCGCGATGTGGTCAACCTCGAAACCGGCGAGATCTTCGGCGAAGCCGGCGACACGCTGGAAGAGGAAGCCATCGCCGAAATGCGCGATTACGGCCTCAAGATGATCGAGGTGCTCGACATCGACGCGGCTGGCCGCGGCCCCTGGCTGCGCAATACGCTGAAAGCGGACAAGAACGAGACCCGTTTCGAGGCGCTCTCGGACATCTACCGCGTCATGCGCCCCGGCGAGCCGCCGACGCAGGATGCGGCCGAGGCCCTGTTCGGTCAGCTGTTCTTCGATTCCGAACGCTATGATCTCTCGGCCGTGGGCCGCGTGAAGATGAACATGCGTCTGTCGGTGGCCGTGCGCGAGTACGAGTCGGCGGAAGACTCGATGCGTGTGCTGCGCAACGACGACATCATCGGCGTGATGAAGGTCATCCTCGACCTGAAGGACGGCAAGGGCGAAGTCGATGACATCGACAACCTTGGCAACCGCCGTGTTCGCTCGGTCGGCGAGCTGATGGAAAATAACTACCGCATCGGTCTCGTGCGCATGGAGCGCGCGATCAAGGAACGCATGGGCGCGGTCGATATCGACACGGTCATGCCGCACGACCTGATCAACGCCAAACCGGTCGTCGCGGCCGTGCGCGAATTCTTCGGCTCCTCGCAGCTGTCGCAGTTCATGGACCAGACCAACCCGCTGTCGGAAATCACCCACAAGCGCCGCCTTTCGGCGCTTGGCCCAGGCGGCCTGACGCGTGAGCGCGCCGGCTTCGAAGTCCGCGACGTGCACCCGACCCACTACGGCCGCATCTGCCCGATCGAGACGCCGGAAGGCCCGAACATCGGCCTGATCAACTCGCTGGCGACGCACGCCCGCGTCAACAAGTACGGCTTCATCGAGAGCCCGTACCGCAAGGTGATCAACAGCAAGCTGACGTCCGACGTCGTCTATTTGTCGGCCATGGAAGAGTCGATCTACAAGATCGCCCAGGCCAACGCGACCGTGAACGCCAAGGGCGAACTCGTGAACGAGTTCGTCAACGCCCGCGTGGCGGGCGAAGCGACGATGGTGGCCAAGGAAGAGGTCCAGTACATGGACGTCTCGCCGAAACAGGTCGTCTCGGTCGCCGCCTCGCTCATTCCCTTCCTCGAGAACGATGACGCCAACCGCGCGCTCATGGGCTCGAACATGCAGCGCCAGGCCGTGCCGCTGATCCAGTCGGAAGCGCCGTTCGTCGGCACCGGCATGGAAGCGGTCGTCGCCCGCGACAGCCGCGCCGCCATCGTTGCCCGCCGGGCAGGGGTGGTCGAGCAGGTTGACGCGCTGCGTATCGTGGTGCGCGCCACGGAAGATCTCGATGGCTCCAAGTCGGGCGTCGATATCTACCGTCTCGCGAAGTTCCGCCGCTCGAACCAGAACTCGTGCATCAACCAGCGCCCGATCGTGAAGGTCGGCGACACGGTGTCGAAGATGGACATCATCGCGGATGGTCCGTCCACGGACCTCGGCGAGCTGGCCCTCGGCCGCAACGTGCTCGTCGCGTTCATGCCGTGGAATGGCTACAACTTCGAAGACTCGATCCTGATCTCCGAACGTATCGTGAAAGACGACGTCTTCACCTCGATCCACATCGAGGAATTCGAAGTCGCCGCCCGCGACACGAAGCTCGGCCCGGAAGAAATCACGCGCGACATTCCCAACGTCGGTGAAGAAGCGCTCCGCAACCTCGACGAAGCCGGCATCGTTGCCGTCGGCGCCGAAGTGAAGGCGGGCGACATCCTCGTCGGCAAGGTCACGCCGAAGGGCGAAAGCCCGATGACGCCGGAAGAGAAACTCCTGCGCGCCATCTTCGGCGAAAAGGCCTCGGACGTGCGCGACACCTCCCTGCGCGTGCCGCCGGGCGATTCCGGCACGGTCGTGGATGTCCGCATCTTCAACCGCCACGGCATCGACAAGGACCAGCGCGCCCTGCAGATCGAGCGCGAGCAGATCGAGCAGCTGCAGGAAGACAAGGAAGACGAACAGTCGATCCTCGAGCGCAACACCTATGCGCGCCTCAACGACCTGCTGGTCGGCAAGGAAGCGGCCGCCGGGCCGAAAGGCTTCAAGCCGGGCCGCATCACGGAAGCGGCTCTTGAAGATCTTTCCGAGAAGCAGCTGTGGGACATCGAGCTCAAATCGGAGAAGGCACAAGCCGAACTGAAAGCCCTGCGCGAACAGTTCGACGCCTCGATCCGCGAGCTCGAAGCCCGCTTCAACGACAAGGTCGAGAAGGTCCAGCGCGGCGACGACCTGCCTCCGGGCGTGATGAAAGTCGTCAAGGTCTTCCTGGCCGTGAAGCGCAAGTTGCAGCCGGGCGACAAGATGGCCGGCCGTCACGGCAACAAGGGGGTGGTCTCGAAGATCAACCCGAGCGAAGACATGCCGTTCCTCGAGGACGGTACCCCGATCGACATCGTGCTCAACCCGCTCGGCGTGCCGTCGCGGATGAACGTCGGTCAGATTCTCGAAACCCACACAGGCTGGGCCTGCCGGGGTCTCGGCCGGATCATCGACAAGGCGCTCGACGAGTTCCACCAGAAGCAGGACATGAAGGGTCTCAAGAAGGCGCTCGTGACGGCTTATGGCAAGGACCAGGAACTGCCGGACTCCGATGCCGACATCGTCGAACTGGCGGGTAACCTCACCAACGGTGTGCCGATGGCCACGCCGGTGTTCGACGGGGCCCGCGAGGAAGACATCAACGACATGCTGACCCGCGCCGGCCTCGACACGTCGGGTCAGGTTCGCCTGTTCGACGGGCGCACCGGTGTGGCGTTCACGCGCCAGGTCACCGTCGGCTACAAGTACATTCTCAAGCTCCACCACCTTGTGGACGAGAAGATCCACGCCCGCTCGACCGGTCCGTACTCGCTCGTCACGCAGCAACCGCTGGGCGGCAAGGCCCAGTTCGGCGGCCAGCGCTTCGGCGAGATGGAAGTCTGGGCGCTCGAAGCCTACGGCGCAGCCTACACCCTGCAGGAAATGCTCACCGTGAAGTCGGATGACACCGCGGGCCGGGCCAAGGTCTATGAAGCAATCGTCCGCGGCGACGATACCTTCGAGGCTGGCATCCCGGAGAGCTTCAACGTGCTCGTGAAGGAAATGCGCTCGCTCGGCCTCAACGTCGAACTGATCGAAGAGGGCAGCAGCGATCTCAACTCAGAGGCGCCGGTGGCCGCCGAATAGATACGTCGCTTAAAGTTAAGGCCCCGCAGGAAGTCCGGATCTTCCGGCGGGGCCGAGCCTGATACCGGATTTTTCAGGGCAGGAGGCCAAGCCTCCCAACGCCCACCCCAAGGAGCAGACACCCGATGCGCCAGGACGTCGCCAACATGTTCAACCAGAATACGCCCGCCCCGACTTTCGAGGCGATCCGTATTTCGATTGCGAGCCCGGAGAAGATCAAATCCTGGTCTTCCGGCGAGATCAAGAAGCCCGAAACGATCAACTATCGTACCTTCAAGCCCGAGCGTGACGGCTTGTTCTGTGCGCGGATCTTCGGGCCGACGAAGGATTACGAGTGCCTGTGCGGCAAGTACAAGCGCATCAAGTATCGCGGCATCGTCTGCGAGAAATGCGGCGTGGAAGTCACGCTGGCCCGCGTTCGCCGCGAGCGGATGGGGCATATCGACCTCGCCGCGCCGGTCGCCCACATCTGGTTCCTGAAGTCGCTTCCGTCCCGCATTTCGACGCTGGTGGACATGCCGCTGAAGGATGTCGAGCGCGTTCTCTACTTCGAGAGCTATGTCGTCATCGAGCCGGGCCTGACCGAGCTTGAGCCGAAACAGCTGCTCACCGAAGAAGAGTACATGGATGCGCAGGACCGTCTGGGCGAAGATTCGTTCACCGCGCTGATCGGCGCTGAAGCGATCCGCGAGATCCTGAAATCCCTCGACCTGCCGTCGCTGGCCGAACAGCTGCGCGACGACCTTCGGGATTCGACCTCGGAACTGAAGACCAAGAAAGCCTCGAAGCGCCTGAAGGTGGTCGAGTCGTTCCTGCAATCCAAGGCCAAGCCGGAATGGATGATCCTGACGGTCGTGCCGGTGATCCCGCCGGACCTGCGCCCGCTGGTGCCGCTCGACGGCGGCCGCTTCGCGACGTCGGATCTCAACGATCTCTACCGCCGCGTGATCAACCGGAACAACCGCCTGAAGCGCTTGATGGAACTTCGCGCGCCGGACATCATCATCCGCAACGAAAAGCGGATGCTGCAGGAATCGGTCGATGCCCTGTTCGACAACGGCCGCCGTGGCCGCACCATCACGGGCACCAACAAGCGCCCGCTGAAGTCGATCTCGGACATGCTGAAGGGCAAGCAGGGCCGTTTCCGCCAGAACCTTCTCGGCAAGCGCGTCGACTATTCGGGCCGTTCGGTCATCGTGGTCGGCCCGAACCTCAAGCTGCACGAGTGCGGCCTGCCGAAGAAAATGGCGCTCGAGCTGTTCAAGCCGTTCATCTATGCGCGTCTCGACGCGAAAGGCCTCGCCGGCACGGTGAAGGCGGCCAAGAAGCTGGTCGAAAAGGAAAAGCCGGAAGTCTGGGACATTCTCGATGAAGTCATCCGCGAACACCCGGTCATGCTCAACCGCGCGCCGACGCTTCACCGTCTCGGTATCCAGGCGTTCGAGCCGAAACTGATCGAAGGCAAAGCCATCCAGCTGCACCCGCTCGTCTGCGCCGCGTTCAACGCGGACTTCGACGGCGACCAGATGGCCGTGCACGTGCCGCTGAGCCTCGAGGCCCAGCTGGAATGCCGCGTGCTGATGATGTCGACGAACAACATCCTCTCGCCGGCCAACGGCAAGCCGATCATTGTTCCGTCGCAGGACATCATTCTCGGCCTCTACTACCTGTCGCTGGATAGCAATGGCGAGCCGGGCGAAGGCATGAAAATCGCCGATCTTGCCGAGATGGAGCATGCGCTCGATGCCGGTCTGATCACCATGCACAGCAAGATCAAGGCTATGTATGACGGCATCGATGAAGCCGGCAAACCGCGCCGCTACATCATCGATACGACGCCGGGCCGGTTCATGGTGGCGAACCTCCTGCCGCGTGCCAAGGGCATCGGTCCGGAACTCGTCAACGCCGTCCTGACCAAGAAGGCGATCGCCAAGATCATCGACGAAGTCTACCGCCTGTGCGGTCAGAAGGCGACGGTCATCTTCTGCGACAAGGTCATGGAGCTTGGCTTCCGCGAGGCCTGCAAGGCCGGCATTTCGTTCGGCAAGGATGACATGGTCATTCCGGAAGCGAAGAAACGCCTGGTCGATGCAACCAAGGAACAGGTGTCCGAGTACGAGCGTCAGTATGCGGATGGTCTCATCACGCGCGGCGAGAAGTACAACAAGGTGGTTGATGCCTGGTCGACCTGCACCGACAAGGTTGCCGACGCCATGATGGACTCGGCCGCCAAGCCGCAGCTCGCCAAGGGCGACCGCAAGGCCCAGGTCAACTCGATCTTCATGATGGCCGATTCCGGTGCGCGCGGTTCGAAGAACCAGATGAAGCAGCTCGCCGGCATGCGCGGCCTGATGGCCAAACCGTCGGGCGAGATCATCGAGACGCCGATCATCTCGAACTTCAAGGAAGGCCTGACCGTCCTTGAATACTTCAACTCGACCCACGGCGCCCGCAAGGGTCTTGCCGATACGGCTCTGAAAACGGCGAACTCGGGTTACCTGACCCGACGCCTGGTGGACGTCGCCCAGGACTGCATCATCAACGAAGATGATTGCGGCACCGAGAAGGGCATCGACATCTCGGCCGTCATGGAAGGCGCCGACGTGGTCGTCTCGCTCGCCGAGCGTCTGCTCGGCCGCGTTTCGGCAGAAGACGTCAAGGGCGCTGATGGCAAGCTGGTCATTCCGGCCAACACCTACATCGACGAAGACGTCGCGGCCGCCATCGAGGCGGCAGCCGTTGACCGGGTCAAGGCCCGCTCGGCGCTGACCTGCGAAGCCAAGAACGGCATCTGCGTGGCCTGCTATGGCCGCGACCTTGCCCGCGGCACGCCGGTCAACCGCGGTGAAGCGGTCGGCGTCATCGCCGCCCAGTCGATCGGTGAGCCCGGTACGCAGCTGACGATGCGCACCTTCCACATCGGGGGCGCGGCGCAGGTCGCCGACCAGTCCTCGCTGGAAGCCAGCTTCGAAGGCACGGTCCGGTTCGTGGACGGCGAATACGTCACCCGCAAGGACAAGACGATCATCGTCGTCGGTCGCCGCATGCAGGTCGAGATCGTGGACGGCGAAGGCCGCACACGCCAATCGTTCCGCCCGGCCTATGGCACCCGCCTGATGGTCAAGGACGGCGCGAAGGTATCGCCCGGCCTGCTGCTCGCCGACTGGGATCCGTTCGCACAGCCGATCGTGTCGGAAGTCGCCGGCGAAGCCCGCTTCCTCGACCTGTCGGACGGCCTGACCGTTCGTGAGGAAACCGATGAAGCCACGGGCATCTCGTCCCGTGTCGTGATCGACCCGCGCGCCACGTCGAAAACGTCCGATCTCAAGCCGTCGATCCAGATCGTCGGCAAGGACGGCAAGCCGGTGAAACTGCCGAACGGCTCGACGGCCACTTACGTCCTGTCGGTCGGCGCGATCCTTTCGGTTGCCGATGGCGACAAGATCGAACCCGGCGATACGCTGGCACGTGTCACCACGGGCGGCGCCAAGACGAAGGACATCACGGGCGGTCTGCCGCGCGTGGCGGAACTCTTCGAAGCCCGCCGTCCGAAGGATCACGCGATCATCGCGGATGTCGATGGCCGCGTCGAATACGGACGCGACTACAAGAACAAGCGCAAGGTCACGATTGTTCCGATGGAAGAGGGGCGTGCCCCGATCGACTACCTGGTTCCGAAGGGCAAGCACCTTGCAGTCCAGGATGGCGACTTCATCAAGCGCGGCGAGTTCCTGATGGACGGCAACCCCGCCCCGCAGGACATCCTCTCCACGCTCGGCGTCGAGGCGCTCGCCAACTACCTCATCGACGAGGTCCAGAAGGTGTACCGCCTGCAGGGCGTGCCGATCAACGACAAGCACATCGAGGTGATCGTTCGCCAGATGCTGCAGAAGGTCGAGATCGTCGATGGCGGCGACACGCCGTTCATCGTCGGCGAGCACATTGACGTGGGCGAGTTCGAGGAAGCCAACGACATCGTCCGGCGCTCGCGCAAGAAGGACCAGGTCGAGGCAACCTCGACGCCGCTCCTGCTCGGTATCACCAAAGCCTCGCTGCAGACGAAGAGCTTCATCTCGGCCGCCTCGTTCCAGGAAACGACCCGCGTGCTGACCGAGGCCGCCGTCCAGGGCAAGACCGACACGCTCGAAGGCCTGAAAGAGAACGTCATCGTTGGCCGTCTCATTCCGGCCGGTACCGGCGGCGGTATCCGCCAGTTCCGCCGTGTTGCAGCAGAGCGCGATGCCAAGCTGAAGGCGAAACGTGCTGCGGCCATGGCCAAGGCCGAAGAAAGCCTGGTGCTCACCGGCCTGCCGGCTCCGGACAAGACGGAAGCCTGATCGCCGCCTGAGCGGCCCTTGAACCCACCGGAAAAGCCTGCCAGTTCTGGCAGGCTTTTTCATTTCCCGGCGAGGCACCCATGAACTTCTCGAAAGCGGATCTGGCCGGGGCAGGGTGCGCCCTGGCGGCCATCGGGCTGGTTGCCTGGATGTGTTTCAGCAGCTGGGGCGGCATTTTACCGTTCTGATGGTCGATTCCCGTCCCCGGTTTGCAGCCAGGGGAATCGCTTCAGGTTAACGAGCCATTTTGTCGGATGAGGGTTTCGAGGTAATCGGGGTTGAGATTGGCGAGTTTTCGGCGGACCTTGAGGCTGTGCTTGTCCTTGGGGTTTCGGACGAGGTTCATGGCGATATGC
>VMTE01000031.1 GCA_013791775.1 Hyphomonas sp.
CGCAACAAGATGATCCCAGCTTGAGAAATTCTTATCATACGCATCCCCGTCATGGCGCGCCACGCTCGCCGCAAACCGGCGGCGCGAAAGCGGCTTGAGCAAATGTGCAAACACACTACGGTTAAACGGCATGGCCGGGCCTTTCTTTTCCAGTCTCGACAACTCGAAAATACAGGCATTCGCTAACCCGTGCCGGCCATGCTCCGCGACCAAGTGAATCATTCCCCGGACAGCCCTGCCCTGAAGGGGAGAGGGGGCTTTGAGGTTGGGCTTGCCTCTTGCGTTTCGATTTACACCCCGGCAAAGAGGCGGCGGGGGCGATTAGCTCAGTTGGTAGAGCGCCTGCTTTACACGCAGGATGTCAGCGGTTCGAGCCCGTTATCGCCCACCATGCCCCCCGAGGCGCAGGTCAGCTCGCCTTGGTGTCGCGCAGGCCGCGGCGCAGGAAGGCTTCCAGTTTGAGGACCGGATTGTTGTCGGCTTCGCGCAGGTCTTCGGCGGCCGCGAGATCGGCGTGGATGGCGTCGCCGCTGGCATAGCCGATGATCTGTTCGACGCGGCCCTCGAGCGATTCCGTCAGCAGGCGGATCTGGTCGGCGGCGCGGTTCATGTCGGCCTTGGTGACCGGGATGCGCGAGCCGGCGTCCATCATCGAGGCCTGCATGCGGATGGTGCGCAGGGGCACCAGAAGCTCCGACGTGATCGAGCGTAGGAAGCGGGTTTTGGCGTGGCTGGCATCGTCAGCTTCCTGACGCAGCGATTCGGCTTCCTGGCGGGCGTCTTCGATACTTGTGACGTCGGTGAAGATTTCGACCGATCCGATGCGGTCGACCTCGTAGCTGGCCGTCTGCCAGTAGCGGTCGAGCGCATGCACGACGCCGCCCGAGGGTTCGATATTGTGCAGCACCGGTTTGACATGGGTGTAGAGGCCGTTCTCGAAGACAACCTGGCCATCCTTTGCCCGCACGGCAAAGGCCTGGCCCGATCCGTCGAGCGCCACATCGAGAATTTCGCGAAGCTGGGTCGCCTGTTCGACCGATTCGACTTGCTTCAGGTAGAGTTTGAAGGCGGCGCGGGCACCGAAATAGATCGTGAAGATGAGCAGCGACAGGGCCACCGCGATGGCGATCATCCGGTCGTCAAAGTGCAGGCCGACATGCACCAGCAGCGGCAAGGCCGAGCCGAACAGGTAGCGCATCACGAGGCGCGGATTGCGCGGCAGGACGCACATCAGGCCGGCGCACATGGACACGGTGAAGAGGCTGGAGAAGATCAGCGAGTCGAACGGATCCGAACGCAGGTAGAGCGGCAGGCTGCCGAACAGGAATCCGGTGAAGATCGACAGGGTTTCGGAACGGGCGACATAGCGCCCGCTGACCGATTTCGGGACCGGGCGGCCGGACTTGCGGACATAGTCGAACATCATGAGCGCGGCCATGAAGAGGTTCGTGGCGGACCAGATGCCGACGCAGGGATCGCCGGTCATCGAATAGGCGACGTAGCCGGAGATGACCGTGTTGAACACGGTGATCGTCGCCATCAGTTGCATCGCCCGGGTCAGGTCGAGATGCTGCTGCAAGATCACACGCGGCCCGATGGCCGAATCCTCTTGTGGCTTGCCCATGAAGACATACCGAAGGAAATTGTGTGACTCGCTCATGGGGCCGCTTATTGCAGGGAAACGTTGTTTTCACCCTTGAGGTATAGCGAAGATTTGAACGGGCCTGTTTCCGGCTTGTTAACCCGGGTGCCTGTTCTGCTTGCAGGGACTGCGGGAATTGGGGCGCGTTGTGCTGTAACTACGCCGCTTCGAGCCCGGGGATGGACAGGTCGCAGGCAGGCTGGCACCAGCAAGCGCGATGCGAGGATGTGAGAGCATGCCCAGGTTGAAAATTGCGGTCATAGGTGGCGGGCCGGGCGGGTTGAGCGCCGCTCAGTTCATCCACGAGTCCGGCAACCGGCCGGTTGTTTTCGAACGGGAAAACCGCATCGGCGGCAAGTCCTTCTCGTTCAGCTCCGGCGACGCCTTCAACGAAATGGGGACCTGCTACACCACCCGGCAGCACGTCATCGTCAAGCGTTGGATGAAGGCGCATGGCATCAAGCTGAAGCGGCTGGGCGAGGCCCGGTATGACGACGCGCCGGTGGTCGATTACGTGAAAGGCGGCGCCGGGGCGCCGCTGCCGGTGCAGGCGATAAAATTCCTCAATGCGGCCACGCGGCTGCGCAAGCGCATGGTGCTCGAACCGGCCAATCCGGCGGTGCGGGCGGAGGCGGCACTGACGGTAGATGCCTGGCTGGCGCGCCTGGACCTGCCGAAACTGGACCTCGCCATGCACCGGATCCTGCCGGCGCAGGGCTATGGCTATGCGCAGGAAGTGACGATCGGCCAGACGGTGCAATGGCTGGATTTCGATATCCTGATCTCCGGGGTGCTGAACGACATGCACATGCCGGTGGAAGGCTGGAGCGAGTTCTGGAACCGGTTTTCGAAGCGGTTCGACATCCGGCTGGACGCGCGAATCGACCATGTCGAACGCAGCGAGGACGGCATCGGGATCATCGTGGCGGGCGAACGCGAGAGGTTTGACGCGCTGGTCTCGACCGTGCCGATGGACGAATTTGCCAAGCTGACGACCCTGTTGCCGGCCGAGCTGGCGGTGCTGGAGGGCGTCGCGTGGCAGAATTACACGACGACGCTGGTGTCCTCGAAGAACTGGTTCAAGGGCGCGCAGGTGCATGGCTATTCGCGGGCCTGCAAGGACCCGTCGCTGCGCGGGGCGATGCTGGGGTCGCGCCGCGAGGGCGGTGTCATGGAAGACGGCGCCTCGTTGTACGTGACCGGGCAATTCTCGAACGGCGAACTGACGCCGGCGGAACTCCGCGAGATCCTGGTGTCCGACCTGACGCGGCTGGGGGTCAAGGCCGAGACGCTGATCTATGCGCGGACGTGGAAATATTTCCCGCAATACAAGGCCGAAGCGGTTGCGGACGGCTTGTTCTCGGCGATGCACGAAGTGCAGGGCGCGCGGCGCACCTGGTTCAGCGGGGCGACCTTCTCGCATGAGCTGGTCTCGTCGGTGACGGCGCGGTCGCAGGCGTCGGTGCGCGATCTGGTGAACCGGCTCGGCTAAGCTGATTCAGTCCTTGCGGGCGGGGGCGCTGGCCTCGACGCTGGCATAATAGGCGCGCCAGCACGCCTGGCCCACTTTGTTGTAGGCGCGCATCTCGTCCACCATGCGGAAGAATTCGGCCTGATCGCCCAGTTCGGGCGGCAGCAGGGGGTCGAAGTTGATCAGGCGGATCACGGCCTGGCCGGTCAACAGCGTATCCCGGGCGGCCGCATCGGCCGGCAGGCCCGGCAGGCGGGCGAGGCTGCCGCTCAGGGCGGCGCGCGCGGCCGCGTAAGATGAAGCGAGCGTGTCCGGTGACCAGAGGGCCGGCCAGTCCGGCGCCGTGGCCGCCGCGAGATCCGAAACGCGCAGGAGGGTGATGGTGTCGTCGGCGCCGATGCCGGTGAGGTCGGCGCGGTGATCGGCCAGCGCGCGGGCGAGGTTGGCCGGGCGGACCCAGACGGCGGCGCCAGCCTCGCGGTAGCCGAACAGGGCGAGGGCGCGTTCACGGGCGCGCAGCTGCTTGCGGTCGGAGCGGCCGAGGGCGTGGGTGAGGGCGACCAGCCAATCACCGGTCCAGGCAGTCAGCCGGTCCTGGACGTTGCGCCAGTCCTGCAGGCGGCGGGTGAGCGCGCGGGCCCGGGGGCCGGGCAGGTAGATGCCCCGGTCCGGGCTTTCGAGCAGGCCTTCCTTGATCAGACGGGTGACCGCCACCCGCAGGGTGGACGCCTCGATGCCGAACAGGGCAGCGGCGCTGATCAGGCGCGCAATCGTCTGCGGCGCCGCGCCGGTGCCACTGAGCAGCGACAGCACGAGGGCGCGGGCCGAGACGTCCTGCGGGTCGAGGGGCGCGAAATGATACATTAATTGACGTGATATGACATTTAATGTAATAAATCACTAAGGAACATTCAGGAGGACCCGGCATGGCCAATACGATGAAGCTGTCGGATGCCTTGTCAAAGGACGAATTGACGTCTCTGCGGGAGAAATCCGACCTGCGGGCGCTGGCTTCGCTGGTCTGGACCTGGGGTCTGATTGCGGGCGCGTTTGCCATCGCCATCGTCTGGACAAACCCGCTGACGATCCTGCTGGGCATTCTCATCCTCGGCGGGCGGCAGCTGGCGCTGGGCGTTATGAACCATGACTGCTCACACCATGCCTTTTTCCGGAGTCCGAAGGTGGACGAGTTTGTCGGCCACTGGCTGTGCGGCGCGCCGATCAACACCTCGCTGCAGGCCTATCGGGCCTATCACCTGAAGCACCACAAGTTTGCCGGTACGCCGGATGATCCGGATACCGGCTTCGTGAAGGACTATCCGGTGCTGGTGGAGAGCCTGCGCCGGAAATTCGTCCGTGATCTGACGGGCCAGACCGGCTACCGCGACACACTGCGCAAGATCCGCAACTTCAAGCTGTCGCGGAACTGGCCGTGGCTGACGTTCCATGTGCTGCTTCTGGGCACGCTGACGCTGGCCGGCGCGCCCTGGGCCTACCTGATGTGGTGGGCAGCGGAGCTGACCGTCTATCCGGCGATCGTCCGCCTGCGGCAGATCGGCGAGCATGGCACGGCGAAGGATCGCACGAGCCTGGAGCCGCGCCTCAACACGGGCACGACGGTGGCGCCGATCTGGCAGCGCGTGTTCATCGCCCCGAATGATGTGAACTATCACCTCGAACATCATATGTTCGCGACGATTCCGCCGTACAATCTCGGCCGGCTTCACAGGCTGCTGGCGTCGCGCGGTTATTATGACGGCTATGACTGCATCTCGCGCGGCTATGACGACGTGATCCGGCGCGCGGTGCGCCCGGATGCGGCAAGGATGGTGGCGGCGGAGTAGGCCCTCACCTCCCACCGCCTTTGGCGGCGGGTCCCTCCTCTCCCATTTCATGGGAGAGGGGTTAGTGGTGGCTCTCCAACCCCTCTCCCGCCCTGCGGGAGAGGAGGGGCCCATCGCGAAGCGATGGGAGGTGAGGGTCTTCCGGATTTACATAGGCTCTGTACGGACGGGTGCGAGATCCGGGAAGACCGGTTCGCGCTTTTCGGCGCGGGCGGTGAAGGCTTCGGCCATGTGGGGTGGGGGGAACATCGCCGCGTTCCAGAGGCCGATATAGTCCAGCGTGTCGGCGGTGGTGTGGTCGCGGCCGTAATTGATCAGGACTTTCGAGCCGGTGACGGCGACAGGGTTTTTCGAGGCGATCTCGCGGGCAGTGGCCATCACGCCGGCGATCAGCTCTTCATGCGTGTCGTAGATGTCGTTGACGAGGCCGATCTCTTTCGCCTTGGCGGCATCGATGCGCCGGCCGGTATAGGCCATTTCCTTGACCCAGCCTTCGGGGATGTAGCGCTGCAGGCGGGGGAAGGTGCCGACATCGGCGGTCATCGCGATGTTGATTTCCATGATGCAGAAGAAGGCGTCCTTCGTGCACCAGCGGATGTCGCCGGCGGTGATCATGTCGATGGCGCCGCCGATCACGCCGCCGTGCAGAGCGAAGAGGACCGGGATGCGGGCTTCTTCCATGCAGTTGAAGGATTGCTGGATGGCTTTGACATTGGCGCGGAAAGCCTCGGCGGCGACGTAGCGATCCTGCGGGCCGGCGGGGCGCGGGCCGGTGAAGACGGTGGTGTCCATGCCGGCGGAGAAGTGCTTGCCGGTGGAGGAAATGACGATGACGCGGGCGAGGGCCTGCGTGTCTATGGTGCGGACGATTTCCGGCAGCTCGTTCCAGAAGGCCTTGTTCATCGTGTTCATCGCGTCGGGCCGCGACATCTGGATGTGGGCGACCTTGTCCGTGATCGTCACCTTGAAGGCTTCATAGGATGTTTTGAGCATGGGGTATTTCCTCCGTTTGGGCGGAGTGTAGCAGGCCCGTGCGGCGCGGCGAGGGGTGACGCGGGGGGAGGCGGCCAGCCCGCTCTATCCTTCGACTTCGCTCAGCGACTGAGCTTCGTGAGCTCATGGTGAGCGAAGTCGAACCACGAGCGTGCGCGAATGGTTCAGGTCTTCATTCCTTCAGCTTTCACTGGCCGCATTAGAAGCGCCAAGATTGCTTCATCGACCGTGATCTCGCCTTCGACGACGGCGGCGACGGCTTCGGAGATGGGCATCTCGATGCCCCGTGCGCGGGCGAGCTGGCGCAGGACGGGGGCGGTGGCGACGCCTTCGGTGACCGAATTGCGCGCGCCGAGGACGGTGGCGAGATCTTCGCCCCGGCCGAGGGCGAGACCGAGCGACATGTTGCGGCTGGTCTCCGACGAGCAGGTGAGCACGAGATCGCCGAGGCCGGAGAGGCCGGTGAGGGTTTCGGCTTCGGCGCCGAGGGCGAGGGCGAGGCGTGTCATCTCGGCATAACCGCGTGCGATCAGGGCGGCGTGGGCGGAGCGGCCGAGGCCCTTGCCGAGCGCGATGCCGCAGGCGATGGCGAGGACGTTCTTGACCGCGCCGCCGACTTCCGCGCCGAGCAGGTCCGTCCCCATATAGGGCCGGAAGGTGGGCGTCGAGATGGCCTGGATCAGTTCGGCGCCGGCCGCTGCGTCGCGGATCGCCAGCGTGACGGCGGTGGGCAGGCCCCGGGCGACATCGATGGCGAAACTGGGGCCGGACATCACGGCGGGGACGGCCTCGGGCAGCTCCTCGGCGAGCACTTCAGTCATGAACTTGGCGGTCGAAAGCTCGATACCCTTCGAGCAGAGCACGACCGGCGCGCCGGGTTTCAGCCAGCCTTCAAGGCGGGTGAGGAGGGCGCGCGTGTGCTGGGCGGGGGTGACGCAGAAGAGGGCGTCGAAGCCGGCGAGGTCACCGAGGTCGGTGGTGGCGCGCAGGGCGGGATTGAGCGGCACGCCGGGCAGGAAAACGGTGTTCTCGTGCCGGGTGTTGATGGCGGCGGCGACGTCCGGCTCGAGCGCCCAGAGGAGGACAGACTGGCCCTCGCGGGTCAGCATCTGCGCGATGGCCGTGCCCCAGGCGCCGGCGCCGATGACGCCAATCTTCTTGTAATGCGTTGTCATGGGGGCGTTGTGGCGCAGGCCGGGGTGGGGGGCAAGCGGCCTCCTTGTATCCCGCTCATCCCCGCGCAGGCGGGGATCTGGTCAGGCAAGACCCTCCCGAGACCCCCGCCTGCGCGGGGGTGAGCGGATTTGGAGGTCAGGCAAACACGAACGTGGCTGTCTCGTCCGTTGCCGTGACGCTCACCTTACGCCCGACGGGGCTCGCGTTTTCGCGCATTGTGGCCAGCGTCGCTGCGTCGGCATTGTTGGCGATGACGCGGCGGCCGTCGGGGAGGCGGGCGAAGATGATGCCGCGTTCGGGGCCGTCCTTGCCGTGGGTGACGGTGAAGGTTTCGAGGACGGCGTCGCCGGAGACGATGGCGACTTCGACCTGGCTCTTCGCTTTTGCGGCGAGTTCGGCCGGCGTGAAGGATTTCGGCGCGGCGGTCGAATAGACGCCGGCGGATTCCTTGGTCATCCAGCCGCCATTGGCGAGGACGAGGCCGAAATCTCCGGGGTGCTCGCGCAGCGTGGCCGCCATCTCGGCTATTCCGTGCAGGGAGTAATTGTTCCCCGGGCCGCCGAAGAAGGGCAGGCCGCCGGTGAGGGTGAGCGCGCGGGGGTCGGTTTTCCAGTCGAGGCCGAGGGCAGCGGCGCCGGAGAAGACCGCGACGGGGAAGCAGGAATAGAGGTCGAGGTGGGCGATCCCGGCGGCAGACTTGCCGGCCTGCGCGAGGGCGCGCGAAACGGCGGTGTCCATCGCAAAGGATCGGTCGAGCACGGGGCGCAGCGAGATCAGATCGTCGCCGGCATCGCCGCCGCCGTGGAGGTAGAGGCGCTTGGCGTCCGGCACGCCGAGTTCGTCGGCCTTCGAGGACGAGACGAGGATCGCGGCGGCGCCCTGGTTCACGGCGTCCTGCGCAATGAACCATTTGAGATAGGGGTCGGCGTATTCGTAGTTTTCCCGCGAGGGCGTGGAGAGGAAGGCGACGTCGTGTTCCTGCGGGAACTGCGCGTACTTGTTTTTCGCGGCGACGGCGGAGAAGGGCTGGAAGAGCTCGGCCATGGCGCGGCGGTGGGCTGAGCGGGTGCGGCCTTCGCGGGCGGCGACGGCGTTTTCGAACAGGGCGTAGAAATAGGCGGGCGCAATGAGGCCGTGCTTGATCTCCTCGCGCGACAGCATCATCGGGCCCATGCCGCGATCTTCATACGGAGCATCGGCGCCGTCGGCCCAGTTGATCTCCACGCCGTTCTTGCGCGCGCCCTTGGAGGCGCGGTTGGCTTCGGAGCCGGAGATCAGGGCCGCGTCGATCTCGCCTTCGTGGATGCGGCGGGCCATTTCGTTGACGAGAGCCTGCGGGCTCTGGCCGCCGACGGTTTCGTAGATGAGGCGGGCGGGCGCCGTGCCGGTCTCGCGCGCGAGGGTGCCGGGGAGGTTGGTGTTGTGGCCGTGCGGGTGGGCGGCGCGGCCGACCGAGTCCTCGAAGATGCGCACGACGGCGAGCGTGTCGATGGCGGCGGCGATGCCGGGGGCGCCCGTATCGGCGAGGGCGGCCTTCGAGGCTTCGGCCATCAGGGAGAGCGGCGAGGGCGCGCCGGCAGGGCCGGCCTTGCCGTCCCATTGGCTGAGCGACTGGCCGACGCCGATCAGAACCGGAAGATCACCCTTGGCCATGCGCTTGCTCCCTGCGTTGTGCTGGCGGGCGGTTTAACGCGCGCGCAAAGCATGGGCGAGGGGGGACGTTGGGGAAGGGCAGGGCCGGGTCAGCGTTGCCGTGTGTGTAGGAGAGAAGGTCCCGGATCGGCCCGTTGGGCCGTCCGGGACAGGTTTGTTTGGGCTTAAAGCACGTCCAGCATTTCGGCGACGAGGGGGTGGCGGACGACGTCCACGGCTTCGAGCTTGATGACGGCGGCGCCGGAGAGGGCTTCGAGGCGTTCGGCGGCTTTGGCGAGGCCGGAGAATTCCGGCAGGAGATCGGTCTGGCCGGGGTCGCCGGTGATGACCATGGTGGAGTGCCAGCCGAGGCGGGTGAGGAGCATCTTGAGCTGGGTGTAGGTGCAGTTCTGCGCCTCGTCGATCACGATGAAGGCATTGTTCAGTGTACGCCCGCGCATGAAGCCGATGGGGGCGATCTCGATCGTGCCGTCGGCCAGCATGTGTTTCAGCTGGGCCGGCGACAGCCGGTCGGCGAGGGCGTCGTAGAGCGGACGCAGGTAGGGCGCGAGCTTGTCTTCCATGCCGCCGGGCAGGAAGCCGAGCTGTTCGCCGGCTTCGACGGCGGGACGCGAGAGGATGATCTTCGAGACCTTGCCTTTCTGCAGGGCTTCGACGGCCTTGCAGATGGCGAGGTAGGTCTTGCCGGTGCCGGCCGGACCGATGGCGCAGACGAGCGCGTGGGAGTCCATCGCGTTCATCAGCTGGGCCTGGTTTTCCGAGCGCGGCTTGATGGTTTTCTGGTAGCGCTGGGTCCGCTCGTGGGGCTGGACGTTCGTAATGGAGTCGCCGTCGTCCGGATGCCAGCTGCGCCGGCCGCCTTCGATGGCGTGAAGTTGAGGTCCCTTGCCGCGAGCCGGCTCGTCAAACCAGGCCGAGGGACGAACCTCGGTTGCGGTCTTCAGGCGCTTGGCTGCATTGCGTTTACCCATGGGAGGCCTCCTTGGCTGCGGGCATGAAAAAAGCCGCTGGCGAAAATGCGCAGCGGCTTGGCGAAACGGTGGGAAGGCGCGGAGGGCGTGCCCGGGGCGGCGGGCTGCCAACGTCCGGAAGCCAGGCTCCCGGTGTTGGGGGGATAAGTTGGCACGTAATCGGCCATTGCCTCTCCGAATCTACAACCCTTATAGGATACCACCATTATCAGACGGTTAAATGACATTCCGCAGGCGTAACGAGAGGGCAGAAAGATGGCGATTTACGAATTGGACGGCGCAAGGCCGGAGCTGCCCGCGAGCGGCAACTACTGGGTGGCCGGCAGCGCCGAGGTGATGGGCCGGGTGATCCTGAAGGAAAATGCCTCGGTCTGGTATGGCTGCGTGCTGCGCGGCGACAATGACCCGATCACGGTCGGCGAGAACTCGAACATCCAGGACCTGAGTGTGCTGCATACGGATCATGGCTTCCCGATCACCATCGGTGCCAACGTGACGGTGGGCCACCGGGTGATCCTGCATGCCTGCACGATTGGCGACGACACGCTGATCGGCATGGGCTCGACCATCCTCAACCGGGCGAAGATCGGCCGCAACTGCATCATCGGCGCCAACACGCTGATCTCCGAAGGCAAGGAGATCCCGGACAATTCACTGGTGATGGGCGCGCCGGGCAAGGTGATCAAGGAAGTGTCCCCGCAACAGGTGCAGCTGATCAAGATGTCGGCGCTGCACTATGTCGAGAACTGGAAGAAGCACCAGGCGACGGTGAAGAAGATCGGGTGAGGTGACGCGCCGAGGGGGCCGTTTACTCAGCAGGCGGATTGATCGGGGCGTCCCAGACGGCGCGCAGGCCTTCGGCGCCCTGCATTGACAGGCCGGTCCAGCCAAGGCGGGCTTCGCGGGATTCGAAAATCAGCACGGCAGTGTCCTGCGGCGCGGCAGCGAACACGGCGCGGCGCACCTCTGCCAGCGGGCGGTCTGATCGCAGCACGAAGGTGCCGGGCATCGGCTCGGCAAAGCGGCCAAGGCCGTTGAGGGCGCTGGCGAGCGCGTTGCGGAGAAGTCCGCCGTCGCCGGTGCCGGGCCCCGAGAGGATGACGAAATTGGAGGCTTCGGCGCGCCGGGTCGCGCGCGACGCTAGGTAAACCTCGATGCGGGCGCGCAGCGGCGGGTGATCCAGCGCCGGCAGGAACGGTTCGCCGTCGCCCGACGAGATGCGCGTCAGCGGGCCGACCTTGCCGGCGTCTGCGAAGGCCTGGAGCTGGCCGAGAGTGAACGGGCCATGGGCCTTGTTCTTGTCCATGACGTGCCAGATGGCGGGGTCAAGGTCGGCGAGGTTGAGCGTGTCGCTCCTTGCTGGCCGTGTTGGCTTGCCGGGCAGGACACGGTCAATTCGGACGCGGGCGCGCATGGCTATCCGACGTCAGCTTCAGCGCCGCGCAGGTAGCGCACCGCAAAGGTCCGGCCGGCGACGCGGACCACTTCGGCCCGGAACGTTCCGGTGTGCACACGGTCGCCGACAAAGGGCGGGGTGCCGAACGCCTCGAAGGCGGCGCCGGCGAGCGAAATGTCGGTCAGGCGGCATTGCAGCGGCGTACCGTCGCTCAACGTGACCACGGTCTGGCTGGTGGCGGCATAGCGGGGCGCCGAGCGGTCTTCGGCGAGGCCGAGCGGGTCCTTGTTGACCAGCCAGGTGAGGCGGTCGGCGAGCTTGTCGCGTTTCAGCGCCGATGTGTTGAACCGAACGGCGAAGCCGCCGGGCGTCATGCGGATGACATCGGCCACGACGCGGCCGAGCTGGTCAAAGTAGCACACGATCTGCTGGCCGGGATCGGGCGGAGCCGGCGACAGGATCAGCGCGCCGTCGCACGAGACGTTTGAGGTGAGGAGTTCGCGGTCATCGCTGGCCGGGGTCAGGAAGCGGCCGGTCAGGCGCAGGTCAACCCGCTTGAAGCTGCGCCGGTCACGCCGGGCGCGGGTGGCGGGCGGAAGCGCTTGGCGCATGGGATCGGGCAGCGACATCTCGATTTCCTGGCTGCGTGAAGGCTGCAAGGCAGCAGGGGCTTGCTTCCAGATAGGCGACGAAGATTGACAATTGGTTGCCTCGTTGCCTGCTGCGGGGTTAGGCATAACGGCGCAGAAACCATCCCCGGGGAGTTGACCTAACGTGAGTGCTGAAACGTTCGACTATGTGATCATCGGCGCCGGCAGCGCCGGTTGCGTGCTCGCCAACCGGCTGTCGGCGGATCCGGCGATCCGGGTGTGCCTGATCGAAGCGGGGAAGAAGGACACGTCGCTGATGGTGCGCATGCCGGCGGGTGTCGGCAGCCTGATCAAAGACGCGAATGACCACAACTGGGGCTTCTGGACAGAGCCGCAGGCCCATATGGACGGGCGCAAGCTGTTCTGGCCGAGGGGCAAGGGCTGGGGCGGCTCGTCGTCGATCAACGGCATGGTGTATATCCGCGGCAACGCGGGCGACTATGACCAGTGGGCGCAGATGGGGCTCAAGGGCTGGAGCTACGCGGATGTGTTGCCCTACTTCAAGCGCGCCGAGACCTATGACGGCGGCGCGAACGACTTCCATGGCGGTGACGGCCCGCTGAACGTTTCCGAAAGCCCGATGACGAGCCCGATCTTCAACGCCTTCATCGAGGCGGGGCGCGAAGCGGGTTATCCGGTGACGGATGATTTCAACGGAGCGAGCCAGGAGGGCTTCGGCCCCTACCAGCGCACAATCCACAAGGGCGAACGCTGGAGCGCCTCGTTCGGTTATCTCCGCCCGATCGAAGGCAAGCGGGCGAACCTCAAGGTGATTTCGACCGGACAAGTGACGCGTGTGCTGAT
This sequence comes from Hyphomonas sp., assembly GCA_013791775.1. Lineage (GTDB taxonomy): Bacteria > Pseudomonadota > Alphaproteobacteria > Caulobacterales > Hyphomonadaceae > Hyphomonas. Next base: position 12,601 of record VMTE01000031.1, read on the forward strand.
CGAGGGTGGACGCGCGGTTGGCGCCGAATTCGTGGAAGGCAAAGGCCGCGAAGCCGGCAGCGTGCGGGCGAGCCGGGAAGTTCTCGTGTGCGCCGGCGCGGTTCAGTCGCCGCAGCTGCTGCAACTGTCAGGCATCGGCGATCCGGATGCGCTGAAGGCGCTGGGGATTGCCGTGACGGCGGCGTCGCCGAATGTCGGCAAGAACCTGCAGGACCACCTCGACGTGACGGTGATCAACCGGATGTCCCAGCCGATTTCGGCCTATTCGATGCAGAAGGGGATCAAGAAGCTGTATGTCGGACTGCGTTATCTGGCCAACAAGACCGGCGCGGGCGCGGACAATTTCCTGCAGTCGGGCGCGTTCCTGAAGTCCCGCACGGGTCTCGAGATGCCGGACCTCCAGCTGCACGCGGTGAACGCGATCATGATGGATCACGCGAATTATCAGCCGACGGAAGACGGTTTCACCATCCACGCGTGCCAGCTTCGCCCGGAGAGCAAGGGCACGGTGATGCTGAAGTCAGCCGATCCGTTCGACTATCCGGCCATCGACCCCAATTATCTGGCCACGGAGGAAGACCGCCGGGCGATGCGCGAGGCCGTGAAGATGGTGCGCGACGTGATCCGGCAGGCATCGCTGGCGCAATACGCGGCCGGCGAGGTCATGCCGGGGTCGGGGGTTACCTCGGACGCCGACATTGATGCGTTCATCCGCGCCAAGGGCGAGACGATCTATCACCCGGTCGGCACGGTCGCGATGGGAACGCAGGCGTCAAGCCCGGTGGACGGCGAGTTGAAGGTGCGCGGCATCGAGGGACTACGTGTGGTCGATGCGTCGGTCATGCCGACGCTGATCGGCGGCAACACGAACGCGCCGACGATCATGGTGGCGGAGAAAGCGGCGGACATGATTCTCGGCGCGAAGCCCCCCGCTCCGGAAGAACCGAAGCGGTCGCTGGCATCGGCCTGACGGCTATTGGGCGGCGACGAGGCGCAGCTGGACACCGCTGCGGCGGGTGTCCGGGGGCACCAGCATCGAGATGCGGTGCCGGAAGACGGGCTTGCCGGTCAGCATCGGCTCCGCGCCGAGCGTCTGGTAGAGGCCGAGCATGCGCAGGCGCGGTGAGCGGCCGGATTCGGCGCTCAGCGGCATGAGGGTGATTTCCAGCTCGACACGCTCACCGTTCAGCGTTTCGCCGCGGCCGCGCACGACGCCGGGGGCGCCGTCAAATCGGATGGATTCCAGGAAAGCCGCCATCATGGCGCGATCGGGACCGGTCCAGAGATCGAGGTAATTGTTGTTCACGAGGTTGCGCCCGACGAGCGCGTTCAGGGTGGTGCCCGAGGTGCGCACGAGCCAGGACTGATCCTCGCGTTGCTCGACCACAAAGATGCGGTCGATCAGGCTTTCGTGATCGTGCGCGCCGGGGCCGGTCAGGGCATGCGATTGCGGATCGGCCTGCATGCGGCGCCATGCATCCAGAAGGGTGCGCGTGTTCGGGTGGATCGACCGGTCGATCATGAAGGAAGTACTCCGGGTAATATATTGCCTGGCCTCAGAGGGCCTGTCCGGAGCTGGCAATCGCAATATCCATTCCAGTTTGCGCGGTTCACCGGGGATGGGAAAGTCTCGCCTCCAAGGGGCTTTTTCTCACCCCCGGACAGACTTTCCGGAGCGGGCATGCCCCCTGGCAGGCGAGCCGGCGCGCGTTAGCCAATCCGCGTTCCCAACACGGAACAGTGCGGGCGAGTGTGCAGTGCCTGCAACACAGCCGAAAATTCGGCATTGAAAAAGGCTCAGACGTCGCGGCAGGACCGGTTTGTGCCAGTGCACATACTTGCGCTTGTCAGGGGGGGCTGATTTACCTTTCCAAAAATACAAGAAGGCTGGATTCGCTTCTGCGAAGACCGGGCTCACCGACCGTTTCAGTTTTAACTCCCAGGAAGGAAATTCCGAGTGTTTTCAGTAATTTCGACAAAAGGCCGCTCCGGCGGCCTGAAGGCAATGCTTTGCCTTGGCGCCGGCTTCACGGCCCTCACCGCCCTCTCCGCCCCGGCCATGGCCCAGGAAGAAACCCAGGACGAATCGCGCACGCTGCAAACCGTGACGATCACCGCCACCAAGCGCGAACAGACGCTGCAGGATGTTCCGATCGCGGTGTCCGTGGTCGATGACACGACCATCAAGCGCGCGGTCATTGTTGACCTCAACGACCTGCAGTCGATCATCCCGTCGCTCTCGGTTGGCCAGCTGCAATCGTCGGCCAATACCAACTTCGTCATCCGCGGCTTCGGCAACGGCGCGAACAATGCCGGCATCGAGCCTTCGGTCGGCGTGTTCATCGACGGCGTGTACCGCTCGCGCTCCGGTTCGCAGATCTCGGACCTTCCGAACATCGAGCGCGTCGAAGTCCTGCGCGGCCCGCAGTCCACGCTGTTCGGCAAGAACGCTTCGGCCGGCGTCATCTCGGTCGTGACCAAGAAGCCGCAGTATGAATTCGGCGGCGTCGTCGATGCGACGGTCAGCAACTTCAATGGCTACCGCCTGAACGGCTATGTCACAGGCCCGCTCGCGGAAAACCTCGCCGGGGCCATCGGCGCGACCTACAACAAGCGCGACGGCTATGTCGAAGATCTCGGGTTCGGCCCGGACCAGAACGAGCGCAACCGCTACGGCATCCGCGGCGACCTGCTGTTCGAACCGAACGAAAACATGTCGTTCCGCCTGATGGCGGACTATGACACGATCGATGAAGTCTGCTGCGCGGCGGGTAACGTCGTCAACGGCCCGACCGGCGCGATCGTTCAGGCCCTGGGCGGCAATCTCGTTGCCGAGGATCCGTTCAGCTACGACGTCTATTACAACTACGGTTCGACCAACAAGATCGACAACTCGGGTGTCTCGTTCCAGGCGGATATCGACCTTGGCGAAGTGCAGCTGACCTCGATCACGGCGTACCGCAAGTCCGAACTCGACACGAACCAGGACTCCGACTTCACCAGCGCAGACCTGATCGGGCGCAACTCCAACCTGACGAACATCGAGACGTTCACGCAGGAATTCCGGGCGTCATCGACCGGCAATGGCCCGGTTGACTGGATGCTGGGCGCGTTCTTCTTCGACGAGACCGTCGAGATCGAGAACGACTTCCGCTACGGCGCCGACTTCCGCGGGTACGCGAACGTCCTCTCGGCCGGTGCCCTGAACACGGTGGAATTCATCCTCGGCGGCGCGCCGGCGGTTGGAAACCTGTTCGCCCAGGACGGCCAGGGCCTTGCCGAAGAGTTCGGCCAGGACAACACGGCCACCTCGCTGTTCGGCACGATCGACTATCATGTCAACGACCGCGCAACGGTCACGCTCGGCATCAACTACACGGATGATGAGAAGGATGCCTACGGCCGCATCACCAACACGGATGCCTTCTCGGCTCTGGATCTTGTCGCGCTCGGCGTGGCGGCCGGCGTGCCGCAGTCGGTCGCCAACAATCCGACCTTCAACCCGTTCCTTGCCTTGCGTCCGCTGCAGTTCCTGCCGCCGTTCCTGGCTTTCCCGAACGCGGTCGAAGACGGCCACACGCATGACAACGACCTGACCTATACGGCGCGTCTGGCGTTCGACCTGACCGACAACGTGAACACCTACGTGTCCTACGCCACCGGCTTCAAGGCGACGTCCTGGAACCTGTCGCGCGACTCGCGTCCGTTCCCGGCCGACTTCATCCCGGGTTCGCCCGCCGGCCTGCCGGCGCCGGCAAGCTCGCCGATCCGGACGGCCGGTCTCGCCCTGCCGAACCTGACGACCGGTACGCGCTTTGCGGGTCCGGAAGAAGCCGCCGTTCTCGAAGCGGGCATCAAGGCCCAGTTCGACCGCGTGGCGATCAACCTCGCCCTGTTCGACCAGACGATCTCGGGCTTCCAGTCCAACGTGTTCACGGGCACCGGCTTTGCGCTTGCAAACGCCGGCAAGCAGTCGAACAGCGGCGTTGAACTGGATCTGACCTGGACGCCGATCGATCCGCTGCTGCTGTCGTTCGCCGGCACGTTCCAGGATCCGCTGTATGACAGCTTCCCGAACTCCGCTTCGGGAGACATTTCGGGGCAGGTGCCTTCCGGTATTCCGGAGACGACGACGTCCACGGCGGCGACGTACTTCTTCGGCTTGCGCGGCATGGACGCCTTCGTACGGGCCGACTGGCAGTACGAGAGCCCGGTTGCCTACTTCGATAGCCCGACCAACCAGGCCCTGATCGGCATTGAGCGGGAGACGAGCCTGATCAACGCATCGGCCGGCTTCGAAACCGAGAACGGCCTGGCGGTCACCCTGTGGGCCCGCAACATCGCGGACGAGCAGTACGTCACGGTTGCGTTCCCCTCGGTCGCCCAAGCCGGGTCGATCTCGGGCTATCCGAGCCAGCCACGCACCTTCGGCGTGACGGTTCGCAAGCGCTTCTAGGGCGCTACAGGCCTGCCATGACGGAAGCCCCGCCCCTCAAGGCGGGGCTTCTTTCGTTTCGGGTGCGCGGCTGCCGGCATTGCCTATATACAAGTCACGAGAAGGCGCTGCGGCGCCGCCAAGGGAGCCGCCACCGTCATGCCGTCACGCCAGCCGCCGATCATCAACGCCCCCTGGCCGGTGGCGGTCTTCGCGCTGGTCCTGGTCGGGGCGCACCTGGTGCGGATCCTGTTGCCGGGGGCGATCGAGAATGCCGTCTTCTTCTATGGCGCGCTGATTCCCGAGCGGTTCTGGGCCCCTGCGGGCGGCATGTCGGCCGCTGGCCTGCCGGCTTACGCGAACGGATGGGAGGCATTCGTGCCGATGGTGGCGAGCGCGTTCATCCATGGCGACTGGATGCACGTGATCTTCAATGCGGCCTTCCTGGTGGCGCTGGCGAAGCCCTTGCACGAGGTATTCCGGCGAATCTGGCCGGGGCCTGCGCTGATGGCTTCGGCGGTGCTTCTGGGCCTGTTTCTCGTCTCTCAGGTCGCCAGCAGCCTGGTTTACCTCGCCGCGAGCTATCCCGACGGAGCCCCGGCGGTCGGCGCTTCAGGGGGAATCAGCGGCCTGCTGGCCGCTGTGCTGCTGCTGCGCGAAGGGCCGGACCGGTGGTTGTTCACCCGGAATTTCGCGGTCGCCAGCGCGCTGTTCGTGGTGGGCAACGCATTGTTTGCCTTTGTCGGACCGGCCCTGCTGGGTGCCGGAGTCGCCTGGCAGGCCCATGTGGGCGGCTATTTCGGCGGCGCCCTGTGCATGCGGGCGATTCTCTGGCGGGTGCAGGCCCGCCGGGCCTGACGGGCTCAGATCGCCGTCGATTCGGGGGCAGGGCTGTGTTAGTCTGCGGCTGGCGCAGGACCCCAAAGGGCCGCGCCGCCGGGACGGGAGGCCCATTGCAATGATCGTTGAGCAAATCCTGAATCACAAGGGTCACGCCGTGGTGACCCTCAAGGAAGACAACACATTGCGGGAAGCCGCGCAGCTGCTCGACGAAAAGAAGATCGGCGCCGTGGTGGCGCTGGGCCGGGACGAGCAGATCATCGGCGTGCTGTCGGAACGCGATATCGTGCGCCAGGTGGCCCGCCACGGGGCGGAGGCGCTGGACATGCCGGTGGGCAGCGCGATGACGCGCGCGGTCGTCACGGTGTACGGAGAGACGCCTGTGGACGAAGCGCTGCAGACCATGACCGACCGGCGCATCCGTCACCTGCCGGTCATCCAGAGCGGCCGGCTGACGGGCGTGATCTCGATCGGCGACCTCGTGAAGTGGAAGATCGCCGAAGCCCAGGCAGAAGCCGACGCGATGAAGTCGTATTTGTCGGTCCAATACTGACCGGAACGCGAATTCACACCTAACCTGTGAAATTCATGCATAAAGGGCTTGCGGCCCGCGCCACACCCGAGTATCCCGCGCACTTCGCTGAACCCGCCGAATGGCTGGTGACGCGGAAGACCCGCAAATGGTCGCCTCTAGGAAGAAAAGGGCTTGCCCTTTCCCCCGAACAGCGGCTATATGTTCGGTTCCTCTGAACGCCTGAATTTTAGGGCCGAGACAATCGGTTCCGGAGTTCTGTTCGCTCAAAAAACGGCAGATGAAGTGGTTAATCCACGATCTGCAAAAGAGCGAAAAAGGGTGTTGACGGGGTAAAATGCGGCCCATATAAGCCGCGACTTCGCCGGGACCTGAACGGGTTCAGGCAATCACTTCCGGGGCCTGGCCCCAGCTGTTTGACATCGTAAGAGATAGGAAGAGAAACGCAGGCGGCGTGACGGCTTGCGGACATCGCGAGATGTCCAAAACGATCACGACGAATGTGTTTCTTGAGAGAATTCTTTTTTCCATCGATCAGGCTTCGGTCTGGTCTTTGCTAAAAGGGTTTCTCGTCAAAGAACGCAATACTTATGCTTAACAGCAATAGTAGCCGTCCATATTCCAATGGACGGATCGTCAGATCAACACTCAACTTGAGAGTTTGATTCTGGCTCAGAACGAACGCTGGCGGCAGGCCTAACACATGCAAGTCGAACGATACAGTGGCAGACGGGTGAGTAACGCGTGGGAACGTACCTTTCACTACGGAATAGCTCTGGGAAACTGGTGGTAATACCGTATACGCCCTCCGGGGGAAAGATTTATCGGTGAAAGATCGGCCCGCGTTGGATTAGCTAGTTGGTGAGGTAATGGCTCACAAAGGCGACGATCCATAGCTGGTCTGAGAGGATGATCAGCCACATTGGGACTGAGACACGGCCCAAACTCCTACGGGAGGCAGCAGTGGGGAATCTTGCACAATGGGCGAAAGCCTGATGCAGCCATGCCGCGTGAATGATGAAGGCCTTAGGGTTGTAAAATTCTTTCGTCAGGGATGATAATGACCGTACCTGAAGAAGAAGCCCCGGCTAACTTCGTGCCAGCAGCCGCGGTAATACGAAGGGGGCTAGCGTTGTTCGGAATTACTGGGCGTAAAGCGCACGTAGGCGGACTTTTAAGTCAGGTGTGAAATCCCGGGGCTCAACCTCGGAACTGCATTTGAAACTGGGAGTCTTGAGACCAGGAGAGGTTAGCGGAATACCGAGTGTAGAGGTGAAATTCGTAGATATTCGGTGGAACACCAGTGGCGAAGGCGGCTAACTGGACTGGTACTGACGCTGAGGTGCGAAAGTGTGGGGAGCAAACAGGATTAGATACCCTGGTAGTCCACACCGTAAACGATGAGAGCTAGTTGTTGGCAGGCATGCCTGTCAGTGACGCAGCTAACGCATTAAGCTCTCCGCCTGGGGAGTACGGCCGCAAGGTTAAAACTCAAAGAAATTGACGGGGGCCCGCACAAGCGGTGGAGCATGTGGTTTAATTCGAAGCAACGCGCAGAACCTTACCA
>VMTE01000020.1 GCA_013791775.1 Hyphomonas sp.
GCATATCGCCATGAACCTCGTCCGAAACCCCAAGGACAAGCACAGCCTCAAGGTCCGCCGAAAACTCGCCAATCTCAACCCCGATTACCTCGAAACCCTCATCCGACAAAATGGCTCGTTAACCTGAAGCGATTCCCCTGAGCCTCCGGTTTACTCCGGATGACGTGGTGCCCCGTTTCGCCTATGGTCGGCAACTGGCTTGTGAGTCGGGTGGCGATGCATACGGTTGATGCAATTCACACACGCCGGTCGATCCGGTCCTACCAGCCCCGGCCGGTCGACCGGAGCGTCATCGAGGAAATCCTGTGGGATGCGGCCCAGGCCCCGACCCCGCCGGCCAGCGGCGACACGCCGTTTACCTTCGTTGTAATCGACGGCGCGGACCGGGTCGCGCTCTACGGGTCCCAGGCCTTTGAACTGGCGCGCACCGCCCCGCAGTCCGGCTCCGCCAATGACTGGCTCGATCTCGACGAATTTTCCGTATTCTTCAACGCGCCCGTGGTCATCGTGATTTGCGCCGAGCCGGACGAACGGGGCGAAGCCGTGCAGAATTGCAGTCGCGCAGGGCAGAACCTGATGCTCTCCGCCGAAGCACGCGGCCTTGGCACCTGCTGGGTCGAAACCGCCCTGCCCTGGCTGCGCGAACCACAGACTGGGGCCGAACTGGGCATTCCGGATACCCTCACCCCGTTTGCCGCGTTCACCCTCGGCCATCCGCAAGGCATGCCGGCCGGCAAGCCGCGTGAGCGCCCGCCGATCATCTGGACGCCCTAGGAGTCACCCGGATTTGCAGGCGAACCGGGCTCCGGCGCCTCCTTGCGGGCGGCCGCCTTCCGGCGCCGCAGATTGGCCCGCAATGCCTCGGCCCGGCGGGCATCGCGCTCGGCTTGTTCGGGGGTGGGCGGCTTCTGGCTCATCTTCAACGACAAAACGGTCTTTTCACAATGGAAGGCATAGGCTAAAGCCCCCGAACCGAACCGGCAATGCCGCCTTAGCTCAGGGGTAGAGCGCATCATTGGTAATGATGAGGTCGACAGTTCAATTCTGTCAGGTGGCACCACTTTCTCTCTTTGAATCAGAGGAATGGCTGTCGGTCGTTCGTTCGCGCTTGGGAACCGAGTGACCGGGGTAACGCTCGGGGTAACCACGTCAGTTCAGAAACGCGACTTCCAGGGTAGGCGGAATCGCTGCAACTAAAAAGCATTGAGCGATCATTTGTAACGTCTAGCGGTGACAAGAAATCACCGACGTTACCGCAAGGACTTGTATTCCGGATCGGCACCACCACATCATGTGGTGTTTCCGTAAGGATAAGCTGTGGGCGTCGTATCTGAATCGACTGATCTGGACGGGCCACCGTTCGAAAACGTCCGGCCCGGGCGCAAGTTGAAGCCATATTTACAAACAGTCATTTGGTCCCGCTCTGCCGGTCGCTGCGCTCTTTGCAACAAGGACGTCACTGAAAGCGAGTTGACTCTTCGTCCAGGAACCAAGGCGGAAAAAGCGCATATAGTCGCTTACTCTAAAGGTGGTCAGCGGGGCTCTGAAAGTGACCGCCCTTCTGACATCAACGCCATCGAAAACTTGATACTGCTTTGCCAGCCATGTCATGCCGATATTGACGCGCCAGGTAACGGTTTCACGTCCAAACAGTTGAGGCAAATAAAGAACGATCACGAAGGACGAATCCGGCGCCTCGCCGAACTCTCGCCGGAGAACAAGTCTCATGTGATTGCGTTCACCTCGCCAATAGGCTCGCTAGCGGTGTCTATTCAAAAGGGTCATGCCTTTCAGGCCATGCTTCCTCGATATCCCATAGATCGGGAATGGACGTTTATTGATCTGACAGGAAACACGGGCCAAGCTGAAACGGCTGATTTTCTACAGGTAGCAAAAGAGCGCATCAAACGGGAAATTAGAATCGCTTCTGACGCGCATGGCCCGGTTCAAAGGGCACAGCACATTTCGTTGTTCGCAATTGGCCCAATTCCTCAACTCATCTACTTGGGGACAAGGCTTTCAGACAAATTACCCCTCGACGTATTTCAACGCCATCGAGCGCCGGAAACATGGGCATGGAAATCACCTGAAGATCATCCTCCCGTTGCGTACGAGTTTCGCACCCTCAAAAGTGCAGGACCAAGCGCACCTCCAGCTCTGATATTGTCTTTGAGCGGACGAATTCACATCGGAGACTTGCCCGTCAGCATCCAGACGTCACATGCGATCTACGAGCTGACTCTGAAGGACGCCACTCCCACGCCAACATTCTTGAACGCCAAAAGAGACGCCGACGCCTTCCGAAATGCTTATCACGACGCACAATCATTCATTGCTGACGTGCACGGCAACGGAAATCCGCTTTCCTTGTTTCCAGCCGTTCCTGCTCCTCTTGCGGTCCTAATCGGACGGGAACGATTGCGGAAAATTCGCTTCGCATTCGATGTCTATGAGAATGACAAAGCCAAAGGTGGCTTCACTAAACAGCTGGAGATAAGCAACGATGACACCGACTGAACAATTGCGTGAAGTGCTCAAGCAACAATCGATCGATCCTGAAGGCCCCGAAATCGCAGAAATGGCGATGCACAAGCAAGCTATCGAGCGCATATTGTATGACTCATTTGGTAGCACGAACCTGACGATTCGATATGCGGGTTCGCGTGCAAAGCATACCATGATCAAGGCCGAATACGATCTCGATATCGTTGCTTACTTCAATCATGATTCAACGATTGCTGGTCGAACCTTAAAGGAAATCTACTGGAACGTCAGCAATGCTTTGCGCGATAGCTATGAAGTGACGCCAAACCGATCTTCGCTTCGCTTGTTTAGCGCTGCATTCTCCCGCGCCCAGTATCCGCTTCAGATAGATGTGGTTCCAGGCAAGTTTCAGAACAACGAGAACTATGATTGCTCCCTTCATCAAACCACCGGAGACAAAGACTGGCTCAAGACGAACCTTGAGACTCACATCGACTGGATCCGACAAAGCAACGCCCGAGAAGCATTGAAACTGATGAAGATAGCACGTGTTACACAAGGTTTGCTGATCAGGCAATTTCCTCTCGATCTCATCGTAATTCGTGTGCTTAGGGACAAACAACACCTTCCATTGGCCGACCAATTCGTACACGTACTAACGGAAATATCCACATCCACCGTGCCCATACGGGTATATGATCCAGCAAATTCTGAAAACGATCTTTCGGGGCTAACCGCCGGTCCCGTCTGGACAGACCTCGCATTGGCCTGCTCGCGAATGCTATTGGCGAACAGAAGCCAAGACTGGCTGTCCATTTTGGGTGACCCGTCCAAGTTCGCCCCATCATCTCCCGCAATCATTCGAGCTGAAACGGACCGAACTGTTGCACCGATCAAACCCTGGGCCCGCTAAAGAAGAAGCTGAACCGTGGTGGATACGCCGTGGTGATCTGGTCGAAAGCGTGGAGGTCACGATTGCGACGAGTTTTCCTTTGTTGCGCGTTATCCACACACCCTATGGACCATTGATCCGTGGTCGGATTTTGGTTCTCGGTACACCATTTTCTATAGAAATTCAGTTCCCTCCTGATTACGACGATTTCCCTATCCCGGCGGTATGGGAAACAGGCGGAAGAATCGAGCGGACGCTCGACCGGCACATAAACCGGGATGGTACCGCATGTACGTGCGTGCCCGAAGAGTGGCTTGCAAAAACTGCACAGCCGACCTTTGAGGCATTTATGTCTGGCCCGTTGTACACCTTCTTTCTTGGACAAGTGCATTTTGAAGAGTTCAAAACTTTTCCTTGGGGCGAGAGGCAACACGGTATCGTTGGGCTCTATGAATCGTATGCAGAAATGCTCGGCACAAAGATTGACGCCGCTGAAATCTCAGCAACTTTGCTGATCCTGACGAAGACAGATATCAAGGGCCATTTTGAGTGTCCTTGCGGTTCCTCAAAGCGCCTTCGCGCCTGTTGCCGGTCAAGAATTGAAGAACTGAAGAGTAGATTGCCAGCAAAGTTGGTCGCGCGCATGTATTCCAAGGTGACGCTTTAGAAGCGCATGGCAACAGAATTGATGCAAAACCCGCCCCCGGATGATGCGTTCCCGGGGGCGGGCAAGTCGATTGGGAAGAAAAGAAGCCCAGGCCACCTAGGTTGCGGGCAGGTTCACAACCTTGCAGAAGCGATTCGGACGCACGGCGAACGAGTCGACGCGAGCGTAGCCGCGCGCCTGCCAACCAAGTTTCTTGAAGCTGTCGCCGGACGTACGAGAGATTTCCAGCACCAGGCGTTGCCTGAACACCGCATAGAGCGACGCCCATTCGCCAGTGACGGCGCTCGCCGTGAAGGGAGATGCATCGGTCACGTCGACTTGGTTCGTGTCCAGCATCATACGATCACGCAGCGACGGCGGCGGCTGTAACGGCTGACCTGTCGTATCGGCGAGCCGGTCGATATGACCGAGGGTCGACGGCGACAGGATGAACACACCGGGTTCAACGTTCTGTTGGCGCACCTTCTGAACGGCCCGCGCAAACGGATCGTAGTCGGCAAGCACTCCAACCGCGTCGACTTGCTGAATGTCAGCGTGGTTTAGAATGCCAAGCGGCTGACCAATTCCATTGCCTGCAAGCGCAGCATAATCGACCTGTTCGGCAATTTGGGTGCCGATGGTCGTCATCAGGAAGTCGCCAAGCGTCGGCGAATCTTCGAGCAGTTCGATTGATCCTTCAACCCGTACCGCCACTGTGTACGGCTTGAATGTGCGGAGCCCGAACGCCGCTGAGCTTAGGTTGATATCCGCCAGCTCGCCGCGCCAATGCGCTACTGGGTCACGTTCAAGGGTCGGGAAGGACATCGTCCCGCCCTGCGGTGCGTCGATAATCGTGGCCCCCGCTTGCGCGATTCGCATCTTTGCGCGGGCCAAGTCGACAACACCTCCCCAAAGTGCATCAGGTACCAGGAAGCCGCCCGCGCCGCCGCTATTGAGCAGCTGCGACGATTGAGGCGACAGCCGCGAATGATCGCCGGTGAGAGCAGCCTTCACAACATCGCCGAGATTGTCACGCGATCTGCCGTATACGTCGGCTGCGCTGTCACCAGGACGAAGCACAAGCGGTTCGCCGTCGCGGTGAGAGCTAAACCCGCTCGTGCCACGCTGCGAGCGTGCAAGGGCACGCGGGTCGACTCGCGTTTCTTCCATGCGGGTTCGGGCCGCTTGAATTGCATCTTCGCGGCTTTGACGCATCGCCATCCGGTCGTGATGGGGCGACTCGCGTTCGCCGCGCGCTTCGCGCGTGTCGATTTCATCCGAAATTAGATTGATGGCTTCACACATCGCATTGAAAGCCGCGCCAGCTGCATCGCTGTCGCTTTTCACGTTGTCCGCAGCCTTGCGAAGCTTCTTGCGCCGCTCGTGCAGTTCGGCCCAAGACGCGGCGAGCACGTCGGGCTTCACGTCAGAAGCCGACACACCGACCTTCGTCAGCTCCGCCAAGGTTTCATTGTTGAACATAGTTGTTTCCTTCGGTTTGAACGTGCGCGCACGCAGCGTCGTCACGCCCGATTGGGGTTGAGGGGGGGGTGATCCGTCGCGGTCGCGTGGCGAACCGAAGGGCGATGCGGGCACCCGTGGGGCACTCCGCATACAGACAAGATAAAACTGTGAGGCGAATATCTCAACGCGCACTAGGCGGCAAAACAGGTGCTTTAGTTAGACTTAGGCAGCAAATCTAACATTTAGGGGGGGAAAATCGCCTTGCGGATTTTTTTCCTATTGTTCCGCCGGTATGGGTAATCGAGTTTTCTAGACTTTTCACCCCCCCCCTACCCAGACGCTCCGCACACCAGTAGTTATTCACTTGGTCCCTGATCTTCAGGCGGTCGCTTTGGAGTTCCAGATGTCCGTCATAACTTCACCGATCTCATTGTGTACCGTTCGCGTCGAGATGCTCTTCAATGACACGTTGCTGGCTACAGGATCGAGCTTCTTCTATGACTACAAAGGCCGATCATTTCTCGTGACCAACCGGCACAATGTAACGGGCTGTGACCAGAATACCGGTAAGCCTCTGGACGTAACGCGTGGAGGAATTCCCAACAGTATTCGGTTCAAAGTGCCCGTCGCTGAAAAATCTGGGAACTCGTTCAGAATCGGAAGCGCACACGTGCTCTCGCATCTAAAGTGGGAAGAGGATGATCGGCCTTGGCTGGAGCATCCTCAACTTGGTGCTTCGGCGGATGTCGTTGCTTTCGACATCGCGCATCATTGGCCGAAGTTCGGCAAGCCGGTTTTCCACGCCAACACATTGCCAAACTACGTGCCTCTCTCCCTCAAGCCCGCGTTGAGTGTATCGGTCGTAGGCTATCCATTTGGTCAAGCCGTGAATGAGTTTTACCCGGTGTGGGTTTCTGGGTCGCTAGCTTCAGAGCCTTCATTCAATGCTGATGGAAAACCGGCACTATTTATTGATTGCAGAACGAATAGAGGCTCATCTGGGTCACCCGTCTTCGCCTACGTTGCTGGCGGTCTCGCGCAGACCGAGAACGACAAGCTAACTTCTAGCGAGCACGGGATATTTATGCAGTACACTCATACTGATGGAACTCATTGGGGCATGTTTGGAGCGCCAGCACAGAGGTTCATTGGAATCTATAGCGGTCGAATAAACGACAAGGCGGACATTGGTTTGGTTTGGAGAACGGAAGTCATCGAAGCCGTTTGCAGCACCTGCGACCAATGATCTGATCACGATCATTCGCGCGCGCCTCGCTAACAGCGCTTCGTCATCGTCAAGGCGCCGAAGGTCTGCGGGTCACGCAAGTCATGCATTCCCCGACCCAAGAGAAGTTTACAAAAGAAAATATATACTAGGTCGGGAATTGCCGGACATGCCTGACAATTTGACGTACGCGGCCTTAGGGCTTTGACGCGACGATGAAGCCCCCTATTCGCCCGCGCGTTTGAACCTGATACCTGAATACGCGCGCGCGCCGTCACGTCGAACCGCCGCCACGCCTGAATGTCCGTATGCCGATATGATCTCGCGCCCAAACCACTCGCGAGAGAGCGACCGTCTGACACCCTCGCTGTCACACCAGCTATTGAAGTGCTGAAACAAGAGGTCTTTGGGCACCGTCGCGTCAGCCTCAAGCGTGCAAGCATCCTGCACAAAAGCTCGTACCACATTCGAAAGTCGGTCCATGCTCATAACCAAGTCATTCGAACTGGCCGGTTGGGCGATCTCGCCCGCGACGCTGAGTTTACGCCAGCCTTCTATGGCCCAGTTCAAAATACCTGGCAGCTCTGCCCGAACGGCCTGATCCAGTCCCCTATTCTCGCGTCCGACAAAACTCTTGCGCATGTTCAGCACTCGGTACCGGGCAATCAGTGCCGAAGAGGAGTCGTGAAAGGTTGGGGGTTCGTTCCCCATGATGACGATCACGCAACCGAGGCGCCCTTGCCAGTCTTCCATGAACTTTCTTTGGACGCTCACATGGTCTTCGCCGCTGATCCTGAGAAGCGTTTCAGTAATCCGGGATTTCGGCGAGCGCTTGTCCAAGCGCGCGTCGCTGATAAGCGCAAGGCGCTTTCCGATAAGCGGCTGCAAGCCGAAAGATTCGCCGAACGAATCGAGCGTCGGCGCAGCCCAGTTTCCAGCGCCGATCAACTCGACCAATGCGCGCCCTATGGTGCCCTTCCCGCTTCGCGGCGGGCCCACGATCACCGGAATGACCTGAAGGTCGGTTCGCGGACTGATCAGATAGCCGAAGATGAGTTGCAGCGTCTCGCGGCAGTCTGCTTCGTCCGGCCATATACCGTGAAGGAATTCCAACCAGCGCGGCGCAGTCGCCGACGCGTCGAAATCAAAGGGCAGCGCGGTAACTGAAAACACGCGGGCGTCGTGTGCGTATAGTTGGGACGTCGTGAGGTCGAGGATTCCGTTTCGAAGCACAATAAGGTTCGCCGGGTCCAGGGCCACCGGCTCTAAGAGTGACGGCGGTGCGAACGAGAGCCGGTCGACAAATACGCGCGACTTCAAGGCGTCAATAAATCTGTCGACCTTCGATTTTGTATTTGCCGATGATCGAAGGTACACGTCAGCCCGCATGGCTTCCATATCGACGGCCCGATAGACGCCGCCTTCGTAGCTGTAGAAATCGCCATTCCATCTGACCAGCCGCCCGCCGCGCCGCGCAAGGTAGCCGTCAACGTCTTCGAAGGCTGTCATGACGGCACGGAGAGTCCGCGCTTGCGGAGTTCGTCGCGCACAGCATCAATGTCTCGTAACTCTTGCAACAACTGCGCAGCACGTTGATTGACCGTCTTGTGGTAGCCGTCGCTCGCATCATCTTCACGTTCCGCCGACTTGAATAGCTCCAGAAATTCCGGTTCGGGCAATTGCCGAACAAACTTCAACGCGGCTTGAACCTCGCGTTCAACATGGGGAACGTTGCCCGCGCTCCACGATTCGAATCGGCGCAGCATTTCGGTGTTGATATTCGTAAGGTCGCGGTTCCAGAGGCCCCCTTTCACCGTAAGAAGCGTATTTGCATCGATAAACATGTCAGTTCACCCTTCCAGCGGCCCGCCGCTGCTGTTCGGCTTGGAACGCTTGAAGCATGCTGGTCGAGTTGAGTGTCATTGCCGCCTCTTCGTCGACTGAAAGCGCGCCGCCGCTGCTTTCACGTAACCACGCATCTTGAACGATTGACCGATGTTCAGACGATACCAGCTTCGAAGCCCGCTCAAGGGCCGCGCGTGCATCGGGAAATCGGTTCAAGCGTCCAAGCCGGTTATGCACGTCGGCTGCGACGCATATCAACGTGGCTTCCAAGTCGGAGTTCGGGATTTCGGCGAGTGACTCGCCGGATTGAATTCTGTTGATTGTCTCGACGTACAAGTGCGCGATATTCATCGATTGTGCTCTTTGTGCTGACTGATTGCATCGCGCTCGGACACCCGACCCGCGATCCACGCTTCAATCTCGCTCTTGAGGTAGCCAATGCGACGCACACCGAGCTTCACCGGGTGGGGAAACTGACCGCGTTGACGGCGGCGCCATAGTTCTTGGCGGGAAAGGCCAACGACTCTGGTAACTTCGGTTTGGGTCAAAAGCATTGTGCGGCTCCACGAGACAGCGTGAGCACTCAACTTGATGCGTAGGCTGACCTTCGTAAACGCAAAGGATTTAGCGTGACGCGGTAAGTCTAATTTTTCTTCGACAGCTCTTTTAGAGCAGCGGCGGTTTCTTCATGTTTCGGGCCGCTCAATAGACGCTCCAATCCGCGAACAATGTAGGCCTTGGCTTCAGTTTGATTTGCAAGCTTAGTTGCTTCCCGAAGTTTGTAGCTGCGCTTTAGATTGCCCGTTTGAGAAAGGTAAACTTCTGCGGCGGCTACGCACCGGTCATCGGTCCATTCTCGCGCTTTCTGACTGAGCTGATTCATGCTCTTGGCCGCTTCGGCCCGGTCGGCGTTAGCAATAGCTGCTTCCAGCTCGGCTGTGCGAGCGGCCAAATCCCATTCACTCATTCCAGGTGCGGACGTCAGACGACTAGCGTATCGCTTAAACCATACTCGCGCCAATTGCGCCTCATACGCCCGATTGGCGGGGTCAAGAGCGATCTGAATCTTGCCAGCGTCGTCTAACCAAGCTTGCATTGCAGGAGCCTCTAGTGGGTTAATTCTCCCCTCTCGCAAGAATTGTGCCGATCAGGGACTTTCGTCCATGATCCGTCCCAAGGCTGCTGACCACATCTCCAGTGCTGCCCTTTTTTCCTTTCCATAATCGAACCGGTTATAAATTGCCGCGACCCCCGAAATGCGTCCGCTGGAATGGTTTAACACCGCTTCCACGACATGCGGCGGCACGCCCTCGCGCGCCATGCCCGTCGCCGCAGTTCGCCTCAAATCATGAATTGTCCAATTCGGTAGTTCGGCGAGTTGAGATGATTTTCGAAGGTGTTCCAGCATAAGCGCATCTAGACGACGCTTGATCCGCGTGAAGCCCGAAGCCGTCCCTATGCCGCCGCGATCTGCCGGGAAAAGGAAATTGCTCTTTCCCTTCGAGGAAAGAGTTGAAACTATTTCATGGGCGCGCCGCGAGAGGGGAACATGGTGCGAGCGGCTGTTCTTCACGCGCTCCTTAGGTAGCGTCCAAGCGCGCTCTTGCAGGTCGATCTCAGACCATACAGCCCCGGCCACTTCACCGCGCCGTTGACCAGTCAAGATGAGTAGCTCGAACATCGAAGCCCACGGGTCGCCAAGTTCATGTAGAACCGCGAAGAAAGCTCGAATTTCCTGATCACTGAGAACACGGTCGCGCGAATTGATTGGAGCGGCGCAGCGAATTCCGTCTGCAGGCGACGCCGCTAAAACGCCCTGCTCCACGGTCCAGCGAAAGAACTTCTGGACGCAAGCCATCGTTCGCCGGTGCTTGCCTTCTAGCACTCTGATCAAGTCGCGACGCGTTACGTCTCTGATCAAGTATGGTCCCAGCGGCCTTACCAAGGCTTGGTTCAATGAGTGTTCGGCAGCTTTCCAGGTACGGTTTCTCGGCTTTTGCCAATTCTCGATATACCTAGCGGCCAGCGCGCGAACGGTTTCAGCCTGGTCAATTTTCGCTCTTTGCTTCTGACCCGCCAGGTCGATCCCCTGTGCGGCTTTAGACACCGTATCGCTTGCTGCGAGGCGCGCATCCTTGAGCGTGATGGCTGGGTACTTGCCTAGCGTGAGCTTTCGCTGCCGCCCTGAAACACGATATCGGACAGCCCACGATTTCGCGCCGGTGGGAAAGACGACAAGGCGCAGCGGCGACCTGCCATCACTGATTTCGTAACGCTGAGCCCTTGGTTTGGCCGCGTCGATTTCAGCGGCTGTTAGCCGCCTGATTCCACCGCTTCGATATTCCGCGTCCGCCAACAGAAAGCCCTTTGCTTTGGCTCGGGTCACACGGGGGTAACAAAAAACTGCTGACTGCCTGAGATAACCCGCAACCGACCGAGACCGTACAGCACTGTATTATTTAGCTTTATACATCATTCGGCCCATCAAATACAGACGTAAAATCCCTTTGGTAATGATGAGGTCGACAGTTCAATTCTGTCAGGTGGCACCATCCGGCTCCGGTCCGGCCCCGCACGTTCTGGCGCCCGGCCTTACAGCGCGCGCCCCAGCGCGGCATTCCACCCCTTCAGCAAGCCGGCCCGCAGATCTGCGCGCATCATCGGCTCGAATCGCTTGCCGGGCACGTCGCGCGCGGCCCAGCCGGCCGGGGTGAGCCAGCCGAGCTGCATGGCGGCGGCGGCGGCGGCGCCAAGGGCGGTCATCTCCCGGTAGTCCGGGCGCAAGACAAGCAGCGCGCAGACATCGGCCAGGAATTGCATCAGCCAGTCATTCGCCACCATGCCGCCATCGACGCGCAACTCGGCTATCGGGGCGCCGTCGCCCGCGAAGGCGGCGAGCAGGTCGTGCGTCTGATAAGCGACCGATTCGAGGCCGGCGCGGACAAGATGCGCGGCGGTGGTGGCGCGGGTGAGGCCGGCAATCAGGCCGCGCGCCTCAGCGTTCCAGTGCGGCGCGCCGAGACCTGTGAAGGCGGGCACCATGTAGACGCCGCCATTGTCCGGAAGGCTCGCGGCGGCGCGTGCGCTTTCGTCCGCACTCCGGATGAGCCCCAGATCATCGCGCAGCCATTTGATCACCGTGCCGGCGTTGAAGATGGAGCCTTCCAGCGCCATCGCCGATGCGCCGGGCAGCGCATAGCCGATCGTGCCGAGGAGGCGGTTTTCGGATGCCGGGCGCACCGCGCCTGTGTTGGCCACGAGGAAAGCGCCAGTGCCGAAGGTGACCTTCGCCTGACCGGGCGCGAGGCAGCCCTGTCCCACCAGTGCGGACTGCTGGTCTCCGAGTACGGAGCAAATCGGGATCGCGCGGCCGAACAGGGCCGGGTCGGCCGCGCCGAGTTCTGCCGCGCTCGGTTTCACCTGCGGCAGCATGGACGCCGGGACGGCGAGTATGTCGCCCATGCGCGCGCTCCAGCCGCCGTCCGCGCCGAGGCCGAGACGGTAGAGCAAGGTGCGCGAGGCGTTGGTGACGTCGGTGGCATGCACCGCGCCGCCGGTGAGGCGCCAGAGGAGGAAGGTGTCGACTGTGCCGAAAGCGAGCTCGCCCACCTCGGCGCGCGCGCGGGCGCCGGGCACATTGTCGAGCACCCAGCCGATCTTGGTGCCGGAGAAATACGGATCGAGCAGCAGGCCGGTTTCAGCCTGAACCTCCGCTTCCAGACCTTTCGCCTTCAGGCTCTCGCAGACCGAGGCCGTGCGCCGGTCCTGCCAGATGATGGCGGGGGCGACGGGCTTGCCGGATTTGCGGTCCCAGACGAGCGTGGTCTCGCGCTGGTTGGTGATGCCGATGGCGGCGATACGGTCTGCGCCGCCAGCCTTGGCGATGACCGAGCGGCAGACCGATAGCGTGCGCGACCAGATCTCCTCGCCGTCCTGCTCGACCCAGCCATCCGCGGGATATTGCAGCGCGACTTCCTCCTGCGCGAGCGCGACTTCGCGGAAATCGCGGTCGTACACGATGGCCCGTGTGGAGGTTGTGCCTTCGTCGATGACGAGAATGAAATCGGCCATGGGGTCAGGCTTTCATCTGGGCGGGGTCGTAGAAAAACGTCTCGGACTCAATCCGGTCTCCGCGCCAGGTTTGCCAGGCGACTTCTTCCAGAACCCGCTCACCGCCGCCTTTCGGATAAAAGGTAAAGCGCCAGCGAATGACGACGGTATCGCCTGACACGAGGGGTTCTGCCAGCAGCTGCGTCTCGACGCGCATCATGCGGTCGAGCGTCGCCTGTTCCTGGGCGACAAGTGTGTCTCGTCCCCGCCGGGGCGGAGCCTGGTTCTCCTGCATCGAGGCGTCCGGCGTGTACCAGTCGCAGATCGCGCCGGCATGATCGCCGCTGAGCACCTGCGCCGTGAAGCGCTGGACCGTTTCTATTGCAGGCATGCCGCCTCCCGTTTCCGGGAATTCCTAGCACGCTTCAGGAAAGGCTCAACGCACCTCGCGCCGGTTTCCCCTGTCCCCAAACCACCAGAGCGTTGCCGCCGTGGCGGCGAAGGTGGCCGTTTCCACGATGCTGGCTTTCGCGTCTGCCGCCGCGTTGAAATAGACCAGCGACATGATCAGCCACAGCAGCAGCGTCAGGAGCGGACGGGTCAGCGCCCGCACCGCATTCACCCATCTGTAGCTGCTTTCAATCGAGGCTTCCGCCTCCATCGACGCCGCGAGCCCCCGCCAGGCTCCCGCCGTCTCTGCCAGATGCGCCTGCCCCTCCGCCGCCGAGGCTTGTGCGCGCATCTGAAGTTCAGCCAACGCCGTTTCGTGCATCCAGCGCGCCCGCTCTTGCGCGTTTTCCTGCCGGCGTTCCACTACCCCCGCGATCCGCCCGATCACGGTGCCCGCCAGGCCGAACACGCCGCCCCCCGCAGCGCTCGCCGCCAATCCGATTATATCTGCCATGACGCGTCCGCCCCCTTGTAGGTCCAGGTGGCGGGAGACATCCGCCGGTCGAGGTGAATGAATGTCCGCCCACGGCCTATGCCGGTGAACCCGCTGTCGATGGCCGCGTTGAGAAAGGCGTGCCGGTCGTGACCGGACAGTGAAATGTCGGCGGCGATGCGCCGGTGGCGCGATTCCGGCGCGCCGCCCACGAGGACATTGCGCACCCCGCAGCGATGCCCGGAATTGATCTTCAGGGGCCGGCCCACCCGTCCGCGCAACGCTTCGAGCGCATCGATGAATTTCGGATCGTGCCAGTATTCACCCCGGCACCCGCGCGAGCGGCACTTGCAGGCCAGCTCCACGGGATGGAAATGCGGCCAGGCCCAACCGGCCATCGAAAAGTCCTTGTACGAAGCAATCAGCATCCGGTGAGTATGCGCCCGGTCCGGATCCAGCCGGATTCGCAGCGCGCGGAAAAATGGCTGATCTCGGTTGCCGGAACCGTTGCGGCGTACGCAAGTGGCTCAATTTGTTGTAAAAAATACAAGGCACTTCAGCGAAAGAAAATTTCGGGCTGGCGGCGAAACCGCTCAAAACTGTTGCGCAAGCAGAAACTTGCGCGACAGTTTTCGGGATGTGACGGAACTTTTCAGCATCGCCACGCTCTCTCCCTGCCGCTCATCCCGGCGGATGCCGGGACCCAGACTTGCGCGCCGCAGCAAGGCAAATGCTCTGGACCCCGTCTGTCGACAGAGTGAGCGACGCGGAGAGATTGTGTGGGAACGGAAGGGTCGCGAGATGGGCCCTCTGATGGCCTTCGGCCATCGAGGGTAACGATGTTGAGAGCGCGGGAAAGCGGTGACAGCTTACGCCGTCACTGTCTGCTTCCGCACGAAGCCGAGGCCCTTGGCGAGCGCGGCGCGGGCGTCGTCATACTCGCGCACGAGCTGGTCCACGAACACCTGAACCGGCATCCGCGACTTGATGGCGCCGATGCCCTGCCCGCAGCCCCAGATGTCTTTCCAGGCCTTGGCTTCGGTGTTGCCGCCGGAGCCGAAGTTCATTTTCGAAGGATCGCTTTCCGGCAGGTTGTCGGGGTCAAGGCCGGCGGCGATGATCGACGGCTTCAGGTAGTTGCCGTGCACGCCTGTGAAGAGGTTGGTATAGACGATGTCCTCGGCGCCGTATTTGGCGATGGCATCCTTGTAGCCATCCGGCGCGTTGGCCTCGTCGCACGAGATGAAGGCCGAGCCGATATAGCCGAGGTCAGCACCCATCGCGAGGGCGGCAGCGACCGCACCGCCATTGGCGATGGAGCCGGAGAGTGCCAGCGGGCCGTCGAAGAATTCGCGGATCTCCTGGACCAGCGCGAAGGGCGACAGCACGCCGGCATGACCGCCCGCGCCGGTGCACACCGCAATCAGGCCGTCGGCGCCCTTCTCGAGCGCCTTCCTGGCAAACCAGGTGTCGATCACGTCATGCAGCACGATGCCGCCATAGGAATGAATGGCGTCGTTCACATCCTGGCGCGCGCCGAGCGAGGTGATGATGATCGGCACCTTGAACTTCACGCAGGCCTCGATGTCGTGGTCGAGGCGGTTGTTGGTCTTGTGGACGATCTGGTTGACCGCGAAGGGCGCGGCCGGGCGATCCGGGTTCTGCCGATTGTACTCGTCGAGTTCGGTGGTGATCCGCTCCAGCCATTCATGCAGCACCGGACCTGGCCGCGCGTTGAGCGCCGGGAAGCTGCCAACCACACCGGCCTTGCATTGAGCGATAACAAGATCGGGCGTGGAGATCAGGAACAACGGCGAGGCGATCACCGGAATGCGCAGGTTCTGCAGGATGGGCGGCAGGGCCATGATCTTACCTCATGTCAAAGTGAACAGTGTTTACATCGGAGCCGAATGTAGCGTTCCAGTCAGGCCGGACAAGCCGTTACGTTGGGGAAGTGAGAGATCAACCGATCCGCGCGCTGCCGCCGCCATCGACGGGCAGGATGGCGCCGGTGATGAAGCGGGCCTCGTCACTGGCGAGGAACAGCGCGGCATAGGCGGTGTCCCAGCCGGTGCCCATGAACCCCATCGGCACGCGGGCGGCGCGTTCGGCGCGCAGGTCGTCTTCCGGAATGCCGCGCTTCCTGGCGATGCCGCCAATGGCCATCGGCGTGTCCATCAGGCCGGGCGTGATGGCGTTGCAGCGCACGCCGCGCGAGGCGCCGGACATGGCGACGCTGAGGGTCATCCGGTTCAGTCCGGCCTTGGAGACTTCGTACGCCATCTGGAACCCGCCCGCGATGGCGGCGAGCGAGGAGATGTTGACGATGGCGCCGCCGCGCCGCTCCAGCATGCCGGGCATCACGGCCTTCGTCAGCAGCCAGGCGCCCTTGAGATTGATGCGGAGCGTCCGGTCGAAGGCCTCTTCGGTCAGCTTGTGGGGCGGGCCGTCGCCAGCGTCACCGATGCCGACATTGTTGACGAGGATGTCCGGCGGTCCGAACGCGGCCGCACAGGCGGACGCGGTGGACGCGGCGCCGGCAGCGGTTGAAATGTCGGCCACACAAAGCGCCGCCTGCCCGCCATCGGCATTGATCTTGTCGACAGTCAGCTGGCCACGCGCCTCATCGCGGTCAACGCACAGGACCCGGGCGCCGGCCTGGGCGAACAGCAGCGCAATCGCCTTGCCGTTGCCGATGGTGTCTCCTGGCGCCTGACCGGCGCCGCTGACGATGGCGACCTTGCCGGCAAGTCGCCCGGCCACCGGCCCGGCGCTCACTTGGCGAGGTCCGGATCGAGCGTCAGGTCGTCGTCCAGCTGCACGCCGAAGGAATTCAGCATCATCGAGACCTGCGTGTACTGGCCGACGGTCATCACGAGATCCATGCGTTGTTTCTCGGTGAGCGGCGCAAGCTCGGCCCAGGTGCGGTCGGTGATGAAGCCGTCGCTGGTGAGTTCATCAGTCGCGCGGATCATGGCGCTGTCGATGGGCGACCAGTCGGGCGAAAGCGGCCCTTCCTTGATGGCCTGGATCTCGACATCCGTAAGGCCGCACTGCTTGCCGATGCGCACATGCTGGGCCCATTCATAGCCGGACTTCCAGTTGTAGCCGGTACGCAGGATGACGATCTCGCGCTCGCGCGGGGCGAGGCTGTTCTTGTCCGACAGGATATAGCCGCCCCAGCGCATGAAGGCGCGGTAGGCATCAGGCGCGCGGGCGAGCGTGCGGAAGATGTTGTAGACATTGCCGCGCCCGAACTGGGCGGCGAGCGCTTCGCGGTGATCGGCGTTCATGTCAGCGTCGGCGAGCGGCGCGATTCGCGGGCTTTTCAGTCTCATGGGCAGGTTTCCTCCGGCGTTTCTTGTCGCCGGAGACTAAAGGACGCCGGACGCGGCGCGACAAGCCCTTACGGTTCAGGTTCCCGGCGAGCCGAAGATGGCAGGGCTGGTGCGGTCCTGCGTGGCGGCGCGTGTGCGGGCCGGATCATCGGCGGCCGTATCGATGGCGGTCTCGGTCGCGGTGTCGGCGATGCCGGTGACCGGCAGGCCGTTCTCGTGCTGGAAGGCGATGACGGCGCGTTTGGTGCCCTGGCCGAACACGCCGTCTACGCCATTGGTGTTGTAGCCGAGCGTATTGAGATCGGTCTGGAGCGCGCGCACGCGGTCGCCCCGGCTGCCGACCGTCAGCGGCTTGAGCGACGGCGCCGGCGCCGGCGCGGTGGGATCGGGCGCAACATTCTGCGGCGCCCGGGTGATCGACAAGGCAGTCTCGGTCCACAGGATGCGCAGGTCTTCGTGATTGGCGGCGGCGGGGTCATTGGGATTGCCGCGATTGACGCCGCGCGAGACTTTCACGGCATCATTCTGGTCGGCGTAGGCGTTGAGACCATTGGCTTTCCAGAAGGCGGCGGCGACTTCGACTGACTTGGTGAGGTCGCGCCTGATGATGTCCGGGTCGTTCACGAGGTCGATACCGGAGGCTTCAGCATAGCGCGTATAGTTGGCGCGGCCGGTCAATTGAATGAAGCCGCGCCCCCTGTATTTCCACCCGTCACCCGGCTCTGTATTTCCAAGATCGGCCCGGCCACCATAGACGGTATTGGCGATCAATTCCTTCCTGTGGGCGTGCTGCTTAGCGAGATCGGGATTGCGCCGGTAGAAGCGGAAAGTCTTCTTCAACCCCTCTTCGGAATAGTTGAAACCTTCTTCGGTGTATTTGAACCAGCCGGTTTCCACGAGGCCCTGGCCGAAGAAATGGCCAAGACGGAGGGGTGTGTTGATTTCGTAGCGTTCGAGCACGGACCACGAATCGATAATCGCCTTGATATACCGGCCCTGGGTGGTCATCTGGAGGATGTCCCAGCCCTTCCGGCCAGGCAGTAGGCGCGCGATCTTGTCGAGGTCGATGTCACCGACACCCTGAATGGTCACCGTCTTTGCCATTGCCTGTCCCTCACCCTTCAGCGCTGCGGATGCCTGCGCGGATGGGGTGACTATAGGCCAATTTGCGACGATATCGTGACCCGAATTTCAGGATCTGCGACGTTTCGCTTCCAGCAAGCCGCCGGCGAGCAGGCCGGCCACCGCCGCCGCGAGCAGCCCGTGGGCCGATCCCTCTGCGGCAAACTCTGTCAGGGCCTTGAGGGTTGCGTCCTGTGTGGTCGCCTCCAGTTCCTTCGCCCGTCGATCGGCGGCGCGGGATTGCCACGACCCGGCCAGCAACGCCGCGCCGGCCGCAACGATGAAGCCGCCGGCAAGCGCCGCAAAGGCGGCCCACAGGCTCATGTGTTCGGCCAGGTACATCGCGAGCGCAGCGACACCGGCGATGTAGGCGGTCGCAAGAAATACGGAGGCGACAATGATGTAACCGAGGTTTTTCGTGCCGCGCGATACGGCGCCGCCCAAGGCGGTGCCGGATAGCGACAGAAGAAGGGAGACGATGGAGGGCACGCGCGCTTGCTTCCCTTCAGCGCCGCAGGAGGACGGAGATCAGGAAGCCGAGACCGAAAGCCAGCAGCAGCGATTGCAGCGGATGCTCGCGCGTGCTGGTTTCGATGACCTTCTCGGCAGACCCGGCCTGCTTGCGGATTTCCTTCAGCGCCTCCTGCAGATCGTCGAGGAGGTCGTCCTTGGCGCCGGAAATGCTGGCTTTCACGTCCGCGACTTCGTCTTCGGCCTTGCCGGCCAGCGCCTTCATGATCTCGTCCATGTCGGCGCGCAGGGAGTCGAGCTTTGCTTCGAGATCCTTTGCGGTCGCGGGCTTGGCGCGTTTCGGCGGATTTTCAGCGGAACCGGACATATCATGCACCTGAGGGCCTGCGCGTCATTCCGCCAAAACTGGCCTCGGACAGCGCGTTCATACCTTCCATAAACCAAAAGGCTGAAGCGCCAGTATAAAGCATGGATCAAATTGCACCGGCCACAGGTTTCGCGCAGCCGGAGAACAGAGGAGGCAGGCCTCAGCCCTTCTGAATACGCCCGCGCATCAGCTCCAGCCAGACCTGCTGGCGATGTACCATCGAGATCAGATCGCCCGGATCGCCCTGCTCGATCAGCCGGTCCAGCCACAGACCCAGCACCTGCGCCTGCGAGTCGATCCAGTCGCCGAGGGGCCCTGCCTTAACCGCCGGGGAGGAAACAGCCGTCAGTGGCGGGTGCGGCGCACAGGGACCGGACATACCATCGGTTGGCGTGCCGGTGGGAACCGTCCGGACGGGTTCAACATCTACGGGGCGTGCCTGGCGCATGGCGCGATCTCCAATTTGCGAATAATTCTCAATCGCAAATATTACGCGCCGGGTCAAGCCCTCGCAACGCGTGTCGACGTGTCCCGAAGGAAACGGTTCACAAGGCCCGGCAGTTTGCCTTAAACCCCAGCCCATGGCCGATGACATCCTCCCCTTCAGTTCCGCATTCCCCGAAGCCACCGAAGCCGACTGGCTGCGCGAGGTCGAAAAGGCCCTGAAGGGCAAAGGCGCCGAGACGCTGACCCGCAAGACGGCGGACGGCGTGGGCATCAAGGCGCTCTACCGCGAGAGCGACTTTGCCGGCGCATCCGATCCGCTCGGCGTACCCGGCGCAGCGCCCTTCCTGCGCGGCAAGACAGCGGCGCCCGACAAGTGGCTGCCCTGGGACATCCGCCAATCCTTTGCGCATCCCTCACCGGCCCAGACCAACGCGGAAATCCTGCGCGATCTCGAGCGCGGCGTTTCGTCGATCGAGCTGCACATTGACGGGACCGGCGCTAACGGCGTGCAGCTGTGCAGCGCCGACGACTTCAAGACGGCGCTGGCAGGAGTCGATGCGGCCATCGCGCCCGTAGCCCTCGAGTCCGGACGCGGCATGGGCGCGCGGACGGCCGGGCTGCTCGGACAATGGGCAGACGGCGAAGGCAACGCGGCGCAGCTGAAGCTCGACTTCAACATGAACCCGCTCGGCGCGCTGGCGAAGACCGGGCGGATCGAAGGCGGGCTGGACGCGGCCTTTGCAAAGACCGGCGCGCTGGCGGCGGCACTGACCGCCAGGTTCCCGGCAGCGAACCTGCTGCGCATGGACGCAACCCTGGTGCACGAGGCGGGCGGATCGGAAGCGCAGGAACTCGGCGCGCTGATCGCCTCGGCCATCGACACGCTGCGCCGGCTGGACGGCGCGCTGGACGCGAAGACGGCAGCCGGCCGCATGGTGTTCGCTGTCGCGCTGGACGCGAACTACGGCGTCGGGATTGCGAAACTGCGCGCGGCGCGGCGGCTGTGGGCGCGCTGCCTTGAGGCGCTGGGGCTTGAAACGGCGCCGATGCGCCTGCAAGCAATCACCTCGGCCCGGATGCTGACGAAGTATGATCCGTGGACGAACATGCTGCGCGGCACGGCAGCGGCGTTTGCGGGCGCTGTGGGCGGGGCGGATATCCTGACGGTGCGGGCCTTCAACGAAGCCCTCGGCCTGCCGGAAGAACTCGGCCGCCGGATTGCGCGCAACACGCAGGTGATCGCGATGGAGGAAAGCCAGCTTGGCCGGGTGGCGGATGCGACCGGC
Source organism: Hyphomonas sp. (assembly GCA_013791775.1). Lineage (GTDB taxonomy): Bacteria > Pseudomonadota > Alphaproteobacteria > Caulobacterales > Hyphomonadaceae > Hyphomonas. Next base: position 20,521 of record VMTE01000020.1, read on the forward strand.
GGGGCGTGGTTCACCGAGACGCTGGCGGAGGATCTGGCCAAAGCGGCTTGGGAGGAGTTCCAGAAAATCGAAAGCGAAGGCGGCTATGCGGCTTCGCTGATGGCCGGCGCGTTCCAGGCGCGTGTTGCGACGGTGCGCGAGACGCGGGCGAAGGACATAGCGCGGCGCAAGATTCCGCTGACGGGCATTTCGGAATATCCGCTGCTCGAGGAAATCGGCGCGCCGGTCGCGGATGTGGCGGCGCCGAGGGCGAAATCCGTGTCCGATGCGGGGCTGAAGCATTTCGTGAAAGCGCTGCCGGCAGGCGGCGCAGACGTTGTCGCCGCAGCGCTGGAGCCGGTGCGCCTCGCGGCGCCGTTCGAGGCCTTGCGCGATGCAGCGGCGCGCGCGACTCGTCCGCCTGCGGTGTTTCTGGCGACGCTGGGCAGCCTCGCGGAATTCACCGCGCGGGCAGACTTTGCGCGCAACTTCTTTGCGGCCGGCGGGATCGTCTCGAAAGAACCGCCCGTGCCGCCGAAGACGGCGGGCGAACTGGCAGCGGCGTTCAAGGCTTCCGGCTGCCGGATCGCCGTGCTGTGCAGCACGGACAAGATGTACGAGACAGAAGCAGCCGGCGCGGCAGAGGCGCTGAAGAAAGCCGGCGCGCAGCGCGTCTGGCTCGCCGGCAAGCATGAGGGCGCGGGCATCGATGCGAACATCTTTGCGGGGGCGGATGTGGTGCATCTGCTCAAACTGGCGCAGGCCGAACTGGGAGTAGCCCAATGACCCGCTTTCCTGATTTCACGAAACTCGCGCTCGAAGCTCAAGCCGTGAAGGCGGCCAAGGCAAATCTCGGTGAGCCTTGGGAAACGCCGGAAGGCATCGCGGTGAAGACCGCTTACACCGCCGCAGACCGCGCGGGTCTCGATTTCGTCGATGACTATCCGGGTCTCGCGCCGTTCGGCCGGGGCCCCTACCCGACGATGTATACCAACCAGCCCTGGACGATCCGTCAGTACGCGGGCTTTTCCACGGCGGAAGATTCCAACGCCTTCTACCGGCGCAACCTCGCGGCCGGGCAGAAGGGACTGTCAGTTGCGTTCGATCTTGCGACGCACCGGGGCTACGATTCCGATCACGTGCGCGTCTCCGGCGATGTTGGCATGGCAGGCGTCGCGATTGATTCCATTTACGACATGCGCACGCTGTTTTCCGGCATTCCGCTGGACCAGATGTCGGTCTCGATGACGATGAACGGCGCCGTGCTGCCGATCCTCGCGCTGTATATCGTCGCCGCCGAGGAGCAGGGCGTGTCGCCGGAAAAGCTGGCCGGAACCATTCAGAATGACATCCTGAAAGAGTTCATGGTGCGCAACACCTATATCTATCCGCCGAAACCCAGCATGCGGATCATTTCGGATATCTTCGCCTACACTTCGCAGAAGATGCCGAAGTTCAACTCGATCTCGATTTCCGGCTATCACATGCAGGAAGCGGGCGCGACGGCGGATCTGGAGCTCGCCTACACGCTGGCCGACGGCATCGAATATATCCGCGCGGGCGTCGCTGCCGGCCTCGATGTCGACGCCTTCGCGCCGCGGCTTTCGTTCTTCTGGGCGATTGGCATGAACACGTTCATGGAAGTTGCCAAGATGCGCGCCGCGCGGCTGATCTGGGCGAAGCTGGTGCAGGAAAACTTCGCGCCGAAATCGACCAAATCCCTCAGCCTGCGGACGCATTCGCAGACCTCCGGCTGGAGCCTGACGGCGCAGGATGTGTATAACAACGTCATCCGCACCTGCCTTGAAGCCATCGCGGCAGCGGGTGGGCAGACGCAGAGCCTGCACACCAACAGCTTCGATGAAGCGCTGGCCCTGCCCACGGACTTCTCGGCCCGCATTGCGCGCAACACGCAGATCCTGCTGCAGCAGGAAGCCGGCGCCTGCCAGTCCATCGACCTGTTCGGCGGCAGCTATTATGTCGAGCGCCTGACGCATGATCTCGCCGCAAAAGCGCTGAAACACATCGCCGAAGTCGAGGCGATGGGCGGCATGGCGAAGGCCATCGAGGAGGGCCTGCCGAAGCTGCGCATCGAAGAGGCCGCCGCGAACACGCAGGCGCGTATCGACAGCGGCAAGCAGACGGTCGTGGGCGTCAACAAGTTCCTGCTGGATGAGGACGAGGATGTCCCTGTACTGAAGGTCGACAACGCCGCCGTGCGCCGGATGCAACTCGACAAGCTCGCGCGCCTGAAGGCGGAACGCAATGGCGCCGAGGTCGAGGCGACACTGAACGCGATTGCGGAGGCGGCGGCGAGCGGCAAGGGCAACCTGCTGGCGCTGGCGGTGGACGCGGCGCGCGCCAAAGCGACAGTGGGCGAGATTTCCGAAGCCGTGGAGCGCAGTCAGGGCCGGCACAGCGCCGTGATCCGGTCGATCAAGGGCGTCTACGGCGGCGGCGTGAAGGGCAATGACAAGGCCGAACACGCGCAGGCGCTCGCTGCGAAGTTCGAGACGGCGCATGGCCACCGGCCGAAGATCTACATCGCCAAGATGGGCCAGGACGGCCACGACCGGGGCCAGAAGGTCGTCGCGTCCGCGCTGATGGACCTTGGCTGGGACGTCGAGATCGGCCCCCTGTTCCAGACGCCGGAAGAAGCCGCGCGGGACGCGCGCAAGGCGGGCGTGGATATCGTTGCGGCCTCGTCGCTGGCGGCGGGCCACCTGACGCTGGTGCCGGAACTCAAACGCGCGCTCGGCAACGAAGGCGCGGCGAATGCGCGGATCATCGTGGGCGGGGTGATCCCGCCGGGCGACTTCGAAGCCTTGCGCACCGCCGGCGCCGCCGCCATCTTCCCCCCGGGCACCGTGATTGCCGACAGCGCGATTCGCATGCTGGAATTGCTGGACGGCAAGACGGATCCGGCCCTGACGGCAGCGGAATAAGGATACTGCACATGATCCTCACGACCACCTCCTCCATCGAAGGCCGCAGGATCGTTGCATATAAGGGCATTGCCTGCGGCGAGGTCATCATCGGGGCGCATCTCGGCAAGGATATCCTCGCGAGCTTCACCAACCTCGTCGGCGGGCGTTCGGAGTCCTATGAGAGCACCATCCGCGAGACGCGCAACGACGCGCTCGGCGAGATGGTTGAAGGGGCGCAGAAGCTGGGCGCCAATGCCATCGTCGGCGTGAAGTTCGACTATGGCGTCGTCGGCCAGCAGGGCTCGATGATGATGGTCGCCGTTTCCGGCACGGCCGTCGTGCTCGAGTGAGCGCGCTGACCAGCGTTGCGCCAGGCGCCGAGGCGATGTTGGCGCTTGCGGAACGGTGCTTTGCGGAACTGCCGGACTTCATGCGCGGCCCCGCCGGCGATGTGCGCATCCTCGTGATGGACTATGCCGAGGACGAACTCCTCGACGAGATGGAAATCGACGACGCGCTGGACCTGACCGGGCTCTATGTCGGCGTGCCGTTGACCCTCGAGAGCGTGACGCAGCCGGCAATGGACCGGCCGTTGATCTACCTCTACCGCTTGCCGATCCTGTTCGAATGGGCCCAGCGCGGCGACGTGACCCTCGAAGAAATGGTCCGCCACGTCTTCATCCACGAACTCGGCCACCATTTCGGATGGTCGGACGCGGAAATCGATGCCAAGCTGGCCGAAGAGCACTAGACCAGCAGGTCTCCCTCGTGACGCTCTGCGGGTTCGGCTTCCCGTGACGCCAACGCAATGCCGAAGGTAAGAATGCCGACGCGACCCGCAAACATCAGCAGAATGATGATCGCCTTGCCGATCTCGGACAGCGACCCCGTGATACCCATACTGAGGCCGACCGTGCCGATGGCGGAGAAGGCCTCGAACAGAACCATCTCGAAGTCCTTACCCGGCTCCGTCAAAGTCAGCGCAAAAACCGCCGGCGTCATTAACATCACGAAATAAGCCGCCGACGCGGACGCAAGCCGCACACGCTCGTCCGGGATCACACGGCCAAAGAAGACGACATCCTTCCGGCGGCGCACGGTCGAGCGGACGAGCCCGACCAGTGCGGCAAATGTCGTCAGCTTCAGGCCGCCACCCGTGCCGGACGGCGCCGCGCCGATGGCCATCAGGAGATAGAGGAAAACGATGGCCGCCGGCGCCAGCGTGCCGATCGGATGGGTATCGAATCCCACTGTCGTCATCGCGGTCATGGTCTGAAAAAAGGCCGACAGCAGGCGCTCGGACGAAGGCAGCGCGGCGATGCCGGGGTCGGCAACGAAAAGCACTGCCGTGCCGAAAGCCAGAAAGCCCGCCGTAAGCCTCAGAATGATCTGGCTGGTGAAACTGAGCGTGAAGGCGCGGGTGGTCAGGCTGCACCAGACATCCCATACTATCAGGAAGCCCATCGCACCGAGGATCGACAGCATCGAGACGGCCGCGTTGACGGCGAAATCGCCGCGGAAGTTTTCCAGGCTGTTCGGGTTCAGGCTGAAGCCTGCCGTGCAGAAGGCTGACACGGAATGGAAGATGGCGCTCCACGGCGCATCCTTCACACCGGCATTCGCGAACAGGATGTAGAGAATGACCGCGCCGATTACCTCGATGGCCAGGGTGAACACAACCACTGCGCGGATGAAATGACCCGTGATGATGTTCTCCGGCAGCGTAAAGGCGGTTCGCGTGAGGCGCTCGCGCAGGGGGGACAGATGTTTGACGGTCGCAAGCATGATGAATGAGCCGAGCGTCATGTACCCGATGCCGCCCGCCTGGATCAGCAGGAGGATCACGAGTTCGCCAAAGAACGTATAGGACGTACCCGGATCTACCGTCACAAGACCGGTCGTCGAAACGGCGGAGACGGCTGTGAAAAGGTTGTCCAGCGGATTGACGGGAACGGCCTGCGCCACCGGAAGGCACAAGAAGCACCAGCCGAGCAGCATATAGAAAGCATAGCCGGCAAGAATCAGTTTGGTCGGATGAACACGCCGCATGATGCGGTGCGCATACAGGGAAGCGACCGCAAGCGACTTGCGCAACGCTCCAATCATACGCAGGGAGCGCATTGGAAACCTCGATTGATGATGTCTGGGATTCTGGGGTGAAGAACACGGCGCCAGGCGCCTCGATCTATCCGTCCATTCCTTGCAGCGCCGCACACCGGGCGGTAGGCCCCACGGCTGATGATGCAGCGCAATATCACCGAGCCCTGTGAATATCCAGCGACTTTGATTTGCGCGCCGATTGTTTTTTTCTATGAATTGGCCGACGAACATAAGCAAGACAGCAGGCCGAAGCGAAGGGACATCACTTGAATTACTCAGAATACGATGGACTTGCGCTCGCCGATCTTGTCCGGAACCGGAAGATCAGCCCGGACGAACTGCTGGAAGAAGCCGTCAGCCGGGCCGAGAAGGCGCAGGCGCGGGTGAACTGTTTTGCCGCGCTCTACCCGGACCTCGCCCGCGAGCAGATCGCGAAGGGCGGGATGGAAGGGCCTTATGCCGGCGTCCCGTTTGTGACGAAGGACCTCGCGGTCGGCGTCAAGGGCGCGCCGCTGACCGGGGGCAGCCGCGCGTACAAGGACACCGTGGCCACCGATGATACGACGCTGACGCAGCGGTACCGCGCCGCCGGTCTCGTCTTTTTCGGATCCACCACCACGCCGGAATTCGGCCTCACGCTGACGACCGAATCGACACTTTACGGCCGGACGCGAAATCCGTGGGACCGCACGCGGATCGCGGGCGGATCATCGGGCGGCGCGGCGGCGGCCGTCGCGTCCGGCGTCCTGCCGGTCGCCCATGCAAGTGATGGCGGCGGCTCGATCCGGATCCCGGCGGCGTGCTGCGGCGTGTTCGGGCTGAAGCCCTCGCGCGGGCGCACGCCCATGGGGCCGTCGCGGACGGAAGGGTGGAATGGTCTGTCCACGGTGCATGTGGTCAGCCGGACGGTCCGCGACTCGGCGGCGCTGCTGGACCTGACGCACGGGCCCGAAACCGGCAGCCGCTATATCGCCACACCGCCTGTCCGGCCCTACCTTTCCGAACTCGACCGCGATCCGAGGCCGCTTCGCATTGCGCTCTGGCGCACGGCGCCGAACGGCACGAAACCGGATGCAGACGCCGCTGCGGGACTGGATGCGACGGCGAAGCTGCTGGAGCGCCTCGGCCATGTCGTGGTGGAAGCCGGCCCTATCCTCAACGGCGAGGCGCTCGGCAAGGCGGCGCTGTTCACGATTTCGGCAAACATCGCCGCACAACTCGACGAGCACGGCGAGGCGCGCGGCCGGCCGGTCGGCGAAGACGAGATCGAGCTGATCACGGCGGGCATGGTGCGCCTCGGCCGAACGGTGCCGATGGTGGAGCTGGCCAAGGCCAACAACGCGTTCATCACGGCGGCGATCCAGTACGAGCATTTCCTCGATGCCGGCGGCTTCGACATGACGCTGTCACCCACCCTGCACCGGGCGCCGGACCTCCTCGGCACCATGGCCCTGACGGCGGATCCGCAGAAGATGGGTGAAGCGATCGCCGGTTTTGCCCCGCACTGCGCCGTGTTCAACCAGATGGGCGCGCCGGCGATGTCCGTACCGCTGCACTGGACGGCGCCGACGCCCACCGCCCCCGGCGGGCTGCCGATCGGCATGATGTTTGGTGCGCGCTTCGGGCAAGAAGGCTTGCTGCTCAATCTGGCGGCCCAGCTGGAACGCGCGGCGCCCTGGGCGCACCGCAAACCGCCGGAGTGGGTGGGATGAGCGAGCCGGCCCGCCGATGGCATGCCGGCGGATGCCATTGCGGCGCCATACGGTTTGAAGCGGAGCTGCCCCAGGCGTTCGAGGTGGAAGATTGCAACTGCTCGATGTGCGCGATGAGCGGCAACATCCATGTGATCGTGCCCTCCAGCCGGTTCCGGCTTCTTCAGGGGGCGGACAATCTGACCGAGTACACGTTCAACACGCGGCGCGCGCGTCACCTGTTCTGCAAGACCTGCGGCATCAAGAGTTTCTATGTTCCGCGTTCAAACCCGGATGGCTTCGCGGTGACGTGGCGCTGTCTCGATGACTGGGCAGATCTGGACGTGACCATCTCGCCCTTCGACGGACAGAACTGGGAAGCGAATGCCGGGCGGCTCGCCCACAAATCGAAGGACTAGGGCCGCTGCTCGTCCTTCTCGCGCGGGCGCTCTTCCCGGTGCTCCCGGAATTTTTCGAGACGGTCGTGCCGATCGCCGCGCCGTTCCGCGTTTCCCGCGATCAGGTGGGCGACCAGGGCGCGCTGCTCGGGGGTCAATTCCCCCATGCCGTCAAACATCCGGTCCGCGACAATGTCCCGGGCGGCGCGGTCCGCCTCCCGCAACTCGACCAGCGCCGCGCGGGCAGCCACTTCGTCATACGGGTCAGCCCGCAGCACTTCGACAAGACGGCGCTCCGCAGCGTGGCGGATTTCAAGGGCGTCGCGGCTGACTTCAAAACTTGACCGCATCAGCTGGCGAACCGTGTCGCGGTCCTCGCGGCTGAGTTCAATGCCGGGCCGTTCGCCGGCCGGCACACGTTCGCGCTTGGCCGGTCCCTTCAGCAATACGCCGGCAATCAGCCCGACCAGCACAAGATTGACCAGCACCGAAAGGGTCAGCAGAAACGGAAAGCGGCGCACTTGCGGTTCGCTCATGGTGCGATCTCCTCGGACAAGGCGGCCGGGTCGTAGCCAAGCGCCTGTTCGAGCAGGGCTTGCACGTCATCGGTATCGCTCGCCGCGCTGGCCGCTGGCGCCACCATGATTCCCATGAACACTCCCGCCGTAAGCGCGGCCAGACCGCTGGCGGGGGCCCAAGCCGAAAACTTCGGAAGGCGCAGCCTGAAGCCCGCGCCGGCGGGTTTCGGCGCCGATGCGATCAGGGCGGCCGTCAATGCAGCCGAAGGGAGAATGCCCGGCAGCCGGTCGAACGCGGCGTCCAGCGCGCGCGCGTCAGCCAGGGCCGGCGCGAAGCGCTGCGGATGCGCGGCCAGCAAGGCCTTCGCGCCAGCGCGTTCGGCTTCCGGATAGGCGTCCGGATCAGCGCCCCAGGTTTCGATCAGTTCAAACAACCGGTCTTCGATCATGCGCTGGTTCTCCCTTCCAGCAATTGCGCGCGCAAGGTGCGCCGCGCGCGGGCGAGCAGGCTTTCGAGGGCTTCGACACTGACGTCCAGGATCTCGGCGGCTTCGGATTGCGAGTGTCCCTGCAGGGCGCACAGCGTCAAGGCGGCGCTCTGGCGTTCCGGCAAGGCGATGATGGCGGATTCAATGGCGCTCACGCGCTGCAACTGGTCCAGGGCATCATGCGGCGCGAGGCGCGTGTCGGCCATGTCCGGCAGTTCGCCGGGCAGCGACTCCTTGCGCTTGCGCAGGCGGTCATAGCAAAGGTTCAGCGCGACCCGGTGCAGCCAGGTCGAGAATTTGGCGCGCGGCTCCCAGCCGGGCAGCGCCTTCCAGGCGCGGATGAAGGTTTCCTGAGTCACGTCTTCGGCCTCCGCGCGGTCCGAGAGCATCCGGGTTGCCAGACCGAGGATGCCGGGGCTGTAGCGATGCACAAGGGAACGAACCGCAGCCGGGTCTCCCGCTGCGGCGCGTGCGATCTGGTCGAGGTCAGACGTGAAGGCCACGCAGCAGACACTACCCGATTCCGGACCGGAACCCCGACAGGCAATCGCAGGGAGGATGCAATGGCCACATCACGGCTCCGGTCCGGTTCAGGGGTTCTTACTGGCCGGCCGGCTTGTCCCGCCATTTGCCACGGCTTTCCTTCATCTTGGCGCGTGCGGCAGCATGCTCTTCCGGCGAAATACTGCCATCGGCGTTCGTGTCGGCCTTGCTGAAGCGATCCAACTGGGGCGCGGCGAACTCGACCGGGCTCAGCTGGCCATCGCCATTGGTGTCGATCGCGGCAAAACGCTCGGCGCCCTTGGCCTGCATTTCAGCCATGCGGGCAGCCATTTTTTCGGGATCGCGTTCGCGGCGCGGCCGGTCACCCGGCGCCTCGCCGTCCTTCATCCCGCCACGTTTCTCTCGCATTTCATCGCGCTGAGCCATATGGAAGGCCCGCATCTCATCCTGGGTAAGGAAGCCATCGGTATCGAGGTCCATCTCGGTGAACATGGCGGTTGCGGCGGCTTCGGCCTCGGCGCGGGTCACTGTGCCGTCGGCATTGGTGTCCACCTTGGCCATGTGGTCTCCGCCGCCGCGGTGTCCGAACGCCTGGGCGGCCATGGGAACAGCCAGCGCGAGGGTCAGCGCCGAGGCTGCAGCGAGTATGAGTTTCTTCATGGGTGATCTCCGTTTATTGATCCCAGCGACCATCAAACGGGCCGGGCCGGCTATTCCGTCGCAGGCAGGTGCAGTTTTTCCCGGGCCAATGCGTGGACGCGGGCCTTGACCCCGGCGAGACGGGCCTCGAGGGCGGCAAAATCCTCCTCCTCGGCCGCCCGGCACATGCGGTTTTTCAAGCCTTCCGGGATCGCCGTGTCGCCGGGAGCATTGCCCAGCGCAAGGCGCTGCAATTGCTGCATCGAAGACAGAAGGTTGATCGCCGCGCGCAGGAAGAACCAGTCTTCGGCGCCGGGTTCGTCAGCATCGGCGAGACCGGACAAGGCGCGGCCGGTGTTCGGTCGCACAAGATCCGGCCGGGCCCTGAGCAACATTTCCTGCTGCGCCATGAATTCGATGTCGATCAGTCCGCCTTCGGCCGTCTTGATATCCCAAAGTCCCTGCCCGGGCTTTTCCCGATAGAGCGTCTGGCGCATCTCCGAAATGTCTGCCGGAATCTGCTTGCGGCGCGGGCTGCGGGCGCGGGCACAGATGGCATCGGCGGCAATCTGGTGCACGGCCTTGCCGAGTTCAGCGTCGCCCGAAATGAACCGCAGCCGGGTGAGCGCCATATGCTCCCACGTCCAGGCTTCTTCGTTCTGGTAGTGCCGGAAAGCCTCGAGGCTGACCGCCACCGGACCGGCGCGCCCCGAGGGGCGCAGGCGCATGTCGACTTCGTAGAGTTCTCCCTCGGCCGTCGGCGCTGTCAGCCCGGTGATGAGGCGCTGCGTGAACCGGGTGAACCAGTTCTGTGCATCGTCGCGCGCGGCCTCGTAGATGACGATCAGGTCGAGGTCCGAACCCGCTGTCATTTCTTCGCCGCCGAGCTTGCCCATGCCGAAGACGGCCCAGCGGCCCGGCACGTCGCCGTAGCGCCGGGTGGTTTCCTGCGCGCCGACGCCGGCCATGAAGGTGATCGTGTCATCGGCAAGCCGCGTCCAGACAGCCGCCGCCTCCTCCGAAGGCATCAAGCCGTGCAGCAACCGGTGGCCCGTCAGGAAGCTGTGTTCGCGGTGATACCGGCGCCAGTCGTCCAGCGCGGCGTCAAAGGACGTCATCGCCGCAACGTCCGGCGGCGTCGGAATGGCGTTCGACACCAGCGCTTCGAGCAGGTCGGGCCGGCGCGCAAGGATGCGCGCGAGGCGCGGCGCAAGGGCCAGCGTCGCCACGAGATCCGACAGGAGGTCCGGCTTGGCGAGCAGCATCGACAGGGTTTGCACACCCGACGACAGGCCTTCGAAGAAGCGCGAATACCAGCGGAAGGACACGTCCGGTTCACCGGTCTCGCCCATCGCCTGCAGCATAGTGGGCAGGATGGACGTCAGCAGTTCCCGCCCCCGCGCCGTGCGGGTCGCCGGCACGCTGCCGCGGTGCCACCGCCGGATCGTGTCGATGGCCGAGGACGGATCGGAGAACCCGAGCCCCGATAGGGTTCGCACCGTACCCGGATCATCGTCCACCCCTGTAAAGACCAGGTTGCCGAGCGCGTGCGTGTCAGCCGCGCGGGCCTCCTGCGCAAACAGGCCGTCATAGGCCGCCTGAACCTGCTGGCGGGTCTCCAGCAGGTCGCGGTCAAACTCTGCCAGTCCGCCATAGCCGCACAGGAAGGCCAGGCTTTCGCGCTCGGCGGGATCGGCCGGCACCGTGTGGGTCTGCTCGTCGTTGCGCATCTGGAGGCGGTGCTCGACATTGCGCAGCGCCTTGTAGGCTGCCTCGAGCGTCGCCGCCGTCCCCGGGGAAACCACGCCGGTCGCCACCAGCGCGGACAATGCGCCGAGGGTTGTGTTGTCTCGAAGCGGCGGCTCGCGCCCGCCGAGGATCAGCTGCTGGGTCTGGACGAAGAACTCGATCTCCCGGATGCCGCCCGGCGAGAGCTTCACGTCGGGCGAGACGGCACTGAATTCGTCGGCGCCGACCTTGGTATTGATCATCCGCTTGATCGCCTGGATGTCGCCGATGGCCCAATAGTCGAGATTGCGGCGCCAAACATAAGGCTCCATCCGTGTAAGGAATTTTGCGGCGGAGGCCCGGTCGCCGGCCGCAGGCCGCCCCTTGATCCAAACCATCCGCTCCCAGTTCTGGCCGACGCTTTCATAGTAGAGCTCCGCCATTTCGGTGGATACCGCCAGCGGGGTTGAGCCCGGATCCGGGCGCAGGCGCAGGTCGGTACGGAAGACATATCCGCCGGACGTAACCTCATCCATGATGCGCACCAGGTCGCGCGCGACGCGCTGGGCAGCGTCGCCGGGATCGCGCGCGCCGCCATCGAACCGGTCGCGGTCGTAGAAGACGGCTATGTCGATATCGCTGGAATAGTTGAGCTCGAACGCCCCCATCTTGCCGAGCGCGATGGCGAAGATGCCCTCGCCCGTCAGGCCGCGCGAAGCCAGCGCAATGCGCAGCGCCGCATCGAGGCTCGCGCCGGCAAACTCGGTCAGGCACCGCGTGATGTCCATCACCCCGCGCCGGCCGGAAAGATCATCACCCGCCAGCGCGAGATGCACCGCCAGCTTTTCCGCACGCAGGGTTGCCATGGCCTCTTCGATCGCCGTGCCGGATGCCAGCGTCAGCGCCGCGTTCAGCGCCGCCGGAAAGTCCATGGAAACGCCGCGTCCGCGCAACCGCCGCAGGTAAGGCGCATGCGGCTCGGCGGCCGCCAGCGCGGTTTCCGGATCGTTGGCAATCGGTCGGATATTCAGCATGCCTGACGCTTAGCCGACAGCCGCGCGCGGGACAAACCCCAAGCGTCTCAAGGCGCGCGCCCCCGCCGCCGCCGCGCCCGGCGCCAGAGAGACGTTGACATCGTCTGGTTTCAGCGTTTCGCTGATGCCAGCGCGGGGACAGTCAGGGGGACAGGTCATGCTGCGGATAATCAGACTGATCGCGGTGCTGACCGTGATTCCGCTCATCGGGCTCGGCGTCGCGCTCGCCCGTTTCTGGGGCGCTACGCCGGCAAGCCTCGAAGGCCTGGCACCGGCCGGCGCGGCGCTCACAACTTGCGTAACCTCCCTCCTCGGCAGTCCGGACGCGAGCGTCTGCGGCGAAGCAACTCCGTTCGGCTGGCTCGCCCTGGGTTCGGCCGGCGTACTGGTCCTGTCTTTCGGGATCGCACCTTTGTCACGCCTGGTTGCGACGGTGCTGGGCACGCATCGCAGCATCCTGTCCCTCGGCTTCTGGCCTTACGCCCTGGCCATCACCATCCTGGTCGGGATCGTTTCGCTGATCCACGTCGGCATCTTCGGCGGCGCCGCCTACCTGGTGCTGCAGCACTGGTTCGGCGTGGAAAGCGACCTGCTGCTGGTGGCGATCGGCGTGGTGCTGGCCGGCGCCACCTATGCCATCGCCCGCGGACTTGCCGTGTTCTTCACCCGGCCGAAAACCTACATCGCGGCCCGCCCGGTCACGTTCTACGAATACCCGCGCCTGGGCCTGCTGGTGCGGGACATTGCAAAGAAGCTGAACTCGAAGATGCCGGACAATGTGGTGATCGGGCTGCAACCGACCTTCTTCGCCACATCCTCGCCGGTGTTCACGCCGTACGGAAAGGGCCCGTTGAACGGACGGACGCTGCATCTGTCGCTGCCGCTGATGATCCATTTCACGGAGGGCGAACTGAAGGCCGTGATCGGACACGAGCTGGGCCACTTCTCGGGAGGTGACACGAACTATTCGATGCGCTTTGCACCGGTCTATATGGGGCTGGCGAAAGCCAGTGAGGTCTTCTCGGCCGAAGACCGGCCCCTGACCCGCTTTCTCTCGATGCCGGCCAAGCTGCTGATCGATGACCTGATCTACGCCTTCTCCGTGGTCGAACGCCGGATCGGCCGGGCCCGCGAACACCGCGCCGATCAAAGCGGCGCCAAGGTCTCCTCGCCGGAAGACATCGCCTATTCCCTGCTGAAATCCTCCCTGCTCGGATCGATCTGGAACGAGCAGGTGCAAAGCCTGGTCGAGCGCGGCATGAAAGGCCGCTTCTCGCGCAACGTCGTGCGCAATTTTTCGGAGAGTGTGCGGCTGGACGTGGACCGCACACGGATTGCGCCGCTGCTGCAATATGCACTGGGCGACTGCGTGGCCCACCCGGTCGATACCCACCCGCCGACCGAAGACCGGATCGAGGCGTTCGGGCTGAACCTCGGCGAAATCTGCTCCGAGGATGTCCTGCTTCACCGGTTCTTCAAGGCCCCGAAGGTGACGGACGGTCTCGACAACATGGCCGCGCTTGAGGAAGATCTCACCGCCCTGCAATACCATCTGTATGCCGAGCTCTGGCCGGCCGACGAGGACGGCGAACGTTCGATCGACGACATCTTCCTGACGTTGCTGATCGACTTCCTGGCCCTGATGGTGACCATCGACGGCAGCGTGGATGACCGCGAGATACTGGCTGCGGAAACCCAGGCCGCGCAGCTGTTCGGCAACTTCGACCGGGACTCGTTCCGGGACCGGTGCCGTTCGCCCGAACAGATCCCCTCGCTCGACAAGATGATCTCGTTCGCCAACAAGCTGCTCACCGACACCGGCATCGACAATCTGAAAACCACGCTGCGCGCCATTGCCCGCGCCGACGGCGTAATCCAGCCGGAAGAAGCCCGGCTGCTGGATGTTCTCGACGCCTCGCTGCAATCGGAGCCGCCGCAGGCCGCTTGAACACCGAAGTCCATTTGATACGGGCCGGGGATTTGCTATCTGGCAGGCATGAAACTGCTGCTGGCTTCCGCCCTGATTGCCTTTTTCGCCGAGACACCGCTGGCCGATCCCGGCGAAGAGGCGCGCGCGCAGTCGCTGATGCGCGAGATCCGGTGCGTCGCCTGCGAGAATGAGCCGGTGTCGCAGTCCTCTGCGGCCATCGCCGAGGACATGCGCATCCAGATCCGCGAACTGGTCGGCGACGGGGCCTCCGACACCGAAGTGCGCGACTGGTTCGTCAGCCGGTATGGTGAATTCGTGCTGTTCCGCCCGCCGGCCCGGGATGTGTCGGGCTGGTTACTCTGGGGTTTACCCTTCGGGCTGCTGCTGGCCGGAATTGCGGGCGGCGTGATGCTGACCCGGAAAACTGCCCGCGCCGCCACGGAAATCGAAGCCGAAGACGTCTGAAACCGCACGGCTTTTGCCGCCGGGCCATCTTCCGGCCCCGGGCAAATCACCTAACTGTCTTTTAATGACCACATTACCTGTGGCATGTTTATGTTCAGTCCGGTCGCGGGAAACGGCGACAATTTCAGTTCGTTGGAGCGGTTTATGAGCAAATTTGGAGTTTCGGCCCAGGCCATGCTGGCGGCCGTGTTTGGCGCTGCGATCATGGGATCTGCTGTTGTCGTTCCAAAGCTGTTCTCCCCTGAAGCCGGTGCCCAGCCAATCGCCATCCAGCCCCCGCCGGGCGCGCCGATGAGCTTTGCCGACCTGATCGAGAAGGTCGAGCCGGCGGTAGTGTCAGTCAACGTTATCTCGACCCAGGATGTCAGCGAGCTGGGCGACATGGACCAGTTCTTCGAACAGTTCCGCGGCATGCCGGGGCTGGAGGATTTCTTCGAACAGCGCCGTCAGCAACAGGAACAGGAAAGCCCCCGGACGCGCGAAGCGCGCTCGCTCGGATCGGGCTTCTTCATTTCCCAGGACGGCCTCGTCGTCACCAACAACCACGTCATCGAACGCGCCACCCAGATCCAGGTGGTGATGAGCGACGGGCGCGAACTCGACGCCGAACTCGTCGGCACCGACCCGCTGACCGACCTCGCTGTGGTGCGCGTCAAGGAGGCGGGCGCCTATCCGTATGTGAAATTCGGCTCGTCCAAGGAAATCCGCAAGGGTGACTGGGTCGTGGCCCTTGGCAACCCGTTCGGCCTGGGCGGCACCGCCACCGCCGGCATTCTCTCGGCCGATGGCCGTGAACTCGGCGCCGGCAGCCCGTACACCGACTTCCTCCAGATCGATGCACCGATCAACCGGGGCAACTCGGGCGGCCCGACCTTTGACCTGAAAGGCAACGTGATCGGCGTGAACTCGCAGATCCTGTCGCCCACCGGTGGTTCCGTCGGTATCGGCTTCGCCATTCCGGCAGAGCTCGCCCAGGAAGTCACCAACACGCTGATCCGGAATGGCCGCGTTTCGCGTGGCTGGCTGGGCGTGCAGATCGGCGACCTGACACCGGAATTCGCCGAAGCCCTGGGCCTCGAAGACGTCAAGGGCGCGCTCGTCGCCGATGTTACCTCCGGCAGCCCGGCCGAACGCGGCGGCCTGAAGCGCAACGACATCATCCTGTCGGTCAACGGCCAGAAGGTAACCGATTCGACCTCGACCACCCGGCTCGTCGCCAAGCTGATCGCCAACACGCAGAACAAGTTCGACATCCTGCGCAACGGCAAGGCGCAGACCCTCAACGTCACGGTGGGCGAACGGCCGGCGGATCTGACGGCGGCAAGCCAGTCGTCCGGCGGCGGCGGCAACCGTGTGGACCCCGACGCCCCGTCGGCCGTCCCCGGCAAGCTGCTTTCCGACTTCGGCGTCCGCCTGCTGCCGATGGACGACAGCACACGCGATGCCCTCGGCCTGCGGGCCGGCGACACCGGCCTGACCATCACCGAAGTGGTCAAGGACGGCGTGTTCGAAAAAGCCGGGTTCGAGAATGGCATCGTGATCCTCGAGGCCAATGGCCGGGCCGTGCCGACCGTGGACGCCTTCGAACGGGCGGTCGCCGAGGCCCGCGCGGCGAACCGGTCCAAGGTTCTCCTGGCCCTTCGCGTCGGCCAGGTCACCAACTACCGGACAGTCGATATTCCCAAGTAACCCCTGCGTACATGGAGCCAGAAATGGCGGACACACTGAATCATCGTTCTCTCAAGGTGCTGGTCATCGAGGACGACAACGAGATGGCTAGGTTCATCGAGAAGGTGCTGGCCGATGCCGGGCACGACGTCGAATGCGCCCGCGACGGCGCAGCCGGCCTCGCCCGCGCCCGGGCAGCGGATTTCGATGCCCTCGTGGTGGACCGCATGCTGCCCGAGAAGGACGGCCTGACCCTGATCCGCGAGTTCCGCGATGCGGGCGGCACCACGCCGGCGCTGTTCCTGTCGGCGCTCGCCGATGTCCAGAACAAGGTTCAGGGCCTGCAAGCCGGCGCCGAGGACTATCTCGGCAAGCCGTTCGTGCCCGCCGAACTGGCAGCCCGGGTCGAGGCACTCGGCCGGCGTCAGGCAGGTGAGCCACAGGTGACCTCCCTGAAGGCCGGCGATCTTGAAATGAACCTCCTGACCCGCAAGGTGACCCGCGCCGGAAAGAAGATCGATCTCCAGCCGCGCGAGTTTCGCCTGCTGGAATACCTGATGCGCCACGCCGGACAGGTCGTGACCCGCACGATGCTGCTGGAAAAGGTCTGGGACTACAATTTCGACCCGCAAACCAACGTCATCGACGTGCACGTCTCGCGGCTCCGGTCCAAGATCGATAAGGAATTTTCCGAGCCCCTGCTGCAGACCGTCCGCGGCGCCGGTTACCGATTGCAGGGCTAGACGCAACTTCGGGGGGCTGGCACTAGTCGCCCATGAAGCTGCCCACCCACCGGCCGGCCTGGCTCACGCTCGAGCAACTCGCCAAGCTGCCCGCGAAACTCGCCGGGCGGCTGCCGCGATTCCCGGACGAGTTCCGGCTGCCGATCCCGGAACGCATGCGCAAGGCCATGCCGGTCTTCGTGCGCACGACGACCTTCAAGCTGGCCATGCTCTACAGCCTGATGATCGCCGCCTTCTCCGGCGCCCTGCTCGCCTATCTCTATTATTCGACCGTGTATTATATCCGGATCGAATCCGAACGCCGGATCACGGTCGAGTTCGAGCAACTCGCCAACGCCTACTATACCGGCGGGATGCAGCGCCTCAGCCAGTCCGTGTTCGAACGGATGACCCTCTCAGGCTCGCCGTTTTACTACTACCTTGAAGACACATCGGGCCGGAAAATCGCCGGACACTTTCCCCGCCTGCCGGATGATCCGCCCGAAGCGGGCATGAAGACCGTCTATTTCGATTTCGAGCTTCCCCAGACGGACGGCACAAAAGTGCTGCGCCCGGCGGCGGGGCGCATCGTTCGCCTCAAGGACAATGGCGGCTCGCTGATGGTCGCGTTCGATACCGCGCAGCAAACCGTGATCGTTGACCGGATCCAGAGCGCCATTCTCGTCGCCGCGCCGGTCGCGCTGATCCTGTCCCTGCTCGGCGGCGTGCTGATCACGCGCGGCGCCGCCCGCCGGGCCGAAGAATTGGCAAAGACGGCCGAAGCGGTGATCGGCGGAGAGCTCAGCCGGCGGGTGCCGGTTCGCGGCACAGGCGACGAGTTCGACCGGCTAGCCCAGCGCATAAACGCCATGCTCGACCAGATCGGCAAGCTGGTCGAAGCCTCGCAGAACACCGGCAACGCCATCGCCCATGACCTGCGTTCCCCTTTGACGCGGCTGCGTAACCGACTGGAACTGGCCCTCTCCGCCCCGATGACCGAGCAGGATGCCAGCACCACGCTCGGCGAAACGGTCGAGGAGGTGGACCGCGTGCTCGACACATTCAACGCCATCCTCCGCCTCGCCCGCCTTGATGCGGGTACGGAAGGTCTTCGCGTCCGGATGGATCTCAGCGAAGTCGCAGAAGAACTCGCCGAACTGTTCGACCCCGCCTGCGAGGAAGCAGGGCTCACCTTCCGCAGTCAGATCACCCGCGGCCAGCTGGTCCTGGGGGACCGCGAACTGATCGGCCAGGCCATTTCGAACCTCATCGACAACGCGATCAAATACACGCCGCAGGGCGGGTCGATCTCGCTCAGTGTCACACGCGGCCCTGAAGCGATGATTGACCTGACCGTTCTGGATACCGGTCCCGGCATCCCTGACGCGGAGCGGTCCAAGGTGATCCAGCGCTTTCACCGGATGGATTCGGCACGCACCCAGCCCGGCTCCGGTCTGGGGCTGTCGCTGGTCCAGTCGGTGGCAGACCTGCACGGCGGTGAACTGGTGCTGAGCGACGGGAACGGCCCGAAAGACCGGCCGGGCCTGCGCGCGACGCTCAGGCTTCCGCGGGCCTGACCGGGCGCGGTGACGGCCAGAGCCCGAGCAGGGCGGCGAACCCGATCAGGACAACCCCCGCATAGAGAAGGTCGATCAGGGGATTGAAATAGACGCGGAACACCCAGCGCGCCTGCCCGTCTACCGTCCGCTGTTCACCCAGCGCCACATAGAGATCGCCGGTGCCGGTCTTGTGGATGGCGGTCTCGGTGGTGGGCATCCTAGCGGCCGGATAGAAGCGCTTCATCGGTTCGAGAACCGCAACCTGCGATCCCCGGCGCGCGGTGACGACGGCGCGGTCCGCGTACCAGTTCGGGCCTTCGATCGAGCGGATTTCGTCGAGCGTCAGCGTCCAGCCGGCAACCTGCCCCGCCCCCTTTTCAGCCAGCGCCAGCGTCGACTCGTAGCGGCCGGTCGTTTCCACCACGGCGCCGATGACGAACAGTCCGAGCCCCAGATGTGCGAGTGTCATCGACCAGACCCGGCGCGGCAGCTTGAAGATGCGCCCCGGCGTGATGGCGCGCCGCTTCAGTTCCCACAACGCCCCGAACACCAGCCAGAGCCCGATGGCGAGCCCGAACGCGGCGCCGACCGGGATATCGAAAGGGCCAACGCCGAGCAACACAAACACCGCCACCAGCCCCGCACCGCCGGCCGCCCAACGCAGCCAGCCCGTCACATCTGCCTTGCCCCAGGCCCAGGCCTGAACCACCGGCAACAGGACAAGAATGAGCGCAAGGATCGGAACAAAGGTCAGCGTGAAATAAGGCTCGCCCACCGAGATCGTCCGCCCGAAGGCTTCGGCCATCAACGGGAACAAGGTTCCGAGGAGCACCGTCAACGCGGCGACGATCAGCACGATATTGTTCGCCATCAACGCGCCCTCGCGGCTGACCAGCCGCCAGGGCTTGCCGCCCTCCAGCTTCGGCGCGCGCCAGGCAAACAGGCCAAGGGCGAAACCGCCATAGGCCAGCAGGCCCATCAACAGCAACGTACCGCGCTCCGGATCAACCGCGAAGGCATGCACCGAGGTGAGCACGCCCGAACGCACGAGGAAGGCGCCGAGGATCGAGAACAGGAAAGCCAGCACGGCCAGCAGCGCAGTCCACGCGGCAAAGCCTTCGCGCTTCTCGGTGACTGTTATGGAGTGCAGCAAGGCAGCGCCGATGAGCCAGGGCATCAGCGAGGCATTCTCGACCGGATCCCAGAA
>VMTE01000039.1 GCA_013791775.1 Hyphomonas sp.
CTGCGTGCCGGGGCTCCATCCGCCCGGACGCAGCATGCTGTCGAACGACAGCGTATAGGACTGGCCCGCTGTCGTCGCCACCGTCTGAGAGAACCCGTCCAGACCCCCGAGGTAGTCGAGCTCAAGCGACTGCGCGCCGTCCGTCGGAACCACCCCGCCGCCCCCGCGCCAGATCTCGATCTGACCGCCCGGCAACGCCGTCCACCCAGCCACCGACGAGAAGTTCTGCCACGAACCCTGGTTGACCAACGCTTGCTCAAACGAGCCATTCACCAGAAGGTTTTCGCTATTGTCTGCCATGTCCTAATCCCAAGCCGGAACCGAAATCTGAAAAAACACTCTATCCGGGCCCAACTCGAATTGTCCCTTTGACGTGCAAGTCTTTTGCCGTTCTGCAACCTTCAATCAACTCAAATCGCTTGCTAAACGAATTTTGGCATTTCAGGCAAAAAGGGCGGTAAGAGTTGCACGGCTCCAGCCAAACACCTCCGGGATTACCGGCGCGGATCAGCACAGACCTGGCTACGTAGTTAACGGCATGAAAAGTGAGCGCAGCGCCGCTTGCACGGCCCCCAGCATTTCGGCGGCTGACATCGCGGTGCATGCGTGACAGCAGGCCTGACGCTCGATCATCTGCTCGCGCTGGCCCGGGAGCCCGAACAGGGTGAAACTCAGGAAGTCGCGCAGGATGGACGGGCTGAGCCGCGCCTGGTCTCCCCGCGTGATATCGAAGCGAAGATGATAACTCGCAAAGTGCGAAATCAGGAACGACTGGCTCCGGAAGCAGGCCTTCCGGAGATTGCGCACGGGCACGTCCGGCAAGGCCCAGGCGAGCTCCTTGCCGATCTTCGGACTTTCTGCATCAAGCAGCTGCGCCGCGCGTCATTCTATTTCGGCGGTGGACAGGCTCGGCACATGTTCGAATCCTCGGACCTTGAGGGTCCAGCCTATTCAACCGTCACGGACTTCGCCAGGTTGCGCGGTTGGTCAACATCCGTGCCCTTCACCAGCGCCACGTAGTAGGCCAGCAACTGCAACGGAATGGCCGCCAGGATCGGCATCGAAATTGCGTCCCCGTCCGGCAGGCGGATCGCATGGTCAGCCCGCTTTCCGGCCGCCTTGATGCCGGCATCGTCGGAAATCAGGATCACCAGCGCCCCGCGCGCGCGCACTTCCTCGACATTCGAGATCGTCTTCTCGAACAATTCGTCATATGGCGCGACCACGACGACCGGCAGGCCCTTCTCGATCAGCGCGATCGGGCCGTGCTTCAGCTCGCCGGCCGCATAGCCTTCGGCGTGGATGTAGGAGACTTCCTTCAGTTTCAGCGCGCCCTCAAGTGCCAGCGGATAGTACCGGCCGCGGCCGAGGAACAGGATATCCCGTTTGTCGGCAATCGCCTTCGCGACCTCCTTGATCTGGGCCGCCGATTCGAGCGCTTCGGTCACCTTGCGCGGCAGGGCGAGCAGGCTTTTCACGAACTTGACCTCATCGCCCGGCAGGAGATGCCCGCGCGCCTTCGCTGCCGCGAGCGCCAGGACGGCGAGCACGGACAGCTGCGCCGTGAACGCCTTCGTCGAGGCGACGCCGATCTCCGGCCCGGCATGCGTCGGCACGATACTGCCAGCTTCGCGCGCGATCGAGCTTTCCGGCACGTTCACCACCGCGATGGCCGGCTTGCCATTCTGGCGGCAGTAGCGCAGCGCCGCCAGCGTATCGGCTGTCTCGCCCGACTGGCTGACAAACATCGAGAAGCCCGTCTGCGGCAGGACCGGTTTGCGGTAGCGGAACTCCGACGCGATGTCGGGCTCGAACGCGAGGCGCGCGATCTGCTCGAACCAGTATTTGGCGGTAAAGGCGGCGTAGTAGGCCGTCCCGCAGGCAATCGCGACCGCGCGGTCTGCCTCTGCAAAGACGCTTGCGGCAACCTCGTTTACGACAATCGTTTGCGAAGCCTGGTCGATGTAGGGCAGGATCGAGCGCGCCAGGGATTCCGGCTGTTCGTGGATTTCCTTCAGCATGAAGTGGTCATACTCGCCGCGCTCGATCAGCGCGTCATTGACCGCCGAAGTGACGCGCGGGCGGTTCACCCGCTCGCCGCGTACATTGCGGATGTCGAAACTGTCTTTCGTGAGAACGACCCAGTCGCCCTCTTCCAGATAGGTCACGTCCCGCGTCAGCGGCGCCAGCGCGATGGCGTCCGAGCCGAGATACATCTCGCCCTCGCCGTACCCCAGCACCAGCGGCGAGCCTTTACGGGCGCCGATCACCAGGTCAGGCTTGTCTGCAAAGATCGCCGCAATCGCAAAGGCGCCGGTGAAATGGGTCAGCGCGTCTGCGAAGGCAGCGACCTCGTCCATGCCGTCCGCGATGTTCTGGGCGACAAGCTGCGCGATCACTTCTGTATCGGTTTCCGATTCGAACACACGCCCCTTGGCTTCGAGAGCTTCGCGCAGCTCGCGGTAGTTCTCGATGATGCCGTTGTGGACGACGGCCACGCCGCCTGCCATGTGCGGGTGCGCATTGGTCTCGTTGGGCGCGCCGTGCGTCGCCCAGCGGGTGTGCGCGATGCCGGTGAAGCCTTCGACCGGATCGTCATGCAGGCGGGCCTGGAGGAAATGGATCTTGCCCTTGGCGCGGCGCCGCTCGATGCCCTCGTCCCAGGCGACCGCAATGCCGGCGCTGTCATAGCCTCGATACTCGAGCCGCTTCAGCCCGTCCACGAGCCGCGTCGCCACCTGAGCCTTGCCTGCAATCGCAACAATCCCGCACATCTGATCCACTCCAACGCTTCGCCCCACCAGCGAACAACGCTGTCCATAAACCTCACGAGTCAGGCTGCACAATGACGATTTATGTTGATTTATGACATGCAATGAGGCCGTTTCGCGGGCGTCCCGGTCCGCCGGGACCGTTTAGTTTTCCTGAAGGGCAGCTCCTGAGTCGCAAGGCCGTCTTTCCAGAAGGGAAAAGGAGGGCTAACGGACGCGGAACACGTAAATCCAACCGGTGCCCCTTGCCCCAATTGACCCATCTCGACCGGCTTGAAGCCGAAAGCCTTCACATCCTGCGGGAAGTCGCCGCCGAATGTGAAAGGCCCGTGATGCTGTATTCGATCGGCAAGGATTCGGCGGTGATGCTGCATCTGGCGATCAAGGCCTTCTACCCCTCGCGTCCGCCCTTCCCCCTGCTCCACGTCGATACCGGCTGGAAGTTCAGGGAAATGATCACCTTTCGGGACCGCAAGGTGAAAGAGCTCGGGCTGGAACTGCTGGTCCATATCAACGAAGACGGCGTGCGCGAAGGCGTCGGCCCCTTCTCTCATGGCTCGGCCTACCACACGGATGTGATGAAGACCGCCGGTCTCAAACAGGCCCTCGACAAGTACGGCTTCGACGCGGCCTTTGGCGGCGCCCGGCGCGACGAGGAAAAATCCCGCGCCAAGGAGCGGATCATCTCGGTACGCACGGCCGGCCATCGCTGGGACCCGAAGCGCCAGCGCCCGGAGATCTGGAACCTTTACAATACCCGCCTTCAGAAAGGCGAAAGCCTGCGCGCCTTTCCGCTCTCCAACTGGACCGAGCTCGATATCTGGCAGTACATCCGGCGCGAAAATATCGAGCTCGTGCCGCTCTATTTTGCAGCCCCCCGCCCCGTCGTCGACTGGAATGGCACCATGATCATGCTGGACGATGACCGTGTGCCGCCGGACATTGCGGTGCAGGCCACGACGAAGTCCGTCCGTTTCCGAACTCTCGGCTGCTACCCCCTGACGGGCGCCGTCGAAAGCACCGCTACCACCCTGGATGACGTGATCCAGGAAATCCTGCTCACCACGACATCCGAGCGCCAGGGCCGCGCCATCGACAAGGACCAGGCCGCTTCGATGGAGAAGAAGAAGCAGGAGGGCTATTTCTGATGCGCCTCCACGACGATCTCATCGCCGAAGACATCGGCGCCTATCTCGAGGCACACGAGCAGAAGTCGCTACTGCGCTTCATTACCTGCGGCTCTGTGGACGATGGCAAGTCCACGCTCATCGGCCGCCTCCTCTACGATTCGAAGATGATCTTCGAAGACCAGCTTGCCACCCTCGAGGCGGATTCGAAAAAGGTCGGCACGCAGGGTGACAGCATCGACTTCGCCCTCCTCGTGGACGGCCTCGCCGCTGAGCGCGAACAGGGCATCACGATTGACGTCGCCTACCGCTTCTTCGCGACGCAGAAGCGCAAGTTCATCGTCGCCGACACGCCCGGCCACGAACAATATACCCGCAACATGGCCACCGGCGCGTCCACAGCCGACGCCGCCATCCTGATGATCGACGCGCGCAAGGGCATCCTCACCCAGACGCGCCGACATTCGATTATCGCCACCCTGCTCGGCATCCGCCACCTCGTGCTCGCCATCAACAAGATGGACCTCGTTGGCTACGAACAATCCGTGTACGACGCGATTGTCGCAGACTATCAGGCTTTTGCCGAAGTCCTCCCCGGCAAGCTCGACATTGTCCCCATCCCGATCTCCGCGCTGGCGGGCACCAACATCACCGAGCGCTCACCCGAGACACCCTGGTATGCTGGCCCGAGCTTGATGGACTATCTGGAAACCGTCGAGATCGCCAAGGAGGCCGAAACGCTTCCCCTGCGCATGCCGGTCCAATGGGTGAACCGTCCGAACCTCGATTTCCGGGGCTTCTCCGGACAGATCGCCTCGGGCCGCGTGAGGCCGGGCGACCGGATCCGCTCGCTTCCCTCGGGCCGCGAGACCACCATCACCCGCATCGTCACCGCCAGCGGCGACCTGGATGAAGCGGTCGCCGGACAGTCGATCACGCTCACCTTCGCGGACGAAATCGACACGTCACGCGGCGATGTCATCGCCGCTGCGACGCAGCCGCCGGAAGTCTCCGACCAGTTCCAGGTGAAGCTCCTCTGGATGAGCGAGCAGCCTCTTCTGCCGGGCCGGCGCTATTTCCTCAAGTCCGGTACGCGCACGGTCTCCGCCACCGTCAACGCTCCGAAGCACGGCATCGACGTCAATACCATGGCCGACACGGCCGCCCGCACGCTCGAACTCAACCAGATCGGCGTCACCACCATCGCGCTGGAACAGCCTATCCCCTTCGATCCCTACACAGACAACCGCCTCACCGGCAGCTTCATCCTGATTGACCGCCAGACGAACGACACGGTCGCCCTTGGCCTGATCGACTTTTCGCTGCGGCGCGCTGCTAACATTCATTGGCAGGCGCTCGACATCACGCGCGAGGCGCTTGCCGAACAGAAAAACCAGCAGGCGACCGTTCTCTGGTTCACCGGCCTGTCGGGTTCCGGAAAATCCACCATCGCTAACGCCCTGCAGAAGCGGCTTTACGCGATGGGCCGTCACACGTTCATCCTCGACGGCGACAATGTCCGCCACGGCCTCAACCGCGATCTCGGTTTCACCGACGCCGACCGCGTCGAGAACATCCGGCGCGTCTCAAACGTTGCGCGTCTGATGACCGATGCCGGCCTGATCGTGCTCGTCTCCTTCATTTCGCCCTTCCGCGCGGAGCGCCAGATGGCCCGCGCGCTGATGGCCGAGGGCGAGTTCATCGAGATCCACGTCGATACACCGCTCGACGTCGCCGAACAGCGCGATGTCAAAGGCCTCTACAAGAAGGCCCGGGCCGGCGAGATCCGCAACTTCACCGGCATCGACAGCCCGTACGAGCCCCCGCTCAATCCCGAACTGCGCATCAATACGGTGGGGCAGTCTGCGGAGGACGCTGCCGAGGAAATCCTGAAATTCCTCGCCTGGCGCGGCGTGTTCGAGATTTGACCCGGTCGCGGCGTTGGCGCAGCGGCGCAGATGTTGCAATCAGGAGCGGTGAACGGCGCGTCCTATCGGGGCGTACCCCTCAATGGAACTCAAAGACAGGGTAAATAGGACAATGGCGATCCATCCGGTCATCATGTGCGGCGGCGCCGGAACGCGCTTGTGGCCCGTTTCGAACCAGGCCTGTCCCAAGCAATTCCATCGCCTCGTCTCGGACAAGTCGGTGTTCCAGGAAACCGTGCTGCGCTTCCACGGCCAGGCCGGATTCCACCCGGAACCGGTCATCATTTCC
>VMTE01000021.1 GCA_013791775.1 Hyphomonas sp.
AAGATCCCCGGTCTCAAGGCTGAGCCTCTCCGCACCGACGGCCAGCGCATCCTGCAAGACCTCAACACCGCCGCCCGCACCGCCGCGCTGAACTCGTCCTGAAAACGTCAGACGTCGGTGGACAAGAGCCCCGCCCCAACCTTCCCCGTACCGGGGAGGGGACAGACCCCGTTGTGCCGTGAGCTATCGCAAAAACGCTACCTGTCCCCTCCCCGGTACGGGGAGGGCTAGGGTGGGGCCCCTTCAATTCAATCCGCTCACTGAATTTAGCTCAGGTCACCGACCCGTAGTCGGCCCCGGCTGCCTCGAACCATCCGCGCCAGAAGGCCTTCACCTCGCTCAGCGGCAGGGCATATTCCTGACGCGGAACAATCCGGGCGACGACCTCGACACCCTCGAGCCCCGCCCGCATGTCAGCGAGGCCGGACTCTGCCCAGGCCTCTTCGTCCGCCCCGCTCTTGTACATCGAGAAGCCGGGCGAATGCTGCATCAGGTCGGACACGAGGATGAGCCGCCGCGCCGGAACATGGCCCTGGAAATCCGCCCGGTCGGCAATCGTGTACATCGCCTCCATCAGCGGCGAGCTCGGCGCCACCGTGTCGCGCAAGGCGTCGTCCGCCTCGGACATTAACGGGGCATGAAACTTCCGCTCCCAGGCCTGCTGGATCATCTTCGGATTCTGGAAGATGGGGTTGGCTTCAGCCGCGCTTCCCGGCGAGCAGCCGGTGAACACCTGCGCCGGATCATAGGGCGCGGCCGAGTTCGGCACGAGCAAGGTGAGGCGCCCGTAGCGCGGCAGGCTGCGGGCCTCGCCGTCGAGCAGGGTGCGCACCCAGTCGAGGTCGGTGGCGTTGAACGGGTCCGACTGGTCGACCAGCACGATCGTGTGCACCGGGTCTTCCCGGTCGAGACGGCAGCCCGTTTCGGCATCGGTCGGCGGCGGCTGGTGGATCGCGGCGGCCGCAAACAGTCCGAACACGGACGTCAGCATCAGCGCGATGGCCGATCGCCAGAACCAGGGGCCGCGTTCCTTGCGTCGTGCCATGGTCAACCCGCCTTCTTGGCATCGCCGGCCGCTTTCGCGTCCCGCACCCGGCCGATTTCGTCGGCCACTTTCTTCTCGATGGAGGACAGGCCCTGTTGCACCTGCTGGATATGGGTCTCCAGCCATTCGCGCGTCAGGTTCAGCGCTAGCACGTTCTGGTCGATCACCTTGACCGCCGCATTCGCCTGTGCGCGTTCCTTGGCATAGTCGAACGGCGGCAGCTGCGGCGTCAGGATCTCGTCGAAATAGGCCGGGCACGCGGACTGCTCACCCAGCTTGTCACGCAGGGAATTGCGCATCCGGCGGTGAGCCTGGCGGTAGGCCACCTTCAGGCCGCGCTCCTGGTCAGCCGCCTTGGCCGCGATGGCCACCGCGATATCCCGGCGCGACTCGAGCAGGTTCATCGCCTTCTCGATTTCCCGTTTTGCAGCGGCGTGGCGCGAGAGCTGTGTCTCGAACCACATCCGGCTGGCGGAGAAATAATTCGACAGGTCGCCGCGCAGGTCTTCGCGCAGCTGCTGGCGGTGCTCGTAAGCCTTGCGCTCCTTGCGCCACACCCGGCCATAGCCCGGATAGGGGTCCGTGATCCGGTCATAACCCTCATACACGGCCAGGCCGGATACCGTCAGTCCAAGGATCAATAGTGCCAGCGCCACGAAGCTGTCGAAGGCAAAGACATTCGGGAACATCGAGGCGAGCACCGCGCCGGGCGCGATGTCGAACATCGAGAAGTCGCCGAGGCGTCCTTCGGCTTCGGCCACGATCAGCCCGGCCTCTACCGCGTCGCGGAAATGCGCGACAAACAGGTTGAGGAAAATGCCGAACAAGATACAGGCCCCGGCAATCACACCGCCCGCCACCTTGGCCGGCATGGCCGGATGGTTGAGATAGCGCAGCCCGAAAAATCCGCCTGTGACGCCGAACAGGACATTGACCGCCGACACCCCGAACGCCACCAGCATGCCGCCGAGCAGACCGGCGCTCTGCGCGTCCTTGAACAGCAGCGCGTTGAACGCGCCCTCCACCAGCATGATGAAGACGAGAATGGCGATGGCCTGCTCGACATTCTTCTTGATGTCCGGCGTGCGCTTGCCGATCTGGTCGCCGTGGCGTTCCTTGAAGGCCTGCAGCTCGATGATCGCGGCAGAGTGGCGCTCCCTAGCATCGTTGGAATCGTCCGTTTCGTAGTGGCGGTATTCGTGTTCCTCGGCCTTGATCGACTCGCGCAACTGGTCCGGATGGATATCCGCCGGGGCCGTGTCGTGGATATAGTTGCGCACGCCGGCGGCCGTGGTGGACATCCAGGTCGTCAGCCCCCGGCGCACTTCCTCGGCGCGCTCGGCGATCAGCTGTTCGCGCTCGCTCCACTGGTCCTGCGTCATCGCCTCGGACACCGGCAGGGCATCGGCCGCATCGCGCCGCGCTTCCTTGCGGGTGATGCCCCGGCTGAGCCCGAGCTCACCCCTGGCACGCTTGCCTTTCAATCCGTGGTCAGACAATTCGTTGCGGCCCTGCAGCGGATCAATCCGCTTCGGGCATCCGATGTCCGTGCCCCAGCGCACAGTTTTCTTGCTCATCTTCCGTCCTTGTGCCGTTAACGACTGGCCTCCCATCAGGCCAGTGTGAAGCGTGGGCGTGGAGACTTGACAGAGTCTGAACGTAAATGGCTCCTACCAAAATCGTAATGTTCGTTAACTGAACAAACTGCAATGAGGGCGCCGGCGTAGCAATCCATGCATTTTCATGGACTTACGGGGCCTCTGTCACCGCCGCGACACAGCGCGCGGCTTTTTTTGCCGGTAAGGCTTTGCTAACGCCTGTGGCCAAAGCATGGTGCCCCGCCCGCCTCCGGCGGCGGCGGCGGATTTCAGCCGTGCGCCTTGAGCAGCTGGAGAAAGGCCGCTGAACTCTGGTGCAGCACAAAGAAACTGCCTTTTGGCAAGGCTGTCGTGGCGATGCCGAGCTCGGCCGACCGGGCCTCGAACGCTTTGCGCCAGGCCGGCAGCGTTTCCTCGCCGATCAAGGCCAGGCCGGCAAAATCCGCAAGCGCGCTGCGGCTGAGCGCGGGGTCCGGGATCAGGGCGCCGAGATTGCGCCGGAACGTCTCCGGACTGATCCGGCGCAGGCAGTCCCAGGCTTCGCCGAGGTCGCGCCTGTGGGTCTGGATGAACTCCGCGTCACTCGGCGCCTTGAAAACCTTCGCATAGAGCGCAGTGTGCCCGGTCCGGCGGACCACCTGCGTCAACGCCGCGAGCGACAGGCTGGCACCCGCCCGGGTTTGCAGACTCTGCAGGATGATATTGACGGTCCACGCATCGAGATCGCCGGCATCGGCGCCCGAATAGGCGGGGCGCACCAAAAAGGTGAACCCGATGCGCGGGCTCGATCTGGCCAGCTTCAGTCCGGCCGGCCGCGCCGTGCCTTCCACGACGAGGACCGCATTCTCGATGCTGCCTTCCT
This sequence comes from Hyphomonas sp., assembly GCA_013791775.1. GTDB lineage: Bacteria > Pseudomonadota > Alphaproteobacteria > Caulobacterales > Hyphomonadaceae > Hyphomonas. The sequence goes on from VMTE01000021.1 coordinate 3,506, forward strand.
CGAGGAATTCGGCCAGCACCTCCGCCTCCTCCTCGATGCTTTCGGCCGGGCTTGATTCGCCAAAGCCGCTCCGGCGCACGGCAATGATGCTGTAGCCTTCCGCCGCCGCATCGACACACAGTCCCCAGGGCGGCGCCATCGGATACTCCAGCGAGTGCAGCCAGACGACCGGGCGCAGGTGACTGCCGCCGAACTGCATGAACTGGATCTTCTTGCCGCTGCGGCGAAGGGCGGCGGTCTGCCAGATCCTCAGGACCCGGCCACGCTGGCCGACCTGATCGAGTCCATTGGCATACGGACGATGCGCCGGTTCTGCCGCTGCCTGCGGACGTTTTCCTGATCCTTCCGGCACCCTGCTGCCTCGCCTGCCGACCTCTGCAATCGCGGAGGCATACACGATCCCGGATCAAAGTTCGAGCCCGGCGTAACGTCGCGCGTCAGGTAACCGGTTGCATCCACACCGTGAATGAGAGCTTGCCTGACGCCACGGCACAGGCGCAGCGTGGCTTGGCCAGCCATATTGAACACCCGGGAAGTGAAACCATGCCTGATCCGACTATCCTGAACCGCCTCCACCCCGACTTCGCGCCCTTGCTGGCGCAGTTCGCGGTGGTCCCCGAATCGCCCCCGACCCTGGACGAGACGCGGGCGATGTACCGCGCGCTCCAGCCGCAGGCGCCGGCGATTGCGGTCGGCGAAATCCGGGAGGCCGTGATCCCCGGCCCCGCCGGCAACCTGAAAGTCCGCCACTATATTCCCGCCGGAAAAGGCCCCTTCCCGGTGATCGTTCACTTTCATGGCGGCGGCTTCATCCTCGGCGACCTCGACACGCATGACGCGCAATGCCGCCTGCTCTGCCGGGAGGCGGGCTGCATCGTCATGGCGGTCGATTATCGTCTGGGGCCGGAGCATCCCTATCCGGCGGCGCATGAGGATTGCTTCGCGGCGCTGCGCTGGGCCGGCGCCAAGGCCACCACCTTCGGCGGCGATGCCGGCCGGATCGGGCTTGCCGGCGACAGCGCGGGCGGACACCTCGCCCTCTACTGCGCCCTGCGCGCCAAGAAGGCGGGCGGCCCGGCGCTGAAGGCCATGCTCGCCATCGTGCCGGGCGTCGTAATGGGCCCTCCGCTCTCGGACGATATTTCTGCCGGACGCGAGAGGCGCGACAATCCCCTGCTCAGCTGCGAAGGCATGGACAATTTCGTCGCCGCCTATTTTCAGGACCCGTCAGACCCCAGCGACCCGGCGCTGAACTTCCTCGGCGCGGACGTCTCCGGCCTGCCGCCGACGATCATCGCCTCGGCCGAGATCGACGTGCTGCACGACGAGGGCGTCGCGATGGCGCGCCATCTGGAATCCTCCGGCGTGCCGACCCAGCTGATGGTCGCCGAGGGCATGGTGCACATCTACTTCTCGGTGACCGAAGCGTTTCCGTCTGCGCGGCCCTTTGCGGTGAAGGCGGCGAAAGCGATGGGTATGTTGATGCGGGGGTGAGGAGCCGATCGCTCCACGCGCCACCCTTGCGCGTCGTCGCCCCGGGATTGCCGCAGGCAATGCCCGGCACCCGGACTTTGCTTCGTGCGCGGATGAATTCTGGGCCCCGGACAAGTGCTGCGCACTTTCCGGGATGACGAGCACCGAGGGCGGAACATGAAGGACAGAAAGGAGCGCCAAGCAGAACTACGCCCATCCTGAGCGAAGACGAAGGATGGCCTGGCCACACCCTCACCCCGCCCGGCTCTCCTTCGACTTCGCTCAGGATGAGCCGTCCGAAACGTGGCGCGTATCAGCACGGCGGAATGCAACCCCGCCAGGCGAACCGCTCTTTTATCCGTACACGCCCTATCCGCAGACCCCTGCGAAGGGGTGAGCGGAAGATCGCGAGGCCGGTCTGTATTGGCCCTAAAGCGGAATGTTGTCGTGCTTCTTCCAGGGGTTGGTCAGTTTCTTGTTCTTCAGGGTGCGGAGTGATTTGGCGATGCGGCGGCGGGTATTGTGAGGCATGATGATGTCGTCGATATAGCCCTTCTTCGCGGCCACGTAGGGGTTGGCGAAGTTTTCTTCGTATTCCTTGGTGCGGGCGGCGAGTTTTTCCGGGTCGCCGGCTTCCTTGCGGAAGATGATTTCCACGGCGCCCTTGGCGCCCATCACGGCGATCTCGGCGGTGGGCCAGGCATAGTTGACGTCGCCGCGCAGGTGCTTGGAGCTCATCACGTCATAGGCGCCGCCGTAGGCCTTCCGTGTAATGACGGTAACCTTCGGCACGGTGGCCTCGGCATAGGCGAAGAGGAGCTTGGCGCCGTGCTTAATGAGGCCGCCATATTCCTGCTTGGTACCCGGCATGAAGCCGGGGACATCCACAAACGTCACCAGCGGGATATTGAAGCAATCGCAGAAGCGCACGAAACGCGCAGCCTTGCGGGAGGCGTCAATGTCGAGCACGCCGGCCAGCGTCATCGGCTGGTTGGCGACGACGCCGACAGTCGAGCCCTCGATACGGCCAAAACCGCAGATCACGTTGCCGCCGAATTGCGGGCTGATCTCGAAGAAATCGCCCTCATCGACCACCTTGGTGATGAGTTCCTTCATGTCATAGGGCGTGTTCGGGTTCGGCGGGACCAGCGTGTCGAGGCTCATCTCGGAACGGTCGAACGTGTCATGCACCGGGCGCAGGGGCGGCGCCTCGCGGTTTGAGGCGGGCAGGAAATCGATCAGGCGGCGCATCTGAATCAGCGCTTCGATGTCGTTCTCGAAGGCGCCGTCCACGACGCCGGATTTCTTCGCGTGCACCGAGGCACCGCCGAGGGTTTCGTGGGTCACTTCCTCGTTGGTCACGGTCTTCACAACGTCCGGACCCGTCACATACATGTAGGAGGTGTCCTTCACCATGAAGATGAAGTCGGTCATCGCGGGCGAGTAGACGTCGCCGCCAGCGCAGGGGCCCATGATGACGGAGATCTGCGGGATGACGCCGGAGGAGAGCACGTTCTCCATGAAAATGTCCGCATACCCCGCAAGTGAATCGACGCCTTCCTGGATGCGGGCACCACCGGCATCAAACAGGCCAATCACCGGCGCGCCATTGCGCGCAGCCATCTGCTGAACCTTGACGATCTTCTCGGCATGGGCGCGCGACAGCGAGCCGCCGAAGACGGTGAAGTCCTTCGAGAAGACATAGACGAGGCGGCCGTTGATGGTGCCCTGCCCGGTGACGACGCCGTCGCCGGGAATCTTCTGGTTGGCCATGTCGAAGTCCGCGCAGCGGTGCTCGACGAACATATCGTATTCCTCGAAGCTGCCTTCATCGAGGAGGACGGCGACCCGCTCGCGGGCGGTCAGCTTGCCCTTGGCATGCTGGGCCTCGATCCGCTTGACGCCGCCGCCCAGACGGGCGGCCTCGCGCCGGGCTTCAAGGTCCTCGATGAATTGCTGCATGACGGGTGCTCCGAGAGGAAAAAGGGGTCTGAAATCTGCCGGAACGACTGATACCCCCTCGCGCGGGGATGGCAAGCTGGCGCAGCGCACCTCGCAAACGATCGCGCCCCGGATGTCCGGTCCGGGGCGCAGGTCGTGGGGCGGGGTTACGCAGGGTTACCAGCCGCGGCGGGGCGGCGGGGCCCTGCCCCGGGCGGGGCGCGGCAGGCCTTCGAGGCTGACCACGTCGCCGCGGCGGATTTCGCAGGTGACGCGTGCCTCGCGGTCGCGGCGGCGGCCTTCGAACTCGACCTCGTCAAAGGTCACGAAGAAACCGCGCGGGCCGACCTGGCGCACCCGCCGGTCCTCGTCGATATCGATGTCGCGGTAGCCGAGATAGCGGGCTTCCTGGCGGACCGCCTGGCGGCAGGTCTGGACCGCGTCCCGCGTCAGGTCGCGGACTTCCCGGTCCGACTGGCCCCACTGGTTGAGGTCGCGGCGGTAGCCGTCTCCGCCCCGGTAGCCGTCTTCACGGCGGTGGCTGTCATAGCCGGCCGAGCCGATGGCGAGGGTGAGCCGCGTGTCGTCGCCCAGACGGGTTTCGACCTTGGCAGCGGCGCCGCGCGCGTCGGCAGCGGCGGGGGCAGCGAGGAGAGCCGGCGTAGCAAGCGCAACGACGGCAGCTCCGAGAGTTCTGATGGGTTTCGTCATGGGAGCAGATTTGCACGGGCCGGCCAAACCGGGCCTGAAGGGCGCGTTCATGCCCGGTTCCCGTCCGGTTCATCTGCGGTTTACCGGGCGGGCGGCCGGATATTTGTGAGCGTTTGTTCGCAATGCCGCATTTTCGCCACTTTATAATGTGAGTGAGCGTTTGTTCGCAGCTCGGGAATGGTTCCCGGGGCGGACGAACATGGGCGGCCGGAGGACCCGGCCCGCACCCAAATGGAGACACGACATGGCCCAGCGCCTGATGACCCCGTTCTGCTTTGCCTCGATCCTCGCCGCCGCGCTGATCGCCGAGGGGGCGATTGCGGGCGTGGGGGCGAAGGCGGCCCCTGCCGCGACCGCCCGCGCCGAAGCGCCGGCCCGGGTGGGCGCGGCGCAGGCACCGGTCCGGCGGACGCCTGGGGCGTGCTGACGGGGGGGCCGGGGGCGGCAGCGCTCCGTAGACGGTGCATTACGGCCGTTGGCCTAATGCACCCTTGCTTCCGGCGATGAAGTCACGCGCCGCACTCAGCCAGTCGGTATTGAACTCCCCGTTTTCAACGGTGATGAGGTCGTGGTTGACGCCGGGCAGGATAATGAGCTCGAAGTCTTTGCCCTGCGCCTGAAAGCGCCTGACTGTCTCGGCGTCGAGCACTGTTGGATTGCTGTCGTCCCTGTCGCCGAAAATCCACAGCGCCGGTTGTCGAAGCGCCGCCAGATCAGCGGCGGGATCATAGCCTGAAGGCCCATCATACCCGCATGTTCTGGAGATGGCGTCGTCAATGGACATGCCGTCATTTGTGTAGTGGTCGAAGGCGTCCGAGACGCCGACCGTGGACGCGCCGCCGGAGATGCAGATGATGAAGTCAATATCGCTGCTCGACGCCGCAGCAGCGACGTTGACCCAGCCGCCCATGCTGGTACCGGCAAGGCCGACGCGGTCGAAGCCGCCTTGTTTGAGCCGTTTCGCGACGGCGGTGACGTCTCGCGCGACGGCCGGGACGAGCCATTCGGTATTTTCGGTATCCGGGACTTCAAACGCGCCTGTCGACTGGCCGTTGCCGCGCCGGTCGTAGATGGCGACAGCAAGCGTCTCATCCATGAAAAGCGGGATGGCCGGCGCGGCATCGGCGCGGGTCCGCATGCCCGACCCGCCGACGATGATCAGCGCGGTCCTGGGGGCAGTGTCGCGCAGCGCATGCACTTCGCCGGAGATGACCGCGTCCGGCGCCGACGCCGAGAAGACTGCGACCCGATCTGCGCTGCCTGAAATGGGTTGTGCCCACTCCAGCGGGGGCGTCGTCGTTCCGGCGCAGGAAGATGCCAGAGCGGTCATGAGAATCAGTCCGGCGGCGTAGAAATTCGGCAAGCGCATGAAGGTCTCCGTTATAGATTTCAGCCCCCCCAGAATGGCGCTATCATCGGATTTGAGTCGCCTCACTTTGCATTTTGAGACGTTTTCGAGCGGAACTCCGAGGGCGATTGGCCGGTTTCGGCCTTGAAAGCCCGGTTAAACGCCGCTTTGCTGTTGAAGCCGGCGTCAAGCCCGATCTCCAGCACGGATCGACCGGAATCCGCGAGCAGCGCCTTTTTCGCCGCCTCGACCCTGAACCCATTGAGCCACGATTGGATGGTTCTTCCCGAGCGTAAATTGATGACATAGGAAAGATAGTGCGGGGCAAGGCCGGTCGCTGTCGCAAGCCTGTCAACATTGAGCCCCTGTTCCTTGAAGAGTTCGCGTTCGCAGACCGCATGCGTCACCTGCAAGAACAGCGAGTGTGTGGTGGCCTCATCGAGCAGGGCGTTGCGCGGTGGCGCCCGTTCGTGCCCCGAGGCAGCGTCGTCAAGGTGGGAGGACAGCGCAAACTCACGCCAATCGGCGATGGCGACAAGCGACAAAACATAAAAGAACACGCTGGCGATCACTGCTGACAGAAGATCGGACAAGACCGGAAGCGCACCGAGGAAATGCTCGGCCGCGAAGATCGCGACAATCGCCGTCAGGCCAGCTAAAAAGGCGGCGACGATTATGCGGAACCGGTTGATCAGCCGGACCTGACGGGCCTGCCTGGTACGGCGGATTCGCGTCAAATATCGCAGAACTGCGATGAAATAGGCGTAGAGCGATATCGTCTTTGCGAGTCCGAGAATACTGGCATCGAGCGATATGGACGATGCGTGTTCCGCAAGTGCGATTTTCTCCGCACCCGATAAAAGGTAATAGGGCGTCAGGTAGGCGAAAGAGACGAACGCGGGCGCATAATGGAGGAGGTCGCCTCTTCGAAAGGCGGGTCGTTCAAGGCTTTTGACAAACAGCCACACGCTCGGTCCGAACAGGAAAGGCGCCCAGGCTGTCGACATCAATACATGGGGCGCAAAACGCCAGGCGTCGTGATAGACGACCCATTCTTCGACAATAATGGCCGCAACCGCGGCGACGCCCACTAAAAGATGGCTGTATCCAACGGGATTCAAGGGGCGAATACGCAAAAGCGAAATCGCCAGCACAGCGCCTTGCACGACGCCTATCGCCATCAAGAAACTCGTCGCCAGCGGCATGATCAGGACGCTTGTAAGGTCACGATGGGCGATCTGTCGATTTCCAAGTTGGCAATTCGCACTTTGCCGTCCTTCAATCTGATTGGAGCCGCGATTTCGCCGACGATGGCGGCGAGCGTCTTCGCTTCGTTTTTGTCGCGTACGGCGTCCGACCGGGCCACGGCCGAGACTTGTCGCTGGTAGCATATCATTGCGATGAGTCGAATGGCGGCGAGGAAACTCCGGCTGAGTTTGTCAGAAGGCGCGGCATCCCGGCGCACTGCCGCTGGCGGGGGAACCTTAACGCGTCCATTTACGTTTCCTTAGCTCGGGCGGGCGCATTCGTGCGCCCGATTGGCTGATGTGAATTAACCTTCTGAATGCGGGCGCCGAAGGCAATGCAGACTCTCAAGTTTGAAATGGTGATGGCCGGTCTGGCGCTGTTTGCGCTGGGCGCGTTCGTGGCCACGCGGCCCACGAGCGCGGAGGCTGCGGCCATCGAGCCTGTGGCGGCGCGGGCGTTCACCGAGGCGGATTTCGCGCGGTTCGACCGGGGGTTCGTGCTGGACAAGGCCCGCTGCGCGGTGGGCATGCAGCGCTACAAGATGTGCTTTGCCCCCTCCCCGCTGGAGGCGCGGATGCAGACGGGCATGGTCGTGCCGCAGGATGTGCCGCTGGTGACGGCGGAATTCCGCGTGATTGTCGAGACGACGCTGAAGGAAGAACCGCTGCGCACCGTGCGGTTTGGCCAGACGCTGGCACTGGTGGACCCCGAAACGCGGATTGTGGTGGACATGATCCGCCTGACCGCGCCGGACCTTGCCGCCGCCCGCCAGCCGGCGCCCGGTATCGGTTGAGGCTTGGCGCCGCGCCCGGTCCGGCGTAATCGGGCACGATGACAGGCCCAGAAACAAATCCGAAACGCTTCTACAAGACCGCCGCGCCCGAACGGCTGGGCGAGGGATGGACCATCGCGCTCGATGGCCGCACGATCAAGACCCCGGCGCGGGCGGGCCTCGTGCTGCCGACACTCGGGCTGGCCGAGGCGCTGGCGGCGGAGTGGAATGCGCAGGTCGAGCGGATCGACCTGACCGCAATGTATCTCACGCGGCTGGCCAATGTAGCGATCGACCGGGTTGCCGAGGCGCGCGACGCGCTGGCCGAAGAGGTGGCGCGCTATTGCGAGACCGACCTGATCTGCCACATCGCGGAGGAGCCCGAGGAACTGATCGCGCTGGAGGAAGGCCACTGGGCGCCGGTGCGCGAATGGGCGGGCGACAGGCTGGGCGTCAACCTGGTGACGACCGAAGGCGTGCGCGCCACGCCGCAGCCGGATGCCTCGCTGGACGCCGCGCGCGACTATGCGCTGAGCCTAGATGATTTCCGGCTGACCGGGCTGGTCTATGCCTGCGCGCTGTATGGTTCGGCGCTGCTGGCGATGGCGGTGTGCGAAGGCGCGCTGCCGGCCGATGAGGCGTTCGAGATGTCGCGGCTGGACGAGAGCTGGCAGATTGCGCGCTGGGGCGAGGACGAGGAATCGGCGGCCGCGACTGCGGCGAAGCGCGTGGAGGCAGGCGCGCTCGGGCGGTGGTTTGCGGGGCTGGCGGGGTAGTCAGCCGACGCTGTCATCCCGGGCAGCGCGAAGCGCGTGACCCGGGACCTTGTTGCGGCAAGAGTGGAGAGAAGGTCCCGGATCAGCGGCGCTGACGCGCCTTGTCCGGGAAGACAGGGAAATGTGTTAAAGCGGGCGACGCGGCGGCTTCGCCGGGCCCCACCCTCTTGCTCGGGAAATCGTATACGATTTCTCGTCCTCGCAAGCTCCCCATGCTTCGCGCGAGGAGGGGACAGGCAGCATTCTGGGGAGAGCAGGCATCAGGCAGGTGTGAAGGCGAGTAGGCTATCCGTCAGGGTACGGAAGTCGTGGTGGACTTCGTCGGCGCCCGCGTCCTGCAGTTCGCCTGCCTGCCCGAAGCCCCAGCTGACGCCGAGGGCGCGCACGCCGGCGGCGCGGGCCATGGCGATGTCGTGGACGGCGTCGCCGATCATCAGGGATTGGGCGGGCGCGCAGCCGAGGGCGCGCATCGACTGCTCGACCATGAAGGGATGCGGCTTGCCGGGGCCGTCATCGGCGCACCAGACGGTGTCGAAACAGGATCTGATATCGTGCTTGGCGAACAGGCCGTCGAGGCCCCGGTGGGTCTTGCCGGTGGCGATGGCGAGCAGCCAGCCGTCGTCCTTCAGGCGCGCCAGCACCTCAAGGGCGCCGTCATACATCGGCTCGTGCAGGGCGGGGTCGGCGCGCAGGCGCGAGAAGGTGTGGCGGTAGGCATCGATGAGGTGTTCGAGGCGGCCCCGGCCGAGATCCGGCGGGGCGAGCCGGGCGATGCCGGCGTGCAGACTGAGGCCGACGATTTTCCGCGTGGCGTCATAGTCCGGGGGCGGAAGACCGGACTCGGTAAAGGCGGTTTCCATGCAGGCCTGGATGATCTCGCGCGAGTCGACGAGCGTGCCGTCCACGTCCCAGATGGCGAGGCGAAGCGGGGCCGGCGGTGCGGGCATCAGATGAACGGCGCGAGCGGGTCCCTGCCCGCTTCCTGTTCGAGAAAACCGAGCGTCGCGAAGGTCTCGACCATGTGCGGCGGCAGCGGCGCGACGATGACGGTGGGCTTGCCATGCTCGCGCGGGATGATCAGCGCGCGGGCGTGCAGGTGCATGCCTTCGGCGAGGCCTTGCGGGACTTCCCGGCGGGACTGGTATTTGTGGTCACCGAGGATCGACGTGTTCATCTCCAGCATGTGGAAACGCAGCTGGTGCATCCGGCCCGTCTCCGGGCGCAGGGCGACCCAGGCGGCCTTCATGCCGGCATGGGAAATGACGTTGTAATCGGTGATCGCGTGGCGCGCGCCTTCGACGCCCTGGGCGGATCGGATCATCCGCTCACGGTCCACATCGCGGCGCTTGACGGTCGATTTCGGATCATAGGGGCGATAGCCCGAGGGCTCGTCCGGGTCCGGAATACCCTTGATCATCCAGCAGCGGATCTGGCCCATCGGCGGGTTGGGAACGCCGACCGTGACCGCCCAATAGACCTTGTCCATCTCGCGGCCCCGGAACATGTCCGACAGCTGCGCGGCGGCGCGGGGATGCTTGGCGACGAGCAGGACGCCGGAGGTTTCCTTGTCGAGCCGGTGGACGAGGACGGGGCGGTGCTCATCCTCGCCATAATAGCCCATCAGCAGGCCGTCGATGTGGCGGCCCTGGCCTGACCCGCCCTGCACGGCGATGCCGGCGGGCTTGTTGAGGGCCATCATGTCGTCGTCTTCATAGATGATCAGCGACTTGAGGAACTCGCGGTCCTCGGCGCTGGTGCGGGCGGTGTAGTGGGCCTTAGGCGCCATCGTCTCGGTGCTGAAGATCGGCAGGCGGACTTCGTTGCCGGCATCGAGGCGCTGGTTCGCCTTGGCGCGGGCGCCATTGACGCGGATCTGGCCGGTGCGCAGCATCTTCTCGATCTGGCCCTGGGTGAGCTGGACGCGCCGCTTGATCCAGCGGTCGAGCCGGGCGCCCTCCTCCTGGGGAGTGACGGTTTCGGTGATGATCTGGCCGCTCATGCGAAGGCCCTCCGGGCCAGCACCAGGCCAAGGCCGAGGGCGGCGAGGCTGAGCGCGACCGACAGGACGATGTAGGCGAGCGCCTTGGCGGTCTCGCCGGTGCGGATCATGTTGACCGTTTCCAGCGAGAAGGCCGAGAAGGTGGTGAAGCCGCCGAGGAGGCCGGTGGCGAGGAAGAGGCGGGCCGCCTGCCCGGCGCCTTCGGCCTTGAGCGCCAGCCAGCCGACCAGCAACCCCATGGCGAAGCCGCCGAGGACGTTAACCGTGAAGGTGGCCCACGGCCAGGAGGACGGCAGGTGGCGCAGGCTGATGAGGCCGACGCCGTGGCGCAGCGCCGCGCCGATGGCCCCGCCTGCGGCAACGATGAGAAAGTGGTTCATGGCGGGGCGTTTACATTGGGGAAAGGGCTGGCGCCAGTGTGTATTCGCGGGTCTTGCGCAGGCGCGCGGGTTGGCTCAAAAGTCGTTGCGCACGCGGGTGTAGCTCAATGGTAGAGCAGCAGCTTCCCAAGCAGGATTTTTGGCAAATAAATCAGTGCGTTAGCTGCAAAAAAGTCGCTCAAGACTTCCAATGGATTCAAAGAGCTAGTTTTAGGCTGTAAAAGCCTTGGCGAGCGCGACGGCGACCATGTCCGCGTCAGCATAGACGGCACGCATTTTCGGCCCCTGCCCCGGTGCCCAACCATATTTGGCTTCGGCCTCGACGTCCGTCATGCCGCCTGCAAAGTCCAAAGTGACACGGGTGCCGCGAAGGTCGTGCAAGCGCTTCCCTTCAATTCCCACGTCGTTTCGCAGGGTGATAAACGCCGAAGTTATGCTGTCCGCCATCTTGTACGGGAGACCGTGCTGATTGGTTATAATCGTCGTCGCCTTGCCCTTTGGCATTTCATCTAGCAGCGCAGCGATTTCGGGTGTGATCGGAATGCGCGCCATGTGCCGCCGGTTGCTTTTGGACGTCGCGCGACGGATCAAGCCCGCCACCCGGTCGACGTCGTTCCAGGTGACCATGATCGCGTCTCCCCGGCGCATTCCGGTGAGGTAGAGGAAGCGGACAATTCGGGCAAAGTGAGGATCGGCTGCCGCGCACATGGCGTCGATTTCACCCTTGCTCCAAGTGATGTGTGAGCGCGTGACGCCGCGTTGCAAACGGTCGATACCGGCGGCGGGGTTTCGTTCCATCCGTTCTTCGTCGATTGCCCAATTGAACAACCGGGTAAGCACGGTGAGCGCGTAGTCGGCCTTGCGCGGGGTATCGGCCATCTTTTCATGCCAGCGCTTGATAAGCGCCCGCGCACCGCGTTTCTGAATCGCTTCAAGCGTCGTTGTGCCGAACTTCGTTTGTATTTCGTCGAGATGACGACGCCATTCTGATTGCGTCGATTGTGCCATTCCACCGAACGCGGCGCTTTTCCTGAAATCTGTAATCAGGCCGTGAATCGTATTCGGTGAAACCGTGGGGCGTGCGAGCGCCGTCCATTTCGCCGCGATGCGTGCCGCCGTGTCGGTGTCACCGAGCTTCGCAAGCGCCTTCGCCCGTGTTTCGGCCTCGATTGTTTCGAGCCGGGGGCCGCCGCGCCAGGCGTAGACGTACAGCTTGCCGTGCGCCCATACCTTATGCATTCCCGGACACACCAAGGGCTTTCCGAAGTTCGGCGAGCCCGTCGTCTTGCTCATTCCCTGTCCCCTCACCGAACACCGCCGCGTCGATCTTGTGCCGGTCGAATATCTTCCGGCCTCGAATGCGGATTGGTGCACCAATCGTGCCGTCCGCAACGAGTTTGTCGAACGTCGGGGGAGACACGCCAATGTAAGCGGCGGCGTCAAGTCGGGACAATCCACGGGGGAGAATGCGCGGCGGTCGGGTCATTTGCGAGCGGGCAAACCATTGCAGGTGTCAGATATGATCTCAGTGCCGACCGCTTCAACGTCCACAGTGTGCCCGCGCCGTTCCCAATACGTGCGGATAATCGCGGCGCACCGTACGGCGTGTTTCAGGTCGGCGGGTGTGACACGGGCGTTGCGAGCGGCACGTATCTTAGCTTCCTGTTCGACCGAAGCGCGGTCATAGGTGAAGTACCGCCCGTCTTGTTCGTCACGTTGCGCCAGCCAGCCGCGAAGCGCGGCGAGGGCGTAAAACGCCTCCCTGGAAAGACCGACGGCCCTCGCCGCCGCTTCGGTTCGGATGCGGTCGGGTTCATTCGTCATCGGCAAGCGCCGCAAGCATCGCGGCCAGGCATTCGGCGAATTGCCGTTCGAATTCGGCGAATTGTTCGGCGCTCATTGCATAAACCCCGGTTGCGTGTCGGGGAGTCCCGCAACGCCTTCCGCGCGGCGCGCCAGTTCGGTGAGCGCAAGCGACAGGTCGAGTTCACGCATCACGCAATAGGATTGCAGTTCGTCGACCGGGAGCATATGAAGCGGGGTCCCGTTCGCTAGGCGAAGGTTTGCCGCCGTCGCGAGTTTGGCCGCGTGAACTTTCTGTTCGTCGGTAAGGCCGTTGAATACGATTTGCATTGTGTAGTTCCATCCTGTTGAAAAGGTGCGGGCGACCGGAAGTGTTCAAAAGGAACACCGCGCCACACTTCCGGTCTTAAAGTCTCGCCCGCTAAGACTCCGTCGTCAAACGGCGCGGCGTGTCGGTTATTCAGTGTTCGGAGCGCTTGAGCCCGCAAGACTGCCAGGCTGCAAATAGGAGTCGCCGTCAGCAATCGCGCTTTCATTCTCTGCACGTCTTAGATCGTTCGCGGAGTACATGCCGATTTCGCGCCCGATGCGATACGCGGCGAACCGTTCGGTCATGTTGCCGCGAAGCAAGCCGCGAAGGTCGTGTTCGATGACGTACTGACGCCGCCCTTCCGGTGTCAGCAAGCACCGCATGAACGCTTGTTCGACGCGTTCGGCGAGCGGTTGAAGGCAGTTCTGTACCAGCGCTTGAGCGTCCGCCGCTGCACTCCCGTAGCTGACCGACGATTGAATGCCGAGCGCGGCGGGCGGCACGCTGAAAATGCGCGCGACGTCCAGGTTCGACATTTCCCGGCTTTCGAGAAACTGTGCATCAGCACCCGACCAAGAAGTCGAAATGTATTTGGCACCACCTTCTAACACTTTGATCTTCCCAACGCCGCCGGGTCCGCTGGCGTCTTCTTCGAACATGTCTTCAAGTGCCTTGCGGCTTGGCGGGCTGATCTTGGCGTTCGGGACAGACAAGACGCCCGCCGACTTATGACCACTGGTTGCAAGTCTTTGCGCTGCTTCGTTTTCCGCAATCGCGCGATTCAAAGCGCCCCTAGCTATAGCAATCGGCGACCGGCCAAGCATTCCGTCTTCGGAAGATGCTCTTATGTGAAGCACTTCTTCCATCAGCAAAGTCATCGACCCTTTATTGCCGGTTTGAGAAACGCGGTAGCGAAGGCGCCCGCTTTCCAGCTTCTCGACGGTCACCGCTGACGAAATGATCGGCCACAATTCGATGACCTGCCCCGCGCCGTCGCGAACGATGCGCGCGTACGCGTTGCCGTATAGATCAAGCGACCGAACCAACAATTCACGAAGTTCGTAAGCAGTCATCAGCGGGTTGGCCAAGTCACCTAGAACCATCGCCAGGGGCGTATCGGTCACGCGCTCTTTGTCACCGTTCGGAAGCTTGCGGTACAGTTTCAGCGGCACCGACGCCATAAGTTCGGAGCGAAGCGATACGCACCGCGCGGCCACCGCGAGATTGGAAAGCACGGCATTTGCCGAAGCATAGGGCGCGGCGAACGCCGGGCGGTTCCACGCATCCGGCGCATACGCCGGGTTATAGTCGCGGCGTTCGAAGCCGAATGCGGAAAGAATGCGGGTCAGCATGTCAGAACCCTCCGAGGTCTAGGAAATCAATCCGGCGGGCAAGATCGCTGCGATTGGCGAAAGCCGCCGAACGGGCATTCACACTGGTTTGGGGGTAAGCAGGCCATGCCGAGACAATCGAAATCTCGCGAAGGTCAATCGCGTGCAGCGTTCGCAGCGAGCCTTGCCAGGTCTCTCGCGTCGGAATGAAGCCGAAGGATGCCCCGCCAAGCGAACCGGCGTCAGCGAGCGCTAGAACGTCGTCAGCAAGGCTTGTTTTCGGTAGGGCGATTTCGAAATGCAGGCCGCGCGTATCTTCGGCGAGGCGAAGCGACCCGTTGCGGGTGCGACCAAGCAATTTTTCGGTGTTATGATCTACGAGGCATAGCTTGTCGCCCGCCTTGAGCGTGTCGGCGAAAGCGCCGCGTGCAATCATTTCGTCAAAGTCGACGATGCGTGCCCGCTGTTCGAAGACGGCGGCGTAACCTTCCAGGGTCCGGCCCTTGGCGCGCACTTCCAGTTCGGCGGCGCGACGTTCGATTGTGTTCGTCATGGTGTGATCCTGTGAAAAGAGGTGGGGCGGCGGTTTGCCAACGGGAATGCCGAAAACCGCCTTCACCGCCGCCCCTGCCACGCGCCAGGGTGATAGCGCGTGGCGTTCGGGACTAGGCCGCGTTCATGTCCGCCGCATAGGCGAAGGATTCTTCATGACGAAGTGCAACGTCCGCCGTTAGAAGCGCGCGTACCTGGACGTTGCCCTTAGAATACGCCGTTGCTTCATAGGGATTTGCCAGGATATCAACGCCGGACCAATATCCAACGACAAGCGAACTGAAGTCGCCGAACACAATGCCACGATCAGCCGGTGAACCGTTGCCCACAAGCGCGGTCGTGTCGTAGTATTGATACCCGTACAGACTGTTCGGCTCGCTCATGATCATGCGACTGTCCGTGGACGCAGCGACCAGTGTTGACCTCAATTTCTTTGTGACGTCGGGATGTCCGGCCCATCCGAGCGAGCCCATAAGCGCGTTCGTGTTGGCAATGCTTGCGATCATGGCCAGACCTTCGGCCCATGTCGGCGTAGCAAAGGTTGTCGGCGTGACGGTCGCGCCGATGCCTGACGGCTGATTGGCACCCCCGCCAACGAGGGCCGCTGCATCCAATGCGGCCGCGAGAGCCCGCGCGCCGTCTCGCATTGCCATTTGATCCACAGACGGATCGGCTTGCAAGATCATATTGCGGCTGAATTCCGTCAGTGCACCAACGTGTTTCGGCGTCAATGTGCGGGCGTTGATATCCCAATCTGCGGGAGACAGAGCCCCGTTTTCGGCAATCCAAGCCGCTGTGAAGCCGGTATCAACGGCGGGGATAGAGACGTTACCGTGAAGGTTCGACAAGACAGTCGCGCCGAGCCGGTCGACCACAGAGGCCGCCCGCAGCATATCGATGGTCAGGTCGCCGCGATGATCGGTGCCAATCGCGCCCGCGCCGGTCGTACCTGACACAACAACACGTTGTTCATGCCGGGGGCGCTGGAATATTTCAGTCGGGATCATGATACCTTGCGCCTTGCGCCCGGTGCGTCGTTGAAGTTCCTGACTGATTTCACGGACGCGGGCCGTGTCGCGGCCTTCAATGCCCGCACTGGCAGCGATGGCGTCCAGGAAGAGGCCAGGCGCGCGGCAAGCGCGGTCGAAATCCGGGGTGCCGTTGAGCGGCGTCGCAGCGGCTGCGAGTTCCATTTGATTCAGGCGCTCTTGACGGGCGATTTGATCGTTGATCGCACGGCATTCGGTTTCGAGAGTTTTGTATGCAGCGTCTTGTTCAGGTGTCATTGGCGCGCCGCTCGCGGCGTCCAGTATTTGACGGAGTTCGCGGACCTTGGCGGCGCGCTTCTCTTGGAGTTGGGGAATGGTCATTGGGTTGGGTTCCTTTCGCGTGGCGGTTCATTCCGCTGGCAAAAAGAAAATCGCACGACGCCAAACCGCCCCCGGAAAGCAGCTTTCCAAAACGCGCGAAAACCGCACCGACCGCACAACCGGCAAACTGGCACGAAACTTGGCCGTTAACCCTGAAAGGCATTTTATGTATCAAAATGAGACATATTTGCCTGTCAAAACCCAAGCGCGGGAAAAAGTGCTGAGGCCGCCGGTTTCAGAATTGGACACTCAGCAAAAAATCGGGGGTATATGGGGTCGGGCAAACCGGGCGGGGAATCGCAATGAGCAAAAAGACCTTCGGCATCGTTGCGACATGTATCTGTTGGGCTCTGGCGCTGACCTACTTCTTGGGTCCGAAGAATTCATTCATCGAGTTCTTACCGCCGGTGATCGTCTACTTTCTCGCATACTCAATCTTCAAGTACGACAAGCCGCAAGACGAAGTCGCCATGCCGTTAGTCGGCATCTTGGTAGTGTTCTACGGTTATTGGATTTTCACCGCTTACGACTCAATCGAGAACCGCCGTTCGTTGCGTGAACTTTATCGCGAGTGCGAGCGACAACAGGCAGGTTTCAACGAGGGTGACCCATTTTACGAACAGTGCAACGAAGCACGCGATTGGTATTATTGGCGCTACATCGAACCGAATATGGACTGATCACCAATGGCGTCGTTACGGGCGCGCGGTCAGCAACCGGCATGCAACGTCTTCCCCACCCCACCGGGTCGAGAACGTGTCCGATACGTCGAACCATCCTCCGCCACCGCCGCTCCCATGATGCGCCCCCATGCAAGAGCATTGGCATTCGTGGCCGGTCGCATTGCGGCACGCGGGGGCGCACTTCTCTTGTTCGCGGTACGGCTGGATGATGTAGATGCGCCCCCAGCGTTGAAGCCCCCGGTCGACAAGATCGTTGAACCACGCGGCAGGAAGCTCCCATTGTTTCGCGGCTTTGTTCCAACCGGGCTTTGCGCGTCTGCCGTCCTGCAACCAAGCGCGATTAGTCGGATCGTATGGAAGGCGCATGAGGATCGGCGGTTTAGCCTTCCGCCAGATGACGGGCGTGTGTGTCTGGTTCCACGCGATGACTATTGGTGTTTGCATTCGGCCCTTCGACGTTCTTTCCTTATGATTACACGGGGTCTAACCTTTGTGAATCCTAACTCCCCTTCGTTTCCGGACACTCGTACGAAACGCACCCCCGTACCGTACACCCCTCTAGCTACGCTAAGAGGTGGTGTGTACGTGTGCGCGTGCGTAACGAGTCGGGGGTGTCGGCGTGTTAGTACGTACAGTAATTTTGTTAGTTGTGTGCGCCGTGTGTGCGCATTGAAATCTGCCGGTCGGCGTCTATTTCGATCAGGCCCGCGTTTATTGCCTTTTCAAAAGCCCGCGCCCAGGCATTGCGGTTAGCGCCCGGTGACTTGCCGTATTTGTCGAAAAACGCAGCTTTGGCGGTCGCTTCGGCAATCGGTTCGTCGCCGATCACTTCGCGGAAAACGCGGTCACCGGGTGTGAGAACCGTCGTTTCGCCCTTCACTGGCTTTCCGGCCTCAACGAGCACCGCCGCCGGTTCGTACGGCTGCAAGCGTACGTGAAT
This sequence comes from Hyphomonas sp., assembly GCA_013791775.1. Taxonomy (GTDB): domain Bacteria; phylum Pseudomonadota; class Alphaproteobacteria; order Caulobacterales; family Hyphomonadaceae; genus Hyphomonas. The sequence continues at coordinate 21,143 of VMTE01000021.1, forward strand.
GTCGTCAAACGGCGCGCCGTTGCGGCTTTTGGCGCATTTGATCACAAGCGCCCCGTCGCGACCCGTCCTGTGAAGCCCTAGGACGCGGTCACACGCCGCCCATAGGTCGACGGCACCTTTGCTGCGCCCTTTGTCCTTATGGCCGCTGTGATGAACCACAAGCACCGCAGCGCCGGTTATGATCTTCAGCTTTTTGCAGGTCTCCGCGAACGCCGCCATGTCCGATGCCGAATTCTGGTCAATGCCGCTCGTCATGCCGGTAAGCGTGTCGATCACGAACAGTTTCGCCCTGGGGCGAATTTGCCCAAGGTCGCTATCAAGTTCCGCGAACACTTCCGGATCGTTCAATGGAAACTCGTACGCGCCGATGTGAAACGGGACACCATCGCTCGAAATTCCCCGGTGCGCGAACCACGCGCTGATGCGCGCCTGAAGGCCGTCAAAGCCCTCCGACGGCAAATAGAGGACCGGACCTTGCGCGACCGTCCGGTCTAGCCAAGTCTGACCGGTCGCGATGCTTAGCGCCAATGCCAAGGCGAGAAACGTCTTTCCGACGCCGCTCTCGCTGAAAAGCATCGTGAGTTCGCCCTCTGCGATGAAGTCTTCGACCAACCACTTAAACGACCGGTCGCGGCGCATGAAGTCGTCCAGCGAATCAATCAGGGACATGTTCAACACGCGTCACAGTTTCGAACGTACCGGTGGCTCGAACGTGTTTCAGCATTCCGTCGGCATCGAAGAAAACGACGTGCCCGTTGCTCACTTCGGCGCGGGCGGCGTTCAGTTCATATACTTCGACGTTCGAAACGGAGCCCTTGAGTTGATGGCTGACGGGTTTCGTCGTGATGCGCCAGGTGTGACACGCGACAGGCGGCAACTCTCCGTCAGGCCAAGGTCCGGTCACGACGCGGCCCGTTTTTCTTCGCGTTCAATCGCCGCCTTGAGTTCGTCGATTTTGAAGCGGGCGAGCGCAAGGTACGTTTCGCTTTCGCCGCGTGCCTTCGCGGCTTCGTAACGCTGTTCAAGCGCCGCGAGATTGAGCCGGAAAAGTTGTGCCCTGATGGAAGGTTTTAGCATGGTGGCCTCTAACTGTGAGGACCAACATGCCATGCCCGAATTCAGACGTCGGAAAGCAGCTTTCCAATGGGAATCGCGCGGATGATTCCAAGTATGTTTTCGGCGCTGGTGTCACGGATGACTTCACGGGCCGCTTCGAGGTTCACGAGAAAGTCGGGGTCTTCTTCTTCGAAGGGGTTTTCGTTGGAGGTATCGTCAAAATATTCGGCGAGTTCATCGGCGAGCGTTTCGTGCGAAATTTTTACGCGTTCAACACGGCAACGGTTCTCGTAGTCCACTTTGCTTTCGTGTTCGCCGCGAGTTTCGACAAAATCGCTGGGGTCGTAAAAATACCGCGCAACCGTTAGCGCGACCGGCATCAACACGTTAATCGCCGGGATTTCTTCGATCAGTTCTTTGATTTCGACGCGGGGCAACCATTTGATGATAGCCCACGCCGGATTCTTGCCTTTTTCTCCGATTAGCCGCCGCCAAAGGTTATCGCCAGCATCATAGCGCGCGATGATTACGTCAATCAACGCTGTGCCGATTTTACCGGTTTCCTTTGAGAGTTTACGGGCTTCATATTGCTTCCAAGCGGTGCGAATTCGGTCGGTCGTGTTGCGGTGCAAACCAGAATGGGCAACCGCAAGAGCGCCATTCAAAAAAACCACCCCCAGCCCACGCTTATCGAGTTCTCGGGCGTACTGTAATTGCTCCGGCGTGAGTACATCGCGGATACGATACTTCGCTTCGCGAATATGTCGCGGTAACGTATCAAACAATCGCTGCTGTTTGGCCCGCATTTCCTCGAAAAGCGCGACTACGGGCGCAAGCATCCGCCGTGATTCCTCATGTGAGTCCTCGATTAGCGCCAAGTTCTCAGCGGTTCTCGGCCATTCATCGGGCCAATCGTCAGGGAATGACAGTTCAGCGGTCATGAGTCGCCGCGTTCCTGCCGGTCCTTTGCCTGCTTAAGTTTCAGCCTTTCTCTAGCCGCCTCAAGTTCTTTTTCTAGCAAGTCGGTGACGTGTTCGCCCCCGTCTGGTCCGTCCGGCCAACTGGTTCTAAGCAATAGCCGTTCGTCGTCTTTGAGGGTGATACGCAGTTCTTCCAGCGCCGCGATTTGGTCTGCGGGCGCCAGGGCGCTGTTCAGCGCGGCGGCAAATAGTGCGTCGAAATCATCGTCAGTCATGGCGGTCTCCAAGCAAGTTCAGCGCCAAATTAGAACGCAAAAGGCACAGAATGTAAAAACCCTTGTAAAAAAGTTCTACTCAACAAGCTTGCAAAATGACCCATAACGCCCGTATCTGCAGGCGTTCTCGCGGGTGTAGCTCAATGGTAGAGCAGCAGCTTCCCAAGCTGACGACGAGGGTTCGATTCCCTTCACCCGCTCCAATAGATACAAGGCGTTATCGAGCACCTCGGTACCGGGGTTTACACGCGGCGTCGGAAATGGTCGGCGCTGCGCGCATTCGCGGCTGCGTTTTTCACCCCATTTCCAGAGCCTGACACGCCCCTCAAAACTCCCGCCTCGCCCCCGTCGAAGCCAGCCGGCCCGAGCCCCGCATTCGACACCGCCATGCGGCACACACAGGTGACCACCGGCGACGTGTTCGGCGCCCTCGTGACTCGTCTGTCGCGCTGAGGTAACCTGGCAATCGCCCGGAGATTGGGAGGATCACATGAAACCGAAACACTTGGTTATTTTCGCGTGCACCGCTGTCTTGGCCGCCCCTGCGTTCGCCCACGGCGGAGGGCTCAATGCCGAGGGCTGTCACATGAACCGGAAGACGGGCGACTATCACTGCCATCGATCGCCATCGTCGCCGCCCCCTCCTCCGAGGACGGACGGAACGGCCCGCCCACAAGCACTATATGATCGGCCCGCCGGCGAGATCAGCACGCCCTTCGCCAACTGCACCGCGGCCCGGGCGGCTGGAGCTGCGCCGGTTCGGATCGGCGATCCAGGTTATGGATCCCACCTTGATCGCGATGGCGACGGGGTGGGCTGCGAATGACAAAAGAGATGTTGTTTGGCCGCAAGAACACCCGCTGATGGCACTTGATAGAAGGTGCGCCATTAACTGACGCGGAGCTTAGCCCGGTAGGCCAGCGCCGGCGGCTTTTTCCGGCAGGAATTCTACGGAAATTCCGTATTTACTGACTGACGAAATACGGAGTTTCCGTATGATCAGGTCATGTCAGAGAGATTTGACCCAGCCAAGGACTTAACCATCCGCGAAAAGCACGGCCTGTCCCTGTCATTCGGTGACGAGATTTTCGGCGATGACGAACACCTGAACATCCCGTCGATCCGTGAAATGAATGGAGTGGCCCGCTACAAGGTGATCTCCATCATCGCCAGGGCGTCCCGCGCATTCCGGCTATGCATCGCAATCATGCCAACGATGTTCACCGCCTGAGGTGGCAGGGACTTTCCCACTTTCAGGCCCAGCTATGCGTCGTCCGTCGTCTCAGCCGCCCGCCGCCAAAGCCGAAGACCTCATCGGCGACCTCGCCCATACTCAATTTTTGATCATTTTTCGCAGTTTTTCAATATTTTGAGCATTATTCGCACTTTATGAGTGTTTTTCGGGAAGAATGCGGTTAGATCAGATCTGCATTCTGAAGGTTTTTCATCGTGCCCGACGAAAACTATGGTTTTTCGCCCGATTTGAGGGTTTTTCGTGACCGCCATGTTCCCGAAGGTGTGCGGCTATGTGGCTATGCGGCCCTGATCCACGCCTTCGACCTCGATATCCCGCTCCCGCGCATACTGAGTGGAGCAAAGCCAAGCTTTGCGGAGATGACTGCAGATGGCTGGCAGCTCTATTCTCCGCGCCATCTGCCGGATCCAGGTTTCGCCGGACATCTGACCTTCGCGCTCCGCTATGAGCCCGTCGACCTGTTGATCCTGAAAACCCTCTTCCAGAAGGCCGGGACAGCCCCGGTCGAAAACATGGTTCGCGCCAGCCCGAACGGCCAGTATGCAAGGCGCGCCTGGTTCTTCTTCGAATGGCTGACCGGCACCACGCTCGACCTACCCGATGCTGGCGCCGTAGGTTACACAAATGCGCTTAACCCCGACATTCAGATTGCGCGCCGTGGGACCAATTCGCAGCGTCACCGGGTCCGGAACAACTTGCCGGGTTCAACAGACTATTGCCCGCTGGTCACCCTCTCTCCGCCAATCAAGGCATTTCTCGAACGCGATCTTGCAGGCGAGGCGGCGGCAACTATCCGGCCAATTGGCAATGACCTTGTTGCCCGGGCGGCTGCCTTCCTGCTGCTCGCCGACTCCCGCTCGTCCTTTGCCATCGAGGGCGAAAACCCACCACAGGATCGGCTGCAAAGCTGGGGACAGGCCATCGGCCAGGCGGGACGCAATCGCCTAAGCCACGAAGAACTCTGCCGCCTGCAAAGGATCGTCATACCCGATGCCCGCTTCATGCGAATGGGTTACCGGATCGAAGGCGGATTTGTCGGAGAACGTGATCGCCACAGCGGCGCGCCCCTGCCTGAACATATCAGCGCTCGGGCTGAAGACCTTCAGGTGCTTATGGCGGGGTTGCTCAATTTTGCAAATACAGCCGCGTCCGGCCTCAATCCGGTGGTTGCAGCAGCGCTGATTGCATTTGGCTTTGTCTATATCCATCCGTTCGAAGACGGTAACGGGCGCATCCATCGATACCTCATCCACCATCAGCTTGCCGCCTCAGGATTCAATCCGCCCGGACTCGTCTTCCCTGTTTCGAGTGCGTTTCTGTCACGCATCATCGATTACCGGGACACACTCCGCTCCCATTCAGAACGCATCCTGCCATTCATTCAGTGGCGGGAAACAGAAACCCACAATGTCGAAGTCCTGAATGAGACGGCTGATTTCTACCGCTACTTCGACGCCACACCGCACGTCCAGTTCCTGTTCGAATGCGTCGCCCAGACGATCGAAAGGGACCTGCCGGAAGAGCTCCTGTTCCTTCAGCGCTATGACCAGTTCAAGACACGCATTGAACAAAGGCTGGCTCTTCCTGATGCCCGCCTCGATCTATTATTTCGCTTTCTCAAACAGAACAGCGGCACCTTGTCCCTGCGCGCGCGAGAGAATGAATTTGCGGCTCTGACACCCGAAGAAGCTACCTGGATCGAGACGGTCTATGCAGAAGCCTTCCCTCCAGTCATCCCCTAAGCCCGCTTGCGCGCGAACGCGTAGGCTGCTGATCTTCTTCCGGTGCAAGCAAAGCCTGTCGCATGCGGTGATCATGGTATCGTGATCGTGGAACGGATTATCGACGTCAGACAGGCTGTTGAAGGGGCGCGGGTGACGGGGTAAAGACAGTCGCCGGGCAGGCCATGGCGAGCGCATCATGGGGCCCTTCGCCGTTGAATTCCTGGATGAAGCGATCAAAGCGGTCCTGCTGCCGGAGGTGAATGGCTGCGGCCAGTTTTGTCGTTTCATCTTTCTGGGTGAGATGCATCCGTCCGTGGCGGCCGTTTTGATGAAGGCAGCCGGAACTCGCCTTTGAAGTCGATGAACCCCAGCGCATTAGGAACGCTGCCGGATGACAGGGCGGTTCCAAATGGCCTGGGGCGCGCGGCCTCTTCGCCTTCTTCACCAGGCCGTGCCGGTCAGCTCCGCATGCACGGTACTGATCGCGGGATGCGTACATCGGCCGCCAGGCGCCGGATCAACAGCTCCCGGATCTTTTTCGCGCAACCGGTACCTCACTATCTGCTGCGGGGCAGCCTGACGACGACACTGAGCCCGCCCAGCGACGATTGGCCGAGTGTGATCGAGCCGCCATAGAGCGACACTAGTTCATCTACGATGGCGAGGCCGAGGCCGGCGCCCGGCTTTCGTTCATCCCAGCGAATGCCGATCGCGAGGACTTCCTTCCACGCCTCGGGCGGCAATCCCGGGCCGTTGTCATCCACCGAAACTTCCACGAAGTCGCCGCCGGCGAACTGCGCGGCCACCACGACCCTCTGATTGGAATACTTGCACGCATTGTCGATCAGGTTTCCGAGAATTTCGTACATGTCGCGCGTGTCGACGGCCACTGCGAGATCAACATCGCTGGCGCCTGTCGTATCAATCGAATGATCCGGGTACATACGTGAAATGGCTTCGGCGACCTGGTCGATCACGACGGGAACACTTGTGCTCAGGCCCGGCATCTTGATGCCGGCCACGGCCCTTGCCCGGGCGACGTGGTGATCGATGTGGCGCTGCATCACAAGGGATTGCTCGAGAATGGCCGCGCTGGATTCCGGCGTGTACCGCCCGGCGTTCAACTCGTGTGCCTCGTCGGTGATGATGGAAAGTGGCCCCTTCAATCCGTGAGCCAGGTTTCCCGCCTGTGTCCGGGCACGTTGCAACAAGGTGCCCATGGAGTTGATCAGCTCGTTCAGCTCCGTAACGACAGGCTGAACTTCAGAGGGAAACTCGTGCTCGAGGAAGGGCTTGCGGCCAAGCTTCACCTCTTGGAGCGACCGCTGAAGACGCTTCAGGGGCGAAAGCGCAAACAGGACCAGAAATCCGGCCGAGACAATCATGCTGACGGCAAAAATGAACAGGGCCAGGCGGGCGCGCGCATCAAAGGCGGCCACGGCGGCCTTGAGATGGCGCATATCGGTTGCGACGACGAACTGGAAGATCGGGTCATCGACCGTACCGGTGCCCAACGCCTTCTCCGCAATCAACATCGGACCTGTAGGGCCCAAGGCCTCATGGAGTTCCACGGGCCGATCAGGCGCGTGCCGGTGGGCCGGCCAGTCGATCACCGTTTCGGCGAGCGATGCGCTGCGTAAGGGAGGACCATCACCGAGGCGCGCCTGCCAATAGTATCCCGACATGGCATAATCGTAGCGCGGATCGCTGAAACGGCTTACGAGCGAAAGCGATCCATCTTCGGCCACCTGTGTCAGACGGAACACCTCTTCGACGTGCACAAGCACTTCGTTTTCGAGTTCGATTCTGGTCTGCTCCCTGAAGATCAGGGACAGCACGACGAACGACACGACACAGCCGAGCGCGACCCAAATGGCGGCCGCAAGGATCAGACGGCTACGAAGGGACCGCGCGAAGGTCATACCCTATCCGAACCGGTATCCGAGGCCGCGCACGGTCTTGATGCGCTCCTTGCCGATCTTGCGCCGGAGGCGGCTGATATAGACTTCGACCGTATTGGACTCCCGCATGGCGGCCGTCGCATACAGCGCCTCGACAAGCTCGCTCTGAGATACGATGCGCCCGGCCCGCTGCATGAGATATCGCAGCAACCGATACTCAAGGGACGTGGCTTCGACGGCGACGCCGTCAACGCGCAGTTCTGAATTCACGATGTCGAGCTCAATATTCCCGTGCACCAGAACGGGCGTGGCGTGGCGAGTTGAGCGCCGGACAAGCGCTTCCACGCGCGCTACCAATTCGGGCGAATGAAACGGCTTGGTCAGGTAGTCGTCGGCGCCGAGCCGCAGGCCTTCGACCTTTTCAGTCCAGGTTCCGCGCGCGCTGAGGATGATGATGGGGGTGAGGTTGCCGCTGCCCCGCAACTGTTTCAGGACTTCAATGCCCGACAGGCCGGGCAGCCCGAGATCCAGAATGATCGCCTCGAAGCGGGCACTGGCGGCAACTGCCACCGCATCCAGGCCGCTTTGCGCATGCTCGATGGCAAACCCGGCCTGGCTCAGACTCCTGGAAATCCGGCGGACCAGTTCGATATCGTCCTCGACGATCAGAATGCTCATTGCATGTCCTTCCCGGCACCCGTTCCGGTTCAATTCTATTGCCAATGGCGCGGAACCTTCTGCGCTCAATCGAATCTGAAATATTTTTCAGGTTCAGATCAAGCTGAAATCAGGATTTGTCCGTGTTCAGCGTAAGTTTGCGTATACTTGGACTGATGCCCGGCTAACAAGCTCGAATCTATTGACCGCCTGACCTTGGAGGAACCCGGCCTGAGGCAGCATGACGAGCGGAGCATGGGGATTTCGAACGGAGCGAATGAGCGAGTCTTCTGGGTGGGGGGGACGCCCACGCGCTCCGTTCGACTATATGCGGGGGACAATCCGCATGTCCGGGATTAGGAAACGAACCTGAACGAAAACTTAAACATGGCTGAATAGTAATGGGTCCCCTCAGCGCATCACCTGAATCCGCCCTGCGGATCAGGGCTCGCCGTACTTGGTGACCACTTCCACGCCCATCGATTTCAGCAATCCGGTGGGCAGCACACCGCCCGCGCAGATGATCACGGCATCATTGGCAACGTCGAATTGCCGGCCGCAGCTTGCCTTGAGGACGGCCGCCCCATCGGAAATACGCAGCACTTCCGACCCGAGATGGGTGGCGATGCGGCCGGCTTGCGTCAGCGACGCGACACGGTCCCGGTTGCGGCGCCGCGCCCGTTGGAATGCGTCCCCGCGATAGGAGAGATCGACGACGGTTGAATTCTCTTCTGCAATCGACGCGGCCGCTTCAAGGGCGCTGTCTCCCCCGCCGACGACAAGCACCCGCCGGCCGCGAAACTGCGACGGGTCATCGAGGCGGTAGATGACCTTGGACATATCTTCGCCGGGCACACCCAGCTTCCTCGGGGATCCGCGCCGGCCGATCGCGAGGAGCACCGAACGCGCCTTGAGGCGTCCCGCCGTGGTGACGACTTCCAGACCGCCTTCAAACGGCACGACCCCCTCCATACGGACATTGTGATGGATCGAAATGCTGGCGCGCGCGATTGCGTCGTGCCAGAAATCCAGGAGCTTCTCCTTCGAAATCTCCGTAAAATTCATCGGGCCGATGATGGGCAGAACGGCCGGTTTGGTCATCACGACCTTGCCGCGCGGAAAATGCGCGATCATGCCGCCGATGCTCTCCTGTTCGATGGTGGTGAAGCGCAGGCCGAGCGATTTGGCGGTCAGGCTTGCGGACAGTCCGGCGGGACCGGCGCCGACAATTACCAGGTCGAGCATCTCGCCGCTCGCCTTTCCGCGCAAACTTTCGATCGCCTCGACCGCCTGCTGGCCCTGGCTGATTGCGTTGCGGATCAAGCCCATCCCGCCCAGTTCACCGGCAATGAAGAGGCCCGGCAGATTAGTCTGGAAGGTCGGGGTCACCATGGGCAACTCAATTCCCCGGGTCTTGGTACCGAAGACCAACGTAATCGCCTGCGTGGGACAGGCCGCCGCGCACGCGCCGTGCCCGATGCAGGCAGACGGATCAATCAGGTGCGCCTTGCCGTTGATGATGCCGATGACGTTCTTCTCAGGGCACGCCTTGGCGCACGCACCGGCGCCGCAGCACAGGGCTGGGTCAATGTGAGGGTGCAGCGACGGCGGCTCGACCAATCCCGCCTCCACGGATTCGGCAAGGATGGCGGACGCTGCGCGAGACCGGCGGTGGCGGGCGACCAGGTACAGACCTGATCCCACCATCAACGGCGCCGCGTACACCAAGACGAGGGACATTGAGTACATCGACCAGATTCCTTGACTGACGAAACTTAGTCCGCAGGCGTATCCATTGCGCCGGTTGCAGCGTCATCGAGCTGCATCAAGGCAACTGCGTCGGCGGCAAAGACCGAACGTGCGCGCTTGAGCGCGTCCGCAGCCAGGTCTTCCTGGTTCAGAACCCTGCGCGCCCGGATGAGACGCATCCATCCCTCGAGGTTTTCAGGATCTGCGCGCAGTTTCTGGTCCAGACGGGTGACCATACCCTCGATCATGTCGGCGCGTTCCTGCGCCGACATTTCCTCAGCTTCCACAATCGCCTGAGGGCTCGGGCCGCCCACGGCCTGCAGGACGGCGTCCGGAATGCGGCCCGCCACATCGATTCCCGACTGCTGGGAAAGCTCGAGTATCCGTGTACGCACTTCATCCTGCCATTCGGCGCCAGGCTCCGCGGTCTCGATCAGCGCGATCCAGTCGTCCAGGGCTCCCTTCGCATCTCCGTCCTGCTCTTTGCGCAGGCCGAGCAGGAAGCGCGCGCGCGGATCACCGGGATCAAGACTCACGGCCTTTTGCAGATTCGCGACAGCGGCGTCATTGACGAACCCGCCTGCGACACGCGCCTGCGATTCTCCGAGAGCGGACAATGTCTGCGCATCGTCCGGCGCGAGATCGACCGCTTTCTGATAGGCTTGGCGCGCCCCTTCGACGTCGCCGGTACGGAACCGGGACCATCCCAGCATGCGCCACCCCTCGACATCTTCAGGACTGACCTCAAGTCTGGCCTCCAGGCTGGCAATCATGTCATCGACAGACCCGACTCCCCCATCCGTCGCGGCCGGGCCGGCGGCCTGATCACTTGGCATATTCGCTGTTACCTGGCGGGACCGGTTGGCAGACGGCACCTGCGGCGCGCCCACGTTCATGTAGATGAGCGCAGAACCGACGGCGATCGCGGCGGCGGCAGCCACCAGTGTGACTTGATCAGAGCGGCGCATGTGCTCGCTTTCCTCGAATTCTTTGGTTTCCAGAGTTGCGGCGAGCCGGCGCTTGATCTCGAGTCGCGCCTGCCCTGCATCGTCAGCCGGAAGCAGACCGAGGGATTCTTCCCGGTCTATTTCCTTGATTTGCGCGATGTACACAGACGATTCCGAGCCCGACCTCTGGCGCAGGCGGCGGACAAACGGCAGGCACACGGCCGCGAATGTCGCGAGCATCAGTACCGAGAAGGTAATCCACAGTCCGCTCATTCTGAAGCGTCGTCCAGAAGGTGTACCCGAAGGCGTTGAACTTCATCTTGTGTGAGCGGCGCGGCGGGTTCCGGATGGGTCGCCTGAGGCCGCAGGTAGATCCACCAGCACGCGCCCGCGCAGAGGATAAACAGACCGGGCCCGAACCACAGAAACAATGTGTCGAGCTGGAGCGGCGGCCGCAGAAGGACGAAATTTCCATAACGGTTGGTCATGAACGCGCGCACCTGGTCGGGCGACTCGCCGGCCGCGAGACGCTCACGAACGAGCTGGCGCATATCTGCGGCTAGCGGCGCCGCAGAATCTTCGATGGACTGGTTCTGGCACACGACGCAGCGCAGCGATTTGCCGACCTCGCGTGCCTCCGCTTCCAGTTCCACACTGTACGTGCCGGCGGGCTGTTCCTGCGCGCGGGCAAGGACCGCCTGCCCCGCCAGCGCCAACAGGAAGATGATTACCGCAAGTCTCATGTCGCTTCCTGCTCCAGCAATCGGATCATCGGCAGCAGCGTGTCGTCCCAGATCTCGGGCGTTATCGGACCGATCTGCTTATAGCGAATGCGCCCATTGGCATCGACGAGGAAGGTTTCCGGCGCGCCCGTGACGCCGAGGTCGATTGCAAGCCGGCTGTCGGCATCCAGACCCGCGCTTGAATAGGGATTGCCGTATCTGGCCAACCAGGCCGATCCGTCCCTCGGCGTATCGCGCCAGTCGACGCCGTGCACTTCGACAATGCCCGCCCTGCTGATGTCCATCAGTATGGGATGTTCGGCGACGCAGCTGACGCACCAGGATCCGAACACATTCACCAGCGTGACGCGGCCGCGCAATTTGTCCGGGGACAGATTGGGAATCTCGTCCGATATCGGCTGCAGTTCAAATGCCGGCATCGGCCGGTCCACCATCATGGTTGGCAATGCATGCGGATCGAGCGTCAAACCCTTGGCGAAGAACACGAGGATGATTGTGAGCAGGCCGACCGGTATCAAGGCCGTCCACCGCGGCAATGCTTGCCTGGCTGCGAGGGGTTGAGGCGCCTCGCTCACGCCGTGCCTCCCGCTGCAGCCGGCGCCGGCACGCGAACCTTGTGCAGACCCGCCACCCGGAACCGGCGATCCGTCAGCGACACCATCCCGCCTCCGGCGATGACGAATCCGCCGAGCCAGATCCACATCGCGAACGGGTGATAGTTCACGCGAACGGTGTATCCGCCCGGGCGGCCGGCATCGCTGTAGGCAACGTACAGGTTGAAGAACAGGCCGGGACGGATTCCGGCCTCGGTCGTGTAACTGTCGCGCTCCGGATAGTATCGGCGCTCGGTTGTGATCGAGCCGTCGGGCTTTCCGGCATGGATGACGTCAAAGGTCAGCCGCTCCGCTTCGTAGTTCGGTCCGTTGGTGATGTCGGTGCCGGCCAGTCTGAACTCGTACTGGCCGAGCGCCACACTTTCGTTGACGCGCAGGAAGGCGACATTCTCGGACTCCCAGGCGGACATTCCGGTGATGCCGATCATGGCAATCACGAAGCCCAGGTGCGCCCCAAGGAATCCCCAGGTCGCCCTGGGGAACGCACGGGCCATGGCGAGCGATTGGGCAAGCGGCACACTGCCGATGCGGGTCCGCTTCATGAACCAGATCGCCAGCCCCATCAGAAGAAACGCGGCGAAACCAAATCCCAGCCCGGCTGGAATGCTATGGCCAAGGGCAGCAACGAGTATTCCGATGAGAGCCGCAACGGCTGCCGGATACCTGAGCGGCGAGGCAGCGACCTTTGCGCTGTCAGAACGCCACCGTACGAACGGACCGATTGCCATCAATCCAGCGACCGCCAGCATGATGGGGCCGAACGCGATATCGAAATAAGGTGGGCCGACTGAAATCTTGTCGTGCGTGAGCGCATCGATCAGCAACGGGTAAAACGTGCCGAGAAACACAACGGCCGTCGCGCAGAGCAGAAGCAGATTGTTGGCGAGGATGGAGCCTTCCCGGCTGACGCCCGCGAAGGGCGGACCATTCTGGACGACGCGGGCGCGCAAGGCGTAGAGCGCCAGCGCGCCGCCCGACGCCGCGACAATCATGAAGAGGATGAATATCCCGCGCGATGGATCAACCGCGAAAGCGTGCACGCTGGTCAACACGCCCGACCGCACGAGGAAGGTGCCGATCAGGCTGAGCGTAAAGGTCAGGATCGACAGCAGCAACGTCCAGTTCACCAACGCGTGCCGGCGCTCCACGACGAGCGCCGAGTGCAGCAAGGCGGTGCCGATCAGCCATGGCATGAAAGAGGCATTCTCCACGGGGTCCCAGAACCACCAGCCGCCCCAACCCAGCTCGTAGTAAGCCCACAGGCTTCCCGTAGTGATGCCGATCGTGAGGAAACACCAAGACGCCAGCACCCATGGCCGGACCCAACGGGCCCAGGCCGCATCGACGCGCCCCTCGATGAGCGCCGCGACGGAGAACGAGTAGGCGATCGAGAAGCCGACATAGCCGAGGTAAAGCATCGGCGGATGCAACGCGAGCCCGGGATCCTGCAGAAGCGGATTGAAGCCGTTGCCTTCAAGCGGGGCATCCAAAAGGCGCACGAACGGGTTCGAAGTGAAAATGATGAAGGCGATGAAGGCAACCCCGATCATCCCCTGAACCGCCAGTGTTCGTGCTTTGAAGGTTGCCGGCAGGTTGTTCCCGAAGACGGCGACCGCAGCGCCGAACAGGGCGAGTATCAGTACCCAGAGCAGCATCGATCCTTCGTGCTGCCCCCATGCGGAGGACACTTTATAGAAGAGCGGCTTCAGCGTGTACGAGTTGGCGGCGACTACCTGCAGCGAGAAATCCGAACGCACAAAGGCGAGGATCAGGCAGGCAAAGGCCAGCGCCAGGAGAACAAACTGAGCGACAGCCGCGCTGCTGGCGACTGACATGAGGCGAACGTTCCGGACGTAGGCGCCCCACATCGGAATCGTTGATTGAACCACGGACGTTATCAACGCCAGGATCAAACAGAAGAGCCCGATCTCGCCGGTCATGCCATCATTCCATTCTGTGCAGGGCTGCGCCTGATCACGATACTACGTGCCGATAGAACGGCAGAGATAATAAAAAAAGCTTCATTAAGCTCAATGTGTTTCAAGTGTTCCGAACACTGTGGCAAGGCGTTAACACCAATGCCTAGCGCATCACGAAACACAACTTAAGTCAGTAAGCTGAATATGTTTTCAGGTACCATTCAGGCTCAGTCCAGAGAGACGCCCGCGCCCGCTCCGACGCCGACGCGCCGGCCCTTCGAATGGGGGTCCCTGATCATCGGGACCTTCTTGATTGCGGCCCTGGCGCTGGGCTGGGTCTGGCGCGAGGCGTTGCCCTACACTGCGGAAATCGGCGTGGGGTACTGGCTTGGGATTACCGGGCTTTCCTGTGTTGGCGTCCTGCTTTTGTATCCCCTGCGGAAGCGCGCTGCGTTCCTTGGTGTCTTCGGCTCGGTGCCGGCCTGGTTTCGCCTGCACATGTTCATGGGAGCGTTCGCGCCCGTCCTGATCCTGTACCATTCGAAGTTCGCTGTCGGATCCATCAACGCGATGGTCGCGCTGGTCAGCATGTTGATCGTCGCTGGTAGCGGCGTCATTGGCCGCTTCCTCTATATCCGGATCTATCGCGGCGTTGCCGGCAAGAAAGAAGAGGCCCGCCGGCTGTTGCAGGAGGCGTCGGCGTTCCGCGAGTTGCTCAATGCAAACTTTGCTGAAGCCGCCGACATCGCGGAAGACCTTGAAACCGCGCTGAAACATTCGAAGCGGGGGCTGATTGTGGCGAGTTGGCGGGCGATCCGCGATTCCAGCCTCATTTCGTCGGCGCAATCGCGGATGATTTCGGCCGTTCGCACGGGCGCGAAGCAGCAGCGGATAAAGAACTCGCAAAGACGGGAACTGCGCAAGCGCTCCATCGAGCTGATCAAACGGTATTGCGAATCGCTCAGGGCAGCCGCGCAACTGGAAGTGTTCGAGCGCCTGTTCGCACTCTGGCACGTCGTTCACCTGCCCCTGTTCTTCCTGATGCTGTTTGCCGCCGTGATTCATGTCTTTGCTGTTCACCTTTACTGACTGGCGAAGATGGCTGGCTGCGCTGGTGCTGGCCTGGCTGGTGGCCGGCCTGCAATCGGCGACGCCGCAAAGCGCCATCGAGCGCCTCGTCGCGCCCGGAAAATTGTCGAACGCGCATATCGAACAGGAGAAGGACTGTGCGTCCTGTCACGAGTCGTTCAACAAGAAGGCCCAGTCAGGACTGTGCGCCGATTGCCACAAGGAGATCCGCGCCGATATCAGCGGGCGAACCGGGTTCCATGGCAGGTTTCCGGACGTCGCCGGAGCGGAATGCAAGTCCTGTCACACCGAGCACATTGGCCGGGGCGCCGACATCCTCGGACTTGTCCCTGAAAAATTTGATCACGATTTCACTGACTATCCCCTGGCGGGCGGGCACAAGAAGGTGGATTGCGCCGGGTGTCACAAGGCCGGCGTCTCCTTCGCGAAGGCGCCGCGCGATTGCGCAAGCTGCCACAAGACGGACGATCCGCATCGCGGAAAGCTGGGCACCACCTGTGCAGACTGCCACGATGTTTCCAGCTGGAAAACCATCCGGTTCGATCACGGGAAAACGGATTTCCCGCTCCTTGGCAAGCACGACAGCGAGCCCTGTATGTCGTGTCACAAGGAGCAGGTTTGGGCCGGCACGCCGTCAGACTGTATCGACTGCCACCGCGCGGATGACGTGCACAAGGGAAGTTTTGGAACCGATTGCGCCAGTTGCCATTCGGCAGACTCGTGGCCCAAGACACGCTTCAATCACGACACCACCGGCTTCAAACTTACGGGCAAGCACAATGCCATTGAATGCGCCGCCTGTCATGGCCCGGGAAAGCCTGACCCGGCGCCGAAGACCTGTATCGGATGTCACCGAGCGGACGATGTTCACAAGGGCGTAAACGGAACCGCATGCGCCGATTGCCACACGGCGAAGAACTGGAAGACCGTTTCATTCGATCACACGAAAACCGGCTTCGCCCTGCTGGGCGCGCACGGGAAAACGCCCTGCGCGAGCTGCCATACCAAGCCCGCAAACGAGTGGAAGCCGCCGCGGACCTGCATCGGATGTCACACCGCAGACGACACACACAAAGGTCTTCTTGGGGCCGACTGCGAGACGTGCCACGCCGAAACATCGTGGACAAAAATACACTTCGATCACGCCGCGGATGCGGGCTTCACGCTGGGCGGCGCGCATGCGGCAATTGCCTGTGCCACCTGTCACAAGCAGCCAACGCCCGTCGCGTCGCCGCCGGTTTCGTGCGCCGGTTGCCACAAGCAGGACGACCCGCACAAGGGACAGCTGGGCGATGGCTGCGGCCAATGCCACGGCGACCTCAGCTGGACGGCGTCCGTTCGCTTCGACCATGAGTTCACCGATTTCCCGCTGCTCGGCGCGCATGAAGGCGCAGAGTGCGCCGACTGCCACAAGAGCAAGGCGTTTCTCGACGTGTCCGCTTCCTGTGCGGACTGCCATGCCGAAGATGACGTGCACGAAGGGCGAATGGGCACAGAATGTGCGCAGTGCCACAATCCGTCCGACTGGAAACGCTGGACGTTCGATCACGACCAGCAAACCGCGTTCTCGCTGACCGGCAAGCACGCAAAATTGACGTGCGCCGCCTGTCATACCTCCAAGTCGGCAAAGTCGATGAAGATCTCCGCGCGGTGCATCAGCTGCCACGCATCCGACGACAAGCACCGCGGCGCCTTTGGCACGAGCTGTGAACGATGCCACAATACCGAGGCGTTCTGGGCGGTCGAAATTTCCAACTGATCCGATCTTGTCCGATTACGGAACATATCGTTGTCGCTTCTTGAACCGAACCTGAATCGGGCATGAAAATGCAATAATTTCAAATGGTTCATGATATGAAATCTTGGACAGAGTAACGAATTGTTGTTGGTCTGGCATTGAAAAAACGCAAACTGTGCGTAGGCCAAACTCGGCAATCAAGCTGGCCTTGGTGCATCGCTGGGAGGCGATGACTCGATGTCGACAATTCGTATCCCCACGCCAGCGAGGCCTCTCTTATCGTGAGCCGGTTCCGGTCCATCCTGCGAATGATCCGCATACTGGCGGTTATCGCGCTGTGTCCGGCAGTCGTGCTGCCGGCATCCAACGCCGCACCGCTTGATCCGAAATCATCGTTCGATCACCTGTCCACAGGCTTTGCCCTTGAAGGGCGCCATCGGACGATTGCCTGCGAGGCCTGCCATTCCCGCGGCGAGTTCACCGCACTGCCGAATGATTGCAGCGCCTGTCACAACGGCGTGCTCAGCCCCGGCAAGCCGATGGACCACGTCCAGACGGCCGGAGAGTGCGAACAGTGCCATTCGACAAGTTCCTGGACGAACGTCCGGTTCGACCACTCCGGCGTCAGCGGCACCTGCGCGGCGTGCCACAATGGCACCACCGCGTCCGGTAAGCCGCCAACGCATATTGCAACCACGGCTGCCTGCGAATCCTGTCACTCCGTCGCAAGCTGGACTGCGGTTCGCTTCGATCACTCGACGGTCTCCGGAGCGTGCGCGTCCTGTCACAATGGCGCGACGGCCACCGGCAAGCCCCCGACGCATATTCCGACGTCAAGCGGCTGCGATTCCTGCCACATCACGGCATCCTGGACCAATGTACGGTTTGATCACAGCTCGGTTTCGGGCACCTGTGCGTCCTGTCACAATGGGAAATCGGCAACTGGAAAGCATGTCCAGCACATTCCGACTTCGGCCGCGTGCGATACCTGTCATGTGACGACCTCCTGGTCGAACGTGCGCTTCGACCACGCGGCTGTGACCGGGTCGTGCGCCTCCTGTCACAACGGAACTTCTGCCACCGGCAAGCCGGCAGGCCACATTCCCACATCCGCCGCGTGCGACACCTGCCACGTGACGACCTCGTGGTCGAACGTGCGCTTCGATCACGCGGCCGTCACCGGATCATGCGCTTCCTGTCACAACGGAACTTCCGCCACCGGCAAGCCGGCAGGCCACATCTCGACATCTTCAGGGTGCGACAGTTGCCACGTCACAACGTCTTGGACGAATGTTCGATTTGACCACGCGGCTGTGACCGGATCGTGCAGCGCCTGCCACAATGGAACCTCCGCCACCGGCAAGCCACCAGGTCACATTTCGACATCCGCCGGGTGCGACAGCTGCCATGTCACGACCTCATGGTCGAACGTGCGCTTCGATCATGCGTCGGTGACCGGCTCGTGCGCCTCCTGCCACAATGGAACTTCCGCCACTGGAAAATCCGCAGGCCACATCTCGACTTCCGCCGGATGCGACAGCTGCCACGTCACGACCTCGTGGACAAACGTGCGCTTCGACCACGCGGCGGTGACCGGCTCGTGCGCCTCCTGCCACAACGGGACTTCCGCCACTGGCAAGCCGCCCGGTCATATCTCGACATCCGCCGGGTGCGATAGCTGCCACGTCACGACCTCGTGGACCAATGTGCGCTTCGACCACGCGGCGGTGACCGGCTCGTGCAGCTCCTGCCACAACGGGACGTCGGCTACCGGCAAGCCGCCCGGTCATATCTCGACATCCTCCGGGTGTGACAGCTGCCATGTCACGACCTCGTGGACCAATGTGCGCTTCGACCACGCGGCGGTGACCGGCTCGTGCAGCTCCTGCC
>VMTE01000027.1 GCA_013791775.1 Hyphomonas sp.
CACTCCTCGTATCAGTTACGATGAGCCAGAAATCCTCCTTAAGCAATTTGGCCGATCTGTCTCACAGTCGCTGACGGGGAACAGTCAGAAGGGTTATCTGAGTTGATCTTGACCTTGTTTCGATCCACGCCCCCGCGAGAGGGGCGACAAACCAAACCAAAGGTTTGGGTTCCCCTTCTTACGTTTCGATCCACGCCCCCGCGAGAGGGGCGACGACAACAAATGGGGTGCGTGCCTGGCGCTTTTCCCGTTTCGATCCACGCCCCCGCGAGAGGGGCGACAGTGGATCATGCCTTCCGGCGCGTCGGTCTGGATGTTTCGATCCACGCCCCCGCGAGAGGGGCGACGCCCTGTCGCTTGCGCAGTCTGACCGGACTAGCGCGTTTCGATCCACGCCCCCGCGAGAGGGGCGACATAGTCTTTGGAGTAGGGAATGACGCATTACAAGGTTTCGATCCACGCCCCCGCGAGAGGGGCGACCGGCAACGCGGCGCATATGCCGGCTATTAGAGGAGTTTCGATCCACGCCCCCGCGAGAGGGGCGACGGGCCACCGCCTGCTCGGCGCCCTGCTGGTGCAGGTTTCGATCCACGCCCCCGCGAGAGGGGCGACGGCGCACGCCGGCGGTCAGCCGTGACTTACAAATGTTTCGATCCACGCCCCCGCGAGAGGGGCGACTCAAACTTCGGTTTCGGCCGGATCTCCTCCTAGGGTTTCGATCCACGCCCCCGCGGGAGGGGCGACTGTTTCTTGCCGTTGTGCTGCATCGCGGCCTTACGGTTTCGATCCACGCCCCCGCGAGAGGGGCGACCGACCCGGACGCGCCTGCCTCCAAACGCCGGACGCTGTTTCGATCCACGCCCCCGCGAGAGGGGCGACGTAGAGACAGCCGGCCGGCGCATGGCGTCTAACTGGTTTCGATCCACGCCCCCGCGAGAGGGGCGACTGGACAAAGAACACCTTGCTGGTGGGGCCGAAGGGTTTCGATCCACGCCCCCGCGAGAGGGGCGACCCGGCATGTATCGCTTCACGGCTGCTGTGAATGTTTCGATCCACGCCCCCGCGAGAGGGGCGACACAGCCAGCGGCTCGGCCTGTTCGGGCTTGCAGTTTCGATCCACGCCCCCGCGAGAGGGGCGACGTATCGACTTTGACGCCCTGCTAACCGCCCTGCGGTTTCGATCCACGCCCCCGCGAGAGGGGCGACTGGGCCGTGTCGCCTATCGCCGGGCGCGGGAAGGGTTTCGATCCACGCCCCCGCGAGAGGGGCGACGCAGCACGGCGAGAACCGACCGCGCGCCTTGGTCGTTTCGATCCACGCCCCCGCGAGAGGGGCGACCGCGGGCGCCCCAGGGGGAGGGCCCTCTTTCGAGGTTTCGATCCACGCCCCCGCGAGAGGGGCGACGGCCTCGTTCCGGGTCGCTTTGCAGTAGAGATAGTTTCGATCCACGCCCCCGCGAGAGGGGCGACCGCTCCTGCTGCAGCCCGTGGATCACGGCCCATGTGTTTCGATCCACGCCCCCGCGAGAGGGGCGACATCCTGGACGCAATTGAGCGGTGCCGGGAACTTGTTTCGATCCACGCCCCCGCGAGAGGGGCGACTTCAGTTTCTTTACATGACGTGGGTGACCTGCAAAGGTTTCGATCCACGCCCCCGCGAGAGGGGCGACACCCAGGCGGATGTTCCCCATCGCCACGATAAAAGGTTTCGATCCACGCCCCCGCGAGAGGGGCGACCGCCTTGCCCAGAGGCCAGTCGCTGGTGAGAGAGGGTTTCGATCCACGCCCCCGCGAGAGGGGCGACACCGGCGAAATCGAGACTTTCGAGGGTCGGAAGATGTTTCGATCCACGCCCCCGCGAGAGGGGCGACGCGCGTGACGTGCCCGCCGCCCTGTCCGATTGAGTGTTTCGATCCACGCCCCCGCGAGAGGGGCGACGATTGTGATGGTCTTGCCAATGTCGGCTGACGCGTTTCGATCCACGCCCCCGCGAGAGGGGCGACTCAGAAACACCAGCCCTACGAAAAGGCCGATGAGTTTCGATCCACGCCCCCGCGAGAGGGGCGACCCGCCGCGATGAACTCATCTCGGTCGTCATTGCGCAGTTTCGATCCACGCCCCCGCGAGAGGGGCGACCACAGGCAGGCCGAAGTAAGGAGGGCCGTGACATGTTTCGATCCACGCCCCCGCGAGAGGGGCGACGCCAACAAGGGAGACATCGCATGACATACAACCTCGTTTCGATCCACGCCCCCGCGAGAGGGGCGACAGGCTGATCCAGCGGGCGGCCATCGCGCACGCGTAGTTTCGATCCACGCCCCCGCGAGAGGGGCGACGCCCGCTGCGAAGCCTTCATGGCCAAGCATGAGATGTTTCGATCCACGCCCCCGCGAGAGGGGCGACCGGTCTCGGGTTCATCGTCAGCCGCGAGGAAAAGGTTTCGATCCACGCCCCCGCGAGAGGGGCGACGCGTGCGCCCATTTCAACCCGAAACCCGAGGAGAAGTTTCGATCCACGCCCCCGCGAGAGGGGCGACAATCGAGGCGGCTATTGCGGCGCTCAATATCAGCGTTTCGATCCACGCCCCCGCGAGAGGGGCGACATCTTTCGGTACACGTCCGGTTCGACCTCTTCACGTTTCGATCCACGCCCCCGCGAGAGGGGCGACCGGAACTCAGTGCCGTCGCCGGTCTCGGAATAGTGGTTTCGATCCACGCCCCCGCGAGAGGGGCGACCAACCGGGGGCGGCGGGGCCGGGGCGTCCGGTGTGTTTCGATCCACGCCCCCGCGAGAGGGGCGACCGCCTGACCGAGACCAAATGGCAGCGCATCCGGGCGTTTCGATCCACGCCCCCGCGAGAGGGGCGACGACCGGTCGCAGGGTGCCGGTTTCTACATGAACCGGTTTCGATCCACGCCCCCGCGAGAGGGGCGACCCTTCCGAGGCCAACTGGAAGCAGCCGCTGAAATGGTTTCGATCCACGCCCCCGCGAGAGGGGCGACAGCAGAAGTTCGAAGGCGCCTCGGCAGACATGCTGTTTCGATCCACGCCCCCGCGAGAGGGGCGACCGACCGCGATGCAGCGGTACTCGCCTTCCCACATGTTTCGATCCACGCCCCCGCGAGAGGGGCGACCAGGGCCTGCAGGCCATAGGACGGCGCGTCATGGTTTCGATCCACGCCCCCGCGAGAGGGGCGACGACGCACGAGGCCCGGTTAGAGAGGCGGATCAATGTTTCGATCCACGCCCCCGCGAGAGGGGCGACGACCTATACCGGCGCCGAGCTGGGCCGCCCCGAGATGTTTCGATCCACGCCCCCGCGAGAGGGGCGACGCGGACAGATGACACATGAAACACAACCCGAGGGTTTCGATCCACGCCCCCGCGAGAGGGGCGACGGGCGGGCGCCTTAGCAATGCTAGGCTTGCGAAAGTTTCGATCCACGCCCCCGCGAGAGGGGCGACCGGCGACGCAGGGCGATCTGCGGGCCATGATGACGTTTCGATCCACGCCCCCGCGAGAGGGGCGACGCCTTCCGGAAGGCCTTCGGCCGGCCGGCAGAGGTTTCGATCCACGCCCCCGCGAGAGGGGCGACCGAACCTGCCCGCCGTGCTCGACGTGGCATGGATGTTTCGATCCACGCCCCCGCGAGAGGGGCGACATCTCCGCCATCCGCTGGGTCCGATCCTGGAGGTGTTTCGATCCACGCCCCCGCGAGAGGGGCGACAACGGATCGGCGCCTACGGTTCTTTCCTACGCGTCCGTTTCGATCCACGCCCCCGCGAGAGGGGCGACGGTTTGCGGCCACAATAGCGGCGGTTGATTGCTGTTTCGATCCACGCCCCCGCGAGAGGGGCGACCGCATCAGTCATAACTATCAGATTTCATTGAACAAGAGTGTGCTTTTCCGCGAACCTGGAGCGCACCGCAATTCAATGCGTAACCGCGATGGTCGATATTACACAATGTCAAACAACATCAAACACTTGGCAGCGGCGCGAACCAGCCAGCGATTTACGACACGCTCAGGGTTCGCGCGGCAGCTTCCCGATCGCCAAAGGGTCAGATGATGAGGGGGCCGTTCAAGTCTTCTGCAGGCTTGGAGCCGACATGCTCAACGCGCCGCACCCAGTTGGCACCTAAATAATAGTACCGCAAGCTGTCTTCCGTGGGGTCAATCTGGGACTCCAGTCTGGCCTTCAGGGTCACCCACTGGTGGGGATTCAGCTCAATCTCGAACACAGAAAACTGTACGCGCTGGCCAAAATCCCGGCATGATTTGGCGACGCGTCTGAGCCGCCGGGCCCCGCCCGGGGTTGATGTGCGCACATCGTAGGTGACCAGTACCAGCATGGCGTCGCCTCATTTCCAGAACAGTGGCGGATACCCGTCAAGGTCGCCGCGAAGGTGACGCGCAAGCAGGAGCGCCTGAAGGTGCGGCGTCAGGCCAACAGGCGCCCGCTCTCCGATGAAATCGTGAACGCGTTCCTCCCGCTTGCGTTCCTGCCAGGCCGTCAGAACGGTCTTGCGCGCGTCGTCAGACATGAACACCGCGCCACTGTCGCTGATTGTAAAGTCCGTCGCTCGAAGCTGCCGCCTGTTGATGAGTGACAGGGCGAGCCTGTCTGCGAGTGCAGGCCGCAGCTCCTCCATGAGATCGAGGGCAAGGCTCGGCCGCCCCGGACGATCGCGGTGTAGAAAGCCCACCGCAGGATCGAGCCCGACGCCCTCAAGAGCACTGCGACAATCATGGGTGAGCAGGGCGTAGAGGAAGGACAGAAGCGCGTTCACGGGATCAAGCGGCGGTCTTCGCGACCTGCCATTGAATCGCAGCCCGTCGTCAGGCGAGCGGAGCAGGTGGTTGAAGACGCCGAAATATAGGCGGCCCGCATCGCCTTCATGGCCGCGCAGGCCGTCTATGTTAGTCGCCTGGCCGACCGCGCCTTGGAGCATCAGTTCGAGCCTGCGGGTAACGGCGGTGACTGCGTCGCGCGCTGAAGGTTGCATGCTGTCGCCGTGGTCGCGCAAGGCGCGCATAAGGACCGTTCTCTGGTTCGCAAGCTTCCCCAGCACGATGCTGCGGACGATTTCGAGACCGGCTTCTCCCTCGGCGGTTCGGTACTGCGCGCGGCGCAACAGCACGTTTCCAGTGACAGGTCCCTCGATGCGCGCCTGAAAGCGGCCGGAGCGGTCAAGGAGAACGAGGGAAATACCCGCCCCGGCACAAGCTCCGATCAGTGCCGGGGACACGAATACGGGACCGAAGACGACGACCGAGGAAAGCATATGAAGCGGCGCGCGCCGCTCTGGCTCGCCCTCGATGTGTGCAACGAGATTCTCGCCGTCCTTGCGAAGGCTCGCCCCTTCGGTCGTCACGTACACGGTGTTGAGCAATTTCTTCATGGCTCGCCCGCCTTGTTATCCGGCGATGCAAGAGCGTCTTGAAGCGAATGATCGCGCCAGATCAGGACCGGCCTTGATGCGATTTTCGGGCGACACAATTCGATCAACGAGCACGCGCGGCAGAGCGTCGCCTTGTAGGTGGCTGCCGGAGTCTTCTCGCTGGCGAAGACATCGCGAAGCCGCGCGATCGTGCTCTCCGTCAGTACGCGGAGATCTAGATCAAATGGAACGACGGTGCGCCGGCGCGTTTCTGCATAAAACAATGCGCCTTCGGGAACGGCGCGGCCGGTCATCTCTTCGAGGCACAGCGCCTGCGCGCAGAGCTGGGCTTCGTCAGCGCGGTGCAGTTTGGGCTTCCCGCGCTTGATCTCGACTGGATACGGCGTCTCGAGACCGTCAAGTGATGCGCGGAATTCGACGAGATCAGCCATCCCGGCGATGCCGAGGCGGCGGGAGGCGAGGTGCAGGGCGGAGACCCGCCTAACGCCTCTGACTTTTCGGTTTCCGGCGTCATCGGACGCGAGGTGCAGGACATGGCCCTCCGCGGTCAACCGGTTTTCGGCCCAGAGCCGCTCCAAATGGATGAGCGCGGCTTGCCGCAGGCAATAGACGGCGTGCTGGATCGCCGAGATGGGAATCGGCTCGCCGCCTGCTTGGCTTTCAGCAGATGCGCTGGCGTCGAGCGGAGGCGAGCCCGTGTCCATTGTCAGAGCCGCTCGATGATTTCGATCCCATCAGGAAGGCCATTGCGGTCGATCTGCACCAGATAGTCCGAATATTTCCGCGCAGGAGGCAGGTTGCCTAGCCCGACGTCGTCCGGGTCGCGGAATTCGCCGCCAACATTGCGGCCGACGCGAACGCGGTCAAACAGATCATGCGCCTTCGCATTGCCCAGCGCGTTCGCATGCTTGAACACGATCAACTTGCGCGTTGTCATTTCGCCGCGTGCGGCGGAGCGGTCATGCTCGAACATGCTTTCAAGCGCCTCAAGCAACAGTTCAAGATCGTCATTACTGAAGCCTGTTCGCTCGGCGAGCTTGGCCGAGAGGAAGCCATGTGCCCTGTAGAGTCCGTAAGGCACAATATGCTTGCGGCCCATGGTGCGGTTGTCGCTGCGGGCGTCGCCATCATCGCCTTCCTGCCGTTCCTTTTTTTCCTTCTCATTGGTCGCCGCCATCCGGGTGATGGAGATTTCTGAAGGCACGATGGGCTCAATTGACGAAGCGAAGGTCAGCTGGACGGGCCCTCGCACCTGTCCGCAATTGACACCTGTGGACATGACCGCCCCGAATGATCGCACATCGTAGAAATTGGAGCACATCCAGCGTCGGAGCTTATCGGCTTCCGCATCGTCCTTCGGATTGAGCTTCGCATCCTTTTCGACCTTGTCGTCATCCGGGCGGATAGCGCGATAGGCCATGCGGTGCCGATCGTTAAGGATCGAGCCGTCCTGGACGTAGATGTGGCGGCCGTCCGCGCCGGCATGCGCTAGTTCGACGTAGTTCCGCACCTTGCGCTTCAGGCACACATCAGAGACGAGACCATGATTAGTCTCCGGGTCGAGGCGCGGCAGGTTTCCTGCATCAGGGTCGCCGTTGGGGTTGCCATTGGTGACATCGAACAGGAGCACGAAGTCATAGCGATTGATAATGGCTGTCATTGTGCGGTCTCCGTTGAGTCTTTGTCGCGGGTTTGGAAGAAGGCGCTTCTCTGGTGGTAGTAGCCAAGGCCGAATAGGGCCTGCTCCTGCGCTGAGAGAGAGGCGGGGAAGGGGTCATCCGCCGGGTTCATGCTGACCATGATTTCAGAGAGCGCCTTGTCCAGACGCACCTTGAATTTCGGCTCTTGCTTGCCGATTTTGGACAAGTGATTGGCCGAGTTTCTATCGATCACCGGAAACACTTTTCTAGGCTGCGCAGAAGCAGAGCCATAGTATTTGTCCTTGATCGTCGCATTGACGTTGCGTCCGAGCGCCGTTTCCTGAATGCGTTCGTAGACGGCAAACAGTCGTCCCAGAAGATAGCCTTTGTCCTTGAAGTCCGGGTCTAGTGCCACGGGAGTGTCCTTTCGTTCAAAGTTGCGGGTGAGGACGGCCTTAAGCATGGCGACGCGGAGAGCGTTGACCTCTCCGTCGGCACGGATGCGCATGAGCACGTTGGTGAGAAGCGTGAGCGGATAGCGGTTGCCGGTCAGGATTGCGCGCATCCATTCGCCGACGAGGTTTGGCGGCACGTTTTCGCGCTTCTTCTGCACGGCCGTTTCCGCAAGATACTGCCAGATCGGTGCATTCTCGTTCCTGGGCGGCGGCTCGATCCGCATGTCTGCGACGAAGCGCTGGTAATTGCGGGCAAGGTCAGCAAAGTCGGACTCGTGCCAGAAGCGGATCAAAATGCGCGCTGCGTTCGGCGCGAGTCCAAGCACATAGAAGCGGACGCCTTGGTTCAGCCTTGGATCGAGATCCGCGAGCGAGCGGCCCTTGCGCAGACCCTCCAGAACCGAGCGGACCCTCGCCGACTCCTGCGCCTCGTCAATGTCCGTGAATGCCGCAAGCCAGACATCCTGGGCAGTCTCGGCGGACTCGGCATCCGACGCATCCGCCCAGAACACCGTCGAGGCATCGCCAATCTGGATGCGGTTCCTGCTGCCGGTCGCAAGGAAGGCGTTTAGCGCAGTCGTGTAGGCAAACGCGGCGGCTTCAGAAACAGGAGCATTGTCGCCCTGCGTGTGCCCGTAAGATTCATAGGCCGAAGCATTGAACGCAACGATCGATCCGCCCGACGACTGGCCGCCCCAGATCCCTTTGATCGAAGTGTGAAGGCGCGCGACCGGCAGATTTGTGCCGCGCACGAGACAAACTTTAGCCTCTCCTCTGGAGTCGGCCTGCATGGAGGCCCAGAGGGCTTTCGCCGCCTCCCGGTCATGCAGATAGTTATTGTCGGGCTTTCTGTCGGATTCGAGCGCGAATACGACATTCTGGTCTTTCAGGTCTTCCGGCCACCCAAGTGAAACGAAATGATCAGGCGTCCAGGACCGAAGAAAGCTACGAAACGCGACGAGGCCGATGTCCGTCGAATTTTCAAGCACCGCAAGGTGATAGTCACGAAAGCATGCGTGCTCCCTGTCAAGACGCCTTCCTTCTCCTGCTGTGACTCCCAACACGTAGGCTGTTTTGTCCCAGAGAAAGCTACAAATTATTCCTGAGGCTTTTTTGGGCGGTTGCGGGACCGCCAACATGCGCGGCTGCCGCTTGCTCCCTTCACCAGTACGTAAGTCGATAACGTGAGCAACCGACCCGTCTTCATTCAACGAAATGAGGAAACCGATTTTTGCCAGCGCATATCCGAATGGCGGCGCGTCCGGCAGGCGCTCATAGGCCCGGGCGAGCGAGGCGAGGATGGTCATTTCAACACCTCCGCCGAGCCTGGCTGCGGCACGCGCATCACACCATCTTCGAGGCGTGCACGGAAGAACATGGAGGGTCTGCTTTTCTCCTGATGGGCGATGTCCCAAAGCATGATGCCGAGATCGCGCTCGACCCCGAAACCAAGCTCGGGCGTTCTGTATGCGGGGTCTGGCTGCGGCAGATGCGCGGCCGGTTCGAGCAATTCGAACCGCGCATCGAACTCTCGCGTGCCAAGACAGGGCTGGTGAAAGCACTGACCGCGCGCGGCACGCCGGTTGAACGTGTCGAGGTGCTTGCCTTCATTGTCATCCGCGCCTGCCTTAGGCGTTAAGACGAAGTGTGCGGCAATAACGTAAGCGACGTCCGTCAGGATGCTTGCCGCGCGCTGCTGGCGGTCTTCGTCCGCGATGAGTTGCAGTCCCTCCAGATCGCCCCGGTTCATGGCCTGCTTCACCGAGCCTGCGGGCGCCTTGGAGCCGACCTCATTGCGCCGAAAGGACTGGAACCTGATAGGCCTCAGCACATGGACTGCGTCGATGACCCAGCTGATCGCCGGTTTCCAGTGGATCGCCTCGAGAATGCCCCGCGCCGCAGATGGCGTCATTACGTCATAAGATACGCGCTCGACCTTCATCTCCGGTCGCGTGAAGCAGGCCCTTGGCCCCGTCACGAGAAGTTTTACGCCGTACGTCATATCGGTCTCAGCTCCACATCAGGCTCTCAATTGAAAGGAAGTCCGCGTTCTCCCAGAGCAGGCCCGTTTCGGGCCTGTACAGGTCCGGGTCTGTGAGCACGCAGAACTGGTCGCCACGAAGGGTGGGGTGCACAAAGCCGGCCCGCCCGTTAGCGACGAGGCGCGCGCGGGCACGGGGAGGTATCTGCACAATGTAGGACTGAAGCTCACGGGCGAGCGCACCCGACGAGATGGCCTCGATGCCAAGCCGCCTGATCGCGTTTGCCGCTTTCTCTTCGCGGTTGATGATCACCGGCACCATGCCGCTTTCGATCATCCGGAACTTTTCCGCAGCCGTGCGGTAGGCGAAATTTAGGCCATTTACCTTATCGGCTCGCCCTAACAGGTCGAGAATATTCTCTCGGTCCAACCCCTCCGGCCCGACCCGCCAGTAGACCTCGCCAAAATAATCTCCCATTGCAGCAGGCGAAAAAAGATCGCCCTGATGCTTGCTCATGATGCGAGACAGGTCGCCCGTCAGATTCCGAATTTCTGCTGGTGGTGGATAACCAGGCGCGTCAAACACGGACACAATGCTTTCGTCGACCGGGCGCTTTCCTTCCCGGTTGCACCGACCTGCCGCCTGAGCGATCTGGTCAAGACCGGCTGCCGCGCGCCATACGCGCGGAAAATCGAGATCTACTCCGGCCTCCACCAGTGATGTCGCGATGACCCGACAAGGCCTTGATTCCCGTAGGCTTGCCCGGACCCCTGCAAGAATGATCTTCCGGTCGGCCCCACATTGCCGCGTAGACAGATGTACTAGGCCTTCGAGTCCGGCCGCCTTGGCCTCGCGGTAGAGGGCCAGAGCGTGCTTGCGGGAATTGACGATCACCAGCCCCTGCGGGGAATCCCGAAAGTCCTCGATCAGCTCGACATTGCTTTTCGGCCCAACAAAGATGAGCGTGACTCTGCGCAACTTGCGACCAAGCTCTTCCGGATCAGGTGCGAGTTCCCGGCCTTCCAGCGTCAAACCAAGTTGAAGCTGTTTGTCCGATTTTGGCTTCGGAAAGTTGCTCTTGTCGAGTGCTGGCTGGGTCGCGGTGCACAAGATGACTGTACAGCCATAGTTGCGCGCGAGCTCATCGATCGCCCGCATACAAGGGGCGAGGAGATGACGAGGGAGAGTCTGCGCTTCGTCCAGTATGATCACACTGCTGGCGATATTGTGCAGCTTGCGGCATCTGGATGGCCGGGCTGCAAACAGGCTCTCAAAAAGCTGGACATTTGTTGTGACGATGACGGGCGCGGCCCAATCCTGCATGGCCAAGCGCACGCGGCTGAGATTGACGTTCTCGTCAAGCGGATCGAACTTTTCATCATCTATCGCCGAATGGTGCTCGAGCACACCCGCTTCGCCGAAAATGCCGCGATAGATCGATGCCGTCTGGTCGATGATCGCCGTAAACGGCGCAACATAGATAATCCGCTGCATGTCGTGCGCGCGGGCATGTTCCAGCGCAAAACCAAGCGAGGCGAGCGTTTTGCCCCCACCGGTCGGCACGGTGAACGTGTAAAGTCCAATTGACCCAGATGCCTGAGCGCGGGTGTGAGCAAGGATATCTGCTCTCAATGCGTTTACTGGCGTATCGGTGGCAAATCCGGCGACGAGATTGTCAAAGACGCCAATTGCTCTGTCGAGAATATCCCGGAGCCGGGGCCAGTTTCTGTCAGAATCGTGTTTCCCGGCCCTCGAAAAAAAAGCCTCGGCATCCTTGAAATCAGCGTCCACCAAGCAGGAAAACAGCATCCGTCCGAGCATGGCGACTTGGAAGGGAACCGACGCTTTCTCATTGTTGGGTACCAAGTCAAACGAAGCAGCCTGAAGACGCGGGCCAATCTCGTCTTTCCAGATTGGGTCCAAGGCGCTTGGGTTGAAGCGGTTCAGGCGATCTTCTAGTGACGAGCCCGCACCCTTCTCGCCGTGACGATCGGGCAGGCCCGCATGATGTCCCGCGATTGCAAAGGCCATGAGTTGCCTGATCACTAGGGGCTGCAGGGGCGGGTTATTCCAAACCTCCCAAGCTCCGGCTGTGCTATGGTCTACCTGTTCGCCGGAACCTTCGAGACGACGCTGAAACGCAGAGGTGTATTTCCCGAGGTCATGAAGCAAACCCGTTTGGTACGCCGCATGTTCTATGCCGAGCGGCTTGCCAAATGAACTGGCTAGCGCGGCTGTTCCCACTAGATGATCTTCGAGCAATTGCCAGTCGCTCTTGGTGCTATCAGAAGTCGTGCGAGCATAGTACATTTTTAGCCCCAACCTTGGTTTATTGGTTGCCGATTCTGCCCGTCTCGCAAGCTAATGTGGAAAGGTGCTGTCAACTGTGGGGGGGGGAGAGCAGCATTGGAGCCAGCAACCATCGCCGGTTGTAGTCGTGAAGCAACTTCGAGAGTTGCATCTTGGATTGCATCCAACTTCGTTTGAGCGATCGCGGCCTTTGGCGTCATGGCCATTCAAATCGGATCGATCAACGATGGCTACCAAGTGAAGCAGTGTGTCAGGCAGCTTGGTCTGAGGTTGTGGGCAGGTGTGTTAGTCTGAGTAAGGCTGAAGTGTTAAGTCGGTAGTCACCAGCACGCGTA
Organism: Hyphomonas sp.; assembly: GCA_013791775.1. Taxonomy (GTDB): domain Bacteria; phylum Pseudomonadota; class Alphaproteobacteria; order Caulobacterales; family Hyphomonadaceae; genus Hyphomonas. Next base: position 12,125 of record VMTE01000027.1, read on the forward strand.
CTGGCGCACCAGGGCGCACGCGCAGGGTAGGGCGGATGGTGAGTTCGCGGTCGACGATGCGCCCGCCGGTTCGGGCGGCTTCCTGGGCGGCGGCGTCGCCGAGACTGCGGGTGAAGCCTTGGTCGTCATCGCTTTCCGCTTCGTTGGCGACGATGCTGAGCACCGCCGAGAGCGCAATCGCGCCGCCGAGACGGCCGAGGTGATTGTCGGTTTTGTCCGAGATGCCAGAGGCGCCGCTCGGATCCGTAGCCGCCATTCCGCCGAGGTCCAGCGACCAGCCATTCGGCATGATGATCCGGTCCCAGCTGAGGAACACGCGCGTGTCGCCGTAGAGCACTTCGCTCTCATACGTGCCGATGAGACGCGCGCCCTGCGGGATCAGGAGATGATCGCCCGTGACGCTGTCATAGACCGGCGCCGTGACCTGCGCGATGACCTTGCCCGGCAGGTCAGAATTGACCGCGGTGACCAGCGCTGCCGGGATCACTGTGCCGGCCTGCAGCTCATAGGGTGAAGCGGGCGGGCGATAGGCGCCGGGGGGCTCGTCCTTGAGTGTGACCTGGTGGGTGAGGGGTTTGGCCGTTTGCGGGCGTTGTTCGAAGAAGAGCGGGGCCGGTGCATCGGCGCGCTGGATTGTAGGCTCGGATCGGTAGGTGTCCTGGTAGTCGGTGTCTTCCGGCTCGTCTGTCCAGCCACTGTCTTCCGGAAGGTAGAGATCTTCTTCCAGGCCGAACCCTTCCGGCGGGCCGGCATCGCCCCAAAGCATGTCACGCGGTTCGTTCGGGTCGCGGGCTGGCAGCGCCAGTGTCTTTGAATAGTCCGCCGGCCTCGATGTCAGCGCTTCCGGCAGGTTGTTGGTGGCCACGGCGCGCGGTTCAGATGCTGCAGGCCCGGCATTGGCAGGCCGGTCCGAGAGACCCGTGAGCACGGCAAAGACCACGATCGTGCCGAACACACCGGCGCCGGTCATCAGCACACGGCGCGACAGGCGTTTCGGTGAGGGCGGCTGGGCGCGGATGTCGACGGGATTTGCGGGCTGAGGCGAGGGGGGCGCTGCGTTTGTCATGGGCGGGCCGCCTCCTTCCGGTCGATGCGCACGGCGATGGGCTTCTTCTGGCCGAGGCGCAGCTCGGCGCGGTCGAACAGGCGGTCGACGACATAGGTCTGGCCCTCGGCGCGGTAGTTGACGAGTTCAAGTCCTTCTCCCGTCCGCACAAACAGCGGCGGCATGTCCGCGGCTGCGACGTTCGAGCTGAACGCAATCCAGGTCTTCTTGCCATCATCCCAGACGCTGACCGGCGTCCAGACCGGCGCCTTTCGCCAGGGCGGCGTGATGTCATAGCCGTAGTTCAGGACCGGGGGAGGCGGAGGGGGTGGGGGCGGCGCTTCCGGGACCGGAGGCTTCGGATAGGACCAGGCAACCTGCGCCGTGTACGTGTCGCCGGCGACCGAGACTGCCTCGATCAGGTAGGCCCGCCGGTCGGTTGCGAGCACAATATTGGTCTTCAGCCTGGCGGCGAGCGGCTTGACGATGATTAGTGTGCGGCCGGTCTCGCCCGTACCCGTCAGCGTCTGCGACACCATCCAGCGGGTCGTATCGCCGGCCGCAATGTCCAGCACCGTCTCGCCGGGCTCCAGCAGGATCGTCGAGATATAGGACGGCGCGGTCTGGAGCTCATATAGCGCGCCGGGCGCATAGGTGTAGACGAGGGTTGCATCTTCATAGGCGGCATTTGCGGCGCCCTGGCGCGCGGCCTTGTTGACCTCGGCGAGGGATTGCGGCGGCGCGCTGACACGTTCCGGCTTCATCGAAGCCGGCTCCGGTGTGAGGGGCGCTTCAGGTTGGGGGTCTGGCGTCTGTTCTGTTGGGAGCGCGGGTTCGGCCTCTGCGATGAGCTCTGCCGTGGGCTCAGCTTGGAGCAGGATTTCTGCGGCGGGCGTTGTTTCAATGAGGCCAGCCTGCCCTGTGGTTTGCGGCGTGGCGCAGGCGGTTAGACCCAGAAAGGACGTTGCAATGAGGCAGGGGCGGGTCATTGGTCACGGCTCCAGCTGAACTCGGTGATGAAGAGGCCGAGCGGGTTTTTCGAGATCTCGTCGGCGCTGCGGGGCGGGGCATGGGTGACGGTGAACAGGCCCGTATAGTTTGCACGCTCGGTCCGGCTTATGCTGCTCGTCTCCTCGCTCCAGCTGACCTGCCAGGACTTGTCCGAGCGCTGGACGATCGAGCGAACGTGCACCGTCCGTCCGGCAAGGCCCGTGTTCGCGAACGGATCATCCTGGCGGGCAATCTCGCTGAGCTTGGCGGCTGCCTGCGGCGTCAGGAACTGATACGCGGCAAGCCAGTTCTCGCGCAGCACGATCTGGTCGGTCGGCAGCGCTCGTACATTCCTCACAAACTCGCCGATGAAATACGCCGTCTGGGCCGTGCCCGGTGTCCAGGCGCCGTCGGCGACCCGCACCGACAGGACCTGGCCTTCCGGCGCGACTTCCACGACATGTACGAACGTGCGCTTCTGGAGCGCCACAAAAGTCAGCGATGCGGTGAGCGCCGCCGACAGGCCGAACGCGGCAAAAGCCATCAACCGCCAGCTGCGCGCCGACAGCACGGCCGAGCCCATCCGCGCGTCCCACTCGGCTTGCGCGCGCCGGTAAGGTGTCTCGGCCGGGGGCGGGGCATATGACCTCGCCGGAGCCCTGAATGGGAAACTCATTTTCTTCCTCCTCGCCCGCGCGGGGGCTGCATCTTGCTGTGATCAATCGGTGTGGCCGCGGCGCGCGGAGACGGCGCTGGGGCGGACGCGCTCGGGTTTCTTGAGCGGCCTGCGCCGCTCATCACGAGCCGTGTGGTGACCGCAGTGCCGGCCGCCGTGGCCGCTGCGCCCTGGCCCGCGCGCACCATGTCGGCGCCAGACAGGTGCGGCTGGCCGGAGACAACCTCGCTTGCAAGCTGCGGCCCGAACCAGGCCAGCATCAGGAGCGTCAGGCCGAAGAGGAGAATATTGAGCGCGCCGCCCGCATCGAGCACGAACACAGCCGGCAGCCGGTCCACGAACGAAATCGAGACCGACGCGATCAGCGCCAGCACGAACAGGCGCATCGCGCTCCCCACAACCCAGCCGAGCGGGCGCTCTGCCACCCAGGCCGTGCCAGAGAACACGCCCCAGGGCAGGGCGACAAAGGCCGCAAGACTGCCGAGCTTGAACGCGATCAGCGCCGAGAAGATCTGCAGCGCGAGGATGAAGAAGCCGAACATGATCACGAAGGCGGCGATCAGGATCGTCACGAGCGGCACAAAGTCTGAGAGGATGTTCATGCCGCGCCCCAGCTCCGCCGTACGCCCGAACAGTTCGGTCCCGATCCCCGCAATCCGCCCGGGATTATGCAGGTCGGGCAGGGTCAGTCCGCTGCCGCCAGCGCGCAGGCCCAGCATCGCGCCCGACTGGTTGATGGCGGTCGCGAGCGCATTCCAGTTGTTGATCAGGAACGCAAAGAAGCCGACGAACAGCACCTTGCGGAAGAACGGCGCTATCGGTGCTTCGGCCGCGAGCGCCCAATGCGCGCCCGCCAGCGTGACCGAAATCACGATCAGCGCGTTCAGCACATAGGCGACATCGCCCTGAATGAGTCCGAACCCGGAATCGATGACCTGGATGAACTGGTCGAGAAAGCTGTTGATCGTCGCGGGGTCCACCGAAGCCTCCGCGCGTCAGAACGCCGACCGGGCGGGCTCGCCCGCCGGGGCCTTGGTTGACGGGAACGCGCGGCGCTGGATTTCTTCGGCGCGCTCCTCGCGGGCGAGACGTTCCATCCGCTCGGTCTGCAGCGCTCTGCCTTGCAGCACGAGCAGCGAATGGATCTCGGCAAGCTGCGCGGCGCTCAAGGCTTGCAGCTGGTTGCCCGCCTGGATGGCGCCGGTCTGGCCTTCGGCGGCCTGGCTTGCGCCGAGCGCGGACTGAAGGCGAGTGCCTGTGTCGTCTATGGACCCTGCCGCGCGCGCCTCGGCCTGCATCGCGCGGGCAAGGCTCGCGCGGCTCGCCGCCCGCCAGCGCTGCGACTGGGCGAGCACGCTCTCAAGGTCATACGCTTCCCAGGTCTCGGGGTAGAGCGTCTCAATATCTCCGCCGATCCGGCCGATGTCGAAGGCAAGTGCTTCGGCCTCAGTGAATAGGTTTCTAGCCTCGTCGATCGAACGGCTAAGCTCCGGGGACAGATCAAGTGAGTTCCTCTGTAGCATCTGGGCCTGCTGCTCGATGGCGGCAATCTGATGCCGGATCTGCTCCAGCGCCCGGGCCGCCGACAGCACGCTCTCGGCATGCACGGCCGGGTCATAGACGACCATCTGCGCGGCCGCTGGCGCGGGCAGTAGAGTTGCGGTGAGGGGCAGGGCAGCCGCGATGAGGGCCGCGAGACGGGTTCGAACGGGGTTCATGCGGCTTCGCCTTCTGTGGTTTGAGAGGACGGGCTGGGGAAGGGGAGAATATCGGCCGCGTCGAACCGGCCGAGCGCGTCCGCCGCCGGCCCGAGCCCCTTCGCCTCAAGGAACCGGTGGGCAAACCTCGCCGCGCCGCCACTCGCCACCAGCCGGTCGATCAAGCGCTGGTCCTCCGGGCTCGACGCGCCCGCAAAGGTGAGCGCAGCCGGTCCGAGCTCAAGGTCGATCATCCGGCTGCCCGCCCGGCAGGTGATGTAATAGTCGCGTTTCGGGGTGGCGCCCGCGATGTGCTCGATCTGGCGCTCATTGAGCCCGGCGGCGCGGTAGAATTCCTTCGTCTGTGGCTCGCGCGCCCGGTCATTGGCAAGGAAGATCCGGGTCGCCGCCGCCTCGTTCAGCGTCGCGGCCAGCGGGGAGGCTGCGACATCGGCGAGCTCCTGGCTGGCAAAGATCACCGCCACGTTCTTCTTGCGCAGCGATTTGAGCCAGTCCTGGATGCGCGCGGCAAAGGCGGTGTCTTTAAGGTAGAGCCAGGCCTCATCCAGCACGATCAGTGTCGGGCGCCCGTCAAAGAGCGCCTCCAGCATGTGGAAGATCACCGGCAGCACGGCGGACGCTGCCCGCCTGGACGCGAGCAGCGCCTCCATCTCAAACGCCGTCACCGCGCCCGCGCCAAACGACGTCCGGTCAGCGTCCAGCAGGGGCCCGAGCGGCCCGGCATGCGTCAGCGGCTCCAGCGCCGCGCGCAGGCCCTCGTCCTGGATCAACGCCGTCAGGAGCGATAGCGTGCGCTCGCGCGCCGGACGCGCCGCCAGCAGGTCAAGCGCCCGCCAGAGTTCGCGCCGGCGCTCCGGCGTGAGATCGCCGCCGCCCGCTTCGACCTCGCCCGCCAGCCAGTCCTGCGCCCAGGACCGCTCCGCCGGGACATCAATACCCCCCAGCGGCTGGAACAGCGGCGCGCCCGTCTCGGCTGCGCCCGGATCGTGGAATACGCCGCCCAACCCTAGCACCATCGCCCGCGAGGATCGGCCCTTGTCGAACACGAAGGCCTGAGCCCCCGGATAGCGCAGCCATTGCGCGATCAGTGCGGCGAGCAGCACCGATTTGCCAGACCCCGTCGGCCCCAGCACCAGCGTATGACCGATATCGCCCTGATGGAGGCTCAGCCGGAACGGCGTTGCCCCATCACTCGCCGCCAGCATAAGCGGCGGCCCGCCGAGATGCGGGGTCGTCTCAGGCCCGGCCCAGATGGCGCTTGCCGGAATGAGATGCGCAAGGTTGCGTGTCAGGACCAGCGGGCGGCGCACATCGGCGTAGGCCTGCCCCGGGAGCGTGCCGAGCCAGGCTTCGACCGCGTTGACGCCTTCGGCCTCGGTCACAAAGCCGAGACTGTCCGTCGTCTGACGTATGAGGCGCAATGCCGCGTCCGCCGCTTCGCTGGTCTCCTCGGCAACGACTATGACGATCGTGGCATAACCGGCCGTGACCCCGTCCTGGCCGAGGCTTACAAGCGCGGCGTCGGCGTCCGCCGCCTGCAGGCCCGCATCATTGTCGATCAGGCTCGATTCTTCCTGGAACACCGCCTCGCGCAGCGTGGTGACAAGACCCTTGCGCTTGGCAAACCATTTGCGCCGGATATTGGTGATCTCGCGGCGCGCCGCTTCCGGCCCGAGCGGCAGGAACCGCGTCACCCAGCGGTATGCGACCGGGAGCCGGTTCAGCGCGTCGAGCAGGCCGGGCTCGGTCGAGGACACGAAGCTGCGCACCGACAGGAGGCGCAGATGCTTCGCGCCGAGCTTCGGCGCAAGGCCCCCTGTCAGGCTTGCATCCGTGAGCAGCGCGTCAAGATGGAACGGCGTCTCCGGCACGGCAAGACGGCGCAAGGGCCGGTCGGACACGCAGTCATGCAGGTAGCCTAGGAGGGCCGCGTCGCCGAGCCATTCCGCCTCCGGCGTCAGCGTTTCGATCAGCGACAGGAACGCGTCACTCTCCGCGATGAAACGGGCCAGCACTGCAGAATAATCCGCAGGCGAAGCTTTTTCGCCGCCCTCGAACAGCAGGGCTTCGAGCCGGCGCGCCCGCTCCGGCGGCGGCAGGAACGTCAGGGTCAGGAAATAATCGGTCTCGAACCGCGCGCCGGCCTCTTCGAACAGCATCCTCCGCTCTTCCTCGATCAGCCACGCAAGGCCTTGCGTGAACACGCTCTCCGGATAGCCCGGCGAGGCGCGCCGGCGCGCTTCGACATGCAGGCACCAGCCAGACCCCAGCCGGCGCAGCGCATTGTTCAGACGCGACGACTGGCCGATGAGTTCAGCCGGGGTCGCCGCATCGAGGTCCGGGCCCCGGAACCGGAGGCTGCGCTGGAAACTGCCATCCTTGCCCAGAACGACGCCCGGTGCGATCAGCGCCGCCCAGGGGAGGTAGTCGGCGAGCCTTGCGCGGCGGGCCTTGTAGAAGCGAAGGTCGAACATGGCTTTCAGGCCTCCAGGTAAGGCGGCTTGGCGAGATGGCGCGGCCAGGTCTCGAGGAACCAGGGGTCGCGCGCCGCCGCCCAGGCCGCCGCGCCATGCAGCGCCGCAAAGAGCGGGATCCCGATCAGCGGTTGCTGCAGCCCGAGCGCGATCGCCGCGCCGAACGTCGCGTTGAGGATCGCAAACCCGCGAGGGCTCCCGCCGATCAGAATCGGCCGTGTCAGCGAGGTATGCAGCGGTAGGACAAAGCCTTCAGGCAGCTCGCTCATGGCGCTTAAATCACCGCGCCGCCGGCAAAGCCGAAGAAGTCGAGGAAGAATGACACCGCCGCAAACATGATCGCGATGCCAAGTCCGACAAAGGCAAGCTTGCGCACGCCGGAGCCGCCTTCAGAGAATGTCACCGTGATCCCGGCCAGCACGATGGCGATGACGGCTGCCGCGCGGGCGACCGGGCCGGTGATCGAATCGACCACCTGGTCGAGCGGGCCCTCCCAGGGCATGCCGGAGCCGGCCGCATGGGCCGGGGCTGCAAGCATGAGCGCAAAGGCAGCGGCAGTGATGAGGCGCCGCGCGGCGCGGCGGTTCGTCTGGACGGTCCGGGTCATGTCAGGTCTCCTTTGGACACGGGTTGGCTGAGATTGGGGTTGAGGATCTGCGAGATGCGCCGGCCGTCGCTCGTGCGTTCGATGAACACGATGAGGCCGACGCCTTGCGCGATCAGCCGGGACGGATCGCCGCCGCCCGCTTCGAGGCAGAGGTCCTCCAGCCGGCCGAGCGCGTCGGCCGCAGAATTGGCGTGCAGGGTCAGGAGCCCGCCGGGATGGCCGGTGTTCCAGGCCTTGAGCACATCAAGCGCGGCCGCGTCCCGGACTTCGCCGACAATGATCCGGTCGGGCCTGAGGCGCAGGGCAGTCTGGACAAGATCGCGCAGGGTCACTTGGCAGCCCGTCCGCTTCGTGAGCAACTGGACGACATTCTCGCCCGAGACCTGAAGCTCGGCGGTGTCCTCCAGCACGATGGTACGCGCCGCGCGGAAGGCGGGCTCAGCCAGCAGCGCATTGAGGAGCGTTGTCTTGCCGGAGCCAGCACCCCCCGCAACGATGATGTTGCGCCGGCCCTCGACGGCGGCTCTCAGCTCTGCGGCCTGCGCCTCTGTCGCCGCGCCGCTCGCCACATAATCGTCCAGCGTGAAGATCCGCTCCGGGCGCTTGCGGATCGCCAGCACCGGCGCCGCAACGAGCGGCGCGAGCACCGCCTGCACCCGCGCGGCGCTGCCGGGAAGGACCGCCGACAGGAGCGGGCGGTCAGGGCCGACCGTCTCGCCCGCCTCATGCGCGAGTAGCCGGATGGCCGCTTCGCGGTCTGCGGCTGGGATGATCACTAAGGTCGCTTCAAGGCCCGCTCCCGCCCGGTCGAGCCAGAGCCGCCCATCCGCATTGATCAGCGCTTCGGTCACCTCCGGCGCGTTCAGCGCGGCGGCAACTTCCGGCCCGAGCGCCGCGGCCAGTACAGCGCGGCGGCGCGCGCCCGGAACAAAGGGAAGGGCCTCGCTGCTCATTCGGCGTCCTCATGGGACAGCGCGGCCAGCGCGTTGCGCCGGCTTTTGGAAGTCCTTGCGGCTGCGCGCTGGACATAGTCTTCAAAGTGCTCAAGCCGGACCGCCGCGCTTGCGGCGGCGCTTTCGGCATAATCCTCCGGGAGCGGAGGATTATGCTCCAGCCAGAGGCGCACGAAACTATGCACGGCCTGATCGATACGCGCCTGGTCCGCGAACAATCGGTCGAGCCGTGCCTCCACACGGTTCAGCTGGCGCTTCTGCGTCTCGCCTGCCGCGACGAGGGCGCCCTCCGACCGCGCCGCGAGATAGACCCGCACCGCCTCAACGATGATGCTCGATTCTGAACGCCCCTGGACACGCGCCATACGGGCGATCTCGCGGGCGAGGGTGTTTTCGAAATAGGCCCGGATACCTGTGGTCGACATGGGGGTTCAGTCTCCTTGATGACGGCGCGCGGGCGGCGCCTCTGTGCCGTCTGCGGCCGCATCCCATTCACGCGCCTGCGTCGCCGGATGACCGGGGGGAGGGGTGAGACCAGCGACGATCGTGCGCGATAGGCTCGGCTGCGAGCCTCGCGCCGGCGCGGCCGTGAAGAGATCGGCCTGCGCACTCGGCGCGCGCGTTGAGGAAGCCGGCCAGCGCGGCGACGAAGACGGATGCGGCTTTGGCACCGGCGCCGGCGTCAGCATGCCGACAGGCTGCACGCCGTCCCAGTCATGGCGGGCGGGCGCGGCGGGCCGCGCGAGGCGCGCTGGAAGGAGACGCTTGGCAAAGACGGGTTCTTCGTCGAACCGCAGTTTCTTCGTGCGCAGCGGTTTGGTGCCGGACAGGAAGATCAGCTGCTCATCGCGCCTGAGCTGGCGCACATCACCGGGCAACAGCAACGGACGGCGCTCTTCGCGGTAAGAGATCGTCCGGCGCTTCGGGCCGAACAGCGAGGCTGGCATCTGCTCACTGATCTGTGGGCGGACTTCCCAGGCCTCGCCCGCCATCTCGGCGATCCGCCGCGCGGTTTCCATGTCAGTGGCCGAAAACGCGGTGAGGATATGGCAATTGTCGAGGATCACGCTGTCCCGGCCGTAAGCCCGCGTGATATGGTTCAGCGACTGGCAGACGAGATAGGCCTTGATCCCGTAGCCCGCCATCGCGCCCATCATCGTCTCGAAGAAGGGGAGCTTTCCCAGTTGGGGAAACTCATCGAGGCAAAGCAGCAGCCGGTGGTTCTTCTTCTCGCCCGCCGGTCCCGTCTCCTGATGCTCCATCAGGGCGCGGGCCATCTGGTTCAGCACGAGCCGCATCAGCGGCATCAGGCGCGCGGCGTCGGATGGCGGCGGTTGCAGGTAGAGCGTAGCCGGCTTTGCGCCGCACATCAGGTCCGCCACCCGGAAATCCGACGCCGATGTCATGTCCGCGACAATCGGATCCGCAAACAGACCGAAGAAGCTTTCCGCCGTCGCCTTCAGACCCGATTGAAGCCGCTCCTCATTGGCGAGAAAGCTCTCCGAGCCGTGCCGCGCTTCCGGATGGACCTGGCCTTCTCCGGTGACAGGGTCGGTCAGGTGCAGGGTGCGGCCCATCTCTTCGGCCGTGGCTTTGAGGTCGCGGAGTTTTTCCCGGACGACAGCGAGATTCTTGCGGTGCGCGGGCTCGGCATAGAGCACATGAACGATGACGCCGATCAGCACCTGCTTGGCGGACTTGTCCCAGAAATCCGAATGGCGCCCGTCGCCGGCCGGATCGGCGATGATGTCGACGATGTTCTGGACATCGCGCACTTCGTTTGCGCCCCGCCGAACCTCGAACAGGGGATTGAACCGCGCGGAGCCGGGTCTCGTCGGCGCAAACTGAAGGACCGGCCCGAGCGTGCCCCGAAACCCCGCTGTGCCCGGAAACCCATGCCGCCCGTCGCCGCTGGCAAGCTCGCCTTTGACGTCGAGTACAAGCGCCGAACTCGGCCAGGCCAGCAATGTGGGCACGACATGGCCCCGGCCCTTGCCGGACCGCGAGGCGCCGACCAGCAGCTGATGCTCCGGCCCGTCAAAGCAGAGGATCTCGCCGTCCAGCTTGCCGAGCGGCGTGCCGGTCCTGGCAAAGAGGCCAGCTTCGCTTGCGTCCCTGAATGTGCCCCAGGCATCCTTTCCGAAGGGCTGAGGCTTGGTGCGGCTGCGGATCAGAAGCGCGAAGGCGAGAATGGCAGTGGCAAAGCCCGCCAGTACAATCAGCCGGGCCATCGCAAAGGGTTTTGGAAATTCTTCCGCATGTGCCTGCGTCCAGCCAATCACCGCAAAGGGCGAGTAGACAGGTTCGCCGCCGGCGCTTAAGAGCGGCGCCCCGAGGGCGGGATGACCGTCGAACACGCCTGCGATGAACCCCGTCGCGAGCGCGAGCCCTGCAATGATCAGCAAGGGCGGGATGGCAAAGGCGAGTACGAAACGCATGTTGGGCCGTCGTTACCTTCCGCAAACCGTCTTGCGGGTCGTACACGGACCATCCGCTCACCATGCCTCAGCCGGCGAGCGGGAACGCCTGCCGGGCGACTGGGCGCCGCACATGCTTCAGACGCGAGTTAACCCTCGTTTTGCAAAATCAGGCGCGCGGATTGCGCCGACTTGCGGAGACCGTCGTCTGATGTTGCAGAATATTCTCGACCTGCGGCGCGGGCGCGCACCCAGCTCCGAGCACGGTCGGTCTTGGTAAAATTCGCGCGGCGGGTTAGCGGGCGGGATGGGGCGTTCACCGCCTGCTGCGCCGGGCGGCGGGTCTCAGTCCTTTTCCTGCAGGGCGCGCAGGACCTTCGACATTGCGTCTAGGACGGGAAGGGATGAGGTGCTGTCAACGATCACGTGGCATTTGATGCGCGCACGGGTGAGTTCAGTCACCGCCCGGTCCGGGCCGGCAGAGTCGACAGCGCCTTCAAACAGCGAGTCGATGGGAACACAGAACGCGCGGGCGATGTGGTAGAGAACTCCTGCGGACACACGGTTGCTACCTGTCTCGTATTTCTGGAGCTGCTGGTGGCTGAAGCCCAGCTGGGCTGCGAATTCCTGGAGCGTCAGTCCATTTTCTACCCGCAGCTTGCGGATGTTGGCGCCGACAGCGAGGTCGGCATCGACCGGTTGGCGGCGCTGGCCCGGGCTCGTCATGGGTGCCTCCCTGATGCGGCATAGGCTCGGACATTCGGCGCGATAAGGAGGGCTCCACTGCGCAGGGCCGCGCGCCCCGCAAGGTCAGGTAGCCTGGGCTGTACTTCTTCAACGCGGCGTGTGCGGTAAGGCATGCCTAAATGCCGTCCTGTGCGAACAGCGGATGCGGGCTCGCGTGCTTGATCACCCGCCCGAGGGGATGCAGGTGCGCGGTCTGTATGAGGTCAGCGGACGGATCGAGCTGCGCTTGCAGGGCTGTCCAGTCAGCAGGTTTTTGCAGCGCCACCCTCAGCTTCAGATCCAATGCGCCGACAAGACCCGATGCCTGTGTGATTTCGGGGGCAGCAATGATCGCGGCTTCGAGGCGGCTGCGATTGGCGCGGCCGGCCTGGGTCAGTGCGATCTGGACCGAATAGAAAGGCCAGGTGCCGAAGATGCTTTCGTCTATGTCAGCCCTGTAGCGCAGGATCGCCCCAGAATCTTCGAGCCGGTTGAGCCGGTGAAGGGTGCCATTGTGCGATAGCGCGATGCGCTCAGCCAGCGTCTTGATCGGCTCCCGGGCGCCTTCCTGGAGAACGCGAAGAAGTTTGAGATCGGTCTCATCGAGTCGCATGCCGGACGGCGCGTACACAGATGATCGGGCAGGGGTGTTTGATCTGCGCGGTGGTTCGGTAGGCATCCGTTGGACGTCATCCTTTCGCAAGTGACAAAGCGAGATTGGTTGTTACCAAAGGTTGATTCGCGTGCGCGTGCAATCGCGTCAGAGACTGATCTGCCGGTGAAGGCACGTGCGCTACGGCTCGGTCATACCGGATATGCCCGCCGGACCTGTCGCTCTTTCGCTTTGCGCGCGCGTTCGGCTGCGACTTGCTCACAAACCAGATGCGCCGGGGCGGCTTGCATCACCAAGCCGAGCTTGCTCACGGTATGGATCGGCGGCGCTCTGCCGTGTCATAGCTTATCGAAGATACTGTCAGCGGCAGTTCTATCCCGATGTTACATTGCGCGTGTTCAAGCTGAGAGCACCTGTTCCTGCGTCTTTGATCCACAGGAAACTTGAATCTGCCCAGCGCGCAAAAGTCAGTATGCCGCATATGTCGATCATCGGCGAGTTCTTGCCGGGTGTGCTCGCGGGAGACCAGCAATGCTAGTTGGGAGACTCGCGCGTTATGTGAATTTGCACCGTGGCGGTCGACTGCCCGCCGCGGCCATCGGAGATCGTATAGGTGAAGCTCGCGAGAATGTTGTTCGTGGCCGAGGTATATACGATCGAGTTGCCTTGGATGGCGACGCTGCCCTTTGTCGGCTGGGTCACAGAAGTCACTGTGAGCGGATCGCCGTTCGGATCGGAATCATTCGCTGCCCATGGCACGTCGAGGTAGATGACCTCGTTGGTATAAGCGAAGCCTTCAACCGAATCGTTGACTGCAACCGGCGGCTGGTTGGGGGCTGGCGCGACCGTGACGGTGACGGTGGAGGAGGCCGTCGCATTCTGCGGATCCCGGATCGTGTAATTGAAAGTCGCGGTGCCGGAGAAATTGCTCGCGGGCGTGTAGGTGATGCTCGTGCCGGAAATGACGGTCGCGGTACCGCTGGACGGCGTCGTTGCGGACACAATGGTCAGGGCGCCGCTTTCCGGATCACTGTCATTGGTGCGCGGATTGAAATTGACAGCCGTGTTGTAAGCCGTGCTGACGCTGTCCGGCTGCGCGACGGGCGCCTGATTGTTGACGGTGACGGTGACAGTCGCCGTTGCAGTCGCGTTCTGGGGATCGCGGACCGAGTAGGAGAAGGTCGCCGTGCCGATGAAGTTCGCAGCCGGCGTATAGGTGACGCCGGTGCCGCCGCCGGTGACGACTGCTGAACCGCTCGACGGTGTGGTGACCGACACAATGGTCAGGGCGCCGCCCTCGGGGTCGCTGTCATTTGTGCGCGGATCGAGGGATTTCGCGGTGTTGGAGTTGGTCGACGTCGCATCGTTGCCGGCGACCGGTACCTGGTTGTTCACGGTCACCGTGACGGTTGCTGTGGCGGTGGCGTTCTGGGGATCGCGGACCGTGTAGTTGAATGTCGCGGTGCCGATGAAGTTTGCGGCGGGTGTGTAAGTGACGCCGGTGCCGCCGCCGGTAACGACCGCTGAGCCGCTCGACGGGGTGGTGACCGAGACGATGGTGAGAGCGCCGCCTTCAGGGTCGCTGTCATTTGTGCGCGGATTGAAGGCCTTCGCGGTATTGGAATTGGTCGAGGTCGCATCGTTGACCGCGACGGGTGCCTGGTTGTTGACGGTGACGGTGACGGTCGCCGTGGCGGTCGCATTCTGGGGATCACGGACGGTATAGCTGAAGGTCGCCGTGCCGATGAAGTTGGCGGCCGGCGTGTAGGTCACGCCGGTGCCACCGCCGGTGACGATCGCCGAGCCGCTCGACGGGGTGGTGACCGAGACGATGGTCAGGGCGCCGCCCTCAGGGTCGCTATCATTGGTACGCGGATCGAGGGATTTTGCTGTGTTGGAATTGGTCGATGTCGCATCATTTACCGCGACGGGGCCCTGATTGTTGACGGTCACGGTTACAGTCGCCGTTGCGGTCGCGTTCTGGGGATCGCGGACCGTGTAC
>VMTE01000026.1 GCA_013791775.1 Hyphomonas sp.
GGAAATGATGACCGGTTCCGGGTGGAATCCGGCCTGGCCGTGGAAGCGCAGCACGGTTTCCTGGAACACCGACTTGTCCGAGACGAGGCGATGGAATTGCTTGGGACAGGCCTGGTTCGAAACGGGCCACAAGCGCGTTCCAGCGCCGCCGCACATGATGACCGGATGGATCGTCATTCTGAATTAACCTTGAGTATGCCGGCTCTGCGGGCCACGGCTTTCGCGGGCCGCCTTCGCGCGTCAGGCTTGCAACATCCGCGCCGGGCTGCAAGGTTGCCCGTCCCGTCAGGTGAAGGCTACCATGTCGCTCGCGCTCTATGGTCATCCATTCTCGTCGTACACGCAGAAGGCGCTGATTGCGCTGTATGAGAACACTACGCCCTTCGAGTTCCGGATGATCTGGCCCGTGGCACCGGAGCATGTCGCCGACTGGCAGGCGCGCTGGCCGATGGGCAGGTTCCCGCTGCTGGTGGACGGGGCGCGGCAGTTTGCCGAGACGAGCATCCTGATCGAGTACCTGCACCTGGCCTATCCAGGACCCGTGCGTCTGTTGCCGGAGGCCCCGCTGGCGGCGCTCGAGGTGCGCTTCATGGACCGGTACTTCGACCTCTATGTGATGGACGCGATGCAGGTGGCGGTGGCAGCGGCGCTCGGCCGGTTGCCGATGACGCGCGAGGCAGGACTGGCCGTGTCAACGGAGCGGCTGGAGCCGGCCTATGCCTGGCTGGACGGACGCCTCGCCGGGCAGACATGGGCGGCAGGCGAGACGTTTTCGCTGGCCGACTGCGCGGCGGCGCCGTCCTTGTTCTATGCCGATTGGGTTTACCAGATCCCGCAGGCCTATCCGGCGCTGCGTGCCTATCGCGACCGGCTGCTGGCGCGGCCCTCGTTTGCACGGGCAGTAGACGAGGCCCGGCCCTACCGGCCGCTTTTCCCGCTGGGCGCCCCCGACCGGGACTAGAGCCCCGGGCGCTTAATTTGCGCCCGCTGACCGCCGGATTTTTCGGTGTGGCAAGGCGCGGTCCGCAGAGCGGGCCGAGGCCCGGTCAAGGACAGCAACGCGGCCACGGCGGAAAAGACGGTGGCCCGAAGGGTGGCGTACTGAGTGGCGCAGGCTTGGCCGTCTCGCGCGGCCTGGCGGCGCCCCGATCCTCGCCTGATGATCACATCAGGCTCCGGTCGCGCCTTGCCAGACCCCACGATACAGCCATCAGCTGACGCAAATTAAGCGCCCGGGGCTCTAGGCGCCTGGACGGCCATAGAAGCGGCAGAGCGTATCGATCAGGTGATGGCCGATGCCGGGGCTGCAGCGGTAGTGGATCGTCTGGCCTTCACGGCGGCTTTCGACGAGGCCCGCCGCACGCAGCTTCGCCAGATGCTGCGAAACCGCAGACTGGGATTGGCCGGTCAGTTCGGCCAGCTGGTTGACGGGGCGCTCGCTGTCGCTGAGCGCGCACAGGATCATCAGCCGCGTTTCGCTCGCCATGGCCTTCAAGGTGCCGGCAGCTTCCTGCGCGCGGTAGGTGACCTGTTCCAGCGCCGCTGCCTTCTTGAGCCTAGGTTGCGCCATGCTGGGTTCCTTCTGCAGCCAAGATCGGTTCGCCGGCGCCGGACGTAGTCGGTGCTTGCGGAGGTGTCCACTCCGGACCGCGCAGGGCTATGTAGATCGCCGGAATCACCAGCACGGTCAGCGCCGTGGAGGAAGCGAGCCCGAACAGGAGCGAAATCGCCAGACCCTGGAAAATCGGGTCGGACAGGATCACTGCGGCACCGATCATCGCCGCCAGCGCGGTCAGCAGGATCGGCTTGAACCGGATGGCGCCCGCGTCGAGCAGGACGTCGCGGAGCGGGGTATGGGCGTCGGTGCGGTGGCGCACGAAATCCACCAGAAGGATGGAGTTGCGCACGATGATGCCTGCCAGCGCGATGAAGCCGATCATCGAGGTTGCCGTGAACGCCGCGCCGAACAGCCAGTGGCCGATCATGATTCCGATCAGCGTCAGGGGTACGGGCGTCAGGATGATCAGGGGCACCCGGAAGGTTCCGAATTGTGCAACGACGAGAATGTAGATGCCGATCAGGGCCACGCCAAACGCCAGTCCCATGTCGCGGAATGTGACATAGGTGACTTCCCACTCGCCGTCCCAGAGGACGGTTGTGTGGGTCTCATCCGCTGGCTGACCGTACATGCTGATGTCCGGCTGCGTCAGGCCTTCGCTTGCCCAGTCAAAGGCCTTGATACGGGCTTCGATCTCGAACATGCCGTAGATTGGCGCCTCGAAACGGCCGGCCAGTTCGGCCATCACCATGTCGGCAAAATGTCCGTCACGGCGGAAGATCGTCAGCGAGCCGCTCTCTTCGCGTGGCTCGACGAGCGCACCGAGTTCGATCGGCATGGCATCCGTACCGGCAAGGCGGCGCGGAACCGGCGTGGCCGCAATCTGCTGGGTCCAGCTGCGCTCCGAACGGGGAAGGTAGACGCGGATGTTCAGCGGGTCACGTCCTTCGCTGCGCGGCGATACGCCCGACGTCTGCCCCTGGAAGGCGAGGGCGATCGTGTCGAGAATGTCCTGCTGCAGAACTCCGGCATCGGCCGCGCTGGGCTCGTCGATGTCGAAGGCGA
The DNA here is from genome assembly GCA_013791775.1 of Hyphomonas sp. Classification (GTDB taxonomy): domain Bacteria; phylum Pseudomonadota; class Alphaproteobacteria; order Caulobacterales; family Hyphomonadaceae; genus Hyphomonas. The sequence goes on from VMTE01000026.1 coordinate 2,624, forward strand.
GGCGCGGGGCCGGTTCGCCCATGGAATTGTCCACGTCAACGATGAAGTCGGTCTCGTTGAAGAAGCCCTCCACGACGGCGGCCGTCTTGCGGCGCACTTCGGGCGACGGACCGTAGATCTCGGCCATCAGGGTAGACATGACCGGCGGGCCGGGCGGAACCTCGACCACCTTGACCCGCGCACCAGGCGGCAGCGGCACGGCGGCCAACCGGGCCCGGATGTCGAGCGCGATGTCATGGCTCGCGCGCTTGCGGTCTGATTTTTCGGAAAGGTTGACCTGCAAGTCGCCGAGTTCGGGGCTGGCGCGGAGGAAATAGTGGCGCACCAGGCCGTTGAAGTTGAACGGCGCGGCGGTGCCGGCATAAGCCTGCAGCGTAACCACTTCCTCGACCGGACGGATCGCATCGGCCAGCGCAAACAAGGCGCGTTCGGTGTCTTCAAGCGCGGCGCCTTCCGGAAGATCAACGATCACCTGGACTTCCGACTTGTTGTCGAACGGCAGGAGTTTGACCGGAACGGCGCGCGTCACGAACAGCAGGAGTGACAGCAAAGTCAAAACACCCACCGCGATCAGGAATATCCAGGCATTGCGTTTTGACGCAACCACCGGAGCAGCGACCCGGCGATAGAAGCCGCTGAGGCGCGTTTCCCCGCCATGGGCATGAATGTGCGCGTTGGCTGCGGCGCCGCTGACGATCTTCATCATCAGCCAGGGCGCAATGCCAACCGCGACAAAGAAGGAGAAGACCATCGCCGCAGACGCGTTCGCCGGGATGGGAGCCATGTAAGGTCCCATGAGTCCGGACACGAACATCATTGGCAACAGCGCCGCGATCACGGTCAGGGTGGCGATGATGGTCGGGTTGCCGACTTCCGACACCGCCTGGATAGCCGCGTCCACCTTGCTCCGGCCATCGTTCATCGCCCAGTGACGCGAGATGTTCTCGATGATGACGATGGCGTCATCGACCAGGATGCCAATCGCAAAGATCAGCGCAAAGAGGCTCACCCGGTTGATGGTGTAGCCCATCATCAGCGACGCAAACAGCGTGAGCAGGATCGTCGTCGGAATCACGATCAGCGTGACGAGCGCTTCGCGCCAGCCGATGCTGAAGGCGATGAGCACCACGATCGACACGGTCGCGAGACCCAGATGGAACAACAGTTCGTTGGCCTTGTGGTTCGCGGTGGCGCCATAGTCACGCGTCACCTCGACTTCGATGCCTTCCGGTATGAGTGGGCCCTTCAGCGTCTTCAACCGCTCCAGGACGGCGCTGGACACGACAACCGCGTTCGCGCCGGGGCGCTTGGCGACCGTCACGGTGACCGCCGGGCGTGCCTCGAATCCGTCGGTGGCGTTGGGCAGCATGGTCCAGACCCGCGTATCGGTCTCGGCGCCGGTGACGCGCACGGTCGCCACGTCGCCCACATAGACCACCCGTCCGCCGGCGCCGCGGATCTGCAACCGTTCAAGTTCGTGAACGGCATTTACGCGGTCGCCCGCCTGCACGATCAGGGACTGGCCGTCCTGATGCGCCCGGCCCGAAGGCATGGCGGCAGCAGCGCCCATGATGCTCTGCACGAGCGTCTGGAGGGACACGCCCTGGGCGGACAGCGCCTGAATGTCCGGCTCGACCCGCAGCTCGAGCGGGCGTCCGCCGATCACGTCGGTGAGGCCGACATCCTTGACCTTGGTAAGCTCGTTGCGCAGCTCGTCGGCGAGCATGCGCAGGGTCGTATCGTTCCAGACATCGCCGGTGGTGTCATCCGGCGACAGTGTCAACGTGACGATGGGGACGTCATTGATGCCGCGACCGACAACCAGCGGCATCGGGACATCATAGGGAATGGAGTCGAGATTGGCGCGGATCTTTTCGTGTACGCGCAGGATGGCGTCATCGGCGTTGGTGCCGACCTTGAACCGGGCGGTCACAAGGGCGCCGTCATCGCGTGTTTGCGAATAGATGTGCTCCGTGTCCGGAATCGCCATCAGGATGTTTTCGAGCGGTTTGGAAACCTGCTCCACGACATCCGCCGCTTTCAGACCGGGCGCTGACACCATGATGTCAACCATCGGCACGGAAATCTGCGGCTCCTCCTCACGGGCAATCGTGAGCAGGGCAATCAGGCCAACCGCCAAGGCCGACAACAGGAAGAGGGGGGTCAGCGGGGACCGGATCGTCGAGCGCGTGATCCCGCCGGAAAGATCGGTTTTCACAGGCGCGGTTCCGGCTTCTCGATTTGGTCTCCGGGTTTCAGTCCGGACAGGATCTCGAACTGGCCCGTCGCATCCACGAGCGGCGCAGCCAGGGCGACGGGGGCATCAATGAAACGCTCGCCCACCTTTACCCGAACGAAGTCCACCCCGAACCGGGTCGAGACGTATTCCTTCGGGATACGGATCGCGCGGCGTTCCCCGACCGGGGCCAGGACATCGACCCGTTCGCCGAACAGCGCCGTCAGGCCGCCATCGACCTTCGCATCGGCGATGACCGAGCCCTGCTTGAGTTCCGGATAGATCTTGATGATCGTCGCGGTGCGCACGTCGTCGGAGCGGGCGGGCAGGCGCAGGGTGATCTGTTCGCCCTCGACTATGTTCGGCGCGTGGCGCTCGGGCAGCGCCAGGCGAACGACGCCGTTGACTGTTGCGAAGGTGGCCAGCACATCGCCCGGAGACACGACCGATCCGCGTACGACTTTGACGTCGGTGACGTGGGCGTCGGCCGGCGCAAGGATGCGGCCTTCCGATTCGCGTGCCGACAGGGCCCGGCGCTCGGCTTCGGTTGAGGCGAGGCTGCGCTTCAGGACCTCGAAATTGGTTTTTTCTTCATCGAGTCGAACACGCGGATAGAAGCCTTGTGCGAGCAGCCCTTCATTGCGGGCGATATCGCCTTCCATCTGCGTGACCTGGGATTTCAGGCCCTCGATGCGGGAACTGAGCGAGGAGAGCTGGGGGGTGATCGTATCATCCGTAACGACCGCGACGACGTCTCCGGACTTCACGATCTGGCCTTCGACGACATTCAGCCGGGTGACTACGCCCTGAAGGCGGGAGCGCGCCGTGGCGGTATCCCCGGCTTCGATGCGCGCGATCACGGGGCGATAATCGACGACAATCGCTTCCTCGATCTTGAGGACCTGGGCGAGGGCCAGTTGCGGAACCGCGATCAGGAGCAGCAGCAGGGACCAGGCCGCGCGCGGCGAGGGCGCTGCGCCGCGACCGGCCCGCGCGGTGATTCGAGGTGATAACGCCTGATGTCCCATGGTCACTCCGGTTTCGCGCGGCTTTCAAGCCACGTTTGCATTCAATGAATTTGACAATTCTGTTATACGTATGGATACGTATATTATAAAATACTAAATTAACAGACGCTTTGCGTCGATACGGGAGAAAGCGAAATGGCGAAGATTGTTGTTCTTGGCGCGGGCCTCGGCGGTGCCCTGGCGGCTTACGAAATCCGGAAGGCTGTGAGGCGCGAGGACGAAGTCGTCGCGATAAACGAGAACACCTTTTACCAGTTCCTGCCGTCGAATCCGTGGGTTCTGGTCGGTTGGCGCGACCGCAAGGATATCGTGGTCGAACTTGCCGGGCCAATGAAAAAGCGCGGCATCGGTTTCATCGTGGGCAAGGCGCAGAAAGTCGAGCCGGACCAGAAACGCGTCCAGTTGGCGGACGGAACGGCGGTCTCTTACGACTATCTCGTGATCGCGACGGGCCCGGAACTGGCCTTCGACGAGATCGAGGGGCTCGGACCGGGCGGGTTTACCCAATCGGTCTGTCACATTGACCACGCCACCCAGGCGAACCTCGCTTTCGAGGAATTCTGCAAGGATCCGGGGCCGATCGTGGTCGGCGCCGTTCAAGGCGCCTCCTGCTATGGCCCGGCCTATGAAACGGCGATGATCATCGAAACGGAGCTGCGCAAGCGCAAGATCCGTGACCGTGTGCCGATGACCTACGTAACCTCGGAGCCCTATGTGGGACATCTGGGGCTGGACGGTGTGGGCGATACGAAGAGCCTGCTGGAAAGCGAAATGCGCGAGCGCCACATCAAGTGGATTACTAACGCGCGCGTGCTGAAAGCCGAGGCCGGGAAGATGACGGTCGAGGAGCTCAACGAAGATGGCAGCGTGAAGCAGGTTCACGAATTGCCCATGAAGTTCTCGATGATGCTGCCGGCCTTTCGCGGTGTCGGGGCAGTCCGGGATGTCGAGGGCCTGTCCAATCCCCGGGGGTTCATCCTCATCGACAAGCACCAGCGCAATCCGAAATATCCGGAGATTTTCGGCATCGGCGTTTGCATCGCCATTCCCCCGACAGGCAAGACACCCGTTCCCGTGGGCGTGCCGAAAACCGGGTTTATGATCGAGTCCATGGTGACGGCAACCGCCCAGAACCTCGGCGAAATCGTGCGCGGCAAGGCGCCGAGCCATGAAGCCACCTGGAATGCAATCTGCCTCGCCGACTTCGGCGACAAGGGCGTCGCGTTCGTCGCCCAGCCCCAGATTCCGCCGCGCAATGTCAACTGGTCGGGTTCAGGCGGCTGGGTGCACACGGCCAAGGTGGGATTCGAACGCTATTTCCTCGCCAAGATCAAAGCCGGCAAATCCGAGACCTTCTACGAGAACGCCATGCTCGGGCTGATGCAGACACACAAGATCAAGCCGGACTGACATCGGAGACGCATGGGCATGTCCGCAACCGAACAGATGATCTTCTGCCTGTCGTGTGGCTCGACCAACCGGGTCGGCCCGGGCAAGTCCCTGTCGTCCGCCAGGTGTGGCCGGTGCGGCAAAGGCCTTGCGACCCCGGAGCCTGCCGAGGTGACGGCGGACCAGCTGGTGTCGCTTCAGTCGAAGGACACCGGCGCGTTCGTGCTGGATGTCTGGGCGCCCTGGTGCGGCCCGTGCCGGATGATGGCACCGCACTACGAGGCTGCGGCGGCGAAGTTCAACGGCGAGGTACGGTTTTTCAAGCTCAATACAGACAACCACCAGACGGCCGCCGCACAGCTGCAGATCCGCGGCGTGCCGACGCTCATCGGATGGAAAGGCGGACGCCAGGTCGCCCACCAGGCCGGTGCGCAGACCGGGCGCGCCCTGGAAACCTGGATCCAGACCGCCTTCAACGTTTCGTCCCCAACCAATTGATTTCGAACGGAGTTTCAAATGAACCTTGACCGCGCAGTGCTCGCCTTCGCTGGTGTCGTTGTTCTCGCCAGCCTGTCGCTGGGATACTTTGTATCCCCCTACTGGTATCTGCTGACAGCCTTTGCAGGGCTCAACATGCTTCAGGCCGCCTTCACGGGGTTCTGCCCCGCGGCGTTGGTGTTCAAGATGCTGGGCGTAAAGTCAGGAAACGCGTTCCGCTGACGCGGCGCTCAGCCGGTCGGCCCCACGCGTCAGCGGCGGCTTCGCCCGATTGCGCCCGGCTCAGGCCGTCTCGGTTTTAGGACTGAGGCGGTCGCGCAATTCGCGCTTCAGGAATTTGCCGCTGGCATTTCGGGGCAAGGCTTCATCCAGGAACCACACATAACGCGGCACCTTGTGCTTCGCCATGATCGCCGCACAATGGTCGCGCAGCTCCTTGTCGCTCAATGCCTCGCCTGTTTTCAGAACGATGGCCGCGCCGACCTCTTCGCCGAGCCGGTCGTCGGCGACGCCGAACACGCAGCATTCCGCTATCGCCGAATGCCGGTAGATCGTCGCCTCGACCTCTGCGCAATAGACGTTCTCGCCGCCGCGCAGCACCATGTCCTTCTTGCGGTCCACGATGAAGATGAATCCGTGTTCGTCGATCCGGGCGATGTCGCCGGTGTGCAGCCAGCCATCGGTGATCGACGCGGCGGTGGCATCCGGCCGGTTGATATATCCCTTGATCACGGACGAACCCTTGACCCAGAGCTCGCCGACCTGTCCGGGCGGTACCGTGTTGCCGTCGTCATCCACGCATTTGGCGTCGAAGTTCGGCATGTAAGGGCCGGCGGTGTCTGGTTTGTCCACGAAGAAGTCGCCGGATACCGACGTGATGATCCCGCAGGTTTCGGTCATGCCGTAACCGGTGCTCGGCCGCGCCGTCGCCACTTGGGATTCGATCTTCAGCACGAGGTCCGGCGGCACCTGCGCACCGCCGCCGGCCAGCGCAACGAGGCTCGACGTGTCGGTCTTTGAGAAGTCCGGATGGTTGATCAGCTCGCGCGCCATCACGGGCACACCGCTCATGCCGGTGACGCGCTCGCGCTCAATCAGACGCAAGGCCTCGCCGGCGTCCCAGCGGTACATCAGCACCAGGGCGCCGCCGGCGGCCGTGCCGGCATAGGCGCCGCAATTGTTGGCGGTGACGTGAAACAGCGGCGTGGTGATCAGGGTGACCGGGACCGGCGGCGTGGCGGGCGGGGCAACGCCGGTCGCCCGTTCCACCGCGAGCGCAGTCGAGGCACCCGCGAACATCATGTTCATCAGGTTGGCCACGCATCCGCGATGCGTGAGCTGTGCGCCTTTCGGCGCGCCGGTCGTGCCTGAGGTGTAGAAAATGCAGGCGTCCGCATCCGGATCAACCGACACATCGGGCATCGCGCCGCCATGCGCGATTACCTCGGTCCACGGAATGACGTGCTTCGGTGCATCGGGAATCCGGACGCCCACCAGCGTCAGCGTATCGGCAAACTCCGGCCGTTCCTTCAGCCGCTCGAGGCGTTCGGCATCGAGGAACAGGACCTTGGGCGCCGAGTCCGTCAGCGCGTAGGCCATTTCCTCGGGCGTCCACCACGCATTCATGCCCACCACGGCAACGCCGATGGACACACAAGCCCAATAGATCAGCATCCATTCCGGATAGTTGCGCATCGCGATGGCGACCCGGTCGCCCGGCTTCACGCCCCGGCTGGCCAGCCAGGCGGCCACGGCGTTCACCTGCGTGTGGGCGTCGGCATAGGTCAGCCGTTCGTCGGCGTAGATCAGGTAAGGCCGATCGGCAAACTGGAGCGTCGAGAGCCAGGCCTCCCGCACGCTCGGCGGCGCGTTCTTGAAGATTCTGAGCCGGTTGCCCAGAACGTCGGCTTCGACGATTTCAAAGGCGCCGCCCGGGCCGGTCAGTTCTTCGCGTGCCTTCAGGAGTTCGGCGTAGTGCATGTTTCTCCCCAATTCCTTTGTATCTGTCTGGCGCTGATCATGCACAGAACGACGGGCAAAGGAACACATGGCGCAGGGGCAGGTACTGCGCCAATTCGGTCACGCCATCGCCCGCACAAGGGCGATTCCTAGGCTGTCTGCGCCAGTCTCAATTGCGGCTTGGGCATCAGGGTGATCGCCGCGAGGACCACAGCGAACCAGACCGCGATGACAAAGAAGCAATCACGGAAGGCCAGAACCGTGGATTCGGCCGCCATGCTCTGACCGATGGCCTGGAAAGCGTTCGTGAATGCCGTCAGCTGCGGCATTCCGGCCGCTTCAAGCGCCTGCGTTTGCCGGGCGTGCTGGTAAAGGAATTCGGCATTCGCCTCGTTCATCTCCGATGCCAGATGGTCACCATGAAACAGCATGCGCCGCTGCAGCAGTACCGCGAGGAGGTTGACGCCAAAAGCGCCGCCGGCCTGCATCAGAAACGAAACGCCCCCGGTGGCCGAGGCCAGCAGGTGCTGCGGAACCGCGCGCACGGCCGTCGTGTTGGCGGGCGGCATGCTGAAGGCGATGCCGATGCGGCTGAGCACCATCCAGCTGACCAGCACCCAGTAGGGCGTCAGCGCGGTCACACCCGCAAGCAGGTACGACGATACCGCAAAGCACATTATTCCAAATGCCAGCAGCAGGCGGGCGTCCACCCGGTCCGTCAGGCGTCCGGCGATCGGAAAGCCGACCACCATCGCAAGCCCGGCCGGGATCATCATCACGCCCGCTGCAGTAGGCGAATAGCCCTGCACCAGCTGCACAAACAGGGGGATCAGGTAAGTCGAACCGTAGATCGCAACGCCGCTCGCCACGATCACGATCCCGAAGGACCAGAACTGACGGTACATGAAGATGGCCGGATTGAGCGCCGGGAAAGGATGGCGGCGTTCCCAGAAAATGAAAATGACGAAGGACAAGGCGGACACGGCGATCTTGATCCATGTCTTGTCCGAGTCCCAGCCGTCGCGGTTGCCGCTGGCGAAGGCCGAAAGCAGTCCGACGAGGGCGACCGCCAGCAGGCCGAGGCCCTGCCAGTCCAGCGGTTGTTTCCTTGCGGTTCCCCGGTCCCCGGTCGGCATCAGGAACGGGGAGACGATGAGCGCGAGGATCGCCAGCGGCAGCGTCGCGACGAAGACGAGCCGCCAGCTGGCAAGGTCCACCGCAACGCCGCCCAGCGCGGGCCCGAAGGCAGGCGCCAGCACGACACCAATGGAGAACAAGCCCATCGCGGTGCCGCGCTGCCGGTCCGGAAACGTCTTGAAGATCAGGAACATCGACATCGGTTGAAGCAGTCCCGCCGATACGCCCTGCATGGCGCGCGAAAGGATCAGCAGTTCCAGCGTGTTGCTGACAGCGCCCAGCAGCGATCCCACGATGAACGACGCCATGCCGAACACGTAGGTCGCCCGGGGACCATAATTGGCCATCGCCCAGGCATTGGCCAGCATGGCCAGCGTCGAGGACGCCAGGAACGCGGTGGACATCCATTGTGCCTGGTCCTGTCCGAGTCCGAACGCGCCGATGATTGCGGGCAGGGCGACGTTGACCGTAGTGGCCGCCAGCAGCGTCGACATGGACCCCATCAGCATGGTCAGCAGGAGAAACCAGCGATAGTTGACACCAAACTGGGCAAACCGCTCGCGGATCGCGGGGCTGGCGTCGTCCGGAATGCCTGCATCGGACGGCCCCCGGTCTTCGCCGATGCGGGCGGAAAGCGGGAAACGCGCCGCGTCCGTCAAGGTTTCGCCGGCGGGCGGTCTGACTTGGCGATCCGTACACGCACCATCGTGCCGGCCCGCAGGTGAACGTCTGACGGGTCGAGTTTAATGCGCACCTTGATGCGCTGGGTGATCTTGGTGAACACGCCGCTGGCATTCGGATTGGGCATCATGGAGGCCTCGGAAAGCGTCGTTTCACGAATGCCGGTGACGTGGCCCTTGATGACGTTGCCGGGATTGCTGTCTGCCCGTACCTGAACCGATGCACCCGGATGGATGTTCCGGATGTCGGTTTCCTTGATGTTCGCCGATACCCAGACCTTCGCCGGATCGTGCATCAGGGCCATCCGGAAGCCGTGCAGCGAATGCTCGCCCGCATCGTAGAAAAGTTCGTCGATCATCCCGTCAACCGGCGCGCGGATGGTATGTTGTTCCAACACGACCTTCTGCGCAGCGACCCGCGCTTCCGCCTGATCCAGTTTGGCATGCAGCACAGAAAGGTCAAAGTCAGAGAGTCGGACTTCCTCGCCCGAGATGCTGGCGGTGCGCTGTTCGGCGGCGGCGGTCTCGCGTTCGGCCTGGGCTCGGAGCAAGGCCTGCTGGGCGGTCTCGAGCGCGTTCTTCGCCTGATCGTATGTGCTTTTCGGTATCCGTCCCTGATCCAGCAGGTTCTTTGTCCGGTCATGTTCCTGCTGCGCCGTTTCAAGGTTTGACCGCGCCGCCTCGACCGAGGCGGAGGCAGACCGCGTACCGGCCTGTCGGGCGGCCACCTGGCTGCCTGCTTTCGACGTGGCGAGGCCGGCCCGGGCTTCTTCCCGCGCGATTTCCGCACGCAGACGGCTCGCCTCCGCTTCATACTCCGCCAGCGTGAAAACCGCTTCGCGGTCATCAATGGTGTAGAGTACGTCACCGGCGGTAACCTGGTCGCCCTCGCTCACCGCAACACTGGTGATCCGGCCCGAGATGTCCGTCGATACGGCAATCATGTCCGCGGCAACGCGGGCGTCGGCGGTGGACACGTAGGCCGCCCGGTCCAGCAGGAAGCGGACGGTCACCAGCAGAAAGACCAGCGCCGCCCCGGCGGCCATCCAGCGCCGTGCGCGCGGCGATTTCAGCAGGCTGGTCGCCTGCTGGCGCAGCGTCGGGGGGGCTTCCGTCAGAAGTTGTGTATCACCGTCCATGGCTGTGCCCGGCGCCAGGGCGCCGGCCGTTTCCTCCCTGCTGGCTTGCTATCCGGAGATGCGCAACGCTGCGACTCTGGTGCCGTGCCGGGCTACTGATCGGGACATAACGCAGAGGCAATCAAGCCCCATTCCACGGCGGCGCGAAATTGCCCCACCTGTTTCACGGGCAGCCGATGGCCCGCGCGATGATATTGCGGTGCACCTCGCTGGTGCCGGAATAGATCGTGGCGGCGCGGGTGGCGAAATACTTGGCCTGGGCAAAATCGGTGTCCGGCGCGGCTTCGATACCCGCTTCGGTGATCGCCTGGTGCAGTTCGGTCGCCATCACTTTCAGGACGGACGTTGCCGGGGCGTCGTCAATGCTGATCCGCCCGGCCCCGGCATGCACTTCCAGGGCTTCGAACATGTCGATCCGCATCGCCAGTTGCCCCAGCCGGGCCCGCAACGAGGGGGCAGCGCCGCCGGGGCCGGTAGCGCCCCGTTCAGCCGCCCGCAACGCCCGGCGCAGCATGCCGGTTGTCGTGTTGTTGGACCGCGCGATCGCCATCAGGCGTTTGGCAGTCTTCCAGCCACCACCGATTTCCCCGATCCGGTCTGCGGCCGGCGTTCGCACGCGGTCGAAGAACACCTCGTTGGTTTCGTACTCGCCGTCGATGAACCGGATAGGGTTCACCTTGATGCCCGGCCGGTTCATCTCGACCAGCAGGAACACCAGTCCGTCGCCGCCCGTGCTGCCCGGGTCGCACCGGGCCAGCAGGAACATATGCGTCGCGTACTGGGCGAAGCTGGTCCACAGCTTGCTGCCGGTCAGGATGAAGTCGTCGCCCTCACGCTCGGCGCGCAGCGACACGGCGGACAGGTCCGAACCGGCCTGCGGTTCGGAAAATCCCTGGCACCATTCGTGCCGCCCACTGAGGATCGCGGGCAGGTAGCGCAGCTTCTGTTCCAGTGTGCCTTCGGCGATGATCAGCGGGCCGATGGTCCGGATGCCGGAGGATTGAAGCAGCGGCGCATCGCGCAATGCGCTGGCATTCTCGAAATACAGGCGCTGCGCCGTGCTCCAGCCTGCGCCGCCGTGCTCCACCGGCCAGGACGGCGCCAGCCATCCCCGGGCGCGCAGCTTGTCGCGCCAGACGGCGCACGCCTCGGGCGACGACTTCAGCCCTGTCGTCGCACGTCCCGCCGCGCGCAGGTCTTCACTCAGCGCTTCCTCAAGAAAGGCGTCCACAGCGCCCCGGAAGGCGCGATCAACCTCGCCGCTTGTACCAGATGGGGTGATCCCGAAACCTCCGTCCATGGCGCCCTCCCGTACCAGAGCAGACCCGCAAGTTCGGCGTGCGGCCCGCCTTCCGGCAATCAGGGAAACTACGGGGTGCCCCGACGGCCACCTGCAGGAATCGCTACGGATAAAGACGCGCTCCCGCCCGTGCGCCAGGCAGGGGACTTGTGCCGGACGGGCGGGCGCCCGATAACCCCCGGGATTGACAGGGAGATTCCATGACCGGACCGCACGCGGGTGTTCGGGGCGGTCACCCTGCGTAAAGCCTTCAAATGGACGACCTGAAATGACTCACTACAAAACGATCACCTTCGAGCAACGCGGCCGGGTGGCGCTCGTCACCCTCAACCGGCCCGACAGCCTCAATGCGCTCAATGCTGAAATCATGGGCGAGGTCGTGGAATGCTTTGCCGCGATTGATCGCAACAGGGACATTGCCGTCAGTGTGCTGACCGGCGCAGGCCGGGCCTTCGCCGCAGGCGCGGACATCAAGGAAATGCAGCCGCAATCCTTCTCGGATATGTATGTCGAGGACTTTTTCGCCGGCTGGGACCGTTTCGCGGCCAGCCGCAAGCCGGTGATCGCGGCGGTCAACGGCTTCGCCCTCGGCGGCGGCTGCGAGCTCGCCATGATGTGCGACCTGATCATCGCCTCCGACAAGGCGAAGTTCGGCCAGCCCGAAATCAAGCTCGGCGTCACCCCCGGCATGGGCGGCTCGGTCCGGCTCACCAAGGCGGTCGGCAAGGCGAAGGCGATGGACCTCGTGCTCACCGGCCGGATGATCGACGCGGCCGAAGCCGACCGGATCGGCCTCGTCTCCCGCGTCGTGCCGCATGATACGCTGATGGACGTCGCGCTCGCCGCCGCAAACGAGATCGCTGCCTTCTCGGTTCCGTCCCTGATGGCGGCCAAGGAAATGGTCTCCCGCGCGCTGGAACTTCCGGCCACGGAGGGCGTGAAGTTCGAACGCCGCTTGTTCCAGGGCCTGTTCGGCACCGCCGACCAGAAAGAAGGCATGGCCGCCTTCAGCGAAAAACGCCCCGCCAAATTCGAGGACAAGTGACATGCGCCGCCGCGCCGCGCCCTCTCCGAAGACCCCCGTGAAGGCAGGGGTCCAGTCCGTTCCGTCATTCGTCCGTATAGAGACTGGAAGCCTGCCTTCGCAGGCATCTGCGGCGGTGACAATCTGCAATCCAGGGAGATACGAATGACCAAAATCGCCTTCATCGGCCTCGGTAACATGGGCGGCGGCATGTGTGCCAACCTCGTGAAAGCTGGCCACACCGTCGCGGCCTTTGATCTCAACGCCGAAGCCGTGAACGCCGTCGCCGCCAAGGGCGCTCGCGCCGCCGCCTCTGTCGCCGATGCGGTTAAGGATGCCGATGTCGTCGTCTCGATGCTACCCGCCGGCAAGCATGTCCTCGGCGTCTATTTCGGCCCGGACGGGGTTTCGTCCCACGCCAAACGCGGTACGCTGCTGATCGACTGTTCCACCATCGCCGTCACCGATGCGCGCGAAGCGCATGTCCAGGCAGACCTTTCCGGCCTCATCATGGTGGACGCGCCCGTCTCGGGCGGCGTCGCCGCGGCTGACGCCGGCACGCTGACCTTCATGGTCGGCGGCACGGCCAAGGCCTTCGGGAAGGCCGAACAGGTCCTCAAGGACATGGGCAAGAACATCTTCCACGCCGGCGGTTCCGGCAACGGCCAGGCGGCGAAGATCGCCAACAACATGCTGCTCGGCATCTCGATGATCGGCACCTGCGAAGCCTTCAATCTTGCCGAAAAGCTGGGCCTCGACGCCGAGACGTTCTACAAGATATCGTCGGTCTCCTCCGGTCAGTGCTGGTCGATGACCAGCTATTGCCCGGCGCCGGGACCGGTGCCGACATCGCCCGCCAACCGGGACTACAAGCCCGGATTTGCGGTGGCGATGATGCTGAAAGACCTCCGCCTCGCGGCCGATGCTGCCCGCGCGGTCCGCGCCGAAATCCGCCTCGGCGAGCATGCCGAGAGCATCTACCAGTCCCTGTCCGACAAGGGCCAGGACGGTCTCGACTTCTCGGGCGTCATGAAAGACGTCAAAGGAGAAATTCCGCGTCCCTGATGCAATTTTCCGGCTGAATTTGACCGGGGATTAACCACGCTGTCATGGCACGGGAGTTGCGCCAATTACGCCCAGAAGCGCCGCATTTGCAGCGGTGCCTGACGCGTAATGGGACATTGCCGCTTACATGCCCGCCGGAACTCAGGGGAATATTCTCGTTGTAACACACGGTGCCGGGCGAGGTCGCTGCGTGCCGACCGGCGACGTGTTCCTGTCGCGGTTGAAGACGCGTGACCCCGAAATAGCCGCCCGCCTCGTGATCCACCAGACCGGCACCCCCGCGCCTAGCCTGTCGCGGATTGCACTCGTGGTATTCTGGCTGGGCGACCCGCTCCGCCAGAAATACCCTGACTGCTATGCCGAAGCCGCCGGAATTGCCCACGCCGCTGCCCGGCGCGGCATCCGGGTCCTGAATCACCCGGACGGCCTGTCGAACACCGCCAAGGCCCTCCAGTCCGACATCTGGGCAAAAGCCGGCATTCCCAGCGCGCCGGTGCGCTGCGTGTCCACGAGCCCGGAATTCCTGGACACCTTCAAGGAATTGGGCGGCCCCTGCTTCGTGCGCGGCAACGAGACCCATGCAGAACACAACCTCCGCGTCATCTGTGCCCCCGAGCAGGCCCGCGAAGCGGCCCGTCAACTCACGCAGCCCGCCGCGCTGGTCCGGATCCACGACGTACGCGCAGAGTACCGTGCTGCGGGTGTTCCGGCGACGAGCCTGTTCAGCCGCTTTCACCACAAGGCGCGCGCCTTCGTGTTCCAAGGCGAGGTGAAAGCCTGCCACCTGTTCTTCTCACAACATCTGGCCGTGGGCCTGTCGAATTGCCTGCTCGCGCGGGAAGACAGCCCGAAGCGGCGCATGTTGCGTTCGCTCGGCTTTCGGCGCCAACTACTGGGCGACATGATCGCCGAAGATCTCGCCTATTTCCATACGCGCATTCTCCAGAAGGACGTGCTGGTGAAAGCCGTTGCAGCGCTTGGTCTTGATGTCGCCGCCATTGACTACAGCATCCGGCCGGATGGCAGCCTGATCCTCTGGGAAGCCAATCCCTACTTCTGCCTGCCGCCCGGCGAAGAGAGCATCTTCAGCGAGGAGCGTCTCGCGGCGGCGCGCGTCAATGCGTCTCTCGACTGGATGGCGGGCTGCCTCTGGGCCGCCATGCCGGAACGGCTGGCCTCGTGACCGCTGCGGTCCCGATCCCCGCAGGCCATGGCCGGCAGGACCTGCTGAAAAAGTTCGGTTGGACCAGCCTGGCTTCGGTCGTGCAGATGCTGGCCGGGATCGCGTCCGTCGTCGTCCTGACCCGCTTCCTGTCACCGTCCGACTACGGATTGTATGGCATCGCCCTGATGTCGGTTGCGGTGGCGGATGTTCTCACGGGCGGGATCCTGTCCAGCCCGATCGAACAGAAGGCGGGCGTCTCGCGCGCCGATCTCAACTCCGCCTTCTGGGCAAACCTTGGCCTGGCCGCCGCCTGCGTCGCCGTTACCCTCCCGGTAGCGGGTCTGGTCACGGCCTCGACCGGATACGCGGGTGCCCTGCCGGTCATCGCTGCAGCCTGCCTGCTCGTCACCCTCACAGCCGCCGGCATCGTGCCTGAAAGCCTGCTGCGCCGCCGTCAGCAATTCCGCCTGCTCGCCAAGGTCGGCATGTTCGCTGCGCTGGCCGGTCTGGCCACCGGAATTGTGCTCGCCGTTCTGGGGGCGGGTGTCTGGTCCCTGATCGGACTCGAGACCGTCCGCCGGCTGATCCTCGTTTCCTCCAATTTTGCGCTCTCGCGCTGGCACCCCGATGGCGGCCTCGATCTCCAGGCCGTCCGGGCAACCCTGCCGTTCGTGTCGGGCATGCTGGCGGCCAACGCGCTCGGCCGTGTGGACCGGCTCGCGCCGCAGGTCGCCGCAACGGTCTTCTTCGGACCGGAAGGGCTCGGTCTTCTGAGCGTCGCGACGCGCATCGCCGAGCAGATTCAGGCCTTTGTGGCGCAGCCCATCGGCGCCATGGCGCTACCGGTCCTGTCCGGCGCCGCGCAGGACAAGAAACGCTTCCACGCCCTGATGGCGGATGCCTGGCGCGCCATTTCGATCTCCAGCTTTCCCATGCTGGCCGGCTTTTCAGCCATTGCGCCGATACTGGTGCCGATGGCCGTCGGATCCGGATTTGCCAGCGTCGGCATGATCTCGGCGATCACCGTGCTCGCTTACCTGCGGGTGGTGGCGTCGAAGGTGAACATCGCCGCCACCCAGGCCGCCGGAAAATCACTCTCCGCCAGCGCATCCATCGCCACCAGCGTCGCGGCGCACCTCGTGCTGCTGGTCATCCTGGCGCCGTTCGGCGTTATGGCGATTGCCCTGGCCGGGTTGCTGCGCGGCTGGCTCACCTGGCCGTTCGCGGCCTGGTTCGTCAAAGCCACGACGGGCTTTTCGCTTCGCCGTCAGGCGGCAATCCTGTTGCCCCCGTTTTTCGCCAGCCTTCTGATGGGCGCCGGCGTCTTCGCTTTTTCATCTGTGCTTCAAGGGCATCTTAATCCGGTCGTGGCATTGATTGTGCTCATTCCAACCGGCATCTTCCTCTACGCGGGCCTGCTGTGGTTGTTCGATCCCTGGGTCCGCCAGGCGGTCGCGTCGCCGCACGTCCAGCGCTTCTTCCACAAGGCAAGCACACCATGATCGTCATTCTCTCCACGCTCAACGGTGAAACCCGCCTTCGTGAAATGCTTCCCGCGCTGCTCCGGGTACGTCTTCCGGCAGGTACGCGGTTCCACGTCGTCGACAACGGCAGCACCGATGGCACCCGCGCGCTGCTCGCCGGATACGCGTCGCAATTGCCGCTCACCGTCCACGACCAGCCCGCGCGCGGCAAGAACAATTGCCTGAACCTCGTGCTCAACAAGGTCTGCCACGAACTGGCACCGAAAGAGGTTGTCGTGTTGACGGATGACGATATCCTTCCGGGTGCGGACTGGTTGGAGGAAATGCAAGCCGCTGCCGATGCCCATCCGGACTGCGATGTGTTTGCGGGCCGCATCCTGCCGCACTGGCCCACCAACATCAACGCGCGCATCGAACCGGTGAGCCGCTATTACGGCGTCCTGTTCTCGCTGACATCCAGCGTCGAAGGCCCTTGCGATGCAACGTTGGCCTGGGGTCCGAACATGGCCGTGCGGGCACACGTCTTCAAATCCGGCTTCCGGTTCGATCCGGCTTTCGGTCCGAACGGCAGCATCGGCTATCCGATGGGCTCGGAAACCGAACTTATGGAGCGCCTCGAGCGCGCCGGCCATCGCGCCTGGTTTGCCGAGCGTGCCTGCGTGCGCCATATGATCCGCGCCTCGCAACTCGACGCAACCAGCATCGTCCAACGGGCCTTCCGCCACGGCTATGGCGTGGGTTGGCGCACTCAGCGCGGCAAGGGAAGCCTGCGCCTCCTGATGACGCAATGGGCCGCCTTGCGCGGACTGGTCTCCGTCCGCCTTCGCCAGTTCTGGACGCCCGCGTCCGTTCAACTGCTCCAGGACTATCGCGAGACTTGGGCCCGCGGTCTCGCCAGCGGCGCCCTGTTTGAATATCGGCGCGCCCACAGGATTGCCGGATTTGCGGAAACCGTGCCGGAACGCTGCGACAACGCCGCGTCACCCGGCCGGGACTGAGATCACCCAGCACCGCGTATTTCGCTTGCTTGCCTTCGCGGCATATCAGG
Organism: Hyphomonas sp.; assembly: GCA_013791775.1. GTDB lineage: Bacteria > Pseudomonadota > Alphaproteobacteria > Caulobacterales > Hyphomonadaceae > Hyphomonas. The sequence continues at coordinate 19,776 of VMTE01000026.1, forward strand.
TCGATTACCTATTGAAGCGCCTTCCTCCCGGGCGAAACTTGCACACGCAATCCAATGACCGGCGCGTTGAGGTGCCGGCGTAAACTGCCTGCAGGCAATCCGGAGGAACACCATGGCCGACACTGCGACGCTTCAATCCAAAAAGTCCAAGGCAAAGGTCGAGCATTTCGATGTGCTCGTGGTCGGTGCGGGCATCTCGGGGATTGGCGCCGGCTATCACCTGAAGACGCAGTGCCCGAAGAAGAAGTTCGTCATCCTGGAAGCCTACGAGACCTTCGGCGGCACCTGGCACATGCACCGCTATCCGGGCACCCGTTCGGATTCCGATCTCTACACCTTCGGCTACCGTCACAAGCCCTGGGTCGGGCCGCCCATCGCCAGCCGTGAGGAAATCCTCAAGTATATCGACGAAGTGATCCGCGAGAACGATCTCGGCGACCACATCCGCTATCGGCACAAGATCAAGTCCGCCAGCTGGTCGAGCGCGAAGAAGAAATGGACCGTCAAGGCCGAGCAGCTCGAAACCGGCGAAATCCTGACCTTCACCGCGAAGTTCCTCTGGATGTGCCAGGGCTATTACCATCACGCCGAAGGCTACACACCGGAATGGGCGGGCATGGACAAGTTCCGTGGACAGATCGTCCACCCGCAGACCTGGCCGGAGGACATGGACCTCACCGGCAAGCGTGTCATCTGCATCGGGTCGGGCGCCACCGCCGCCACGGTTGTGCCGGCCATCGCCGGCCAGTGCGAACACGTCACCCTGCTGCAGCGCTCGCCTACCTATTTCATCCCGGCCCGCAACGAGAACCTGTTGGCCGACGAACTGCGCATGCTCGGCGTGGACGAGCACTGGATCCACGAGATCGTTCGCCGCAAATACCTGTTCGAACAGGCAGAGTTCACCCGCCGGTCCTTCGAGGATGCCGAGGCGCTGCGCAACGAGCTGCTCGAAGGCGTCAAGGCCTGCCTGCCGGAAGGCTTTGACATGTCGCACTTCACGCCGGCCTACCGGCCTTGGCAGCAGCGCGTCGCCTTCGTGCCGGAGGCAGACCTGTTCGCGGGTATCACGGCCGGCAAGGCCAGTGTCGTCACCGACCAGATCGACCGGTTCACGGAGAAGGGCATCCTGCTCAAGTCCGGCCGCGAACTGGAAGCCGACGTCATCATCACGGCCACCGGGTTCAATCTCTCGGTTCTGGGCGGCATTCCGTTCGAGGTCGATGGCAAGAAGATCGACTGGGCCGACACGATCACTTATCGCGGCATGATGTTCACGGGTGTCCCGAACCTCGTCTGGGTCTTCGGCTATTTCCGGGCCAGCTGGACGCTGCGGGTCGATATTCTCGGGGACTTCGTGGTCCGGTTGCTGAAGCACATGGACAGCAAGGGCGCCAAACAGGTCGAAGTCGCCCTGCGCCCGCAGGACCACAACATGGCGGTCCTGCCCTGGATGGACCCCGATAACTTCAATCCCGGCTACCTGATGCGGTCGATGGACAAGATGCCGAAGCGGGGCTCGAACGCCGAATGGCAGCACACGCAGGACTACTGGAAGGAAAAGGACGACATCCCGAAGATTGATCTCGACGCCCCGGAATTCCGTTACAGCTGAGACGTAAGCCCATCAGCCCTCTCTTGCCGCGGCCCTGCAACCCCGGCATGAGAGGCGCCGATGAGTGACACCAGCACCCCCTCGCCAGCCGAACAGCGCAAGATCGATCCGGTCTTCCTGGACGACCTTGCCGATGCCATCGACGGGCGCGATGTCCGCTGGCTGTCACGCACCCTGAAACGCATGCACCCGGCCGACGCGGCCGATGCGCTCGAAGCCCTGTCCTACGACACGTTCGAAGAGGCGGTGGAGCTTCTGGGCGGCGAGCTGCCCCCGGAAATCCTGATCGAGCTGCGCGATTCCTACCGCGAAGGCGCCGTCGAGATGCTGCCGGACCGGGCGGTGGCCCAGGCCCTCGACGAGCTCGACTCGGATGACGCGACCACCATTCTCGAAGACCTCGAGGAAGACCGCAGGGAACGCATCCTCGAAGATCTTGCCCCGGTCGACCGGGCCGAGCTGGAACGCAGCCTTGGCTATGACGAGGAAACCGCCGGCCGCCTGATGCAGACTGAATTCGTGGCCGTGCCCGAATTCTGGAGTGTGGGGGAAACCATCGACCATGCCCGCGCCCTCGGCACGGACCTGCCGGAAGTCTTCTACGACATCTACGTGATCGACCCGGCGCACCGCCTCCTCGGCATCGTGTCGCTGGCGAGCCTGCTGCGCCAGCCGCGCGAAACCGCGCTCGAGGACATCATGCACGATCCCAGCATGACCCTCAGCACGGATGACGATCAGGAAGATGTCGCCTTCCAGTTCCAGAAATACTCGCTCGCCTCGGCGCCGGTGACCGATCATGCTGGCCGCCTCGTCGGCATGATCACGGTCGATGACATGGTCGATGTCATGCAGTCCGAACATGCCGAAGACCTGCTCGCCCTGTCGAACGTGTCGTCTGCCGACGCCTCGGACACCGTGTTCGAAACCGTGAAGGCCCGGCTGCCCTGGCTGTCCATCAACCTGTTTACTGCCTTCATGGCCTCGGCGATCATCTCGATGTTCGAAGGCGCCATCGAACAGGTCGTCGCGCTGGCCATCCTGATGCCGGTGGTCGCTGCTCTCGGCGGCAATGCCGGCAGCCAGGGGCTCGCCGTGGCCGTGCGCGCCATCGCCTCGCGCGAACTCGAAGGCGCCGCCGCCCGCCGGTCGGTGTGGCGCGAATTCCTCGCCGCCGCGATCAACGGCCTGCTCATCGGCTCCGGCGTGGGCCTGATTGCCATGTTCTGGTTCGGCGACACGGGGCTCGGCCTGGTCATTGCCAGCGCCATGTTCGGCACCTTTCTGTGGGCCGGACTGGCCGGAATCCTGGTGCCTCTGGGGCTGAAACGCCTCGGCGCCGACCCGGCTGTGGCCTCGTCGGTTTTCGTGTTAACCCTGACCGATGTGATGGCGTTTTTCAGCTTCCTCGGCCTCGCGTCGCTGGTCCTCTTGTAAACAGACGGATTTTCAGCCGAATCTCGCGCTCGAGGCGAATGGGCGCGCGTTTTGCAGAGCGCACCTGTAGGCAATTTGCCTGTTGTACCAGATCGGGAGCGAGGGGAATTGGCCCGTCCCATGCGCATGTCAGCAAACGGGATCGAGCTCATCCAGAGCTTCGAGGGCTTCCGGCCGCAAGCAGCGCGTCTGCCGGGGGGCGGCTGGCTCATCGGCTACGGCCACACCGCGACCGCGCGGGCCGGCCTCCAGATCACGCTGCGCGACGCGGTGCTCATCCTTCGCCACCATGACCTGCCGCCCATCGAACAGCTGATCGCCGAGCAGGTGCTGGCGCCGCTCAGCCAGAACGAATTCGATGCGCTGGTCTCCTTCGCCTTCAACATCGGCCCTGAGGCGTTTGCCGCTTCGGACGTCGTGCCGGCGCTCAATGCCGGTGACCGGGCCCGCGCCGCCGACGCCATGTGGGCCTGGCGCCTCGCCAATATTTCCGGCGAGCTGCGCGTGGTCGATGCGCTGGCCCGCCGCCGTGCGGCCGAGATCGCCATGTTCCTCGAACACCCGGCCGGCCGCGCTGCGATCCCCGGCGCGCTGGTGCGTCCGCTCGCCCGCCAGGGCCATGACGATGAAGACGGCGACGCCGGTTCCCGCTCGGTTGTGATCAGCCCGCGCCCGGCGCCCGAAAGCGCCATCGGCTCGGTCCTGCCGCCCGAGAACTCCACCCAGGCTGCCGCCCGCGCCGTCAGCGAGCGCATCGCCCGCATCCTCGGGGAAGCCCCCCCGCAGGCGCCGTCGCCGCCGCTGTCGCCGCTCACGGCCGGTGACGGGCCAACGCCCGAAGAAATCACGGACGCCGTCAAGGCGCTGGTCGGCGACGACCCGCCGCTGACACTGGCCCCGCGCGCCAAGGGACCGCCCGAAGGCGTCGAACGCCGCCGCATGCCCCGGCCTGCCGCCGGTGCCGCGCCAGACGACACGTATCCGCCCCTGCCGCCCGCCGAAGGCCTGGTCGTCGATGACCTCGAAATTGTCGAGATCGACGAGCGCGACGTCGAGCGTGCCATCCAGGAAAACGGCGATCTGGACACGGCCGCCATCCGCAATCTCGGCGCCTGGCTGCCCTATGCAACTCTGTCCGGCCTCGGCCTCGTCGGTCTGATTGCCGGCATCGAACGCGTCCTGACCCAATCGGCCCGTCCCCTGCTGCGCGAGAGCGATGCCTATGCGGGTCCGGTGCTGGCGCTCGGCGGCGGCTTCCTGTTCCTCATCGCCAGCTATTACCTCTACCGGGCACTGACCCGCCAAGATTAGCCGCTGACAGATCAGGGCGACCTTGCTAGGAAAAGCCCATGATCCCGAACACATATCCCACACTGAACTTCGATCTCGGTGAAACAGCGGACATGATCCGCGAAACCGTGAAAAACTTTGCCCAGAAGGAGATCGCCCCGCGCGCGGCGGAGATTGACCGGACGGACAAGTTCCCCCGCGATCTGCTGCCCAGGATGGGCGAGTTGGGCCTGCTCGGCATCACCGTCGAAGAAGAATGGGGCGGCACCGGTCTCGGCTATCTCGAGCATGTCGTTGCCATGGAGGAAATCTCCCGCGCCTCGGCCTCGGTCGGCCTCTCCTACGGCGCCCACTCGAACCTCTGCGTCAACCAGCTTCGCCGCTGGGGCACCGACGGCCAGAAGGCGCGCTACCTGCCGAAACTCATCTCGGGCGAACACCTCGGCTCGCTCGCCATGAGCGAGAGTGGGGCCGGCTCCGATGTCGTCTCGATGAAACTGCGCGCCGACAGGAAGGGCGACCGCTACGTCCTCAACGGCACCAAGATGTGGATCACCAATGCGCCGGATGCGGACACGCTGGTCGTCTATGCGAAAACCGATCCGGACGCGGGTTCCAAAGGCATCACCGCCTTCCTGATCGAGCGCGGCTTCAAGGGCTTCTCGGTCGCCCAGAAACTCGACAAGCTCGGCGTGCGCGGTTCGGAAACCGGCGAGCTCGTGTTCGAGAATTGCGAGGTTCCGGAAGAGAACGTCATGGGCCCGGTCGGCGCCGGTGCCCGCATCCTGATGAGCGGCCTCGACTATGAGCGCGCCGTGCTTTCCGCCGGTCCCACCGGCATCATGCAGGCCTGCCTCGATGTCGTGATCCCCTACATCCACGACCGCAAACAGTTCGGCCAGTCGATCGGCGAATTCCAGCTCGTGCAGGGTAAGCTCGCCGACATGTACGTGAAGATGAACGCGGCCAAAGCCTATGTCTACGCCGTCGCCAAGGCCTGCGACCGGGGCGAGACGGCCCGCAAGGACGCCGCCGGCGCGATCCTCTACGCCGCCGAAACCGCCACCAAGCTCGCCCTCGATGCCATCCAGCTCCTCGGCGGCAACGGCTATATCAACGACTACCCCACGGGGCGCCTCCTGCGCGACGCCAAGCTCTACGAGATCGGGGCAGGGACGTCCGAAATCCGCCGCTGGCTGATCGGGCGTGAGTTGTTCGCGGAGACGGCGTAAAATTGGTGTACGCCGGCGTAGGGTGCAGTGAAGGCTGCAAAACAGCCTGAAGTGCACCACTCCGCAGGCTGACTACCTGAACGGTTCTGGCTGCCCTGTCACCTGCAGGCTCAGGCCGTGATCCGCCAATCCTCGTCTTCTTCGGTGCCGCTCAGGATCTTGGTGATCGCCGTCACCAGCGTCCGTTCCTCGATCGGCTTGGAGACGTAGCCGTCAAAGCCTTTCGAGAGGAATTTCTCGCGGTCCCCGTGCATCGAATCGGCCGTCAGCGCGATCACCGGCGTGGTGCGGTTCACGCTGCCGGAATTGCGCAGGCGCTTGAACGCTTCCGCCCCGTCGAGGCCGGGCATGTGAATATCCATCAGCACGATATCGACCTTGCCGCGGCTCAGCACGTCGAGCGCCTGGTTGCCGTCAGCGGCCTCGCTGATCACCAGGCCGTGGATCTCCAGGAACGAGCGCGCCACGCGGCGGTTGATGGCGTTATCGTCCACCACAAGCGCCCGGCATCCCGTCAGACCCGAGCGAGACTTGCGCGCCGCCACAGGCGTGACGTTGCTGTCGGGTGTACCGGTCAGGACCGGCGTGCTCGTTTCGGCCAGGAAGGTCAGTGTAAAGACGGATCCCTTTCCGGCTTCGCTGACGGCGGTGACGTCGCCGCCCATCATCCGGGCGAGCTTGCGGGTGATCGACAGGCCAAGTCCCGTGCCGCCGAACCGGCGTGTGGTGGAGCCATCTTCCTGCGCAAAGGATTCGAAGACGCGCTCGATCTTGTCCGCCGCGATCCCGCAGCCGGAGTCGGACACATGGATCGTCACCTTGTGCCCGCCCGATTCGTGCGCCTCGCTGCTGACGACGACCATCACCTTGCCTTCGGACGTGAACTTGATGGCGTTGGCCACCAGGTTGCCGACGCACTGGCGCACGCGCACGGGGTCGAACACCAGGCGCGACGGCACGCTCGGATGCACGAACAGTTGCACGTCGATGCCCTTTTCGTGGGCTGAGGCTTCGTACAGCTTGAACAACCCGCTCAGCTTGTGGCGCAGGTCGCCGGCCACCGGCGCAGCTTCCATCCGTCCGGCTTCGATTTTCGACAGGTCCAGGATGTCGTTCAGCAGCACCATCAGCGTATTACCCGAGTCCAGAATCACCGCGACCTGGTCGGCCTGGGTGGGCGTCAGGTTGCTGTGGGCCAGAACCTGCGCCATGCCCAGCACGCCGTTCAGGGGCGTACGGATCTCATGGCTCATGTTGGCCAGGAATTCGGACTTGAGGCGCGTCGCCTGTTCGGCCCGGTGCAGGGCGTCACGCAGCTCATGCGCCTTGCGCCGTTCCTCGCGCACGTCGCGCACATAGGTGATGAAGACCGTCTCGCCTGTGTCGCCCCAGCGCGCGCTCGACAATGAAAGCTGGACCTGATTGGTGCCGCCAGACTTGGTGGGCGTCTCCGCGTCCGTGATATGACGGATGACTTCTCCGGAGGCCATCTTCCGGGCCAGCTCCGGGTCTGGACGATAAGCGTTCTGACCCGTCAGTATCCCGACATTCTGGCCCATCAGCTCTTCGCGCGTCCACTCGGAAAAATTGCAGAGCGCTTCGTTCACATACAGGATTTCGCCGGCCATGTTGGTCAGGACGATTCCGTTGACGGCGTGGTCACAGGCTGCCCGCGCCAGCTCGTAAAGGCTGTTGGCGTGGTCGCGTTCCTTGGCGATGTCGGTGACTTCATGGGAGCAGGAGACGGCGCCGCGCTCGGACGGGACGATCATGGTCTTCATGACCTTGCCGAGCATCTTGGCCGCGCGCCCTTGCTGGGTCGTGAAGGTGCGCGGCTCGCCCGTCTCGATCACTTCGATGACCTTCCTGACCATCTCGGAGTCGCGATAGGACGGATCAAACTCGAATATCCGCTTGCCGATGACGCTGCCACCGTCCGGGAAAATGGACTCGTTCATCAACTGGTTGGCGGCAACCCATTCCAGATCAATGATCTGGCCGGTTTCATCCCTGACGGCCGCCGTTTCACAGACGACGATGGGAAGCAGGTCGAGCAAAGAATCGCTCATCAGAAGCCCCTCGCGAAAATAGAATTTTTCACGCGAATCCTGAACTAACTTACTTAATGCTCTGTTGATATTATTACAGATTGCCGCCTATGCAGGGCAGCACAGCCGGGGTATTTCGCTCGCCTGCAGGGCAGCCTTGGCCGCCACATACCCCGCCTCGACCGCGTCGTCATAGGCGGTCCAGTCCCGCAGGTCGATGCCCGGCAGATCCGGCAGGATCATCACATCGGTCTGGTCGCGGCCGAGTTTGGGGTCATTGCGCACGGTCGCTGCCCGCATCAGCAGGCCCGCAATCGGCGGCGGCGACGAGAACCCGTTGCGTACGACCCATTGCCAGAAGTTCAGCGGCCGGACGAATTCCTCGCGGTTGAGGCCCTCCGGCTGGCCCGAAACGTCCGATCCGATCACGAAGCCCTGGTGCATCTCGCGCATGGTTTCGACCGGGAAGTTGTTCAGAACCGCGCCATCGACCAGGATATCCTCCCCGTCGACCACCGGCGGCAGGATGCCGGGCAGGGAAATGGTTGCCCGCAGCGCTGTCCGCAGCAGCCCGTTGCGGTGGATGTGCACCTTGCCGGACGTCAGGTTCGTGGACAGCGCAAAGAAGGGGATCTTCAGTTCGCCGATCTCAGACTCGCCGAAATGCTCTTCCAGCCGCGCGTTGACGCGCTTGCCTTTCACCATGCCGACGACCGGCAGGTTATAGTCGCCCAGCGGGTTCGATTCCACAAACGCCTTGCGGATGCGCAGCTCGATTTCCGCGTCATCCCAACCCATCGCGACGCAGGCCGCCACGACAGCACCCATCGAGGCCCCGCCGGCAAAGTCGATCGGAATGCCCATCTCGCGGATCGCGCGGATGGCACCAATATGGCTGTAGGCGCGTGCCCCCCCGCCGGACAATACGATGCCGACGGACCGGCCGGCCATCACGCGGGCGAGGCGCGTCGCATCATTCTGCGCGTCGCCGAACCAGTGGAACAGCCGGTTGGCCCCGGCCGCCAGAAGCCATTCCTGCGGCCGCGCCGCGCGGCGCTCCGTGCCCGGATGGAGCAGGATCACATCGACCAGCTTGAGCCGCTGGGCGGGCGATGTCTCTTCCGGCATCAGCGGCACCGAGGGGCGTGCGTCGCCGCGCGCCAGCACCCAGATCCGGTCGGCCTGCCGTGTGGACAGCTTGAACCAGGACGTGTCGCCGATCGCGGTGATCAGGATCACCGTGTCATTGTTGCGTTCGAGTTCGTCGAAGAAGGCCGCCGGCTTTTCATCGCCCTGGACCTCGTCGATGATCGCCACCTTCTGGCCGAACTTCACCAGCTCCTCGCGCAGCGCCCGGGCGCGCGTGCGCAGGTCGATCGTCGGCGAGGTTGAGATCAGCGTATAAACTTTCGGCAAGGTCGAGACGCTGCGCTGGCCCGTGCGGCCGAGCCGGCGCAGGATGATCCGGATCATGCCTTCCAGCAGTTCCGGCTCGGACTGCACCAGCCGGTTCCAGCCCGTGCGCGACAGCGCCAGCACTTCGGAATCGCGCAGCGCATAGACCGATCCGCTGTGCGGCTTGTCGTCCGGCGCGCCGTCGCCGTTCAGGTCGACGCCGCCCAGGAACAGCGCCATTTCGCCCACCGGCTCGCCGGGGCGGATATGGCCGAGAAACTCGTTACCGGCGCCAAACGCGCCCAGCGCGCCCGACACCACGAAATAGATCGAATCGGCGAGTTCCCCCGCCAGGAAAAGCGGCTGTCCCGCGGGCAGGGAGAACCATCGCGCTTCCTTGCCGGCCGACCGCATCGCGCGCTGCGACACATCTTTCAGCAGCGGTATATTCTTCAGATCAGCCGTAAAGTCGGTCCGCATGGCGCGATCCTTGCGCGTTCTCTTCAAGGTTTGAAAGCCGTCCATGCTACCCGTTTACCATAAATCCGTTACCGAACCGGTGACATGCGCGTGAGCGGGAGCTAATCCTCAGCCGGAATTGTTAAGGATAACCGCATGCCTGTTTTGAAATCGGCGCTGGACGTGTCAGGCCCGAAGTTCGCGGCCAATCGCCGGGCGATGCAGGCACTTGTTTCGCAGCTGCGGGAAAAATCCGCAGATGCCGCCCTCGGCGGACCAGCCGAGTCCCGCCGCCGTCACACCGAGCGCGGCAAGCTGCTCCCCCGCGAGCGGATGGAGCGCCTGATCGACCCCGGCAGCGCCTTCCTCGAGATCGGCGCGCTCGCTGCCAATGGCATGTATGACGACGAGGCCCCCGGCGCGGGCCTGATCACCGGCGTCGGACGCGTCGAGGGCAGGGAATGCCTGATCGTCTGCAATGACGCGACCGTCAAAGGCGGCGCCTACTTCCCCGTCACCGTGAAGAAACACCTGCGCGCGCAGGAAGTGGCGATGGAAAACCATCTCCCCTGCATCTACCTCGTCGACAGCGGCGGCGCGAACCTGCCGCACCAGTCCGAAGTCTTCCCGGACCGCGAGCATTTCGGTCGCATCTTCTACAACCAGGCCCAGATGAGCGCGAAGGGCATCCCCCAGATCGCCGCCGTGATGGGCAGCTGCACCGCTGGCGGCGCCTATGTCCCCGCCATGTCGGATGAAACCATCATCGTGCGTCGGCAGGGCACCATCTTCCTCGGTGGCCCGCCGCTGGTGAAGGCGGCGACCGGCGAAGTCATCTCGGCCGAAGATCTTGGCGGCGCCGACGTGCACGCCCGCCGCTCGGGCGTCGCCGACCATTACGCCGCCCACGATTCCCACGCGCTCGCCATCGTGCGCTCCATCATCCGTACCCTGTCGAAACCGAAACCCCAGCCGTTCGACCTGACGGAGCCGCGCGAGCCCCTGTACGACCCCGCCGAACTTCACGGCCTCGTGCCGCAGGATGTCCGCGAGCCCTACGATGCCCGCGAAGTCATCGCCCGCCTCGTCGATGGCTCGGAGTTCCACGAGTTCAAGCAGCTCTACGGCGAAACCCTGATCTGCGGCTTCGCGCGCCTTTACGGCATGCCCGTCGCCATCCTCGCCAATAACGGCATCCTCTTTTCCGAAAGTGCCCAGAAAGCCGCCCACTTCATCGAGCTTGCCGACCAGCGACGCATCCCGCTCGTCTTCCTGCAGAACATCACCGGCTTCATGGTCGGCTCGAAATACGAGGCCGGCGGCATCGCCAAGGACGGCGCCAAGATGGTCACCGCCGTCGCCACCGCCAGCGTGCCGAAATTCACCGTCGTCACCGGCGGCAGCTACGGCGCCGGCAACTACGGCATGTGCGGGCGCGCCTATTCGCCCCGTTTCCTCTTCATGTGGCCGAACGCGCGCATCTCCGTGATGGGCGGCGAACAGGCCGCCTCGGTCCTCGCCACGGTCAAACGCGAAGGCATCGAACGCAAGGGCGGCGCCTGGAGCGCGGAGGAGGAGCAGGCCTTCAAACAGCCGATCCGCGACCTCTATGAAGCCGAAGGCAACCCCTACTACTCCACCGCCCGCCTCTGGGACGACGGTATCATCGACCCCGCCGACACAAGACGCGTCCTCGGCCTCGCCCTCTCCGCCAGCCTCAACGCCCCCTTCGGCGAACGCGGCTTTGGCCTGTTCCGGATGTGATTGCGCAGGGGTGATTTCAGCGGTATGACTGGGTCATACCATCAGGAGCGACGTATGACCGTCAAGACCTCGATTTCGCTGACCGATCAGCTGCATGACAAAGCCATGCAGCTGGTTCAATCCGGAGCCTACCCGCACCTCAGCGCGCTGGTTCAGCAAGCCATGCGCGATCTGCTTTCGGCCGAAGCCGCCCGCGAAGCGCGGCTGGCACTTCTCCGCGTGGAATTGCAGCGACGTATGGACGCCACAGAATTTATCCCGGCCGAGGAGGTGTTCCCCGAGACGGAGGCAGAGTTTGCAGCCTTGCTTGCTGAAGGTGACCGTTCGGACAAATTTGCCGTCGAATGATCCCGGCGCGTTTGGTCTTTACGCGCGCCGCACGCGCTGACCTCGCAGTCATCGCCCATCACATCCAGCAAAATTCCGGCAGCAGCAAAAGCGCCCTGCGCGCGGTGGCGTCCATACGCGCTGCCGCAGACTCTCTTTGTGAATTTCCGTTGCAGGGAAAAGACCGTTCCGATCTCGTTCCAGGCATTCGCAGCTGGCCTGCGGGTAAGGCGATCATCTTCTATTCCGTTGGAGGCGAACGAGAAACAGTCGTCATCCGCGCCATCTTCTATGGAGGGCAGAACTATGATGCGATACTCGCTGAGCGGCGAAAGCCGGAGACGGAATAAGTTTCCGCCGCTCTGCGATCGCCGCCCTGAAGCTGCATCTCTTTCGTCTTGCCGGGGGCCGGCGTCGCGCCGGTGAGGCTGGCTATGGCCGGCTCCGTCTCTTTGGCGCGCCGCGGGTTCCTAAGTAGATCTCCCGGCTTCACGCGGGCGCAATGCGGGTTAGATGTATCAGGGAACTGTTCAGCAAGGCCCGCACAATGGCGCGCAACATCTGCATCATCGACGGGCATCCGGACGGGGATCCCTACCGGCTGATCCATTCGCTGGCCAATGCCTATGCCGAGGGAGCCGCAGCGGCGGGTCACACGGTCACCCGCATCAAGGTCAGCGCGCTGGACTTTCCGCTCCTCGACAGCATTGCCGATTTCGAAACGCCTCCGCCCGAGCCAGTGCTCAGTGAGCGGAACAAGATTGCCGCCGCCGATCATGTCGTGATCCTGTTCCCGCTCTGGCTGGGCGGCATGCCGGCCAAGCTGCGCGCCTTCTTCGAACAGGCCGCGCGCGCCTCCTTCTTCATCGGCCCGGCCAAGGAGGGCGCCCACTGGCCGGCAAAGTTGATGGAGGGCAAATCCGCCCACACCGTCATCACCATGGGCATGCCGGGACTGGTGTACCGTTTCGGCATGGACGCCGGCAGCCTCAAGGCGCTTGAGCGCGGCGTCCTCGGCCTGTCCGGCTTCAAGCCCCTGAAGCACACCATCCTCGGCGGCATGGGCAATGTATCGCCCGAACGCTATGCCGAGCTGTGCGAAGAGATGCGCGGCTACGGCGCGAGCGCCGCGTAAACAATCCGTACCGGGAGCATTAGTGCGAGCCCGGCTGCCCCATTACCGCCACATCTTCGCCGCCATGATGTAAAGTCTGTCGTGAAGCGTTTGTCACACCCCTTGCCGGATTATCGACCTAAAAGGGACGGGCCGCGACATACCTGCGGCGACACCAAACGGAGTACGACATGAAACGCACATCCATCCTTGCAGCCGGCCTCATCGCAACTGCACTGGCGGCACATGCGGGGGAAATGCCTGGACTTCCGTCCTACGACACAGACGCAGACGGCCAGATCAGCAAGGCCGAGTTCGTGACCGCCAAAACCGCTGACGGCAAAGTCAGCGAGGAACAGGCCGAAGAAAAATTCATCAAGGCCGACACCGACGCGAACGGTTACTTGAGCCAGGCGGAATACACCGCCGCGCTCGAGGCCTGGAAAGCCGCCAAGGCCAAGGCCGCGCCCGGCAACCCATAACCCAGGCCCGGTCCATCCTCACTCACGGCCTCCGCATCCGCTGCGGGGGCCGTTCTGTCATCCGCCGCCTGCCGCAGCGCACGGGCGCTTGCGAACAGCTTGCAACCTGCTATCGCCTGTCCCGATCCGAAACGGCGATGGCCAGAACGCGTGACCCCGAAACCCTTTGAGCAAAACCGCTTCGACCTGATCCGCCTCCTGCTGGCGGCGAGCGTGTTCGCCTATCACGCAGCGGCGCTGTCGGCCTTCGCGCCCGGCGGCCCGCTGGAGACAGGTCTCGCTCATCTCGCCGAACTTTCGATCCAGGGCTTCTTCATCGTCTCCGGCGCGCTCGTGGCCGGCTCGCTCGCGCGCTCCGCCAGCCTCCCGGACTATGCCGGCAAGCGCGTCCGCCGTCTCTATCCGGCCTATGCCCTTGTCATCCTGGTCCCTGCCGCCATCAGCTTCGCGCTGACCCGGGACGGGCCGGGCGTCCTGCGCTATCTGGCGGCCAACCTGTCCTTCCTGAATTTCCTGGAGCCGAACCTCCCAGGCCTCTTCGCGCACAACCGGTTCACCGAAGTCAACGGCGCGCTCTGGACACTGAAGATCGAGGTGATGTTCTACATCACGCTCCCGCTGATCCTCCTTGTGCTGAAGGCGCTGCGCGGCGCCTGGTGGGTCGGCATCCTTGCGATCTATGTGGCCGCTGAGGCCTGGGCCGCGTTGATGCCCGGCCTTGCCGATGCGCATCTCGGCCAGGCGCTTGCCCGCCAGCTGCCCGGGCAGATGGCGTTCTTTGCCATGGGCATCGCGATCTGGAAAAGCGAGGCGCACCTGCGCCGGCGTTGGCGCGCGCTCGGTCTGTCGGGCGCCTTGCTCCTCGCCGCCACGCTGATGCACCCCGCGCTGGAGCCGCTGCGCGCACTGGCCCTCGCCGGGCTCATTTCCGCCATCGCCTTCGCGCCGGGCCCCGCGCTGAATGCTGCCCGCTTCGGTGATATTTCCTACGGCCTCTACATCATCCATTTCCCGGTCCTGCAGGTCCTGCTCGCCGCCGGCCTCCTGGCAACGCTCGGCGCGCCCGCCTTCTTCGCGCTCGCCGCCGGGCTCGTCATCGCCGCCAGCTTCGCTCTCTGGCACCTCATTGAGAAGCCTGCCTTGCGCCCGTCGAGCCACTACCGCAAAGTGGCTGAAAGCAAATCTTCCTGAGAGGATATTCGCCATGCGCGACGCCGACTACGACCTGATCAAACTGGATGTCACCCGCGCCGGCGTGGCGATCGTCACGCTCCACCGGCCGGATGTTCACAATGCCTTCAATGCCGAGCTGATCGCCGAGCTGACGGACGTGTTCGCGATGATCTCCGACCAGCCCGGCATCCGCATGATGATCCTGCGCGGGGAGGGCAAGTCCTTCTCCGCCGGCGCGGATCTCGAGTGGATGAAACTGGCGTCGACCCACTCGCGCGATGACAACGAAACAGATGCCATGCGCCTCGCCGAGATGCTGCAGCGCCTCTACGAAATGCCGCAGATGACGCTGGCGCTCGTGCAAGGCGCGGCGATGGGCGGCGGGGCCGGCCTGGTCGCCGCCTGCGACGTGGCCATCGCGATGGCCAGCGCGCAGTTCCGCTTTTCCGAAGTCCGCCTCGGCCTGACGCCGGCCACCATCAGTCCCTTCGTTATCCAGGCCATCGGGCCGCGCTGGGCGCGTGCCTTGTTCGTGACCGGCGAAGAATTTGATGCGGCCTATGCCGAGAAGATCGGCCTCATCCAGTACGTTGCTCAGACGGCGGACGAAATGACGGACCTTGAAGAACACATCGCCAGGCTTGTCTTCGCGGCCGCGCCGGGCGCCGTCGCAGATTCCAAGAAACTGGTGCGCGACTTTGCCGGCAAGCCGATTGACCGCGACGTCAGCCAGCGGACCGCCAAGCGCATCGCGGCCCGGCGGACTTCAGACGAAGGCAAGGAAGGCGTCAGCGCTTTCCTGGAAAAGCGCCCGCCCAGCTGGAAAACCTGAAAGTCGCAGCGCCCGGGGGGGCTCTAGTCGCCCGGCGGCGGCGGCAGGGGGATGCCCCAGCCGGCCAGCGTATTGTAAACGGCGTCCACCGGGTTGATCCCGGTCAATCCCTCAATGGGGTCCCGGAATATGTACACGATCAACCCCAACATGATGACATACACGACGAACTGCATCACGGACTTCAGCACGAAGGCGCCGGCGCTGAAGGCAACCATGCCCACGGCGCCAAGGATCAGCGCGCCCTGCAGGGGCGGCATGCCTTCCGCAATCGCGTAGTTGTAACCAAAATAGGCGCCCAGTCCGCCGCCGACGATTCCGGCAAGGCCGGCCACTTGAACACCTGAATTGTACGCCATCGGACTCCCCCGTTGCATGGTGATCCCCCATGCTTACGCCATCCCGCGGGCCTCACAAAGCCTCAAAATCACCGCCGGCCCGCCCATGCCTGCGCCTTGTTTCCGCCCGCAAAGCCCTCCAATCCAAAGTCGCCATGATCCCTCCGGCTTCCGCCCCCGACCGTTTGCGTGCCCGCCTCCACGCCGAGCGCGAAGCGCTGCGCGCCCGCTGGGTGAAAGGCCCGGTCAGTCTCGGCGTCTTCGAGTTCGTCAGCTTCGGCATCAAGCAGGCTTGGGCCTGCCTGTTCGGCGGCGTGATGCTCGCGCTGCTGCTCCTCACGCACCTCTTCTACCCGGACGGCGCCGCGCTCTCCCGGTATGATTTCCTCGTCCTCGCCGCGCTCGCTCTGCAGGGCCTGCTCATCCTCTCCGGCCTCGAAACCTGGGAGGAGGCGCGCGTCATCTTCGTCTTCCACGTGGTCGGCACGGTCATGGAACTGTTCAAGACCGCCCATGGCAGCTGGATCTACCCCGAGGACAGCTTCCTGCGCCTCGGCGCCGTACCACTCTTCTCCGGCTTCATGTACGCCGCCGTCGGCTCCTACCTCGCCCGCGTCTGGCGCATCTTCGAGTTCCGGTTCGACCGCTTCCCGCCGCTCTGGATGCAGGGCCTCCTCGCCGCCGCCGTCTACGTGAACTTCTTCGCCCACCACTGGCTCCCCGACATCCGCCTCGGCCTCTTCGCGGCCACCGCTATCCTCTACCTGCGCACCCTCGTCTGGTTCCGCCCGGACCGGGTCCACCGCCCCATGCCGCTGCTCCTCGGCTTCTTCCTCGTCGCCCTGTTCATCTGGTTTGCCGAGAACCTCGCCACCTTCGCCCGCGCCTGGGCCTATCCCGGCCAGGAAGACGGCTGGGAGATGGTGTCTTTCTCCAAGCTCGGATCATGGTATCTGCTGATGATCATCAGTTTCGTCCTGGTTGCCACCGTGCACCGGGCGCCGGGAGGCCATGCCAGTGCAGATCACCAAACTCCTCGTCGCGAACCGGGGTGAGATCGCCGTGCGGATCTTCCGCACCTGCCGCCGCCTCGGCATCGCCACTGTCGCCGTCTACTCGGATGCTGACCGCGCCGCGATGCACGTGCGCGAGGCGGACGAAGCCGTCCATATCGGCGCCGCGCCCGCCGCCGAAAGTTACCTGCGGACCGACGCCATCCTCGCCGCCGCTGCCGAAACCGGCGCCGACGCGATCCACCCCGGCTACGGCTTCCTGTCCGAGAACGCTGCCTTCGCCGAAGCGGTCCTCGCTGCCGGCCTCGCCTGGCTCGGCCCACCGCCCGCCGCCATCCGGTCCATGGGCCCGAAGGATGAAGCCAAGCGAATCGCAGAAGAGGCGGGCGTGCCCGTGCTGCCCGGCTATCGTGGCGAAGCGCAGGATATCGGCACACTGACCAAAGCCGCCGAAAACGTCGGCTACCCGCTGCTCATCAAGGCCGTGGCCGGCGGCGGGGGCAGAGGCATCCGCCAGGTCTCGCGCGCCGCAGACCTGCAGGCCGAACTCACCAGCGCGGTGCGCGAAGCGGAATCCTCTTTCGGCGACGGCCGCGTCATGCTCGAAAAACTCATCGAGCGCCCGCGCCATATCGAAGTCCAGGTCTTCGGGGACCAGCACGGCAATGTCGTCCACCTCTTCGAACGCGACTGCTCCCTCCAGCGCCGCCGCCAGAAAGTCATCGAGGAAGCCCCCGCGCCCGGTATGCCGGACGCCGTCCGCAAGGCGATGACGGACGCCGCTGTGAAGCTCGCGAAAGCCGTCGGCTACCAGGGCGCCGGCACGGTCGAATTTATCGTGGACGGATCAAAGCCGCTCGGGCCGGACACCTTCTGGTTCCTCGAAATGAACACCCGCCTGCAGGTCGAACACCCCGTCACAGAGGCCATCACCGGCACCGACCTCGTCGAGTGGCAGCTGATCGTTGCCTCCGGCGGAAAACTCCCGCTGAAACAGAAGGATATCAAGCTGACCGGTCACGCCTTCGAAGCCCGTATCTGCGCCGAAGACCCCGCCGAAGGCTTCCGCCCCGGCGCCGGCCTCATCCTCGAATTCGGCCTCCTCGAAGAGCCGGATGGCGAGACCCTCCGCTGGGACTCCGGCTTCGACTCCGGTGACCGCATCCCCTCCAGCTACGATTCCATGATCGCCAAACTGATCGTACACGGAGAAACCCGCGAGGCCGCCCTCCAGCGCCTCACCGACGTCCTCGCCCACACCCAGCTGTGCGGCGTACCCGCCAATACCGGCTTCCTCCGCCGCTGCGCGCTTTCCGGCGAGTTCCAGTCCGGCACACACCACGTCAACTGGATCGGCGAGAATCTCGACGCCCTCGCCGCCGTGCCGGAAATCCACCGCACCGCCGCGCTCGGCGCGGTCGCCGCCGTCCTGCTTGACGATGAAGGCGCCGTTTCCCCCTGGGACCTGCACGACGGCTTCCGCCTGAACGCCGCGCCCCGCCGCGCTATCCAGCTCGCCGCGGACGGTGCCGCCCAGCTCTTCGACGCCGGCCAGCCGCTCCCGGAGGAGGCGCCGTTTCCCCTCGTCACCGACCTCTCGCCCCGCCGCTTCGCAGTCACCTGCGGCGGCGACACGTTCCTCGTCACCATCCCGGAATTCAGCGCCGACGCCGACGCCGCCCTCGGCGGCAATGTCGTCAAGGCCCCGATGCCCGGAAAAGTGCTCAGTGTGCTGGCAAAAGCGGGCGCGCAAGTCACCCGCGGCGAAACCCTCGCCGTCCTCGAAGCCATGAAGATGGAACACGCCCTGACCGCCCCCCGGGACGGCGTGATCGAAGCCATCCACGCCAGCGCAGGCCAGCAGGTGGCAGAGGGCGATGTGCTGGTGATGCTGGTGGAGGAGTAGGGAAGACCCTCACCTCCCACCGCCTCCGGCGGCGGGTCCCTCCTCTCCCATTTCATGGGGTCGCTCGGAAAATCGTATACGATTTTTCGACATTGCGACGGGTTAAGAGGCACCCCTAACCCCTCTCCCGCTTGCGGGAGAGGAGGGGCCCATTGCGAAGCAATGGGAGGTGAGGGCCCTCGTCACTGAACCCAGCTCAGCCCCGCCTGCATCGTCGCCCCGCCATCCGCCTTCACCACGCTCAGCTCCAGCTTGCCCAGGATCGTCCGGCCACAGACGGTCGCTGCGTCCGAAGCAAACAGCGGCCGCACGCCCCGGAACGTAAACGTCGCCGGCCGCCGCTCCGGCTCGCGCCGCCGCGCCGCTTCCATCATCCAGATCGCCTGCAGCGGCCCGTGCACCACGAGGTCCGGATATTTTTCCACCCCCCCGGCATAGGCCCGGTCATAATGGATCCGGTGCGCATTCTGCGTCAGCGCCGAAAACCGGAACAGCAGCACCGGATCAATCGCTGCCGCCTCCTGCCAGTGCTGCGGTTCGGCGGGCAGGGGCTCGACCGGCACATACGTCTCCGGGATGCCCGCATAGACGATGTCCTGCTCCTCCGCCATCAGCTCCGCACCGCCGCGCGTCCAGGCATGGCGCACGGTCACGAACACCATCTCGCCGGACCGCCCCGTCTTCGCGGCCACCTTCGAAATCGTCGACACCTTGGTCAGCTCGTCGCCGATCCGCACAGGTCCCGAAAACGTGCACCGGCTGCCCGCCCACATGCGGCGCGGCAGGCCGACCGGCGGCAGGAAACCGCCCCGCACCGGATGCCCGTCCGGCCCGGTGTCGGACGCGCGCACCACCGGCAGGAAATACAGCCACAGCCACAGCGGCGGCAGTTCGCTGCGCAGCACGAAGTCGTCCGGATTGCGGTCCAGCGCCGCCGCCAGGGCCTGCGCCGGCCCCGCCCGGACCGTATCGATCGACACTTGCGTCCGTCCGATGAAGTGCTGATATGCGCCTGTGTTCATAAGGGGAATCGTTAGAGCAATTGCCCGGCTTCTCAAAGCCACCCAAACGCTGTCGTCAACTCAACCGTGTGCTTCGAGCATCAGAACAAGACGTGTCGTGTCAGACTCGCTCTCCACGTTCGTCACCCCCGACGGGCAACGCCCGTCTGGGGGCCCAACTCCCGCCCACGCCACCGGGCGCCAGCGGCAACGTCCGGAGATGGGCACCCAGATGCGCTAACGCGCACCGGGTGTGACGAAAGGCAGATCACCCTATGGATCGTCGGTCTGATGCCTGCCCATCACCGCCTAATTCAGCTCCAACCCGTCCAACGCCCCGCTCGCCCGCCAGTCCTTCAGGATCTGGAAATATGCGTTCGGCCCACCGCCATAGGGGCTGTTCTGCGACGCCCGGTCGCTCGGCTTGCCTTCGTTGTTGTAATAGCCGGGCGTGCATTCCTCGAGGAATTGCTGGCGCATCATCGCCTTGTCGATGATCGTCTGCACCCAGGCCTCTTCGGCCTCCGCCGAAGGCTCGAACGTGGCCGCCTGCCGCGCCTTGGCTTCGGCGAGAATGTAGCCGATCTGCTCGGCCTGCTCGTCGAGCGAGTGCGGATAGTTGGCCGTGAAGCCCGCCTGGGCCGGACCCATCAGGAACAGGTTCGGAAATCCGTGTACGGTCAGTCCGTGCAGGCTGCGCATTCCGTCGGCCCAATAGTCCTTCAGGTGCACGCCGCCGCGCCCCACCGGATCGTATCCCGCCCGCCGCGTGTAATCCGTGCCCACCTCGAACCCGGTCGCATAGACGAGGCAGTCCACCTTGTAGGCCTTGCCGTCCACGACAATGGAATCCTCGGTGATCCGGTCCACGCCCTGTCCGTTGGTATCCACCAGCGTAACATTGGGCCGGTTGAATGCGGCAAGGTATCCGTCATGGAAACACGGACGTTTGCAGAATTGCCGGTACCAGGGCTTCAGCTTCGCCGCGACCTCTGGATCCTTGACCACCTCGTCCACACGGGCGCGCACCTGTTCCATCTTCTTGAAATCGGCGAGCTCTGCGAGCTCCGCCAGCCGCTCCGGCGAGAGGCCCTGCTTGTCGCCCTTGGACGCAATGAACAGGATGTTGCGGATAATGTCCGTCCACCCATCATTGACGAGGTCTTCCGGCTCATAGCCGCCGGAGACCAGCGTGTTGAAGTTCTCCATCCGCCGGCGTTGCCAGCCTTCCGGCAGGCTCGCCGCCCAGTCGGGGTCCGTCGGCCGGTCGTTACGCACGTCAATCGAGGAGGGCGTGCGCTGGAACACGTAGAGATGCTTCGCCCCGGCGGCGAGATGCGGCACGCACTGCACGGCGGTCGCGCCGGTGCCGATGATGCCGATCACCTTGTCGCCGATCTTGTCCAGCCCGCCTTCCGGTCCGCCGCCCGTGTACTGATAATCCCAGCGGCTCGTATGGAAGCTGTGGCCTTTGAAGGTTTCCACGCCCGGAATGCCCGGCAGCTTCGGCCGGTTCAGCGGCCCGTTGGACATCACCACGAAGCTCGCGGTGAACCGGTCGCCCCGGTCGGTCTCGATGATCCAGGCCTTCTTCGCCTCGTCCCATTGCATGCCGGTCACGCCGGTGCCGAGCAGGGCCTTGTCATACAGGTTGAAGTGGCGCGCGATCCGCGCGGAGTGTTCGAGGATTTCCGGCGCGCGGGTATATTTCTCCTTCGGCATGTAGCCGGTCTCTTCCAGCAGCGGCAGGTAGATGTACGCCTCGATATCACACGCCGCCCCCGGATACCGGTTCCAGTACCAGGTGCCGCCGAATTCGCCGCCGGTCTCGATCATGCGGATATCACCGAAGCCCGCCTTGCGCAGCCTTGCGGCCGCCAGCATCCCGCCAAACCCGCCGCCGATCACCGCCACCTCGACATGATCGGTCACCGGCGCACGGTCCACACGTTCCGTGTACGGGTCTTCCAGGTAGTGCGCGAACTGGCCGGCGACGTTCACATACTGCTCGTTGCCATCCCCCCGAACGCGCTTGTCGCGCTCGGCGAGGTAGCGCGCCTTCAGCGCGGCAGGGTCAAATCCAAGATCAAGCGCGCCCGTGTCGGCCATGGTCCATTCCTCCGGTTCGGTGCAAGTCGCCCGCGTCTCATGCGCCGGTCGCCTGCGTTCAGGGGGGGAATCTAACCGCGAACGCCGCGCGGCAAAAGTCATGCCCCGGCGTCAGCCGCCGGCGTTGCGGGTGAAGAACTGGAACAGGGCGTAGCCGATGATGCCGCCGGCCGCGCCCAGCCAGGCCATGCTGCCGCGTTCTTCCTTGTCGGCCGACTTCATGTCCTTCAGCAGCGCCTGCTTGCGCGCTTCCTGCGGCGCGGCGTACCAGGCGATGTCCGTGCGCACACGCGACAGCCAGTCGTTCAGCCGCCGGAGGAAGGGATTGGTGGTCGGCTGGTGCGTCCAGCCGAAATGCTGGTCCAGCGTGTCGAACACTTCCAGCGTCAGCCAGACCGGCCGGCGGATTTCCTGCGGGTCAAGATTGTAACCCGTCCGGTCACACAGCAGCTGGCGCACCCGCCACTGCAGCGTCTGGAACTCGTCGATCCCGGCGACATCATTGTCGTCCAGGCACGCCTTGAGGTGTTTCAGGTCCGGCTCGAATCCGGTCGCGGTCAACAGATCCACCAACCGGTCCATTGCCCGGTCGATGCGCGTCTCGAAGGTCTGCTCATCCGTATCCTGGGGCCCGGGTTCATCGTCCGGTTCCGGCTCGGGCGCGAAGGTCAGCTCGTCGCTGTCGCCGGCAGGGGCAGGGGCGGCCTCAGCGGCGCCGGCGCCCTCCTCCTCGTAATCCTCATACGGATCATCCTCGCCATACTCGGTGCGCCAGCGCACGTTTTCGCGCGCCTGCTCGAACGCTGCCCGCAGAGCCATGAACCCTGCGCGGTCATCCTCGGGCCGCGTCGTCTTCAGCCGCTCGGCATAGGCCCGCCGCACGTCCGCCTCCGTCGCGCTCGCGCGGTCGAGGCCCAGAAGGTCAAAGGGATCAGAAGACATCGTCACGAAGTGTAAAAGCCACTAGAATGGAAAGGGTCGTGTTTGAAGCAGCGCTGCAAGAGGCACCAGTAGCAGAAACATTAGCGCCAAAAAAATACCAAACCCTCGAAGGCTGGCAGACTTGAAGTTTTCATTGTAGCGCATGGTCGCACTGCGACGCGCGTCATCCAGATATCGTTCCCAATCAAAACTCTCTTGGGCAACTTCAAGCCATGCCGTTTCTCGGATTCTTAGTGGCGTGTGTTTGGGGCGTCGCTTGGCGAGATTCTTCAAGCGCCGCTTCTCTCTGTCAACAGGGCAGCGCACCTCGTCGGCCATTGCTTTCCAGTTGAATCGCCTCTCTAGTTCATTGAATAATTTTGAAGTTAGCCAGTCTGGACATTTGCCGACAACCAGTCGCTTTTCGAACATTGTCACCTCCAGGATGAGCTGGCGGAAATGATCAGACATTTCATTTTCTGCTACTTCGGTACCAATCGGACATGACTGCAAAATAGTGAAGAGCCAGTCGGCTGTCTGATGGCGGTATGGCGTTCGGATAGAGGAGGAAAAGCGATTGAAGCACGCTAGTTGGACAGACAACTCAGCCCATTGAAGTTCTCGAACGACCTGCGACAGCCAATCATTTTGAAGATAGATCCAGCGCTTATGGCTTACTTCCTGCGTCCATTGAAAATAACTGTCGAGCTCATTCATAGCTTCACGTGTTAGCCATTTGGGCCACATTGAGGTGGGACGCGCCTGTTGAAAATCCCATACATCTGTCCAATTTGCTATGAAGTTCCGTTCGGTACCGGAAGACCAGACGGCATGGAACAGGCCTGTTTCTTCGCAAATGCGACTGCGAAGCCGATCCCGCATGATCGCAAAATCGTCGATTCCGGAATGGTGAGTGGTGCTTAGAATTGCGCGCGCGACTTCGGCAGTGTCATGACCTTCGGCTTCGGCTGAGGTTAGTGCACTGATTAGGTCGTGCAGGTGCGTTTGATCCCAAACGTCGATGTCGTGCGGGAGCTGAACTTCGGTAAGCTGGTAGTCATAATCCTCTCCGTACTCGCCCTCCTCATCATAATCCTCGTACGGATCATCCTCGCCATACTCGGTGCGCCAGCGCACGTTTTCGCGCGCCTGCTCGAACGCCGCCCGCAGTGCCATAAACCCCGCCCGGTCATCCTCCGGCCGCGTCGTCTTCAGCCGCTCGGCATAGGCCCGCCGCACGTCCGCCTCCGTTGCGGTCGCGCGGTCGAGACCCAGCAGGTCGAACGGATCAGAAGACATCGTCACGTTCGAAATTGCCGAGGATCTGTTCGATCTGCCGGCGCGCCTCATTGATCTCGCGCGGGTCCTGCCGGGCCATGACGCCTTCGAACTCGGCGATCAGCCGGCCGACCGACTGGCGCTTGTCGCCCAGCAGGTTCTCGTAGGCCGCCCGCATCCGGGCGATCAGCGCGGCGTTCTCCTGCTGGTCGCGCGGGTGGATCTTGATCGCCGCCAGTGCCTTGAGCCGCTTCTCGATTTCGTCGCGGGGGAGGCTCCCCGGATTGCCCTCGATCACGAGGCGCTCGGTCTTCTTCGAGGCGAGCGGGGTCGCCTCCACTTCCAGCACACCGGACGTGTCATAGGTGTAGCGGATATCGACTGACCGGTCGTCCTTCGCGCCGCCTTTCAGCGGAACGCGCAGGGTGCCGATCTGGATATTGTCCTTCACGAACGGGCTCTCGCCCTGAAAGATCCTGAACAGGATTTCCGACTGGTTCGGATGCAGCGGCGAGACGATGTCGGACTTCGACACCGGTACCACGGTGTTGCGTTCGATCATCGGCGAGAAATGTCCGTGCTCGTACTTGCCCTCGCCCACCTGGATTGATGTCTCGAAGCCCAGTGTGAACGGGCACACGTCGGTCATCACCACATCGTCCAGCGCCTTGTGGCGCGCCGCGAGGCCTGCCTGCACCGCTGCGCCGAGGGCCACCACATGGTCCGGGTCGATCGAGTATTCGGGAAAGCGCTTGAACAGCCGCGTCACCAGCTGGCGCACCGACGGCATCCGCGTGGCCCCGCCCACCGTGATGATCCGGTGCAGGTCGTCGGCTCGGAGGCTTGCATCCGAGATTGCCCGCTGGATCGGCAGGCGCAGGCGTTTCAGGATCGGGTCGGTGATCTCGTCGAATTTTTCCCGCGTGATCGTCACCCGCCGGGCCTCGCCCTTCAGGGAAAAGTCCGCACTCGCCTCGGCTGCCTCGGTCAGCTGCACCTTCATCCGGTCCGCCAGTGCGCGCAGGCGCGCCCCGTCCTCCCGGCTCACGCCGTCAGGCTTGATGCCCAGCTGCCGGCCGAGCTCGGTCGCCAGCGCATCGGTGAAGTCCTCGCCGCCGAGAAACGCATCGCCCGCCGAAGCGCGCACTTCCATTACGCCGGAGAACATCTCGAGGATCGACACATCGAACGTGCCCCCGCCGAGATCGACCACCAGGAAAGTTGATTCGCCCTGCCGGTCCTGCAGCCCGTAAGCCAGCGCGGCGGCGGTCGGCTCGTTGATCAGCCGGTTGACCTTCAGGCCGGCAAATTCCGCCGCCGTGATCGTCGCCTTGCGCTGGATGTCGTTGAAATAGGCCGGCACCGAAATCACCGCCTCATCCACCGTCTGGCCGAGGAAGGCCTCCGCGTCGGCTTTCAGTGCGCGCAGCACGAAGGAGGAGAGCTCCTCCGCCCGGAAGGCCTTCTTGCCCAGCACCATTTCGTGGCCGGTGCCCATGTAGCGCTTGAAGCGCGCCGCCGTCTGTTGCGGATGCGTCAGCAGGCGGTCCTTGGCCGCCCGGCCGACCAGCAAGGCGCCATCGTCGCCGTACCCCACCGCCGACGGTGTCAGCATGTCGCCCAGGCTGTTGGGGATAAGCTTCGGCCCGTCATCGGCAAACACCGCCACGAGGGAATTGGTCGTACCAAGGTCAATACCGATCAGTGTCCGGGAAGGGGCAGTCATGGGAGGCGCGGGGCTTTCTGCGGCGGAAACCCGGGCATGCTTAGCCGGTCTTGGGGGCGCGTCAAACCGGTCCCGGGTCGCAGGCCGCCGGGGCGGGCGGAAAGGGGGCGTCAGCGGCGCGCAAGTCCGGGCCTGCGCAACAGGCCCGGCCAGTGGCCACCGGCGAATCCGGGCGCCCAATCCGGCAGGGCCCGGAGCGGGGTTATAGTCTGCGCATGACAAAACCCGATACGACTTCCACCCCGACCCGGCCCCCGGCCGTCCGGCGCCTGCGCCCCGACAGCGACCGCCACCGGACGCCGGCGATTGGCATCCGACAGGGCCCTGCGGACGATCCGGCCGGCCCCCAGATGATAGTGATGGTGTCCGTTCGCCGCCCAGCCCGCCGCCAGCCCACGCAGGCTCCCGGCCCCCGACAACTGCCC
>VMTE01000008.1 GCA_013791775.1 Hyphomonas sp.
CGAAGGCCAACTCGTCGCCCTCGTCGGTGTCGAGGGACTTGTCGTGGCCGTGGACGGCAACCGGATCCTCGTCACCCGCAAGGACCGCGCCCAGGATGTCGGCGCCGTGGTCAAGGCGCTGAAAGACCGTGGGTTGAAGGAATACCTGTAACCTGCGCCCTGAAATAGCGCCTGAACAGGCCGGGACAATTCTGCTAGATCGAACGCCATGAAACCAGACGCAGCCCTGACACCTTCCCCGGAACTTACCGGCGCCCTCAGCGGGTCGCGGCGGGTCTTCTGGCATGCGGCCGGCTTCAGCCTGTTCGTGAACCTGCTGGTCCTCACCGGACCGCTCTACATGCTGCAGGTGTATGACCGGGTGCTCGCCTCCCAGTCGGTGCCCACCCTGCTGGCCCTGACCCTGCTCGTGCTCGTGCTGTATGGCACGCTCGGTGTGCTGGAATGGGCGCGGTCGGGCCTGTTCAGCGTGGCCGCTTCGCGTTTCGAAGGTGCGCTCAGCGCACGGGCCGCCGCCGCTGCCATGGCCCTCAGCCTGTCGGATCCCGGCCGGGCGTCGGACCGTCCGATCCGCGACCTGCGGCAGCTGCGCCGCTTCCTGGGCGGACCCGTACCGGGCGCCCTGTTCGATGCGCCGTTCAGCCCGCTGTTCCTGCTTGTGTTGTTCATGCTGCATCCGCTGTTCGGCCTCTGGGCTATCTTCGGCGCTGTCGTGCTGGTTGTCGTATCCATCCTCAACGAACGGGTCTCGGCCCGCCGGATGAAGGAGAGCGAAGACTATGAGCGCACCAGCATGGTCCGTTCCTCGGAGATGACCCGCAATGCCGAAGTGCTGAAGGCGCTCGGCATGGGGGAGGCTCTGCGTCGCCGGTGGCAGCAGACGTTTGACGGCGGCGACACCGCGTTCGCGCAGTCCGGCCGCATCCTCAGCGGCTTTTCCTCCGGCACAAAGGCGTTCCGCCTGTTCCTCCAGTCAGCCATCCTCGGTATAGGCGCCTGGCTCGTCATCAAGGGCGAAGCGACGGGTGGCTCGATGGTTGCCGCTTCCATCCTGATGGGCCGCGCCATCGGCCCCCTTGAACAGATCGTCGGCCAGTGGCGCACCATCGTGCTCGCCCGCGAAAGCTGGGCTTCGCTCGCCCGGGCGCTCGCCAGCGTGCCGCCTCCCTCGCCCCAGATGCCCTTGCCGCCGATCCGCGGCGAGGTGCGTGTGGAAAACGCCGTGGCAGGACCGCCCGGCAGCAACACCGCCGTCCTCAAAGGTCTGACCTTCGGGCTCGAACCGGGTGACGTGCTCGGCGTCCTCGGGCCCAGCGCAGCGGGCAAGTCCTCGCTGGCGCGGGTGCTGACCGGCGCCTGGCCGGTGATGTCCGGCCATGTCCGCTTCGACGGCGCCGACATCTCCAGCCTGCCGAGCGAGGCCCTCGGCCCGCAAATTGGCTACCTGCCGCAACAAGCCGACCTGCTCTCCGGCACGGTACGCGACAACATCTGCCGCTTCCGGGACGATGCGACGCCGGAGGCCGTCATTGCGGCGGCGCAGGCAGCCGGTTGCCACGACATGATCCTGCATCTCGCCAAGGGCTACGACACCGACATCGGCCTTGGCGGCGCCTATCTCTCCGCCGGTCAGCGCCAGCGCATCGGCCTCGCCCGCGCCTTGTTCGGCGAGCCCCGCCTGATCATCCTCGACGAACCCAACTCGAACCTCGACGGCCCCGGCGAGATCGCGCTGCAGTCTGCCATTGCCGCCGCCAAGGCGCGCGGCGCCACCGTCATCATCATCGCGCACCGCCCGAATGCCATCGTCCACTGCACCAAGCTGATGGTGCTGGACGAGGGCCGCATCCGCGAATTCGGCCCGGCCGAGGAGGTCCTCGCCAAAGTGCTGCCCAAACAGGCTGGCGCCAATGTCCGCACCATCCGTCCCGGCGAGGGCAATCATGGCTGACCTCACCCTTCCCGCGCCGGCGCAGGTAGCGGCCCGCGGCGCTTTCCTCCGGCAGTACCTGATGGCCGGCTGGGGAATCATCGCCCTCGTCTTCGGCGGGCTTGTCTTCTGGTCAGTGTTTGCGCCGTTCGAAGGCGCCGTGCTGACCTCGGGCCAGATCGCGGTGGAGTCGAACCAGCAGGCCGTGCAGCACCTCGAAGGCGGCATCGTGCGCGACATCTATGTTCGCGAATCCGATCAGGTGACCGAGGGCCAGAAGCTGCTTTCGCTCGATGCCACATCCACGGACGCCTCCCTGCAAGGGCTCGAGGCGCGCCTTGTCGGCCTGCTGGGCACCGAGGCCCGTCTCGTCGCCGAACGCGATGGCACCGGCACGCTCGTCCTGCGCCCCGGCTTCGAGGACCTGGCCAAACGCCCCGATGTGCTGTCCACGCTGGCCTCTCAGAAATCACTCATGTCGGCGCGCGGCAGCAATCTCGGCACGCAGGACCGGATCCTCCGCCAACGGATCGAACAGCTCAACACCCGCATCACCGGCATGCAGAACGAGATCACGGCGAAGGACGACCAGATCGCCCTCGTGGAAGACGAGATCTCGCGCTTCGAAACGCTGATGGAGCGCGGCCAGGCGGTCATCACCCGCGTCCTCGCCCTGAAGCGCGACCGCGCCCGCCTGCAGGGCGAACGCGATGCACTTACCTCCGACATCGCCGCCACCCGCGTCCAGATCGGTGAAGCGCGCAGCGAGATTGCCCGGCTTGACCAGGACAATACCGAAACCGTGCTGACCGAACTGCGCGATGTGCAGACGCAGATCAACGAACTTGCCGAAGAACGCCGCGCGCTGCTCGACCGTTCCGGCCGGCTCGACATCACCGCGCCGCGCGCCGGCCGCGTGCTCGGCATCCGCGCCCACACCGTCGGCGGCGTCATCCGCCCGTCGGAGCCGATCATGTACATCGTGCCGGAGAATGACCGCCTCGTCGCCAAGGTCCGGATCAGTCCGATGGACATCGACAAGATCAGCATCGACCAGCCCGCCGTGCTGCGCTTCAGCGCTTTCAACAAGGACGAGACGCCGCATTTCACGGGCACGGTGATCTCCGTTTCCGCCGACGCCATCGTGGACGAGGCGACCGGTCACTCTTACTACGAAGCCACAGTCGAAATTCCCGACGACGCCCTCGCCGCCTCCACCTTCCAGCTGCTGCCCGGCATGCCGGTCGAAGCCAGCCTGCGCACGGAAAGCCGCAACGTCCTGTCCTACCTGATCAAGCCGCTGACAGATTCCGTCTCCCGCACCTTCCGGGAATAGCCGCGCTCCAGCCTCTCTCCCGCTTGCGGGAGAGGAGGGTCCCGCCGCCAAAGGGCGGTGGGAGGTGAGGGCCTTTCCCACGCCGAGACGCTTGACGGAATTTCCCCTTTAAGGTTATGTTTTGTTACCTTTTGGGTTGGCGCGTCACGCTGACCTGCCCGCCGCCCTGGCCGTTCAGAGGAGTGTAACGCATGATCCGCTGTCTGATGATTTCTCTTGCCTTGCTCACCGGCCTGCCCGGCGCCGCCTCCCATGCCGAAGGTGACGGCGCAGACGCGGAACTTCGCGCCCCAACCGTGACCGTCACCGGTTCCCGACGCGAACAGGCGGAGGCCTATGTCGGGAAGATCGCGCCGTCCGGCGCACAGGCACAGCTGCGCGGCGTGCCCCGCTGGAGCACCGCGCTCTGCACAAGTGTGATCGGTCCGCCGCTCGAACAGGGCCAGTTCATGGCCGACCGGATTTCGCAACGAGCGATCAATGCGGGCCTCGAAGCGGGCGAGCCCGGCTGTGACACGAACCTGCTCATCATCGTGACCAATGATCCCGGGACGCTGTTGCCCGCGATTGCGGAAAAGCACCGCGCCATCTTCGGCTTCACCGGCGATGCCAACATCGACACCGGCGGGTCCGAAGCATCGCTCGCCAGCTTCATGGCTGTGGATCGACCCGTCCGTTGGCGCCAGGTGATTCAAACCGTAGGCGCAGATGGAATGCCGCTCGATGGGGATGCGATGCCTGACCCCACCGGAGACTCTCAGGGTTACCCGGGAACACCGCCCGGCAACCTCCCCATCGTCCGTGCCGATTCCACGCGGTTGCGGTCGAATGTCCGGCGTCAGCTCAGCCGGGTCGTCGTCGTGGTCGATACGCGCCAGACCGCCGGTCTCAGCCTGGGCGCCGTCGCTGACTACCTCGCCTTCGTC
>VMTE01000043.1 GCA_013791775.1 Hyphomonas sp.
GCCCTCTTCGATCAGGGCGCCGTGGGGAACATCATCATCCGGGAGCGGAGGGGTTTGCGACATGCGAGCAGTATACACCCGGCGCGGGAGGGGGTGCGTAAGTTTCCCGATATTTCTTGTAACGGGTTGAATTTATTGGGGTTGGGGGCGGGGGATGTGTTGCGTAAGTGACCTTTCACTTACCCCTCTCCCTGAAGGGAGAGGGGGCTTCAGGGGATCAGATGTCGAGGGTTTCGACGAAGGCGGCGTTGTCCTGGATGAACTTGAAGCGGAGTTCGGCTTTCTTGCCCATCAGGGTGTTGATCAGGTCGGCGGGCTTCATCTCGGTCAGTTCGTCCATCGAGTCCGGCAGGGTGACGCGCGCGAGGATGCGGCTGGCCGGGCTCATGGTGGTTTCCTTGAGCTGGGCCGGGTTCATCTCGCCGAGACCCTTGAAGCGGGTCAGCTCGATCTTCTGGTTGCCCTTGAAGTGTTCCCTGGTGATCCGTGCACGGTCTTCATCGTCCATTGCGTAGTGGATGTTGCCCTTGTTGGCGAGCTTGTAGAGCGGCGGCTGGGCGAGGTACAGACGGCCGGCTTCGATCAGGCCGGGCGTGAGGCGGTAGAAGAAGGTGATCAGCAGGGCGGCGATATGAGCGCCGTCCACGTCGGCATCGGTCATGATGATGATGCGTTCATAGCGCAGGTCATCGAGGTTGAACTTGCGGCCAAGCTCCGTGCCGAGGGCGAGGGAGAGGTCCGACAGTTCCTGGTTGCCCATCAGCTTGTCGTCGGACGCGCTCTCGACGTTCAGGATCTTGCCGCGCAGGGGCAGGATGGCCTGCGTCTCGCGGTTGCGGGCCTGTTTGGCCGAGCCGCCGGCCGAGTCGCCTTCGACGAGGAAGAGTTCGGTGCCTTCCGGGCCCTTGGCGGAGCAGTCCGCCAGCTTGCCGGGGAGGCGGAGTTTCTTGGTGGCCGACTTGCGGCTGATCTCCTTCGCCTTGCGGCGCTTGGCGCGCTCGTCGGCGCGGTCGATGGCCCAACCGAGGAGCTTGTTGGCTTCCTTGGGGGACTGGGCGAGCCAGTGGTCGAAGTGGTCGCGCACGGCGGCTTCGACGAGGCGGAAGGCGTGGGTGGAGGAGAGCTTGTCCTTGGTCTGGCCGACAAATTCCGGGCCCCGGATGAACACCGAGAGCAGGAAGCCGGAATGGCCCATGACGTCTTCGGCGGTGATCTCGGCGGCTTTCTTGTTGCCGGTCAGCTCGCCGAAATTGCGCAGGCCCTTGGTGATCGCCGAGCGGAAGCCGGCCTCGTGGGTGCCGCCTTCGGGGGTCGGGATGGTGTTGCAGTAGGAACGGGCGAAGCCGTCCTGCTCGCCGAAGCCGGCCTGGGTCCAGGCGATGGCCCATTCGCACTTGCCGTCATGGCCCATGTCGACGAGACCGGTGAAGGGATGTTCGGTGATGGTGGCCTTGTCGGCGAAGACTTCGGCGAGCTGGTCGGCGAGGCCGTTAGGATAGGACAGGACCGCGTCGGCGGGGATCTTGGAGTCTTCGGGCAGGAGGTCCGGGTCGCAGGACCAGCGCACTTCGACGCCGCGGAAGAGATAGGCCTTGGAGCGGGCCATGCCGAACAGGCGGGCGGGGCGCCAGCGCAGCTTGTCGCCGAAGATCTGGAAGTCCGGCTTGAAGCGCACCGACGTGCCGCGCCGGTTGGGCGTGGCGCCGACCTTGACGAGCTTGCCCACAGGCAGGCCGCGCGAGAATTCCTGGCGCCAGACTGTGCGGTCGCGGGCGACTTCGACTTCGACGTGTTCGGAGAGCGCGTTGACGACCGAGATGCCGACGCCGTGCAGGCCGCCGGCGGTGGAGTAGGCCTTGTCGGAGAACTTGCCGCCCGAGTGGAGCGTGGTCATGATCACTTCGAGGGCGGATTTCTTGGGGAATTTCGGGTGGGGATCGACCGGGATGCCCCGGCCGTTATCGGTGACGGTCAGGTAGCCGTCAGCGGTCAGCTTGATCTCGATGCGGTTGGCATAGCCGGCGACGGCTTCGTCCATCGCGTTGTCGAGGACTTCGGCGAAGAGGTGGTGGTAGGCGCGCTCGTCGGTGCCGCCGATATACATGCCGGGGCGCTTGCGGACGGGCTCGAGGCCTTCCAGGACCTCGATATCCTTGGCGGAATAGCCGGAGGTGCCGGCCAGAAGGTCATCCATGGGCTTGAGTTGCCGGGCTGAGGACATGGGACCGATTCTCCGTCGCTGGGGTGCCGGGCAGGCCGGCGGATTACCCTGCAGGTAGAGGCCGAAACGGTTCCGAATCCGTTAACGTGTCTTAACCCTCAGGCCTTCTGCCGGGAGGGGAGTCTTGAAGCCGGGTTCGGGGGGGAGGGCAAGGGGCGGGGTGCTGTGGCGTTGAACCCCTCTCCCTTGGGCTACCAGATTCACACATTGAGTTTGAAGCCGAGGGTATGGAGTGATTTTTTGGCGGCTTGGATTTCGAGCCAGCCTTGTAGCATGACCACGGGTCCGGGTTTTCCATAGTATCCTGTCCATCCGCCGAGGCGGGCGCAGACCCATGCGGCATAGGCGAGGGAACCTTTGGGATGGGGGTTTTTCTGCCGTAGTGTTTTGCCCTCGAGCTTGGCGCAGAAAGCTTCGAGGAGGGGGATGTCGCCGAGCTCGAAGGCGTCGCTGCAAGGGCGTAGCGGACTGGGGCCGCCATCACGGGCATGGACGAGTTGCTGGATGGCAACGGCGGCGATGAGCGCTGCGGTTATGAGCTTGTCACGCGGCTGGCGTTCCTCGATCCGCAGGCCTTCGATATCGAAGCCCTGCGTCTTGAGGGTCCGGAACATCTGCTCGATCGCCCAGCGCTTGCGGTAACACGCGACGACCGCCCAGGCCTGAGCGGCATCCTCGACCGGCTGCGTCGTCAGCAGCCGCCAATGCACGCCCTGGACGCCGCCTGGCGGTGAGACCTCGCGGACATCGACCAGTTGCACCTCCACGCCCTCCGGCAGCCCCGCGCGAAAGCGGCGATTGGGCCGGGCCAGGGTCATGGTGGCGAAGCGCACCTCCAGCTTTGCGGTCCGCTTCCGGCGGCCAGGCCCACCCGGCAGATCGAGATCGGCCTGCCCGGCAGGCGGCAAGGCGCCCTGCTCTGCAAACAGCCGTCCGCCATCCTCCAGGCTGCGATCCTGCGCCGCGCGCACCAGAAGATCCGCGTTGTCGGGCCGTAGCGCGAACGCCTCGTAAATGTCGCCTTCGCGATCCGCGATGATCGTGATCCGCCGCGCCCCCGAGCACACCGACGCAGCCTGCTCGGCGCCTTCCAGCCAACGAAAGCTCTCTTTCTCCTCGACCGGAAGCGCCTTGCGCTGCGCCTTGTGGCCCGACGAACGCTGCAGGAAGCTGGCGTCCACCAGACCCAGAAGCGCACCGTCCGACGCGTCCAGCGCCAGGACCGCGTGCAGATAATCCCCGCCGCCGCCTTCCGAACGAACCACCGTCGTATCCTGGATCACCAGAACCTCTTGGCCCTGGCAGCGCTCCGCCGTCCGGCGAGCCGCTTCGCTCACCATCTCCCCGGGCGTCACCGATGCGTTGCGCAGAAACCGAGTGATCCGTATCTCGCCGGCACGGTCGCCTCCAAGCCGCCGAGCCCGCAAGGCCCGGCCCCCAAGTTCCAGCAGCCGGCCAAGAAGAAAGGCCCCCCTTTTTCCAGCCGCAGATCACCAAAGTGGCCCAACGTCCGATCCATGCCGTCCTCCCGATTTGGCAAATACGAATCAGACTTCTTCAAACCTTGCAACCACGATGTGTGAATGCTGTAGCTCCCTTGGGAGAGGGTTGGCGCTGTGGGGCAAGAGCCCCCTCCGCCAGTCCGCTTCGCGGACTGCCACCTCCCCCGCTTCGCAGGAGAGGATAAGGGGCGTCCGGGTGCGGCTTCATCCTCCCCTGCGAAGCGGAATTCACACCTTTGTTCAGCAGGGCGTGGGTTGAAGGTGTGGCTTGAGGTTTCCAAATCAGTGGCATCGCCTGACAATCGCCCTATTCGGCGGCCTAGGGTATAAGGGTTGCCGCGCAGCGGGACCCACGTAAAGGAGGCATCCAGATGCCAAAATCGAAGACAGTGCCGGTGTTGCCGCTGAGGGACATCGTTGTTTTCCCGGACATGGTGGCGCCGCTGTTCGTCGGCCGCGACAAGTCCGTGCGGGCCCTTGAAATGATTGAGGAGTCCGAGAACGAGATTATGCTGGTCGCCCAGCGCGATGCCGCCATCGACAATCCCAATACCGGCGACGTGCACGAGATCGGCACGCTGGCCACCATCCTGCAGCTGCTGAAACTGCCCGACGGCACCGTGAAGGTGCTGGTGGAAGGCAAGTCGCGCGCCCGGCTGGTGAAGCTGCACGACCGCGGCGAGTATTTCGAAGCCGAGATCGAGACCATCCCGGAAGCCGATACGGCCGGCACCGATGTGCAGGCCCTGACGCGCGCCGTGCAGGAACAGTTCGAGAGCTATGTGAAGCTCAACCGCAAGATCCCGCCGGAAGCGGTGACCTCGATCGGGCAGATGACCGATCCGGGCAAACTGGCCGACCAGGTGGCGTCAAACCTCTCGGTGAAGCTGTCCGACAAGCAGGAACTGCTCGAGATGCCGGACGTCAAGGACCGGCTGGAGAAGGTCTTCGCGCTGATGGAAGGCGAGATGGGTATGCTCCAGATGGAGCGGAAGATCAAAAACCGCGTCAAGCGGCAGATGGAGAAGACCCAGCGCGAGTATTACCTGAACGAGCAGATGAAGGCGATCCAGCGCGAGCTGGGCGATGCGGGCGGCGAAGGCGGCGAGCGCGATGAGCTGGCCGAACTCGACCAGAAGATCGCCGATACGCCGCTGAGCCAGGAAGCGCGCACCAAGGCGGAAGCCGAAATGAAGAAGCTGCGCCAGATGTCGCCGATGTCGGCGGAATCGACGGTGGTGCGCAACTATCTCGACTGGCTGCTGGCGCTGCCCTGGGGCAAGCGCAAGGAGATCGTCACCGATCTGCGCAAGGCCGAGAAACAGCTCGACGATGACCATTACGGTCTCGACAAGGTGAAAGAGCGGATCCTCGAATATCTTGCCGTGCAGAAACGCACCGGCAAGCTGAAAGGCCCGATCCTTTGCCTCGTGGGCCCGCCGGGTGTCGGCAAGACCTCGCTGGGCAAGTCCATCGCGGAAGCGACGGGACGTGACTTCGTGCGCGTGTCGCTCGGCGGCGTGCGCGACGAGAGCGAGATCCGCGGGCACCGGCGCACCTATATCGGCTCGATGCCGGGACGGGTGATCCAGAGCCTCAAGAAAGTGAAGAGCGGCAACCCGCTGTTCCTGCTCGACGAGATCGACAAGATGGGCATGGACCACCGGGGCGACCCGGCCTCGGCCCTGCTTGAAGTGCTCGACCCGGAACAGAACTCGACGTTCAACGACCACTATCTGGAGGTCGATTACGACCTCTCGGACGTGATGTTCGTGACGACGGCGAACTCGCTCAACATGCCGCAACCCCTGCTCGACCGGATGGAGATCATCCGGATTGCGGGGTACACGGAGGATGAAAAGCTCGAGATCACCAAGCGCCATCTGATCCCTCAGGTGCGCGGGGATCACGGCCTGAAGCCCGAGGAGTGGATTGTTACCGACGGCGCCATCATGGACCTCATCCGCTACTACACGCGGGAAGCCGGGGTGCGTTCGCTGAAGCGCGAGATCGCGCGCCTGGCCCGCAAGGCCGTGCGCGAACTGGCGCTCAACGAAGGCGGCAGCCTGACGATCAACGAGGATAACCTCGCGACCTTCGCGGGCGTGCGCAAGCATCGCTACGGCCTCGCCGACGAGACCGATCAGGTGGGCGCCGTCACCGGCCTTGCCTGGACGGAAGTGGGCGGAGACCTGCTCACCATCGAGGCGGTGAAGATGCCCGGCCGCGGCAACATGAAGGTGACCGGCAACCTGCGCGACGTGATGAAGGAATCGATCCAGGCGGCGAGCTCGCTCGTCCGGGCCCGGTCGGTAGCGTTCGGCATCAAGCCGACGACCTTCAACACGACGGACATCCACGTGCACGTGCCGGATGGCGCGACGCCCAAGGATGGCCCGAGCGCTGGCGCGGCCATGACGACGGCCATCGTGTCGCTGCTCACCGGCATTCCGGTGAACCGCGAAGTGGCGATGACCGGCGAGATCAGCTTGCGCGGACGGGTGCTGCCGATCGGCGGCCTCAAGGAGAAACTGCTCGCGGCCCTGCGCGGCGGCATCAAGACGGTGCTGATCCCGAAGGAAAACGAGAAGGACCTCGACGAGATCCCGGACAATGTGAAGACGCAGATGAAGGTCATCCCGGTCTCCGACATCCTGGAGGTGCTGAAGCTGGCGCTGACGCGTCCGCTGGTGCCGATCGAATGGTCGGAAGCCGACGAAGCGGCCCTGCAGCAGACCCTCTCCGGCGGCCCGGCGAAACCGGCCGACGACACGGACACGATCCGCGCGCACTGAGCGGGATTGAAGTGGAATGACAATGGAAAGGCCCGCTTCGGCGGGCCTTTTTCTTTCGTGGGGATTTGCGTCACGACCCTCACCTCCCATTGCTGCGCAATGGGTCCCTCCTCTCCCGCGATGCGCAGGGCTGTCCGGGGAAAAGGTTTCATTGGAGACTGAGGGTCATTTGGCGGTCGTTGGTCTGAGGGGTTGAAGGGCGTTTGGAGGGTGGCTTGTCGATCCTGTTGATGGGTTTTCTGACGAACAGGCTGGCGCTGATGAGTTCAACAAATCTGATCGGTTTGAGGTCTGTGCGGCGGGCGAACTGGGCGGCGAGGCGCAGCAGGAGATAGGCGATGAGGGCGGCGTAGATCTGCAGCCTGACGGCATTTTCCGAGCGTCCGAGAAAGCGGCGGATCTTCAGGTGCTGCTTGATCCAGCGGAACAGGAGCTCGATATGCCAGCGCTGCCGGTAGAGCGCGGCAATGTCGCGTGCGGGGCGGACGAGATCGTTGGTGACGATGTACATGAGCTTGCCATCGTCGCGGCGCACCGCGATGCGCCGCATGAGGAAGCCGAGGGTTCCGCGCCAGGTGTTCTTGCTTTTGTGGCGGACGATCTCGTCACCGGCGACATTGGTCCCGGTGACGGTTTCCACATCAAGCC
Source organism: Hyphomonas sp. (assembly GCA_013791775.1). Taxonomy (GTDB): domain Bacteria; phylum Pseudomonadota; class Alphaproteobacteria; order Caulobacterales; family Hyphomonadaceae; genus Hyphomonas. Next base: position 7,167 of record VMTE01000043.1, read on the forward strand.
CGCAGGGACAGACCACTTCGAGGGCGGCATTCTGCTTCGGCCGTGTGATGAAGATCGCCTGTGCGTCGTGGATTTTCCTCCAGAAACTCAAGGCGCAATACCCCTTGTCGAAGACATAGGTGGCGCCCGGCTGGACCGCGATCTCATGGGCGAAGGAGATATCGTTGACGTTCGCCGGGCTGATCCCGGCGATCTCTGGAAGGTCCGCACCGGGATCATAGACGAGATGCAGCTTGGCGCCCCTGATCCGCCCATTGAAGGCCCGGCCCTCCTGCAGCTCGCCGAGCGGGATGGGAGAGGAATCGATCAGCTGGACCAGGTCCTGGCCTTGCCGGCGCATCCGCCGCCCGGCCAGCCGGGACAAGTCGGCAAAGGTCTCGGCGAAGACCGCCACCGGACGCCGGCGATTGGCATCCGACAGGGCCCTGCGGACGATCCGGCCGGCCCCCAGATGATAGTGATGGTGTCCGTTCGCCGCCCAGCCCGCCGCCAGCCCACGCAGGCTCCCGGCCCCCGACAACTGCCC
>VMTE01000013.1 GCA_013791775.1 Hyphomonas sp.
GCATATCGCCATGAACCTCGTCCGAAACCCCAAGGACAAGCACAGCCTCAAGGTCCGCCGAAAACTCGCCAATCTCAACCCCGATTACCTCGAAACCCTCATCCGACAAAATGGCTCGTTAACCTGAAGCGATTCCCCTGACTGAAGCGGCCTCTGCCCTTGCCGCGCCCGGGAATCCGGGATAGCTGACATGCAATTCGTTTCTTCCGGGAGAGAGCGGCATACGGTAGCCGCCGCCGAAGGCGCAACCGCCCCGGAAACGCTCAGGCAAAAGGGCCGGAAGAAACGCAACACGCTGGAAAGAGGCTGAAATCATGCCTCGCCGAAGGAGCAAGCCCGGCCATTGCCGGCGGAATCTCTCAGGCGCCAAGGACAGCGGGGGCGATGATCGTGCGGCTGCGGCCGTAGACCATCTGCTTTCCGGGATGCGCCATGGCCGATACGACCTCTTCCCCCCTGAAACGTACCGCGCTGCACGCGTTGCATGTCGAGTATGGCGGCAAGCTCGTCGAGTTTGCCGGCTATGAGATGCCGGTCCAGTTTCCCACCGGCGTGAAGGAGGAACACCTCTGGACGCGTGATCAGGCGGGCCTGTTCGATGTCAGCCATATGGGGCCGTGCTTCCTGACGCTGGCGTCCGGTACGCGGGCGGACCCGGCGGCGCACGACGAGATTGCCGCGCTGATCGAGACGCTGGTGCCGTCTGACATCAAGGGCCTCAAGCCCGGCCAGGCGCGCCTCACGGTGTTGCTGAACGAAGCGGGCGGCATCCTCGACGACCTGATCATCACCCGTCCGTATGAGGAAGATCGCCAGGGCGAGCTGTACATCGTCGTCAACGGCGCGATGAAGGATCAGGACTGGGCGATCTTCGAGGCGGCGCTGGCGGGCAAGGCCGTGCTGAAACGCGCTGACGACGGCGTTCTGTTCGCGCTGCAGGGACCGAAGGCGGAGATCGTTCTGGGGGCCCATTTCCCGGATTGCGCGGGCCTGAAATTCATGGAAAGCCGCCTGATGCTGCTGGGGGGTGCTCGCTGCATCGTCTCGCGCTGCGGCTATACGGGTGAGGACGGCTTCGAGGTGCTGATTCCGGCGGACGCAGGCCCGGCGCTTGTTCGCCTGTTTCTGGACGACCCGTGTGTGCGGCCGATCGGACTTGGCGCCCGCGATTCGCTGCGGCTCGAGGCGGGGCTTTGCCTGTACGGACATGATCTGTCCCCGGATGTTTCGCCGGTCGAGGCTGATCTTGCCTGGGTGATCCAGAAGCGCCGGCGCGAGACGGGCGGGTTTCCGGGCGCGGCGCGCATTCTGCGCGAGTTGAAAGATGGCCCGGCGCGCAAGCGCGTGGGTATCCGCCCGCTGGAGCGTGCGCCGGCGCGCGAGGGCACCGAAATACACGTCGATGGCGTGGCGTCGGGTGTCGTCACATCCGGCGGCTTCGGGCCGAGCCTCGATGCGCCGGTGGCCATGGGCTATATCGATGCCGCGTTTGCACTTCCGGGCACGAAGATCGACCTGATGGTGCGCGGCAAGGCCCGCCCCGCCGAGATTGCCAGCCTGCCTTTTATTCCAGCCCGTTACAAACGTTAATCCGTTCAAGGAGAAACCCTGATGACTACCTACTATACCAAAGACCATGAATGGATCCGCGTCGAAGGCGATACCGGCACGGTCGGCATCACCACCTATGCGGCCGGGCAACTCGGCGACGTTGTCTATGTCGAGCTGCCTGAAAGCGGCGCGAAGTTTGCGCGCGGCGATGATTTCGCAGTCGTCGAAAGCGTCAAGGCGGCGTCGGATGTGTACGCGCCGGTGTCCGGTTCGGTGCTGGAAGTGAACGCTGCGCTGACGGACGCGCCGGAGACGGTGAACGCCGCCGCCGAAGGCGAGGCATGGTTCGTGCGCCTGAAGCTGTCGGACGCCTCCGAACTGTCCGGCCTGATGGATGAGGCCGCTTACGCCGCCTTCTGCGAAGGGCACTGAACCGCCATGCGTTACCTCCCCCTCACGCCGAATGACCGCGCAAGCATGCTCGCCACGATTGGTGCGGCGTCTGCTGAAGATTTCTATACGGATGTTCCCGAGGCGGGCCGTCTGAAAGCGAAGATTGCCGGCCTGCCGGACCATCAGGGCGAGCTGGCGGTCGAGCGCCACATGACGAAACTGGCGGCGAAGAACCGCGCGGCTTCGGCGGGCCCCTTCTTTGTCGGCGCCGGCGCCTACCAGCACCATGTTCCGGCTTCCGTGGACATGATCATCCAGCGTTCGGAATTCCTGACGACCTACACGCCCTACCAGCCGGAAATCGCGCAAGGCACCTTGCAGACGATGTTCGAGTTCCAGACGCAGGTGGCCGCGCTGACGGCGATGGATGTGGCCAACGCGTCCATGTATGACGGCTCGACTGCCTGCGCGGAGGCCGCCTTGATGGCGGCGCGCGTGACGAAGCGCAAGAAGGTCATCCTCTCCGGCGGCCTGCATCCGCACTATGCGGCGGCGACGCGCCTGCTCTGCGAAGCGCAGGGTCTGACGGTCGTGCACCTGCCGATCTCCATCGACGGCGAAGGCGCGCTGGCCGGCGCAGCGGACGGCGAGACCGCCTGCGTGATCGGACAGAGCCCGAACGTGTTCGGCACGGTGACCGATCTCTCCGGCGTGGCAAATGCCGCGCATGAGAAAGGCGCGCTGCTGGTGTCGGTGTTCACCGAAGTGGTCAGCCTCGGCCTCGTCACGCCGCCGGGCGAGATGGGCGCCGACATTGCGGCCGGTGAAGGCCAGTCGATCGGCAACGGGTTGAATTTCGGGGGGCCGTATGTCGGCCTCTTTGCGTGCAAGGACAAGCTGGTGCGCCAGATGCCGGGACGCCTTTGCGGCGAGACGGTGGACGCGGACGGCCATCGCGGTTTTGTGCTGACACTCTCGACGCGCGAGCAGCACATCCGCCGCGACAAGGCGACCTCGAACATCTGCACGAACTCCGGCCTCTGCGCGCTGGCGTTTACGGCCCACATGACGTTGCTCGGCGGCAAGGGCCTGAAACAGCTCGCCGAGCTGAACCATGAGGCGGCCTGCGAACTCGCCGATGCCCTCGGCGGGGTGAAGGGCGTGGAAATCCTGACGCCGCGCTTCTTCAACGAATTTGCCTTCCGCACGCCGGTGGACGCCGAAGCGGTGCTGGCGATGCTGGACGAGGCGGGCGTCGTCGGCGGCGTGCGCGCCAGCCGCCTGTTCCCGGATGGCCACATGGGCGACGTGATCATCGCGGCTGCCACGGAATGTACGACGGCGGATGATATTGCGGCTTATGTCGCAGCGCTGAAGGAGATCGTGTGATGCTCTTCCTGCGTGCTGTTTTTCCTCCCCCGCTTGCGGGGGAGGTGCCCGAAGGGCGGAGGGGGGGAGCCCCAAACGCCACCGCCTGCCGCTCCCCCCTCCGAGCCGCTTCGCGGCCCACCTCCCCCGCAAGTGGGGGAGGAGAATCCCTCGCCAATGGAGATGCCCAATGACCATGAACACCCAGGGCCGCCCCACGGCGCCCGCTTCCGTCTCCATCTCTGCCATCGACACCGTCTCCGGTTCGCGCGGGCTTCTTCAGCATGAAGATCTTCTGTTCGAGATCGGCACGCCGGAGACGACCGGCGTGGACCTGCCGAAGCCGAAGGGCGTGAAGAGCCGTCTCGGCGGTGTGGTGCGCAAGGCGGAGACCGGGCTTGCCGGTCTCTCGGAGCCGCAGGCGGTGCGCCACTATATCCGCCTGTCGCAGAAAAATTACGCGATTGACCTCGGCCTGTTCCCGCTCGGGTCGTGCACGATGAAGCACAATCCGCGCCTCAACGAGAAGATGGCGCGCCTGCCGGGCTTTGCGGATATCCATCCGCTGCAGCCGCAGGCGACGGTGCAGGGCGCGCTGGAGCTGATCGACGAACTCGCCACCTGGCTGAAGACGCTGACCGGCATGCCGTTCGTTGCGATGAGCCCCAAGGCCGGTGCGCATGGCGAGCTGTGCGGCATGTTGGCGATCCGGCAGGCGCTGATCGCGCGCGGCGAAGGCGGGACGCGCAAGCGCGTCCTCGTGCCGGAATCCGCCCACGGAACAAATCCGGCAACGGCGGTTCAGTGCGGTTTCATCGTCGACGAGATCAAGGCCAATGCTCGGGGCCGCGTCGATATGGACGACCTGAAGTCCAAGCTCGTGCGCTCGGACGATATTGCCGGGATCATGCTGACCAACCCGAACACGTGCGGCCTGTTCGAGACCGACATCAAGGCGATTGCCGACCTGATCCATGCAGCCGGCGGCTATTTCTATTGCGACGGCGCCAACTTCAACGCCATCGTCGGCCGGGTGCGGCCCGGCGACCTCGGTGTCGATGCGATGCACATCAACCTGCACAAGACCTTTTCCACGCCGCATGGCGGCGGTGGTCCGGGCTCCGGACCAACCGTGCTGTCGGAGGCGTTGGCGCCGTATGCGCCGGTGCCGTTCGTGATTCGGGATGAGGACGGTTTCTACCGTCTCGTGGAGCAGACCGAAGGCGCGGCGAAGGATTCGTTTGGCCGCATGGTCGCCTTCCACGGCCAGATGGGCATGTTCGTCCGTGCCCTGACATACATGCTGAGCCACGGCGCGGATGGCTTGAAACAGGTGGCCGAGGACGCGGTGCTTAATGCCAACTACGTACAGGCGCGCCTCAAGCATGTGATGACGCCGGCCTTCGAGGGCTTCTGCATGCACGAAGCGCTGTTTTCCGATGCATTCACGGCGGACGGGATCGAGACGATCGATATCGCCAAGGCGCTGATCGACGAGGGCTACCACCCGATGACGATGTACTTCCCGCTGGTGGTGCACGGCGCCATGCTGATCGAGCCGACCGAGACGGAATCGAAGGCGGAGCTCGACCGGTTCTGCGACGCGCTGGAATCAATCGCGCGCCGGGCAGCGCAGGGTGATGAGACGCTGAAAGGTGCGCCTTACCTCGCGCCGGCCAAGCGCCTCGACGAGACCCGGGCGGCGCGCAAGCCCGTGCTCAAGTGGACCGCGCCGGATACCGCGCGGGTTGCGGCCGAATAACGGATCAACCGGCGGCGGATGACCGCCGCCGGAAGATCAACCGCCGAAGCCATCCGAAGACGAACAGCGCCGGGCGCTCGACAACCATATAGCCGAGCCAGCCAGCGGCGAGGGCCGACACCGTTCCGCCGATGAGGAAGACGAGATTGTCATTCAGGCCGGGCGCGCCGAGACGCAGCCACGGCGCAAGGTCGCTGCCGGCGCCGGTGCGCGCCATCAGACGCTGTACGATACCAAGCGCGAACAGGTGGAAAAGGTAGATCGAGTAAGACCAGTCTCCGGTCTGCGAAACGCGGTCCAGCAAGCCGCGCCAGAAGGGCGCCATGGCCAGCAGCCATCCCGGCCGCGCCTGTCCGAGCAGCCAGCCTGCCCACAGCACGATCAGCATCGCCAGCCCGCCGACCAGCACCGCAAGGATCACGGCGCCCCGCCGTGCTTCCTGGGGCGATTGCGGCACAAGGCCGAACAGCTGGAACACCAGGCCGGCCACGACCGCGCCGACCAGGGCGGGCACCAGCCAGGCGAGGCGGCCTCGGACATCCAGGCCGGCCAGCCCGTAGACCAGCGCCGCACAGGGCAGGCCGAATTCCAGAACGCGGCCCCATTGCAGGGTGTAATGCGTCGGCTCGGCCTGCAACCCGAGTGCGGCCACCAGACCCAAGGCAGCCAGCAGGGTGATCGTGCCGGCGCGCCAGATCAGGCCGGACGTCACCAGGATGCCGACGACGGCGCCAAAGATGAACTCCATCGTCATCGGATGGATCGCCAGGGTCATCAGGTTCTGCGCCATGGGCATCGACAGGCCCAGCAGGGAGGCGGCCACCACGCAGATGCCCCAGACCAGCAAAGTATAGGGCAGCCATGCACGCGGCAGCATCAGGATCAGGGCGAAGACGATATAGAAATAGACTTCGTGGATCAGCGTCCAACCGATCAGCAGGACCGGAAAGTCCGGCTGGGGGATCAGCAGGAAGGACTTGAGGAGAAACTGGTATTCGGGCGTTTCGGGCCTGATGGCGAGACCGCTTGAATCGATCAGCGCTACGCCGCCGCTCAGGACCATGTAGAGCAGGCCCAGAGCCGCTGCGGCCCACCAGACCGGATAGATGCGGGTCAGGCGGCCGAACAGGAAGTAAGCGCTGGTGGCCGGGCCGGCCAGAACATTGCGCGTTACCCAGACCATGATGAATCCGGAAATCACGAAAAACAGATCGACACCGGCGAATCCGCTGGCGAACAGGCCGCCGATCAGCGCGGACTCCGTGCCTGCCGCCCGGTCAATGCCGGCAATTTCGAGGGCACGCGCATGGTAAAGAACCACCATGAGGGCGGCCATGCCGCGCAACGCCTGGATGGACTGGAGTTTCATTCCGGGCTTTTTCCGTCCTTGACGGTTACGCAACTTAAATCTGGTTGGGTGTAGCAACGGGGCAACGGTGTTGCCAGACTTTCGACACATCTTGCCGGATACTCTGGTGCAACCTGAAAAAGCGCCCATATCCCGACCCATGCCCGACGATCAGAGACTGCCCCCTTCTGAAACCACCTTCGCACCGCCGATGAGAATCCATGTCTTGCGGCAGGGCGTGAACGTGGCTGTGCGCCAGATGCTCGCGTTTTCAGGGCTTGGCCTGATCGTGCTCGCGGTGCCGGTGGCCTTTGCCACGCCGTTCATTCCGGTCGGCCTGCCGATGGCGATTGTGGGCGTCGTGCTTCTGGGCCGCAATGCCGTATGGGGGCGCCGCTGGATGGAAGGCGTTCTCGTGCGTCACCCGCGCCTGGAGAGCATGGCGCCGAACTGGCTGATGGTTCGCGTTTTCGGGCGCGAAAAGCGGGTGCTCAGCGACTAGAGTGCCCGCGCCGGCTCCTGCCCGGCGCTTGGTCCTGCGTCATATCGATGGCATTGCCCGTGCATAGGGGTGGAAATGATTCCACCGGAGGGGCTCTTTTGACCAGCCATCCAACAGATTCTGCCGGCTGGCGCACCCGTGTCCTCTCGCCGGCTGCACTGGGCGCGGACGATATCGCCGCCTGGAACCGTTTGCGCGCCGCGCATCCCGAATACGACTCGCCGCTCCTGTCGCCCGCCTTTGCGCAGGTCGTTGCGCAAGCCCGCACGGATGCGAGCGTCGCATTGATCGAGGACGCCGACGGGCTGGCAGCCGTGTTTGCCTTTCACGTCCGGCCTGACGGACTGGGCCGGCCGATCGGCGCGCCCTTTTGCGACTATTCCGGACCGATTGTCCGCGAGGGGCTTTCCCTCAGCCTCAGCGAGATTACGGCGATGGCAGGCCTTGGCGGCTATCGCACCAACAGCCTGCTCGACCCCTGGAACCGCTTCGAATCCGAGCGCAGCGGCGGGGCAAGTTCCCGGCTCGTCCGCATGGAAGGGCTTTCCCCGGCCGATTATCTGGAACAACGCCGGGTCGAGTACCCGAAGCGCTTCAAGAACTTCCGCCGCCTCGAAAACCAGATGGGCCGTGACGGTCACCAATTGAAGTTGACCTGGGGACCGCTGGATGCCCTGCTCCGCGAGAAGCTCTACGGTTTCAAGTCCGCGCAGTTCCGGATGAGCGGCCTGGTCGACCTGATCCACGCGCCGAAAGCCAGGGCCTTGCTGGACATCGTGGCGGCGAACCCGGCTGGCTTCCAGGCCGGTCTCTGGGCCGGCGACGAACTCGTCAGCGCGGATTTCGGCTTCCGCGACGGCGCGGCATTTCATCCCTGGATCGCGGCCTACAATCCGACCATGTCCCAGTACTCGCCCGGCAACCTGCTCCAGAAGCAGGTGATCGAGCAGATGAGCGCGATGGGGCTGGAAACCTACGACCTTGCTGAAGGCCACGATCACTACAAGAAGTATTTCACCAATTCCGGGCGGACCCTCTACAGCGTCGATATCGCCGTGCCGGGCTGGCGGGGCTGGGCGCTGTCCGCGCAGGCCGCCGCCTGGCGCGCGCTGGGCGCGGGTAGCGAAAACTCGGCGGCGGGGCGGCTGAAACGCCGAACGGATCAGGCTGCCCTGAGCTTTGACAAACCGAGCGACCGGCTCGCCGACCTGTGGACGGCGCTGCGCAAGCGCGGCGTTTCGGCAACACCTGGATCGGGTCACGCCAGCGAACCGGATTGATCCCGTTCGGGCTCTTGCCATTCCCGGAAAACGCCGCACACATGGCGAGCTGGAAATGGAAGCGGGGCTGCAATGCAATTCAGAACTCTGTGCCTGGCGGCGGTCGCCGGACTTGTGGTTGCGGCGTGTGATGCGCCGGGCAAGGGCAGCGGCAAGGACGCGGCTTTCGTGTCGCCGGCCGATGCGTTCCCGTCGACCTATAAGCCTTACCCCTCACAGACCCTGCTGATCTCGAATGCCACGGTGATCGACGGCGTGGGCGGCCGGATCGAGAACGGGTCCGTGCTGATCGAGGGCGGCAAGATCGCTTCTGTCGGCACCGACATCGCCGCACCCGAAGGCGCGGTGACGATTGATGCGCGCGGCAAGTGGGTGACACCCGGCATCATCGACAATCACAGCCACCTGGGCGCCTATCCCTCGCCCGGCGTCGATTCGACGGCGGACGGAAACGAGATTTCCGGGCCGGTGACGTCGGAGGTCTGGGTCGAACATTCGGTCTGGCCGCAGGATGCCGGGTTCACCCGCGCGCTGGCCGGCGGCATCACCTCGCTGCAGATCCTGCCCGGCAGCGCGAACCTGTTCGGCGGACGGGGCGTCACGCTGAAGAACGTGCCGGCGCGCACCATGCAGGGCATGAAGTTCCCGGAGGCGCCCTACACCCTGAAGATGGCCTGCGGCGAAAACCCGAAGCGGGTTTACGGCTACGGCCGCGGATCGACGCCCGGCGGCGCGCCGTATTCGCGCATGGGCAACGTGGCCGGCTACCGCGACGCCTGGATCAAGGCGGCCGACTACAAGAAGCAACTCGAAATGGCGAAGAACGGCGGCGGCGAACCGCCGAAGCGCGATCTGGAACTCGAGACGCTCGCCGGTGTGCTGAGCGGCGATATCCTGGTTCACATGCACTGCTACCGGGCCGACGAAATGGCCGTGGTCATGGATATATCGCGGGAGTTCGGATACAAGGTCACCGCCTTCCACCACGCCGTCGAGGCCTACAAGATCGCCGACAAGCTCGCCGAGTACGGCGCCTGTTCCTCAATGTGGGCCGACTGGTACGGCTTCAAGATGGAAGCCTATGACGGCATTCGCGAGAATATCCCCCTGGTCCACAATGCAGGGGCCTGCGCCATCGTCCACTCGGACAGCGAAGTCGGGATCCAGCGGCTGAACCAGGAGGCGGCGAAGGCCTGGTCTGACGGCAAACGCGTCGGCATCGACATCCCGATGGAGGTCGCGTGGCAATGGCTGTCGATCAACCCGGCGAAATCGCTCGGCATTGACGGCAAGACCGGCAGCCTGGAGCCCGGGAAGATGGCGGACGTCGTCATCTGGTCGGGCGATCCGTTCAGCACCTACAGCAAGGCTGAAAAGGTCTATATCGACGGCGCGTTGATGTTTGACCGCAACGACCCGGCGAACCAGCCGGTCATGGATTTCGAACTTGGCCAACCCGGAGAAGGTGACCGCAAATGATCCGCCACCTGCTTCTCAGTCTTGTAGTCCTTTCGGCAGCGCCGTTCGCCGCGGCAGAACCTGTCGCCATCTATGGCAAATCGGTCTGGACCGGCACCAACCAGGGGATGATCCCGGACGGTGTCGTCGTGATCAATGACGGCCGCATCGTTTCGGTGGGCCCGGCATCGTCCGCCGCACCGGCGGGCGCGAAGGAAGTGCGCGCCGAATGGGTCACGCCCGGCCTGATCTCCGCCTTTTCCACAACCGGCCTTTCGGAAGTCAGCGGCGTCGATGACACCAATGATGCCGGTGCGAGCGGCTCGCGCTTCTCCGCCGCGCTCGATGCGGCTGATGGGTTCAATCCGGATGCCACGCCGATTGCGATCTCGCGGCTCGAAGGGTTCACCCGCCTGGCGGTTGCCCCGCAAGCGCGCGCGACCCTGTTTGGCGGACAAGGCTTCCTGGCCGACACGACCGGGCTGACGGGCAGCATATTCCGTGAGCGCGCCTTTGCGTTCATCGTGCTCGGCGAGACCGGCGCGTCGCTGACCGGCGGCTCGCGTCCGGCCGCCTGGGCGACCCTGCGCGGGGCGTTTGATGATGTCCGCTTTTTCGCCGCGCGTTACATGAGCCACAATGACGGCAACGTGCTGACGCGGATGGATGCGCAGGCGCTGATGCCGGCCGTGAAGGGCGACCAGCTGATCGTGTTCCAGGCGCGCCGCGCGAGCGATCTCAATGCCATCATGGATCTGAAAGAGCAGACCCCCTCCTTGCGGATCGCCATCCTGGGCGCCGATGAGGGATGGCGGGTGGCCGAGCGCCTGGCTGAACTCGACGTGCCGGTCATGGTCGATGCGTTCTCGAACCTGCCGGCGTCCTTCTCGCAGCTTGCGGCCACCGCCGAGAATGCGAAACGGCTGTCCGAAGCCGGCGTCACCGTGGCCATCGTTCACTTCGACAATGACGGACATCAGGCACGCCTTGCGGCGCAGGTAGCGGGCAACGCCGTTGCCAACGGCATGTCGTTCGATGCCGCGATGCACGCGCTGACCACCGCGCCCGCCGAAATCTACGGCATGACCGGCCTGGGCGTTCTGGCGCCCGGCGCGCGGGCGGATGTGGTGGCCTGGGACGGCGATCCGCTGGAGGTGACGTCGGCGCCGCTGGCCGTGTTCATCGACGGCGAAGACCAGCCGATGGTGTCGCGCCAGACCAAGCTGCGGGACCGTTACCGGACGCTCGACGAAAGCCAGCTTCCGCTCGCCTACAAGCACTAGAAGCGGCATTTTCGCCCGGGGATGGCGTCCGGCCTGATCCTTGCTTGACGGAAAAGCCCACAAGGCTTTTCCGTGTTGCGTGGGATGAGGTGCGCCATGTTTGCGAGAATTCTGACTGATTGGGATGCCGAAAAGGCGTCGCGGTTTGGAAAGGGCCTGATTGTGGCCCACCACACGCTTCACCAGCGGCCGATGTTTACGGATGCCGGACTGGCCGATCTGCTGGACCGCTATCCGCGCGAGGCCTTCGGAATCCATACGATGGGTACGAAGCGTTCCGACAAGGACGGCTTCCGGAAAGGCATTCCCGGCAACCTGAACGGCGAGCAGCTGCTGGAAGCGGTCAAGCGCGGCCGTCTCTGGATCAACCTGCGCAATGCCAACGCGCACCTGCCGGAATATGCCGCGCTGTGCGACGAGATGTTCGGGGAACTGGACGCGGCAAACGGGGTCAAGACGCTCAAGCGCGATGTCGGCGTGCTGATCTCCAGCCCGAACGCACGCGTGTTCTATCACCTCGACATTCCGCTCGTGACGCTCTGGCAGATCAAGGGCGAAAAGACGATGTACCTCTATCCGCGCGGCGGGAAGTTTTCGCCCGATCCCCAAGTCGAGGCGATCGTGCTGCGCGAGCAGGAAGAAGAGATCGAGTACGATCCGTCTTATGATGCGGACGCGCAGACCGTCACCCTAACGCCCGGTGTGGTCGCCAACTGGCCGCAGACTGCGCCGCACCGGATCGACAACGCCAACTGCCTGAACGTGTCGCTGTCCTGCGAGTTCATGACCTTTGATGCGTTGGTCCATGCCAACGCCCTTTACGCGAACGGGGCGATGCGCCGCTGGTGGGGGCTGAACCCGTCCATCGAGCGCGACGGCAACATTACAAAAATTTCAAAGGCCGGCCTGGCCCGGGCGATGAAGTTGTTCAACTCCCGTAAATCCTTCGAGAAGCAGGTTAGACCGACCTTTGTTGTCGACCTCGATTCCGAAAATTCTGTGCGGGACCTGACTGCCGCATAGCTGCCGTAATCGAAGGCGATGACACATCGCCTCTCGGAATGGGTAGAGTCATGCTGATCGCGTTGCTTATTTCGCTGGCCATGGCGACGGGCTCCGGCCCCATGCATGCCGCCCTGGAGGCCACCGAAGCGCCGGAAACCTTCCGGGCCGCGTTCACCGTCGAACTCGTTTCGAACTCGGCCCAGCAGACCTACAGCTTCGATCCGCGCCTTCCGGCCGGCGCCCGCTGGGTGACGGTGGCGCGCCTCGGCCAAGATGCGGAGCTGGATCAGGTTGCCGCCAGCTGGGCCGCTGAAGTTGCGCCGGACGGTCGGCTGTTTCCGGACGACCTGCGGGCCAGTCTCGGGCCTTCGGTCGATGTGAACACGGACGGGGACGCCTGGCGGGTCAGCTTCCGCCACCACCCGAACTACAACGACAGCGAGTTTGACGTCTGGGCGGCCGAGCGTCTCAAGGCGACTGCGTGGCTGGATCCGGTCGGTGAGCGCTTCCAGCGGATCGAATATACCCTGCCGAAACCGGTCAGGGGCCCCTCGGGCGGAAAACTGACCCGTTACGAGCAGAGCTACCTGCTGAAGACCGAGCCGCGCTGGGGCTTTTCCTACGTGTCGGGCTTCACCATCGATCTGGAAGCGAAGGCGGCCTTCAAGCGCATCAATCGCCGCTTCGAAGCCCGTGTCACCGACATCCAATTCTTCTTTGCCAGTCCGGCGGCTGAAGCCGAATACGACAGCCGCCGCGCCGCCGCGGTACAGATGGCCTCTGGATTCAGCTCGCCGGGGCGCTAGTCTTCCCGGCATGACGATTCACATGGTGAAACTCTGCGTCGGCGCGGACGATGTCGATGCCCTGGCCGACTGGCAGGCGCGCCTGCTGAAGACGCTGCCCCATCCCGTGCACCATACCCGGATGGCCCCGAAACGGGCCGAAGAAATGCTGGATGGCGGATCGATCTACTGGGTCATCAAGCGGGCAATCCGTGTGCGCCAGCGCATCATCGACATCCGCACGGTTCCCGATGACGCGGGCCGGGACCTGTGCGAGCTGGTGTTCGACCCGGTACTCGTTCGCACCTATGCCCAGCCGAAACGGCCTTTCCAGGGCTGGAGATATCTGAAGCCCGGCGAAGCGCCGCGCGATCTGAAATCCGGCGAGGCGGCGATCGACTTGCCGCCAAGTCTCGACGCGGCCTTGAAGAATGCCGGAGTCTGGTGAACAAGGGCGGCGAATTCCGCATCCGGTTCCAGAAAGGCTTCGCCCATGCCCCAGTTCGACATGATCCTGCTCACGCCGCGCGAAGCGGAAGGTGCCGATGTCATCGAGCACACCGCCGGCACGCCGGTGCGTGAAGGCGGCGGCGACGAGACCTATCGCTGCGGCAGCTGCAAGACGAAGCTGTTGATCAACGTGGCGCACCGGGACGCGCATGGTGTCGTCGTGAAGTGCGGAAAGTGCGGGAAGCTCAACACCGAGCCGCACCATCACCATCATTGAGCGGCCTGCGGTCCACACCGGTATGGACAATCCTGCGGCGGCGCCCTGAGGCCCGCCGATGACCGAGTTTTTCAGCCAGTACGGCGTGATGATCGCGTCGCTGATCGCGGCGGGCCTGTTTGCGGGTCTCGTCGCCGGCCTGTTCGGCATCGGCGGCGGGGCTGTCATCGTGCCGGTGCTGTTCTTCCTGCTCGACGGCATGGGCTATACCGAAACCGCGATGCACGTGGCGGTGGCGACGTCGCTCTCGACCATCATCCTGACCTCGGTGCGAAGCGTGATGGCCCATCACGGGCATGGCGCGGTTGACTGGAGCATCATTCGCGGCTGGGCGCCGTGGATCATGCTGGGGGCGGTTTGCGGGATCGGCCTGTCGGGGCTGATGTCGAAGCGCATGCTGCTCGGCCTGTTCGGCGCGCTGTTGTTCCTGCTCGCAGCACAGATTTCGTTCGGCCGTCCCAGCTGGCGGTTGGCAGACAGGATGCCCGAAGGCGTTGCCCGCGCTGGCGCCGGAACGGCTGTGGGCGTGTTGTCTGCGCTGATGGGGATTGGCGGGGGCACTTTCGGGGTCAGCCTGATGACGCTGTTCGGCACGCCCATCCACCGCGCCGTGGCGACGGCCGCCGGGTGGGGCGTGGCGATCGGTCTGCCGGGGGCGATTGCGGCAATCTTTGTGGGGTGGGGCCGGGACGGCCTGCCGCCCTTGTCGGCCGGTTTCGTGAACCTGCCGGCTTTCCTGCTGATCTCGACGTTTACGGTGTTGATGGCGCCAGTGGGGGCAGCGCTGGCGCACAAGCTGCATGCTGACCGGTTGCGCAAACTTTTCGGCTTGCTGCTGGTGGTCGTGGCAGGCCGCATGCTGTGGCAGGCGTCCGGCTTGTGACCGGTCAGCCGCGCCAGAAGCGCGGCGTGAGCACAACGAACACGACCAGGAATTCAAGCCGGCCGAGCAGCATCGTCACGGTGCACACCCATTTTGCGAAATCGTTCAGCACGCCGTAGTTCGTCGAGGGACCGACGACCGGGCCGAGACCCGGGCCGACGTTCGAGACGCAGGCGGCCGCTGCCGAAATCGCCGACATCGTGTCGAGTCCGGCGAAGGAAAGCAGGGCCGAGGAGACCATGAACGTTACGAGATAGAGGAAGAGGAACACCATCACCGACTGCAGCGTGTCCGTGTCCACCACCCGGCCGCCATACCAGATCGGCGCCTTCCGGTGGGGTTGGACCATGCGCTGGCCCCACGCAATCAGAGCTTTCCAGGTGATTTCAAGACGGAACATCTTGATGCCGCCTGCGGCAGATCCGGCGCAACCGCCGAGAAAGGTGACCAACAACAGCAAAGCGACAACCGGATCGCCCCAGGTGTCATAGGGCGCGTTCGCGAAACCCGTGCCCGAGAGAACCGAGAAGACGTTGAATGTCGCATTCACCCCTTCCGTCCATTGCTCGCTGAAGGTTGCGCCGCCCGGGTTTGCTTCGCGGACCAGGATGACGGCGATCGACACGACGATGCCGATCGCCAGGAACAGGCGAGGCTGGGGATCCCGGAGTAGCGGTCCTGGCCGTCCATTCAGGAAGAGGATGGCGAACAGGCTGAACGGCATGGCGGCAATCGCCATGAAAACGATGCCGACGTAAACGGAGCCGGTACCGTTGAACTGGCCGAACGAAGCGTCATGGGTCGAGAAGCCGCCGGCCGACAAGGTCGACATCGCGTGATTGATGGCATCGAACCAGTTCATGCCCGTGATGCTGTAAAGCAGTGCGCAAATTGCGGTCAGCGCCACATAGGCGAAACCGATATAGGCCGCGATGTCCGAGACCTTGGGCAGAAACTTGCCGGTACGGTCGGAACTTTCGAGATTGAACAGCTGCATGCCGCCGACCCGGAGCTGGGGGAGGATCGCAACGGCAGTCACGATGATGCCGACGCCGCCGATCCAGTGCAGGATCGACCGCCAGAGCAGAAGGCCGCGCGGCATCGTGTCGAGGCCGGCAAGTATGGTCGCGCCGGTGGTGGTCATTCCCGACACGCTTTCGAAGAAGGCGTTCGTGATCGAGTAGCCCGACACCAGGAATGGCAGGGCGCCGACCGCATTGATGACGACCCAGATGCTGACGGTCAGCAGGAAGGCTTCGCGCTGGCCGATATTCAGGTCCCTGCTTCGGGCCATCACCCAGAACAGGCTGCCGACAAGCAGTGAGATCGCGCCCGATATCACGAAGACATGCTGCTTTCCCGTGCCGTCCGCGATGTCGATCAGGGCACAGGGGACCATGGCCGCTGTCACCAGCAGGATCATCATTCCCAGGGCGTATATGACGGGGCGGAGCTGCATGCGCGGGCACCTTACGCCGCAAACCCTGCAAAGGTGTCAATGCCGGCTGCGCGGCCACACCGGCCGGTTGACCTCCCGGCATGGCGGCGGCTAGAGCGGCTGAATTGGTTTCATTTGAAACGCTTTGGACCCCGCGGATGTTTGATCACCCCTCCTATGATGCCCACGAGGGCGTGCACGCCTTTCACGACGCGGCCACCGGCCTCAAATGCGTGATTGCGGTGCATTCCACGGCGCTGGGGCCTGCTGCGGGCGGTTGCCGGATGTGGAACTACACGACCGGCGACGCCATGCTGACCGACGTGCTGCGTTTGTCCCAGGGCATGAGCTACAAGAACGCGATGGCCGGAATCCCGCTCGGCGGCGGCAAGGCCGTCATCTGGGGGGATCCGAAATCCGACAAGTCGCCGGAACTGTTCCGGGCCTTCGGGCGGGCGGTGGAGAGCCTGCAAGGCCTTTACTACACCGCTGAGGATGTCGGCGTTGATGTGTCTGACATGTCGATTGTCCGGCAGGAGACCCGGTATGTGGCGGGCCTTGACGAGGGCGCCGCGGCGAGCGGAGACCCGTCGCCGGTGACCGCAAGGGGCGTCTATCTCGGCATCCGCGAAGTCGCGCGCCGGATTTTCGGGACCGATGATCTCAACGGGCGCACGATTGCCGTGCAAGGTGTCGGGTCCGTGGGCGGTTATACCTGCGAGCACCTGGCTGCGGCGGGCGCCAACCTCGTGATCACCGACATCGACCAGGACGCGTTGGCAACCGTCGCCCAGCGTACCGGCGCGCGCATTGTTGCGCCGAACGACATCTACGACGTCGAGGCGGATATCTTTTCCCCCAATGCGCTCGGCGCGATCATCAATGAAAAGACATTGGCGCGGCTGAAAGTCAGGGGCGTTGCTGGTGGCGCAAACAACCAGCTGGTGGTTCCGGAGATGGGGGAGTTCCTTCGCCGCAAGGGCATTCTCTATGCACCGGATTATGTGATCAACGGCGGCGGCATCATCAACGTTGCCGCAGAAATCTCGGGCAGCTACTCGCGCGACTGGGTCGACAGAACCCTGGCGCAGCTCATCGTCACGCTCGGCGATGTGCTGGACGAAGCCCTGAAAACCGATCAGCCAACAAACTATGTGGCCGACCGTATCGCGCGCGCGCGTATTGCGGCGGCGCGTTCAGGTAGGTAGAACTCCTTAGTCCCGCCCTGGTACCGGGGTGGTAGAGGCTGAATAGCGGCCAAACCGGGCCGCAAGGAGATTTTCCCGTGTCGATAATTGCCATGCTTGAGGGGTCGACCGAAACGGACATCTCGACCACGCAATCTGCCCTTGCCATC
Source organism: Hyphomonas sp. (assembly GCA_013791775.1). Classification (GTDB taxonomy): domain Bacteria; phylum Pseudomonadota; class Alphaproteobacteria; order Caulobacterales; family Hyphomonadaceae; genus Hyphomonas. The sequence goes on from VMTE01000013.1 coordinate 17,141, forward strand.
GCCCAGCGCATGAATTTGCCGCTCATCGGCCTCTGCGCCCTGCCGGACCCGCAATCGGCCCTGATGGTGGTTTCAACGCCGGAGTCGGCGGGCATGTCTGCGGCTGCGGTCCAGAGCATCATCGAACTCCAGAAGGACATGCTCGCAAGAGCAGAAAGCGCCTTCCGCGATGTTGTCGGAACCGGCGCGCACGGGCTCGAATGCACGTTCCTGCACCAAGTCGGCACGGCCGAACATTCTGCGGCGAGCGCTGCAACGCTGGCCGAGGCTGTTGTGTTCCCGCGCAGCGCGGCCAAAGCGGGCGAGGCCCTGTCGATGGCATTCGATTATGTCATGATGGACGCGCGCCTGCCGGTCGTTCTGGCCGGGACGCAATCGTTCGAGCCGGGCCCGGTGATTGTCGGCTGGGACGGGTCGAACGCGGCATCCCGCGCGGTGCGCTTCCACACTCCGCTGATCCGGGCCTTCGGCGATGTGATCATCGCCCAGAACCGGAAGGACGCGGAACGTGACGGCGCGCGCCCCGGCATGGCAACGGATTCTCTCGAAGACTGGCTGAAGCGCAAGGGCGTCAAGGTCCGCACCGAAAGCCTGGACGGCGAAGTGGCGAGCGCTCTGCTGGCGCTGGCCGCGCGGACCGGTGCGACGATGATCATCGCCGGCGCCTATGGTCATTCGCGTCTCGGGGAACGCCTGTTTGGCGGCACCAGCCGGCGCCTGCTCGAAGCAGAAAACGCGCCTGCACTGGCCCTTGCTCGATAATTATTCCGGAGACTGATCATGTCGCTGCGCCGCATCACGCTTCAACTCGCAAGAAATCCCGGCCTGCCGGCCGGCGATCCCGAACAGGGGTACATTATCATCGCGCCGCTGGACGCGGACGGGCATCTGGATGTCGAGGCCTGGAAAGCCGAGCGCAAGGCTTGCCGGGTGTACAGGTTTCATCCTGATCCGGCCGAAAAGGCCGACGGCTGGCTGACGCATCGCGGGCAGAATTGGCTGTTTCACTATGACGAAGAGTCCGAAGGCGACGACGAAGCTGCCTTCCGGTTTGGCGCGCATGTGTTCCGGGAAGGCGAATACATCACCATCGACCATCCGGGCAGAAGCGCGTTGACCTACAAGGTGACGGACATCTCGCCGGTCTGATCCTTTCGCAATTGTTAATCCGTTCACGGCAATCATGGAGTCTGGGGAAAGCCGGCAGTATCCATGATGGAGTAGAACGATGTACATGGACAAGATCATTGCCCCCCTCGTGATCGTTGTCAGTGCGTTTCTGTATTTCACGCACGACGCCGGCTTCAACTTCGAGCGTGCCAGCCCGGAGAAGCGGGTCGCGTTCGCCGAACGCCAGGCGAACCAGGCTGTCCGCAAGGGAAATTTCATCAAGCGCTCTGAACCGGGCGCAGTGAAGGTATCGCCGGATGGGCTGCACGTGCGGCTGAAGATCAAGGGCGATCACGGCATCATGGAAAGCCGCCGCCGCGCGGACACCTTCCGGCAAGCGTGCAAGGGCTATCTCGATTCCTATCTGGATTCGCACGACATCGTGCTTGGCCTCGAATTCTATGCCGAATCCGGCGCGATGGCAGGGACGCTGACGCTGGCGCCCGCTGTTTGCGAACGAACTGTCGCGATGGCGCACTGACTGAACGTCATCCGTTCCGGGTTGGCTGGCCGAACCCTGTCAGGTTGCTGATACAGATTGCGCCCGAAGCACTAGTTCCAGGGATTGAACCGGCGCGGTGAGCCGGGTTCAGGCGCGCGCGGCGCCGTCTCGCCCGGCAGGTCATCCGGGCCGGCTTGCGGCGCTGGCGGCGGATAGGGCTCAGCCGAGACCGCCTCTTCGAAATTCTCCGGCAGCGATTCCGGCAGGTCGAGCGTGCCATCAATCACAACCCGCTTCGGCGCCTCGGACGGTACGTCCGATTTCACCTCAACCTGCGGCTTGGGTTCGGGCGGGCCCGGGCGCGTCGTCGCGCCCAGTCCAAAGCCGAAGGGAATGGACGACAGCGAAATGGGCTGTGACAGCGTCGGCGGTGAGGCAGGTGGCTCTGGAGCCGGAGCGGGTTCCGGTTCGGGCGCGGCTTCGGCGGCGGCTGGCTCCGGCACGGACTCCAGCTCGGGCTCCGGCACTGGCGCAGACGGCGCGACCGATTCGTGGGTCTCAAAGGCGCCGAAAGTCCCGAATGAGCCAGGCTCTTCTTCGAGCGGCGCCACTTCTACGGACTCGGCGGGCTCTTCAATTATCATCGCACGCTCCGGTTCGGCCGGAGGCTCGGGCGCAAACGGCACGGCGGGCTCGGCCACGACCTCCGCAACCGGTTGCGGCGCCGGCTCGGGGGCCATGTCTTCGGCCGATTCTATTTCAGGGGCGGCGGTGGGGCCGCCGTTGATCTGGTCCGCCAGCGTGGCGACGGCGGCCGTGATCTCGGTTTCGCTTTCGATCGACGCCGTTTCGTCTGTGGTGGGATCCGGCTGGTCGAGAACGGCTGCCAGAGGGGCGGCGGGTTCAGCTTTTGCCGGCTCGGGCTCATTCTCGACGGCGTCGAGACCCGCCAGCAGGGTGCGAATGGCCTTCTCGGTGCCGCGGGCGTGGCGGCCGGCCTCGCGGTACAGCTCTGCGATGAATTTCGAATAGGGGCGCCCGTGCGAATCGACTTCGTCGGCAAACTCTTCCGGAAGGCAGGTTTCGATTTCGCGGCCCAGCGCATCGGTCAGCAACACGGCATGCGGCTCCGGCGTCAGGACCACACGGTAGCCTTCCGTATCGTGGACAACCGTACCGTTCTCGCCCTCGGTCCAGGTCACGCGCTGCTTGCGCGTCATGTCGCTCAGCTTGTCGATGAGGCGCTTGGTAGAGGGATGCAGCATTGCGGGCCAGCTTTCCTATCGTCGTCCGATCATGAATTGGCCGTCAGGTTAGCCCGCCCGGCGCGAAGTTTCAAACCTCCCGGCCAGTTTCCTGTTGGCGGCGCCACCCGGCGTCCTGATTCGGTGGTGCATCAGGGCGTGGGGGGCAGGTATCTGAGCTCTGTCAGGAGCGCCGCCGCATCGGGCGCGCCGTCGCTCCCCGAGGCGTAGACCCTGACAAACGCTGCCGGGGCGGCCGGATCCGGACAGGCGAGCAGCCCCGGCTTTCCGGGTTCGGCGATGCAGGCGGCCCGCGCAGTTTCGGAAAGCGCGCCCAATGGGGTTTCGCCGATTGTTTCGCCGGCAGGGCCGCGCACGGCTGCGTCGCGCGTGCTTACGCGGGCGATGTAGCCGCGCGTCCAGTCCGGCTCGACGATGAAGCGGGCATCCTCGCTGCCTTTGGGACGCACTTCAAATGCGGCGGCGTCCGAGCCTGCGCCGGTTGCCGCGATGACGTTGTAGCCCGGGAAAGCCGCTTCGACGGCCCGGAGGGTGAAGGGAGTGGCTTGTTTCAGGTCACCGATTCCGTCCGGGCCGATCACGAGCAGCGCGGCCTGGCGCACCTCGCCTTTGACGCGGGCAACGTCGCGCAGGAAGTCCTTCACGGGTTCGCCACCCGCGACCGACAGGTCTGTGCGAAATCCGCGCACGGCGCCGTCCGGCGAGACCAGAAGGTAGCTCGGTGTCCAGCTGATCTTCAGCGTCTCGCGCAGGCTGCCGTCGAGATCCAGCGCGGTCGGAAGACGGTAGCCGGCGGTTTCAAAGTAAGCCTCGAGCGAGCCGTACTTGCCCCACATCTCCTCCGGCGTCGCCCGCGCGGCGCTGGCGGGTACATGGATCGAGATGAAGTCGAGGTGTGGATCCTGAGCGATGGCGCGCTCGAGCGCGGCAACGTAGGGGCCGTCCGCGATGCAGTCGCTGCACCAGGCGCCCCAGATGTCGATCACGGTCCATTGCGAGAGCCCGGCTGAGTCGAAGACGCCGCCGTCGGCGAGCGGCGCCTTGAAATCCGGCAGCTTTTGTCCGAGCAGGGCATAGGTGAAGGGACGGCCTTCGGCGTCGCGGAAGACGCCGTCGCCCTCGGTGTCAGCCGCGCCTTCCGGGACAGATGCGTTCCCGGTGAGAAAGGCGGTGGCCTCGACCACCGGGGCGGCCCCGGCCGCGGGTGCTTCGGCGGGCTCGCCCGTTTGAGGTGCACCGCACGCAGCCAGCCAAGCAAGGGCCGCGAGGCCTGGAATCATGCGCTTGATCATGGGGGTGGCTCCAGCTGTCAGACTCTTTAGTGCCACGATCCGGCGGCGCGAAGAAGGCGGTTGGCCTTCACGGTCGCATAAGAAAAGGGCGACCCATGGGGCCGCCCTCTCCGGTCGTTCAGAGGCCGTGTGGGTGATCAGTTGTAGATTTCGAACAGGCCGGCTGCGCCCATGCCGCCGCCGATGCACATGGTGACAACGCCCCACTTCGCCTTGCGGCGCTGACCTTCCATGAGGATCGAGCCCGTGCAGCGTGCGCCGGTCATGCCGAAGGGGTGACCGATCGAGATGGCGCCGCCGTTGACGTTGTATTTCTCGGGGTCAATGCCGAGACGGTCGCGCGAGTAGAGGCACTGCGACGCAAAGGCTTCGTTGAGTTCCCAGAGGTCGATGTCGCTGACTTTCAGGCCGTGACGCTCAAGCAAGCGCGGCACCGCGAAGACAGGGCCGATCCCCATTTCGTCCGGATCGCAACCGGCGACGTTGAAGCCGGCAAAACGGCCGAGCGGTTTCAGGCCGCGCTTGGCGGCTTCCTTGGCTTCCATCAGAACGACGGCGGCGGAGCCGTCCGACAGCTGCGACGCGTTGCCGGCGGTGACGTACTTGCCTTCTTTCACGACCTGGCCGCCCGAGAAGACGGGTTTCAGGCCGGCCAGGCTTTCATAGGTCGTGCCGGGACGGTTGCAGTCATCCCTGTCCGCCATGACCTCCTGGTAGGTTTCTTCACCGGTTTCCTTGTTCACCAGTTTCATGCGGGCCTTCAGCGGCACGATTTCCTGCGCCATGTAGCCTTTCTGCTGGAACTCGGCCGTGCGGCGCTGGCTCTCGGCGGAGAACTGGTCCTGGTATTCGCGGCTGATTTTGTAACGCTCGGCGACGATCTCGGCGGTTTCGATCATCGTCATCCAGATCGCCGGCCAGGTCTTGGCGAGTTCCGGTTCGAAGTAACGGTGGCGGTTGGTCTGGCCCGAACCCTGGACGAGACTGATGCTTTCAACGCCGCCGCCGACTGTGACCGTTGCGCCTTCGTGGATGATCGTGTGAGCCGCGTTGGCGATGGCCTGCAAACCGGACGAGCAGAAACGGTTGATCGTGGCGCCCGACGTGGTCGAGGGACATCCGGCGGCGAGGGCGGCGTTGCGGGCAACGTTGTGGCCCGTGGCCCCTTCGGGTGCAGCGCAGCCGAGGAACACGTCTTCGACCGCTGCGGCCTCGACACCGGCGCGCTCCAGGGCGCCCTTGATGGCATGGCCAGCCATGGTGATCCCGTGGGTGTCATTGAGTGCGCCGCGACCGGCTTTGGTCAGGGCAGTACGGGCAGTTGAGACGATGACGGCTTCGCGCATGGCTTCCTCCGGGAATGATTGGCGTTTCGTTGCGGCGCACCCTAACCAGCGCGCCCGGGCAGCGCCAGACTTCCCTTAACGTCAACGGAGCCTTTCACATGAAAAAAACCCGCCCGGCGGAACCGGGCGGGTTCAATCTGGTCGAGTGTCGCCGGATCAGGCGGTGATTTTGGCCTTCGGGGCAGCGGCTTTCACGGCGTCGTCCACATAGGCTTCGAACTTCTTGAAGTTCTCGACGAACATATCGGCGAGTTTCGCTGCTTGCGCGTCGTAGGCAGCGGGATCGGCCCAGGTCGAGCGCGGGTCGAGGATTTTGGAATCAACACCGGCGACAGCGGCCGGCACCATGAAGCCGAACGTGTCGTCCTTGCGGAACTGAACCGTATTCAGCGAACCATCAAGCGCCGCATTCAGGAGGGCGCGGGTCGCCTTGATCGGCATGCGGTTGCCCTGGCCGTAGGGGCCGCTCGTCCAGCCGGTCGAGACCAGCCAGCAATCGACATTATACTTGGCGATCAGGCGGCGAAGCAGGTTGCCGTACTCGGACGGGTGGCGCGGCATGAACGGGCCGCCGAAGCAGGTGGAGAAGGTGGCCGAAGGTTCGGTCACGCCCTTTTCCGTGCCCGCAACGCGCGCGGTGTAGCCCGAAAGGAAGTGATACATGGCCTGGGCCGGTGTCAGCTTCGCGATCGGCGGCATGATGCCGTAGGCGTCGGCGGTCAGCATGATGAGGTTTTTGGGCTGGCCGCAACGCCCGGTCAGCGAGGCGTTCGGGATCGCCTCGATCGGGTAGGCGCCGCGCGAATTCTCGGCGAGGACTGCGGAGTCGAGGTCCAGCTCACGGGTGGTGGCATCCATCACCACGTTCTCGAGCACGGTGCCCCATTGTTTCGTCGTGGCGTAGATTTCAGGCTCGGCGTCGGCCGACAGCTTGATCATCTTGGCGTAGCAGCCGCCTTCGAAGTTGAAGAGGCCGTTCTCCGACCAGCCGTGCTCATCATCGCCGATCAGTGTGCGCGAGGCATCCGCCGAGAGGGTCGTCTTGCCGGTGCCCGAGAGGCCGAAGAAGATCGCTGCGTCGTCCTTGTCGCTCGTGTTGACCGAGCAGTGCATGGGCATGACGCCTTGCGGGGGGAGCAGATAGTTCAGGATCGTGAAGACCGATTTCTTGATTTCACCCGCGTAGGACGTGCCGCCGATGAGGACGAGGCGCTTGGCGAAGTTGACGGCAATCACGGTTTCAGAGCGCGTACCATGCTTCGCGGGATCCGCGCGGAAGCTGGGGCAGCTAATGATCGTGAACTCGGTCTTGAAGCCAGCCAGTTCATCCGTAGTCGGAAGACGCAGGAGGTGGCGGATGAACAACGAGTGCCATGCGAATTCGGAAACCACGGTCACGGGCAGGCGGTAGTCGAGGTCAGCGCCGCCGAACAGATCCTGCGAATACATGTCCTGCTTGGCCATGTGGGCTTTGAAGTCCGTCCACAGAGCATCGAAATGGGCCGGCGTCATCGGGGAATTGTTGTCCCACCAGACGGCGTTCTCGGTCAGTGCGTCGCGTACCGTGAACTTGTCCTTTGCCGAGCGGCCCGTGTGTTGCCCGGTTTCGACAACCAGGGCTCCGCCTTTGGCGACGCGCGCTTCGCCGGCGGCGACAGCGGTTTCGTAAAGACGGGCTTCATTCCAGTTCTTGCGGATTGATTTCGGGCGAACGCCCAGCTCGGCAAGTATTGCTACGGTATCGCTCATGTCACCCTCGATTTTTTGCGATTCTAACAGGCCGCCCCCGGCCTCAACACCATGCGCCATTAGCGCGTCAGATGGCATTTTTGCAACATCCGTGCCGCTGATCGGGTGCCCGGTTCGCCTAAAATTTGTGCCGCAGATTCTGCAGAAATGTGATGTCCCACGTTGTCACAAACGCGAATTAATCATTGTGCAGTGCACGTTGTGCCGAGAGCGGACAAATAGCATTTCACAGGCGTCGTGAGATTCGCCGGAAGCGCATGGAGATCGAACCAGCCCCATCCGCCGTGCTTCTCCGGCTCCACGTTCCGGGGCTCGCCGGAAACGATGCGCGCTTCGTAGACCGGTGCAATCCAGTGGCGGCCGTCGCCGGCATCGATCGTCTCCGCGATGCAGGCGAGATGCAGGATCTCGATCTCGATTCCTAGTTCTTCGGCAATCTCGCGCCGCGCGGTTTGCATGGCCGGCTCGCCGAAGTCGATCTTGCCGCCGGGCAGGCCCCAGGCACCAGCTTCCGGTTCCCGCAAGCGCTGGATCAGGAGAAGCCGGCCTTCGCCGTCGCGGATCGCGGCGCCGCATCCGGCTTCGGGTCTGGGCGTATTCATGCTGTCTTTCTCCGGGCTAGCAGCGACAGACCGGGTGGTAACAAAAAAGGCCGCCAAGGCGATACCTTGGCGGCCCGAGGAGAGGCTTGGAGAGAGATCGAAGCTTATTTCCTGGCGGCGGTGTTGCACTCAGTGAGTTGCTCGGCCGTCAGCTCGGATTTCGTGTTGCGCAGGGCGGACAGCTCGCCGACTTCTTTCGCGATCTTCTTGCAGATGCGAACGGTCGGGGCCTTGCGGTCCAGTTCGGCGGTGCAGGTCGTGCCTTCGCAGGACCAGACGACGCTTTCGGCAACGACGCGTTTTTCCGAAACCGGGTTCACGGTCTCGAAGGTGTAGGAGTTGCTGGCAAAAGCCGGAGCGGCAAGGGCCGTGAAAGCGGCGGCGGCGATGATAGAACGGAGCATGGGAGGGTGCCTTTCGTTCGGGGTTGAAGCTGCATTCGGTGGTCAGGTTGTGAACCTGCAATGTTGATTATCGAACGCTGAACATTTGGTCAAGCGTTCAGCGAGCGCAATATGGAATTATCGGAGAACGGGTCGTTCCGTTTATGGCGCGCGTTGGAAGCGCTTGCCCCGGCGGCACAAATTGCCGCGTCGCGGGACCGGCGTATGGTGATCGGAAGCGCCATAAAAAACGGGAGACACGCCATGGACTTCAATATTCCAAAGGATATCGCCGACTATCTGGTGGTGCTCGACAAGTTCATCGAGGACGAGATCAAGCCGCTGCAGGCGCAGGACGATAACGAGCGCTTCTTCGATCATCGCCGCGAATGGGCGCGCACCGATTTCGAGAATGAAGGCTTGCCGCGCCCTGAATGGGAAGCACTGCTGCGCGAAGCCAAGAAGCGCGCCGACAAGGCCGGGCACCTGCGCTACGCGCTGCCCAAGGAATTCGGCGGCCAGGAAGGCACCAACCTCGGCATGGCGATCATCCGGGAGCATTTCGCCAAGCTGGGCCTTGGCCTGCACAACGACCTGCAGAACGAACACTCGATCGTTGGCAATTTCCCGCAGATCCTGATGCTGCGCGACTTTGCCCGGCCGGACCAGAAACACCTGGCGACCGCCGCGCTCGAAGGCAAGTTCCTCGCCTGCTTCGGCCTGACGGAGCCCCACCACGGCTCAGACGCGACCCACATGGAAACCCGCGCCGTGCGCCACAAGAAAGACGGCAAGGATGGCTGGCTGATCAATGGCGAGAAGATGTGGATCACCGGCATGCATGCCGCCACCCACATCATGCTGTTCTGCCGCACGAGCGGAAACGACGGCGACGCGAAAGGCATCACCTGTCTGATCATCCCGGCGCGCGATCCGGGCGTGATCATTGAAGAGTACTTGTGGACCTTCAACATGCCGACGGACCACCCGCGCCTCACCATCAAGGATGTCTGGGTGCCGGAAGAAGCGGTGTTCGGCCCGCCCGAAGGCGGCCTCGCGCTCGCCCAGCATTTCGTGCACGAGAACCGCATCCGCCAGGCGGCCTCTTCCTGCGGCGCGGCGATCTACTGCATCAATGAAAGCGTCAAGTATGCCAACGCGCGCAAGCCGTTCGGCAAGCCGCTGTCCACCAACCAGGCGATCCAGTTCCCGCTGGTCGAGCTCGCCACGCAGGCCGAAATGCTCCGCCTGCTGATCTTCAAGACGGCCTGGGAAATGGACCAGATGTCGAAGCCGGAGGTCGCCATCAAGCTCTCCGACAAGGTGTCGATGTGCAACTATTACGCAAACCGGCTGGTCTGCGAAGCGGCCGACCGCGCGATGCAGGTGCATGGCGGCATCGGCTATTCCCGCCACAAACCGTTCGAGCACATCTACCGTCACCACCGCCGCTACCGGATCACCGAAGGCTCCGAAGAGATCCAGATCCGGAAAGTGGCCGGCCACCTCTTCGGCTTCATGGGCCCGAACAAGCACGGCCAGCCCAAAGGCGAAACCGGCAAGGACGGCAAGAGCACCGAGCCGACGGACTTTGCGGTGCGGTAGCTACTGCTTGAAGCAGTTGTCGCGATGCCACCCGAGGAAACTCGGGTGGGGTCGCAGCTGGTCATCAATCGGCGGATTCGCCTTGCGACTTTTATTCGCCAGGGACCAAATCTGATCGGGGTTATTGACCTGCCGCGATACGAGGAGATCGAGATCGTCGGACAGTGAGATCAATCCGCGATCAAACATCCAGTGAACCGTCCCTGACAGCGCAATACCGTTCCTAGGACTGTCATCACCACCCGCCGCAACAGGTCGGATGTGAGCGGCTTCAACTTCAGCGCGCCCACCACCGTTGATCAACTTCAAGCCGGTGAGCGCGCAAGTTTCATTGTATGCTGAGATGACAATTTTTCTGAACGCACGATCTCGCAGTGCGCGATTCAAGGTCTGCTCAACGCGCTCACGAACAAATTCGTGATCAAAAGATGTGCTCTCCTCCGCAACAATCAGTTTTTCCGGTTTGGGCTTTTCGAGATCGACACGCGGCAGCGCGGCATCGTTTGCATCAAAGGCGCGCGAGAGGATTCGGAAGAAGTCCTGATCGCTGAGCAATCTAACGGCATTCTGCCTAAGCCCGCTGACTCGGCCGTCGCCGCTATCGAGTCGGCTTTCAAGGATGGTCAGTTCGTCCCGGAAAGGTACGAATTTTTCAAATGGAACGAACGAACCCGCCTCGATAAGTGCCACGAACATGTCTTCGTTGCTGGAGTCGGGAATTACGTCGCTCACTCGTGCCGCCGCGTTGTAACCCATTCGGCCACCGCCTCGTCGAGGCTCGTAGTAGATGATCCAATCGCCTTTAATTTGTTCCATCGCGCCCAGGTACCGGCGAGGAAATTGGTATCTAGCTTCTGGCAGGTCATCGTAAACCGAGTCTGGTCGATGAAGTAAAATTCCCTTTGCCAATGAGGTAGCCTTCAAATCAATGTTGGAACGGACTTAGTTGAAGCGAGAAACGTCCTCATACCAATCCAACGCTCGTTCAGTCGGGCTCATCTCGGGCAACTGCCACAATTGAAACGCAGTTTGAATGGTTCCCAGCACGTTTGCTGACCAAGGATGTAGCGAGTTATTGCCGACTGTGGGTTTTCGGCATCGATGAACACGTTCGCATTCTCGCCGTCTGAAGTCACGGCGCTGAAAAAGTATCGCTTCATTCTCTGGCCCTCCTGGGTTTCAAAGAATTTCATGGTGTCGTTGATTTGTCCAATTCGATTTGTTCCGCCTAAAGCTTCGCAAACTCCGCCGTGAAGTGGCGCATCATCGGGGGCTCTTTCACGATTCGCATTCCTCGCAGGGTGTCTTTCGAAGCAGCCACTTCTTCCAGCACTTCCACCACATAGTCCGCATGGCTCTGCGTGTAGACGCGGCGGGGCATGGCGAGGCGGACGAGGTCCATGGCGCCGGGGGCTTCGGTGCCGTCGGGCTTGCGGCCGAACATCACGGTGCCGATCTCGCAGGCGCGGATGCCGCCGGCCTCGTACATGGCGCAGGTGAGCGCCTGGCCGGGATACTGAAGCGGCGGGATGTGGGGCAGGAAGGCGCGCGCGTCGATGAACACGGCGTGGCCGCCCGCCGGTTTCACCACCGGAATGCCCATCGCGTCGAGCCGTTCGGCGATATAGGCATTCGTCCGCACACGGTAGCGCAGGTAATCCTCGTCGATGATTTCCTTCAGGCCTTGCGCGATGGCATCGAGGTCGCGGCCTGCAAGGCCGCCATAGGTGGGGAAGCCTTCGGTCTGGATCAGCAGGGTGCGGGCGCGTTCGGCGAGGGCATCGTCGTTCAGGGCCAGCCAGCCGCCGATATTGGCGAAGGCATCCTTCTTGGCGCTCATCGTCATGCCATCGGCCACGGCAAAGCAGTCGCGCACAATGTCCTTGATCGGACGGTCCGTCTGGCCTTCCTCGCGCAGCTTGATGAACCATGCGTTCTCTGCAAACCGGCAGCCGTCGATATAGAAGGGCTTGCCATGCGCCTTGGCCAGTGCCGCCGCGCCGCGGATGTTGGCGAGACTCACGGGCTGGCCGCCACCGGCATTGTTGGTGATGGTCATCATCACCGCCGGAATCTGCCCGCCGCTTTCCTTCAGCACGCGTTCCAGCGCGGCAAGGTCCATGTTGCCCTTGAACGGATGGTCGAGCGACGGCACCCGGCCTTCCGCAATCGGAATGTCCAGCGCCTCGGCGCCCATCGCCTCGATATTTCCGCGCGTCGTGTCGAAGTGGGTGTTCGAGGGGATCAGGTCGCCCTTCTTCGCGATCAGCGAGAACAGGAGATGCTCCGCCGCCCGGCCCTGGTGGGCGGGGATGATGTGGGCAAAGTCCATCAGGTCCTTCACCGCCGCCTCGAAGCGGTAGAAGCTCGGCGCGCCGGCATAGCTCTCGTCGCCGGTCATCACGGCGCCCCACTGCGCCGCGCTCATGGCGGAGGTGCCTGAGTCCGTCAGAAGGTCGATGATCACATCGTCCGAGTGCAGCTTGAACAGATTGTAACCCGCCGCTTTCAGGAGACGCTCGCGTTCCTCGCGCGTCGTCATGCGGATCGGTTCGACCGACTTGATGCGGAACGGTTCAATAATGGTCTTCATGGCTCACTCCCGGGCGATAGGTCCCTGAGTGTGAAGCGATTTCCACCGCCTCGCGCACAGGAACTCCTGCGCTGCGGTTGCCTCTCCGGATGTGCCGGAAGACGGCCGCGCTCAGCGCCTGTTGCGATGGCCGGGGGCATATCATGCGCGGCCCCGTCCTGCCAAGCGGGGCGGGCGGGGTTAACAGCGCGTTCACCATCTTCGCGGACTTTCGCGGCCAGTGACTCGCCCGCTACCCGAAGGACCCGGCCATGACCCTGCTTGAACGCGTGATCCGGAATCACCGCTGCCGCTCGACGCACCATTTCATCGCGTTTGATGCGCTCTCGCTGATCGGCGGAGAGGACGGCGAAGCATGGAAATCCCTGTTCCTTGTGCACCACGAACACCTCCTGAAAGGCGCCAGGGCGCCGGACGCCGAGTTCAAGGATTTCAAGAACCACGTCCTGCATGTCGGCGAAGGCGAATGGGGCGGGGCCCGGGCGAAAGCGACCGAGTGGTACGCGCGCGGCGTCGAACTTCTGACAAAGAAGCGCTGGAGCGAGGCGGCTTATGCCCTCGGCGTCCTCAGCCACTACTATGCAGACCCCATCCACCCCTTCCACACCGGCCAGACCGAAGCGGAAGGCGTCATCCACCGCGCCGTGGAGTGGAGCATCGCCAAGTCACGCGCCGAAACGGACGCCCGCATCGAAGCGAATGGCTATCCGGAAATCGACGTGCCGGAGGGCAGGGGATTCGTGTCCGATATGGTCCGCCAGGGCGCCGAGCGCAGCCACGCCTACTATGACGTGTTCATAGACCACTATGACATCGACGCCGGTGTGGCCGACCCGCCGTCCGGCCTCGATGAAACCATGCGCGCGGCAATCGCCGGGCTTGTTGCTTATGCCACAGCCGGCTTCGCAGCCATCCTGTCACGCGCCTTCGAAGAGGCCGCCGTCGCCCCGCCGAAGGTGAACCTCACCCTGCAAGGTTATATTGAGACGCTCGACATCCCGCTGCGCTGGATCACCGCGAAGCTCGAAGATGCCGGCGACCGCCGCACAGTCGAGAAGATGTATGCCGAGTTCCAGAAGACCGGGAAGGTGATCAAGTCCCTGCCGGCCGACGACAAGGCCGTCCGCGCGTTGCACGCCAGGGAAGTGCGCCGCATTCCGCTGAAACAGCTCGATGCCGAAGAGATCGCGCCCGTTGGCACGCTCAACGAGAACCGTCTTGCGGCCGCGCCGCCGGAACTGGTGCTGACTGACGACGCGGCTCAGCCGGTCGGCGCTGTGCCCCCTACCGAACTGGCCGAACTGGTCCGCCGGGACTCCGTCAGCGTGCCTGCGCGCGGCCTGCTCGGCACACGCAAGCGCGTCGCCGAGATCCATGTAGAGCCTGTCAAGGACGAGGCGGCGGAAGTCGCGCCGCTCGTACGTGAAGATCCGGTCGCGCCGGTACACGCCGCTGCGCCAGCCGCCGACCTGGAGCCCGAGGCCGAAGCCGCAGCAGACGAGGCCGCGACGCCCCGCCGGATGGCCTCCATCACGCGCGAGGATGACGTGGTCGAAGCGCCTTCCATCGGCCGCAAGACCGCCAAGGCGCTCGCCCGGGCGGGTATCACCACCATCGGCGACCTGCTGGACTGCGATCCCGACATGGTCGAGCTTGAGCTGAACATCCGCTACATCACGTCCGAAGCGATCCGCATCTGGCAGGCCCAGACCCAACTGATGATGGATGTGCCCGGCCTGCGGGTGCACGATGCCCAGCTGCTGGTCGGCGCCGGGATCACGACGCGGGAAGACCTCGCCAATGCTTCGGCCCACACGATCTTCGAGCTGGCCACCGAATTCCTGTCGACGCCCGAAGGCGAGCGCGTTCTGCGCGATGACCAGGTGCTGCACGAGGATGAAGTCGAAGAGTGGATCGAAATGGCGCAGGACGCGGCCTGATCAAGCCGGACGCCCAACGCCTGCCGCCGCATACACGGCATCCATCAAGGCCATATTGGCCACAGCATCCGCCCCGCCCGTCAAAGGCGGGGCGTTTTTTGTCATCACATCAATCATGTGCGCCAGCTGGTGGTCGTAGGTCGTCTCGCCGGGCACGTCGTAGCGCCGGATCGAAAGGCCCTTGCGGATCGTGATCGAATGGCCCCGGTGCGGGTGCAACGGATTGCGCGCCACCAGAACGCCGTCAGTGCCCTGGATCGCCAGAAGCGCCTTGAAGCGCTGGCCCGGCGCCATCGAGGTGCGCACCTGGGCCTTCACGCCGCCTTCAAACTCGAGTTGCGCTGTGGTCGTCAGGTCCGCGCCGTGTTCGCTGAGTTTGACGGAGGCCTGATGCACGCGCGGCTCTGACCCTGCAACGGTCCGCGCCCAGTGCAGCGCGTAACAGCCGAGATCCATCAGCGCGCCGCCGCCGAGGGCCGGGTCGTGGCGCAGCTCGCCGGGCCGGTACTTGATCGCGACGGAAAATTCGGACCGGATCGCACACAGCTTCCCGATGGCGCCGCTGCGAAGCTGGTTCAGGATCTCCGCGAACATCGGATGGAAGCGGTAGTGGAAGGCCTCAAGCAGCGGGCGGCCATTGCGCTCGGATGCGTCCACCATCCCTTGCGCTTCGGCGGCGTTCATCGCGAAGGGCTTCTCGCACAACACAGCCTTGCCGGCGTCCAGCGCCGCAATCGTCAGGTCGGCGTGCCGGTGGGGCGGGAGCGCATTGTAGACGAGGTCGATGTCGGGCCGTGCGATCAACGCCTCATAGCTTTCGGCAATTTCCGGAATGGCGTGAAGGTCCGCATAGGCGCGCGCCCGCGCGCTCTCACGCGCCGCAACGCACACCACGCTGCAGTCGCCGCGTTTCCTGGCGGGCTCGATCATCGCAGGCGGCGCAATCTTCGAAGCGCCGAGGATTCCGATACGGATCATGTGTTTTCCCCGATTTTCGAGCGAAACCGCGCAACATTACCGTGAGCGTAAACAAATCCGATCGGTCTGTTTACCCCGAACTAATGCGTCTTAATCGCTTTCTTCATTCGGGGTGAAAATAAGTTCACGACGGTAAGGATCTGGAAACCACGGACAGCGAAGTTGGGGGTGTCCCGAGGCCATTGATCTTAGGAGTGCCTTTGCCAATGATGATTGATCTGATAGCGCACATCGCTACATGCAATGGCCTCGCGGACACTGCTTCCAAGCGAGCATTGGGTATTGTCCTGAACGGCGCAGAGCGCCAGGGCAGCCCGCTTGCTGACGTCATGTTCAAGAAGGTTCCCGGCGCGCGCGTTCTCGCTGCGCGGACCGGTGACGAGATCGGCGCCCCGACGGGCGAGATCGCGCGCCTGATCGAGCAGACCCCGGGCGGCCGTCGCCGCGTCGCCCTGTCCATGATTTCCGCACTCCAGGATGCCGGTCTTGATCACAAGGCCATCGGCACGCTGCTGCCGTCCATCGGCAGCTGGATGCAATCCGTACACGGCATGAATGATTTTGGCCATCTGGGTGACCTGATCGGCCATGCGGGCGAGCCGGCCCGCCGAGGGGAGGTGCGCGCCGCCTGACGCGCTGGTCCCGCGAATCGAGACAGACGCTGCTTGCATCAAGACCTTCGCTGGTCATCGCGTCGTTTCAGAATATCCGGGCCGCCCTTCGGGGCGGCCCTTTTCTTTTGGTCCGCCGCCCGCTAGAGCCGCAACGGCCGCCATGGAGAGCCTGATGAGCGATACCCAGTTGACCAGCCCGGACGAAGCCATCGCCCTGCGCCTGATCCAGTCAATCCGGGACCATGCCGAAGCCGCCTGTGCGCCGGACCGGGTTGATCTCGTCTCGGTGACCTTTGATGTCGCCGCCAGCGGTGCCGAGGCGTCGAACCTGAAGTTTACCCCCCGTATCGACCGCAAGACCCGCACGATCCTGTTCACCGGCGGTTCGGCTGCAGGCGCCACGGGCATCGCAATGACGGCTACCGCAGTCTATCGCATCACGCCGCAGCCGGCCTGATCGCCAAGGCCGCTATTCCGCTGCGGGCAACACTTCCTTGCTGGCAGCCGTATCGTTGGCAGCATACGGCGTATCGCTTTCGGCAGGCGCAGGGCCCCAGGGCGTGAGCGCCCACATCCGGCGTGACCAGCGGCCGATACGGTAAGGCGCCAGCAGCCAGGCGGGTGTCGCCAGAAGGATGATGGCCGTCGAGAAGCCGAGACCGAACACCACCGCCGTTGCGAGCTGGACCCACCACTCCGAGGCCGCGCCGCCGAAATTGATTGCGCCGTCACGGAAGCTCACGTTCATCTGGACAATCATCGGAAACAGGCCGAACATCGTCGTGCCGGTCGTCAGCAGGATCGGGCGGATCCGCTGGGCAGCCGTTGCAATCGCCGCGTCTTCCGGCGTCCGGCCATCTTCGCGCAGGCGGTTGAACGTGTCGATCAGGATGATGTTGTTGTTCACGACGATACCCGCGAGGGCGACGATACCGGTTCCGATCATCAGGATACTGACATAGGGCAGGATCAGGTTCACCCCGACCAGCACACCAGCCGTAGAAATGATAACCGCCGAGAGGGTCAGGGCCACCTGCCAGAAGTTGTTGAACTGCCACAGCAGGATGACGGCCATCATGAACAGGGCCGCAAGCGCTGCACCGGCAAAGAAGGCGCCGGCATCTGCCGTGTCTTCGTCGGCGCCTTCGAAGCGCACTTCGATTCCCGGCGGAAGTTGCTGCTCATCAAGGAAGGTCTTGAGCTCGGCCACAATCGCCCCGCCTGTGCCTTGCACTTTCGCATTGCCGCGCACGTCGATCACCCGCTTACCGTCGCGTCGCTCGATCTGGCTGACGCGCGGTGCAGGGTCGCGTGTCACGAACAGGGACAGCGGCACGTTGCCTTGCGGTGTTGCGATCTTCAGCGTGTCGATCGCGGAAGCGGATCGGTCCTCTTCCGGGAACCGGACGCGGATATCGACTTCTTCGTTGGCATCATCAGGCCGGAAACGGCCGACGAGGACGCCGTTGGTCACCAGCTGCACGGCCGCACCGATCTGGGCCGCATCGACCCCGAACTTGCCGGCCTCGGCGCGGTCAACCGTCAGCTGGTACTCGACGCCCGGCAGGGGCCGCGAGTCGTCGATCTCGATGATATCGTCGCGCTCTTCCAGCCAGTTGCGGATCAGCGTCGCCACCTGGTCGAGTGCGGCCTTGTCCTGTCCCAGCAACGCAACCTGGACATCTTTGCCGCCGGGAGGGCCCTGTTCGCGGGCCTTGATCTCGAACCGCAGCGCGGGGATTGCCGCGAGGCTTTCGCGCACCTGTTCCAGCGTTTCCCTTGCGTTGTAGGGTCCGTCGGACGTTGTCTGGAGGTCCAGCAGGATCTGTCCGATCGAATCCAGTGGAATCCCGTCCACGCCGTCAAAGCGCGAACCCGACGCGGAGGATTTGCCGGAGCGTGTCGAGATCGCCGTGATGCCGTCCAGATGGGAAATCGCGGCTTCGGCGCGGCTGACCAGTTCGGCCTGTTCATCGGCCGACAGCGCACCTTGGGCCTGCACGAACACGTAAGCCTGTTCCGGCTCGATATCGAGGAAGAATTCGGATTTGTGGTCTTCCGAGACGAACCAGAAAAAGATGGCAAACACCGAGGCGAGCACCACGCCGGTTGTGATGAGCGGCCGGCGGACCGTCTGGGTGACGATCTTCACATAGCCGCCGATCCAGCCCTTGGCTTTGCGCGGATCCCCGTCGGCTGCCAGCGCCGCCAGGTTTTCGTCGGTGCCGCCTGAGCGCCCGCCGATGACGGTGCCGAGCACCGGCAGAAAGATCAGCGCGACGACCAGCGAGGACGTCAGCACGAAGATCAGCGTCAGAGGCAGGTAGGCCATGAACTTGCCCGGCATCGAGTTCCAGAAGAGGAACGGCACGAAGGCGGCAAGCGTGGTCAGTGTCGAGGAAACCACGGGCCAGAACATGCGTTTGCCGGCAAGGGCGTAGGCTTCCTTCCGGTCGAGACCTTCCGCAAGTTTGCGGTCTGCGTACTCCGTCACGACGATGGCGCCGTCCACAAGGATGCCGACCGCGATGACCATGCCGAACATGACCATCATGTTGACCGTGTAGCCGAAGGCGCCGAGGAATAGGAACGCGATCACGAAGGAAGACGGGATCGCGATGCCCACCAGCGTCGCGGAGCGAACGCCGAGTGAGGCCACCACAATGATCATCACCAGCACGATGGCGGTCATGATCGAGCTTTCCAGCTGGCCGAGCTGTGAGCCGATCAGTTCGGATGCATCCGACGTAATTTCCGCGCGCACCGTCGGCGGCCATTTCCGGCTCTCGTCGGCAATGATGTCGCGCACATTATTGGCGGTATCGAGAATGTTCGCGCCGGTGCGCTTCACCACTTCGATCAGCAGGCCCGATTCACCGTTGAAAGTTGCCGAACCGGTCGCATCCTTGAACGTGCGGCGGACTTCGGCCACGTCGCCCAAGGTGACGACCGCGTTCTCGGTGCGTTTGATCGGCAGGCTGAGCGCGTCGGCTCCCGTGCGGATGATGCCGGGCACCTTGACGGCGAAGCTGCCCTGTCCGGTGTCAATCACGCCGGCCGGGATCAGCTGGTTGTTCGCATTCACGATCGCCGCAATCTCCTGGTAGGAGATGTTGTAGGCTTCGAGTTTCACCGGATCGATGACGATCTCGAGCAGTTCGTCGCGCTTGCCGCTCACGCGGGCTTCGAGGATGCCCGGATCGGCTTCCAGGCGTTCGCGCAAGTCTTCCGCGATGCGGGCTAGTCCGCGCTCCGGCGCGTCGCCGTAAACGTTCACGACCAGCATAGGAAACTGCGCGGCGTTGAATTCGCTGATGATGGGTTCTCGGGCGTCGATGGGGAAATAGCGTTTCGCCATATCCACCTTGTCCTTGACGTCCAGCACAGCCTGATCGACATCGACGTCGATCTCGAACTCGAGCACCAGCGTGGCAGACCCTTCAGAGGCGAACGACTTGAAAGTCTTCAGCCCCTCAAGCGCCTGGATTTCTTCCTCGATCGGGCGCACCAGCAGCCGTTCGGAATCTTCCGGCGTCACGCCGGCCAGCGGCACGGTGATCGCAACGTACGGGATCGGAATATCGGGGTCGGCTTCCTTGGGCAGTCCGATATAGGTTGCCGCGCCTGCCAGGACCGCGCAGATGAGGATGGCGATCACCATCCTCGCGCGGCCGATGGCGCCGTCGATCAGGCCGTTCATGGTGTGGCTCCACCCTGCGAAACAGGACGAACCTTGACGCCGTCATTCAGGTAGTCCTGACCCATGGCGACCAGGGTTGTCTTATCCGGAAGGCCCGTCACCCATGCGCCCTGAGGCGTTTCATCGATCACCTGGATCGGCGCAAACAAGACCGTGTTGTCGGCGTTCACGAGGCGGACGCCCAGTTGTCCGGAATCGGACAGTGTCAGCAGCGAGCGGGTGATCAGCGTCGAGGGAACTTCGCCCGCCGGAACGGTCAGGGTGGCGGTCACGCCGGCGGAGACCACCGCGTCGCCGGTGACCAGCTCGGCTTCGACCGGAAACGTACGGGTCTGCTGGCTGGCCGTGCGGGCCACGTAGCGCAGCTTGGCCGGAAACGTGCGCCCATCAGCAAGGAGCACGGTGCCGGTCATGCCGGTTTTCAGGAGGCCGGCTTCGGCTTCGGTTACTTCGGCGGCCAGGATGACGGGGTCGAGATCGACCAGCAGGCCGCAAGGTGAACCGGGGCTCAGATAGTCGCCGGCTTCTGCGAGGCGTTGTTCGAAAATGCCGTCGAAGGGCGCGCGGATTTGCGTGCGGCCGAGTTCAACCCTGGCAGAATTGACGGCGGCTTCGGCCGCATCGAGGGTTGCCTTGGCGGCGGCTTCGCGGTTGGCCGGGGAGAGGCCCTTGGCGGCCAGCGAGGCGGCGGCGTCATAATCGACCTTGGCCGCGTTGCGGTTCGCTTCGGCTTCCTTGACACGCGCGCTCCGGGCTTCGACGTCGAGCGCGCAGAGGAGCGTACCCTGTTTGACGTAGGTACCTTCGCGCACCGGTGTGGCGATGACGGTGCCGGCCGTGCCGGATTTGACCGTCACGGCCTTGTCAGGAGCCGTTCGGCCTTTGGCCCTGACATTCAACTCGTGCAGTTCGCTTACCACGGATACGACAATCGCTTCGGCGATGGCGGCGGGACCGGCGGCCTCAACGGCCGGCTTTTCGGAGCCGATGCTCCCGCGCATCACAATGCGGACGCCGAAATAGGCCAGAATGAGCGCCAGAATGGAGGCTGCGATGACAACGGAACGGTTCACTTGGATTGGCTTTCCTGGGAGGGATAGGCGCTAAACTAGATTCAGCGGGCGCAAGAGTCACCTTTCGCGCCCGGAATAACTAACGCCAAACGCCTTTCCGCACGGCAAACTTCCGGCAGATGTTGGTTAATTTAGGTTGGGAAGGCCTTCAGGAACAGGCCCCTGCCGCAAGGTCAGATCGCGGAAACCGGCGGTTTTCGGTCCGCCCAGGGCCGCGCAGCCTCTAGTTCCAGCGCCAGTTCGAACAGCAATCCATCGTCGCCCTTGCGACCGGAGAACATCGCCCCGATGGGCAATCCTGCCGGCGACCAGGCCAGCGGAACGCTCATCGATGCCGCGCCGGCAACATTCATCGGCGAGGTGTAGGCCACGAACCGCAACACGCTTTCCATGACTGCGTCGAAGTCGCCGTCCGGCGCCTGTTCACCGATGGGAACGGCGGGGCTGCCGGTCACCGGCGTCAGGATCAGGTCAAGCGACTCGAAGAAGCTCGCATACTGCGCCTCGAACTTCTGCAGGTAGCCGATATTGCCCGGGATTTCCGTCATCCGGCTCAGCGCCATACTGGCGAGACCCAGGGTCCAGGGCTCGATGATGTCGGGTCCGACCGGCTTGCCGGAATAGGATGCGACTTTCTGCGCGAACTGGGCCGCGCCAGTCGCCCAGTAGAGGATGAAGGCATCGGTGAACTTCGGGCCGTCCATCGGGAGCGTGTAGTCGATCACTTCATGGCCAAGGTCGCGGCAAAGCTGGGCGACGTCTTCGAGCGCGGCGCGCGTTTCGGCATGCAAGGCGGTGCCGCCGATGGGTTCCGGCGCAAAGCCGATCCGCAGCCGCCGTTTCAACGGCTGGATATCGCCGAGGAGCGGGTAGGCGCCGTCATTGGCTTCCGCCGCGCGGAACAGGGCAAGCGAGTCGCGCACGCTGATCGTCAGGGCGTGGTTGACCGAAATCTGCAACGGCGGTGCGTCGCCATCATTGTACGGCAGGCGGTCGCGTGACGGCTTCAGGCCGAACACGCCGCAGGTCGAGGCCGGAATCCGGATCGAGCCGCCGCCATCGCTGGCATGGGCGAAGGGAACGACCCGCGCTGCCACCAACGCCGCCGCGCCGCCCGAAGAGCCGCCCGGAATCCGCGTCAGGTCCCAGGGATTGTGGGTCGGGCCGTTGGCAAGGGGTTCGGTCGACGAGATCAGTCCGGCTTCCGGTGTGGCCGACTTGCCGAGCGACACGATCCCGGCGCTGCGCCACTTGCTGGCGAACACGTTGTCACCTTGCGCGATGTTGCCTGCCAATCCGCGGCTGCCGGCCTGGGTCGGCGCGCCTTTCCAGTCGATCAGGTCCTTGATGAAACTCGGCACACCGGCAAATGCACCCGTCAGGATGCCGGCAGCGTCCGACCGCGCCACTTCGAACGTTTCGGTGACGATGCCGTTGATTTGCGGTTCGACCGCATTGGCGCGGGCAATGGCTTCTTCCACCTGCTCAAGCGCGGTCGTCTCGCCTGCCGCAATGGCCGCCGCCATCGCCATACCGTCGGCATAGACGGGCTTTGCGGGCGCGGCCGGTGACGTTCCGTTACGGGAACAGGCGACAAGAGCGGCGGTGGCGGCGCTACCGGCCAGCATGGCGCGGCGGGACAGTTTCAACATTTCGATCCTCCCCGGATTCGGTTGGCGGGCATGGTGACGCGCCGCCGGAGCCGGCGCAAGCCTGCCTGAGCGATCTGCCCTGCGACCTTGAAGCGCTAGCTTCCGCCTTCTTCGATCACCGCGCAGGCCACCCGTGCGCCCGCGCCGCCTATCGGCTGTGTCACATGGTCATCCGCCGCTTCGTGGATAATCAGTGCCAGCCCGTCTGCGTCCAGAGCCGGCGCCAGTTCGAAGAGGCTCGAGTAGGCCTCGTATTTCGCCGAGCCGCCCTCGGCGACCCAGATGTTCGGCAGATCGCCTTCTTCCGGTCCTGCCGGGTTGAGCAGCCCATGCCCACCTTCGGTCATGCCCTGGTGACCGCCGGATTTCTTGTACGCGCCGAGATCCGAGCAGTCGCCCACGGCGTGGAGGTGGAGACCGTGCCAGCCGGGCGTCAGGCTGCCCGCGCTCACGTCGATGCGGATCAGCACGCCTTTGGGACCTTGCACGGCGGTGACCGTGCCGATGGCTGTGCCGGGCGATCCCAGCAGCGCCCCGCCCGCCTGAGCGGGTGCCGGCGGCGCAGTCTCCATCATGTGCATCTCGTGTCCCGGCATCGGGGCGTGCGTCGGCGCTGTAGTGCAGGCGCCGAGGGCGACGAACGAGGCGGCGAAGGCGAAGCGAATGGGCATGGCAGGACTCCTATCGATTTGCCGGGGAGTATAGGGCAAAAGGCGCGGATGTCAGACCCGAACATTCCCTCATCCGACCGCGCGGACCGCATGCTGGTCGCGCTTGGCCATTTCGGCAGCCGCGCCGCTGCGCAGGCCGCCATCGCCGCAGGCCTCGTCTTTGCGGACGGAAAGCCTGTCGCCAAGGCCTCGGAAAGCCTGTCGCGCGATGCCGCCATCCAGTCCGAAGCGGCGCATCCGTATGTTTCGCGCGGCGGACTGAAACTCGCCCGCGCGCTCGAGGTTTTCGGGATTGATCCGGCTGGTTTGCATTGCCTCGATCTGGGTGCATCGACCGGTGGCTTCACCGATGTTCTGCTGCGGGCCGGCGCGGCGCATGTCACCTGCGTCGATGTCGGTCACGGCCAGCTGCACGCGAAGATCGCGTCGGACGACCGCGTCACGTCGCTCGAGCGCCTGAACGCCCGCAACCTCACGGCCGCGCATCTTGAGGCGCCGCCGCAACTGATTGTCTGCGATCTGAGCTTCGTTTCGCTGGAGAAGGTGCTGACCGTGCCGCTTTCACTGGCTGCGCCCAAAGCGGTCCTGATCGCGCTGTTCAAGCCGCAGTTCGAAGTGGGTCCGTCAAATGTCGGCAAAGGCGGCCTGGTCAGCGATGACACGGCTACCGAAACAGCGATGCTGACTTTCCTCGATTATCTCACCGCGCAAGGCTGGACGCCGGAAGCGCCCCGGCCAAGCCCCATTCCCGGCGGCGATGGCAACCGGGAATGGCTGGTCTGTGCCAGACGTCAATAACCGTAGGGTTCGTCCGAATAGCCATCCTGGATCTGCCACTGGCGCGTCCGGTCGTTCCAGCAAGCCGTCACGGGATCACGCTGCACCTCGCCGTCGGGCAAACGTGTCTCGCGCTGGATCACGCGACAATCGCGGTCCGGTTCTGAATATCGCGGCTCGTCGCGGTAATCGGGAGCGGCCGGATAAGACGGCGCCGAAGGGTAGGCCGCCGGATAGCGGCTTTGCGAGCTCATCACTTCCGGCCCACCGTACAGACCCTGTGTGGAACGCGGAATCGATCCCTGCGGCACAGACGAATACCTTTGGGGCGCATAAGCGACCTGACAATCCGGCCCTGTATCCCCGGCGATCGAGTTGCCGGCTGCACCGCCGATGAAGGCGCCAATCAAGGCGCCGGCAATCACTTCGCCGTCATTGTCGTCGCGCCCACGATGGCCGCCATAATAGCTGCGCCCGCGGCCCCGGCCGTAGCTGCGATAGCTGCCGCGATCATCGTCATCGGCGATTTCATTGCCGATCGCGCCGCCGATCAGTGCGCCGGCAAGGGCGCCGACAATCGTGCCGGTGGCCGAGTCGTCCGAGCGCTGGCGTTCACACTGCACATTGCGGATGCCGGGATCATTGTAGGGGTAGCCGCCGTACTGAGCCTGCGCCTGCAGGGGCAGGGCCAATGCCATCAAACCGACGCTGCCGGCGGCAATCGAGAGCTTCAACATCACCAAGTCTCCTTCGGCGTCACTTGCAGAGTGCGCCAGTATCGCGGGGTAATCTGCGGCGGCCAACCTGAACGGAGCGTGAAGGCTGGACGGGCCCGCGCGCGCCCTACATATTCGGCGCATGGGACTTCTGGACCGTGCCGCAAAGTCAGCCGGCCGGGCGCGCTATGCGGCCGGGCAAGGCCTGCGTTCGGCCTGGTACGCGGCGCAGATGCAGGCCGTCCGGCGCCGGGCCGGCGGGTTTGACCGTCCGGGTGAGCCGGAATTCCGTCCCAGCCGGGGCCGCCCGGACCTTGCCGCGCTGCGCAAGGCTTATGTCCAGCTCTTCCTGCAGGACCGCGCGAATGTCGAAGCGGGGCTTTACCCCGCGCCGGATGATCTGAACCTTGCCGGCTTGCCCGGCGCGCTGAAATCGGCCCGCGCCTTCCTGCGGGATGCGGCCGAGGTCAACCGTCGCCGCCTGGCCCGGGACGGCACCGAAGTGCGCGCACAGGTGCCCGAAGGCACCAACCGCTACCCCGCCTACTACCTCCAGAACTTCCACTACCAGTCTGGCGGATGGTTTACAGATGACAGTGCCGAGCTCTACGACACGCAGGTCGAGGCCCTGTTTTCCGGTACTGCCGACGCCATGCGCCGCGCGGCGCTCGCCGAAATTTCGCGTGAGATGAAAGGCCGTGACCAGCGCACGCAGCGGCTTCTCGACGTGGCCAGCGGCAACGGCCGGTTCCTCGAAACGGTCCTGAATGCCTATCCGAAGCTGCGCGTCACCGGAATTGATCTGTCCCCGTCTTATACAGATGCGGCCCGCGTGCGCCTGGCGCCCTGGACGAATGCCGAGCTGGTCCATGACGCTGCCGAAGCCATGCCGCTGGACGCGGAAAGTCAGGACATCGCCGTCTCGATCTTTCTCTTCCACGAGTTGCCACAGAAGGTGCGCGTGAAAGTCCTTGCCGAGATTTTCCGTGTACTGAAGCCGGGTGGAGCCTTCATTCTCGCCGACAGCGTCCAGTTCGGTGACTACCCCTCACTCGACGGTCTGCTCGAGTACTTTCCGCATGGATTCCACGAGCCTTATTACAAGAGCTACCTTGGCTGGAACACGAACGAGGCCCTTGAAAAGCAGGGGTTTGTCAAGGAACGCGCGACGCTTGCCTTCCTTACGAAAGTCACCGTGTGGCGACGCCCCTGCCATAATGCGCGCGCACCTGCCGTTCAAGATTAAAGTGCATTCATAATCTGTGTTCTGAGAGCAACAGGGCGTCCTCCAAACCGCTACATTGCTGCATGGCAAGCTGGCAGTCTCCGGAAGTGTTGCTAATTCAGCGTCGCGCAGTTGCGCAGAGTACGGAGAAAAAAATCATGAAACTTGCACTCGCTTCAATCGCCGCAATCCTTGCTGCACCCATCGCCGTTGCCCAGGGCAATGTCGAACTCAGCGCAGGCTACACCCAGTTTGACGCTGACGGTGCCGATCTCGGCGCTGTTACCGGCCGCGGCACCTACTTCTTCAACCGCTATCTTGGCGCTGAAGGCGAAGTCTCGATCGGTATCGACGACGCGAATGTCGGTCCGGGTAAGGTTGAACTTGACAACTCGCTCGGCGCTTTCGGCGTTGTCCGTGCGCCGATCAGCGAACGCTTCGAGCTCTTCGGCCGCGCGGGTTACGCGACGTCCGAATTCAATGCCAGCGTCCCAGGTCTCGGCAGCGCTTCGGCTGATGTTGACGGCCTCGCTTATGGCGTCGGCGGCAAACTGTTCCTGACGGACAAGCTTGGTATCCGCGCCGATGTCGGCCGCTACGAAGGCGACGACAGCGAAGCCGACGTATTCACGATTGGCGGCGTCGTCCGCTTTTAGGCATCCGTTTACGGATGAATGACGAGGGCCCCGGTGCAGAACGCGCCGGGGCTCTTTCTGCTTCAGCGCCCGGTCTGGCCCCGGTGGCGCAGTTTCGCGTCCGCCAGCACGCACGCCATCATCGCCTCGGCCACCGGCACCGCCCGGATGCCGACACACGGATCGTGCCGCCCGATGGTGCGCACATCGACTTCCTCGCCGTCCCGCGTGACCGACTTGACCTCATTCAGAATGGAGGAGGTCGGCTTGATGGCAATCCGCACGACGATATCCTGTCCGGTCGAAATGCCGCCCGCCACGCCGCCATTGTTGTTGGCCAGGAAGGAAGGGCCGTCATTGCCGGCGCGCATCTCGTCAGCGTTCTCTTCGCCGCTCATCGAGGCGGATGCAAAGCCTGCGCCGATCTCGACACCCTTGGCCGCATTGATTCCCATCATCGCGCCCGCCAGTTCGGCGTCGAGCTTGCCATAGACCGGCGCGCCCCAGCCGGCCGGCACGCCGCTGGCCTCGACCTGCACGATGGCTCCAGCGGACGAGCCAGCCTTTCGTGTCGCGTCGAGAAACGCTTCCCACGTCGCCGCCATCGCCTTGTCCGGGCACCAGAAGGGATTGTTCAGCGTTTCCGCCCAGTCCCACGCCTCGGGGTCGATCATGTGCGGGCCGATCTGCACCACGGCGCCCCGGATCACGACCGCGTCACCCAGTACACGCCGCGCAACCGCGCCGGCCGCCACCCGCGCCGCCGTCTCCCGCGCCGAGGAGCGCCCGCCGCCGCGATAGTCCCGGACGCCGTATTTCGCGTCATAGGCATAATCAGCATGGCCGGGGCGGTAGCGGTCGCGGATTTCGCGGTAATCCTTGCTGCGCTGGTCGGTGTTCTCGATCATCAGCGAGATCGGCGTGCCAGTCGTCACCGGTCCGCCCGTGCGGTCATCCTCGAACACGCCCGAGAGGATTTTAACGAGATCTGCTTCCTGGCGCTGCGTGACAAAGCGCGAGGTGCCCGGTCTGCGCTTGTCGAGGAAGCCCTGGATGAAGGCCTCATCCAGCGCCAGTCCCGGCGGGCACCCATCCACAACGCAGCCAAGCGCCGGCCCGTGGCTCTCGCCCCAGGTTGTCACTCTGAAAAGGTGTCCGAATGTATTGTGCGACATGTGACAGCCTGCGCCCTCGCGGTTCTGCTTCGCGTCCTATATGAAATCGCCAACCTGACAAACCGCCAAAATGGTGTCCTCCATGCCGACCTCCCTGATCCCCCCGACGCCCAGCGCCTCCGATTATGCCGACAGCGGCGACCGGCCACTTATCCCGGAGACGGCCGACCCCATCGGCCTGTTCCAGCAATGGATGGCCGAGGCCCGCGCCGCCGAGCCCAACGATTCCAACGCCATGTCGCTCGCCACGGTTGACGCGGACGGCAATCCGGATGTGCGCATCGTCCTGCTCAAAGGCTTCGATTCTGCCGGCTTCACCTTCTTCACAAACCTCGAAAGCGCCAAGGGGCAGCATCTGACGGCCCATCCGAGCGCCGCCCTTGGCTTCCACTGGAAGAGCCTGCGCCGGCAAGTCCGCATCCGGGGCAGCGTGACCCGCGTGTCGGATGCCGAGACCGATGCCTACTTTGCGTCCCGGGCTGCCCCGAGCCGCATCAGCGCCATCGCGTCCGACCAGTCGCGCCCGATGGCCAACCGGGCTGTCTTCGAACAACGCATTGCCGAGCTGTCCACCATTTATGGAGACAGCCCCGATATTCCGCGTCCGGACTACTGGGGCGGCTTCCGACTCACGCCGATCGAGATCGAATTCTGGCAGGACCAGGCCTTCCGGATGCACGACCGCCTGAAGCTCTACCGCAAGGGCGATGGCTGGGTGAGTCTCAGGCTTTATCCTTAGACGGTCAGCGGCAACAGCCGCGTATCTTCCGCCGCCGCGGTCCGGTGCCCGATGCCCGCGAGGTATGCCTCATTCTGCTCGAAGGCGAGGAACGTTGCCATGTCCTTCTGGCGAACCAGCATAACGATGTCCCACCGCTCGTCGTCCGGCCCGACCAGCCAGTTGCCGCCTGCCGCCATCATCTCGAGGCCGCCGCCACTTTCGGAGAGGAAGGGCAGCGTATGCGCCACATAGCGGTCATAGGCCTCCCGTCCGCTGATCGGCGCAGGCGGGGCAAGGTCGGGATCGGCCGCATACTCCGCGACCGTCCGGAGGCGGATGAGATTGAGCATTAGGATGGCCCCGGCGCGGCCGCTCGTTACGAAGCGACGCCCCGCGTCCTGCGTCGGATAGTGATATGCCATCAGATAATCCCCGCGCTTGTGCGCTCCAGCACCATGTGAGGCACGCCGTCACTCGTCCGGAAGTGCGAAACGCCGCTGGGCGACACGGTGATGTTCACCTGCGTGCGCAGGTTCGAGAAACTCTCGAATTCCACCACGTCCACCGCTTCATCAAACCGGATCGTCACCTCGAACGCTGCGCCGCCGGCAATTTCGCGCGCGCCGAGCACGCGGCCGGTGAACGGCTGTTTGAGGTAGCGACCGGCGACCTGGTCGCCGACCTGCAGCGGAGTTTCAGGCTCGTTCGACAGGCGTGCCGAAGCGGTGTTCCAGTCGCGGTAGCCCAGTTCGGCGGCCACCCGTTCAAGCGCTTCAGAATGGGAAACCGGCTTGCCGGCGGCAGCCAGTTCAGCGCGCAGTTCGCGGGCCCGGGCCTTTGCCTGGTCGCGGCTTGCAATGGGGGTACTCATCGGATCTATCCTTCAGTCCGGGCAGTCACGTTACAGCGGGGCTCGCCTTGCCGCGGAACTGCCGGTGAGGACACGTTTCCGGATGCGGTCGCGGCGCGCTGGCGCCGGGGGATCTTCACCTTCAGGCCAAAGCCCTGCGAGCGGCGGGCGTCCCAGAGCCCACGCGGCTGATATACTTGGCCGGGCGCCGGGTCAATCATTGCCAGTGGGGCCAGATTGCGGAATCACTCGGCCGCGAAACGTCAGCCACCGGAGCGCACCCATGAAACTCGCCCTGCAGATTGTCCTCGGCCTCTTTTCAGTCATTCCGCTGGCCTTTGCGGCGTTGGGGCTTGCCTCCGGGATGGCGGGGGCCGATCCGGCGGCGCCTGTTTCGGCCGCCATTGACAACCAGTACCGCTACCTGTCGGGCGTCTACGTCCTCGTCAGCTTGCTGCTCTGGTATGCCATCCCGAAGATCGAGACGCACTTCCGCCTGATGAGCTTCATCTGCGCTGCGCTGGTCATCGGCGGCGCCGGGCGCCTCGTGTCCCATCTCACGGTCGGCCCCGGCACGCCCGAGCAGTGGGCCGGCATGTTCATCGAACTCGGATCGCCGATCCTGCTGGTCTGGCTCTGGTTCGTCGTGCACAAATCGAAGGCCGGCTGACGCGCCGCTAGCGCACCGCGCACGCCGCCCAACCCGCATCGTCTGCGTCCAGCCACTCCGCCACGCGGTAGGGTTCATCGGTAGAGATCAACACCACGCCGTCATCAATCAACCGCTGGTATTCGCTTCCGTCGCCGTCTTCCCAGTACTGGTCATCGAGGCGTTCGCCCTTGCGGCCCAATGTTCCGAACGCGGGCTCGACGCCTTCCTTGACAAGCCGCTCGAACGCCGGCGGGTCGGGTTCGTCCGTTCCGGTCCAGGCCACCACCCGCGTCCGGTCCACGCCCAGTCCCTCGAGCGTCGCGATGTCCCGGCCGCCGCGAGCGGTCGCGGTCATCATCATTTGCGGATCAAGCCGTGCGACCTCGGCAGCTTCTTCATCCGAGTAGGTTACCATCACCACATTTGCTTCGGCGCCGGCGGCCTTGACCTCTTCCAGAATGCTGCGGAACCCCGTCGTCCGCTTGCGGTCCAGCTCAACAATCGCGCCGGACAGTTTCGCCCAGACCAGAACCTCGCTCAGCTTCGGCGGATGGAAGTCGGTCGTCTTTCCGTCATTGTCGCGGAGCGAGAGGTGGGCAATGTCTGCCCATTCTGTATCGGAAACATAGCCGTCGCCGCGCGCGGTGCGTCCGAACTTGTCGTCGTGGTGCAGGAACAACACGCCGTCGCGGCTGGTGGCCACGTCGATCTCGAACACGCGGACGCCCTGGTTGAACCCGTGCTTCAGCGTTTCGAGCGCGTTTTCCGGATACCCGGCCGCCGGACCGCCCCGGTGCGCCGCGACCAGCGCGCCGCCGGATGTGCGCAGGCAGTCGAACAGTTCGGGCAGGCTAACGGCCCGGGCAGGCGCGGCGGCCTCGGCCATGCCAACTTCCGCTGCCGCAGCGTCAGCCCCGGCATCTGCCGGCTGAGGTTCGCTGCATCCGGCAAGCGCGGTCAGGGCCACTGCTGCCACGAGAAGTCGCTTCATAATCCCTGTCCTTTCCTTGCCTCAGCGCAATCGTCCGCATAGACAGGGCTTCGAAAAATCACAAGCGCCGCCCGCGAGGGAAATGCGCTGTACCGGAGGAGAGCATCATGAAGGGCATTATGCAGGACTGGCCACTGACGGTGGACAAGATTCTGGAACATGCGCGCCTGCAACACGGCCAACGCGAAATCATCACGCGCCGGGTTGAGGGGAACATCAGCCGGATGACCTATGCCGGCCTTTACGACATGGCCAAGCAGGTCTCCGCCGCGCTGAAGGATCAGCGTATCGAACTTGGCGACCGGGTTGCCACCCTCGGCTGGAATTCCGAGCGCCACATGGCGACGTGGTACGGCGCCATGGGCATCGGCGCGGTCCTCCACACGATCAACCCGCGCCTCCACCCCGACCAGATCGCCTGGATCGCCAACCACGCCGAAGACAAGATTCTCGTCTTCGACAAGACGTTCCTGCCCATCGTTGAAGCGATCCGCGACAAGCTCGAAACGGTGAAAACCTTCGTCATCTATGCCGGCGCAGACACGATGCCGGAGAACAAGCTCGGCGCCATTGCCTTCGATATCTGGATCGACGGGCGTTCGACCACTACCCGCTGGGGTGACTTCCCGGAAGATACGGCCTGCGGCCTCTGCTATACGTCCGGCACCACCGGCAACCCGAAGGGCGTACTCTATTCCCACCGCTCCAACGTGCTCCACACGCTGGTCACCATGGGCAAGGACGCGATGGGGATGGGCTCTGCTGACGCGGTGCTTCCCGTCGTGCCGATGTTCCACGCCAATGCCTGGGGTCTCGCCATGTCGTGCCCGGCGACCGGTGCTAACATGGTGATGCCCGGCGCCCAGATGGACGGTGCCTCGATCTACGAACTCCTCGATACCGAGAAAGTCTCGATCACCGCTGCCGTGCCTACCGTCTGGCTGATGCTGCTCACCCACCTCCAGCAGAACAATCTCAAGCTGCCCTATCTCAAGAAGGTGATCATCGGCGGTTCGGCCATCCCGGAGCGCATCCTGCGCGCCTTCGAGCAGGACTATGAGGTCGATGTCGTCCACGCCTGGGGCATGACCGAAACTTCGCCGCTCGGCACGCTCGGCGCGCTGCCGCCGCATCTCATCGACGCCGATGTAGATACCCGCATGAAGCAGAAGCTGAAACAGGGCCGCCCGCCCTTCGGCGTCGAGCTGCGCATCGTTGACGATGACGGCAACGTGCTGCCGCGCGACGGCAAGACTTCCGGCCGCCTCCTCGTGCGCGGCGCCGCCATAGCCGGCGGCTACTTCAAGGGCGCCGGCGGCCATGTGCTGGATGCCGACGGCTATTTCGATACCGGCGACGTGGCCACGCTCGATGAATACGGCACCATGGTCATCACCGACCGCGCCAAGGACGTCATCAAGTCCGGCGGCGAATGGATTTCCTCCATCGACATCGAGAACATCGCGGTTGGCCACCCGAAAGTGGCGAACGCAGCGGCCATCGGCATCTACCATCCGAAATGGGACGAGCGCCCATTGCTGATCGTGCAGGCCAAGCCGGGCGAAAATCCGACCAAGGAAGAAATCCTCGCCAGCCTCGAAGGCAAGATCGCCAAATGGTGGACGCCGGACGATGTCCAGTTCGTGGACAATATCCCCCTCGGCGCCACCGGCAAGATCAACAAGCTGGCGCTGCGCGAGACTTTCAAGGACTACAAGCTCCCGACCGCCTGAAAGGAATAGGCACATGACGGACGTATCAGACGCGCCGGCTCAGAATGCAGGCTGGCGCGGCAAGTTCGCGGGCTTTGCGCTCGCCCTTTCCGCGGCGTCGATCCTGTGGTTCGCGGCTGCAGCGGTTGGCACCAAGCTTGGCTTCTGGCCCTGGCAGTTCGGCCTTGGCAAGATGACCATAGGCTGGGGTCCGATGATCCTGATGGGCGCCCTGGGCGTCTCGGTTCTTGCCGTCATCGCGGCGCTCATCAAGGCGCCGCGCAAACAGGCGCTGATGCTGGCGCTTGGCGCGCTCCTGATTTCCGGTCTGGCGATGGGCCGCGTCGCCGCCTTTGGCGCGCAGGCGGGCCAGCTGCCGCCGCTGCATGATATCCAGACGGACTGGTCAGACCCCATCCAGCCTTCCGATGCGCTGTTCACACAGCGTGAGGCGACCGGCGCGCTGAACCCCATCGAGGATGATCCGGTCATTGACCCAGCTGCCAATGGCCGTTGGCCGGGCATGGGCGGGCGCCGTGTCGCCGAAGTGCAGGAAGAGGCCGAGTTCGACACCGCGACCCACAAGTCGCCGAAGGAAACGCCTTATCCGATGCTGGCGCCGCTCGTCGCCGCCAACACGGCGGAGCAGGGCTACGCCGCGGCGCTGGCTGCCGTCGAAAGCAAGGGCTGGACCGTCGTGCTCGCCGAGCCGGAAGAGGGCCGCATCGAGGCGACCGAAACCAGCTACTGGTTTGGCTTCAAGGATGACATCATGATCCGTGTCCGGAGCGAAGAGGGCGGCGTGCGCATTGACGTACGCTCTGCCAGCCGGGTCGGCCTGTCAGACCTCGGCGCCAACGCCAAACGGGTGCGCGATCTCCTGGACGAAATCGAAGTCCGTCTGGCCAAGGGCGTCTGACGGCGCCGCGCAGGTTGGCGATCACGCCAGCCCGCGCGTGGTTTCGACCAGGAACTCTGACATCAGCCTGATGCGTTTCAACTCGTGGACGTCCTCATGGATGGCGAGCCAGAACGACCGCTCGACGCGGATGTCGTGCGGCAACAGGTTGACCAGTTCTGGCGACCTTTTCGCCATGAACTCGGGCAATATGCCGAGCCCGGCGCCGGCGCGAACCATCTCGAGCTGCGCCACGATGCTCGAACTCGAGAGGTGGGGCGTCAGGCCGGGAAGCAGTTCATCGAAGTATCTGAGTTGGGACGAATAGATCAGGTCGTTCACGTAGCCAACCAGCGTGTGGGATTGCAGATCGGACCTCAGCGTGACGGGCGGGAATCTTCCGAGATAGTCTTCGGATCCATACAGTTTCAGCGTGTAATCGCTCAGCTTGCGGATCTTCATCGGTCCGGCGGCGGGGCGCGTGAGGAGTATCGACATGTCCGCTTCGCGCTTCGGGACGCTGACAAAGCCGGACAGGGCGACCAGATCGACGTCGATGTTCGGGTTTGCATGCCGAAACGCCGCCAACGCCGGAGCGATCACAGTCGAACCGAGCCCCTCTGTCACGCCGAGCCGGACCCGGCCGGCGGCGCTGTTTTCGGATGTGCCCTCCGAGATGATGTCCTGGGACAGCGATTCCATGGCCTCGACGCGCGCGGCGAGTTTCTCGCCCGCAGGCGTCAGGGCGTGGCCGCGGCGGGTGCGCTCGAACAGCGTCAGCCCCAGCTCCTGTTCCAGACGCCGCAGCCGCCGGCTGATGGTCGTGGGATCCTGCTTCAGCGCATCTGCCGCCTTGTCCAGCCGGGTCGCCCGGCTGACAGCCAGAAAGATCTTCAGGTCGTCCCAATTCATGTCTGGCTGCATAAACGCAGGTTATACCTGCAATAATTCACATTTATCCAGACGAAATGCAGAGCTAAGGTCGCCCGGATTCAGTTCCGGAGATCACGCATGCGCGAAGTTCACCATTTCATTGGCGGCAAGGCCGTCACAGGCAAGTCGGGCCGGTTTGGCGACATCTACAATCCGAACACCGGCGAGGTTCAGGCGCGGGTCGCCCTGGCCACCCAGGCGGAGCTTGCCGGCGCGGTCGAAGCGGCGAAGGCCGCCTTGCCCGGCTGGGCAGGCACCAACCCGCAACGCCGCGCCCGTGTGATGTTCGAGTTCAAGCGCCTCGTCGAAGCGAACATGAACGAGCTCGCGCATCTTCTTTCGTCCGAGCATGGCAAGGTGATCGCGGACTCGAAAGGCGACATCCAGCGCGGTCTCGACGTGGTCGAGTTCGCCTGCGGCGTGCCGCATCTGCTGAAGGGTGAATATACAGAAGGCGCCGGTCCAGGCATCGACGTCTTCTCGATGCGTCAGGCGCTCGGCGTGTGCGCGGGCATCACCCCGTTCAACTTTCCCGCCATGATCCCGTGCTGGATGTCTGCTGTGGCGGTTGCCTGCGGCAATACCTTCATCCTGAAGCCGTCAGAGAAGGACCCTTCGGTGCCCATGCGCCTTGCCGAGCTGATGCTCGAGGCGGGCGCCCCGGCGGGCGTGCTCAACGTGGTCAATGGCGACAAGGTCGCTGTCGATGCCATCCTCTCGCATCCGGACATCAAGGCCGTCAGCTTCGTCGGATCGTCCGACATCGCACAATATGTCTATGCCACCGGCACCGCGCACGGCAAACGCGTGCAGGCCATGGGCGGGGCGAAGAACCACGGTATCATCATGCCGGACGCCAACATGGAGCAGGCGGTGAAGGACATCGTCGGGGCGGCCTACGGTTCGGCCGGCGAGCGCTGCATGGCGCTGCCCGTGGCGGTCCCGGTCGGCAAGAAGACCGCGGATGAGTTTGTCGAGCGCATGACTGCCGAAGCGCAGAAGCTCAAGATCGGCATCTCGACTGACAATGATGCGCACTATGGTCCGGTCGTCTCGGCCCAGCACAAGGCAAAGATCGAAAGCTATATCCAGATGGGCGTCGATGAAGGCGCCAAGCTGGTGCTCGATGGCCGCGGTCATTCGCTTCAGGGGCACGAGAAGGGCTTCTTCATCGGCCCGTCGCTGTTCGACCATGTGAAGCCGGGCATGAAGTCCTATCACGAGGAAATCTTCGGGCCCGTCCTGCAGGTGATCCGCGCCGAGACGCTGGAAGAGGCGGCCGCCCTGCCGAGCAATCATCAGTACGGCAACGGTTGCGCGATCTTCACGTCCAACGGCCGCGCCGCGCGCGAGTTTGCCGCTCAGGTGAATGTCGGCATGGTCGGCATCAACGTGCCGATCCCGGTGCCGGTCGCCTACCACACGTTCGGCGGCTGGAAGCGCTCTGCTTTTGGCGACACCAACCAGCACGGCCCGGAAGGCATCAAGTTCTGGACCAAGATCAAGACCGTCACCCAGCGCTGGCCCGAAGGCGACGTCGGTGACCAGGCCTTTGTCATTCCAACGATGGGGTAGGTGGGGCAGGCAGCGGCGGGGAGGTCCCGCGCCGGCCGGACCTGACAAAAATAATTGCCGGGGCTGCATCCAGCGCGGGGTCTGCGTGCATCTAACCAGCAAAGGCCGGAACGTTCCGGTCGCCAAAGACCTCAAGGACCCTCGCCATGACCACGCTCTCGATTGCCCGCCCCACCCCCTCGCCGGCCTCTTCGCCGGTTCTGGACCGAATCTTTTCCGCCGCGCACCAGCCGGCCGCCGCTGCCAACGATGCGAGCGACGCGCGCATTTCACTGATTGTTCGCCGTCGCGAACGTCAGCGCCGCCGCAACGCCCGCTAACCCGCTTCGCGCTCTCTCGCGATTGAACTTGAGAGGGCAGCTTCAGGGAGCTGCCCTTCTTTTTTTCAGGTAATACCCGCCGCTTTCCAGGCGTCTTTCGGCCAGCGCCGGTGCTGCCAGAACCACTGGCCCGGATAGGCGCGCACCTGGGCTTCGAGAAAGGCGCTGATGCGCTCGACCGACCGGCGGATGTCGGCCTCGGTGTCGCCCGTATCTTCCGGCACGAACGGCGTGTGGAACTCAACCCGGAACCGCGCCGGCCCCGTCCGCACGGTCGAGACAGGAACCAGCGGCACCTTGTATTTCAGCGCCATCCGCGTCGGCCCCGGCGCCGTCATGGCGTCATGGCCGAAGAAGGGAACGGCAATGCCTTCGTTGAATTTCTGGTCGTTCATCAGCGCGACAGGCGCGCCGCGCGACAGGGCCCGCATCAATTCGCGCGTCCCGATGCCCTTGGGCGCGTTCACTTGCGTGCCATAGGCCGCGCGCAGGTCTGCGATCCGCTTGTCGATGTGCGGATTGTTCAGCGCACGGTACGTCATCACGGCCTGCGGAATGCGCTTGGTGATGGCGGCCGGCATGATTTCCCAGTTGGCGAAGTGGCCGGATATAAAGACGGCGCCTTTGCCGCTCTCGCGGATCTGGTCGAGGATTTCGGCGCCGACGACGTCCACGCGCCCGCTCGTGTACGGATCAATCGCGGGAAGGTGAGGCATCTCGCCAGCCGTGCGACCGGCGCTCTCCCAGGCGGCCAGTGCGGTTTCTTCGATCCTTGCCGCGTCCCAGTCAGGAAAGGCGAGACGCAGGTTGCGCCGCATCGTCTTGTGCTGCGACAGCATCGGCCCGATTTTCTTCATCAGCCAGCCACCGAAGTCCGACGCCTTGTCTGGTCCGAGCGCTTTCATCGGGCCCCAGTAGATCAGGTCCCAGGCGACGGTCTCCAGACGCCACTGGACGCGCTGCCAGAACGAGGCGCGGTTATCGATGTCCTTCGGGCGGACGTACTCGGCGGGGGGCTTGTCGTTCATGGCTGCGAATGTTTGAAGATCGGGACGAGCAAGGCGTCAAGCACCTCTGGATCCTCGAACACGGCCGATACCGGATGAACGCGCGTTTCAGCGCGCATTTCGGCCGGCAGGCGCACATGGTCTTTCGCGGTTGTAATCAGCAAGGCGCCTTCAGACCGGGCAAGGCCCCGGAGGAAGTCCAGGTCACCGGCCGAATAGGGATGGTGGTCGGCGTAGGGAATGGCATCGCGCAGGTCCGCGCCCGCCGCCTTCAGGCTGTCGAAGAATTTTTCCGGCCGTCCGATTCCGGCAAACGCGACCAACCGGCCGGCGGGCACAGGCGCTGCCGACTCGAGCCGCGCCCGCAGCACCGGCTTTGTGCTGGCGGCGACCTCGCGCGGCACCGGCCCGTCGCCCATGAGGATGACGGCATCGGCGCGCGACAGGCCGGCCGGAATGGTTTCGCGCAGGGGGCCCTTGGGCAACACATGACCATTGCCGAAGGGCGCGCCCGCATCGATCACAACAAAGGTAAAGTCTTTCTGCAGAGACGGATTCTGGTGCCCGTCATCCATCAGCACGACCTCGACGCCCGCAGACGCCATGTCGCGTGCGGCGGCCACGCGGCTGCGTCCGATCCAGGCCTCGCCGGTGGCAGCAAGCAGCAAGGGTTCATCGCCGACATCGCGGAACGTATGCACGGCGGCATCGACCTTGAGCGGTCCCTGTTCGCGCCCGCCATGGCCGCGCGACAAGGTGGCCGCTCTGTGGCCGAGTGATGTAATCCGGGAGCGGATCGTTTCGGCAACGGGCGTCTTGCCGGTGCCGCCCGTGGTAAGATTTCCGATACAGATCACCGGAACCGGCACAATTTCGGGGATGACGGAAGCCAGCTTACGGTTCAGGCCCCAGAGATAGAGCCAGGTCAGCGGTGTAAGCAGGGCGCGGGTCAGGGGGGCGGCTTCGCGCGATTTCGGGTCCAGTCCGGACGACCAGAAGTGCGGCGCCTTCACCGCCCGGGCCCGGGCGATTCGAGAAGAGGCTTCGGGATCAGCGGCAGCAGCGCCTCCAGCGTGGCTTTCATCGGTGCATCTGCCTCTGCCTCGAGCGCCGCGACAGCAGCCTCTGTCACGATTGGCGGGTCAGCAAGCCCCGCCGCGAGGTCGCCCGAATCCGTCACGGTACGGACGAGACCGCGTGCGGTCAGGTCGGCCATCATCGACGCGAAATTGAAGACGTCTGGCCCGGTGAGAACCGGTTTGCGAAGCCGCACCGGCTCCAGCGGATTGTGTCCGCCGACGTCCGGGGTGTTGCCGCCGCCCAGATAGACGACATCGGCGAGGCGCAACCAGAGGCCCATCTCGCCCATCGTGTCGGCCAGCAGCACGCGGTCGCGGGTCGAGGCAATGTCGCCCTTGGAGCGGCGTGCGAAGGGCAGGCGCCGGGCCTTGAGAAGATTGGCGATCTCCTCGCCGCGCTCGGGATGGCGCGGCACGATGACGAGTGCCGCGCCGGTGAAGCGATCCGTTGCGTCGAGGAACATTTCCTCTTCGCCCGGATGCGTGGAGGCGGCCACGAAGCAGCGCCGGCCGTTGATGAAACCGGTGGCAAGACGCGACAGGTCGACCGGGTTGGCTTCCGGCGGCGACTGCGCCGACTTGAGATTGCCGGGAACGCGCACATGCCGGCCCAGCAAGGCGTGCAGGCGCCTGCCCGTGTCCTCGTCAGCGGCCAGAATCACGTCAAAGCGACCGGTCAGCGCACGGAACATTCCGGAAAAGCGAGCCCACCCCTTGGCGGACTCTTCGGTCATACGGGCATTCACAAGTGCGCGGCGGGCGCCGGACTTGCCAGCCTCGAGGATCAGGTTCGGCCAGATCTCGCCTTCGGCGAAGATGCAGAGGTCTGGTCGCCAATGCTGCATGAATCGCCGCGCGGCCATGGGCGTATCCACCGGCGCCATGGCGTGGATCGCGCTTTCGGGAATGTCTTTTCCCATCAGGCGGGCCGATGTCAGCGTCTGGCTCGTGAAGACGAGCATCACGCCTGGGCGCTGCTCGATCAGGCGCCGGCCAAGTTCAAGCAGGACGCGGCTCTCGCCCACACTCGCACCGTGCAACCAGACCAGGGGACCGGGACGGCGCGGCGGCAGGTTCCGGGCGAGGCGTTCGTTGAGGCGAAGGAAGTCTTCCTTGCCCTTCCTTGCACGCGCACTCAGCACAAAGGGCAGGAGGGGCGCCGCGAGGCGCGTGGCAAGCCTGTAGAGGAACAACGACGGCGTCATTCAGGCGGCGGCTCCGGCCGGGTCCGGCTGCGCGGGATAGCCAGCCAGTTCTTCGGCCCGGCGCGTAGCGGTATCCATGCCGATTTGCAACGCCTCGCGCAGTTCGTCCGGCGTGCGCTCGCGGGCGCAATCTATCGGCGGCCCGAACACGATCGCGCCGCGCGCGAAGGGCAGGGGCAAGATCATGCGGTCCCAGGTATCGAGCCGGAACGCGGGGCGGGACGAGACGGCGTAAGGCAGGATGGCGGCGCCGGAACGTTGGGCCAGGGTGACCGCGCCGGCGCTGGCGACGCGGCGGGGACCGCGCGGCCCGTCGGGCGTCATGCAGACGATACCGCCGTCGCGCAGGCGCTTGCTGGCCTCGGCGATGGCGCGGACGCCGCCCTTGTCCTTGTTGATCTTCTTCTTGTTGGACGCAGAGCCGCGCACGACATCTAGATCGAGGCGTTCCACGGCTTCGCTGATGGCGGCGCCGTCGGGCGACAGCGAGACCATCATGGCGGTGCGGCCGCGCCGTTCGGGCCAATGGCGGATGTGGCGCAGCCAGCCGGACGGCATCAAAAGGATCGTTTCATGCCAGCAGGCAACGATCAGGCCAGGCTCGCGGCTGCCATGGGCGGCGCGGGCGTCGCCCTCGCCTTCCACCGTCCAGCGGACCGTGTGCGCCACAAAGGCCATCCAAGCCCAAATGACATAGCCCATGACGGCAGCAAAAAGGGGCGAGCGGAGCACTGATTTCATTGGGAGGCTTATACTGCGCTTCGGTTACCAAGCCACTCGAACCAGCAGGACGGGCGGCGATGGTGGGCGATGCAGGGTTCGAACCTGCGACCCCTGCCGTGTGAAGGCAGTGCTCTACCACTGAGCTAATCGCCCGCCGCGAGGGCGTGGCGTAGTCGGGCAAACCGGGGAGGTCAAGCGGGTATGTGTGGCGGCTTGTAACGCAATTTCGGCCATCGGTTACCCTGAGGAACCGTCCGTGCCGGGCGGTCTCAGGTTATAGCTACAGCGCTCAGCCATGCGTATGTGCATGAATTGGGTGAAGTGCGCCCCAAACAAGTGACGCTCAAATGCCAAATTATGACAGGGCGTCGCAAGGACCCTGATCTGCTTGGTGGTTGGCGCGCCGCAGATTTTGGTCGCCAGGCCGGGATTTCTGCTCGAAAATGAACAGGCGTTCATTATGAACAGTTGTTCATCAAACAAGCTAACAAAACCGTCACCCGATTTTACTCTTGAGAAATCCTGCAAACGTTGTCATCTACCCGACATACGAGACGGGTCAACCAAGGTCCGCAGTATGAACTGAAGAAGGACAGGCACGGCGGCGTAAGTCGCCAGAGTGATAACAAGCCTGGAGAGAGCAAAGTGAAAGACTGGTGTGACGAAGACGGCGCTAAGCGCCTTCGGGAAAAGATTAACGCGTACTGGGCCGAGCGTGGCTACGAGGTCGATGTCGATCTCGTGGAAGCCGGGTTCGTGCCTGCAATGAGGAGCGCCCGTACGGACGTGCGTTCCAATATGGTCAATGGCATGCCGCGCCGGCGTGCCCTTGGTGAAGGCGGATCCGCCCGCCCG
Organism: Hyphomonas sp.; assembly: GCA_013791775.1. GTDB lineage: Bacteria > Pseudomonadota > Alphaproteobacteria > Caulobacterales > Hyphomonadaceae > Hyphomonas. The sequence goes on from VMTE01000013.1 coordinate 58,265, forward strand.
ACCTATCGTCCGCGCGGCGAAGCCACGGCCTGATCCCTCAGGTCCGACAAAGCTGAAACCAGCTGGGCATAGTGGCTGATGGTGACATCCGCCCCAATCGCCTCAGCCGTTTCGGCCTCGTAGCCGAAGGTCACGAACACGAAGGGCAGTCCGGCATTCCGGGCTGCCCTTTCGTCTGTCCGGCTGTCGCCGACAAACAGGGCGCGTTCCGGCGCCCCGCCCGCCGCTGCCAGCGTTTCAAAAACGTGGTCGGCGTGCGGCTTGCGTTGCGTGGCCCGGTCAGCGCCGAAAATGACATCGAAGTAGGAGTCCAGCGCAAGGGCGCCGATCAGGCGTTCGCTGAGATCTTGCCGCTTGTTGGTGCAAACCGTCAGCCGGGCGCCCGCATCCCGCAAGGTGGCCAGGGCCTCGACAGCGCCCTCAAAGGGGCGGGAGCAGTCCGCGATGTGGTCCACATAATGGACAACGAAGCGCTCGAACGCCGCATCCATTTCGGCCGCGGTCAAGACAGCGCCTTGAGTCTTAAGGCCGGTTTCGATCATTGCCCGGGCGCCGTGCCCGATCATCTCCGCCACCGCGTCGAGACGGACCGGGGCGAGATCCATGCCGGTGAGGACGTGGTTGAGGGCGCCGAGCAGGTCCGGCGCGGTGTCGACGAGCGTTCCATCCAGATCGAACAGGATCGTCCAGCCCTCGAAGCCGCGTATTTGCCCGTCATTCATGCCGCGTTCGCCCTCGCCAAGCTGCGGGCTTTCGTCTAGGCGATGGGGCGAACGAAAGCGAGAGGGAGCCCGCATTTGAGCCAATCGCAGACCCGGCGCGCCGCTGTCATTCTTGCGGCCGGAAAAGGTACGCGGATGAAGTCCGCCCTACCTAAAGTGATGCACGCCGTGGGCGGGCGGCCGATGATCGACTGGTCGATCGCGCTGGCGCGGGAAACCGGCTGCGGGCGCATCGTGGCGGTGGTCCACCCTTCGCAGGATGTGCTGATGGCTCACTTGAAAACGGCGCATCCGGATGTGGCGATTGCCTTCCAGGATCCGCCGCAGGGGACCGGGCATGCGGTGCGCTGCGCCGAGGACGCCTTGAAAGAATTCGACGGCGAGCTGGCTGTGCTTTATGGCGATAGTCCGTTGGTGCCTGCGGCGGTGATCGAAGCCCTGTTCGGCGGCGTGGCCGGCGGGGCTGTGCTGGGGGTTCTGGGCTTCGAGGCGGCAGACCCCGGGCTATATGGCCGGTTGATCACCAATCCGGCTGGCGACCTGGAGGCCATCGTCGAGGCGCGCGAGGCGACTCCGGACCAGCTCAGGGTTCGCATATGCAACTCAGGGGTGATGGCGGGGCGCGCCAAAGATATGTTCCGGCTCTTGCAAAGAATTACAAATTCGAATGCCAAGGGCGAGTTTTACCTCACCGATCTCGTAGGACTGGCCCGGGCCGAAGGCGGGCGGTGTGCTCTGATCACGGCCAGCGAGGACGACCTCATCGGCTGCGACTCCAAGGCTGATCTAGCCGAGGCTGAAGGCATTTTTCAGGCAAGGCGCCGGAAATCTCTGATGGAGGCGGGCGTGACCCTGGTTGCGCCGGAAACCGTGTTCGTCGCGTTCGACACGGAAATCGCCGCCGATGTGGTGGTGGAGCCGAACGTCGTGTTCGGCCCGGGGGTCAGCGTGGCGGCCGGTGTGCGGATCAAGGCGTTCTGCCATCTCGAAGGTGCGGTGATCGGCGAGGGCTGCGAAATCGGGCCGTTTGCGCGCCTTCGCGCGGGCACGGTGCTGGGCAGCGACGTCCGGATCGGCAACTTCGTCGAGACCAAGAACACCGCCATGGGCGAAGGCGCCAAGGCAAATCATCTGGCCTATCTCGGCGACGGACAGATCGGTTCCGGCGCCAACATTGGCGCGGGCACGATCTTCTGCAATTATGATGGCTACCTGAAACACCAGACGACCATAGGCGAGGGTGCCTTTGTCGGCTCGAACTCGGCGCTCGTCGCGCCGGTCAGCATCGGCGACGGGGCCTATGTCGGCTCGGGCAGCATCATCACCAAGGACGTGCCGGCCGATGCGCTGGCCGTCGCCCGCGCGCACCAGATGACCCGCGAGGGCTGGGCGAAGGCTTTTCGGACAAAGAAGGCGGCTGAAAAGGCCGCCAAGGGCAAGAAGGGGTGAGAGCAGGCGATGGCCTACGAAACCGAGAAACAGAACGCCGCCGCTGCCGCAATGGACTATGTCGAAGACGGCATGACGATCGGCCTCGGCACGGGTTCGACGGCGAAGTTCTTCGTCGAGTTGCTGGCCGACGAGATCGCGGATGGGTTGCTCGTGCGCTGCATCGAGACGAGCGAGCAGACGCGGGCGCTGGCGCGCAGCCTGGGCGTACCGCTGATCCCGTTCGAGCAGGTGGACCGCATTCACCTAACCGTTGACGGCGCCGACGAGGTTGGTCCGGGCGGGGTGCTGATCAAGGGCGGCGGCGCGGCGCTGCTGCGCGAGAAGATCATCGCAAATGCCTCCGATCACATGGTTGTGATCACTGATCCGTCCAAGGACGTTGCGGTGCTCGGCGCCTTTCCGCTGCCGGTGGAAGTGACGCCGTTCGGCTATACGATCACGGCAAAAAAGGTGCACGAGGCGCTCGTGAATTCCGGCATCGAGCGTCCGCGCGTCGAGCTGCGCAAGGCGCCGCAGAGCCTCGATCTGCTGGTCACCGACGGCGGAAATCATATTCTCGATTGCCATTGCGGGGAGATCCCGGACCCCGCGCGCACGGCGGCTTACCTTTCCGGCGTACCCGGCGTGGTGGAGCATGGCCTGTTCATCGGCATTGCCCGCACGGTGATCATCGGCACGGAAACCGGCGCCCGGATCATTGAATACTAGAGCCACGCGCCTCACATAGCCGGCCGCACGTTTTCCCGGCAAAGGACGATTTCCATGACCAGCCCAGCCTACGACTATGACCTGTTCGTGATCGGAGGCGGCTCCGGCGGCGTGCGCGCCGCGCGCATCGCGGCGCAGGCCGGCGCGAAAGTGGCGGTGGCGGAAGAATACCGGATGGGCGGCACCTGCGTGGTGCGCGGCTGCGTGCCGAAGAAGTTCATGGTGTATGCCAGCGACTACGGAAAGCAGATCAGGCAGTCTGCGGGGTTTGGATGGTCCGTGAGCGGCATATCCTATGACCATACGGCCTTCCTCAAGGCGGTGCATGCCGAGGTTGACCGGCTGTCGGCCATCTACGACCGCAACCTGAAAAGTGCCGGTGCGGAGATTCTTCCCGAACGCGCCGAATTCGTGGATGCCCACACGCTACGCCTCACCATGTCCGGGCGGACGGTGACGGCGAACAGAATCCTGATCGCCACCGGCGGACACGTCTGGCGTCCAACGGCGGAGGAACTGCCGGGGGTCGAGCATACGATCACGTCGAACGAGGTGTTCTTTCTCGATCCGCTGCCGAAGCGGATGCTGGTGGCGGGCGGCGGCTTTGTCGCGCTCGAGTTCGCGCACGTCTTTGCCGGGCTCGGCGTGGACGTGACGGTGATCTATCGCGGCGAAAAGATCCTGCGGGGCTTCGACGAGGACGTGCGCGACGGCGTCACCGAGGGGCTCGCTCAGGCGGGCATCAAGCTGGTCACCGGCACGGTGTTTGAACGGATTGATCTGGGGGCGGACGGTGTGCGCCGTGCCCGGCTGACGAATGGCTCGACGCTGGAAGCAGAAGCCATCCTGATGGCAGTCGGCCGGGCAGCGAATACCGGCGGTCTCGGCTGCGACAAGGCCGGCGTGGCGCTCGGCCAGAACGGCGCCGTGATCGTGGACGACTGGTCGCGCACCAGCGCGGCAAACATCTGGGCCGTGGGCGACGTGACCGACCGGGTCAACCTCACGCCTGTGGCGATCCGCGAGGGCCACGCCTTTGCCGATACCGAGTTCGGCGGCAAGCCCTGGCACATGGATCACACGGACATTCCGACGGCGGTCTTCACGCAGCCCGAAGTCGGCACGGTCGGTCTGAGCGAGGCAGACGCGCGGGCGGCGTTCGGCGAGATCGACATCTACAAGACGAACTTCAAGCCGATGAAGAACGCGTTGAACGGGAGTTCGTCGCGCATGCTGATGAAGCTGGTCGTGCGGGCCGCCGATCAGCGTGTGCTGGGCGTGCACATCGTCGGTGAGGATGCCGCCGAGATGATCCAGATGGTTGCCATCGCGGTGAAGTTGGGCGCGACGAAACAGGACTTCGACCGGACGTGCGCGCTGCACCCGTCCTCGGCCGAGGAACTCGTCACGATGCGGACGAAATGGGTGCCGGAGGTGGCGTGAACCTTCAAGCCCTTCTCCCTTGGGAGAAGGGTTGGGATGAGGGGGAGCTGCGCTTCCTGTGAAATGAGCTGGTGAGAGGAGGCACCCCCTCACCCCCACCCCCTCTCCCACGGGCGAGGGGGCTCAGTGCACGCTTCCACCATCGTTCAGGGTCTTCAGCTCCAGCGCGACTTGCTTCAGGCTGTCGCGGATGGCTTTCAGGCCGCCGCCGCGGCCGGCATGGGCGAGGAGTTGGCGCCAGGGGGGCTGGCCTTCGACCGGGGCCTTCACGGCGAAATGGGCCGAGCGCGGCAAGGCCGCCGTAAGAAGTGACTTTGAAAGCGCAAAGCCCGCGATCTGGTCATAGACACCGTTGCGCGCGTCGCCTTCGAAGGTCGATTGTTCGTTGCGGTTCACCGCATTGAACAGCACCGACAGCGCCGGGCGCTTGGACTCCTCGACCTGGTCGCGGATGACGAGGTTCAACAGGCGCACACCGCGCAGGGAATAGATGTCGGCATGCATCGGCGCGATGACGCGGTCGGCTGCCTCGAGCGCGCAGCGGGTGAGGAAGGTTGCGTTGGGGTTCGTGTCGAACAGGATGAGATCGTATTCGCTTCGATAGTGATCAATCGTGCGCAGGAAGTGCTGCTTGATCGCCGCGAGACTGTCCGGGTTGTTCGCGAAGGCGTATTTCGAGATTTCGAACTGACCGGACACAAGATCGAGCCGGCCCGGCGGGCCGTCTTCACCGAGAATCTGGTGGACGAAACTGTCACGCGCGGCCGGTGTGAACGGCGCGACGGTGAGGCTCAGCCAGTTTTCGGCGGGCGAGGTCGCGTCCTTGGCGTGCAGGCGCGAGCGTTCGAACAGGGAAATCACCGAACGGTCGACCCCGGAGGAGGCGTCGGCCTCTTCCATGGAATAGAAGGTCTGGGTGAGGTTGTATTGCGGGTCGAGGTCGATCAGCAGGACGCGGCCGCCGAAGGCTTCCTGCCAGGCGCCGGAGAGCTGGGCGGTGACGGTGGTTTTCCCGACGCCGCCTTTCAGGTTCATCACGGCGATCACCGGGCATTTCCGGCGGTAGGCGTCCTGGGTTTCGGCGACCAGTTGTTCCAACCCGTCCGGCATGGTGGACGACAGGCGCAGGCTCGGCTGGACTTCCTGCTTGAAGAAGCCGTTCAGCCGCGCCTTGTCGATCTGGTAGGGGATGATGCGAATGCCAACGGCCTTGGCGGTCTCAATGTCCTGGCGCACGGTCCGGGAGCGCACCGAGGCGGCCGAAACCAGCACAATGACGGCAAAAGCCGCGCTGATCTCCGCATCGGCGGCGATCCGGTCAGGCTCGCCCGAGCCGTAGCGATCGGCGATCCCGGCAGCGCGCAGGGCCTCATGGAGCTGCAGCAGCGCATCCGGATCGGCGCCCGAATGGCTGATATAGACGTGCGGCATGGCGCATCAGTCCCCGTGTTGTACCCTTGAAACCCCACGGCCTTTTAGCCGCTTACGCCCCGAATCAACCAGCTATGTGCTGTGAAATTATGGTGAAACTTGAGCATCCGGCTGCCATGTGATTTATGCCCCGCACATTAGGAGCTTATGCATTATGGCTTGGACCCCCTCTGACTGGCGCAAACTGCCCGCGCAGCATATCCCGCAGGATTACCCTGACGCGGCGGCGCTGACGGCTGTGGAAAACCGTCTCCGGAGCTATCCGCCCCTGGTTTTTGCAGGCGAAGCCCGCCGCCTGAAGACCCGCCTCGCCGAAGTGGCGGCCGGCAATGCGTTCCTCCTGCAAGGCGGGGACTGCGCCGAGAGCTTCAAGGAATTCCACCCGGACAATATCCGCGACACGTTCCGCGTGATCCTGCAGATGGCGGTGGTGCTGACCTTTGCGGCGGCCAAGCCGGTGGTGAAGGTCGGCCGCATTGCGGGCCAGTTCGGCAAGCCGCGCTCTGAGCCCATCGAGACGATCGACGGCGTGACGCTGCCCTCCTACCGGGGCGACAACATCAACGGCATGGAATTCACGCCGGAAAGCCGGATCCCGGATCCCGAGCGTCTGGTTCAGGCCTATTCGCAATCGGCCGCCACGTTGAACCTGCTGCGCGCATTCAGCCAGGGCGGCTATGCGAGCCTGGCCAACGTGCAGCGCTGGATGCTGGGCTTCGTGGACCGCTCTCCCCAAGGCGAACGCTACCAGAAACTGGCGGACCAGATTTCCGCGTCCTTGCGCTTCATGCAGGCGGTCGGCCTGAACGCCGAAACCGTGCCGCAGATGGCGCAGGTGGAGTTCTACACCAGCCACGAGGCGCTGCTGCTCGGCTATGAAGAGGCGATGACGCGCATCGATTCCACCAGCGGCGACTGGTATGACACCTCGGCGCACATGCTGTGGATCGGTCACCGCACGCGCCAGCTCGACCATGCGCACGTCAATTTCTGCAAGGGCATCAAGAACCCGATCGGCATCAAGTGCGGCCCGGGTATGGGTACGGACGAACTGATCCGTCTGATCGAGACGCTGAACCCCACCGACGAGCCCGGCCGCATCACGCTGATCTCGCGCTTCGGCTCGGACGGTGTGGCCAAGGGCCTGCCGCCGCTGGCGCGCGCCGTGAAGAAGTCCGGCCGCTCGGTCGTCTGGTCGTGCGACCCGATGCACGGCAACACGCTGAAGACCGGCACCGGCTTCAAGACCCGGCCCGTGGACCGCATCTTGTCCGAAGTGCGCCAGTTCATCGACATCCTGCCGGCGGAAGGCTGCTATCCGGGCGGCGTCCATTTCGAGATGACCGGCCAGAACGTCACCGAGTGCATCGGCGGCGCGCAGGCGATCTCGGAGGAAGACCTCTCCAGCCGCTACCACACGCACTGCGACCCTCGCCTCAATGGCGAACAGGCGCTGGAACTCGCCTTCCTCGTGGCCGAGAAACTGCAGGCGGTCGAAGCCGGCGGCACAGACGCCCGCAAGGCGGGGTAGGGCCAGCGTAGGAAAAATAGTCAGCCAAGCTGCATCTGGAACAGCAAATCCAAGCATCTGTGTGGAAACCGAGGAGTTTCCCGTCATGTTGCAACTGAACCGGATTTCCAAAAACCTGCCACTGGCGTTCTTGTCTGCGGTGATGCTCGAAGCTTGCGCATCCGCGCCAATGCGTTGCGAAATTGCGCCCGAAAGCGTCCTGTCCTGGGCCGACTACGGGACGCTTGAAGAGCGACCGCTGCCATACGTTGAAACCTATGCCGGTTGCGGCAGGACGCTCGTCTATGTCGCAGCCGACCATGGCAACGATCCGGAAAGTGAAACCTTCAAGCTCGTATCTGCAGGTTTTACAGGTGCCCAGCCTGAATTTGTTGTGCTGGAGGGCTTCCCCTTCGAGATGGGCGTGAACCCTGAGCCGTTGCTCGATCATGCTGAGTCTGTGAGAGGCATGCCCGGCGATGCCGAGCCCTATCTTGCCGTCCGGTTGGCAAAAGCCGCCGGAGTCGATTTCGTGGGCGGTGAACCGACAGACGCGGCGGTGGTCGCCTATGCGGCGCGCAACGGTATGAGCGCGGCGGATGTGTTCGGCTATTATATCGTTCGTCTTGTTCCCCAGTGGATGCGATCCGAAACGCTGTCCGCAACCGACGATGATGCACTCGATACTGAAATCCGGTCATACGCGCCGCAGTTCGCAAAAGACGCAGGCATCGAAATTGATGCGCTCGCGGAAGTGGGCACGCTCGAGACGTTCAAGGTCTGGTATCAGGCCCGAAACGGGTCGGCGTTTGAGACCGGCTTTCGTCCCGAGGACGCATGGCCGAGCGGCGCGCTGCCGGACCCGAGGGGCATGAACCGATTGGCTGACGTTGTTTCCGACGCGCGCGAAGTGCACATCGTTTCTGTGATCGCCAAGGCCGTCGAGGATCACAAGACCGTTCTCGTGGTATACGGTGGGAGCCATCATCTCGTTCAGGCGCCCGCGTTTGAAACGGCGTTTCCTGAATAATGTGCGCAGCCGTCAACTTCGCCAATTTTTACACCCGCCCTGCATCCAAACGCACGCTTGAACGCATCTTTCCCCCAGTATTGGGAGTCTGCGCATGGATGAACTGATCCGGACATTGATTGAGACGGGCATGTTGGCCGGGTTGGCGCTGGCGGGCGCCGTGTTTGTGCGCGGCGGCTTCCGCCTGCACTGGCTGGTCGCGGCTCTGGCGATGAACCTCGTCTATCAGGCGCTGTTGACGCGCGGCTTCTGGCTGGTGCCGGATCCGTTCCCGGACGCAGCGTGGAACTGGGCAGGCAAGCTCGTCGCCTTTGGCGGAACGATGATTGTGATGACCCTGCCAGCCTTTGGCTGGGCGAAATGCGGCGTGCGGCTGGATCAGGGGCCGCGCTGGCGTGGGGCGCTGGTGCTGTTCGCGGTGCTGGCCGGGCTGTTCTTCTGGCTGGCGATCAGCGGTGCAGACGGCAAGCCCGATGATGCCGAGACCATCGCCTTCCAGTGGACCATGCCGGGTCTCGACGAAGAGTTCTTCTATCGCGGCACATTGCTGCTCGCGCTCAACGAAGCGTTCCGGCCGCGTGTGAACGTACTCGGGGCGCCGATCGGCTATGGCGGGCTGCTGACGACCATCCTGTTCGGGCTGACCCATGCGCTCAGCTACAAGGCCGGCGTCCTCGATATCGACCCGATGACGTTTGCGATGACCGGCGTACCCGCGCTGCTTCTGCTTTGGCTGCGCGAGCGAACCGGCAGTCTCCTGATGCCGGTGATCGGTCACAACATCGCCAACGGCGCCTCGACCCTCTTCTGAGGTCAAATCCTGCCTTGCCCTTTGGGTTCATTTACGGCATTCGGACCGGCTGCTCAAAAACCAGCCGGGCTTCCGGCTGCGAAACATCAAGGGAGGGCAGACATGACAATGTCGCGGCTGCCCGTCTGGGCAAAGCCTTCGGATATTGCAGACCTGCTCCGCCTGTCGGTGCCCATCGCCGTCAGCCGGATGGCGATGATGCTGATGGGACTGACGGACGCGATCGTGCTCGGCCAGTTTGCGCCGGAGGAGCTGGCTTATGTGCTCTCCTCCTGGCTGCCGATCGGCGTGTCGCTCGGTTTCGGCATGGGTGTGTTGCTGGGCGTGCAGGTGCTGACGTCGGAATTGCTCGGCGTTGGCCGGGAAGCAGGGTCGGGGCGCATTTTCCGGCGCGGCCTCTGGTGGTCGGTGCTGCTCGGGGCGGCCATGACGGCGGTACTGCTGCCGACAGCCGGCGCCTTCTTCCATTGGGTGTTCGTCACGATCGCGCCACCGAGTGATGCATTGCGGGCGGCGTCTCCGGAACAGGTGGCGCAGGAGACCGCGCAGGTCACGCGCATCCTCGCCATCGGCCTCACCGGCCACATGATCACGCAGGCCTGCAGCTATTACCTCGAGGCGCTGCGCCGCCCGCTGCTTGTGACGCTGGTGATGTATGGCGGCGTGGTCATCAACCTGTTCATCGATCTCGCCCTTGTCGGGGGATACTGGGGCATGCCCCAGATGGGCGCCGAAGGCGTTGCCTGGGCGACCACAGGCACGCGCTGGCTGATGGTGTTCGTGTTCCTCGCGCTCGTGGCCGCGCTGACGCCGGCCTTGCGCGCCTCACCGCCGGCGCCGGAGGGCGAGGCCCGCCGCCAGTTCGATGTGGGCACCGGCACAGCCGTCTCCAATGTGGCCGAATGGGGCGGCTTCAACATCACATTCATCATCGCGACCTGGATCTCCATCGCCGCGAATGCGGTCTATGGCTATTCGGTGCAGGTGATGGGCCTGTGCTTCATGTTCTATCTCGGCATCGCCTCGGCCACATCCGTTCGGGTGGCTGAAGCTGTCGGGCGCGGCAGCCTGCAGGATGTGAAGAATGCAGGGCGTCTCGGCGTAGTGGCGACCATCGTGATGGGCGCGGTCCTCGGTGCGGCCCTGACCCTGTTCGCGGGGCCTATCTCGCGGTTGCTGGTGCGCGAGGATGCGATCATCGGCGGGATCGCGCTCGCGCCGGCGATTGCGGGGCTGCTCTGGCTGGCGGCGGCGGCAACGGTGTTTGACGGCCTGCAGGCGACGGCGTCCTTTGCGCTGCGCGCCCAGGGCATGGTCTGGCTGCCGAGCGCCATCCACATGGGTTCATTCTTCGTGGTGATGCTGCCGGCGGCCTATGGGCTGGGGATCGTGGCACACCGCGGCCCACAGGGCGTGCTCGAGGGCGCCTTCCTGGGCGTGTTCTTTGCCGGCATCCTGCAGGTGGCCTTGCTGGAATGGAAAGCGGCGCGCCCTGTGAAGGAACGCGCCGCCGAAACCGTCTTCGTGCCCCGAGAGGGGCGTGAAGGTTAGATGTCCTTCAGGACCGACGCCGGCTTGAAAGCCGCCGATGTCTTCTCAGGAATCTTGATCACTTCTTTGGTGGCCGGGTTGCGGCCTTCACGGGCGTTGCGCGTCTTGGCGACGAACGTGCCGAAACCGGCGATTGCAACTTGTTGGCGACTCTTCACGGCGCCAGCGATGGTGTCGAAAACAGCGTCAACGGCTTTGCCGGCGTCGCTCTGGGACATGCCACATTCCTGTGCCACCGCCTTGGTCAGTTCACCCTTGTTCATAGGGGTTCTCCTCTAGATTAAAATGACGCTTTCGCGTCATTGCCGCGACTTACCCACGATTCGACTCGTGTGGATACGCCGGATTCCCAATAGACACGGGCTAAATGCCCAGAATCCAGCCCTCTTCGCCCCTTATCGCAACGATCTGCTCCTCGGAAAGCGATTTGCCTGTGGAAAACGCAGCGCCCAGGCCATTTTTCTCGTCCAGATCAGCGTAGTGGCGGGCAATCTGGCGCACCTGGGCCTCGTCGGCGACCTCGCCCTTTTCCGGCTTCGGCTTGATCAGCGAGGGGTAGATTTCGGCGATGACGACGTCGATTCCCTCCAGCAGATCGGAGGTCAGCGGGCCGCCTTCGCCCAGCTCGAACGGCCAGATCCGGGCATTCGGCCAGGCCTGGCGCAAGGCATGAACGTGCGGGATGCCGGTCAGGCTCTGGCCGCCGACCGATCCTGCGCCGTAAAGTTGCCAGCACGACTTCGGCGACGCACCGGGAACCGCGCGCAGCTGCGTCTCGGCCAGGCGGAATTCGGCAAGGGGTTTGTCCGGCGTGAACTCGGGCCGGGTGGTCGATAGCGTCGTCGCCTTGTCGGCCGGAGGAGTCCCCCAGAACGGGAAAGGTCCTTTCGAGATCGTGTAGTTCAGTCCGGCGGCAATCGCGAAACGCGGGCGCGAATTGTTGTCCGGCTTGTCCTTGTAGCGCGCGGCGAGGTGGGCGTGCATCGCCGCCCACGGCGCCTGCCTGGCCGTGTCGAGGCCGAGTGCTTTCGCCGTGCCGGCCGGATAGCCGAGCGAGAAGTCGAAACCCAGCAGCACTTTGTCGCCGCGCTTGGTCAGCTTGGCGACCATGTCTTCCAGGAAGGCGCGGGCCTTCAGGCGCGTGTCGATGTTCACCGCCTTGAACTGCAGCTTCAGGCGCGCGTCCTTGACCAGCATGCCGATCCAGATCGAGTTCGGGCCCAGCGCCGGCTTCGCGGCCGCGCTCCAGTCCACCATGATGTATGCGTCGAACAGGGCCATGGCGTCAGGCGAGCTTGACCAGCATCTTGCCGGTATTGGCGCCGGTGAAGAGGCCGAGGAAAGCCTCCGGCGCACGCTCGATTCCGGTCATCACCGTTTCCTCGAACTTCATCTGGCTCGAGGCGATCCACTTCGCCATGTCGGCCAGGAACGCCGGCTGCATGTCGGCGTGGGTGGACACGATGAACCCCTGCAGTTTGAGCTGCTTGCCGACCAGCTGGATCATGTTGTTCGGGCCAGTCGTGGGGGCCGTGTCATTGTACTGCGCGATCATTCCGCAGAGCGCGAAGCGGGCCAGCGGGCGCGCGCATTCGATCGCTGCGGTGAGATGATCGCCGCCGACATTGTCAAAATAGACGTCGATGCCTTTGGGAGAGGCGGCTTTCAGCGCCGCAATCAGGCCGTCGAGGCCGCCCGCCTGCTTGTAATCGATCACATGGTCCGCGCCGAGCGACTTCACGAGCGCGCATTTGTCCGCGCCCCCGGCCGAGCCGATCACGGTGGCGCCCTTGATCTTGGCGATCTGCACGACCGTTGAGCCGACGGCGCCGGCTGCGCCCGAAACAAACACCACGTCCGCCGGCTTCAGTTCGGCCACGCGCAGCAGACCGGCATAGGCAGTCAGGCCGGGCATGCCCGCAACGCCGAGGAAGGCGCTTTCCGGCAGGCCGGTGGCGGGAAGTTTCTGCACCATCGCGGCGGCCGGCTTCGCCGTCCAGGCGGTGCGCCAGCCCAGCATCGAGGAGACGAGATCGCCCACTTTGAAGTCCGGATTCGCCGAGGCCGAGACGCGCCCGACTGCGCCGCCCTGCAGCGTCTCGCCGATCTGGAAAGGCGGCACATAGCTTTCGCGGTCATACATCCGCCCGCGCATGTAGGGGTCCACCGACATCCAGGTGTTCATGACCTGGATTTCGCCGTCCGCAGGCGCGGGCACGTCCACCGTCTTCATCTGGAAGTCCGAGGTCTTCGGCATGCCGGCGGGCCGATGGGCGAGCGCCCATTCGGTTGAAGTGAGCTTGGCCATGTCCGTCTCCTTGGTCGTCTCTTGTCTGCTTGTCCACATGGACCGGCCCACGCGGCCTGTGAAGGGGTGGGGGCGAAGAATCCCGTCTGAGCCGGGGTCTTGCAGCCCTGCGAGTAGGGTGTCATTGCGAAAAGGAAAATGGGATGAGACGGGCATGACGAAGCTGAAAGTGGGCGTTGCGGGTGCAGGCGTGTTCGGGAACTATCACGCCCAGAAAGCGGCTGCGTCGCCGCATGCCGACCTGATGGGCATCTTCGATGTTGACCTCGCGCGCGCGACGAAACTCGCGGAGTCCTTCGGCGCGAGAGGCTTCAACGACTATGCCGAGTTCCTGAAAGTCTGCGACGCGGTCGTCATCGCGGTGCCGGCCACATGGCACGAGAGTCTCGCGCGGCAGGCGATCGAAGCGCATTGCCATGTTCTGGTCGAAAAGCCGCTCGCGTTGTCCGGCAATGCGGCGCGCGACCTTGCGGATGAGGCGGCGGCGCGGGGGCGTATCCTGCAGGTCGGTCATCAGGAACGGTTCGTGGCGAAGGCAATGGGCGTGCTGGCGATTCCGGAAGTTCCGCTGCTGGTCGAATCCGTGCGCTCGGGTCCGCCGGCGCCGGGTGGACGTGCGGGAGATGTCTCGGTGATCTGGGATCTGATGATCCACGACCTCGACCTTGCCGCGATGATGCTGGGACGGGAATTCACCGGCGTGGAGGCCACTGGCCGCCGGGTGCACTCGCCGCATATCGACGAGGCTGAAGCGGAGTTCACCTATGCCAGCGGCGGCAAGGCGAAGCTGCGGGCAAGCCGCGCTGCAGAAATCCGGGAACGGACGATGCGGGTGGTCTATCCCTCCGGCGAGATCGACATCGACTTCCTGACGCGCAAGCTGAAGAACACCACACCTTACGAAGTGAAGGTGGACATTGCGGCGGACTTGCCGGATCCGCTGGGCGCGGCGGACGAGGGCTTCTATGCCGCCTGCCTCGGCCACGCGCGCAGCCCTGTGCCGGCACACGGCACCGTGGCGGCAGTCGCGATGGCGGAAGCAGCTGAGGCGGCCGTGCTGGCGGGCGCGGTTTAGCCGTCCGGCGCGCGCTTCTTCAGCATCGGCGCGACGAACGGCATCGTCAGCATCGTCGAGCCGGCAGCCATCAGCAGACAGGCGGTGAAGGCGTCATTGGTGATCACGTCGCGGTCCAGCAGGATGTTGGCGAAGATGATCATGATCAGCGCCTTGGTCTGAAGCAGCCACCCGATCAGGCTTGCTTCGCCCTTCTTCCAGCCGAGCGCGAGGCCGGCAAGTTTGACGCCGGCCAGCTTGCCCGCGACCGAAGCGACGAGCAGCAGCGCCGCAGCACCAAACACTGCCATACCGCCAGCCTCCCACTCGGTGCGCAGGCCCGTCGACAGGAAAAAGACCGGCATGATGGCGAGGAGGATGTGGTTGCGCAGCAGGTCCATCTGCGCCTCGTCGAATGTGTCGCGGTCGATCACGGCGCCGGCGAGGAAAGCGCCTACCATGTAGTGAAGGCCCGACCAGTCGGCGACGAGGGCGGCAAAGGCCATCCAGATCAGGCCGGCATACCAGCGGTCGCGCTGCGGGATGCGGGTAAGCAGCTTGCGGACGGCGAAGGCAATGGCCGCGAAGATCACCAGGAAGATTGCCTGGCGGCCGATCCGTTCCCAGTCGAGCAGGATCGCGGCGAGCACGGCCCAGATGGCGATATCGTCAAGGCTGGCATATCGCAGGATGCGTTGTCCGAGCGGTGTGCGGAGGATTTCGAGTTTCTCGAGAAACAGCACAAGGATCGGCAGCGCCGTGACCGCGCAAGCCATGCCAATTCCGAGGATGAACTGCCATTCGGCGGCGTCCGGCCCCATCCAGGCGTGCCCCGTCTGCAGAAGGATCCAGGCCGCGCCGCAACCCAAAAGAAGCGGCGTCGTCAAAGCAAGTGCGGCTGTGCTGCCAGTCTCGCCCCGGTTTTTCCAGGCGGATTTGAGATCCAGTTCGATGCCGGCAATCCAGACGAAGATCATTACCGCCCAGGTCGCCACACCGTTCAGCATGCGGATGACATCGGGCTGGAACACGAAATTGTAATAGGCGGGGAAAGCCGCGCCGAGGACGCCGGGGCCAAGCAGGATGCCGCAGAGGATCTGCACAACGACGAGCGGGGCGAAATATTCCGTCCTGCCGAGCCGCCAGACCAGGTACGGCACGGTGAAGATGATCAGCATCGCGATCAGGTAGACTTCCGTGATCGAGATGGTCATGCGCGTGTGCCCCGGGGGCTCACGTGGCGGCGAGGTCGCGGTAGACGATGCGTTCGCCGGTGCGGGCCTCGCCGGACCCGACGAGTTTCACCAGTTCTTTCGCCACCGCTTCCGGCGTGGGCAATGTCATCGGATCTTCGCCGGGCATCGCTTCGGCGCGCATGCCGGTGCGCACGGCGCCAGGATCGAACAGGTTGACGCGCAGCGCCATCTTCTCGTTCTCGTCGGCCCAGGCTTTGACGAGAGCTTCAAGCCCCGCCTTTGACGCTTGGTAGGGTCCCCAGAAGGCACGCGGACGCGGCACGACGCCGGAGGTGACGAACACCGCGCGCGGCGCGGCGGACTGGTGCAGCAGCGGACCGATCGCCCGGATCAGGTGCGCGTTGGCGGTGAGGTTCACCTGGATGGTTTCCTCGAAACTGCGGGGCCCGCAGGTTTCCACCGGCCCGAGCGTGCCGAGCAGTCCGGCATTTGCAACGAAACCGTCAAGGCGCCCGAACTTCTCCGCGAGCACCTTGCCGAGCATTTCGATGCCCTTGGTGTCCTTCAGGTCCATCGGCACGAGCAGGGCTTCCGAGCCGAGCGCGCGGATGTCGTCATCCAGTTTCTCGAGCGCGGCCTTCGAGCGGGCGACAGCAATCACGAGATCGCCCTGGCGGGCAAGCTCCAGCGCGGCGGCGCGGCCAATCCCGCGGGACGCGCCGGTGACGAGAACGAGGCGAGGTGTATGGGTCATCGCGCGGCGTGTAGCGCGCGTCTCAGACGTCGTCCAGCAAGGAGAGCTGGCGCTCCTTGTCGGCCTGGTCCTGATGATAATCGACAAGCGGGGTCGGGTATTCGCCGGTGAAACAATGATCCGAGAATTGCGGGATCATGTTGTTGCGCAGCGGCTCGCCGATGGCTTTGTAGAGACCCGGCACCGAGAGAAAACCGAGGCTTTCGACCTTCAGCTCCTTGACCATCTCTTCATGGGTGTGGATCGCGGCGAACAGTTCGGACTTGGCCGCCATATCGATGCCGTAGAAATCCGGGTTCAGGATCGGCGGGCTGGCGGACCGGAAGTGGATTTCGCGGGCACCGGCCTCGCGCACCATCTGGACAATCTTCTTCGAGGTGTTGCCGCGCACGATCGAGTCATCGACCAGGATCACGCGCTTGCCTTCGAGCACGGCGCGGTTCGGGCTGTGCTTCTTCGAGATGGCCATCTGGCGGCCGGTCTGGGTCGGCTGGATGAACGTGCGCCCCACATAATGGTTGCGGATGATGCCCATCTGGAACGGGATGCCGGAGGCTTCCGAGAAGCCCAGCGCGGCGGGGACACCGGAGTCCGGAACCGGCACGATCACGTCCGCGTCGGCCGGGGTCTCGGCGGCCAGCTGGTGGCCCATCCGGCGGCGCACTTCGTACACGGAGCGTCCCTGGATGAAGCTGTCCGGCCGGGCGAAATAGACATACTCGAAGGCGCAGGGAGACGGCGGGCGCGGTGCAAAGGCGCGGAAGCTCTCGAGGCCTTCTTCGGAGATGACGACCACTTCGCCATTCTCGATCTCGCGGACGAATTCGGCGCCGATGATGTCCAGCGCGCAGGTTTCCGAGGCGAGCACGTAGCCGGTGCCGAGACGTCCCAGCACCAGCGGGCGCAGGCCGATGGGATCGCGCGCGCCGATCAGTTTCTTGCCGGTGAGGCCGACGAGCGCGTAGCCCCCCTCGATCTGGTGCATCGCGTCGATCAGGCGGTCCACGAAGCGTTTCTTCGGGCTGTGCGCCACGAGGTGGAGGATCACCTCGGTGTCCATGGTAGACTGAAAGATGGCGCCGTCCTTGACGAGTTGCTGGCGCACATGGCGCGCGTTCGTCAGGTTACCGTTATGGGCGACGGCGAAGCCGCCGAGGGCAAGGTCAGCGAAGATCGGCTGGATGTTGCGCAGCATCGGCCGGCCCTGGGTCGAGTACCGGTTATGGCCGATGGCGGCGTAGCCGGGCAGGCGCGGGCGAAGATCACCGCCGAAATGTTCGCCCACCAGGCCCATGTGGCGTTCGGAGTTGAAGCGCTTGCCGTCAAAGCTGACGATGCCGCACGCTTCCTGTCCCCGGTGCTGGAGGGCATGGAGGCCGAGCGCCGTCAGGAGGCTCGCCTCCTTGTTTCCGAACACGCCAATTACGCCGCACTCTTCGCGTGGCTTGTCGTCATCATTGTCGAAATAGGCCATCGGAAGGTCCGACTCGCTTTGGGGCGCCGCTGCCCGACCGGGATATAGTTCGGTTTCCGCCGGTGTGAAAGGGCCGTTATGACATCGACGTCATACAGCGGGGCAAAACCGGCTCAAAGCATCCGCGAGGGCGTCAGTTCCGGGTGGATGACCATCACGTCGAACAGCGAGCCGGGCGGCACGGTCAGCACATCGGAGGTCTGCGGTTCGGAACTGGCTTTCGCGCCGTACCATTCAAGCCCGATCGGCGTCTCCCGCCATTGGGCGACCATGGAATTCTGCGGCAGGTCGGCAAGATCGAACCAGGCTGTCTGCCCGCTCGCCGACGCAAGCAGGGCGTTCAGCGTATCCGGACGGGCGGTGCGGGCAATCGTGACCGGCGCGGCGTCGGGCGCCTCTCCGGCGCCGGCCGGCAGAGCCAGGAAGGTCGCTTCGGCGAATTCCTGCACCAGAGCTGTATATCCGGCGCCCAGCCGGTCGCGCAGGATCGCCCCGGACGGTACATAGCCGGCACTCTGTCCACCCGGCCGGCCGCCGGCGACATGGATATTGTGTCCCCACAGGACGGTAGGTTCACTCTGGGCCACGAACAGCGCGTTCTCGGCCATGAACACATCGCGGCGGCTCCAGTATTCCCGCGTCGCGCGCGACATGTCGCCGTCCGAGGTTTCGTACTCAAAGGCGTTCAGGCCCTGCCAGGCGCGGCGCGCCGTGAAAGCGGCATCTTCGAGGCCGGCGCGTTGCAGCTCGGCTTCGAGCATCCGGCAGGCCGCTTCCGCCTCGAGGCGCTGGGCGGACGCGATCTGCTTGAGCATCAGGTCATGCCGTGCCGCCCTGGCCTCGGCGGTCAGGATCGGCGCCAGGGCGACGGCAATGGCGTCGGCGGCTCCGGAATCGACGGTCGCGAGCGCGGCGAGTGCATCGCCTGCGTCAATGCTGCTGGCCTGGCAGTCGACGCCGACCACTCGCACGCGGCGGTCGGCATTGACGGCGTTCCAGCCGCGCAGCCAGGTCAGGAGATCGGCCATCACTTCTGTCTTGAGAATGCTGAACACGGGAGCCTGCCGGACGGCGTCAGCGGCCAGCAGGCCGGTCGGCGCGGCGGAGGCATAGGCATCGAACTGGGCGACGCCGGTCCGGTTGGCTTCCAGTAGCACCAGCCTCAGGCCGTGGTTCTCGACCATGTTCTGCACCAGCACGGACTTCAGCTGCGCATCCTGGTGTGAGCCATGCGTGGCTTCGCCAAGGCCGGCCATCTGCGACGCTGCCAGCCGGCGGGCAAGGGCGACCACGCCGGGGTCGTCCGGGACGAGATGGCGGATCGGCACGGCCTGCGCGGCCAGCAGGCTCGTCATCGTCGGGGCGCGCACGGTATCGGCCGGTTCTGCCGGAACGCGGCTTGCACACGCCGCCAGCAGGCCGGCGGATGCGGTCGCCAGCAGGAACTTGCGGCGGGAAAGCGGGTCGTGATGGTGCAGCAAGATCATCCTCCCCTCCGGTGGTGCAGCGCCGAGAGTAACCCGCGCCGCCAAGGCATCAAGCTCAGTCGCCTGAGGCGGGTGTCCTGGGCTGTGCGCCCTGGCTGGCTTCGCGCGCTTCGCCGGTCACCGCCTTGGCCGCAGATGCCAGGATCGGATAGCTGAGACTGTCCTGGATGAACGGCGGAACCCGCTCGTCCTCGAACCCCACGGTCAGCAGTACAGCAAAGAAGACCAGCGCCACGCCGCCGCGGATGATGCCAAACACGAGCCCGGCAATGTGGTCAAACAGGCCGATTTCGCCGTTCGACATGATCGACTTGGACAGGCTTTGGCCGAGAGCGGCGACGATGACGTAGACGATCAGGAAGGCAGTCACGACGAGGATGATGTCCGGCGCCAGGGGATGGCTGCCCGGCGGCAGCAGGTCTGCAACTGTGCCGTGAAGGAATTTCCGCGCGTAGTAGGCTGCCGCCAACGCCCCGATGAAAGCCCCCAATGTGGCAAGTTCACGCAGAAAGCCGCGCGCGAAGGCCATGATCGCCGAAATGATGATCACGCCGAGCGCGATGCCGTCAAAAGCGGAAATGTTTTCAAGCATTTGCAGCGTCCGGGGCAAGAAGATCGACGAGCGCGATTAGCCGTGCAATCGGCGTGACCGTCAAGCCGCCCTCTGCCGCAGGGCTGCCTTCCGGCCCGTAGGCGCGCTGGAATCCGAGACGGGCCGCTTCCTTGAGGCGCTGGTCCATCCGCGGGGCGGCGCGCACGGCCCCGGAGAGCGCGACCTCGCCGAAGAACACACTGCGCGAGGGCACGGCGTTGCCGGCAAGGGACGAGAGCAGGGCGGCGGCCGCGGCCAGATCGCCCGCCGGTTCGGTTATCCGGTAGCCGCCGGCGACTGAGAGATAGACGTCCATGCCCGCGAAGTTCAGGCCGCAGCGCGCTTCCAGCACCGCCATAATCATCGCAAGACGCCCGGCATCGAAGCCGATGACGCTGCGCCGGGGCGTCCCGAACGGGCTTTTGGCGACCAGCGCCTGCACTTCGGCCAGCACCGGGCGCGAACCTTCCATCGCCGCAAACACCGCCGTGCCGCCCCCCGGCTCGGCCTCGGTGGAGAGAAACAGCGCCGAAGGCTCCTTCGCCGGCGTCAGGCCGAGGGCGTGCATCTCGAAGATGCCGATCTCGTCGGTCGGCCCGAACCGGTTCTTCACCGCGCGCAGGATGCGGAACTGGTGGCCGCGTTCGCCTTCGAAGTAGAACACGGCGTCCACCATGTGCTCGACCACGCGGGGGCCGGCAATCGTG
This sequence comes from Hyphomonas sp., assembly GCA_013791775.1. Classification (GTDB taxonomy): domain Bacteria; phylum Pseudomonadota; class Alphaproteobacteria; order Caulobacterales; family Hyphomonadaceae; genus Hyphomonas. The sequence goes on from VMTE01000013.1 coordinate 78,495, forward strand.
CCCTCCTTGGTGACATGGCCCACGAGCACCAGCGCGGCGCCGGACTTCTTGGCCCAGCGCACCAGTTCCTGTGCGCAGGCCCGGACTTGCGCCACCGAACCGGGCGCCGCCTCCAGGCTGTCCGACCAGAGCGTCTGGATCGAGTCGATCACCACGAAGCCCGGATTGGCCTCCTTCAGCGCCGCCAGGATGCGCCGCAGGTCGGTCTCGGTGGCAAGCTGGACCGGGGAGTTGGCGACCTTCAGCCGCTTGGCGCGCTCCTGGATCTGCGCGGCGGCTTCCTCGCCGGAAACATAAACCGTCTTCACCCCGTTGCGGGCCAGCCGCGCGGCCGCCTGCAGCAGCAGGGTCGATTTGCCGATGCCGGGATCGCCGCCGATCAGCGTGGCGGAGGACGGCACGATCCCGCCGCCGAACACCCGGTCGAGTTCGTCCACGCCGATCACCACCCGCGGCGGCGTGTCGACATCCGAGTTTAGCGCGATGAATTCCGTCTTCGGGCCACGCTTGGTGGGGGTCTTCTCGGCCTTCAGGGCGCCGGGCGGCGCGCTGCCGGCTTCCTCGACCAGCGTGTTCCATTCGCCGCAGGCGTCGCAGCGCCCCGCCCATTTGGCGTGAACGGCGCCGCAGGCCTGGCAGACGAAGGCAGAGGTCGAGGCTTTGGCCATGCCCGAGGGTTATGCGGCTTCGGTGCAGGCTGGCAAGGGCAGGCGGGCAGGGTGAAACGCAGGTTGACCCGGCATGCGGCGATTCTCGCCGGCGGCCCCGTCAGGCCGACGCTTCCTGCTTCGCCGTTGCCATGACGGGTGCGCCGGTCGCCTTAGATGCGCGCTGATCGAGTTCGGCCGCGAGCCGGCGACCGATCTGGTCAAGATAGTCTGCATGCTCGGTGCCCATCCAGCGGTCCCACCAGGTGAAATAGAAGCCATAGTTTCCGTTCGCACGCGCGTGGTGCATGTCGTGATGGGTCACCGTCGTCAGGCAGCCCAGCAGCGGATGAAAAACCCAGCTGCGCGGAAACAGTTCATAGCCGCAATGCGCGGTCGCGTTCTTGAAGATCATGATGTTCATCACCGTGTAGAGCGCGAGGCTGTGGATCGGCAGGAGGATCAGCAGCACCGGAATGAACATGTAGTTCACCACGGCCTCGCCGGGCGCGAAGGAATAGGCAGTGAACGGCGTGGGGTTGTGCGAGCGGTGATGCGTCAGGTGAAACACGCGGTAGAACCGCTTCGTGTGCATCAGGCGGTGCGTCCAGTAGAACCAGGCATCGTGCAGCACCAGCGCGGCCGGGATCGAGACAAGGAACCACCACCAGCCGAACTGGCCGATCTCGTCATACTTCCGGAACAGGCCCCTGTCCCCGAGATCGAAGATCAGGACATCCAGCGACACGAACACGAGGATGGTGACGGCCGAGTTGCGGATCTCGTCGCGGATCTGGCGGGCGCGGTGGGGCGTGGTCCGGATCTTCCGGGACTTGAGCAGCGGCGCGAACAGCAGCCAGACGAGCACGAACACCGAAAGCGTGCCCATGGCATAGCGCATGGCCTCGAACTGAATACCGTCCAGCACGCGTGCCGGCAGGTGGGCGAAGAATTCAGTTGCAGCGTCCATTGTCTCTCTCTCTCCATGCGGACACCGGGCCGACGGGCGCGGGTCCTGAAGCGAGGACATTCCAGAGACCGCCGCATGCGTCTCATCGCGGTTGAAAAAGACGCCGCATTTCCGAATGTGAGGCTGTTTTTCCGGAAATGATCAGGTTTCGGCGAGGCGTGCGGCCCTGAATTCACTGGGCGTTACCCCCTCGGCGGCCCGAAAGGCGCGGTTGAAGGGTGCAAGCGACGAGAAGCCCGAATCGAGCGCGATGGTCAGAATTGGAATGCGCGCCTTTCCCGGGTCGGACAGTTCGGCCTTGGCGTGGGCGATCCGGTACCCGTTCAGGAAACTGGAAAAATTGCGGTGCCCGAGCGCGCCGTTGATGAGGGCCCTGAGCTGGTGTTCCGGAACGCCGACCTTGCCGGCGAGTCCGCCGATGGTGAGCCCGGGTTCCAGATATGCGCGTTCGGTCTCCATCAGTTGCAGCAGGCGCCGATAGGCCGCCGCGTCGCGCGGATCGACCGAAGGTGCCGCCGGCGCGGCTTCAACCGGCTGCTCGAACCGGAGCTGGAGCGGCTCCAGCCGCAACAGCCACAGCGCGCCCCAGGCGGTCAGCGCGCCGATGACGGACGCCAGTACCAGATCTGCCGTATCGGAGTCCGGGCCCCGGAACGTGTTGTCGGTCAGGACCGTCAGCAGGGTTCCGCCCGCGATCGCCAACGCAAACCAGAAGCGCACGCGGCGGCGGCGCTCCACCAGGTCTTCGGCGCGGCCCGCGAAGGCGGCCCAGATGACGTGCCCGATCATGGCGAAGCTGAGTATGTCGATGGCCGGATCGAGCCAGCCCGGCATGAAGCCGGTCAATCCGAGGCTCCCCATGCGCCAGACGGCCAGCAGCCCGACCATCAGCAGCATGCCGCCCCATTCCGGCCAGCCCGGCCGGAAGTCATCGTCGAACAGGGCCAGTCCCAGCCACCAGGCCAGAGGGATGGCGGTAGTATCGATCAGGCGAAGGGCGACATGCAGGGGAAACGGCATGTGCAGCGAAGGCGGCGCGCTGGTCAGCAGCACGGCCGCGCAGCTGAAACAGGTGATTGCGGCCAGCATGACCGTTCGCGATCCCCGGCCGTCGCGGAGGCCGAGCACGCCGACCAGTGCCAGCACCCCTATGGCAGGGTACCGAATCAGGATGTCGGCAAGAGGGGCGGCGCCAGCGGGATCCATGACGTCTCGTAGAGCGCTTCAGCGCAGCAGGAAAGGCAGAACGCTGGTCAGTGCCGGACGACGGGGTTAGACCCTGTCGGATGAAACAGGTTGCAATCATCGGGGCCGGGCCGGCCGGCCTTATGGCGGCGGAAGCCGCACTGGAAGGTGGCGCACGGGTTGTCATCTATGACGCCATGCCGAGCGCCGGGCGCAAGCTGCTGATGGCTGGCAAGAGCGGCCTGAACATCACGCATTCCGAAGACGAGGCGGTTTTCCGCAAGCGGTATGACGCGCCCGATGCGCGCCTTGCCGCGATGGTGGAGGCCTTCGGTCCACCCGAGATCGTCAAGTGGATGGTGGGGCTGGGCATCGAAGCGCATGTCGGCTCGTCGGGCCGGGTGTTCCCGGTCGGCATGAAGGCCTCGCCGCTGCTGCGCCGCTGGCTGGCCCGGCTGGGCGCAGCCGGCGCAGAATTGCACACGCGTCACCGCTGGACCGGCTGGGACGAGACCGGCGGTCTGGTGTTCGAGACGCTCACCGGGCGCGTCACCGTCCAGGCGGACGCGGCGGTGCTCGCCCTCGGCGGCGCCAGCTGGAAACGGCTCGGCTCGGACGGGGCGTGGGCCGCCATTCTTGCGAAGCGGGGCGTGGTGCTGGAGCCCTTCGCCGCCTCCAATTGCGGCTTCGCCGTGCCCTGGACCGACAAGATGCGTGCCGATGAAGGCGCGCCCGTCAAAGGCGTCGCCCTGTCCGCCCACGGACAAACCGTGCGCGGTGATTTCGTCATCACACGGACCGGCATCGAGAGCGGCGCGGTCTATCCGCTGGCCGCCGCCTTGCGCCGCGACATCGCCGCGGACGGGCGGGCCATTCTGATCATCGATCTTCTTCCGGATACGGATGAATCCGTGATTGCCGCACGCCTCGCCGCTGCGCACCCGAAGGACTCCTTCTCCAACCGGCTGCGCAAGGCGGTGCGCCTCGAGGGTGTCAAGGCCGCGCTGCTGCACGAAGTCACCAAGGGCGCCGCGCCGCGCGATGCCGCCCGGCTCGCCCGTCTCATCAAGTCCCTGCCGCTGACCCTCACCGGCGCCGCGCCGATCGAAACCGCCATCTCGACATCCGGCGGCGTCCCCTGGACCGCGCTGGACGACGCCCTGATGTTGAAAGCGCTGCCCGGCGTGTACTGCGCCGGAGAGATGATCGCCTGGGACGCACCGACGGGCGGGTATCTGCTCACGGCGTGCCTCGCGACAGGACGCGTGGCGGGGCGGGCGGCGGCTGAATCGTAAGCGCAGCCTTCTTATCCTCCACCGCTTTAGCGGGGGAGGATAAGAAAGCGACGCGACAGTATTTTTCAATCGTCGCAGTGCCCGTTGCAAGCCGCGATAATCTGCACGCGGGTCACACAACAGAAGTGGAACGAGTCCGGCGGCGGCATGTGGGATATTGAAGTGGCGAACCGTAGGGTGGGTTAGGCCGAAGGCCGTAACCCACCGTCCAAGCGCGAGGTAAGAATGGTGGGTTACGCCTTCGGCTAACCCACCCTACGAGGCGCGAAGCGCCTCTGGCTGATCTCCCAGCCAATGCAATCGATTCCCCAGCAAACGCCGTATAGGCATCCGAAATCGAGCAGCCAGCAGCTGACCGCGTACTGCCAGTCGCGATCCACTTCGACTTCGGCGACCAAGACCGCGCGGAACGGCTCGGTAATACTGAGTTCAGGGATCGGGAGCCCGGGATGAAGCTGCAGGTAGTGAACCCGAGACTGTCTCATATCGCCGGTTGTATCGGCCCGTCCGCTCGTCCGTTCACGAACTGGTCCACGTACTCATTGCCGCTGTGGTCCACGTCGGCGGCCGGGCCGCGCCAGATGATGCGGCCTTCGAACAGCATGGCGATCTCGTCGGCGATCTTGCGGGCCGAGGGCATGTCGTGCGTGATCGAGACGGCTGCCGCGCCGAGGCCGCGCACCATTTCGAGGATCAGGTCGTTGATCGCATCTGCCGTGATCGGATCAAGGCCGGTTGTCGGCTCGTCGAAGAAGATCAGGTCCGGCTCCGAGGTGATCGCGCGGGCGAGCGCCACGCGCTTCTGCATGCCGCCGGAAATCTCCGCCGGGTAAAGCCCCGCAACGTCCGCCCCCAGACGAACCTTCTTCAAGGTTTCGATGGCGCGTTCCTTCGCGTCGCGGCGCGACAGGCCTTCCGAGTTGATCAGGCGGAACGCCACATTTTCCCACACGGTCAGCGAGTCGAACAGCGCGCCGGACTGGAACAGCATGCCGATGCGCGCGCGCATCTTCTCGCGCGCCCTGCCGGTGGCTTTGGTCACGTCTTCACCGGCGAACAGGATCTTGCCCTTGTCCGGCGTCATCAGGCCGAGCGCGTTCTTCAGCATCACCGATTTGCCCGAACCCGAGCCGCCGATCACCACCAGGCTCTGGCCGGGCGCCACTTCAAGTTCGACGCCGCGCAGCACCTGTTTCGCCCCGAAGGACTTTACGACCCCGTCGAGTTTCAGCAGCGGCGCGCTCATAGCCCGATCTCCACGAACAGGGTGGACATCACATAATTGAACGCCAGCACCAGCACGGCAGCGCCGACCATCGACAGCGTCGCCGCGCGGCCCACCCCGGTGGCGCCGGCCTGGCTGCGGTCGCCCTGGTAGCAGCCCATGATGGCGATCACGCCGCCGAACACGACCGCCTTGATCACGCCGACGAGAATGTCGTCGCGCGTGACGAAATCGACCGTGTTGCGCAGGTACACGGTCGAGTCGAAACCGAGGGCCTGGACGCTGACCAGCCAGCCGCCCATCACGCCGATGATGTCGGCCGCGATGACGAGGACGGGCAGGGTCAGCAGGGCCGCGATGAAGCGCGGCGCATAGAGATAGCGGTAAGGGGAGGCCGACAGCGTTTCGAGCGCGTCGATCTGTTCGGTCACGCGCATGGCGCCGATCTCGGCAGCAATGCCCGCCGAAACGCGCCCCGCCAGCATCAGGCCGGTGATCACCGCGCCCAGCTCCCGCGAGATGCCGAGCACCACGATGTTCGGCACGAACTGTTCGGCGCCGTAGCGGCTGCCGCCTTCATAGATGTTGAGTGCCAGGGCGGCGCCAATGAACACGGCCGCCAGGCCGACCACCGGCAGGGAGTAGAAACCGATCCGCACCATCTGGCGCAGGATCTCGCCGCCATACCAGCGCGGGGTGAACGCCGCCGTCTTCACGCGGGCCGCAAATACGGACAGCCGGCCGATCTCGGCGAACAGGCCCAGCGTGGCGCGGCCGATGAGCTGCAGGGGATTGGTCATATGCAGCCTCAGCGATAGTTGCGTTGCACGCGCGGGCCAAGCCCGGTCAGCAGCTCATACCCGAGCGTACCGCAGGCGGCCGCCTGCGCTTCCAGATTGGCGTTCTCACCCAGGAATTCAACACGCATGCCGGGTTTCAGCGACTTCGGGCCATCCGTGACGTCGAGCGTAACCAAGTCCATCGAGATCCGCCCGGCCACCAGGCAGGCGACGCCGTCGATCCAGCCCTTGAGCTTGCCGGACCCCGACCGGGGCAGGCCATCGGCGTAGCCTATGGCGCAGGTGGCGAGCATCCGGTCTTCGGTCAGGACGTGCGTGGCGCCGTAGCCGACGCTGGTGCCCTTGCTGCCTTTGAACAAGCTGATGAGGGTGGCATCCAGCACGACGCCTGGTTTGATCTGGACATCCGCCGGCGGGATGGTGCCGCCATACAGCGCCAGACCCGGCCGGATGAGGTCAAAGCCATAGCCCTTGCCGAGATAGCACCCGGCGGAATTGGCAAGGCTCGCCGGCGTATCCGGGAACGCATCGGCGACTTCCTCGAACGCCCGGCGCTGGCGCAGGTTCATCGGGTGCTGCGGGTCGTCCGCGCAGGCGAGGTGGCTCATCACCAGGACCGGCGCCAGACGGCGCAGCGCGGTGATCTCGGTTTCGACCAGGGCGAGCGGCAGGCCGAGCCGGTTCATGCCGGTATCGACATGCAGGGCGCAGGTGCCGCGCGCCGCCGTGGACCAGAGCTTGAGCTGCAATTCGCTCGACAATACGGCGGTGAGCTCGGCGTCCCGGTAAGCGGCCATCTCGCCGCGCATCGGGCCATTCAGGACGAAGATCCGGGGCCCGCGCCCGATCGCCTTGCGCAAGGTCAGGGCTTCATCGAGGTAGGCGACGAAAAACGTCGAGCAGCCCGCAACCTTCAGCGCGCGCGCGATCCTGGCGGCGCCAAGGCCGTACGCGTCCGCCTTCACGACAGCCGCCGTTGTTGCGCCCGGATGAAGGGCGTCAAGGGTATGCCAGTTGTCCACGATGTTGGACGTCAGCACGGTCGCGCGGGGAAGGAAACTCATGGGATCAACGGCTAGGCGAGATTGGACGGAAAGTCATCCCGGCTATTTCTGGCCCTCGTGATGGGCCATCCAGGCCGACCCCTTCATGTTCCAGACGGGCGTGAAGAAGACCATCCAGGCAATCAGCAGGATCATGCCGCCGGCCGGCACGACCGCAATCTTCTGCGGGCCGAACACATCGACGAGCGCGCCCATCAGGGCGGCGCCGAACGGAGCGCCGGCCATGAAGCCCAGCTGGTAGATCGACAACACGCGCGCCAGCTTCGCCTTCGGGGCCGAATCCTGCACGATCGACCGGCTCATGGCGATCGAGATGCCGGCGGCCAGACCCCAGACGAACACGACGGCGAGGAACATCCAGTGGGCAATCGCGCCCATCATCGCGAGGATGCTGACCGAGGCGATCAGCTGGGCAATCAGCAGCAGCCGGCCCTGCCGCTTGATCCGCTTGAACACGGCCAGCACGGCGGACGAGACGAACGCGCCCATCCAGAAGGTCACGAACATGTCCCGGATTCCGGACGAGCCGAAATGATAGACATCGCGGTTGATGATCGGCAGCACCACGAGGAACGAGCCGATCACGAAGACGCCGACACCGAACATCAGGATGGTCATCGCCCAGAGCTTCGGGTCGGCGCGCACGGCATGCACGCCGTCCAGGATGTCGCCGAACGTCGAGCCGAGCCCCTTGCGGCCGGTGCGCACCTGCCGCCCGCGCGCCAGGAAGAGGGCAAAGCCCGCCCCGCTGGCGAGGGCGGCCGCTTGGACAAACAACAGCAATTCGGCCGAAATCGGACCGATGCTGAATCCGCCCAGCCAGGACGGCATCTTGGTCGCCCGGTCAGCATAGCCGGCAAGGATCAGCCCGGCGATCTGCGCCAGGAACTGCGCCATGGTGGCGAGCGTCACACCCAGCTGAAGCGTCACGCCCGAGCCGACGCGCATCCGCCGGTCCACGACTTCATTCACGATGGAATCGCGCGCCGGCATCATGAAGGCGCCGATGGTGCCGATGGCAAAGGCGTACAAGATCATTGCCGGATAGCTCAGCGCATCGCGGGCCAGCGCGAACCCGAGGAAGATGGCCGGGACCGCCGCCAACAGGTGCAGCAGGATCAGCAGGCGCCGGCCATCGGCCCGTTCGGCCACCACCCCGCCGATCAGCAGGAAGATCACCGAGGGCAGAGACAGCGCCATGTTGGCGAGGCCCAATGCCAGACCGTCGAGGTGCAGGTGGTCGCGTCCGGTGATCAGATAGGGAAACAGCACCAGCTGCAGGCCGAACGCCACGAACCAGCTGCACTGGACGGCCAGATAGGCGGGCAGCTCGATTTTGACCTCGCGGCGCAGCTGCTTGGCCCGCCAATGCGTGGCGCTGACCAGAAAGCTGGCGCCAGCGCCGAAGGCTTCGCTGATGCCGCTGACGGGAGACGTGACGTTTTCAACCGCCTCCTCCGCCAATTCGTCGACAATCTTGTCGATGTCGCCGCTCATACGCGCATACTCCGCTAATGCCGCGGGACATTAGGGGGGGGAGGCAAGGAAGGAAAGGGGAGAGGCCCGGTGACGCACCTTGCCGGGCGCCGCGTCCGGAGCGGTGCCCGGCTCTGGACATTGACGGATCACCCACGGCAAAGTTCCGGACCGGTGTTGAGGAGGGTGGGTCATGGGACGTCTTGGCATGGTTGCGGTCTTGTCGGTGTTGGCGGCCTGCGCGGTGGGCGAAGCGCGCACCGAGGTTGCGGGTCCGCCCGCGCTGGACCTGTCGGAGAAAGGCCTGACAAGCGGCGACGGCGCCGATACCGCCTTCGCGCGGTCGGTCGCTGCGCGATACGCCGGCGCCGCACCGGTCGCCGAAGTCATGCAGGATCTCACCGCGCACGGCTTCAGCTGCGACGAGTCCGGGGCCTACTGCACCCGCGCTGTCATGGACGGGCCTTGTGCGGACGCCTGGACTGTCGATTTCAGCGATGACGGCACGGCGCACGGCACACTGGTGCGCCGCTGCATGGGCGCGGTGGTGGACGAAGAATAGACCGCAGCCGCATCGGCCCGTTGTTGCTTTGGCGCAGGCCTGCCGCTAGGCTTTTCTGCGGGGACAGGGCGTCGAGGAGGCACCTCTCATGAGCGTATTCCGCCACTTGGCCAGCTGGCTGCTGGCCGCGGCCCTGATCACCTTTTTCCTGCACATCACGCTGCATCCGTGGCCGAATCCGGTGCCGGGCTATGTGAAACTCTATGACGCGCCGGGCGATCACCTGCTGTTTGCCACGCTCGCCGAGCGCTCGGGTGTGTCCCTGTTCGAGCCGGCCGGCCGGTTCGCTTCCGGCCTCATCGAGCTTTTCGCCGCCCTCCTGCTGGTGTTTCCGGCCAGCCGCCGTTTTGGCGCGGCCATCGCGGTGCTTTGCCTCGGCGCCGGCGTTGCGCTTCACTTGTCGCCCTGGCTTGGCCGGGAGCTGGCGCTGCCCGAAGGCGGCACCGATGGGGGAACCCATTTCCTCGTCTATGTCATGTTCCTGGCGCTCAGCCTGTTGCTGCTGTTCGTGCACCCGGTCGCGCGCAGCCGGTTCTGATTTCCCCGGACGCGGGAAATTCGCCGGAAACCGGGGCTGGTCCACGTCTCGTTAACGCTTGGCTGCGAGATTCCGGGGCTCAAGGCAGGGCCTTCCAGAATGACCGATTTGTCTCAGGCTCCCGCGTTCAAGCCGCCCGGCGCTGCCCGCAACGCGCTGGTACGGCGCCTGATTGACGTCGTGGCCCTGCCGGGATCGCGCGTTCCGCCGCAAGACCGGGCCATGGCCGGTGACATCCTTCTCGACATGCTGCTGCACTCGACCGACCGCGAGCGCAGCCTGTGCGCCTCGCGCCTGGCCGTCTGCCGCGATGCGCCGCGCCGGGTGCTGCGCTATCTGGCCCAGTGTTCCTTCGAGGTCGCCCGGCCACTACTGGAAGTCAGCGAGGCGTTCGATGCCTGTGATCTCGTTGAAATCATAGAGAATTCCACAATCGAGCATCGGCTGGCCATTGCCCGCCGGCGCAATCTCTGCGTGACGGTGACAAGTTCGCTGGCCCAGATCGGCGAGCCGCAGGTGGTGCGCGAACTGCTGGCCAACCACAATGCGCCGATTGCCGAAACCACCATGGACAAGCTGATCGCCGTATCGCGGGAAGAGCCGACCTTCTGCGCGATGCTGGCGGAACGCGTCGAGCTGCGCGCATCGCACGCGATGACCATGTTCTGGTGGGCCGACGCATCGACACGCCGCAAGATCCTGACGCGTCAGGCCGCCGACCGTTCCGAGATGATCTCGCTGTGCCACGATGTGTTCGAAATGGCCGCCGCCGAAGGCTGGGCCGACGAAATCACGCGCAAGGCCCTGCAACTTATCGAGAGGCGCCAGCGCAACCGTGCGGCGATTGAACGCAGTCCCTACGACAGCCTCGAAGGCGCGGTCGCGGCCGCTGCCGCGCGGGGCATTGATGCCGAGCTGGTGCAGGAAATCGGCTATCTGGCCGGTATCAAGCCGGTCACGGCCGCCAAGATCCTGTCGGACCTGGGCGGCGAGGGGCTCGCCGTGCTATGCAAGTCCACCGGCCTGAAGCGGGAATACCTGCGCCTCCTGTGGACCGCGCTGCGCCGCCCGCTGGAGACCGCCCAGGGCGCGCCGCATCCCGACTTCCACCGCGTGGCGGAAACCTACGAAGTCCTGTCCGTGGCCCGGGCCCAGACCACGCTGCGCTACTGGAACTGGTCGCTTTCGGCGGCCTTTACGCCTGCCGCGCTCCGGCAAGCCAACGAGCTCGGCGCGCCGGCCAATGAGGAGGCGGAATACTCGACCTCCCAGCGCACCGCGCGGCTCGTTTTCGGAAATTAGCCCCCTCCCGACGAAACTAGCTTCACATTCCCGGCCCAGCCCTTTAGTTGGGGCGTTCACCTAAGGGGTCTGTTCCGAACCAGAGGGGCGCAGTGGCGTACTTACTCGGCATATTTCTGGCGATCGTCGCATTCTGGATGGGCAATTCCGGCCACTATACGCCGTTGATGCTCGGGTTCGCTGCGCTGTCGGTCGTGTTGACGCTCGTGCTCAGTGCGCGTCTCAAGATCATCGACCGCGAAGGCGCGCCGTATGTACGCCTCGCCGGCTTGGCGGCTTATTATCCCTGGCTGCTCTTGGAAATCGCCAAGTCCAACTGGGTCGTCATCAAGGCCTGCCTGCGGGCGGATCTCGATATTTCGCCGGCGCTTGTAAAGGTGAAAACTACCTGCAAGACCGACCTGGCCAAAGTCACCTTCGCCAATTCGATCACGCTGACGCCGGGAACGGTGACGGTCGAGATCGAGGGCGACAAGCTGCTCGTGCACGGGCTCTACGAGGCCAACACGGTGCCCGAAGCCTTTGAAGAGATGGACCGGCGCTGCGCCCGCGCGGCGGATCCGGCCGGGAGCGCGGCATGACCTTCGCCGCGCTCGTCGCCATCCTGATCGGCATGTGCCTGTTGTTGCTCCGTGCACTGATCGGTCCGACGATGTATGACCGCGTGCTCGCGGTAAACTCGTTCGGCACCAAGACCGTGCTCGTCCTCGGCCTGCTCGGCTACGTGATGGGGCGTCCCGATTTCCTCGACATCGCGATCCTCTACACGCTGATCAACTTCGTCTCGACGATCGCGATCCTCAAGTTCTTCCGCTACCGCTCGTTCCAGGTGCCGCTCGTGCGCCGGACCGATGCGGCCTCGCGCGCAGGTGACGGCAATGCCTGACATCCTGACCCTGCTCGGCGACACCTGGACGACGGTTCGCTATCCGCTCGGCGGCGCCACATGCCTGCTCGGCGCCCTCCTGTGCATCGTCGGCACCATCGGTGTGCTGCGCTTCCCGGACTTCTACACCCGCCTGCACGCCGCCAGCATCACCGACACGTCCGGGGCGTTCCTCGTGCTGCTCGGCATGGCCCTGATGGCGCCGCACTGGCTGGTGCTCGTGAAACTCTTCTGCATGCTCGGCTTCCTGGTCCTGACCAGCGCTACCAGTTCGCACGCACTCGCCAACGCCGCCCATACCGCCGGCCTGCAGCCCAAGATCGGGCCGGTCGGGCAGGCCGGGCATGAAGATCACGAGGAGGCAGGCCATTGACCGAAGTCATGATCGGCGGCACCGGCACCGCGCTCATCAACATCCTGTTCCTCGGCATGCTGTTCGTGGTGGCGCTGGCGATTGCCCGGCTGCGCAGCCTGTTCGCGATCGTCATGCTGTCGGGCGTCTATTCGCTCGTCTCGGCCGCCTGGTACATTCTGGTTGACGCGGTCGATGTCGGCTTCACCGAAGCGGCCGTGGGCGCCGGCATGTCCACCGCCGTGCTGCTCGGCGCGATGCTGCTGACGGCGCGTACGGCCAAGCCGGAAAAGCCGCTGCAACGCCTCGGCCCGCTGGTCGTCTGTCTCGCAACCGGCGTCATGCTTATCTATGGCTCGGTCGATCTGCCGGCACTCGGCGATGCCACCTCGCCCGCCAATGCCGGCATCGGCCTGACCTATCTGAAGATCAACTGGTACGACATGGGTGTGCCCAACGTCGTCACCTCCGTGCTCGCCAGCTACCGCGGCTTTGACACGCTGGGTGAAACGGCGGTCGTGTTCACCGCCGGTCTTGCCGTCGCGCTCCTACTCGGCTTCGGCGAACGCTCGCTGGCCGAAACCCTCAAGAAGACACCGAAAGCCGAAACCCGTCCGGCGCCTCGCGGCAAAGATGGGAACGCAGCATGAAGGGCGACCACCACATGATCCTGCGCGTGATCGCCAAGTGCCTGATCCCGCTGATCCTGATCTACGCGTTCTATGTCCAGTTCCACGGTGAAGTCGGACCCGGCGGCGCCTTCCAGGCGGGCGTCATCATCGCGGTTGCGCTGATCCTCTACGCGCTGGTCTTCGGCCTCACGGCGACCATGCGCGCGGTGCCGCCCTGGTTCACCCGCGCGCTCGCAGCCGTCGGTGTGCTGATCTATGCCGGAGTCGGCTTCTGGGCCTTGCTCAGCGGCGGCGACTATCTCGAGTACCAGGCGCTGTTCGGTGAACCCCCGGGCGAGCATCACGGTCAGCATGCGGGCATCATCATCATCGAGATCGGCGTGCTGTGCGCGGTTTCGGGCGCGATGACGACCATCTTCTATGCGCTGGCCGGGCGCGTCGCCGAAATCCGCGACGAGGACTGGTAGACACCATGTGGACCTTCATTCTCACGCACGCCGGTTACTGGGCGATCATCGGGTTGATGATGATCAGCCTGTACATCGCGTTCTCGGCTGAAAACCTGATCAAGCGGCTGGTGGGCCTGTCCCTGTTCCAGACGACCATCTGCCTGTTCTATGTGACGCTTGGCAAAATCACCGGCGGCACGGCTCCGGTCCTGCTGCCGGCCGACATGCCGGAACACGGCGCGGCGCATGGCGCCGGCGCGGCTGCCGAGGCTCACCTTGTGGCCGGCGGCGGCGAGCGCGTGGCCGAACTCGTCAACGTTTATTCCAACCCGCTTCCGCACGTCCTGATGCTCACGGCCATCGTCGTCGGTGTCGCCACGCTGTCGGTCGGCCTCGCGCTGATCGTCCGTATCCGGGAAGTCTATGGCACGATTGAAGCGGACGATGTCCGCGCGGTCGACATCGAAACCGCCTTGGCCCAGGAAGCGAAGCTCGAGAGCGAGCTCAAAGAGGCCACGGCATGATTCTCGAAACCCTGCTTGTCTCGGCGCCGGACTGGGCGATCCGGCATTCGACCGTGCTGATCCCGATTGTGCCGCTGATCGTGGCACCGGTGCTGGCGATGAGCCCGAGTGCGCGCCTCGCCTGGGTGGCTTCCATCGCGGCGACCGCCGCATCCCTTTATTTTGCGTTGCTGACGCTGGCTATCGTCCAGTCCTCGACAGGCGGCGTCATCAGCTATCATGTCGGCAACTGGCCGCCGCCCATCGGCATTGAGTTCCGCGTCGATGCGCTGAATGCGATGATCCTGTTGATCGTCACGGGCATGGGGTTCCTCGCCTCCATCTTTGCCTGGCCCAGCGTGATTGCTGAAATTTCCAGACCGAAGATCGGTCTCTTCCTTTGCGCCTTCCTGCTATGTTTCGCTGGCCTGTGCGGCGTGGCATCGACCGGCGACGCCTTCAACCTGTTCGTCTTCCTCGAGATCAGTTCGCTCTCGACCTATGTGCTGGTCGCCATGGGCGCCGGCCGTGACCGCCGCGCGTTGCCCGCCGCGTTCGACTACCTGATCATGGGCACGCTGGGGGCTAGCTTTTACATTATTGGAGTCGGCTTCCTGTATGCGGCCACCGGTACGCTCAACATGGCCGACATCGCCGCCCAGCTGCCGGCGCTGGCCGGCAACCGGTCGGTGCAGGTGGGCTTCGCCTTCATCATCGTCGGCCTCGGCCTGAAAGCCGCCATGTGGCCGCTGCACCAGTGGCTGCCGAATGCCTACGCCTACAGCCCGAGCTTCGTGACGATGTTCCTCGCCGCGACGGCCACCAAGGTCGCGCTCTATGCGCTGATCCGCTGGCTGTTCACGATCTTCCAGCCGGACTTCGCGTTCGAACAGGCTTTGTTCACCTGGGTCCTGGCGCCGCTCGGCATCGCCGCAATGGTGATCTGCAGCTTCCAGGCGGTGTTCCAGACCGATGTGCGCCGGATGCTCGCCTATTCGTCGGTGGCACAGGTCGGGTACATGATCCTCGGCGTGTCGCTCGGCACCGCGATCGGTGTCTCGTCCGGGCTGCTGCACCTGTTCAATCACGCGCTGATGAAGGGCGCGCTGTTCATGGCGGTCGCCGGCATCTGCCTCAACGTTCAGGGCACGACGATCCGCGACTTCGCCGGCCTCGGACGCACGGCGCCGTTCACGATGACGGCGTTTGCCATTGCCGGCCTGTCGCTGATCGGCGTGCCATTGACCGCCGGCTTCATCTCGAAGCTGCAACTCGGCTACGCCTTGTTCGAGCACGGATGGTGGTGGGCCGTGCTGCTCGTCGTGTTCTCCAGCTTCCTCGCCGTCTTCTATATCGGGCGGGTGCTGCAGGCCGTGTTCTTCCAGGCGCCGGCCAATCCGAGCAAACACCGCAAGGAGGCGCCGCTGCTTCTGCTTGTTCCGCTCTGGGTGCTCGCGCTCGCCAACATCTATTTCGGCATTGATGCCAGCTTCCCGGCGGGCCTGGCCCGTGACGGCGCGGTTGCCGCCCTTGGACTGGAGGCGTTCCGATGACGCCTGAAATGTTGATTGCGGCCGCCATCTGCCTGCCGGTGATCATCGCGGCCGGCATTGCAGCCGCCGGCAAGTTCCCCAACCTGCGCGAAGGCGTCACGCTGATCGGCGCGGTCGCGCTGTTCGCGGTCGTCGTCCAGCTGACACTGCTGGTCGCGGGCGGTGCGCGCCCGGAACTGTTCGTCGGCGAAGCTGTCCCGGGCCTGGCCTTCGCCTTCAAGCTCGAGCCGCTCGGCGCCTTGTTCGCCGTGGTCGCCAGCGGCCTGTGGATCGTCAACTCGTTCTATTCCATCGGCTACATGCGCGGGAACCGCGAGCGCAACCAGACCCGCTTCTACATTTGCTTCGCCCTGGCCCTGTGCGGCGCGATGGGCGTGGCGATGTCGGGCAACCTGTTCACGCTGTTTGTCTTCTACGAAGTGCTGACCCTGTCGACCTATCCGTTGGTGGCTCACAAGGGCGACGCCGCCGCCCAGCGCGGCGCGCGCATCTACCTCTTGACCCTGCTCGGCACGTCGATCGGCTTCCTGCTCACCGCCATCATGTGGACCTGGGCGCTGGCCGGCCAGAACCTCGACTTCGTCGATGGCGGCCTGCTGGCCAATGCCAACCTG
This sequence comes from Hyphomonas sp., assembly GCA_013791775.1. Classification (GTDB taxonomy): domain Bacteria; phylum Pseudomonadota; class Alphaproteobacteria; order Caulobacterales; family Hyphomonadaceae; genus Hyphomonas. Next base: position 94,548 of record VMTE01000013.1, read on the forward strand.
TCGCCGCTGGTCTCCAGCGCGCTGCTGCTGCTGTTCGTGTTCGGGGTCGGCAAGGCGGCCCTGATGCCGTTCCACTTCTGGCTTCCCAACGCCATGGTCGCGCCCACGCCGGTCTCGGCGCTGCTGCACGCGGTGGCCGTCGTGAAGGCGGGCGTGTTCACGGTGATGAAGATCTCGGTCTACATCTTCGGCGACGAGCTGCTGCACGCCACGCCCTCGCGCGAATTCCTGATCGGCGCCGCCTGTGTCACCATTGTGCTGGCCTCCCTGATCGCCATGACCAAGGACAATCTCAAGGCCCGCCTGGCCTACTCCACCATCGCCCAGCTGGCTTACGTCACGCTCGGCGCCATGCTGGCCGACCATGCGGGCGTCCTCGGCGGGTCGCTGCAGATCGCCGCGCACGCCGCCGGCAAGATGACGCTCTTCATGTGCGCCGGCGCCATCTATGTCGCCACCGGCCTCACCAACATCTCGGACATGAAGGGCCTGGGGCGGAAGATGCCGCTGGTCTTCATCGCCTTTTTCATCGCGTCGTTGTCGATCATCGGCATTCCGCCGCTTGCCGGCGACTGGCCGAAATACGAGCTGATGCAGGGCGCCATCGACGACCGGCATGACTGGGTGGTGATCATCCTCGTCCTGTCGTCGTTGCTCAACATTGCCTACCTGCTACCGATCCCGATCCTGGCACTGATGCCGCCGCCGGGCACCAAGCCGCTGAAGGAATTCAAGCGTCCGGGCGGCGCGCCGGCGCTCACCGTCGCGGCGCCGCTGTTCACGGCCGCGCTCTGTTTCGTCCTGTTCTTCGTGATCGATCCGGTCAGCGACTTCCTTGAGCCGGCCTTTGCGACCGTCGAATACTTCCACGGGGTGGACCTGCCATGACCGATGAAACACCGACGGTCCGCGATTCCTCCGGCCGCTTCGTCAAGCAGGCTGCGGAAACGGTCAATGCGATGAGCCGCACCAATGACGAGGGCATCCATCCGATGGCGAAAGTGCTGTTCGGCTGGACCGAGGCCAAGGGAATCGGCGCCACGCTGTTCTGGGTGATGGCCGGTCTGTCGCTGGTCCTCGTGCTAGCGGACCTCGTGATCCATCGCCACGAAGAGATCCATTTCGCCAGCTCCATCGGCTTCTATGGCCTCTGGGGCTTCCTCTCGTTTTCGTTCGTCGTGCTGATGGGCTGGCCGCTCGGCCGCCTGCTGCGGCGCGATGAAGACTATTACGGCGACGCCGGCGGCCCGCCCGCCGATATCGATCCGGACCTCGACGGCGCGCCTCTGGCCTCCCACGGCAAGCACGAGGGAGACCACTGATGCCCGCTTACCTCGCTTCCCTGAACCCGGGTTGGCTGCTGATCGTCGCCGGCGTGATTGCCCTGTTCGTCAAGGTGCGCGTCGTGCGCCAGGCGATCAGCATCATAGCGCCGGTCATTGGCATCCTGATGCTCGCCACCGCCCAGCACGGTGTCGATCACATGACCTACGAGACGCTGGGCATCAAACTGTCGTTCTACCGCGTCGACAGCCTGAACTTCCTGTTCGGTCTGGCCTTCCTGATCGCCGCGCTGCTGAATGCCATCTACGCGCTGCACACCGACAACAAGACCCAGGATGGCATGGCGCTCGCCTATGCCGGCTCGGCCATCGCGGCCACCTTTGCCGGCGACCTGATGACCCTGTTCATCTTCTGGGAAATCACCGCCATCACGTCGGTGTTCATGGTGTTGCAGGCGGGTACGCGCGCGTCCTACTTCGCCTCGATGCGCTATCTCGGCATCCAGATCCTGTCGGGCGTGTTGCTGCTCGATGGCATCGCCTATGTCTGGCATTATCAGGGCGACCTGTCGCTGCAGGCCTTCTCGGACCTGAACCAACCGGGCGCGCTGATCATCTTCATTGCCTTCGGCATCAAGGCGGCGTTCCCGTTCCTGCACAACTGGCTGCAGGACGCCTATCCGAAAGCCACCGTCACCGGCGCGGTCGTCCTGTCGGCCTTCACCACCAAGCTCGCGGTCTATGCCTTCGCGCGCCTGTTCCCCGGCCAGCACGAGCTGATCTGGATCGGCGCCGTGATGACCTGTTTCCCGGTCTTCTTCGCCGTCATCGAGAACGATCTGCGCAAGGTTCTGGCCTATTCGACGAACAACCAGGTCGGCTTCATGATCTGCGCCATCGGGGTCGGCACGCCGCTCGCCCTGAACGGCGCGGTGGCGCACGCCTTTGCTGACATCTTGTTCAAGGGGCTCTTGTTCATGAGCATGGGCGCGGTCCTCTACCGGACCGGCACGACCAAGGCGAACGAGCTCGGCGGCCTCTACCGTTCGATGCCGTGGACGACGCTTTTCTGCCTCGTCGGGGCCATCTCGATTTCGGCGATGCCGCTTTTCTCGGCTTTCGTCACCAAATCGATGATCCTCAGTTCGGTGGCCTCCACCGGCATGGTGGTGGTCTGGCTGATGCTGATGTTCGCCTCGGCCGGTGTGCTGGAGCACTCGGGCATCAAGATCCCGTACTTCGCCTTCTTCGGCCATGACAGCGGCAAGCGCGTCAAGGAAGCGCCGTTCAACATGCTCCTCGCAATGGGCATGGCGGCCTTCCTCTGCATCGCCATCGGCCTGCCGGCCTTCCTGCCGGGCTTCGGCTATGAATGGCTCTACAGCCTGCTGCCCTATCCGATCGAGGCGGCCAGCTACCAGCCCTTCACCCTCGGCCACATCCTGGCCCAGCTGCAGCTGCTGGCGCTGGCGGTCTTCGCCTTCGTCCTGCTGCAGCGTCTCGGCCTGTATCCGCCCGAAAAACCCGGCGTCATCCTCGATACCGACTGGCTCTACCGCAAGGCGGGCTACGGCACGGCGCGCTGGATCGATACCGTCTGGGCGAAGCTCGGCCCGGCGATGACGGCAACGTTCCGCACCCTGTCGGAGCGCGCCTATGACCGGCTGGTGGACACCTTCAGCCCGCGCGGCGTCCTTGCCCGCAACGGCGTTTCAGGCGGAATGGCGGTCTGGACGACGGTGATTCTCGGCGTTGTCCTGCTGGTGTCGTACCTGACGAGCTGAAAAATCCTGTGACATCAGGGTGCCAAAATTAAGCCATATTGGGCCGGGAAATCCGTACTTGTGGTATGCCACATCGGATTGGACCGTGCGCGATCCTGCCCGTCTGTGACCTGCCCGAGCCGGGGAGGCAACACCGCATGCTAGAGGGCGAAATGTCCGCCAGTGGCGACATGAATGTAGCGTTCGCGACCGGAATTGTTTCGGCCTATGTCCGCAACAACACCCTGCAGACGTCTGAATTGCCGGCGTTGATCCGCAACGTCCACGCGGCGCTGATGGACCTGTCGCGGCCGGTCGCCGCCGCGCCGGAGCCGCCCGCGCCTGCCGTGCCGGTCAAGCGGTCAATATTCAAGGATTACATCATCTGCCTCGAAGACGGGCAGAAGTTCAAATCCCTGAAACGTCACCTGCGCTCCAAATACGGCCTGTCGCCTGAAGACTACCGCCAGAAATGGGGCCTTCCGGCCGATTATCCGATGGTGGCACCGGGCTATTCCGAGAAGCGGTCAAAACTCGCAAAGAAGATGGGCCTCGGCCGGTCCGCCAAGGAAGAATAGTTGAAGAGAAACAGGTTCGTTCCGGATACGGAACGAAATATTCTGTCAACCATTGTTAACAAAAGACTTCAAATACTCTTGATCCGCGAGTCCACTCGCGCAATAGGTGATTCTTGCGAATCACCACGGGGGTGGCGAACAGATGTTCCACAAGTCGATTTTCTCCGGCGTGACGGAGGCCCAGCGCCTTTTGATCACCCACTGGTATCAGTGCCGGACACCGGACGGACTTGTCCCGCGCGACGCGATTGATCCCGGCACGGTACGCTCCACACTGGCCAGCCTGTCGGTCGTCGAGATCAACGAAGCCGGCGAAGGCCGTTTCCGGATTGCCGGGTCACGCCTGCGCGACATCTTCGGGCAGGACGTGCGCGGCCGCCCGGTCGCCGAAATCGCCGGCGCCCACGGCGAGGGCTATGCGCTCGGCCTTCTCTCCGCCATCGAGCGCGGTGTGCCGGTCGGCGGCGTCATGGAAACCGGCAGCCGTCTTCACGCCTGGCTTCGCTTGCCCCTCGCGGACGATTATGGCCAGCTCACCCAGGTGATGTGCCACGACGAACTCGTCTCCCACCGCCGCCAGCTGCTGCCAACCGACACCGAAGCCCAACCCACCCGCACCTCGGCCCCCCGCTTCGCCGCCTGAGGCTTCGGGTTTCCCACGCTCCCAGTCTTCGTCACCCCAGACCGGCTACGCCGGTCGGGGGTGACGCTTGTGCAGAGCGTTCCGTTCTTCCCTTTGGCGCCGATCCTTCTCCCATCGAAGCTATTCCCGCCCTCCCAACCCCCGCGCCCCACTTACGCAACAAGAATCCCGCATCCGCTCGCCGCCATCCTGCAGCAACCACGCGCCTAGGATTGAAATCCTAGGATACTTATCCTACACCACGGTTCCCGGGTTATACTGCGCGTCAGACGCAGCAAGGAGCAGAGGTGAATGGACGAGTTCAATCCAAGACGGGACGAGGACCGCGCGTATCTGGCGGCCGCATTGGTCGGCTTCGCGCTCGGCCTGAAGACACAGAAGATTCTCACCGGGGATCGCGGTTCGCCGGTGCACGCGCGCGCCCGGCATATCGCCATGCATCTTGCCTATGCCGGGCTCGGTATGAGCCTGTCGCGCGTCGCCGGCGGCTTCGGCCGGGACCGGTCGACCGCTGCGCGCGCCTGCCGGCTCGTCGAGGACTACCGCGAGGATCCGGACTTCGACACCTGGGTCGATCAGCTGGCGCTCGGTCTGCGGTCGGTGGCGGCGTGCGCGCCGGGCGAGGCCGTGACATGAGGCGCTGGAGACCGCGTACCGGAAAGCCCCGGACCCTGGACGAGCGCCAGGTGCTGCTGATCCTGTCCCGCGGCGGCATGCTGCTGCACCGCCGCGGCGTCTGGAACATCTACCGTACGCCGGATGCCCGCCGCATGCGCATCGGCGTCGTGGTGGAGGACCTCGCGGCGAAGCTGGAAGCCGAGGGTCGCGCCCGGCGGATGGACACGCCGCCCGTGCGCCTGCGGGTGTCCAGCTAAACGCAGGCGGCGGCGTCAGCCTTGATGCGCGCCAGCATCGAGGCGAGGCCGTTCGAGCGCTGCGCGGTCAGCGCGCCGCTGACGCCGATCTCGTCGAGCAGGGCCGGGGCGTCGAACTTCAGGATGTCGGCCGGCGCTTCGCCCGAATACAGCCGTATCAGCAGCGCGATCAGCCCGGAGACGATCACCGCGTCGGATTCGGCGCGCACGATCAGCCGTCCGTCCTTCAGGTCGGTCACCATCCAGACCTGCGAGGCGCAGCCGCGCACCCGCGTCGCCTCGCTGCGCTCTTCGGGTGCCAGGGGCGGGTTCGCCTTGCCCAGATCGATCAGGTGCGCATAGCGCGCCTCCCAATCCTCCAGCCAGGAGAATTCCTCGCGAATGTCCGCCGCTTTGGTCTCGATGCTCATGGGGCTCCATATGCGGCGCGAGCCTCCAAAAGAAAACCCCGGCGAGCCTGTGGCTGCCGGGGTCGAGAGTGGAGAGAGTCTACAGGCGGTGTGGACTATTTGTAGACGGAGCCCAGACAGTCGGCGACTTCGGTGAGCGTGTGCTGGCTGATGCAGTGCGGCAGTTCGAACTCCTGGCCGACCCCGGCAACGCAGCCCTGCAGCTGCAAGTTCTGCATCTTGAGGCAACTCTGCATCGCCGGCTCCATCATCACTTTTGACAGGCGGGTCTGATCGACCGAGTTGGCGCCGATGATGCGCATTGCGGCAAGCGAGGCGATCTGGTTGGCGACGGCTTCCTTGCCGTACTTCACTTTCTGGCGGTTGCCGGTGAAGCCGGTGGTCAGGAAGGCCGGCAGGCGCACGGCGCCGGCGACGTCGGTAGCGGTGGCGGCAGCGTTGATGACGCTCGCCTTGGTGCCGTCCGACAGCGGCGCCGGGCCGGTCAGGGCGGTGACGATGAGGTTGTCGGCCGGTTTGCCCTTGCCCTGCAGGACCTTCACGGTTTCGGCGCGCTGGCCGCCGTTGCGGATGCGTGATTTCGCCCAGCCATAGCCTTGCAGCGAATAGCCCTGTTCCTTGATGATGGCGGCGTTTGAGTAGATCTTCGGCAGGTCTTCATCGGTTACTGCGATGGCGCCGCCGACGGCATTGTCGCCGCCCTTGAGGGAGCGGGCATACGCATTGCCGGCCGCGAAACTTTTCATCACGGGTTCACGTCCGTAGAAGGCTTCGATGTCACGGACGGTCGCGCTGAATTCGGGGTCCTGAGACGCCACCAGCGCCGAATACGCCATCCAGCCGCGGGTCAGCTGGTCGGCATTGTAGGCGCCCAGCGTGTTCAGCGCCGCATCGAGATCGCTGGCAGACTTGAACGGTTTACCTGCCACATCGTCCGCATCGGACTGGAAGGTCATGTAGACAGCAGCATTTTCGGAAATGGTGTCAGTGGCTTGCGCCATGGCCACACCCGAAACCCCGAAGCCGCAAATCAAAGCGGCGATCAGCCCAGAGGTCTTCATTCTAAACTCCCTCACGCGACAAGCGATTACTGTTGCCCGAACTTCCCCCGATGGGGAACCATGCCTTGTGGTATTTACGCATTACAAATACAGCAGGACCGGGCACCTGATCCGGCAAGAATGCCTAAGATTTATCTATGGGGTGTTAAGAGTTGGCCCCCAAAACGGCGCAGAGACGGTTACAGTTTGTTCACCTGGCCTGGATCGCGCTGGGGCTGACCGCTGCCGTGTCCGGCGCCATCGCCGGGGCGCCGCCGCAGAGCCTGCTGGCCGCGGTTGTCCTGACGCTTGTACCGGGGCTTGCCGGTTACGGCGTGGCCGGCGCGGGCGACTCGATCTGGCGCGGCCTGGCGGTCATTTCATGGCTCGTCTGCGCCCTGATCGCGATCATCCTGACCGGCGGCGCGACCTCGCCTCTGATCATCCTGCTTGTTGCCTCGCCGCTGGCAGCCTTGCTGGCGGGCGCCCCGCGCATGGCAGCCGAGGCGGGCGCCTTCGCCGCAGTCGCGCTGTTCGGCGTGTTCATCGCCCGTCCGCTCGGCTGGATCCCGCCGCCGCCGGGCGCAGCAGAACTGGCGGCGCCCTTCGCGTTTGCAGGTCTGGTGCTGGCCGCCCTGAAGATCTGGCACCTCGTTGCCGAACACCGGAATGAAACAACTCCGGAGCGCGGGCCGGTCGAGACCGAGGCTGGCGCGCCCGAGTCCGACCCCCAACCGATCAACATGACCGGGATCAGCTGGGTCGATGTCACGCCCGAGGGGCGTCTGCGCCGGGTTCAGGGCGATACGTTCGGCCTCGTGACAATGCGTCCCGGATCGCCGCTGCAGAGCCTGTTTGCCGACCAGGAGTTCCAGTTGCCGCCGCCCGACAAGCCGGATCGCAGGCTGGTGACGGGTGAACTCGTTTCTGGACGGAAGGTGCGGGTGCTGGCCGAGCGCCATGCCAAGGGTTTCAATCTCCTGTTCGTCGATGCGCCGGACGAAGCCCCGGAGGCGCCGGCGAACCTGATCGCCGAACTGGAAGGCCAGCTGAAATCTCGCACGTTGTACTTTGCCTCGCTGGGCCACGATCTGAAGACCCCGCTGAACGCGATCCTGGGCTATGCCGAGATCATGCAGGCGGAACTGATGGGGCCGATGCCAAAGCCGTATGCGGATTATCCGGCGATCATCCACGAAAGCGGCACAGACTTGTTGCTTCTGGTGGACGACATCCTGGATCTCGCGCGCGCCGAAGCCGGGCAACCGCGCCTGGAGCCCGAGCCGGTCGATCTCAGTGCGTCAGGCGAGTCCGTCATCCGCCAGTTGACGGGTCAGGCGGCACGCAGCGGCTTGACACTGAAGTTGAAGACAGCCGGCGAGGTCTGGGCCGAGGCCGACGCCCGGGCTGTCCGCCAGATCTGGCAGAACCTTGTGTCCAACGCGATCAAGTATTCCACCAGCGGCAAGAGCATCACGCTGGAAACCGGGCTCGTGGACGGCGCCGCCCAGCTCAGCGTCACCGACCGGGGCGCCGGCATTGCCGGGGCGGACCTCACGAAGCTGACGGAGCCCTTCGCGCAGGGCACAGGCGCCAAGCCGGGCACGGGCCTCGGCCTCTCGGTGGTACGCCGGTTTGCCGAGCTGCATGGCGGCGCGCTCCGGATTGTGTCCAAACCGGGAAAGGGTACGCGGGTCGAAGTGACGCTTCCGCGCGCGTCGGATGCGGACGTCCGCCCCCTCGAAGACGCGGCAGAATGAGCCATCCGGCGCATTTTTCGTGTTCCGGGCGAGTGGTCGAAAGCCGGTCACATTCCCGTTTGGCGCGAGGGTTGCAGGCGCGGTGCCTTGAAATTCACTCAATCTTTCCCTTCTTGACGGACGGGAAGCTCGGGGCTGCGCGCGAATGGCACTGAAAATACTCTACGTCGCCACGCGATGGCCTTGGCCTATCGAGATGGGCCGTCAGCGGATGATCGATCAGACGCTGGCCTTCGCTTCAAAATATGCCGAAGTTCACCTGATCGCCTTCGCCGATGCGCGCTTCGCCAAAGCGCCGGCGCCGGCCCACATTGCGTCGTCCCGGAAAGTGCGCATGTCGAGTCTGCCGGGCGTTGTCCGGAGCCTGCTGACGAATCCCGGCCTTCCCCTGCAGAGCCATCTGTTCCTGAACGGCAAAGTGCGCAGCGAGCTGCTGAACGCCATCGACGAGATCAAGCCCGACGTGGTCATCTTCGACATGGCGCGCCTCTACAGCCTCGCCCGCCTGATCCGCCGCCACCATCCGAAAATCCGGCTCGTGCTGGACATGGATGACCGGCTGTCGGAACGCTACCGCCGGATGCTGGACAGCCGCGCCAGCGATCCGATCGGGGGCACCTTTGCCGCCCGCCTGCCAGGACCGCTTCGCGCGCTTTCGGCCGTGATCCCGAAGTTCCTGCTGTTCACCGAAAGCCACCTCATGGCGCGCATCGAGCGCCGCGCCAATTCGCTGTTCGACTGTATACTGATGGTCTCGCCGATCGAGGCCGACCAGTTGAACGACGACTTCACCGGCGCCAAGGCGATCGGCTTCCCGCCACTCATCGAGATGCGGCAGACCCTCCCGGCCGATTTCAGCAAGAGCCTGCGCTTTGTCTTCATCGGAAATGCGGCCTACGGACCGAACGCGCAGGCTCTCGCCGAACTCGACCGGATTGCTGCGCGGGTCAAGGCAGAGGCGCCGCCGGGATCGGTGAGTTTCAGCTTCGTCACGGCCGGACGCCCGGATCCTGCGCTCGAACTGGCGCATGTCGAGCAGGCGGGCTTCGTGCCGGACCTCGGCCGCTTTCTTGCGCACGACGCCGTGCTCGTGGCGCCGATCCTCACTGGCACCGGCATCAAGACCAAGATTATTGATGCCCTCGAGTATGCCGTGCCGGTTGTCACCACACCCGTCGGCGCCGAGGGACTGAGCCTCGAGCCCGGTGTTCACTACCTCTGTGCCGCCGACGAGGACGCCTTCGTTGCCGCCCTGTTGCGCCTGGTCCAGTCCGGCGAAGCGCGCCGCGAGTTGGCAGACATGGCCCGTGCCGCCCGGGACGTTGCCCTAGCGGCCCACAACCGCCGGGTGCTGAGTTCGCGCATCCGTACCGCGCTGGGCGACGGCATTGCCCTGCCAGCAGCGGCCCAGCCGAAGGCTGGCGCGGCGGTGGTCAGCCTTCTGGTTGCACTGGCCGGATCGGGCTTTCCGGAAGAAATATTGGGTTTCGCAGCGTCCCAAACCATGCCACGGTCGGGCATTGTTCAGGAGGGGATTGCCCAATGAAGAAGTTTGTTTTCGCGGCGGTTGCTGCGCTTGCGCTTACGGCCTGCGGTGGCAGCCCGAAAGTGGCGATGGTCAAGGCATGCACCGACAGCGGCGAGTCCGACACGAACTGTGCCTGCATCGCCGACAGTCTCGAGAAAAACCTCGACAAAGAAACCTTCAAGTCCGTCGCCTTGGCCATGGCCGCCGGTGAGGAAGAGGGCAACAAGATGATGGAAAGCCTTCCTGCCGACAAGCAGGGCGCCGTGATGGGCGCACTGATGTCAGCCGGCATGGGCTGCATGATGGGCGCCGCAGAAGGTTGACCTGATCACAGGCCGCTTGCGCCAGGTACTCGAAAGAGGGAGTCTTGGACATGGACCGCCTGCCGACACGACTATGGATTGAAGCCTTGATCCGGCGCGCGGAAGTCGCCGGATCAAGTGCATTTGTCGTCCAGCACGGCGATGACGGGCGCGGCGACGTGCTGATCAAGGTTGCGCGGATGGACGGCACGGCGGCGGCCTACCTGCCGTCAATGACCCTTGAGGGGGACCGCGCGTTCCTGAACCTCTCGGCCCAGGGCGTCGGTCCCGACGAAGCCAGCGTCGATGCCTATGTCCGCCGCGCCAAGGCCCGCGACAGCGACCTCTGGATCGTCGAGATCGAGGACAAGGCAGGGCGCACCTTCCTGACGGAGCCGGTCGAAGACTGACAGAGTTTACTGTCCCTTAACGCCATCAACGCAACTTGCGATTCGCTGGACTAAAAGGGGTGCGACAGCGATGCTGTTCCTGCTGAACGAGTATGTCACCGAGATCGAGGCGCCCGAGTTGCGGCTGCTGAAACGCGGGCCGCTTCTCGGCTTCGAGGATGTCCACGCGATGCGCGCCCGCGAGGCAATCGAGTTCGCGCGCAGCCGGTTGCAGGTGTGCCTGGATGCCGGTACGACGCCGGATAACGTTCTGGTCGCCGACCTCGCCGCCCTGATCATTGCCAAGACCGGCGCCAACGCTGCGCTGTTTCCGGTCCACGAGGGCCGCGTGTCCGAGCCGCGCCTGACCATCCTGCCGGAATCGATCCTCGAGGCCGTCCGCGCCCGCCTTGCCGAAGGCGCCAAGCCGGACATCCGCCAGATCTGGCCGCGCGCCGCCTGAAGGCGCCTACTGCACTTTCAACGGCCGGACGGCGAGCACATGCCGTCCGCCGCTGGCCACCATCACATAGCGCAGCTCATAGTCACCTGCCGCTTGCGGCGCGGTCAGCGTTACCGCATTGCGCTGGTGCACGTAGGCGTAGCCAACTTCGCCGCTGGTCGCCGTGTAGCCCTTCGGGACGATATCGACATAGTCACCGTAATAGGCGGGGCCGTTCGGTGTGACAGCGAACTCGGCGCTGCGTGCCACGCTGGCGGGTGCCTCCAGCGAAGCGGTTGCGGCGGTGAGGGTCACCGGCTTGACGGCCTTGACGGTGCGGCCCGTTGCGGTCTCGAGGACATAGCGCACGTCGTAGTCGCCAGGCTCGCCCGGCAGGGGGAGCGAGACGGGCTGGCCGGAGCGGGTGTAGGCGTAGGATTTCTCGCCGGAGGTCTGGGTGTAACCGCGCGGAACGAGGTCGATATAGTCGCCCGGCGCGCCGGGCCCTTCCCAGCCGACGCTGAGCGTGCTGCCGGCAACTGCCGAGGCGCGGTCCGGCGTCAGCGTGACCTGGACGTCGCGCAGCGTCAGCGGCGCCGTCGCAAGGACACGCCGGCCATCCGGCGCGGCCAGCACATAGCGCACGTCGTAGTCGCCCGGCGCGCCCGGCAACTTGAGATCCGAGGGACTGCCGCGCGAGGTGTAGAAGTAGGAGATCTCGCCGCTCGTCTGCGTGAATCCCTTCGGCACGATATCGACATAGTCGCCGCTGCCATCCGGCCCGGCCCAGTCGACGCTGAGCATCTCGCCGAGCGCCGCGGAAGGACTGAAGGCGAGATCGACCTTGGCGTCTTGCACCTCGAGCGGCGCCGTCTTCAACACGCTGCGGCCATCGCTGGCGGCGGCGACATAGCGCACGTCATAGGCGCCGGGCTTGCCGGGCACGCGGAGGGTCACGGGCTCGGCCGAGCGCAGATAGGCATAGGTCAGCTCACCATTCGTCTTCGTATACCCGCGCGGCACGATGTCGATATAATCGCCGCTGTTGCCGGGCCCGCGCCAGGTGACCGTCAGGGTCTGGCCGATCTGGCGGGTCGGTTCGGCGACGAGTGCAACCGCCGCGTCGGTGATCGTGATCGCTTCGGTCGCCAGCACCACGCGCCCCTGCGGCGCGGCCCAGACGTAACGCAACTGATACGTACCCGGATCACCGGGCGCGCGCATCTGCACCGGGTTGCCGGTGTTCGCATATGACCAGGAAAGTTCTCCGAACGTGTCCGTATGACCCGGCGGGACCAGATCGACATAGTCGGTCTTCGTCCCGGGACCTGTCCAGCTGACCGCAAAAGTCGCGCCGATCTCGGCGCTGCCGGGGCCGTCGATCGTGGCGGTGGCGGTCGCCGCGTCCGGCGGGCCGGTCTCGACCGCATCGGCGACCGAGGCGAGCGCGGTGGAGAGTTCCGCCGCGTTCGAGGCTTCGAGGTACATGCCCCCGGTCGTCTCGGCGAGGCAGGCGACCTGGCGGCCTTCATCCGCGCTCAGGCCGAAGCCGATGACATGCGCGGTGAAATCGATGCCGCGGGCCTCAAGGTCTGCGCCGGCTGCGCAGGGGTCGGCATTACAGGTCTCGATCCCGTCGGTGACGAGGATGACCGTGGCGCGCGTCTCTTCGATTGCGAGGGCATCGGCCGCCTGACGCACGGCAGCGGTGAGCGGGGTCTTGCCGATGGGGGTGAGCGTATCGACGATGTCGGGAAACGGCACGCTTGCGCCGGGCTGGCGCAGCAGTTCGATATCGGCGCAGTCGCCCTTCCGGCGGTGGCCATAGGCAAGGAGGCCGGCGGCGCCCAGTTCGGGATCGGCGCTGACCATCTGGCGCACGGCGGCGCGGGCGATATCGCGCTTGGAATTGCCGTCGATCTGGCCCCACATCGAGCCGGAGGAGTCCATCACTACCATCACCTTCATCGGGCCTTTGGGGGTCTCGATCACCGCGTCGGCGGGATCGTCCGGCGGCGCGAGGGCGGCGCTGGCAGGGCCGGCGGATCCGTCCGGAGCAGGCGCTGCTGCTGCGGCGGTCTCGGCGGGCGCAAGCGTCACGGTTTCGGCTTTTGGTCCGCAGGCTGCCAACAGTCCGGCAGCGGCAGACAGCCCAAGGATGGTCATCCTGTTCATCGCTCGTCCCTCCACGACTTTTCTTCATTTCTCATTTTGTTGACGCTACGGCAAGCCGCACGGGTCGAAGCGCTTCACCTCAGCTGACAAATCGGCTAGGGGCTCGGGCTTGAGTTCGAAAGCCCTCCCGCATGTCGCACGTGACTGAAGCCGCCCGGCGGCGCACCTTTGCCATTATTTCGCACCCGGACGCCGGCAAGACGACGCTGACGGAAAACCTGTTGCTGGCGGGCGGCGCCATCCGCGCGGCCGGCGAGGTGGCGGCGCGCGGCCAGACGCGGCGCACGCGGTCCGACTGGATGAAGATCGAACGCGACCGGGGCATCTCGGTATCGGCGTCGGTGATGTCGTTCGAGTTCGACGGTTACATGTTCAACCTGCTCGACACCCCGGGCCACGAGGACTTCTCCGAAGATACCTACCGCACGCTGACGGCTGCCGACTGCGCGGTCATGGTGCTCGACGCCGCCAAGGGTATCGAGCCGCAGACGCTGAAACTGTTCGAAGTGTGCCGGTTGCGCGATATCCCGATCGTGACCTTCATCAACAAGATGGACCGCGAGGCGCAGGAGCCTATCGCGTTGCTGGACGAGGTGCAGGACAAGTTACAGCTCGACACCGCCCCGCTGTTCTGGCCGGCTGCGAGCGGCCAACGGTTCGCGGGCATGCTGGACCTGGAGCGCGACTGTTTCCTGCAGTTCGAGCGGCGGGTGGGCGAGCCGGCGCGGATCGGTCCGGCCACGGAAATTCCGGGCGACGCTGCAAGCCTGAAGGCGAACCTTGATCCCTACGTCTTTGCCGAGTTGACCGAAGGCATCGAGATGGCGCGCAGCCTGTTGCCGGTGTTTGACCGCGAGGCCTTCCTGGCGGGCAACATGACGCCGGTGGTGTTCGGCTCGGCGCTGCGCTATTTCGGCGTCGCGGAACTGCTCCGTACGCTGCACACCTATGCGCCCCAGCCGCGAGACCAGAAGGCCACACGGAAGGGCGAGCCGATCCGGGTTCATGCCGACGACCCGTCCGTAAGCGGATTTGTGTTCAAGATCCAGGCGAACATGGACCCCAACCACCGCGACCGCGTGGCCTTTCTGCGCCTGTGTTCGGGCGAGTTCCAGCGCGGCATGCGGCTGAAAACCAACAGCGGCAAGCAGCTGAGCATCCACAATCCGCTGATGTTCATGGCGCAGGACCGGGAGATTGCCGAAACCGCCTATGCGGGCGACGTGATCGGTGTGCCCAACCATGGCCAGCTTCGCGTCGGCGACTCGCTGTCGGAAAGCGGCGACATCCAGTTCGGCGGCATTCCGAACTTCGCGCCGGAATTGCTGCGCCGGGCACGCGTCAGGGATCCGATGAAGGCGAAGCACTTGCGCAAGGCGCTCGAAAGCCTCGCCGAAGAGGGCGTGACGCAGCTGTTCACACCGCAGATCGGGTCGGACATGATTGTCGGTGCGGTCGGCCAGCTGCAATTCGAGGTGATGATCGAGCGGATGACGGCGGAGTACGGCCTCGAAGTGATGTTCGAGCAGGCGCCCTACAACGTCGCACGCTGGATGAGCAGCGATGATCCGGCGAAGCTCGAAGAGTTCATGGAGAAGAACAAGTCCGCCTCAGGCACCGACCTCGACGGCGCGCCGGTCTACCTGGCAAAGAATGCCTGGGATGTCGGCTACGCGCAGGAAAAGAACCCGGCGATCCGGTTCACGGCCACGAAAGAGCGGTCGATCTAGTTTTCGGGGGCCGGTTCGGCGCTCTCGCCGGCAAGGTCGTCGGCCGGTGCAGGCGCATCCGTGCTGGCTTCGCCCCAGTAGCTGGCATCCACGCGCGGCGAGACGCCGGAGGTGGCGAGCAGGTTTTCTTCCGGGCTGCCGCCGCCGCGCTTGAGCTCGCAGCGCGCACCGGCGCTGCCGTAGGCTTCGACGAAGGACCAGGCCTGGCAGACACCGTCTTCGCCGCAGGCGATCTGGCAATCCAGCGCCGTCGAGCCGGCCTCGACCTTGTAGGTGGCACCGTGGCGGTAGGTGTAGGTCTCGTGTCCCGGCGCGGTTGCGCCGGCCCCGGTCGCGGTCAGCTGGTCCATCCCGGGTGAGGAGACGGCCTTGCGGGTCACGCCGTCGGCTCCGGCAACGAGACAGAGGCAAGCGGCGGCGGCGAACAGCATGACGAGACGCATGGAACACTCCTGCAGGCAATATATCAGGCAGGACGATAGCCGGGCCGCGTTAACGAAGCGTTTGCTTTGCGCCGACCGCTCTAGCTGGTCAGGCGCTCGCGCTTTTCCTCGATATCCAGCCATTCCAGCTCGATCTCTTCGAGCTGGGTGCGGGCAGCGGCGACGCGGCGTGACTTGGTGTTGAAGGCGGCGGCGTCGCGGGCATAGAGGCCGGAATCGGCGAGGTCGGCTTCGAGCGTTGCGATCTCGGACTGCAGCCGGGGGATCAGGCCGTCGATCTCCTTTTGGCGATGTTCGTCCTTGAAGGAGAGCTTGGTCTGCTGCTTCGGCTTTGCGGCGGGCGCGGCGGCAGACTTCGCGGCGGCGGCGCGCTGGGCGTCCTTGCGGCGCACGCCAGCCAGTTGCTGCTGCGCGTCGCTCCATCCGCCGGCGGTCTGGATCCATTCGCCATCGCCGATCGGGCAGAGGCAGCTGGTGACTGTCGAATCGAGGAAGGCGCGGTCGTGGCTGACGAGGATCAGCGTGCCTTCATAGGCGAGCAGCATGTCTTCGAGCAGGTCGAGCGTCTGCATGTCGAGATCGTTGGTCGGTTCGTCCATCACGAGGAGGTTTGACGTCTGGGCGAGGCCGAGGGCGAGGGCGAGGCGGTTGCGCTCACCGCCCGACAGCGCGCCGACCGGCTGGCGCAGCTGTTCGGGGCTGAAGAGGAAATCCTTCGCATAGGCGGCGACGTGGCGCTGCTGGCCCTGGACGTTGATCGAGTCGCCGCCCATCGGGGCGAGCGCTTCCCAGATCGTGTCGGTGGCTTTCAGGTGATCGCGGGTCTGGTCCTGGTAGGTGACCTGCAGCGTTTTGGAATGCGTGACCGTGCCGGCATCCGGCGGGATCTCCCCCAGCAGCAGGCGGACGAGGGTTGTCTTGCCCGCGCCGTTGGGGCCGATGATGCCGATCCGGTCGCCGCGCAGGATGCGCAGGTCGAGGTCCCGGGCGATCACCAGCGGACCGTCTGCCGTCTCGAAGGTTTTCGAGAGGCCTTTGACTTCGATGACCTTCTTGCTGAGCGCGCTGCCGGCGTCAGCGCTGAACTCGGCGGTCGACTTCCGGTCGTTCAGGGCGGTGCGCATGGCGGCGTGTTGCACGCGCATGTCCTTCAGCCGGGCGAGGCGGCCCTGGTTGCGTTTGCGCCGGCCGGTGACGCCGCGCGCCAGCCAGTGCTGCTCGTCCTTCAGCTGCGTCGTCATTCGGCGCATCTGGCGTTCGTCTTCCAGTTCGATCTGTTCGGCCCATTCGTCGAACTTCACGTATCCGTCCGGACTCTTCAGCACCTTGCCCTGGCGCAGCCACAGCGTGTTGGTCGAAATGTTCTCGAGGAAGCGCCGGTCGTGGCTGACCACCAGCACGACGCCGTTGAACGCCTTCAACCGTGTCTCCAGCGCTTCGATCATCGGCACGTCGAGATGGTTCGTCGGCTCGTCCAGCAGCAGGATCGTCGGCTCCTGCGCGAAGGCCTTCGCCAGCGCGGCGCGGCGCTTCTGGCCGCCGGACAGGGTATTCGGATCGGCTTTCGGATCAATCTCGAAGGCCATGATTTCAGCCTCCGCCATGTAGGCGCCTTCGAGGCCGTCGGCGACATAGTCGAGCACGGTTTCGAAGCCGGTGACGTCGGGTTCCTGCGCGACCGTGGCGTAGGTGATGCCGGGCTGGCGCCAGACTTCGCCGGAGTCCGGCTCGATCGCTTCGGAAATGATCTTCATCAGCGTTGACTTGCCGGCGCCGTTGCGCCCGACCAGTGCCGCGCGCTCACCCTTCGACAAGGCCAGCGTGACGCCTTCGAATAGCGGACTGCTGCCAAAGGTGAGGCGAACATCGGTCAGGGAAATCAGGGGGGGCTGGGCCATGGCGGGGAGATAGCGCGGCGTCCAGCGCGGCGCTAGGGGCGCGCGGCGCCTGGCAAATTCGTGCCTCCGGCGAACTGGTCACCAAATTGCAGGCTTTTTGCGGGAAATGATGCGCAGCGCCGGGGCGGAACCGTCCAAACCGGTCGCATGTCTCTGTTCTGCCCCTTTGAGGACCAGTCCATGTCCGGCCTTAACCTTGTCGTGCTTCGTGATCCTGTACCGGTTTGGGACGCGGCCGCGCCGGCGCCGCCCGGTCCGCGTCTCGACTTCGAGCTGATCCGGGAACGGATTTCGGGACAGTATGTTTCATCGGCCTCCCTGAAGTCGCCCCTGGCCAGGCGGCTTGCCGGCGGCAACAGTGCCATGGCCGCCGCTTTCGCGACCTTCGAGGTGCGCGCGCAGGCCGCCAATGTCTTTACCACCGGCGAGGAGATCGCCTTCCGCCTGTTGCCGCTTCTGAACGCATCGAGCTGGAAGGGGCGCCTCTTCAGTGTCATCCATTCCAGTCACAGCTTCAAATGGCGCCAGGCTGCGCGGCTGTTGGGAACGGCCAAGGTTGGCACCTATTTCACGGTATCGACCCAGCAGCGCGACGTTCTGGTGCAGAAGGCCGGCCTGCCGGCGGACAAGGTCGTGTTCATCCATCACAGCGTCGACGCAGACTTCTACGATCCCTCGAAGGCCCCGGCGGCCAGCGGCGAAGGCTATGTCTTCGCCTGCGGACTGGAGAATCGGGACTATGCCACGCTGACGGCCGCTGCCGCGCAGGTGCCTTGGCCGGTGCGCGTGCAGGCCTACGGGTTCTTCCCGCAGGCGGATGCCCGGGACGAAGGCTTGCCGGCGAACCTCGAGATCAACCGTACACGGCTCTCCCATGACGACTTGCGGGCCCGCTATGCCGGTGCGCGTTTCGTCGTGGTGCCGCTGCACGCCGTACCGTATGCGGCTGGCGCGACCGGCATCCTGGAAGCCATGGCCATGGGCAAGGCCGTGATTGCAACGCAGTCCTCGGGGCTCGCCGATTACATTGCCCCGGATACCATCCTGAAGGTACCTGCGGGTGACCCGGCCCGCCTTGCAGACGCCATGGGCGCGCTCTGGCGCGATCCGGCGGCCTGCGAGGAGATGGGCCGCGCGAACCGCGAATGGGTGCTGCGTCATGCCAGCATTGAGCGATACACCGCCGCGATCGCGGACCGGATTCTGGCGGACTGAAATCGCCCATGCTGAGATCGCAGATCCTCAAGGGTACTTCCTGGCTTCTGGCCGGACGCTTCATCAGCAATGCGCTGGGACTGCTCAGCACGCTGATCGCTGCGCGTCTGCTGATGCCTGAGGATTTCGGCCTGATGGCCATCGCGATGAGCGTGTTCGGCATTGCCGGCGCGGTGGTGGAGTTGCCGGTCGGCGCTGCGCTTGTGCAGATGAAGACGGCCGGGAAGGCGGAATTCGATACGGCCTGGACGATCAACGTCCTGCGCGGCTGCATCGTGGCGATCCTGATGGTTCTCGCAGCCTGGCCCGCGTCGCTGATCACGGGTGATCCTCGCCTCTTCGGCCTGGTCACGGCACTGGCGGCCTATCCGCTGATCCTCGGTCTGCGCAATTCCTGGTTCGAGCAGTACATTCGCGACATGGATTTCCGCCGCGAGGCGCTGCTGGATGTGCTGACCAAGATCACCTCGATCACGGTCATCGTCTGGGTTGGCCTTGCCACGCGCAGCTACTGGGCCTTGCCGCTCGGCCTCATCGCAGCGGGTCTTGCCAATACGGCCGCTTCTTTCCTGCTGCGTCCGCAGCTTCCTGCCTTTGGCCTCGGCGCATTCAAGAAGTTCTTCGGATTCTCGGTCTGGATTGGTCTCGGCAACGTGGCTGACAGCGTTCGGGATGCGAGCACGAACTTCTTCCTCGGGCGCGTACTCGGCAATGCCCGGCTCGGTGCCTTTGCCGTCGGCTCGCAGTTCGGCGAGCGGCTTGAGCTTGTGCTCTATGCACCGATGGAGCGCACCTTGTTTGCCGCGTTCAGTTCGATCCAGGACGATGCGGCGCGGGTGCGCGAGGTCTATCTCAAGAGCCTCCACACCTGCGCCGCGATCATCCTGCCGGTCTGTGCAGGGATGGGCCTTCTCGCGCCCGAGATCATCGGTGTCGCGTTGGGGCCGAACTGGCCGGTTGCTTCGCTGGTGCTGGCTTTTGTGGCGCCGATCACGGCCATCTACCTGCTTGCGGGACTGAGCAATTCACTGGCCAACGCGCTTGGCCATCCGCGCGAATTGTTCAAGTTCAAGGCGCTTTCAGCGGCGCTGCACATTCCGGCGTTGGCGGTGGGGTTGATCGGCTTCGGCCTCGTGGGCGCGCTCTGGGCCTGCGCCTTCACGGCGCTCGGCTGGTATCTGGCCAGCCTGCATGTGGTCGCCCGGGTCACCGGATTGACCCTGCGGGCGCAGATGGAAGTGATCGGCCGCTCGGCGGCGTCGACTTTGGTGATGTGCGGCGTCGTCGCGGCGCTCCGGCAGGGGGTGTTTGAAGGCGGTGCGGATACGTTCGCTGGCATGATCGTTCAGGCCGGCATGCTGGCGGCCGCCGGCGCGCTGACCTATATCGGCGCGCACCTTACGCTCTGGCAATTGTCCGGGCGGCGTGAGGGAATCGAGGCACTCGCGCTTTCGGTCCTGGGGCGGCGGCTTTCGGCCTTGTGATCCCGGACGGCTGGTCGCCCTGTTCGCCCAGCATACGGACGATCTCTCCGGCAAATGCCTTCAGCATCAGGTCCGTGCCGTCACCGAACTTCTCGGTGCCGCTGAAGGCTCCGACGCCGAGTGTCTTGTTGGCATCGAACACGAACGGCGTGCCGTCCACGAGGACATAGTCGATCTTTCCGTAGTCGAGCTTCAGGCGGTGGCGCATGTTCAGAAGGCGCGGATGCGGCGTGAAGGGCAGGCAGGAGACGTGCTCGTCTTCGGTAATGATTTTGGCGGCAGAGCGTTCGATGTTCTCGTAATGCAGGTCGCCGAGGAAGATGTATTCGCGAAGCAGGTTCTTCGCGCCGTCTTTTTCCAGGATCAGCTTCTGTACGATGTTGTCGCGGGTGAAATAGGCGCGCGGCACGTCCGCGAGGTCCGGGAAGATACGGTAGTCGGCCTTGGTACGGATGAGCGGCTTCGGCGCGCCGGACAGGGCGCGCCGGGCGCGGCGCGCGACGAGACTCAGCAGATTTCGGTCACCGTGTTCAGGCGCGCCGCCATAGTTGAGATTGGATTTGACGATGACCGGCGCGGGATAGGCTTCGGCGCTGTTCAGCAGTCCATCGACGAAAGTGTGCTTGCGGATATCGAGCGCGTAGCCGTTGATCTGGCGCGCGTAGCGGCCGGCAAACCGGGCGATGCCGGGGTGAACAACCGACCGGTCGACGTGCACGAAGATCGCGTCCGCCGGGACAAACCGGCCGGTTCCGTAGAGGTGGATGATGTCGATGCCAAGGGCTTCGAGATAGTCCGCGATCTGCATGACCATGTAATATCGCGCGCCCGGCGGAGCGTCCGGACTGTGCAGGATCGCCAGCTTCTTTCTGCATTCCGGCATGAGCATTGCGGCCTTGTGGTTCGGCCGGAACGCAAGCTCGGTGTTCCGGCAATCCTTCCGGACACTAGCCGCAAGTGGTAAATTTCAGCTGGGGACGACGTGTCAAATTCAATCGAAGTTCAGGCGCGCAGTGCTGCAACTTCGGCGGGCTCCAGAAGCCGCCAGGCGCCGTCCGGAAGATCGCCCAGTGTCAGCGGACCAAAGCGCGATCGGTGCAGGGTCTCGACGTGATTGCCCGCTGCGGCGAACATGCGGCGGACCTGATGGTAGCGTCCTTCGTTGAGGGTGAGGCGGGCGGTGCGCTCGCCGGTGACGTCCAGCTGGGCCGGCAGGCAGGGCTTGTCCTCGCCGCGCAGGACTAGCGTGCCGGACGCGAACAGCGCCGCTTCATGGCCCTCCAGCGGACGCGCCAGATGCGCATCGTAGGTCTTCTCTATGCTCGACTTCGGCGAGATCAGCCGGTGCAACAGTGCGCCATCATCGGTAAACAGAAGAAGTCCGGTCGTATCCGCATCGAGGCGGCCGACCGACGAGACCTTCGGATCGCGCTTCTGGAAACGAGCGGGCATCAGATCGTATACCAGCCGCCCCTGATCGGAGTGGGAGCATGTAAACCCGGCGGGTTTGTTCAGCATCAGGATCATACCGGCAGGCGGATCGAGCGGCTCGCCGTCGATGCGCAGCGCGTCTCCATCGCCGGTCACACGCCCGTCGCGGATCGCGATCGCCATTTCCTTGCGCGAGCCATAGCCTAGCGCGGCAAGTTGCTTGGCCAGTTTGCGAACGTCGCTCATTTCGGCCGTTTTGGTCGTTCGGCCCGGATGATCTTGTAGCCGCCTTCATCCTCGAGCATTTCGTGCGACTTGAAGCAGGCGGCGAGCTCGCCCTCATAGGGCAGGTGCCGGTTGGCGACGAGCCAGAGTGTGCCGCCAGGCTTCAATGTCTGCGCGGCGGCGCGGATGAACCCCCGGCCCAGCGCCGAGTTATCCGCCCGCCCGGTATGGAAGGGCGGGTTCATCACGACGAAATCATAGGCCTTCTGCGGCAGGTCGGTCAGCACATCAGACCAATGCGCCGTGAACCGGCCCTCGAAGGGGGCGAGCGTCTGCTCGATGCAGGCGCGCGCGCGGTATTCGGCTTCGTAGAGGTCGATCCGCTCGACCTTCGGGCAGTGAAGCAGGATCTCGCGCGTCAGGAATCCGTAGCCTCCACCCAGGTCGGCGCCGATGCCCTTGGTGGATTCGGGCACGGAATCGGCCAGCAGTTCACTGCCGGGATCGACCCGGTCCCAGCTAAACAGGCCCGGACGGCTCCAGAGGCCGGGCTCGATCTCGCGCACGCTGTCCTCGGCGATCCAGTCCTCGGCCAGCGCCGTGTTGACGTTGGCAGCTACCTTGCGGGCCCAGAAGGCGCGGCACTTGTGTTTTGACAGGCTGCCGGCCTCGCCCGCGATTTCCGCGAGTTGCTTCTCGCCGGTCTTGCCGCCCAGCGTGTTCGGCAGGCTGGCGAGCACGTAACTGCCTTCCGGCGCTGCCAGCAGGGCGCGGGCATAGAGTGCCCGGGCCTGGTCGCGCTGGCGGGGCGGCACCACGATCGTCAGTGCGGCTTCCGGCAAATCAACCGAGTCCACCGCCAGCACGCTGTAACCGGCAGCCTTCAGGGCGTCGTGGGCCGTTTTGAGGCTGGTGCGGCAGACCACGCGGTCCTTCGGCAACTGGGCCAGCCAGGGGCCGGGCTCGGCGTTCAGCACGAGGATCGTGCCGGTCTCGGGCAAAGGTACGGCGCCGCTGTCGAAAGCGAGCAAGAGCGTGTCAAAAACAACAGGGTCCATCATCGGCGGCACCGATAGCGGCGTGCGGCGCCAAAGAAAAGCCCCGCCGGCTTTGGACCGGCGGGGCGCTTCATTGTTTGGTGGGCCGGATCAGGCGCCGAGACGCTCGATGATGATGGCCGGGGCCATGCCGCCGGCGGCGCACATGGTGACGAGGCCGTAGCGGCCGCCCGAACGCTCAAGCTCGTCAAGTGCGGTGCCGATCAGGATCGATCCGGTGGCGCCGATCGGGTGGCCGAGGGCCATGGCGCCGCCATTGATGTTCACCTTGTCGCGGTTGAGCTTCAGGTCACGGATGAACTTCTCGGTCACGACCGAGAAGGCTTCGTTGATTTCATAGACGTCAATATCGTCCGTCGTGAGGCCGGCTTTTTCGAGCACTTTCTTCGCTGCCGGAACCGGGGCGTTGAGCATCAGTGTAGGGCAGTCGCCCATGTTGGCGGTGGCAACAACGCGCGCGCGCGCCTTCAGGCCGTGCTTTTTCATGTAGCCTTCCGAGGACAGAAGGATCGCGGCGGCGCCATCGACAACGCCCGACGAGTTTCCGGCATGGTGGACGTGGTTCACCTTGCCCACGAGCTGCGGGTAAATGCGCGTGAGGAGGTTGCCATAGGTATTGCCCTGATCATCGACCGGGATGTCCATGTACATGTTGAACACGGTCTTCAGGCCCGCAAGGCTTTCCATCGTGGTCTGCGGACGCGGGAATTCTTCATGATCGAGGGCCAGTGATCCGTCCACGTTGTAAACCGGCACCAGAGATTTCGCGAACCGGTTTTCTTTGATGGCCTGGGCGGCGCGCTGCTGGCTGGTGACCGCGAGGCGGTCAACGGCTTCGCGGTCGATGCCTTCCAGCGTGGCGATGGCGTCGGCGCAAACGCCCTGCTGTGTTTGCGGATGACTGGCGCGAAGGCGCAGGTTGCCCACGTCCATCGTCGGCGGCGATTTCGGATCGGCGGTGGCCGCCGTGTAGCTCATCATTTCGCAGCCGCCCGCGATCACGCAATCTTCCATGCCCGACATGATCTGCGCCGCCGCAAGGCTGACGGACGTGATGCCCGAGCCGCAGAACCGGTCGAGCGTTACGCCCGAAGCCTTGATGCTGTAACCGGCATCGAGCGCGGCCATCCGGCCCATGTCGGCGCCCTGCGCGCCGCGCTGGCTGGAGGTGCCCCAGATGATGTCATCTACGGTTGCGGTGTCGAGCTTGTTGCGCGCCGCAATCGCGCTGAGCACGGTCGCCGCCAGGTGCTGCGGGTGCATATGGGCGAGGGCGCCCTTGCCGACCTTGCCGATGCCGCGAGGGGTGCGGCAGGCATCAACGATATAGGCTTCAGCCATGATGGATCTCCCTTGTGTGATCTTGTTTGTCAGGCCCTTGGTCGTCGGGCGCTTGGTGGCATCGCTTTACGCGAACGTAAGCGTAAGCGAAAGCCGTGACGTTGGGGGAAGGCGGGTCCCACTTTTGCTGTCCGGCCGGGCGATTCCGTGGCATGGTCTCTCACGGGAGAAACGCACATGGCGCAAAGCCGTGGTCCGATATGGCAGCTGGCGGCCCTCGCGGTCGGGCATGCTCTTGTGGCAAATGCGGCGGGCGCGACCGAGCGCGCGGTGATCCCGTTCGAGATGAACCGGTTCGATCACATGGTGGTTGAACTTCGGCTCAACGAGCTGACATCGACGACCGGCGTGGTCGATACCGCCGCCACCTTCGCCATGGTGGACAGCACGGCCGCCCTGCGCAGCGGCGTGGCGCCGCCGGGCGCGGCGGCCCGCACCGTGAATATCCTCGGCGTGAACGGCACGCAGGATTATCCGGTCGTCCGATTGAATACCGTCGAGGCCGGGAACCTGCGGATTCATGCCGTCGATGCCGCCTTTAACGATGCCATCGGTGTGCCGGGATCGGCTGCGAATGTGTTGCCGGCCTCTGCCTTTCCCGGCGATGTGCTCGAGTTCGATTTCGAAGCCGGAACCATCTCTGCCTACGATGGCAGACCCGACATCGCACGCTCGCGCGTGGCTGACTCGCTGGCCTATACGGTCGAGGGTGGTCTGATCTTCATCGACGTACGGATCAACGGTAAGCGTGGACGCGCGCTGATCGATACCGGCTCCAGCCTGTCCTATGTGAACTCCGCCTTTGCGCGGCAGGCCTCGATGCGCCGCAACGAAGACCTGACGCACATGCTGTTCGGCGCCACCGGCGACACCGAGACGGCCTGGATCGCAACCGCCAGGAAGGTGCGTCTGGCGGATTTCTTCGTGCCTGATGCCCACCTCATGGTTTCAGATCCGGTGCTGCTCGATGAGCTTGGCCTGCTGGCAGAACCGGTCATGGTGCTCGGGCTCGACTTCCTGTCGAAGTTCCGGCTGCAGTTTGACCGGCGCAAGCAGCGCCTGATTCTCAGCCTGCCCGGCGACACGACCGGCCGCGTCGGTCTGGCGCTGTCGGCGGACGCGACCCGGCTGCCGCAGGAACGCTAGCGGCGCCACGAAAAGTGGTCCCGGTTTTCATATACACACCGCAACCAACAAGGTTGTTGGATCAAAACGCTGGTTCCGAGAATCAGCGCCTTATTCTGGCGCAATGGTCCTTGTGCCTCATCCTGAATGCGCCGGACTCCAGCGACGCATGCGGCGTCCGTGATCGGAATCGATCCACGGCGTGATCGGCGGACTTTCCGGGCGCGGATGTTCGGGCTTTGCCGGTAGCAGCCATCAGGCTGCGGCCCCAAAGGGAGGGCCAGATTATCCGACAGGCACCCTATCGGACAGCTGCGGAACAGACCCGTGCGTTCCACGCTTCGATCAGGGCATGCGGCGTTCCTGTTCCGAAGACATACCGGTCGGGGCGGACGAGAACGGCGTCCGCTTGCCAGGCTTCAAGCCACCCCAGGAGACCTGCTGCAAAGCTCGCAAGTTCGGCGGACTCAAGGCTCTTTGCCGAGATCCCGGCGGCGGCGACGGATGAAGACTTGCTGATCAGCCACGGCCCGGCGCCCAGAACATCGTCGAGGCGTTGTGCGCCGTCTTCGGATCGGATTTGCGGGAAGTAATCACCGGCGCCGGCACTGCCCTCGAGGATGAGGCCGGACGAGATGTTGGGGTAGGCGAGCCGTCCGTCAGGTGACTGGCCGGCGGCGCGTGCGGCCAGCATTTGCCGGTCCCGCGCCGCCGCAGCTGCCGGATCGGTGATGCAGACGGTCTGTCCCATCATCATCGCCATCTGGATCGTGGCCCGCGTATTGGGTTCGCGTTCCGGCTGATAGGAATCGAGGATCGCGTCGGACGCCTTCCCCTTTGCAATCATTCCGAGTTTCCAGCCGAGATTTGCAGCGTCTCGGGCGCCGGCGCAGAGGCCCTGGCCCGCAAACGGCGGCGTCTGGTGTGCCGCGTCGCCCGCTAGCAGAACCCGGCCCTTGCGCCAGGTTTTCGCGACGCGCGCATTGAACTGGTAGACTGCCTTGCGTTCCAGCGTGACGGCGCCCTCGACGTCCCAGGGCTCGAGGAGGCGCTCGATGAAAGCATCCGCGATGACCTGCTCCGGTGTCTCGCCCGGAAGAATCATGAATTCCCAGCGATGACGCCCTTCGCCCATCAGCACGCAGGTCGTCGGCCGTTCCGGATCGCAGATCTGGAGATTCATTTTTGGCAGACGTTCCGCATCGTGCACGATCGTGTCGATCACCAGCCAGGGCTCGTCGAAATTGAGATCGTCCCGTTCGATGCCGGCCATGGTGCGAACCGGGCTGTGCGTCCCGTCGGCACCAACCAGGTAACGGGCATTGAGTGTGCGTGCGCCCCCGGGTGTTTCGAACGTCACGGAGATGCTGTCACCGGACTCTTCGAAGCCCTTGAATCGCCAGCCTGTGCGCAATTCGGCGCCGCTGCCGGGCAGCTTGTCGCGCAGGGCGTTTTCCAGCGAGGGCTGGTGGATCATGTTGGCGCCGGGCCAACCGCCGGGGCCGATCTGGTCCGAGCTTTCAAACCGCAACAGGATCTGGCCGTCCGCCGTCAGGAAATCATAGCACGGCGTGGTCCGGCTGGTCGCTGCAATCGGTTCAGCTGCACCGAACGACTGAAAGATCCGCATCACTTCATGGTCGATGTGGGCGGCGCGCGGCAGGGGATAAACGTCTGGCTCCTTCTCGCAGACGATCACCGAAGCACCGCTCTGGGCGGCGATCAGGGCGAGGGCAATGCCGGTCGGTCCTCCCCCGACAACCAAGACATCACAATCCAGGCCAACCATGTCTCATGCCTCCCCGGCCAGGGTGCCTTCGATGACACCCAGCCTGTCGACTTCGCAGCGTACCACGTCGCCTTCTCTCAGGAACTGGCGCGGATCCATCGCGGCGCCGATCCCGCCGGGCGTTCCCGTGAAGATTACGTCGCCGGGTTCAAGCGTCATTGCCCCCGACAGGTGCTCGATCTGCTGCCAGATGTTGAAGATGAGATGCTTCGTGTTCGAGCTCTGCCGCGTTTGGCCGTTCACGGAACAGGAGATGTTCAATGTGTGCGGGTCTGCGATCTCGTCCGCCGTGGTGATCCAGGGACCGATGGGGGCATGCGTGTCGAAGCTCTTGCCGAGCGACCATTGCGGGCCGGAATGCTGCCACATGCGCTCGGTCACATCGTTTCCGACGCAATAGCCGAAAATATGGTCCGCCGCCTTGTCTGCCGGGATGTGCTTTCCGCGCTTGCCGATGATTGCAACGAGCTCGACTTCATAGTCGACAAATGTACCGCCCTTGGCGATCAGGATCGGATCGTAAGGGCCGTTGATGGACGTCAGGGCCTTTGTGAACCAGAGCTGCTTGGTGGGTGTTTCCATCTTCGATTCAGCGACATGGTCGGCATAGTTGAGGCCGATTGCCCAGATCTTTCCGGGGCGTTCGACCGGCGCATGCAGCTTGACGGACGACAGCGGCTGGCCCGTGCCGGCGTCAGCGAGGCGTTGCAGGGAAGTGCGTTGATCGCTCCATTGGGCGATCAGGTCGATCATGGATCCTGCAAAGCCGGAATCGATGATTGTATCACCCACCACGATGCCAACTTTGGTGTTGCTCTGGCCGGGTTCGGAATAGGTCGCGAGTTTCATCGGATTGTCCTTCAGGCGCCGTGTTTGCGCGCTCTGTTGATGGGGGAGTCGGGCGTGGGAAAGGGCGAGCTTATTCTGCTGCCGGTTGGCCCGCCAGCATGGGATGCGGCGTTCCCCACTGAACGGAGATCAGGCTGGTGAACGACATCTTGTTCGGCGGATCGTCCGCCGTGAACAGGTCGCCGTCGGTCCAGTGCTCTAGCTCGTGACCCCACGGGTCGCGCCAGTAGTCGAACACCTGGCTACCCATGATGTGGCGTCCGACACCCCAGGCCTGGTCCCGGCCCTTGGACTTCAGGTGCGCGTGCCCGAGCATCAGGTCGTCCAGGTGAGCCACTTCAAAAGCGGCGTGCAGGAAGCAGGTCGGCTGCGGCAGCTGGGCCAGGAACACGGTATGGTGATCTGTGGGCTGATCACCCCGATCACAGCGCAGGAACGCGCCGATGGAGGTGCCGGGCGCCATTTCGATTTCGTCGGACGTCAGGAAGCCGAAACGGTCCTTGTACCACTTTTCCGATGTGCGGAAGTCCGAGACGTTCAGAACGCAGTGTCCGATGCGCTGGATATGGGAAGGCCCTTGCGCTAGCCGCACGGTGCCGCGAAGGCGTGGCCGGGCAGTGGCGTTGTTGTGGGGCACATCAAGGCAGTCCGGCCGGGCGGCGGAGACCTGCTGGCCCGCAACGATTTCCACGAGGAAGCCATCGGGATCGGTCAGGCGGACAACCTGGCCAGCGCCCGGGTCATCGAGGGGTTCGACGGCAACGCCTTCCGCCGCCGCGAGCTTTTCGAGATCTGCGAGACTTTCAGCGCGCAGGCCGAGGGCCTTGAATGCGGGCTCGCCCGGTTCGGTGACGTGCGCGAAGGGGCGGCCATCGCGGGCCAGGCCATAAAGGCGTCCATATTGCGCGGAGCAGGAGAACCCGAAATCCTCCAGGAAAGCCTGCATTTTCGCCAGATCGGGCGCGGCGAAGCGGACATGAGAAATGTCTTCGATCTTGATTATCGGCATTTTTTGATTTTCCTCCCAGTTTTTATTTAGACTTATAGTCTAATAACTGGAAAAGTGCAATCAATCAAGCGATGATCCAATCACAAGAGGGGGTAAGCCGATGCCGGAAGTGCGCGACCTGCCTGA
This sequence comes from Hyphomonas sp., assembly GCA_013791775.1. Taxonomy (GTDB): domain Bacteria; phylum Pseudomonadota; class Alphaproteobacteria; order Caulobacterales; family Hyphomonadaceae; genus Hyphomonas. The sequence continues at coordinate 123,459 of VMTE01000013.1, forward strand.
ACCCGGCAGGCTTGAAGCCCGGGGTGCCGTCCAAAGGCGACTTCGGCTTGACGTGCCAAGCCTAAGGACAGGATTGTGAGGGGATGACCGGAAAAACCAAATCAGCCCGTCAGGGCCAATCCCCGCAACTGGCGCCCGAGCGGATGGACGCGAGGCAAAGGCGAACGCGGGAAGCCATCTTGCGCGCCGCCCAGGTCCTGTTTGCCGAGCACCATCCCGAAGACGTCAGCATGGACGATCTGATCCGCACCGCCGATGTGTCGAAGCAGTCCTTCTATAACCACTTCGCTGACAAGCATGCGCTCGCGCGGGAGATCCTGCGGGTTGGCCGGACGGAAATGGAGGTTCTGGTCGAGCAGGCCAATCACGGGGAAGAAGATCCGGCAATGCGCGTGGCCAACGGCCTTTGCGTCTACGCGGCGCAGGCCCTGTCGGAGCCGGCGCATGCCAAATTGCTGGTTCGCGTCGGCATGGAAGACCTCGGAATCGAGTCCGCCATCAACGCCCATATTGTGGAAGACATGCGGGAGGGGTTGAGACAGCACCGCCTCAACGTCTTGACGCTGGAGGCAGGCACCGCCTTCACCATCGGTGTCGGCAGCGCGCTGGTCACGCGTTTGCTCGAAGGCCATTCCCGCGAGATGGCTGTGATGCTCAGCCAGCAACTGGTCACGCTGACCCTTCGGGCGTTCGGTCTGGATTCGATCGAAGCCGAGCGGATCGCTTCAGAAGCTGCGGAGCGTATCATCCGTCCGGCCGCCGCTCAATAAGTTCTGTGTCCCGACCGATCACCAAGGGTTGCCGGCCGGGCCTGTCTCGCGTCGCGGGCAGGGGCTGCTTTGCTCGAAATCAGGGTCGGCCCGACGGCTTCAGAAAAAGCTCGCCTCACAAATGGACTTTAAGTCTATTTGTGGATCTGCTTAGCCCCGATACATCAGCGCCATCCGGGGAGGACACCATGCGCAACTTCGAAACAAGCCCGAAATCCAGCAAATTTTACCTCAAACTCCCGACGGCGATCCGGCCCGCCCAGTGTGCCATGGGGAGCGCGCCGGTCGAGGCGGAACGGCGGGCCGCTGAAGCCGCAAGCTATGCCGACGCCTTTCGCAGCGCTTATCCTGCGCTGGCGGAACCGCGTCGTGAGTGAAGGCCTCCCGCCAGGAAATTGGCAGGCGAATCATCCTGAAGCCGGCCCGGCTTGACCGGAGCCATCAACGCGGCTTGCACGGCGCTGCGCGCCTCGTTCAAGTGCCTGGACCGTAAGCTCAGTCCGTCTTGCGGACAGCCGCGATCAGGTTGCGTCTGTCACCGACACGCTGATGCCGTCATGCTGGAGTACAATGGCCCGAATGGTTTCGGTGTTCTCGTCCGGCTGGAGCACGGTCCGGACGGCGACGAAGTCAGCGCGCGCCCGGTCATTCTGGAGTACGAGCCGGACGTATCCCTGATGGAGATTGTCCGTCCACAGAACTTCGTCCAGCAGATCCGCGAAGGCAGCGTCGAGGGCGCTCGCCTCCTGCGTGCTGAAGCCCGACTCGACGAAGTCGCCCGGTGAGGTGATGCCCGCAGTTCCCAGTTCCACGCCCATCGGATTGCCGGCCTCATCGGCGAGCTGGTTCAACCAGAAACTGTGGCTGTCGCCCGTCAGGACGATCAGGTCCTGGGCATCGACCGATTTGCACAGGTCATAGAACCGCTCCCGCGCTGCCGGGTAGCCATCCCAGGTATCCGTGTAGAAGGGCAGGTTATGGGCGCCGAGCCAGGCCATTCGCTTGTGCGCATCAAGGGATTTGTCACCCGGCGCCGGCAGGACACCGGCCCCGATCAGGTCGGGCACTGGAATCCGCGCCATGGGAATGGCATTGCCGATCAGGCGCCAGGGCTGGTTGGTCTCGCGGGAACTGGCCAGCGCGGCTTTGAGGTCTGCCTCCATGCCCGGTGACAGCATCGCGCGCGCGGGATCGCCGATCACGCTGGTGCGGAAGGACTCGTAGTCTTCCGGCGTCTGCAGTTTCGGGCGCCATGCCTCGTAGTCGACCTGCAGGCCGCGGGCGGTATGGCGGGTTTCCAGTGTGACCAGCGTGGCGAGGTCGCCGAACACGTAGGTGCGCCAGAAATCGAGCCGGCTCTTTCCGGCCTCGGGTTCGCGGACGGGCATCCACTCGTAGTAGGCCTGGACCGATGCGGCCCGGCGGGTTTCCCAGAGGCCTTCGGTATCGGGCTGGTGATTCTGTGCGCCGTCTGTCCACGGATTGTTGGCGCTCTCGTGGTCATCCCAGCAGCAGAGCAGCGGATGCGCCGCGTGCATGGCGCGTGAGCCCTGATCCGTTTTGTACTGTGCGTGGCGCGTCCGGTAGTCCTGCAGCGTCACGATCTCGTGCGGGGGATCGTGCGGCCGGCCGATGATGGTTGCGGTGTCCTCGCCCCAGCCGTCGGCGCCGCCATATTCGTAGATATAGTCGCCGGTGTGGAGAACGAAGTCGATCTCGTCGTCATTGGCAATCGCGCCGTAGGCGTTGAAGAACCCGAACGCATAGTTCGAGCACGAGGCCAGCGCGATGCCGAGCTTGTTCGGGCCGCTGACCGGCAAAGTGCGCGTGCGACCAGCGGGCGAGACTTCACCCTGCGCGCCGAACTGGTAGTGGTAAACTTGGCCCGGCAGGAGGCCTGTAACCAGGGCCTTCACGGTCCAGTCGCGCGCTGAGCCGGTTGTGGCTGTGCCGGACGCGACCACATTGGTGAAGTCTGCGTCGGCGGCGACACGCCAGGTAACATCAAGGTCCGGCAAGTCCGTGGTAATCCGTGTCCAGATGATCAGGCTCGTCGCATCGGGGTCGCCGCTCGCAACGCCGTGGCGGAAGAGCAGCGAGGCTGCAGCCGTTTGATCGAGGGCTGCCTCTTGCCCGGCGCCGTTCGTAGCGCAGGCGGCGGCCAATCCTCCCGCGCCGACAAGCGTGAGCGCGTGGCGTCTGCTGATTTTCGTCATCTCGGGGTCTTTCTGTGCGGGTCGCAAGGAATGTAGAAAAAAGCAATCAGGGCCGGAGAATAATGCTCCGGCCCTGACCTTTGGTCCAGTCAATCAGAAGTCAGCAGTCACGGTCAGGGCGACCGTGCGCGGCGCCGAAATCCAGGCTGCGTTGCCGGAGATGCCCGAGATCCAGTCCTGGTCGAACACGTTGTTCACCGTCAGGCGAAGGTCGATGTTGGACAGGTCTTCCGAGATGGCTTCGCCCGACACGCCCAGATAGAGGTCGGTGTCATAGTAGGCATCGGCGACCCAGGTGTTGGCGAGGTTCACATACCGGTCGCCTACCCATTTCGCCGACGCGCCGCCGTAGAAGTTGCCTTCGGTGAAGTCAGCGCTGAACACGAACATGTCTTCCGGAATGCCCGGAACCATGTTGCCCACGGCAATGCCCGCAAGACCGTCCAGCGCGACGTCGCCGGTGCCGAGGATTTTCGAGTCATTGTTCGTGTACGACCCGTAGAAGCTCCACCGGTCGTTCAGCGCGAACTCCGCTGCGACTTCAAAGCCCGACGATTCAATGCCGCCGCCGTTGATGTAGCCGCCGTTCGAGGCTTCGAGGTAGTCGATGCCGCCGACGACAACGGCAGTCGGTGCCGGGAAGAGGCGGTTTTCGAACGTGGTGTCGAAGTACACGACCGATCCGCGCAGACGGTCACCCACGTAACGCACGCCGGCTTCCATGTTCTCCGAAGTCTCGGGGTCCGGGATGCCGTCGCCGGAGATCACTTCCAGCACGCCGTCCGGAATGGCTTTGTAGTTTTCGGCAAAGCCGGCGAACAACTCGACGCCCGGCACGGCCGACGGCGCCCAGGATGCACCACCGGAGAACAGGACATCCGACTCGGTCTCAAGCGTGAAGTTCTCGTCCGGATTGGAGGGGTCGAAATTGTCGACCCGTTCGATCTCGTTGGTGAACTGCTTGACGCCGGCGCGGACCGTGAAGTCACCGAACGAGACCGCATCTTCCGCATACCACTTGAAGGTGCTCTGCGGGAAATCGCGGCTGTACTGGACCCAATAGGCCAGCGCGTCGTAGTCCATGCCGACGCGGGCGTCGGTCAGGCGGTGCCAGTCGCGGTACTCATAGCGCGTGCCGTTCTCGTACCAGATACCGCCGCGGAGCGTGTTTTCGATGGCGCCGATGGTGGCATCCCATTTGAAGTCAGCGGCAACGCCGTTGCGCTCACGCTGATAGTGTGTGTGGCGGTAGGACTGGACCGGGATGGCGTTGCGCGGATAGCAGGCCGGGTCGTAAGCGGCGTTCGAGGTGCCGCCATACGGGAAGGTGAGCGACGAGGCACAGCCGGCTTCAGGGGCCAGTGCGACGCCGGCCGGGTCCACGAAGAAGATCTGGCCGAGGAAGGCGCCGCCCATGACGCGGCTGCCGGGCACGTATTCGCTCTCCGGATTGCCGGCGCCGTCTGCCGTCACGTTGACGAGGTAAGGCGGCACCCAGTCGCCGCGGCCGTCCATGTCGTGGCGATAGACAACGGCCTCGACGTTCAGGCCGTCGAACAGTTCTTTCTCGCCCTTGAGCCAGAGAAGCGAGTTTTCGCGAAGGGTCGACCAGGCCTGGCGGTAGGACTGGTTCACGTAGGGCGTGTTGGTCCAGTTGCCGATCAGGCGATCGGATTCGGAATCCGCGTTCCAGTCAGCTTCGGAATAAAGCTGGTCATAGTTGTCTTCGTGCGCATCGTCATAGGACGCATAGGCGGTCCAATCGATGCCGAAGAGTTCGCTCGTCAGTTTGCCGGCGATGTGGTCGCGGCGGTTTTCGGCAGAGCCTTCGACATGGTCGGTCGCAGACTGGCTGGACACTGAGACCCAGGCTTTCGTGGTGCCGTCAAGGATCGAGCCCGTGTCGTAGGACATGTAGAAGCGCTGGGCATCGAAGTCACCGGCGGTGCCGGAGAAACGGACCCGGCGTTCGTCTTCCGGGTTGCGCGTCGTGAAGTTGATCGTGCCGCCCAGGGCGTCATTCGAACGCGAGGCGATGTCGGCCGTGCCTTGCGACACTTCGACGGCGCCGGCGTTCTGCGAGTCGATGTAGCGGTTGGCTTTCGATCCGCCGCCATAGTTCGAACCGCCGTTCGGCAGGCCGTCGACCGTGATGCCGATCTGCTGTTCGCCGAGATTGTTCTGGAAACCGCGAACGGCCACCCCGGTCGACCAGTCGTCGAAGCCGAACGTATCGCCTTCCTGGACGAGAACGCCCGGGAGGTTGTCGATCTGGGCCAGGATCGACGCCACGGGGGCTTGTTGCAGGGCCATGGACTCCGTCGATTCGGCGGAGGAGTAGGTCTGGGCCTGTCCCACGATCACGATCGTGTCGAGTTCGCGGACGGCCTCATCCTCGGTATTGTCCGTGGCGGCGGTTGCAGCCGTCGTCGCTTCCTGTGCCAAGGCGGCCGAGACGCCGAACAAAATGCTTGCGGAAGCAAGGAGTGTGCTCTTCCAAAGTGTCATCACTGTCATCCAACTGTTAGGCCGGGCGAGACCCTCGTTCGCCCAGATTTTATCCATCAACGACTGCGAACTTTTCGTCAGTGCGCAGCTGAGGTCAGCGACGAGCTAGGAAACGGGCATGACGTGCGTGTGAAACAATTGGGTCGGTTTTGTAACGTACACGGCGCGACGATCGACACGTTCATCAGAGGTTTGCGCATCTTCCGAAAAGGCTACACGCCAAGTTCAGAGTTGCGACAAGCGAGGCGTCGCCGCGCGTCAAATGTGCCGGGCGTGTTCCGGAAACCCGGAGGCGCCGCTAGGACTTCGCGCGTTGATGTGCCATTTTTGCCGCAGACACGGACGGCGCACTGACGGGCGCGCCGAGCCGTTGACGCAGCGTGGCGATACCAGCGCGCTCGCGAGACGCCGAAACGTCTCGCTTACGCCTGGCACCGCCGGTTCAGCCGGTTCAAAGATCCTTTGTGCGCAGTTCGATATCGGTCAGGACCGCTGAGTCCGGACGCCCGACGTCTTCGACAACCCGGAACTCCGCGTTGCATGTATCCGCCGTGAAGGTCGTGCGAAGATAGCCGCGCTGCCGGCCGTTGAGGTGAGACACGTGCGGATTTGCAGCTCGCACCTGCTCCATGTCGCGTGCCCATGGACATCCGGACGAAATGGGTCCTCCGACAAGTTCATGGCCGATACGCTTCGAGGACGGATCAAACGGCCGCTGATAGACCGTGGAGGCCATGGCGCAATGCCAGTCGCCGGTCAGCAGCACGGGGTTGGAGACGTCATTGGCAAGAATGTCGGAGAGATTTTGCCGGGCGACCGGGTAACCGTCCCAGCTGTCGAGGTTGACCACAGGCGCCTCGGGCGGCTCATTGTAGCGGTAAGGCGTGAACCAGACCTGTGTTGCGAGGACGTTGAAGGCGGCCTTCGAACGCTCGAGCGACTTTTTCAGCCAGGCCTCCTGCGTCTTTCCGAGTATGGTGCGCTTGTCCGAGAGGGCCTCTTCGCAATACGCCTTCCGGTTGTCTCCGCAGGGCTGGTCGGACCGGAACTGGCGGGTATCGAGCATGTGAACCTGCGCCGGACCCAGTCTGTACGCGCCGTAGATCTGAAGGCTTGCCTCGAGCCCGGCGATGAGCGGCGGCTTCTCGATCGGCATATGCTCGTAATAGGCCTGCATCGCCGCCATCTTGCGGAGGAGGAATTCGGTATGGGTCTGCTTTTCCGGATCCTGCGGCGTGTTGCCGGCCCAGTTGTTGTCGATCTCGTGGTCATCAAAGCCGACGATCCAGGGTGCGCCCGCGTGTGCGGACTGCAGATCGGGATCTGTGCGGTAGAGGGCGTGGCGGTTGCGATAATCCCAGAGCGTCACGATCTCGGCACTGTTGTGCAGGCGGACGGTTTCAAACAGCCGGCGCTCGCCGCCCCCGACCGGGCGCATCTGCGCGCCGAGCGTGCCGATATCGCCTTCGTATATATAGTCACCGGTATGGATGACGCAGTCCGGCGACCATGCTGCCAGGTCCCGGTAGGCTGCATAGAAGCCCGATTCATAGTGCTGGCAGTAGGCCAGGGCGATCTTGACCTGACCGGCCTTTGGGTCGCTGGTCCGTGTACGGCCGACCGGGCTCTCATCCGTGCCGTATGAAAACTGGTACCAGTACTCGCGCCCCGGTTCGAGGCCGCGCGCGGAAAAGTGGACGGAATGGGCTTCGGCCGCATGGGCTGTGACGAAATCATCAATGAGAATGTCCATCATGGCGGGGTCGCGTGCGAGCCGGACACGGACCTTGGCAGGCTCAGGAGCCATGCCGCCGCCGTTCAGTGGATCAGGCGCCAGACGCGTCCAGAGGATCACCTGGTCCGCGCGCGGCGAACCGGATGCGACCCCGAGGGAGAAATGCCCTCCATTCGCTGCGGCAAGCGCCTTTTGGTCAATGAGCGACACGCCGAAGAGCGCGCTGGTTGTCAGCATGAACCGGCGGCGGGACAGATCGTTGAACATGAGCAGCAAACCTCTTGTCGATGTTGGTTTCGTCCGTAAGCAGAGGAAAGACCGGGCGGCGTTAAATGACTGCGCCGCCCGGTCGTGTGCAGTCGAGGGACTAGAAGGAATACTCGTACTGGACCCAGAAGGATTGCGGCTTTCCGTTCCATCCATAGGTCGTGTAGTTCTCAGCGTTGTTCACGCCCGTCTCGTTTCGCACGACACTCCGGTTGAGGGACTGGAAAGCGCCCGCTGCGCCGCGCTCAAAGTACTCTTCGCCGAGGAGGTTGACCCCGCGCAGCAGGATACGGTGCTGACGGTCTTTTCCAAGGAAGTACTGGATTGAGCCGTTGAGCACGAAGTATTCGCCGAAGTTCATGTCGGGTACCGCGCGCTCGCCGTTTGCATCCACGAGGCGGGCCGCCGTGCCGCCGGCATAGGCGTATTCGGGGCCTTGCAGCCGCGGATTGAGGGCCAGGATCCAGCGATCCGTGGGCTCATAGGTGATCAGGCCCGACAGCGACCATTCGGGACGCTCGCCCGACTGACGCAGCGCGCTGCTGCCGGCCAGGCCGGGGACGACCGTGCCGGTCAGAACCTGGCCTGTGCCTTCGCGGATCTGCGAAAGACCAAACACCGGATTGGGCTCAAGCGAGTCCATGGCGGTGAAGGAGAAGTCCGCCGCCCATTTGTCGAGGTCGATGGCAAAGTCGATGGTCCAGCCTTCAATTGCCTGAACAGCGTTCAGGTTGACGGCGACCGAGTCGCCGCTCGAAAGGTCCTGAGCAGCCGCTGTCGCGCAGAAGGCATCCGGCGGAACGATGCTGCGCCGGTTGGCGTTGATCGTGTCGAGGGCGAGCGCGCCGGTCGCCGGTGCATTCGGGCCTCCAACGGCATACTGGGTGCAGATCGCGCCGACGGCCCGGCTTCCGAACTGGTTGAGAATGTCCGTCTGGAAGAAGCCGAACTCGAGGTTGTAGGTACCGCCAAGAATGTCACCGTCGATACCGACGCCCGCATTGATGGCTTCCACCGACTGGGCTTCGAGGCCCGGGTTGATCTGGGCCCTTGCGCCATAGACGCCGATCTCGTCGATCTTCGGCGCCGAGTAGGATGTGCCGCCGGACGCGCGTGCATAGATGCCGCCGCCGAAGTTCTGGCGAACGCTGGCCTTCCAGATTGCCTCATCGTCGAAGGGGTCGTTGAAATCCTGGCGACCGGCGAGCGAGACCGACATGCCTTCCAGAACCGGAAGGCTGAGGCGCAGGTCGCCGTAAACGCCAACCGAAGTCAGCTTGGTGTCGCGGACGCCGAACGCGGAGTCCGAGTAGTCCTTGTATCCGGAATACTGCACGCCGCCGACCACATCGACATAGTCGTTGAGTGTGTAGGTCGCCCGCGCATTAGTGCCCCAGTCCTGATAGCCGGAGGCCCGGTTATCGGTGGATCCGAAACCCTTGACCGGGTTGCCGTCACCAAACGAGGTCACTGTTTCGCTGACATATCCGATCGGCGCGCCAATCGGGAAGGGGTTCTCGGCGGTCCCGTAGCGCTGGCCAAAGAAGGGGCTGTTGGGGTCCTGGTTGACCAACCAGCCCTGCCGGGCCTGCGAGGCGGCGCCATTGATCGTGCCGGGGTTGGTCACGCAGCCGGTCGGAAAGCCGATTGAGGCGGCAAAGGTCTCGAACTGAACGGCGGTGGTGAAGCTGGTGATGCCACGAGCCCGGGCCTGTGCTTCGATGGTTGCCGGCAAGTCTGTGATCCGCGGGATCGTGCAGACCTGAGGGCGAAGTTCGTTGTTGCGAAGCTGCGGCTGCTGGAAATGGCCTTCAATCTCAAACTTCAGGCGATCCGTGATTTCGTTTTCATAGCTCGCCGTATAGATCGGGAACTCGGTATAGTTCGGCGTGAAGACTGTGCTGTTGGGGAAGCTGTCGTGGAAATCGACGGTCGTGTAGGACGCGCCGAGGCGGAGTTCCTGACGGTCATCAATCTGCCAGAGGTATTTTATGCCGAGGCTGTTGAAGTCGTAGGGGTAGGCCTGATAGCCGCCGAGCGCGAGGACGTTGTCGCCATACGCTTCCGGGTCAAACAGTTCGTGCGCATCAGAGTGATAGGAACGTCCGTACACCAGAATGGAGTGCTTCCCGGCATCGTCGATGGGGAAGGTCGTGTTGCCGTAGATTTCGCGGGTCTTGAACGATCCGCCATAGACGCCGAACTCACCCTTGGAGGTTCCATCCGGTTCCTTCGTCTTGACGGCGACCACCCCGAGGCCGCCGTTCGACCCGAAATACAGTGACTGACCGCCGCGATAGACTTCAACGGTGTCGATCATCCGCGGGTCGATCGCTGTCGCGGGCCAAAGATCTTCGCTCGGCGAGGAGCGGTCGAAATAGGGCACGCCGTCGACAAGCAGCAGCGTGTCGCGGTCGGTGCCGCCATCGATCCTGATGGTGAATTCACCTTCGTCGGGCGAGTAGCCGACATTGGCGCCGCGGATCAGGCCAGCGGCGAGTTCGCCGAAGTTGGTAAATCCGCCCGTCTCGATTTCTTCGTCGCTGATCAGTTGGACCTGCGTACCGAACTGGGCAAAATCGACTGCGAGCGGGCTCGCCGTCAGGTCTACCTGCTGGCCCTCGACGCGCACCGCTTCGAGGCGCCGGGTTCCTTCTTCTTCGACTTGCGCTTCGGCAAGCAGCGGCGGCAGTGCGGCCGACGCAAGCAGTGCGCCAAGGCCAACGCGGACTGAAAATCTGGCATGCGGTTTCATGGTATAAACCCCTATCGAACCCCTGGAAGAGCGCCGGTCATCGGCGACCCGGTTGAGACCTGCCGCGTAGTGCGCCGCAGGTTGTGGAGGTTCGATTAGTTAACGCAGGCGACGGTTGCGTGAAAAAACGGTAAAATTTATGTGAACCCCATTTACTTTGATGCCAATTTCATCTGAACAAAATTCAATTCAGGAAAACGACTGGATCAAACGATGGGCAGTGTGTTCAGTATCAATGCAAAAGACATCGCGCCGGGCGTGATCGCGGATGCGCGCGGGTTTCTGATGGATTGGGACGGCTGCTGCGCCGTCGACAATCAGCTCGTGCCTTCGGCCGTGCGCTTCCTGAAGGCGAACCAGGCAAGAGCCGTGATCGTCTCGAACAACTCGTCAAACACGGTAGAAGATTTCCTGCGCATTCTGTCGAAGGCCGGCATCGAGATGCGGGCTGAGCAGATCGTTCTAGCCGGCGTCGAAGCGCTCAACCGCGCGGCCGAGATCGGATCGCCATTCACCTGGGTACTGTCCGATCCCCGCATGAGATTTCTGGCCAGGCGCTTGGGGCTCTGTATCGAGTCGGATTCTCCGGACCTGATCGTGCTGTTGCGCGATACGCGGTTCACCTATCCGCGCCTTGAGAAAATCATCAATGCGCTGGCCGGTGGAGCGAAGCTGATCGTGTCGAATCCGGACATCACGCACCCGGGCAGGGCCGGCAGGATCCGGCCCGAAACGGGGGCCTTGCTGGCCGCCATCCGGGCCTGCGTCGATCTTCCGGAATCGCGGCTGGAGATTGTCGGCAAGCCTAACTCCAGGCTCTTCCAGAAGGGGTGCAGCGTGCTGGGTCAGGAACCTGCCTCGCTCGTGATGATCGGCGACAATCAGGCGACAGATATCGCGGGAGCCGAGGCGCTCGGGATGAACGCCCTCCTCGTGGCGCCGGCGCCGGAGCCTTTCTTTCGCTCGCTTGTCCAGACGGTCAGAATCGCTTGAGCGACAGCACGTTGAAGGTCTTCTGCAAGACCGATACGGATTGCTCGTAGTCGTCCAGCGCAATGCCGGCGACGAGGGCATCCAGCACGCAAAGCTGGGCAATACGGCTCGTCATGGCCTCAGTGCGAAACTTGGTTTCGCGCGACATCGTGAACAGCTTGATGTCGGCAAAGGCCTGGAGCGGCGAGTTTGCAAAGTTCGTGACGACAATCGTGGTGGCGCCGGCTTCCTTGGCAAGCCGTGTCGAGGCCAGGGTTTCGTGCGTGGCGCCCGAGTGCGAAATCGTGAGCACAACGACTTTCGGACCCGTCAGCGACGCACTGATCGCCTGAATGTGGCTGTCGGTGACGACTTTGACGTTGAGCCCTATGCGAAGCATCCGGTACTGCGCGTCTTCGGCAATCGGCGCGGAGGATCCGATGCCGTATATCTCGATGCGTTCCGCGCCTTTGATTGCCTTGACTGCAGCCGAAACCGCATCCGGATCTAGAACCGAAAGCGTATCGCGCAAGGCCTGGATGCCTGCGTGGAACATCTTGCGGCAGACCGCCGCCGTATCGTCTGTCGGCTGCAAGTCTTCGTGAATGAACTGGACGGGCCTTACGGTTTCCTGGGCGAGGCTGAGCTTGAACTGTTGAAAGCCGGACAGGCCGAGCTGGCGGCAGAAGTTTATGACGCTGCCATCACTCGCGCCGGTCGCTTCCGCCAGCTCCGTGACGGACATGCCCACTACCTGGCCGGGATGCTCGAGCACAAAATTGGCAATCGAGCGCGTGCTCGGTCCAAGGCTTGCCTGGCGAACCCGGATCCGCGAGAGCACGTTGTCCACCGGGGCTGTGTCGGCGCGCTTGTTGACCGGAGGTGTTGTGCGCGGGGGTCGATCTGCCATGGGCGTCTTCACATCACCAATCTGTGCGTCGAATTATTGAATGATTTTCATTCCAAGGCAAGGCACGTCTGAATTTGTCACGCAGCCGTCACCTCCCGCTGTTAACCCTCATGCTGAGGCACCCGGCCGGCTTTGGCGGCCGGGTGCTGAACGAAATGTGTCAGCCGGGAAGGCGTCTTCCCGAAACAGGGAAGATTAAGGTCATGAAGCGTTGGGGGCTCTGCCTTTCAATTCTTGTTGCTTGCGCGCTCGGTCCCGCAGCGAGCGGCCGCGCAGAAACCGGCCCGGTGTGGACGGCGCCCTTACGTGTGCTTCTGATCCCTGCCGACGGCGGAACAGAGGACGGCACCAAGGCTGACTTCAAACCCCTGTTTGATGCCCTGTCGCGTGTCACCGGTCTCGAATTCGAGGTCCGGGTCGGGCAGAGCTATTCGGCGGTCATCGACGGCATGTGCGCCGGGCAGGCCGACATCGCCTGGTTTGGCCCGGTGTCCTATCTGGAGGCGCGCGACCGGGGCTGCGCCGAACTTCTCGGCATCGAGGAGCGGGGCGGTTCGACAAGTTACTACGCCGGCCTGTTCGTTCTGGCTTCGTCCGGCATCAAGGCGGTGGACCAGCTTTCGGGGCGGACACTGGCGCTCGGGTCCAGCCATTCGGCAAGCAGCTTCGCCTATCCGCTCGCAGTCCTGAGAGATGCCGGCATTGATCCGTTGACGGATCTCCGCGCCTTGCGGCTGTCAGAATCCCACACGCAAAGCCTGATGGCGCTGAGCAGCGGTCAGGTGGATGCGGCGGGCGCGTCGCTGACGTCGTTTGAGCGCGCGATGAACCAGGGCGGACTGGATGCGTCGCGGTTCCGGATCCTCGCCAGGTCCGATCCTATTCCCAATCCGCCGCTTGCCGTCAGTTCGAAATTGCCGGATGCCCTGCAGGACAAGCTGCGCGCAGCCCTTGCCAAACTGCATGAAACGCCGGGCGTGAAGACCGATGCCATCCGGGGCTACGGCGGCAAACGCGTTGATCGCTATGTAACCGATTTTGACGAGGCCGATTTGGACAAGGCGGCCGAGCGCATTGCATTCATCGACGACGACCTGAAGGCCGCGCTGATCCGCAAGGCCGGTGCGGTTCAGGACTAGCCGCGCCGTGACGATGCCGGCCAAGCGGTCAAGGTCGATTGCCAGCCAAGCTTCCGCCGGCAGGCTTCTATCCTGTGACGGGCTCGTCAAGTCCTATGGAGACGGGCCTCCCGCGCTCGGCGGCGTCTCTTTTGTGATGGAGGCGCCGCAGTTCACGGTCCTCCTCGGCTCGTCCGGATCAGGCAAGACGACCCTGCTTCGCGCGATTGCCGGGCTTGTTCCGTTGGATCAGGGCGAAATCCATGTCACCGGCGTTGCGCTCACGCGCGCCAACCTGAAGACCGTGCGCCGGCGCCTCGGCATGGTGCATCAGGAGTTCGGACTGACCGACCGGCTCACGGCGGCGCAAAACGTGTTGGCGGGCGCGGCCCCGGATCTCTCCTGGTCTCGACTTCTGTTCCAGGCCTATCCGACACCCCTCCGGCAGCGGGCGTGCAGCCTGCTGGCCGAAGTCGGCCTGACGGAAATCCAGGCCAACCGGAAGGCGCGGGAACTTTCGGGCGGTCAGCGCCAACGGGTCGGTATCGCGCGGGCCCTGATCGGCCAGCCGCAACTGTTCCTCGCGGATGAGCCGGTGGCAAACCTTGATCCGCAGACTGCTTCGGGAATTCTCGCGCTGCTGCGCGAAGCCGTCACCGTGCATGGGGTCGGTGTGCTCTGCAGCCTGCATCAGACCGATCTGGCCTGTCAGTATGCTGACCGCATCATCGGCCTTCAGGGCGGGCGCCTCGTCTTCGACGGACCGCCGGCTGACCTGAGCCCGGCAGCGACCGCCGCGCTGTTCGCAGGCGCCGGCGCGGCCGCTGTCCCCACATCCACCGCAGCGTGACGAGGCAGGAACAGGCCATGACTGAGGTGGAAGAATTGCGCGCCCGCAAACCGGAAGCCTGGCGGCTCAAGCCGGCCTTTGACGCCCGTATTCTCCTCCTGTCATTTCTTGCGTTCTGCGGCCTTGCGCTCTCGGCGCACCGCCTTGAACTCGGCCGCCTGTTCAGCGACGTGGGATCGTTTCTTCTCGCCTCGGCAGGCCTGAAGGACGGGTCCAGCATCGGCGACGGCATGTCGGGCCTTGTCACCGGCATGTTCCCGATCGTTGTTGATGAGCGTACCCCGATTGAATATGTCGATGATCTGGAGGTTCGTCTCGTCCGGCCGTTTGCCCATCTGGAACAGGTTGCGACCGCCGAAACCGTGCTCGATCCCGATACGCTCGAAATCGTCACGCGCGAGACCGCGAAGACCTTTCTGGTCGAGCCGTGGGGTTACCTCGGTCTGGTGCTGCTCAAGATGCTCGAGACTGTCGAGATCGCGATCTGGGCGACGCTGTTTGCGATTGCCGCCAGCCTTCCCTTGTCGATCCTGTGCGCGCGGAATTATTCCCCGCACATCCTGGTCTACGCGGCTGGCCGGACATTCGTGTCTTTTCTGAGATCGGTCCCGGAACTCATCAGTGCACTGTTCCTCGTGCTGGCCTTCGGGTTCGGGGCCATTCCGGGGATCGTGGCGCTGGCCATACACAGCACCGGATTCCTCGCAAAGTTCTTTGCCGAGGACATCGAAAGCGCGGACGTGCGGCCGCAGGAGGCGATCGCCGTGACCGGCGCCGGGCGCCTCGCTGTCCTTAGGCTCGCGGTCATTCCCCAGGTTCTCCCGAGCTTCACGGGCCTCTCCCTCTATATCCTCGACCGGAATGTCCGCATGGCAACCGTCATCGGACTCGTCGGCGCCGGAGGGATCGGGCAGGAGCTGAAGGGGCGGTTCGACATGTTCCAGTATGACCGGGTGGGCACCTTGCTCCTGGTTATCTTCCTCACGGTGCTCCTGCTGGATTTTCTCGCCGCCCGGATCCGCCGTGTGCTGATCTGAGGCCATCGGCGCCGGTGTCGATGGCATCGGTGTATGACGGCCATTCGCGGCGGGTGAAGGCGGCGTGAAGACGGACTATGTCCGTGCTTCGGGGAAGAGTCTGGCGGGAATCGCGAGCGCCAAACCTATGTAAATTTCCAGCAAACAAAATTTCTGGAACTGGCGAGGCAAACGCTCACATTCGAGTTATGACAGAGTGAGAGCTCTCGGAGATTTTCGAATGACAAGTGGCGTTTCCATTCAGCTGGAGGCTTGGGATTTCGGGGCTGATGATGGGATCGAAGGCAAACTCTTGGCACCGAGTCATTTCGATCAGCTTTATCTGCATCTGTACCTGCGTTTGAGCACTGCCAGCGGAAGTCACATGTTCACCTTGCCGATAATCTCTTGCAGGTCTCGAAACGCTCCAAGTATGTTTGTCTCCCGTGCGTTGTTGATATTCGAGCCGTTCCAGCCCGAAGATATTATTGAAGCAATTGTGCATTTCCTTTCAGGAAAAGTGTTCGCTACCGATGAAGAGGCGAACTCGTTCTTGGAGAAGTTTCTCGACTACGAATTCGACTACGATGGACTCTCTTCAGGGGCAGCTGAATTCAATCAGTTCCTGCGCGGCAGAAACTCCGACCCGGCTCCATGATGCGCCGGAACTGCGCTTGGCGCAAAGGGTGGAAGGACATGGAGAAGCCAGTTGGAAGCTCGTGACCCGCCCCCCATCGGTCAGGCCGGGCCCTCGTCGCAGTCCACCTCGTCGCATGCCGCGCCATCGGGGGAGAATTCGTTCCAGAGGGCATTCAGGATTCCGAAGGTCAGCGCGAGGCCGAGGCCGAGGATCCAGGCAAAGTACCACATGAGTTAGAACCTTTCCGGTTAGTAAGCGTGTTGGCCGTCAGCGCCGCTTGCTTCTGCCGTGGTCACGCGTCCCCACAGCACCTTGTACACCCAGGCAGTGTAGAACAGGATCAGCGGGATAAAGATCACCGTGCAGATCAGCATGACAAACAAGGTGAGATGCGACGACGAGCTGTCCCACACCGTGAGGCTGGCCTTCGGGTCGATGGAGCTCGGCAGGATGAACGGGAACATCGAGACGCCCACCGACACGATGATGCCGGTAATCGCCAAGGCCGATCCCGCCATCGAGAGGGCTGATTTGGCGCGCAGGCCCATGAAGGCGATGACCGAGCCGGCAAGCCCCAGAGCCGGCGCAATCAGCATCCAGGGATTTGCCTGATAGTTGCTGAACCAGGCGCCGGTTTCTGTGACGACCGATTTGCGCAAGGGGTTGGGCATCATGCCGGGATCAATCGCGCCGGCGATCCGGTAGCCATCGATCCCGAAATAAAGCCAGACACCGCCGGCGGCGAACAGCGCAAAGCTGACGAGGGCCGTGACGCTGCCGATCCTTCCGGCGCGGTCGCGCACGATGCCCGTCTCGAGCTTGATTGTCAGCCAGCCAGCGCCGTGTGTCACCAGCATGGTGACCGACAGGAGACCTGCCAGCAGGCCGAAAGGATTGAGCAGCGCGAGCAGGCCGCTCACCAGCCCGCCTTCATAGGTCATGCGCAACGTATCATCGAGCCTGAACGGCACGCCGAGGATCGCATTGCCGACGGCCACCCCGAAGATCAGGGCCGGAACCGCGCCGCCGATGAACAGCGCCCTATCCCAGCTCGACCGCCAGCGCGCTTCGGGGCGTTTGGACCGGTACTTGAACCCCACGGGTCTCAGGATCAGGGCCGAGAGAACCAGGAACATCGCGATGTAGAAGCCTGAAAAGCTCACCGCATACACGATGGGCCAGGCGGCGAAGATGGCGCCGCCGCCGAGGATGAACCAGACTTGGTGACCTTCCCACATCGGGCCGATCGAGTTGATCACGAGCCGGCGCTCTTCGTCTTTCCGGGCGACGAAAGGCAACAGCGTTGCCACGCCCAGATCATAGCCGTCGGTCAGCGCGAACCCGATCAGCAGGACGCCGAGCAGTCCCCACCAGATCAGTTTGAGTGTTGCAAAGTCGAGAGGGATTTCCATGTCCGGTATCCTTATCTGTCAAAGTCTGGCGCAGCCGGCCCGGCAAGGCCGATCATCCCGGAAATGCCGCCGCTGCCCGCCGGCACGACCGGCCCGCCACTGGGGCCGAGCGAGATCGCCCGCACCATCAGGCGCACCATGATGTAGAGCAGCACGCTGTAGATCGCGGTGAAACCGATGATCGTG
Organism: Hyphomonas sp.; assembly: GCA_013791775.1. Lineage (GTDB taxonomy): Bacteria > Pseudomonadota > Alphaproteobacteria > Caulobacterales > Hyphomonadaceae > Hyphomonas. Next base: position 140,814 of record VMTE01000013.1, read on the forward strand.
GTGATCACATGCGCCGGCGAGATGCTCGAGACGCCGAGATGGGTCGGCAGCACGCCGTCGATGATCCAGGGCTGGCGCCCCGTTTCTGCGACGATCCAGCCGAACTCGGCCGCAAGCCAGGGCAGCGGCATCAGCAGCACGGCGCCCCGCAGCACCCATTTGGGCACGTCATGGCGGATATTCATGAAATAGAACGTCGTCAGGAACACGGCGAGGTAGAGGAAGCCGATGCCCACCATCACGCGGAACGACCAGAAGCTGAGCGCGACATCCGGCACGAGATCAAATGCGGCCAGCGCGATCTGTTCCCCCGTCGCATCGCGCGGGTCGGCGACATACTTTGTCAGCAACAAGCCGTGCCCGAGATCGGTCTTGGTGGCTGCGAAGGCTTCCTGCGCGGCGGCGTTCTGCGGATCCTTGCGGATCGCCTGAAGCGCGTCATAGGCCGCAACGCCGTTGAGGACGCGCACTTCGGCCTGCGCGACGAGGTCATTCAGGCCCAGGACCTGCTGGTCGAGCGAACGTGTCGCGATCAGGCCAAGGACGTAAGGCACGCGGAGGGCGAAATGGGTGGTCTGTTCTGCGCGGTCAGGCAGCCCGACGATGGTGAACGAGGCCGGTGCCGGCTCGGTCTCCCACATCGCCTCGATCGCCGCGAGTTTGAATTTCTGGTTCTCGCCGTCCACATAGCCGCTCTCGTCACCGAGCACGATCACGGACGCGGCCGAGAGCACGCCGAACGCCGATGCAACGATCATCGAACGTTTGGCGAGGCCCGTATGCCGGCCTTTCAGCAAGTACCAGGCAGAGACCGCCAGTACGAAGGCCGACGCGGTGACGTAGCCCGCGCTGACCGTGTGGACGAATTTCGCCTGCGCCGCCGGATTGAACAGGACTTCCGCGAAGTTCGTGACTTCCATCCGCATGGTTTCCGGATTGAACTCGGCGCCGACCGGATGCTGCATCCAGCCATTCGCGATCAGGATCCAGAGCGCCGACAGGTTCGAGCCCAGTGCAACGAAAAAGGTGACCATCCAGTGTGCGGGTCTGGACAGCTTGTCCCAGCCGAAGAACATGAGGCCGACCATGGTGGCTTCCAGAAAGAACGCCATCAGGCCTTCAATCGCCAGCGGGGCGCCGAAGATGTCGCCGACATAGTGCGAATAGTAGGCCCAGTTGGTGCCGAACTCGAACTCCATCGTGATCCCGGTGGCGACCCCGAGCACGAAGTTGATGCCGAACAGCGTTCCCCAGAACTGGGTGATTTTTCGCCAGACGGGCTTTCCCGTCATCACATAGGCGCCTTCCATGACCACCAGGAGCATGGACAGCCCGAGGGTCAGGGGTACGAACAGGAAGTGGTACATCGCTGTCAGGGCGAACTGCCAGCGCGACAGGTCGGCAACTAGGAAATCATTCATGGGAGTATCCTGATCATCTCTTTTCAGCCGGTCAGGCTTGACGATGCGTGTATTAGCATATGTGCAAATAAAGGACACAGTGCGCGAAAAGTCGCATCAAATATGACACTTAAAAGGCCCAGATGGACGGCCTGTGCGCAAGCGGCCTGGATCACGCGATGACACCTTCGAAACTGTATCTCTCGGCATGGGTCAGTCAGGCGCGCAATCCTCTGCGCCATACGCTCACGCTGCAGGTCATCGCGCTGGTGTCCTGGATCCCGATTGCATGGGGCATCGGTCACGCGGTCGCAGCAGTGTCGCGCGCGCAACCGGTCTGGCTGCCGCTCGGTATCGCGGTGTTGGGGCTCGCAGCGCGCGTACTTGCATCCTGGCTTGCCGACTCGGCGTCGGCGCAGGCGGGTCAGGCGACGACAGCGGCCGCGCGGCGCGACATCTTCGCCCGGGTCGCGCGCGTCGGCGCCGGCCAGCTCCTCGGCGACAGCGCCGGCGCGCGTGCCAGCCAGATCGTTGACCGGACCCAGAAGCTGTCGGGCTACGCCGCCCGCTGGTGGCCCGGCATGCGCCTCGCCGTGATCGGTCCCTGTCTCATTCTTGTGGCGGTGGCGACCCAGTCCTGGCTTGCAGCGGTCCTGCTTCTGGTTTCGGTTCTCGTCCTTCCGGTTTTCATCTGGCTGGCCGCCAGTGAGACAGCCGCGACGGCCCGCGCGCAGCAGGCGTCGCTGGATACGCTCTCGTCTGCGTTTCAGTCGCGGGCGGCAAAATTCGGATTGATCCGGGTCTTCCGCGCCGTCGCGAGAGAAACGGCCCAGCTGGAAGCCGCCGCCGAAACGCTCAGGGAGCGGACAATGAAGATCCTGAGGGTCGCATTCCTGTCCACGGCAGTGCTTGAGTTCTTTGCCTCGATCTCCATTGCACTTGTGGCGGTCTATGTCGGATTCAAACTGCTCGGCGTGTTTCCGTTCCAGACGGGAGAGACGATCACTCTCGCCGAAGGGTTCACGGTGCTGGTGCTTGTGCCTGAATTCTTCGCCCCAATTCGCCGGCTGGCCAGCCTGCATCACGACCGCGCGGACGGCGTCGCTGCGGCCGGCATGCTCGGGCCCTGGCTCGATCAGGGGGCGGACAGTTCGCTGCAGCGGCTCGAGCCTCTCCCGCGCGCGCCGGTCCTGACCTTCGATCACGCCGTGCTTGCCTACCGGGACAGCGCACGGCCTTCTCTGCCCTTCAGCTTCGTAGCCGCGCCGTCCCGGATCACGGCTCTGGCGGGCCCGTCCGGGTCCGGCAAGACGAGCTGCCTGCTGGCCCTCCTTGGCCATGTCGATCTGGTCGCCGGCCGCATTCTGGTCGATGGCCAGCCGCTTCAGCCGGGCGAGAGCCTGTCTCGCAGCGCGGCGTATCTGCGTCAGGCGCCGTGGGTGACCGAAGGCACGCTTTTTGAAAACATCGCCCTCGCGAGGCCGCAGGCCGCTCGCGAGGAGGTCGAGGCGGCCGCGCGGGAAGCCGGCGTCCTGACTTTCGCGGCCCCCGAGCGCGGCGGATTGGATCAGCCCCTGGCCCGCTTCGGCGGCGGTCTGTCCGGAGGGCAAAGGCAGAAACTCGCGCTCGCGCGGGCCATCCTGCGAAACGCGCCGCTACTTCTCCTCGACGAGCCGACTGCGCACCTCGATGAAGAAGCCGAGACGGCATTCCTGCAACTGCTCCGGAAAATCGGCAAGGACAGGACCATCCTGATTGCAACGCATACGGAGCGTGTGATGGCGTTTGCAGACGAAGTGATTGATCTCGCCGGGCCTCGCGAGGTGACCGGTCGATGATGTCGCTCTGGAAGCATCTGGGCCGTCCCGGCCGGTCTCGTTTCATCGCTGCCCTGACGCTGTCAGCGGTGTCCGGCGCCTGCGGCGTCCTGCTGCTGGGCCTCTCGGGCTGGTTCCTGACCGCCTCCGCATTGGCCGGCATGGCCGGGGCTGGCTTCATCTTCAATCATCTCTATCCCAGCGCCGGTGTGAGGCTGTTCGCGTTCTCGCGCGTCCTCAGCCGCTACGGAGACCAGCTGGCCGGCCACGATGCAACCCTGCGGCTGTCGGCGCAGCTCCGGCCCGCCTTGTTCGCGGCCGGCGCCCGAAGCGCGCGGGGCTTTGCGGCCATGCCTGCCAAGGCGCTGAGCCACCTGCTCGACGATGTCGAAGCCGCTGAAGGGGGCTTCCTGCGCGTCATCTCCCCGGCCGCGATGGTTGCCGCCGCCATCGCCGTGTCGCTGGGCCTCGCTCTGGCCGCCGATCTCCTGACTGCCTGTCTGGCGCTCGCCGGGTTCGCCGTGTCGGCCTGGTGGTTGCCGCGCCGCGCCGTTCGCCGCGCCGCATTGGCTGCAGAGTGCCACGCCGAGACGGCCGCCGCCGGACGCGAAGACGTTGCGCGGCTCGTCGAGAATGCGGTTGAGCTGGACATCATCGGCGCGCTCGACCGCCATTGCGAGACAGCGCGCACGAGCCTCGAGACGCAGCAGGCGCTGCTGGACCGGCTCGAGCGTCCATTTCGCGGCCTCGGCGCCCTGAACACCTTGTTCGGCCTGTCCCTCGCGATGTTCTGCCTGCTTCGCGCGGCCCATGCCGGCGTGGACCTCGCGCTCGCAGCCTGTGCTTCCCTGGCATTGCTTGCAGCGTTCGAGGCCTGCTCGGCCATGATCAAGGTTCTCGACGCGGCGCCGCGCTCGGCTGCATCGTCGGCGCGTTTGCTCGAACGGTTGCGCGCGCTCCCGGCAGCCAGTGAGCCGCCGTTGGAGACCGCAGCGCCCCTGGACCTCGTGTTTCCCGTCGTCTGCAAGGGACTGACCTTTGCAGCCGCCGAAAACGCGCCGGTGATCGGTCCGGTCAACCTGACCATCGCGCGGCAAAGCGTGGTCGAAGTCGTCGGCGCTTCAGGCTCGGGGAAGACAACCTTTGCTGAGACCCTGATGCGGATGCATCCGGTGCGCGCAGGCGAGATATGGTTCGGCGCGTTGACCATCGGCCAGGTCCGCAGCGCCAGCGTGTTCGAGCGCCTGGCGATTTCGCCGCAATTTCCCACGTTCCTGCATGGAACCGTGCGCGACCAGTTCCGGCTTGCCCGTCCGTCTGCGGAGGATGATCAGATCCTGGAAGCACTGGCCTTGGCAGAGGCGCGCGCCCTCGTGATGCAGAGCCCTGCCGGGCTCGGCACAATGCTGGACGAGGGCGAAGGCGGTTTCTCCGGCGGTGAGCTGCGCCGGATCGGACTGGCGCGCGCGGTTCTGGCCAATCCGCAGCTGCTGATCCTGGATGAGCCGTTTGCCGGACTGGAACCTGTCCTCGCCGAGACGATCGCCGGTCGTCTTGCCGGCTGGGCACTGCAGGGCGACCGATCCCTGCTCCTCCTCCAGCACAAACCTTCGTCTTTTGCCTGGCGGGGACTGCAACACTCGGTCATCCAGCTGCGCTAAAGTGGTCCGGGATCAGCGGCTTGGCCCGGGCACATTCGATGTGCGGCAGGGTATCCGTGCTTGTTCGGCCCTGCGGCGCGAAAAACGCACGAGATCATTCCGGAAGCGACAGCTTTCCAGCGGTCAATGCCGAAAACCCGTTGAGATGTCCTGAAACGCGTCCATCGGCGGTCACCATGTGAACGTGGACCTTGGCACCCTGGGGCATGAAGTATCGGTCATTGTCCACCGGATCGTAGATTCCCACCAGAGTTACGTCGGCCCTTTGGAGATGTCCCTTGGCACCGGCCGGTCGTCCGACAACACTCCATTCAGCATCCTCGACGACGCCTGACAGGCGGAACGGGAGGGCGGAGGACATGCAGCCAGATGCCGCCACGAACTCCGAAAGCCGCGCTTCGAGATCGGCCATCCCCTCGACCGGCGTGTCGAGCGGCTGCGCTCTCCAGGCATCGGGCGAAGCGATCACGAGGAAAACCGCTCCGGCGTCCGAGGTGGGACCGGTCTCAAGCGAAATCGTATCGGGCCCGGTCGCGCGGGCAATTTTCCAGGCGCCGTCAACCAAGGTGATCTCTTCAAGATAGCCAGCGCTCGGACCATACCCAATCGACGTCTCGGTTACAGGAACCTCGGCGAGAACTGCGGCAACGCTGTCGGGATTGGTTTTGAGGAACTCCCTCGATCCGTATGCGGATATAGGAGCCTGGCAAGCCGTTGGCGAAGGCTCGCCCACCTGCTCAGCCGTTCCCGCGCAAGCGGTGAGCAGGGCAATACCCGGCAGGAGAATGTGTCTCGGGACCATCATGCACCCAGCCATCCGCTGACAGATTCCGGCTTGGGCAGGCCGCCCGCGTGGACCAGCTTGCCATCAATGACGAGCCCCGGCGTGGAGGCGACGCCTGCCTTTGCGATCTCGGCATAGTCCGTCACCTTTTCGATGGCGACCTCGACTCCGGCCTTGTCAGCTGCCGCCTTGACCATGGCTGCCAGGGCTTCGCAGCGTTTGCAGCCCGGGCCCAGAACTTTGACCTGTTTCATGTTGGGTTCCTTTCGGGGGCATCAGAAAATGAGGTTGAACAAGAAGCCGACGACGAGAATGCCAGAGGCCACAACGCCGACGAAGACTCCGATCAGCTTGAGCGTCAGCACTTTGCGCAGGATGATCATTTCCGGCAGGGACAGTGCGATCACCGACATCATGAATGCGAGCGTGGTGCCGAGCGCCGCACCTTTGCCCAGCAGGGCTTCGACGATGGGAATGACGCCGGCGGCATTTGTGTACATGGGTATGCCGAGAAGGATGGCGGCCGGAACAGACCACCAGGCGTCCGCGCTCATGATGCGCACCATAAGGTCTTGCGGCACAAAGCCGTGGATGGCGGCGCCCATGCCGATACCGAAAAGGATCCAGATCCAGACCTTGGCGACGATCTCGCGGACAGCTTCGATGCCAAGCTTCAGCCGGTCAACAAACGTGAGTTTCTCTTCCGGCAAATTGCCAGCGCTGTTGATGCTGATCTCCTTCACCCAGTCCTGAAGCCAGCCTTCCAGCTTCAGCCGGCCAATGACCCAGCCAGCGACGACGGCGAGCGTCAAGCCGAACGCAAGATACGTGAGTGCCACCTGCCAACCGACAAGGCCGAACAGCAAGCCGAGCGCGACTTCATTGACCATGGGGGCGGCAATCAGGAAGGAGAACGTGACGCCGAGCGGCACGCCCGCTGAAACAAATCCGATAAACAGCGGCACGGCAGAACAGGAGCAGAAGGGCGTGAGCACACCAAGGCCGGCCGCCATGACATTGCCAACTCCCTCGCGCTTGCCGGACAGCAGGGCGCGTGTGCGTTCCGGAGAAAAGTAGGTGCGTATGACGCCCATCGCAAAGACGATCAGCGTCAGCAGCATCAGGACTTTCGGTGTATCGTAGAAGAAAAATGCCAGCGCTTCGCCGAAGTGGCTTTCACGCGCGACGGGCAGCAGGCTGACGAGCCATTCCGAAAAGGCAATCAGGCGCGTGTAGATCACCCACCATCCGGCGAGGAAGACGGCGAGGCCGGCAATCCAAAGCGCGGCGCGCTGGGTTGTGGGCGATTGTTCGATGACTTCTGATGGCGCGCTCATGCGGCTTTCCTTTTTGGCGCGGCTAGTTCCGCGTCAGCCGCGGCCAATACGCTGTCGATCACCGTCTTTACGTGTGGCGGCAGCTCAGGATTGATTCTGAAACGCACCCATTGCGCATCGCGCCGATCGACGACGAGCCCGTTGATCTTGAGCACGTTCATATGGCGCGACATCCGGGATTGGCTGGCGCCGAGCTTGTCCATGAGCTCGCACACACAATGTTCACCGCCGTCGGCAAGGAGGCGCAGGGCGCCAAGGCGGGTGGGCTCGGCCAAAGCTGACAGGATCGTGATCATGGCTTGCCTTTTCGCTTATGCGCATAACCGCATATAAGTGGTTCGATCCTGGGCCACCAGAGGCTTTGGCTGTGGCGGAACGTCTCAAAGGCTCTTCTGGTTGACCCGTTTCGAAAGCTCGGCAGCGCTTTCCTTGCGCTCGGAATAGCGGTCCACGAGATATTCCGCCCGGTCGCGCGTCAGTAGGGTGAACTTCACGAGTTCCTCCATCACATCGATGACGCGATCATAATAAGATGACGGTTTCATCCGCCCCGCCTCGTCGAATTCCAGAAAGGCCTTAGCGACGGAAGATTGGTTCGGGATGGTGATGAGTCGCATCCAGCGCCCGAGAATCCGCAGCTGATTGACCGCGTTGAAACTCTGCGAGCCGCCGCTGACCTGCATGACCGCCAAGGTCTTGCCTTGAGTCGGCCGGACCGCACCGACGGAAAGGGGGATCCAGTCGATCTGCGTTTTCATGATGCCGGTCATGGCGCCGTGGCGTTCTGGAGAACACCACACCATCCCTTCCGACCAGATCACCAGATCCCTCAGTTCACGGACTTTTGGATGATCATCCGGAGCCTCGTCCACGAGCGGGAGTCCCGAGGGATCGAAACTCCTGGTTTCACATCCCATGCGGCGCAGGATTCGGGCGGCCTCCTCATTTAAAAGCCGCGAATAGGAGCGCTCGCGAAGTGATCCGTGTAGCAGCAAAATGCGCGGCGGATGCCGTGTCAGAGGCGGCGCAAGGAGCGCTTCGCGGTCGATACTGTGAAAACTTTCCTCATCGAGCGCCGGGAAAGTGTCCTCTGAATCAGCCAATGCGCTTCCCCTTTTCGTCGATGATCATTTCGCCGCTTTCCTTGTAGAGCGGTCCGGGCGGCAATCTTTCGAGCAGGTCCAGCACCAGCTCGCTCGGCCGGCAGAGGCGCACGCCCTTCGGGCTGCAGACGATGGGGCGGTTCACCAGCACGGGATGATCGAGCATCGCCGCGAGGATCGCCGCATCGCTGACGCCGGGCTCCAGCAGGCCCAGCTCTTTCGCGGGTGATTTCGTCTCGCGCAGCGCCGCACGCGGGCTGAGCCCAGCCGCCGCAAACAGGCCGAGAAGCTGCGCGCGCGTCCAGCCATCCTTCAGGTATTCGATGACCACCGGCTTCTCGCCGCTCGCTTCGATGATGGCGAGCACATTGCGCGAGGTGCCGCAGTCCGGGTTGTGATGGATGACAATCATGGTGTTTCCGGCTCGCTGGTGTTGGATGTACGCCGGATCGTGCCTTGAAGGTCGAGCGCAGCGGCGACAGTGTTGGAGATTGTTCCGTACTTGCGCACATTCCTATGCAGGAGTTCGAGGCGTGCGTCCGTTTCGTCCGTGTCGATCACGAGGTCATAATGGACTGTCAGCATTTTGGGAGGGGCATCCTGGCGCACGCCGTGCAGGCTCACCGAGGCGCCTTCAAGCTGGAATTTCAGGATTGGCGTCACGCGCTCAATGCCTTTCAGCATGCAGGCCGCGATGGAGGCGAGGAAAAGTTCAGCCGGGTTGAAGGCGTCGGGGCGGCCAGCGAGATCCGTATCGAGGACAAGGACAGCCTCCTTGGTTCTTGCTTCGCTGCCGTGGGCATCGACCCGTCGGGCGGTGACAGAATATTCAAGCATCGCAGTGTCCTGTTCAGTTGAGATGATCGGCTTCGAATGCGGCGAGTCTTGCGTGTATGATATCACGGGCCCTGGCAAATCGCTGGCGCATATCATCCGGCGACCGATCGGGATCGTTACTGGCCGGATCATCAATTGGCCAATGGAGCCGCTGGGCCGTGCCGGGAAGCCACGGGCAGATTTCCTCGGCGCAGAGCGTGATGACAAAGTCGAATTCAGCCGCGTTCATGGCATCGACGGATTTCGGCGTTTGGCCGGAAATGTCGATACCGAGTTCGGCCATCGCCTCAATGGCGTAGGGGTTGGGCCTGGTCGGCATCGACCCGGCACTGGCGACCTCCGCGCGGTTGCCGAAGCGATGCCGCGCAAGCCCCTCGGCCATCTGGCCGCGCGCTGAGTTGGCCACGCATAGAAACAGGATACGCATCGAGGGCACTTTCAGTCTTCGACAGGAAAAGCGTTCCGCGTCCGGTTGGCAAACGCCACGAGCGTGAGCATCACCGGCACCTCGACCAGCACACCCACGACTGTTGCAAGCGCCGCGCCGGAGTTAAGTCCGAACAAGCTGATCGCCACGGCGACCGCCAGCTCGAAAAAGTTTGACGTGCCGATCAGCGCACACGGCGCCGCCACTTTGTGCGGAATTTTCCACGCCCAGGCCGCCGCATAGGCAATCGCGAAGATGCCGTAGGACTGGATGATGATCGGCACAGCGATCAGCGCGATGACCAGAGGTGACGCCAGGATGGTTTCGCTCTGGAAGCCGAACAGCAGGACGACGGTTGCCAGCAATCCGATGACGGACAAGGGCTTGATGCGATGCGTGAAGGCCGCGACGGCCGGCTCACCGCCGCGCTTCATCATCAGGCTGCGCGTCGCCACGCCCGCGATCAGCGGGATCACGACATAGAGCAGCACGGACAGGATCAGCGTTTCCCATGGCACCGCAATATCCGTGACGCCGAGCAGCAAGGCCACGAGCGGCGCAAAGGCAAACACCATCACCGCGTCATTCACGCTGACCTGCACCAGCGTGTAGTTCGGATCCCCCTTTGTCAATTGCGACCAGACGAACACCATGGCGGTGCACGGCGCAGCGCCCAGCAGGATGAGGCCGGCGAGATATCCGTCTGCATCCTCCGGCGGGATCAGACCGGCGAACACATACTTGAAGAAAACCACACCGAGCACCGCCATCGAGAAGGGCTTGATCAGCCAGTTCACCGCCAGCGTGATGACCAACCCCTTGGGTCGCTCGCCGACACGCCGCATCGCGGAAAAATCCACCCCGATCATCATCGGCCAGACCATCGCCCAGATCAGCACGGCCACGGCGAAGTTCACATTGGCATACTCAAGCGCGGCCAGCGCCTCGAAGGCGCCGGGCGCGACAAGCCCAAGTCCGATTCCCGCCAGTATGCAGAGCCCGACCCAGACCGACAGGTATTTTTCGAACAGACCCATTCCGCAATTCCTGAAGTTCAGTTGAGAGGGAGAATATTATCAGTCGTCTGACCGATTTCCGGCGCGGGCCGGATGACGCCTACGTCAGCAGCAGGCCGCGTCATGTGCCGCCTTTAGCACGGGCCCGCAAATTTCGGGTCGCCCGCTGCAGCAATCGTCCATCAGGTACAGGATGAGCGCGCTCATCGCCCCTGTATCGGCCGAGTGGATGATCGAACGCCCCTCCCGCCGATGGTGGACGAGGCCGGCATGGTTCAGGATCGTGAGCTGGGCCGAGAGGGTATTGGGCGGGATGCCCACCTGGCGCGCAATGTCTCCGGCCGGCAGGCCGCCCGGCGCCGCCCTCACCAGCAGCCTGAAAACGGACAGGCGCCCCGCATGCGCGAGCGCCGAGAGCTGTTCGATGGTACGAGTTGATTCCATATTTCACGTATAATTGAAATATGCCGCCCGGCAAGGGTGCGGGAGGACGCACGCGGGCTGTCTCGACTGCGCGCGCTGCGCTCGCTCAGATATGCTTGGTCGGCAGTCCCGGCGACAGTTTCACCGTCTCCATCGAAATGTAGGCCGACATATCGTAAAGCTCCATCCGCTTCAGGAGCTGCTTGTAGACCGTGTCGTAGTACTCAACGTTCGGCAGCACCAGTTTCAGGATATAGTCGAAGTTTCCCGTCAGACGGTGCACCTCAACGATTTCCGGTACCGAGCTGACGGCCGCATGAAACTGATCCAGCCAGTCCTTCGAATGCCGCCCGGTGCGAACCAGAAGGAATATCGTGGTCGGAAGGTTGATCTTCTGGCGGTCGAGAAGGGCAATTGTGCCTGTTATGTATCCTTCGGCCCTCAAGCGGGCGATGCGGCGGGAACAGGCGGAAGCCGACAGCGACAGCTGGTCCGCTATGTCGGCGACAGGCGTGTCCGAATTTTCCTGGAGCAGCGTGAGTATCTTGCGGTCGCGATCATCAAGCATGACGGGTGTTCTCCACGAAATCGAGAGCCAAACGCAATTAGAATGCGCACCAAATGAGAAATGCGCAGAAAACCTGCACGATTCAACCAAAATCATCCCATTAAAGCGCGCCAACTGCCCAAATCGGGCGCTAAGCATGTGCATCGAATTGAATCGCCGGGAACAGGTGCAATGAAAACGATCGGACTGATTGGCGGCATGAGCTGGGAGTCGACAGCAACCTATTACCGCTACATCAATGAAGCGGTCAGGAACGAACTCGGCGGGCTCGCCTCGGCCGGCGTGATCCTGAACTCACTGAACTTTTCCAGTGTCGTGGCGCTCCAGAAGGCGGATCGCTGGGAAGACGCAGGGCTGCTGCTCGGCTCGGCAGGGGCCGGGCTCGCAAGGGCGGGCGCGGATTGCGTTCTGATCTGCACGAACACTATGCACCTCGTGGCTGACAAGGTGGCCCGCATGTCGGGCGTGCCGCTGATCGACATCATTGATGAAACGGCGGCCGTTCTGGCGGCCGACCATCGCAAGCGGCCGCTCCTCCTGGCAACGCGCTACACGATGGAGCACGGCTTCTACAGTGACCAGATGGCCTCGCACGGAATCGATGTTGTCGTGCCGGACGCGGGCGACCGCCTCGCCGTTCACGAGGTCATCTTCAATGAGCTCTGCCAGGGTGTGATCCGCGAGGAATCCCGAGCGCTGTTGCACCGGATCATAGCAAAATCTGCAGCGAGCGGCGCGGATTCTGTCATTCTTGGCTGCACGGAGATCCAGCTGCTGATTGATGCGAACGAACTTGCGCTTCCCGGCTACGATTCCACGGTCATCCACGCCGATGCGGCGGTGCGGTTTGCGCTTTCCGGCGCAAATGGAAGGGCGGTCATAAGAGCGGTCGAGGAAGTCAGGCAGGGTTGATTGCAAGGCGCTGCGGCAAGCGCGTGTCGCTGATATGGACGTGAAAGGCGCAAGGCCTCAAGTATTGGGCCGTCCCTGACTTGGGGCGGGTGGGACTACAGGATCGGAACGGCCGGAATGGTATCAGATGCGAACAGTCAGAAGAGACGCGCTGAAAGCGGCATCTTTTCGGTGTTTCGCGAACAGGAAGCCGCGCTTCGGCGCTTTCTGCGGCGGATTTCGCCGGCCAGCTCGGACATTGACGATATCGCTCAAGAGACCATCCTGCGCGCACTCCAAGCCGAACGCGAGCGCGATATTCTCCAGCCCAAAGCCTACCTGTACATGATTGCCCGCAATGTTGTTCGTGACGCGATGGATAAAAAGTCCCGCTCGTTGATCGACTATATTGAGGATTTTGCGCCCGAATCCGTCTCATCCAATGAGCCTCTCGTTGAGGATCAGGTGGATGGACGCCAACGCATGCTCCTGTTCTGGGAGGCTGTGGCGTCTTTGCCGCAACAGTGCCAGCAGGTGTTTGTGTTGAAGAAGGTCTATGGCTATTCTCATGTTGAAATTTCCAGGCAACTGGGAATATCGGTCAGCACCACCGAGAAGCATGTGGCGGCGGGACTGAAGCGTTGCGTCGATTTTCTGGACCGGCGCCTCGCTGTTTCCGGGACCGGCGAAGAGTTTCGCCGGTCTGCCAGAACGGGAGATTAGTCGGCGTTTGGGAGAGACGACGCCAAAAATGGTGTGAGATGAAAAGAAAAGATGTGCTCTCTACGGATGCGCCCGACCTGACGGCCGAGGCGTGCGCTTGGCTTGCGCAACTGGAAACAGGCAAACTCTCGAAGGAAGACATGGCCGCGTTCCGGGAGTGGATCCAGCGAAGCCCTCGGCACTATGAGGAGATCCGCCGCCTGGCGGAGCTTTCGCTTGAGGTCAATGTCCTGACCGGTATGGCGGAGCCCTTGAAAGAAGCGGCGAAACGCAAGCACATCGTGCGGCGATCCGGCAAAACCTCCCGCGGTGGAAATGCATTCTGGCGTTGGGGCGCGTTTAGCCTCGCAGGAACCTGCGCCTTGGCATTTGCGGTTTTCTCACAATTGCGCCCACCGGCGCCGGCGATGCCTGAGCCGATCTATCTGGCGACGGCGGTCGGTGAGACCCAGGACGTGTCACTGGAGGACGGCTCACGCGTCAAGCTCAATACGGACAGCAAGATTGAAGTCGAGTTCGCCCAGGCAAGCCGGAGCGTCTATCTTGAGAAGGGTGAGGCGTTTTTTGATGTAGCCCACGATACCAGCCGGCCCTTCACCGTCTATGCCGGCGACCGATCGGTCACGGCTGTGGGTACGGCTTTTTCCGTCCGCTGGACGGATGAGGAACTGGTGGTCACGGTGTCCGAAGGCAAAGTGGCGTATGGCCGAGGGCTGTCGCGGAGCGCAGCAGATCAGATTGTGCAGGTTTCAGCATCGGCGCCGCCGCCCGCTGCAGCCCTGCTGGGTGCGGGACAAAGGCTCGAGGTTTCGTCGCTCAGCAATGCGGAAACTGTCGAGCGCCTGCCTGACAATGTCATGTCCCGCGAACTAGCCTGGCGCTCGGGATTTCTCGACTTCGAGGACGCGCCGCTTCAGGAGGTCGTGAGGGAAATGCAACGCTACACGCCCCAGAGGATTGAAATTGCCGATCAGGAAACCGCAGACTTGCGCTTCGGCGGGGTGTTCCGCATCGGTCAGACAGACGCGTTCTTTGAGGCGCTGGAACTGTCTTTTGGTGTCGAGGTTGAATCAACGGAGGATAATCGACTCATTCTTAGATCCGTGGACTGAGCAAGCTTAGTACGTTTGCCTCGCCCGCACGGTCTGGACCCGGGAAAGGCAGTTGAACTGTGACCCAAATGCAACGCCTTATGATGTCATGACAAAAAGCTTCACGAAAAAGCAAAACTACATGGCGGCTTTTGGACGCTGCGTCGTCTTACCCTTGAGACGGCCGGTAGGGGCGTTCGACGTTTGGGGTATCGAGGAGGAAGAGGAACCAGTTGATGCCAAATGAGGCTGTACGCTTCGCGTTCAGTCTCGCTGCACTCGCGGTGATATCCGCGGGTGTTTCGGCGGCGCAGGAAAGGTACGACATCGATATCCCGGCCGTGCGTGCTGCGGAAGCGATCAAGTCTCTCTCCTTCCAGACCGGGCATTCGGTTCTCTTTCAGACAGATGATGTCAACTCGATCAAGACAAACGCGATCAAGGGGCAGTTGACCCTTCGGGAAGCGATGGATTCGTTGTTCCGGGGGACGACTCTCACAGGCGGTCTTACGGACAGCGGGATCATAACGATCTCACTGGCCAAAGATCAAAACCAAGATGGTCTGGAGAGCGAAGTGATCAGCAAAACACCCAAGAGAGCCTTGATGGCAACCGTTTCCGCCTTTGTATTCGGCGCGGGCGGCGTCCATGCGCAGGAGACCGAGGCGGTCGATGAAACCAAGCGAGAAGCGGTCATTGTTGTCGTTGGCAGTCGGATTTCCGGCGCGTCCATCGACGGCGCCTTGCCGGTAACGGTTGTCAGCGAAGAGGAAATCGCTGCGATTGCGGCGGTATCGGGAGAAGATCTTTTCCGCTCGATTCCGCAGTTTGGGGATGTCAGCTTCAACCAGACATCCGGACAAGTCAGCAGCAACTTTGCGCGCGGCGATGTGGCTTCAGTCGATCTCAGGAACCTCGGCGTCGGCAGCACGCTGGTCCTGATCAACGGACGCCGCGGCGTGAACTATCCCAGCAGCCAGGCGAGTTCCAACCTCGCGCCTGTCCTCACATTCAACTCGAACACCGTGCCGGTAAACGGCATCAAGCGGGTCGAGGTTCTCCGGGACGGCGCAGGCGCGATCTACGGATCCGACGCTGTGGCCGGCGTGGTCAACATGGTCCTCCAGGATGACTTTGAGGGCAACCGGGTCGACGTGCAGTATGGCGCGGCGCCGGACACGGACTTGAACGAGTGGAGCGTTAATGGGCTTTTCGGCCGCAACTTTGCCGAGGGCCGCGGAAATGTGACACTCTTTGCGAACTACACGGATCGCAGCGCATTGCCGGCGACCGATATGGAATTTAGCTCAACCGGTGATTTGCGGCCGCTTTTCGCGGGCACCGCGTTCGACGGAAACGCATCCTTGCTGAATGACAGCACGACGATGCCGTGGGGCACATTTCAGACCGTCGGCAACGTCCGTGTACGGCAAGGCGGGACGTCCCTGACCAGCGCCGCCGGTGCCTTCCACGTTCAACCCGGAACCAATGCTGGCTGCCTTGCCAGCCTGGGCGGCGGCATCTGCATCGACGACGCTTCGCCGGCGACCGCATCCACAGGTGCGGATGCAAACCTGCGTTGGGACGCGCGTTCAAGCTATCCCATTTCGCTCAATCCATCGCTTCAGCGGCTCAATCTCTTCACCATGGGCAAGTACGAGCTTGAGAATGGCATGGAGCTGTTCGGAGAGGGCGGCTATTACCGTGCCGAGACGGAGAGCATTCAGGATTCGATTTTCACCATTGGTTCAATCCGGATGACGATTCCGGCATCGAACTACTGGAACCCCTTCGGCCCTGTCACGTTTGCCGACGGCTCTGCGAACCCAAACAGGCTGCCCGGGATCGATGCGCCGGCCGGGGGGCTCCCGGTCACGCTGACCGGTCTGCGGTTTTCTGATCTTGGGCCGACGAATGTTCGGGTGAAAGCAGAGCAATACCGCGCCTTGGCGGGGCTTCGCGGCGATTTCGCGGACTGGAACTGGGAAACGGCGCTCCTCTACAGCGAAGCGAAGGTTGATGATCGCCAGCTCGGCATAAACGCCACGGCGTTTCAGGAAAATCTGGCCCTTTCAACGCCGGATGCGTTCAACCCGTTCAACGGCGGCGATCCGCTCCATCCGGGAACGGACAATACGTTCTCGTCCCAGGCGGCGGTGGACGCGATCACGTTTGACGCCAACCGGGTCAACAAGACGACCCTGTTCCAATGGGATGCAAACGTGTCCCGGCCGGATATTGTGACGCTCTGGGCGGGTGATGTGGGCGTCGCTGCCGGTGTCGAATACCGCAGGGAAACTCAGCTCGATGACCGCGATCCCAACGTCGATGGGACGTTCACCTGGTTGGACACGGTTACCGGTCTGCTGCAGGAAAGCAATCTGTTCGGGGTCAGTCCGACGCCGGACAATAGCGGATCACGCAATGTAGCCTCGAGCTATATCGAATTTGCGGTTCCGCTGGTCTCGCCGGAAATGAACATTCCGCTCGTGCATGCGCTCGATTTGCAACTCGCTGGACGCTATGAAGATTACAGCGATTTCGGCACCGTTGCGAAGCCGAAGGCAGCGCTGGCATGGGATGTGTTCGACGGACTGCGCTTTCGCGGCTCCTACTCGGAAGGCTTCCGGGCGCCAAACCTCGAGCAGGTCAATGCTACCCTTGTCACCCGCGGGAACAACCGCGTCGATTATGTTCGGTGCGAAGCCGACCTTCGCGCGGGCCGTATAACGTCCTTCAACAATTGCAGCGCAACCTTCGTTGCAACGGCGCGACGTTCCGGCAACCCGGATCTGGAGCCTGAAGAGTCGACCAACTGGACGGTCGGGACAGTCATCCAGCCGCAATTCCTGCCGGATTTCCTCGGCAGCATGACCTTCACGGCAGACTACTGGTCGATTGAACAAACCGGTATTGTCGGTGTCTTCGGTGAGGGCAACGCCTTGATCGTGGACTATCTGAACCGGGTTCAGGGAACGGTGAACCCGGCTGTGACTCGCCTTGCTCCGACCGCTGACGATATTGCCCGCTTTGCGGGCACGGGTCTCGATCCGGCCGGCATAGTCCAGTATGTGGATGATGTTTACCAGAACCTGCAGCCGCAAACGGTCGAGGGTATCGACTTCGGCTTCCAGTGGAGTCTCGAAGGCACCCGTGCAGGGGACTTCGATTTCAGCCTCAATGCATCGCGCCTCCTGACTTACTCTCGCGGCGTTTCGGATGCGATTGACGACCTCTATGCAGCGCGGGATTCCGGCGTGATCAACGCGTTGACCGTGCTGCCCGAGACGGCCGATCTTATCGAGCAGAACGGCAACCCCAAATGGCGGCTTTCTTCTTCGCTCACCTGGGATCTCAATCAGTTCCGCGTCGGTGCAAGCGCAACCTATGTCGGCGGCGTTGATGACACGTCCATCCGGGATGCGAACCTGAATTTCCTGCGGGTCGATGATCACACACTGGTCAATCTCTATGCCCAGTACAGCTTTGAGGACGAGGGGATCTTCGCAAACAGCCGGATCCGCGTGGGTGCCCGCAACCTGTTCGACAACGAACCTCCGCTGGCAGATGAAACATTCGGATATATGGGGTCGCTCTATTCCGCGACGCCGCGCTATCTCTATCTGAGCGTCCAGAAGGAATTCTGACACGGCGCAAAATCCCCGGCGCGTTGGACTGACGCGCCGGGGCTTTCGTTCGGTCGCTGCCCTGCAACACAGGATATTGAAGTCATGTTTATGCGCGCCTGCCTGTTGGGTGTGTCTATGGTGATTGGCTGCGGGCTTCCCGCCACAGCGGCACCTGAAGACCCCTATCCTTCGACCTACGCCGCCAAACCGGCTCCGCCGACGGCGATTGTCGGCGCATCGGTTCTCACGGCCGAAGGCCCCGTCCTGGAGAATACAACCCTCCTGTTCAGCGATGGCAAGGTGATCGAAATCGGGCAAGGGATCGAGCTGCCGCCGGAGACTGTGGTGATCGATGGGGCCGGCAAATGGGTGACGCCGGGCATCATCGATATTCATTCACATCTCGGTGTCTTCTCCTCGCCCGGCGTGCCGTCCATGCGCAACGGTAACGAGAAGACCGGCAAGAACACGGCAGAGGTCTGGGCCGAACATTCGATCTGGCCTCAGGATCCCGGCTTCGAGATGGCGCGGCGCGGAGGTGTCACGACCCTGGCGATCCTGCCAGGCTCTGCCAATCTGATCGGTGGTCGCACGGTCACGGTCAAGAACGTGTCGTCCGTGAGCGTACAAGGCATGAAGTTCCCCGGCGCGCCTTACGGCGCTAAGATGGCCTGCGGCGAAAATCCGATCGTCTATGCCGCCCGCGGCAACGATCCGTTCACGCGCATGGGAAACATGGCGGGGTTTCGTACTGCGTTCATCGAGGCGCAAGGCTACCTGGAGAAGAAGAAAAAGGGTGAAACCCAGAAGCAGGACCTTCGGCTCGAAACGATTGCCGGAATCCTGTCTGGGGAAATCACGACGCACATCCACTGTTACCGCGCAGATGAAATGATGCAGATGATCGACCTTTCAAAAGAGTTCGGCTTCAAGATCGGTGCTTTCCATCATGCGTCCGAGGCCTACAAGATCGCTGACGTTCTGGCTGCCGAGGGCATCGCCGTCGCAACCTGGGCTGACCGATGGGGCTTCAAGCTCGAAGCCTATGACGGCGTTCCCCTGAACGTCGCCGCACTGGAGTGGGCCGGGGTGCACACGATGCTGCATTCCGATAGCGCAGTGCTGGTGCAGCGGTTAAACCTTGAAGCCGCCATGGCGATGGCATCGGCCGACCGGGCCGGCGGACAGATCAGCCGCGAGGAAGCCATCCGCTGGATCACGTTAAACCCTGCAAAAACGCTCGGAATCGCCGACAGGACCGGCAGTCTCGCGCCCGGCAAGATGGCGGACCTGGTCCTCTGGTCAACTGATCCGTTCAGTGTCTATGCCGTCGCCGAGAAAGTCTTCATTGACGGGGTAAAGGTTGTGGACCGGGACGATCCGCAGCGTGATCCGGATTCCGATTTCCTGCTTGGTCAACCCGTCATGGGAGCCGGACAATGAGAGCCAGATTCTTGTTTCTCGCCTTGGGTATGGCGCTCCATGCGGCATCCGTCGAAGCAGATCCCGTCGCGCTCCGAGGGGCCCGGATCCTGACGGCGGACAGCGCCGGAACCATCGAGCAGGGCACAATCCTGATCGACAGGGGCAAGATTGTTGCGGTTGGCGCCGAGGTTCGAATTCCTGCCGGCACTGTTGAAGTGGACCTTGCAGGCAAGACGGTGACGCCGGGCTTCATCGCGACTGATTCCGTCATCGGAATGGTCGAAATCTCCGGTGGCTCGGACGCCGACGAAACATCCAGTGCGACCATCCAGATCGGCGCTGGCTATGATGTGCAGTATGCGATCAATCCCCTGTCGACGACCATTCCGATTGCCCGCAAGGGCGGTGTGACCCGGGCAATCGTGATGCCGAATGCGGGGCCGGACAATGCGACATTCGCCGGTCAGGCCGCCATTCTGAGTCTGCGGGAAGCGACCGAGGCAGAGGTCCGGGCCAAGGTTGGCATCGTATGGGATATGCGTACCCGCGCCTATGGACGCGGCGCTACCTTTGTACAGTTCCGGTCGGATCTGGCAGATGTGCGCCGATTTTCGCGCAATGCCGGTGTGTTTGTGAAAGGTGAGCTCTTGTCACGGGAATGGTCCCGGGCTGATCTTGAAGCGCTGATCCCGATCATCAAGGGTGACAAGCCCCTGGCTGTGAGAGTGGACCGGGCGTCGGATATCCTGACCCTGATCGACATCGCCTCAGAAGAAAAGATCAGGCTCGTTTTGATCGGCGCTGCCGAGGGCTGGGTCGTTGCCGACAGGATTGCGCGGGCAGGTGTACCTGTCGCCATCGATCCGAGCGACAATCTGCCCGGCGATTTCGACGAGATCGGCGCGACGTTTGACAACGCAGCCAGGCTTCATGCGGCCGGAGTTCAGCTGATTATTCGCGGCGGCGCGTCCGCACATGATGCAGGCAAGGTTCGCCTCTATGCCGGGATGGCAATCGCCCGGGGTGTTCCGGCCGAAGTAGCGCTGAAAGCCGTCACCGTCACGCCGGCAAGGATTTGGGGTGCGAAGGATTTCGGGGCGATTGCGCCCGGGCAGAACGCGGACATTGCGGTCTGGTCGGGTGATCCGTTCGAGCCCATGACCGAGTTGACGGCGCTCTACATTGGCGGCGAACTTCAATCCCTGTTCTCAAGACAGGATGCGCTGGAAGAGCGCTACATTCCGGCCGCCCGCGTCTCCGCATCAAGAACAAATCCCGACTAGGAGAGACCAGGCATGTTCAAGGCTATCGTATCGGGCGTCACCGGAATTGCGTTGCTGTGCTTGTCCAGCGCAGTCGCCGCGCCAGCGAGCAAGACCGGAGGCGCGACCCTCATCCGGAACGTCGTGATATTTGACGCGACAGGTCAGAAGCCCTTCAAGGCCGATGTCGAGATCCGGGACGGACGCTTCTCCGCGATTGGCAAGAAGCTGCCGAAGAAGCGGGGTACAAAGGTCATCGAGGGAAAGGGCCTCAGCCTGCTGCCGGGCTTGACCGACGTGCACGTGCATTGGACAGGAATGGGAGGCATCAGCCGCGCGGAAACCGCCACGCAGATGTTGGAGAGCGGCGTTACAACGTCCACGGATTTCCACTCTGCGCCGGAATCCTTCGGTCCGAAGCGTGTTTGGCACGAACAGCTGATATCACCCCACGTAGTCTTTACGGCGAGAACCGCGACTCCCGGCGGCCATGGTGCGGACTGGGGCGACGAGAACATGACGCGCCTGGCGACAACGCCGCGAGAAGGCAAGGCGATCGTGAACGCGGTGGCTGAGTACCAGCCGCAGGTCATCAAGGTATTCGCCGATGGGTGGCGCTATGGGAGCGGCATCAACAACGCCAGCATCAACATCGATGCGCTGGCGGCCATCGTTCAGGAGGCAAAAGCCCTGGGACTTCCGGTGGTCACCCATACGGTGACGGTAGATGGCGCCAAGACCGCTGCCGAAGCGGGGGTTACGGCAATCGTCCACGCTGTTCAGGATCGCAATCTCGATGAGGACCTGATCACTACGATGCTGGAGAACGGCGTGTATTATGCGCCGACATTAGCTGTGTACGAGCCGCGCCCGGACAAGACCGGTGACAGTTCGGAGGCGCAGATGCAGCTCGTGACGCGGCGCCAGGAGGCCTCCCGCTACAACCTTCAGCGCATCGCAGCCGCCGGCATTCCCATCGCCGTGGGAACCGACTCGGGAATCGGCGCAACACCGTTTGGCGAGTCTACTCTGCGTGAACTGGAACTGCTCGTCGATTTCGGCTTGTCCCCAGACCAGGCCCTGACGGCCGGCACGGCCAACAGCGCCAGGCTGCTTGGCCTGGGAGACGACCGGGGGACGATTGAGGTCGGAAAGCGGGCGGACTTCGTCCTTGTGCGCGGCGAGCCCTGGAACAAGGTTTCCGACTTTCGCAACATCGACGCAGTCTTTGTCGATGGCGAGCAGGTGGTCAAAGGCGGCACGCTGATCCGCGCCCAGAATTCTGACGTTCCGGCAGCCGTCGAGGCGACCCCTGTCATCGACGATTTCGAGCGGACAGAGGGCTTGACCGCAGGCGGCGCCGCGAGACTGGCAGACGTTGATAGCGGCTTTCCGCGCAGCGTCCTGATTGCACAGACGGTTGTGCGCGACGTGGGCGGTATGGCGCTGCAACTGTCGGCCGACCTGTCAGACAAGGAGGCCCCAAAGGCGTTCATCGTCCTCCCTCTTTCGCCGGGTAGTGTCGTGCCTTCGGATGCAACCCGGTTCAAGGGTGTGCGGTTCGATGCCCGCGGTGATGGCGGCGCCTACAAAGTGGAACTCGTCTCCAAAACTGGAGCGGCATCTGACGAGTTTGTTGCCGGTTCAGCATGGCAAACTCTGGACGTGCCATTCAGCGCGGTCGAAGGCGAGGAATTCTCACCTGAGGCTCTCTATTCCGTCAAACTGGGTGCCAGCCGCGCCGGCGGAGAAATCTTCTGGCTCGAGATCGACAATGTCGAGTTCTACTGAGGTCTGATCCATCGAACCATAACCATCCGGGTCCGGATCGGTATGGGTTGCAGCTACAGCACAAATGAGCCCGGAGGAAGCATGTTCACTCTAGACGAGGCGTTCGCGCCAGTCGCGAACTTCGTCAACAGCTTGGTTTTCTTCTCGGTGAAAGTCGGCAATGTCGAGGTTCCCCTCGTCGTTCTCTGGCTCGGCTGCGGATCAATCGCGATCACGCTCTTCCTGCGTTTTCTCAATCTCAGGGGGTTCGCCCACGCCTGGAAAATTCTCATCAAAGGCGCGCCGACCGATCACAATACGAAAGGCGAGATATCTCACTTCGAAGCGCTATCGGCCGCGCTGTCCGGAACGATAGGTCTTGGCAACATCGCAAGCGTTCCGATCGCGATCGTACTCGGCGGGCCGGGCGCCATCTTCTGGATGCTCGTCGCCGGATTCTTTGCTATGTCGACCAAGTTTGCCGAATGTGCGCTGGCCGTGAAGTATCGGAAAATCGGTGTGGACGGCCGGGTGTCCGGTGGTCCGATGTACTATATCGAAGAAGCGTTCTCTCGTTTGAAACTGCCGAAGACCGGCAAGGTTGTCGCCGCAATCTATGCGCTGATGGCGGTCGGTGCCTCGGTCAGTATATTCCAGATAAACCAGTCCTATGCGCAGTTCGAGCGAGTTACCTCGGTTAAGGCGCCACTCATATTCGGCATCGTGATAGCGGCGCTCGTCGCCGTCATCGTACTTGGCGGCATTCGTTCCATCGCCCGGGTCACATCGCGGCTTGTGCCAGCCATGTGCGTGATCTATCTGAGCGCCGGATTCGTGATCCTTGCCGTCAACTACGCTGTCATCCCTTCGGTGTTTCAGGAGATTTTCGCAGGCGCCTTCGGCCTTGATGCCGCTGCAGGAGGCGCCGTCGGCGCGATGATCAACGGCCTCAAACGCGCCACTTATTCCAGCGAAGCAGGGACGGGGTCATCTGCCATTGCTCATTCGGCCGTCCGCACCAACAATCCGCTGACGGAAGGCTACGTCGCGCTTGTCGAGCCGTTCATCGACACCATCGTGGTCTGCCTCACCACCGGCCTGATCGTGCTCGTCACGGGCGCATGGCTGGCTGACGTGCCCATGGGGATCGGCATGACATCGCTCGCCTTCGAGTCGGTATTTCCCTGGTTTTCCTATATTCTCTGCGTCTCGGTGATCTTGTTCGCCTTCTCGACGGCCGTGAGCTGGGCCTATTACGGCTCAAAGGCCGTCGGCTATCTTTCGGGAAACAACCCGCGCGTCGATGTCGTCTACAAACTCGCTCTTTGCGCCGTCCTCTCACTTGGGGCGACCGTCGAACTTGCACATATTGTGGACTTCATTGACGCGATGCTTTTCGGCATGGCTATCCCGAACCTCCTCGCCGTGTTCATGCTGCTGCCGGAACTCAAACGGGACATCACACGATACGAGCAGACCCTGAAGGCCGGCTAGAATAGCTTCGCGCATTCAAGCAGATGCAATCTGCCCGGTCCGGAGAACCGCCTTGCCGGGGCGCGGTTGGCCTAGAAGTCCTTGCGAAGTCCGAGGGAGAAGAAGTAGCCGCGCTCTTCGTTCGTGCCAAACGCGGTCTGGGAATCCGAGAAGACGCCGCCGATTTCGAGTTCGAACTGCGCCATGCGGATCGGCGTCCAGGTGGCCGCAACCGATCCGCGTCCGGACGTCCTGGAGGACGTGCCATCGGCGGATTGGCGGTCGTCAATCCGGATCTTCGGACTAATCCGAACCGAGCGTGTAACCGGATAGCGGCCGTTGAACTGGTACGACATCTGGGTAGACGCATCGAGTTCCGAATACCTCACGCCGAGGATGGCAATCGCGCCGGGCTTGAACAGGTCCGAGCCAACAACCTGCGCAGAGTAATAGAATTCTGTCCCGGTAGCGGGCTGTGCATCTACACCGCCCGACGCCTTGGTGCCCGATACGTTGGATGCCACGACATCCAGATTCAGCTGAAGATGCGATGTCAGGGGCCGGGCATAGCTTATGAAGGCCGATCTTGAATAGGCCGTCCTGTCTTCCGCCAGCTGATAGATCTCGTCTTCCGTGTACGTGCCGAGCAGGTCGTTCGGATCGGTGACTGTCTGGCCGAAAATCGCGTTCTGCGTCGTCAGGAACGGAGAGCGGCGATAGTCGAGCGCGACAGTCACGCTCGATTCGTCGGCAAACTTCTGGGTTCCATTGAGCAGCACGAGGTTTGTCTGGCCGTAGCTGACATCGTAGTCGACAACGCCATAGGCCGTCTGATTGCCACGGAAATACCGGAACTCGAAGCCTGCGGCTTCGCGGTCGGTCAGGTCGCCGTAAGTTTGGGTGAGATAATACACGGTCGCATCCAGCGTGTCGGGAACAACCGCGATATCTGCGCTAGTGCCGTAGAATACGCGATCCGAATTGACCTCGATGTCGCGTGAGGACTGGACCGGGTAACCTGCAACCGCGTTGAGTTTCAGGCGATCCGAAATCTGCGCACCGCCGTAGGCGCCGTCGAAGCGTCCAAAGACACCACCCGAGTTACGTGTCTGGCGGCCGAGCCGGAGCGACGAGTTCCATTGCCGGTCGGAGAGGTCCAGATAGAGCGAACTGATCGAGGTCTCGTCGCGCGGGTCGG
The DNA here is from genome assembly GCA_013791775.1 of Hyphomonas sp. Classification (GTDB taxonomy): domain Bacteria; phylum Pseudomonadota; class Alphaproteobacteria; order Caulobacterales; family Hyphomonadaceae; genus Hyphomonas. The sequence goes on from VMTE01000013.1 coordinate 165,649, forward strand.
TTGTGTTCAGGTCATCACGGTAGAGACCCGAGAACCGGAGCAGAGCTTCGTTGCGATCGGTTCCGAGCGACAGGTTCAGGTCGGCCCCGTAGAGAATTTCGTTCAGGTTGACCTGGTTCGTTTCCACCGGGTCCGGATTGACCTCCGGTCCGCCGACGACAGGTGTGTCCTGAAACCTGAAACCGGACTCGTCGCGCTGATAGAGAACCGAAAGGCTGCCCGTCGCCTCGGCGCGGATCTTGGTGGCTTCCTCACGAATGGGTTCGCCGTTCTCGGCGAAACCCGTGGGCGGGGCTTCTTCTCCGGTCACCAACACGGCGAGCCGTTGGCGGACGCGCCCGGCTGCCGGATCGTTGGGATAGTCTCGCAGAAACGCCTCATACTCAGCCTTGGCATGGGCGAGCTGACCAGCTTTCTCGCGTGCGAGCCCGAGCAGTTCCTGTGCAGCCGGCGAGGCTGCGCTTTTTGGCATCGCGATCACAGCGCTCGTGATGCGGACGGTGTCAGCGAAAGCGCCTTCCGCGAACTTGACCCGCGCCTCTTGGAGCAGAGCTTCCGCTTCGGGATTGATCGCCAGCTCGGGCGCGGCGCTGTCCCCGCCGCCTGCTTGCGCGCCGCGGGCGGCAGTCCAGGCCCGGTAGACGAAGTCCCGTTCCTTGCGGTCCAGTCGAACGATCCAGGCTTCCGGATAGGTCGGCAAGACATCTGCCAGGGCGGCTTCGGCGTCCGACCGGGTGGCAAACATGCCGAGCCGCAGCCTTGACCACGTCGCGCCATTCTCTTCCGCGACATAGGCGTAGCCTACATGATCCTTGAACGCATCAATCTGCTTGATGACGGCGGGGTCGAGCTTGGAAGCGCGTGTCGATGCGAGGTTGACGGCATAGTTGCCGTTGGGGTCCACGGCGTCGGGCAGCGTATTCGTGACCGAAAGGACGGCGTCCGCGAGCGCCGAACTCGCGGACGTACCGGTCGTACCCGATTCGGAAATGCAGCCCGCACTTCCCGGATTCGATACACGGATCACGATCCGCGAGACGTTGTTGTCGGCTTGAACATCCCAGCTGACATCATGGTCGAATTGCAGGGTAAGTGTCGGGCCTGCCGGGTCCGCGACATCATACGTGATTTGCTGAATGCCAGCGATCTTGCTGGAGGGCGGGCGTCCACTTTCTGCAGCGGTACTGGCGCCGATACTCAACCGGTTGAAGTTCAGCGGCTGCACGGCAATACGCAGGTCGCGGCCACCCGTCTCCGGGAAGTGGGACTGGTACTGTACGGGAACGTTGAATTCTACCGTGACCACCGAGCAGCTGCCTTGCTCGCTGGCCTGCACCCGCGAGAGGAAGCGGTCCTGGACGATCTGCGCAGCGGCCGGCTCAGCAAGCACGATCGCGCTGACGACGGAACCTGTGATGAGGCCGATTCGGCTGAGTTGGCGTCCAGGGGGCAGTGGTCTCATGCGTTCCTCCAAAAAATTTCCGTCAGTCGAAGCTGCCGCTGTTCACGCGGTGATGTGAATTTCTCGTTTCCTTGATCCGGGTCATCGTCGCGTCGGTGTAGGTGTGGCAGGCCCCCGCGCAGTCGCGCAGCTCCGACACCGTGTAGTAGGTTCGGGGCGTGTCAGTTTTCTTGTGCTCGTCGGCCTCGAAGTCATTCGCATGACAGGCCGCGCAATCGGGTTGGTACGCGGGGTTGGGCCACGAAACCTGTTGCGCGTTGGTGCGGTGACAGTCGCTGCAATCGAGATTGCCGCGGTGATCGCCCGGATAGCCGCCGCTGGTGTGAACAAACCGGATGGTCGTCCAGTTGTTCGTGTTGTGGCACTCGTTGCATTGCAGCGTCGTTTGAAAGTGGGTGGCGGGCTTGCCCGTGGCCGTCGATCCGTTGTGGCAGCTCGAGCACGAACCGGTCACCAGGGCGTGATCAAAACTTGCCGGGATCCAGGCCAGCGTCGAATGGCAATCGCTGCATTGCGCGTTGGTCGTGATGTGGAAAGCGGGCTTGCCCGTCGCCGCACTTCCATTGTGACATGAACTGCAGGACCCTGTGACCGCGTTGTGGTCAACGCGCACGCTCGTCCAGGAGGTTGTCAGGTGGCAATCGTCGCAGGTGGTGGTCGATGCAATGTGGGTGGGCGGTTTGCCGGTCGCGGTCGATCCGTTGTGGCAGGACGAGCACGATCCGGTCACCGACGCATGATCGAAGCGCACGTTCGACCACGACGTCGTCACATGGCAGCTGTCGCACCCGGATGATGTCGAGATATGACCGGGTGGCTTGCCGGTAGCCGACGTCCCGTTGTGGCAGGAGCTGCACGAGCCGGTCACCGCCGCGTGGTCGAAGCGCACATTGGTCCACGAGGTCGTGACATGGCAGCTTTCACACCCGGAGGATGTTGAGATATGACCGGGTGGCTTGCCGGTAGCCGACGTCCCGTTGTGGCAGGAGCTGCACGAGCC
>VMTE01000037.1 GCA_013791775.1 Hyphomonas sp.
CTCACGCCCCGGCGCTCAACACATCGTAGATATTCCCGCCCATCCCCGTCCGCAGGTACCAGCGCCGGCAGGTACCCAGCGCCCTGAAATGTATTCCTTCCCGATCTGGGCCCCTGCCTGCGCAGGGGCCTGCGGAGACCCCACCGCGAAACCCCGACCAACCGGCCAGCTCCCCAGCTGCGTCCGGGCAATCGGGCTGCGTGCGGCAAACTCTTTTCAGGGCCGGTCTTGCAGCCAGGCCGGAGTTGAGGCAAACCCCCGTCTGGCCTGAAGGGGTATAGCTCAGCTGGTAGAGTGGCGGTCTCCAAAACCGCAGGTCGTGGGTTCGAGCCCCTCTGCCCCTGCCAGGCCAGATTATCCGGCTCGGTCCCGGCCGCTTTGAACCCGAACAATCGACATCGAGGCCGCTGCCAGCAGCAAGGCACCGGCGCCGAACAGGACGGCGAGGAGCGGTGTGCCTCCGGCGGCGGCGCCGAGGCCCGGCGCCAGCGACCGCAGCACCGGCCCCATGGTGCCGGCCACCAGCAACTGCGGCAGCACGATGAAGAAATTGAAGATGCCCATGTAGATTCCCATTTTCCGGGGCGGCAGCGCGTCAGCGAGAATCGCGTAGGGCAGGGCCAGGATCGATCCCCAGGCCATGCCAAGGCCGATCATCGGGATCAGCAGGGTCTCGGGCGTTGTGAAGACGTGGAAACCCGCAAACCCAATCGCGCCGGCGATCAGGTTGAGCGCATGCAGCCGCCGCGTACCGATCCGGCGCGCCACAGCGGCAATCACCAAGGCATAGACCGCCGCCACGCCGTTCTGCACCGCGAACATCACGCCGACCCAGTCTCCCGCGCTCTGGAACGCCGCGCTGGCCGTGTCACTCGTGCCGAAGGCCTGCAGGGCGACCGCCGACGTCGTGTAGATCCACATGATGAACATCGCCACCCAGGAGAAGAATTGCACGACGGCAAGCCGCTTCATGGCCGAGGGCATCGTGGCGAGATCGCCGAGGATGCCTGACAGGAAATTCGGCGCATCGCGATTGCCGCGCACGAGCAGGCTGTTCAGCAGGAACAGGCCGCCGAGTACGACAAGGCCGCTGCCAAGCACGTAGAACTGCTGGTCGCCGCTGAGCCGGTACACGGCCAGGTTCCAGAGTATGCCCACCGCGAGAATGCCGGCGCCCCACCCGGCAAAGAACCCGCTCGCCGGGCGAGTGGGCTCTTCCGCCAGACCGTGAGGGTCAAAGATATTGTCTTCGTCATGGCCAAAACCTTCAAGCTGGTCAGGCGAATATTCGCGGGTCGTGAAGATCGTCCAGAGAACGGCGGCCATCAATGCGATGCCGCCGATGTAGAACGAGAGTCTCACATTGTCCGGGATCTGGCCGTCGGGGGCGGTGTTGGCAACGCCGAGACTGTTCAGGACGAATGGCGCGAGACTCGCCAGAACGGCGCCGCCGCCGATGAACACGGTCTGCATGGAATAGCCAAGCGGGCGCTGCCGGGAGGGGAGCATGTCCCCGACAAAGGCGCGGAACGGTTCCATGGTGACGTTGAGCGAGGCGTCGAGAATCCAGAGCGTGCCCGCCGCGATCCACAGGACGGGAGCATTCGGCATGATCAACAGGGCGGCCGTCGTGGTGATCGCGCCGGCCAGAAAATAAGGCCGGCGACGGCCGAGGCGGCCCCAGGTCCGGTCGCTGAAATAGCCGATCAGGGGCTGGATCAGAAGTCCCGTGACCGGACCGGCAAGCCAGAGCAGCGGCAACGTGTCGATACTCGCGCCAAGCGTCTGGAAAATACGACTCACATTGCCGTTCTGCAGCGCGAAACCAATCTGTATGCCGAAGAATCCGAACGACATGTTGATGATCTGCGCGATGCTCAACGCGGGTTTGCGTGTTTCAGTTTGTTCGGTCACTTGCATCAATCCCCTTCAGGCAATGGCGTCCGGTTGAGCACGAGATATCCCCAGGCCGGCAACTCAATTCTGTCAGCAAAGGTCAATGTATGGGTCTCGCCGGTGAACGGGGCGTGCCATTGACCTTCGACCGGACCATCACTGATCGTGAAACCGGTCTTCTCTGGCGAGAGGTTGAAGAGAGCCAGGACTTCGTTGCCGTCGCGCTTGCGCATGAAGCTCACGATCCGGCCCGGTTGATCGGTGACGACAGGCACAATCCGGCCGCCCCAGTCGCCGTTCCACAGCGCCGGGTTGCGGCTTTTGAAATCCGTCAGCTGCCGGATGAGATCAGCATTTGGATGGTCTTGCCAGTCGATCAGGTCTTTCTCGAAAAAGGCCAGCCGTTTCTCGTTTCCGGCTTCCTGCCCATTGTGGATGAGCGGGATGCCATCCATCACGAACTGCAGCGCCATGAATGTCGGCAGGGCCTCGCCATAAAACTCGGCGGACGTACCCTCCCAGGCGTTCTGGTCATGGTTTTCGGTGTACAGCATGCGCATGGCGCCATGCGGCCAGGCGCCGAGATGGTGCTGCATATAGCTGATCATCCGGCCGGCATCGCTTTTGCCCATTGCGATGTCGTGTGCGGCTTCTTTCCAGGCCCAGCCATAAGTCGCGTCAAAGGCGCGGGCATGCAGATCGCGCTGTTCCCATTCGGCAAGCATGAAGGTCGGCGTGATCCCGTCGAGCTGGCGGCGGACGTCTTCCCAGAAATCGAGTGGCACGAAGCCGGCCACGTCACACCGGAAACCGTCAATGCCGGCGTCCCTGACCCAGTAAAGCATGGACTCGGCCATGTATGTCCGCAGGCCGGGAGACTCATAGTTGAAGTCGATAATGTCCGCCCAGTCGGTCCAGGGCGTCGGATGAAAGTCGCCCTTCCAGTCTTGCTCGTACCAGTCGGGATGCTCCGTGGCCAGAGCATTGTCCCAGGCACTGTGATTGGCGACCCAGTCTATGATGACGTGAAAACCCTCGGCATGGGCTGCATCGACAAAGGCCTTGAAGTCTTCAAGCGTTCCGAAATCCGGGTTCACGGCCCGGAAGTCCTTGACCGAATAGGGGCTTCCGAGACTGCCCTTCCGGTTCACCTCGCCGATGGGATGAATGGGCATCAGCCAGAGAATGTCGACACCGAGCGCCTTGAGGCGTGGAAGTTCAGCTTGTGCCGCAGCGAAGGTTCCCTCGGGCGTGAACTGGCGGGTGTTGATCTGATAGATGACCGCATCGCGCGACCAGTCCGGATGTTGAAGTTGCACATACGGCCTGGGCGCCATGGACGTTGCCGGAGACGCGGGCGGTTCATGCGACGCAGCACAGGCCGCCAGAGCGAAAGCTGATGCTGCAAGGATGAGATTTCGGATCATGGGTCTGAAAACTCCGTTTGCGGAGCAAGGAGGAAGGTGAATACGTCCTGCAAGCGGGCGCGCCACGAGGCTTCGTTGTGGGTCGCGCCCTCATAGCGGCGGGCGCTGAAGTCGCGGCCTTCTTCGAGGCCGTTGGTCAGCAGCCAATTGCGCAGGACCGCGTGCATGGGCGCGTAGTCTGCGTCGAGCCCATCGGTGCCATAGTCGAACCAATAGCGCGCGCCTGGGGGCGGTGTCAGGCCCGCCTCGATATCCCGGAGAAGGTAAGGTGTGGTGTCCGGATCCGGGGCGACGGGGACGTCCGGGAAAACCTGCGCGACGACCGCTTCACTCAGAGGGACGTGCGTGGATACGCAACCGCAGGCGCCGAACACGTCCGGATGATGGGTGACAAGATGGAAGGAAATCAGCCCGCCCATGGACGAGCCGGCGTGGAATGTGTTTTCCGGCCCCGTCTTCACACGGTAGGCGGCTTCCACGCGGGGCATGAGTTCATCAGCAAGGAAGCGGAAATAGTCCTCGCCGCGGTGCCAGGGCGAGTATTCCTCGAACCGCTTCGACGTGCTCCAGCTCGACACGATGATGGCAGGCTCAACGCCTTCTGCGGCAACGGCGACCATGGCCTCGTCAGCGCCCCAGTCCGTGCCGGTGTTGGCGATGCGCGGATCGAACAGGTTTTGTCCGTCGCTCATGTAGATGACACGGTAGGTCTTGTCCGGGTAAGCGTCGTAGCCGGGCGGGGTCCAGATGGAAACGTGGCGGGTTTCCGGCAGGAAGGCAGACGGAACGTCCAGCCAGTAGTCAAGTTGGCCGACGATTCCGGCGCCGGCGACATCCTCGATATAGGTGCGGGACTCCTTCTTGAAATCGACAACCGATTGGCGTGCTTCCGTTTCACCAGCCGATAGGACGAAGTTCGCCATCACCGTTCCGGAGGGGCCGAGCCCTTCTCGCTCCCAGCTGCCGAGGGTGAATTTGTATTCGAGGGCTTCACCAGACTTGCGCAGAAGGCTCGCACGGCGCTCCGTACCCGCACCATCCATCAGCATCGCATCGGCCTTCCACGGTCCGAGACTGTCGAGGCTTCCGGAAAGGTAGACCGGCCCGGTGCCCTCAGGCACTTCGGCTATGATTTCGACCCGCTCCATGCTCACCGGAATGCCGTTCGCCGGCGCAGCAGTGCAGGCCGCCAAGGCCAGGCTGAGCCAGGCGATCAGGAGCCGGGTCATTCGCTCAGGGTCGCTGCAGCCGGAGTCAGCCAGAGCGCAGCGCCGCCGCCTGGGGCGAGCCGCAGCGTCAACCGGTCCGCAGACGTGAGGTCCCGGGTTTCGATGACCATGTCGTAAGGGGCGGTTTCCCAGTCGGCGCCATCACCGTCACGCCAGATCTTCGCCGTGTAGGTGACGCCCGGTTCGAGGAAATCGAGAGCGACATCAAGGGTGCGCGCCTCCTCGTCGGTGACCGCGCCGACATACCAGTCGCGGCCCAGGCGCTCCTGGCGCGCATAGGCGACATAGTCTCCGACTTCTCCAGCAATTGCGATGGACTGTTCCCAATCCGTCGGAACGCGCTTGATGAACTCGAAAGCGCCGGGATACTTGAGGTAGTTCTCCGGAAGGTCGGCCGCCATCTGGATCGGGCTGTAGATCGTGACATAGAGCGCGAGCTGTTTTGTCAGCGTCGTCCGTACACGGTTATCAGCCTCCAGCCCGTCCCAGGCCAGATCGAAGATGCCGGGTGTAAAATCCATCGGGCCGGCCATCATGCGTGTCCAGGGCAAAACGGTTTCGTGCTCGGGAGGGCTGATATCCGGAAAGCCCCATGCATTGTATTCCATGCCGCGCGCACCTTCACGGCTGATCCAGTTGGGATAGGTGCGGCGCAGACCGGTATCCTTGATTGGCTCATGCGAATTGATCGAGATTTTCCGCTTGGCGGCTTCCTCGACAACGTGCAGGTGATGGCGCGACATGAATTGGCCATCATGCCATTCGAACCGGCGGATTCCCGTCTCGTCGATGCGCTGGATGCCGCCGGCATCGGCGACATAGCCGGTTTTCACCTGACGCACGCCGACACGCTCGAAGAGATCAAAAGCGGCGCCCATCTGCTTCTCGTAATTCGTCACGGCGCCGGAGGTTTCATGGTGGCCGATCAGCCGAACGCCCTTTTCGAGCGCATAGGCAGTAATCTCTTCGAGGTCGAAATCCGGATAGGGCTTCGTGAAATCAAAGACTTCGCCATTTGTGTACCAGTCGCCATCCCAGCCGATGTTCCAGCCTTCTATCAGTACGCCGGAGAATCCGTTCTCTGCGGCGAAGTCGATATACTCTTTTGCCCGCACGGTTGTTGCGCCATGCGTTTCGCCAGAGCCCCAGGTGCATTTGCCGAGATGCATGCACCACCAGATGCCGACATAGCGGCCCGGTTCGACCCAGGACACGTCGCCGAGCTTGTTCGGTTCGTTGAGGTTCAGGATGAGATCCGAATTCAGAAGGTCTGTGGCTTTCCGGCCGATCTGCACCGTGCGCCAGGGCGTGGAGAAGGCGCCCTCCTTTTTCGCGCGAACACCGTCCGACCACGGAACAAGAGAAGTCTTGAGAACGCCGGCACGCTGCTGGTCAAGCCATGTGGCCGGGTAGTCGACGAGCGCGGCTTCGTGGATTGTGACGTAAGTGCCCTGCGGCGTCTGCAGCGTGAAGGGCGTATGGGCGCGGTCAACTTTTTGCAGCGGTGTTGACTGGTAGACGTATTCGTAGCGGTTGAAATTGCCCGCCCAAATCCACCAGGACCGGGAGTTCTCGTCCACTTTGAACTCGGTAAGTTCGTCCGTGATCGAGATCCGGCCATCCGGCGTCAGGACAGGGACTTCGTAGCGGAAGCCGATGCCGTCATCGAAGGCGCGAAAGCGCACCTTGAGGCGGCGGCCAGTGCCTTGCTCGGCCAGGGTGACGAGCAGTTCGTTATAGTGCTCCTGCATCATGCGCTGCTCGCCCCAGGGCTGCTCCCAGGGAACATTGACACTCTGCGTTTCGGCAGCGACGATTTCGAGATCACGGTCGAAACCCGGGACTTCAACGAACCGCAGGCCGAGCCGGCCAGGCTGGACGACGGGTGAGCCATCGATGGTGACCGACCAGAGAGCATGCTCCGTCGAATCGTCGATCATAACGGCCAACGTTCCGTCCGGAGACGAGACGGTCTGCGCCCCGATGGAGACAACTTCCACAATTGAGGCAGGCACATCGCGGACCGCCTCGGGCGAGGGGTTCCGGGCTGGAAGGCTTGAGCATGCGCTCTGAACGAACAGGCCCAAACAGGCCAGGACCACCATGCGGCTCATTCGAATTCCTCCCTGATGTGCGGCCCTTGAGGCCCCGGCTCTTGCCGTGCGGCTGCAGTCTTCCGCATGCGCCCCGGATTTGCAAGTCGTGATTTTCCGCAACGTGAGCCCGCCACGGCTGCGCGAAGCGGTCGGATGCCAGAGTTCCCGAGAAAGCACAAAAACAGACATTAAAACAGCGTCTAAGTGAGCGCCAGAGGTGAGCGCGACGAAAAGAGGTGCGCAATGAAAAAAAATGTAAAAATGTGTCAAAGGCGTTGCGCTTGGCCCTGATCCTGCGACATATGCTATCGACAGACGCGCGGTAGGGGGCTGCCCGGCGCGGCATGGGGAGGACGCCTTGATGGCAAAGCAGATTGGTGCAGCAAGGGTGTTCGGCAGCGCAGCGCTGGCAGCTTTCGGCTTTGCAGCGCTCGGCGCTTGCGCGTTGGCTGGCGAGGCGCCAGCGGCCGGGCCTGCGGCGGCTGAAGCCGGCGCAGTCACGGGGCATGTTGCGCGCCTGCCTCAAGATGAGATCATCTATTTTGTTCTTCCGGACCGGTTCGAGAACGGCGATCCGTCGAATGACAAAGGCGCCATCGAAGGCGACCGGCTGGATCACGGTTTCGATCCCACGGCCAAGGGTTTCTATCATGGCGGTGACCTGAAGGGGCTGACGGACCGGCTCGACTATATCCAGGGTCTCGGCGCGACCGCAATCTGGCTGGGCCCCATCTACCAGAACAAGGCTGTTCAGGGCCCGCCGGGCGATGAGTCGGCAGGTTATCACGGCTACTGGATCACCGATTTCACTTCAGTGGATGATCATCTCGGATCGGAGGCGGACATGGCCGCGCTGAGTGCAGCGGTGCATGAGCGCGGGATGAAACTCTACCTCGACATCATCACCAATCACACGGCTGACGTGATCCAGTACCGTGAATGTGCCGATCCGGAATGGACGGGTGAAACGCTCAAGGACGGATGTGCCTACCGAGCCCTTGGCGAATATCCGTACACGACACACGGAGGCCGCGAGGGCGAAGCGATCAATCCAGGCTTCATGGGGCATTTCCAACCCTTTCAGACGCCGGAAAACTTCGCGCGCCTCACGGACAACTCATTTGCTTACACGCCCTACGTGCCGGCCGGCGAGGCGGACGTGAAAACGCCGGCCTGGCTGAACGATCCGCACTATTACCACAATCGTGGCAACTCCACGTTCGAGGGGGAAAGCTCGGCGCTGGGCGATTTTGGTGGCCTGGACGACCTGATGACAGAAGATCCGGCGGTCGTTGCAGGCTTCATCGACATCTTCCGGGACTGGATCACAAAATACCGGATTGATGGCTTCCGGGTCGATACGGTCAAACACGTGAACGGTGAATTCTGGCAGGTCTTCAATCCGGCAATCCTGACGCATGCCCGCGAGAACGGCCTGCCCAACTTCACAATTTTCGGCGAAGCCTACCATGCAGGAGATGCGGCCTGGGTGGCGCGTTACACGCGTGAAGATGGCTTCCCGGCGATGCTCGATTTCGGCTTCCAGGATATCGTGCGCCGCGTGCTTATTGATGGTGAACCAACGAACGGTCTGACGCGCTTCTTCGCGATCGACGACTTGTATGAGGGCGACTCGGCCTATCAATCGCCGACCTTCACCGGCAACCATGACATGGGCCGGTTTGCGGGACAGCTCCGGCTCGCTCATCCGGCAATGCCGAACGAAGAGCTTCTGAAACGTGTGGAGCTTGCCCATGCGCTCATGTTCTTCGCGCGCGGCATTCCGACGCTTTACTATGGCGACGAGCAGGGGTTCGTCTCTGACGGCAATGACCAGCTCGCCCGCGAAGACATGATGCCCAGCCAGGTTGCCGTCTACAATGACAACGACCTGATCGGCACAGACGCGACGACAGCCGAGTCTAATTTCGATACGCGCCATCCCCTCTACCTGGCGATCCGCAACATGGCCCGGATCCGCACAGAGGAAGAAGCCGTACGCCGGGGAAAGCAGGTGGAACGTTTGGCAGAGGAAGGCGGCGGCATTTATGCCTTCTCCCGCGTGGCGGATGAGCACGAAGTTGTGGTTGCGATGAACCTGCGCAATGAGCCGCGCGTGGTTGGCATCCCGGTCGATTCACGCTCAAGAGGGTTTCGCAGCCTGTCTGGAAATTGCCCGGCGCTCGCAAAGGCGACCGGGGTTGTCGAAATGGAACTTGCGCCGCTCAGTTATGTAGTCTGCAGGTCTGGGAATTGGAAAGATTGAGCGTGAGTATGGACAGTCTGGTACAGTCTGAAGGAAGTCGTTCGGATACTTCCGCGCAACCGTGGTGGCGCGGCGCGGTGGTCTATCAGATCTATCCGCGCTCTTACCTTGACACGAATGGCGACGGGATCGGTGACCTGCCAGGCATCGCGCGCAAGCTCGGCTATGTGGCGAGCCTGGGGGTGTCGGCGATCTGGATCTCGCCGTTCTTCACGTCCCCGATGGCTGATTTTGGGTATGACGTTTCCGACTATTGCGATGTCGATCCGATCTTTGGCACGCTGCGTGATTTCGATGCGCTGCTGAAGGAAGCGCACAGGCTCGGTCTCAAGGTGATCATCGACCAGGTCTATTCCCACACATCGGATGAGCATGATTGGTTCACGAGAAGCCGGCAATCGCGAGACAATTCGTATGCGGATTGGTATGTCTGGCGAGACCCGAAACCGGATGGATCCCCGCCGAACAACTGGCAGTCCGTGTTCGGAGGTCCTGCGTGGACGTGGGATGCGCGCCGCCAGCAATATTACATGCATAATTTCCTGTCGGGTCAGCCGCAACTGAACGTCCATAGTCTCGTGGTGCAGGATGCCCTGCTGGCGGCGGGGCGCTTCTGGCTCGAGCGGGGCGTCGATGGCTTCCGGCTGGATGCGATCAATTTTGCTATGTTCGATCCGGAATTCCGGGACAATCCGCCCTGGCCACCTGAAGGGCGAACGATCACCCGGCCGTTTGATCTGCAGTACCATGTCAACAACCAGTCGCATCCAGACATTGTCCGGTTTCTTGAGCGCGTCCGGAGCCAGGTTGACGCGTTCGGAGCGATCTTTACGGTTGCCGAGATCGGCGGGCCCGATCCGCTTGGAGAAATGCGAGCCTTTACCTCCGGCAACAATCGTCTGAATTCGGCGTACAGTTTCGACTTCCTGTATGCGCCGGAGTTGACGCCCGCCCGCGTGAAATCTGCTCAGATGAACTGGGCGGGGGCGGATAGTGAAGGCTGGCCTTCCTGGGCATTCTCAAACCATGACGCGCCGCGTTGCATCAGCCGCTGGTGCCGGCCGGGCCTTGATCGCAACCGGTACGCCAAGCTGACCAATGCCCTTCTGCTGACGCTGCGGGGAAACCCGATCATCTATCAGGGAGAAGAGCTGGGTCTTCCGCAGGCGGATGTTTCCTTTGAAGACCTGCAAGATCCGGAAGCGATTGCGAACTGGCCGCGCACACTCGGCCGTGATGGTGCGCGTACGCCGATGCCCTGGTCGAACGACAATTCCTATAATGGCTTCTCGGAGCAGCGGCCGTGGTTGCCGATTGGTCAGGGGCATCCCGAACTTTCTGCCGCGCACCAGGAGAGCGACCCCGGATCCGTCCTGAACTTCACGCGGCATGCTTTGCGCGTGCGCGAAGAATCCGTTGCGCTTCGTCTTGGGACGGTTCACTTTCCCGAGGTCGCTGATCCACTGCTTGCAATCCGCCGGGATGCAGGCGACGAAAGTGTGATCGCGCTATTCAATCTGGGCGCCGAACCGGTCAGCGTGCCTGAGGCGCTGGTCGCCGGTCACATTTGCCTCATCGCATCTGGTGTGCCGGCCGAGCCGCCCCTCCAGCTTTCAGGTCATTCCGTCTGGATCGGGCGGCGCAGGATCTGACGCACGACTTCAAGCCAGACCGCACGATTCGCGCACGATCAGTTCGGTCGGCAGGCGCTCAGAACGCATGGGGGAGCTCTCGGTCGCCGACAGCAATTTGGATACCAGCAGCCGGCCAGCCTTGCTCATGTCCTGTGAAATCGTCGTCAATGAGGGATGCGTGTAGGCGGAGAGCTGGATGTTGTCATAGCCAATCACGGCGACATCGTCCGGTACGCTGCGGCCGCTCTTCAGTAGACTGCGGATAGCGCCGAGCGCAATCAGATCGCCCGCAGCGAAAATGCCGTCGAAGTCGAGACCCCGGCCGATTAATCCGTCAACGGCCGATTCGGCAAAATTGATCTCAAACTGGGCGGGCATGATCAGTGCCGGTTCGACGGCAAGACCGAGGCGGCGGTGGGCCTCGACATAACCCTCATAGCGCTGCTGGACTTCCGGGGCCGCTGTATCGCCGAGGAACGCGATGCGCCGGCGGCCGAGATTGAGCAGGTGGGAAGCGGCCCGCTTGCCGCCGCGCAGATTGTCGGAACCGACCGAGCAGTACTTTTGTCCAGGCATGTCTGCGCCCCAGACGATGAACCGGCTCTCGGTTTCGGCAAGCCGGTTGAATTGGTCGTGCAGCAAGCTCTGGCCCAGGAAGATGATCCCGTCAGCCCGGTTTGCTGTCATCAGAGAGGTGAGATCGTCCTGGCTCTTCGGGGCGAGGTGAGAAATCAGGATGTCACAGCTCGATGCCCGGGCCGCCTCGGCGATACCGCCGATCAGCTCCTGGAAAAAAGGATCGGAAACCTGGGTTTGCCGGGCCTGCGGGGTTGGTATGACCACCGCAATTGTTGCCGTGGCGCCAGACAGGAGGGCAGGCATGGACGGGCGGAAATGGTAATTCTGCTCGCGCGCGATTTTCCACACGCGGCGCTTGGTCTCTTCGTTGACCGCCGGGCTATTGTTCAATGCCCTCGAAACTGTCGCGACCGAGACGCCGGCAATCGTGGCGAGGTCTTCAAGTCGAGTCCGGCTGGACATTTTAGGCGAACTCCAACATATTGATTACAACGTTGTCATTTGTCGGACAACAGAGTATGACTGTCATACTATAGGTATTGTAAATATCTGCAAAATGTTTCTCCACGTTCTGACGTGATCCCGAGGCGGTCACGTTATATCGTAAAAAAACAGAAGGTTGAGGCTAATGCGCCGCAATTCAGTGCCGCAAAAATTACGGGTTACAGGACCACAAGCCGGATATCGGATCGCCACCAGGACCGCACCAGCGACAGCCCGGAAGGGGAATTTCTGAGATGGCCAGGTTCGTACCCGTCGATCCGTTCGACATCGTCATATTCGGCGGAACGGGAGATCTGTCGCGCCGCAAGCTCTTGCCGGCGCTCTACCACCGCTGGCTTGATGGCCAGATTCCGGAAAACAGCGCGGTCGTGGCGACTGCGCGTTCTGACATAGACACAGCTGCCTTCAGGAAGCTGGCGAAGGAGGCCTGCCAGTCCGAGTCAGGTGACAGCTGGAGCGAAACCGAATGGGTGAAGTTCGAAAAGCTCGTTCAATACATCACGATCGACGCGACAGATCCGAAAGCGAACTGGGCCGGACTTCGCAAGCTGCTGAAGCTGGAAGAGAAACGGCCGCGCGTGTTTTATCTGGCGACCTCGCCACATCTTTACGTGGACATCTGCCGGGCGATCGGATCGGCGGGCCTGGCGGCTGAACCGGCGCGCGTCGTTCTGGAAAAGCCGATCGGCACGGATCTCGACTCGGCGCGCGCGATCAATGACGGTGTCGGTGAAGTGTTTTCCGAGCGGCAGGTGTTCCGCATCGACCATTATCTCGGAAAGGAAACCGTGCAGAACCTGATGGTCCTGCGCTTTGCGAACATGCTTTTTGAGCCGCTCTGGTCGCACAACTATATCGACCATGTGCAGATCACGGTGGCCGAAAATCTCGGCCTTGAGGGCAGGGCGGAATACTATGACCGTTCAGGCGCGCTGCGCGATATGGTTCAGAATCATATGCTGCAGCTGCTTTGCCTTACCGCTATGGAGCCGCCCAACAATCTCGGCGACGACGATATCCGTACCGAGAAGATCAAGGTGCTGAATGCCTTGAGCCTGATCGGGACTGACCATGTGCGAAAACAGACCGTACGCGGACAATATACGGCCGGCATCTTCGAGGGAAAGCCGGTCAAGGGGTATCTGGAGGAACTTTCATCGGCGAGTGGAAGCTCCACCGAGACGTTCGTGGCGATAAAGGCGGAGATCAAGAATTGGCGTTGGGCCGGCGTGCCGTTCTACCTGCGTACGGGCAAGCGCATGTCTTCGCGCCACTCCGACATCGTGATTCAGTTCAAGGCTGCGCCGCATAATATTTTCGGTCAGTCAGTCGAAAGTGTGAACCGTCTGGTGATCCGCCTCCAGCCGGATGAGGCGGTGCGCCTGTTCGTGCAGATCAAGGAGCCGGGGCCTGGGGGGCTGCGGGTCAAATCTCTGCCACTGAACCTCTCTTATGCAGAGAGTTTCCTCATCCGTTACCCCGATGCCTATGAGCGGCTGCTGATGGATATCGTACGCGGCAATCTCTCGCTGTTCATGCGGCGGGATGAGGTGGAGGCCGCCTGGCGCTGGGTTGATGGCCTGATCGATGCCTGGGATGCCAGTGGTTACCAGCCCGAGCCGTATTCGTCGGGAACCGACGGTCCGCTCTCGGCCGCTCTGATGACCGACCGGGATGGGCGCAGTTGGTGGAAGGAAGGGTAGGCGGCATGCCGCTGGCCCTGTCAGCGTTCGGGACGCGTGAAGAGGCGTCGAAAGCGGTCGCAGCCATGGCAGCGGAAGCCCTGGCGCGGGATATCGCGGAGCAGCGGCGCGCCGACCTGTTTGTCTCGGGCGGTTCGACTCCGGAGGCGTCATTCCGGTATTTGTCGAGGGCGGCGATCGAGTGGGAGCGCGTCACGGTGGGGCTGGTCGATGAGCGCTGGGTGCCACCCGATCATGCTGACTCCAACGAGCGGCTCGTGCGGGCACACCTGCTCAGAGAAAAAGCCGGTGCAGCGGGTTTCATTCCGCTTTGGACGCCGGGCGATGATCACCTCCGCGCGGCGGATGACCGGTGCCTAGCCTATGGCCCGCACTGCGATAGCGCCAGCTTCGTGCTGCTCGGAATGGGCGCAGATGGTCACACAGCAAGCTGGTTTCCGGAGATGGACAGCCTCGCATTGGTAACCGCAGCCGATCAGCCGTGCCCGGTGGCTGCGGTCGTTGCGCCGGGCGCCCGGACGCCCCGGCGGCTCACGCTGACGGGCCCGGCTGTCTGCCGCGCCAAGTCAGCTGTCCTGTTGGCATTCGGATCCGAAAAGCGCACTAAACTCGAAGCGGCGCGCCATGCGGATCCGTTGAATTGCCCGGTCCGATTTGCCATCGATGGGTTGGGCCATCGCCTGAATATTGTGTGGGCTCCCTGAATGACTGAGAAACTTCATCCCGTCGTCGAGCAAGTTACAATGCGCATAGAGGCGCGTTCGCTTGATACCCGAGCGGCATATCTCGACATGATCCGCTCGCGCCGCCCGACAGCCTTTGCGCGCAAGCGGCTGACCGAAGGCAACCTGGCGCACGCCTCTGCCGGATGTGCACTGATTGAGAAGACTGAAATTCTTGGCGCGTCATGGCCGGTGATCGGAATCATCACGGCGTACAACGATATGTTGTCAGCGCATGCGCCGTTTGAGTCTTATCCCCAGCTCATCCGCGACGCCGCGCGGGAAGTGCGCGCGGTTGCGCAGGTGGCAGGCGGCGTGCCGGCAATGTGTGACGGCGTGACCCAGGGTCAGGAAGGCATGGAGCTTTCGCTTTTCTCGCGGGATGTCATCGCCATGGCTTCGGCCATCGGCCTGTCGCACGATGCCTTCGATGCCGTTCTGCATCTGGGCGTGTGCGACAAGATCGTGCCAGGCCTCGTCATTGCCGCGCTGCGCTTTGGTTGGATGCCGTCAATTCTGGTGCCGGCCGGACCGATGCCCTCGGGCCTGCCCAATCCGGAAAAAGTCCGTATCCGGCAATTGTTCGCTGAAGGGAAAGTTGGCCGCGAGGCGCTTCTGAAGGCCGAAGCGGAAAGCTATCATTCGCAAGGCACGTGCACTTTCTATGGAACGGCAAATTCCAACCAGATGCTGATGGAAGTGATGGGACTGCACTTGCCCGGTGCAGCCTTTGCCAACCCGGGCACGCCGCTGCGCACGGCCCTGACCCGGGCTGCGGCGCATCATGCGGCGTCCATCACGGCCCAGGGCGACAGCTATAGGCCCGCCGGCGAACTGGTCGACGCGAAAGCTGTGGTCAATGGAATTGTCGGCCTCATGGCTACGGGTGGTTCGACCAATCATGCGCTCCACATTCCCGCCATGGCGGCGGCGGCAGGCTGGATCGTCACGCTGGACGACTTTGCTGACCTTTCGCATGTGTGTCCGCTTCTTGCGCGCATCTATCCCAATGGCCCGGCAGATGTGAACCATTTCCATGCCGCCGGCGGGATGAGTTTCCTGATGGCCCAGCTCCTGTCGGCGGGTTTGTTGCAGGGTGACGCGCAAGGCGTTGCCGGTCCGATTTCGGGCTATGCACGCGAACCTATCCTGTTGGACGGCGAACTGACCTGGCGCGCGGCTCCGGAAGCCAGCGCAGACCGGGAGGTTCTGCGGCCGGCTGACGATCCGTTCTCGGCGGACGGCGGATTGCGGCTGCTGCGCGGGCCCTTGGGCGAGGGGGTTTGCAAGGTATCGGCGGTGAAACCGTCGCAGCGCGTCGTCGAGGCTCCGGCCATCGTGTTCGACACCCAGGAAGCGCTCAAGGCGGCGTTCGATGCTGGCCGGCTGGACCGGGATTTCGTCGCAGTCGTCAGGTTCCAGGGGCCGGCAGCGAACGGAATGCCTGAACTCCACGGCCTGACACCGGTGCTCGGCGTGTTGCAGGACAGGGGGTACAGGGTCGCGCTCGTGACCGATGGCCGGATGTCCGGCGCAAGCGGCAAGATTCCGGCGGCGATCCACATCAGCCCGGAAGCGGCGCGCGGTGGACCGATTGCCAGGGTGCGCGACGGCGACATCATCCGGCTCGACGCCGAAGCTGGCCGGCTGGACGTGAAGGTCGAGGAAAGTGACTTCAACGCCCGCGCACCGGCGGAATTCTGCGCGAACCGTGCGCCCGCAGGGCTTGGACGCGAGTTGTTCGAGATGTTCAGGTTGCATGCGGCGACGGCTTCCGAAGGTGCCAGCCCGTTTGGCTTCTCCGCGCTGCGGAGCTGAACATGGATACGGGTCTGCTGGTCGGGGATATCGGGGGCACGAATGTACGCTTTGCGCTGGCCGTGCGGCGCGGCGGCGGCATGCGTATCGAGCGGTTTGAAGTCTATCCGGGGCGCGAGTTTGCGACCTTTTCAGACGCCTTGCACCGCTATCTGGACCAAACCGGCGTGCGCCCGGCGGCGGCCTGTTTTGCCGTAGCCGGACCGGTGCGGCACGGCGCGGCGCGGTTGACAAATCGCAACTGGCTGATCGCGTCCGACGCCCTCTCCGACGAGTTCGGAATAGAAAATGTGCTGGTGGTGAACGATTTCCTCGCCATGGCGCGATCGGTGCCAGAACTCGAGGCGGACGCATTCGAAGTTCTGTTCACCGGGGAGGCTGTGGAAAGCGCCCCCATCCTGGTTGCGGGCCCGGGCACCGGGTTCGGAGTCTCGACGCTCGTGCCATCCAAGGATGGCTGGATGGTTTTGTCAGGCGAGGGGGGGCACATTGCCTATGCGCCAAGAACCGAACTCGAGCGGGATCTTGCACGGTTGCTGGCGCGGGACTTTGGCTACGTTTCGAACGAACTCGTGGCTTCCGGCAGCGGCTTGCCGGCGGTGCATTCTGCTTTTTGCGAGATTTATGGTGTTTCCCCCAGATCGCTGACGCCGGCAGAGATGCATGTCCGCGCAGAGGCCGGCGAGGCGATGTACCGCGCCTTGATCGAGTTGCGCGCGATGGCTGTGATGGGGGCGGTGGGCGATCTGGCGTTGGCGACGGGCGCCCTGGGCGGCGTGGTGCTTGCGGGCGGCGTTACCGAGCGCATTTCAAGCTATCTCAAGACACCCCAGGCGTTTGAGCGCTTTACGTCACGCGGTCCGATGAGCGGCTATCTCAGAAATTGTCCCGTGCGCCTGCTGCACGATCCGGTCGCGCCGTTGATTGGTGCGGCTGCCTACTTTGAACAGGCGCGGGGCTGACCGATTCTGCCTGTCTGGCATCGCAATGCTGCACCTGCTCACGAAAATCTCCCAACAATGCAAAATTTGCATAACTCAGCACCTCGAAGCGCCTCAGAAGCGCGCCGGCGCGATCAATTATAAGTCCAATAAAAACAAACAATAAGCGAGCCTCGCTTGGCCCTGCGTGATACAATGGCAACATTGTCATACATTCTACGAACCTTGACTTGCGTAGTTTGCATTTTGTTGCGATAAATTTCGCAAGCTGTGTTGCGGTGCGCCGGGCATGGCATTGGGAGGAGTCAATGAACGCTAATTTCAAGCTCAATCGCGCGCGTCTTATGATGAGCGCTGCTACCGGCATCGCCTTGGTCTGGTCAGGTGCCAGCTTCGCTTACGCACAGGAAGATGACACTGTCGCTCCGGCGGTCACCGCGGACACGCAACCGGCCGAAGACGACCGCACGCTGGACGTTGTCGTGGTGACGGGTATCCGGTCTTCGATCGAGAACTCACTGCTGACGAAGCGGAACGAGACCTCGATCGTGGAGGCTATTTCTGCGGAAGACATCGGCAAGCTGCCCGACCTGTCGATCGCCGATTCGCTCGCCCGCCTGCCTGGTGTTACGGCACAGCGCGTCCGCGGCCGCTCGCAACAGATCTCCATCCGGGGGCTTGGTCCGGATTTCTCGCTTGCTTTGCTCAACGGACGTGAAGTCGTTTCCGCTGGCAACAACCGCGGTGTCGAGTTCGACCAGTTCCCATCCGAGCTTGTCGCTCAGGGGGTTGTGTACAAGACGCCGGATGCACGCCTTGCGGCCACGGGTATTGCCGGCGCCGTCGATCTGCGTACCGTCCGCCCACTGAGTTATGGCGAACGCAAGATCAACCTGTCCGGCAAGTACTCGCTCAACGACAATGGACAGCTTAACCCCGACTTCGACGACGATGGATACCGCCTGTTCGGGTCTTACATCGATCAGAACGAGGCTGGTACGATCGGCTGGGCACTCGCGGCGACGGTTCAGTCGAACCCGACCCAGTTCTATTCCCGGGAACTCAAGACCAATTCTGGCCAGACGTCCGTTGATGCCGGCACCGGCCTTGTCTATCCGTCAGACAACCCACGTTCGGGTGTGGTCTCTCGCTCGTTCGAGCGCACATCGGTTGCAGGCACGCTGCAATTCGAACCCACTGACCGGTGGCAGACGACAATCGACGCCTTCTACTCGGACACCGAGGATTCGGGCATTTTCCGCGGCGTTGAAACGCCGATTGCTTCCTGGGCCAACTCCAGCCCCGCGCTGACCGACATCACCGGAACGACCGGATTTGCCGACAGCGCGACCTATGCGCCCGTCAATCCGATCCTGCGGACCGATACGGAAGGCAACACAGCGGAAATCTGGGCGGCGGGCATCAACTCGTCCTACCAGCTGACCGAGCGCCTGAAGATCACCGGCGACTATTCGATCTCGACACTGGATCGCAATGACATCGACTATGAATCGTACGCAGGTACCGGCTTCGGCGGCACGGGTGCACTCGATACGCTGACGTTCCTGTTCCCGGGTGACGGCGAATACCGGATCAACCACCAGCTGGACTACACGGATCCTTCCGTCGTGGTCCTGACCGATCCGGGCGGCTGGGGCCAGGTCGGCTTCATCAAGCAGCCGAAGATCGAGGACGAACTCGATCAGATCCGGCTTGAAGCTGACTACGAACTCGATATGCCGTTCATCTCGAGTGTTGTCGGCGGCGTCCTGCTGACCAACCGCGAAAAGACGTTCGACTCCAATGAATCCTTCCTGCGCGCCGGCGCTGGATTTGTGGGTGGATCGCTTGCGATACCCGCAAACTCGATCGTCGGTTCGACAGATTCCGGTTCGATCGGATTCGACATCATCGCCTATGATCCGGCGCGCTTCCTGACCGACGGAACCTATCTCGTTGACAAGGCTACCTTCGATACGGAGTGGAGTGTCGAGGAGGAAATCACGACCTGGTATCTGATGGCCAATATCGACAGCGAGTTCTCAGGCGTGCCTGTGCGCGGTAATGTCGGCCTGCAATATGTTGATACGAACCAGTCTTCGACAGGCACTCTGAACTTTGCTGCCAACCAGTTCCGGCAGACAGTTGAAGAGAACTACACGAATGTCCTGCCCAGCGCGAACTTCAGTTTCGAGGTTGTGCCGGACACATTCGTCCGTGTGGCTGCGGCCAAGACCCTGACACGGCCACGGCTTGACCAGCTTGCCGCGAACCAGAGCCTGGGTACAAACCCGCTCGCCTGCGCCGATACCAACGCGGATCAACTGCCGGACCAGGTTATTGCCGTGAATCCGCAGGCTGGCCTGACCTGCATGACACAAAGCGGCGGCAACCCGTTCCTGCAGCCCTACCAGTCGACTTCGTTCGATCTCGCATTCGAACGCTACTTCGACGAGACAACGGCAATATCCTTTGCCTTGTTTCACAAGGAGCTGTCCGACTGGGTGATCGACCGCAGCGTGCTGATCGACGGCTCGCAGTCGATCCGGACCGGCGGCCTTGGATCTTTCCTTGACGCCAACCCTGAAGTTGCGCCGGTCCTTCTCAGTGGCCCGGTCAATTTCGCGGACGGTTCGATCACGGGTATCGAAGCTACGCTGAGAATGAACCTCGACAATATCCTCCCGCCTGCGCTGGAAGGGTTTGGTTTCACGGCCAGCTATACCTATGCCGACAACAGCCTGAAGAATGACGTTGGCGACGAGATCAGCATTCCCGGCTATTCAGACAGCGTCTGGTCGGGCGATGTGTACTATGAAAACCATGGTTGGCGTGCTCGTGTAAGCGCACGCTATCGTGCGGACTTCCTGTCTGAAGTCCAGAATTTCGATGGTTCGCTTTCGGGGGCGCAAGCGCTCGACGAAACGATTGTCGATCTTCAGGTCGGTTATGAATGGGACAACGGCCCGCTCGAAGGCTTCGGTGTCAACTTCGAAATCTTCAACCTCACGGACGAGCCGTTTGTGACGGAGAACGAGACCACCGTTTCGAGCGTAACCTTCCCGAGCCGGCACGAACTCTACGGCACCACCTATAACATCACGATTTCGAAGTCCTTCTGACCTCGAACCGGATGCCTGACACGAAGGCCCGCCCTGAACGGGGCGGGCCTTTTTTTTCCGACTGTGACGCAATATTCATTGCGGGTGCATCAACAAGGGGCTCGGCATGAGCAACAATCCGGTCCGGTCGATCGTCATTGTCGGTGGAGGAACTGCGGGATGGATCGCAGCTGCGGCGCTGTCGAAACTGATGCCGAAATCGATCCGCATCAAGCTGGTGGAATCCGAAGAGATCGCAACTGTCGGTGTCGGCGAAGCGACTATTCCGCAGATCCAGAGATTGAACGGGATGCTCGGCCTTGATGAGAATGAATTCATCCGGACGACGCAAGCCTCGTTCAAGCTCGGCATCGAGTTTGTGAATTGGGGACGGCTCGGCGACCGATACATGCACACCTTCGGCGATCCCGGCATCAATCTCGCCAACCTGCATTTCCATCACTACTGGCTTCGGGCCCGGGCAGAAGGAAGCGATGCGAGCCTCTGGGACTATTCGCTCCATGCCAAGGTCGCCTATGCGGGCAAGTTCGGGCGCCTCGACCGGGTTGGCAATACATCTATGACGGGCCTGGCCTACGCCTTCCATTTTGATGCTGCTCTGTATGCGGCCTATCTGCGGAAATACGCCGAAGCGGGCGGCGTCACCCGTATAGAGGGCAAGATAGGGAGGGTGAACCTTGATGCGGAAACCGGGTTCATCGCATCGGTCTCCCTTGAGCGCGGCGATACAATCGAGGGCGATCTGTTCATCGACTGCTCTGGATTTCGCGGACTGCTGATCGGCGAGGCGTTGGGTGTATCCTACCATGACTGGTCGAAATGGCTTCCGTGTAACAGGGCGCTGGCGGTTGCTTGCGAGCGTACCGAGCCTCTGCTGCCCTATACCCGCTCAACGGCCCGCAGTGCCGGATGGCAGTGGCGTATCCCGCTCCAGCACCGGACCGGCAACGGCCATGTCTACAGCGATGGATTCATCGGAGACGACGAGGCCGCCCGGGTTCTGGTCGATCACCTTGATGGCGAGAGGATCGGAGAACCCCGCCTGCTTCGGTTCACGACCGGGCGGCGGGAAGCATTCTGGCACAAGAACTGTGTCGCAGTGGGGCTTTCCAGCGGCTTTCTGGAACCGCTGGAATCAACTTCGATCCATCTGATCCAGTCAAACATCTCCCGTCTGATCGAGCTCTTTCCGACACGGGCATTCGAGCCTGCGACAATCGCGGAATACAATCGCAGGGTCGGGCACGAGTTCGAGCTGATCCGTGATTTCCTGATTCTCCACTATCATCAGACCGCGCGCGATGATTCCGAGTTCTGGCGCTATTGCGCCCATATGGATGTACCGGAAAGTCTGAAATCGAAAATGGAGCTCTTCCGTGGCAATGGATTGCTGCACAAGGATGCCGAGGACCTGTTTCGTGAGTCGAGCTGGATGCAGGTCATGATCGGGCAGGGGCTCAAGCCAACCGGTTACCACTCAATGGCAGATCGTTTGTCCCCGGAGCAACTGCGGCTGTTTCTTGCGGATGTCCAGCGCCTGATCGCGCGCGCCGAAGGCGGCCTGCAGGGGCATGCCGAATTCGTCGAGGCTTACTGCAAGTCCGATCTGCAATAGTCATCTATGAAGGCGCGATGGCCGGGCATCGCCTCGGCCGCCTCCATCATGGCGGCGCGTATGTCCGCCATCCGCTCACTTGCGGGACCCGCAGGTCTCAGGCCGGAGAGCGCGGGTGCCCGCCCCGGCATGATACCCTGGCCAACCATGACGGCGATCCAGCTGGGATTGGAAAAGAGCTCGCGCTCATCGGAAACGATGATGCCGTGACTGCGGAAGTGATCAATCTTGTACTGGAGCCGATCCGGAATTTGCATGTTTGCACAATAGGTCCAGAACTCATCATCACGCCGCTCTGTTGCCTTGTAGTGAAGGATCAGAAAGTCGCGGATGCGCTCATACTCGGCGCCTGTCAGCGCGTTGTACTCGTCCGCGAGCAGGGGGGACATGTCCATGTCCGGAAACAAGGCGAGCAGACGGAGGATGCCGAACTGTATCAGGTGCAAACTGGTCGATTCGAGCGGTTCCATGAAGCCCGCTGACAGTCCGATGGCAACGCAGTTCTTGTTCCAGAACTTTTTTCGCCGGCCCGTCACAAAGGGGATAAGGCGCGGGTCAGCGATCGGCTCCCCTTCGATCGAGCGGCGGAGTTCGGCTTCAGCATCGTCCGGCTTCAAGAAACTGCTGCAAAAGACATAACCGTTCCCGACCCTGTGCTGGAGCGGGATGCGCCATTGCCAGCCGGCGGACTTGGCGGTCGATTTCGTATAGGGGTCGAGTGGTTTGCGGGACTTGCAAGGAACGGCGATGGCCCGGTCACAGGGCAGCCAGTGTGACCAGTCCTCATAGCCCGTCTGAAGCGTCTTTTCGATCAGGAAGCCAAACAAGCCGGTGCAGTCGATGAACAGGTCGGCCTGCAAGTCGCGGCCGTCGGCAAGGACGACAGACTGAATGAAGCCGGTCTCGGTGTCCTGAGTGGCGCGGGTAACCCGTCCCTCAATACGCACGACACCGCGCGCCTCTGAATACCGGCGCAGATATTTGGCATAGAGGCCCGCGTCGAAGTGATACGCGTAGTCGAAAGTCGATTGTATCAGCCGTTTCTCGCGCGCCGGATGGCTGAATTTGCCAACCCTGGCGGCCTCCCAGGCCATCGTGTAGTCGTCGAGAGCGCCGGCGCGGCCTGCGACGTTTTCCCGAATCCAGTGTTGATAGAACGGCAGATCGTCGAAGTCGGCGCCGTATTGTCCAAATGGGTGAAAATAGGCGTGACCCGCACGGGTCCAGTCGATGAACCGGATGCCCAGCTTGAAGGTACCGCTTGTCTCCCGCATGAAAGTGGCTTCGTCGATGCCAAGCCGGTTGTTGAAAAGCTTGATCGGCGGAATTGTGGCTTCCCCGACACCGATCGTCCCGATCTCTTCTGATTCGATCAATGTGATCGCGCAGGCGCCCTGAGTGCCGTTCACGAGGGCGGCCGCCGTCATCCAGCCGGCAGAACCACCGCCGAGAATGATAATTCGTTTGATGGGGCCGCTAGTAGCTTGCATTTGCTCAGCTTTTTTATCGTGTGATGCATATTAGCGAGGCCGGAGTCAAAGTCCACGCGTGACGCACCGCCGCAGCATGACAGGCGTGAATTGCCGACCTGTGCCGATATACTGCAAATCTGTTGTAAAGCAGTATGCGTGTCAGTTGCGCGCTTCCGAAAACCGTCCTAATCGGGCGGCCGTTGGCTCTGTACCTGGAGGTACCAAGCATGTCCGAAGTCGAAAGTCTGGCCCTGGACTATCTACCCGTGATCTTTTTCCTCGTGATCGGGGCCGTCATATCCGGCCTGTTCGTGTTGGGATCGGTGCTGCTGGCGCCATCAAAGCCCGATCCGGAGAAGAATTCGGCCTATGAGTGCGGATTTCCCGCCTTCGACGATGCGCGCATGAAATTCGATGTGCGGTTCTATCTCGTCGCCATCCTGTTCATCATTTTCGACCTTGAAGTGGCCTTCCTGTTTCCCTGGGCGGTCAGCCTCGGCGAGATCGGCATTCTCGGCTTCTGGTCGATGGTGGGCTTCCTGGGCGTCCTGACCGTCGGTTTCATCTATGAGTGGCGCCGCGGCGCGCTGGAGTGGGAATGATGTCCGACTCCTCGTACAAACCCTATGCTCTGAGCGGCGCCCGGGCCGGCGTTGAAGGCGGCTACAAGCCGGGCAATGATGACCCGTTCTACTCCGGCCTGTCGGACGAACTGGCCGACAAGGGCTACTTCACGGCGGCCGCGGACGACCTGATTACCTGGGCGCGCACCGGCTCGCTGATGTGGATGACGTTCGGCCTCGCCTGCTGCGCGGTCGAGATGATGCACGCGGGTAATCCGCGTTACGATCTGGAACGGTTCGGCATGGCGCCGCGCGGATCGCCGCGCCAGTCGGACGTGATGATCGTCGCCGGCACGCTGACCAACAAGATGGCCCCGGCGCTGCGCAAGGTTTACGACCAGATGCCGGAGCCGCGCTACGTGATCTCGATGGGATCCTGCGCCAATGGCGGCGGCTATTACCATTACAGCTACAGCGTCGTGCGCGGCTGCGACCGGATCGTTCCCGTTGATATCTATATTCCCGGCTGCCCCCCGACCGCCGAAGCGCTGGTGTACGGCTTCCTGCAATTGCAGAAGAAGATCCGCCGCGAAGGGTCGATTGAACGGTAAATGCCCATGATCCTCACCGCCGAAAACCTCGTCGATCTCGCCGCTCATATTGAGGACCGCATGCCGGACGCCGTGCGTTCGACGCAGATCCGTGTGGGCGAGCTGACCGTGCTGGCCGAGCGCGACCATATCCTGGCGCTGCTGCGCTTCCTGCGCGATGACCAGCAATGCAATTTCGAGACGCTCATCGACATCTGCGGCGTGGATTATCCCGAGCGCACGGAGCGGTTCGAGGTCGTGTATCACCTCCTGTCGATGCGCATGAACCACCGGATCCGCATCCGCATCCGCACCGATGAGGAAACAGCTGTGCCGAGCGCGGTACCAATCTGGCCGGCCGCGAACTGGTTCGAGCGCGAAGCCTTCGACATGTTCGGCCTCCAGTTCTCCGATCACCCGGACCTGCGCCGCATCCTCACCGACTATGGCTTCGAGGGGTTCCCGCTTCGCAAGGATTTCCCGCTGACCGGGCAATACGAGGTCCGCTATGACGACCTCGAGAAGCGCGTGATCTACGAGCCGGTGAAGCTGGTTCAGGAATACCGCAACTTTGATTTCCTCTCGCCCTGGGAAGGGATGACGACCGTGATCCCGGGCGACGAGAAAGCTGGCGGAGGCAACTGACACCATGGCCGATACCGCACACCTCATCGAAGAAGACGAGCGCAAGTTCACGCTGAACTTCGGGCCGCAGCACCCGGCCGCGCACGGCGTGTTGCGCATGATCCTGGATCTCGACGGCGAAGTCGTGACCCGGATCGACAGCCATATCGGCCTCCTGCACCGGGGCACCGAGAAGCTGCTCGAATACAAGACCTACCTGCAGGGCATGCCGTATTTCGACCGGCTCGATTACTGCGCGCCCATGAACCAGGAACATGCCTGGTGCCTGGCGATCGAGAAGTTGCTGGGCATCGAAGTGCCGCGCCGGGCAAGCCTGATCCGTGTGCTGTATTCCGAACTCGGCCGGATCATGTCGCACCTCCTGAACGTCGGCACCGGTATCCTGGATGTCGGTGCCCTGACACCGATTACCTGGTGCTTCGAGGAGCGCGAGAAACTTTGCGTGTTCTACGAGCGTGCCTCGGGCAGCCGGATGCATGCGGCGTATTTCCGCCCCGGCGGCGTCCATCAGGATCTGCCGCAGCGCCTGATCGACGACATCGCCGCCTGGTGCGAGCAGTTCCCTGAGCGCCTCGACCGGATCGAAGATCTCGTTACCGAAAACCGCATTTTCAAGCAGCGCAACGTTGATATTGGCGTGGTCGACCAGCGCACGATTCTCGACTGGGGCTTTTCGGGCGTCATGGTGCGCGGTTCGGGTTTGGCCTGGGATCTGCGCCGGTCGCAGCCTTACGAGTGCTATTCGGAACTCGACTTCAAGGTTCCGGTTGGCAAGCACGGCGACAACTATGACCGCTATGTCTGCCGCATGGAAGAAATGCGGGAGTCGACGAAGATCATGCAGCAATGCATCGCGCTGCTGGTCAAGGAAGGCCCGGGGCCGGTGCTGCTGGCGGGCAGCAAACTCTCGCCGCCGCGCCGCGCCGAGATGAAGACATCGATGGAAGCGCTGATCCATCACTTCAAGCTGTACACGGAAGGTTTCCACGTTCCGGAAGGCGAATGCTACGTTGCCATCGAAGCGCCGAAGGGCGAGTTCGGGGTGTATCTGGTTGCGGATGGAACGAACCGTCCTTACCGCGCCAAGATCCGTGCGCCGGGATACCCGCACCTGCAGGCGATGGAACACCTGTGCAAGGGGAACATGCTCGCCGACGTTTCGGCCGTGCTCGGTTCGCTCGACATCGTGTTCGGGGAGATCGACCGGTGAGCGCCTCGGCTGAACTCGTCCAGAAACAACTGGACGCCTACAACAACCAGAACGTCGACGCGTTCCTGGCCTGCTATGCGGACGACGCCGTGCTGGCAGGCCTGAACGGCGAGATCACGCATCGCGGGCTGGCAGCGATCCGCAAGCGGCACGAAGACCTGTTCTACGAGTTTCCCCGGAACCACGCCAAGCTGGCCAACCGGATCGACCTCGGCACGACCGTGATCGATCACGAGCAGGTCGAGCGCGCGCCGGGCGGCGACCGGTTTGAAGTGGCGGCCATCTACACCATCCGCGACGGCCTGATAACCAGGGTCGATTTTGCGCGGGGAGCATCCTGAAATGACCCTGCTCGCACGCACCTTCGCTGTTGTGCTCGCCGGCCTCGGGCTGGTGTTAGCAGCATGTAGTGCGTCCGCAGACAGCCCGAGCGCGGCGTTTGAAAATCATGTCGTCAGCCACACGCCCACCGAACGCGCGATTGCGGCCTCCAGCACTTTCTTCAACTGCCGGAATGGCAAGGAAGTCGAGCAGTACTGGTGCTACGCCTGCGAAGTGACGCTGCACGATGCCGACAAGGGCGGCCTTGTCGCCTATGCGTCGGACTATGAACACATGCTCGAGCCGTGGGAAGCGGGCGAGGCCTCCCGCATCAGCGTGACGGGCGAAGTCGGCACCGCGAAATTTGAGAGCGACGCATTCGATGCCGCCTCGGCGCACCGGATTTTCGATGAGGCCAATGCCTGGTGCAAAGGCCGTCGCAAGGGTTCGTTTCATCTGCTCAAAGATGAAATCGATACGTATTTTTCAGGAGAGGGCGAGTAGTGGCACTGCGCCGGTTTGACATCGAGGCAGGCGGGCACAGCTTCGCCTTCAAGCCCGAGACGGAAGAGAAGATCGCGTTCTGGCGCGGCAAGTATCCTGCGGACAAGCAGCGCTCGGCGGTCATTCCGTTGCTGTGGCTGGCGCAGAAGGACAATGGCGGCTGGCTGTCCGAGCCGGCCATGCGGGTCGTCGCCGACATGCTCGAAATGCCGTATATCCGTGTGTACGAAGTCGCGACTTTCTACACGATGTTCCGCCTGCAGCCGGTCGGCAAGTTCCATATCCAGCTGTGCGGCACGACGCCGTGCCAGCTGCGCGGGGCGGAGTCGCTGAAAGAGGTCTGTACACGGGAGATCGGCAAGGCGATGTACGTCACCGACGACCAGCGCCTGTCCTGGGAAGAGGTCGAGTGCCTGGGTGCCTGCACGAATGCGCCGATGGCCCAGATCAATGACGACTATTTCGAGGATCTCACGGCAGAATCCTTGGGGCAGATTATCTCGCGGCTTCGCAACGGCGCCGACGTGACGCCCGGCCCGCAGGTTGACCGCGTGAACAGCGCGCCGGAAGGCGGCACGTCCGTGCTGTCCGATCCGAAATTGTTTGATGGCAGCCGCAACAGCCTTTCCGCCCTGCCGAATCTGCCGAAGCCGCCGGGGCCGGCGACGCCGGAAGCCACAGGACAACCGGCCGCAGATGCGCCGACCAACACGAAGCGCGAAGAGCCTTCCAGCAAGGACATCAAGAGCTAAGCCATGCTGCAGGACAAGGACCGGATCTTCACGAATCTCTACGGCATGTACTCGCCGGAGCTGGACGCGGCCCGCAAGCGCGGAGCGTGGCACCTGACGAAAGAAATGCTGGACCTGGGACCGGACTGGCTGTGCGACCAGATCAAGGCGTCGGGCTTGCGCGGCCGGGGCGGCGCAGGTTTTCCCACGGGCCTGAAGTGGACCTTCATGCCGAAGGAAGTGCGCGACCGGCCGCACTATCTTGTCGTTAACGCGGACGAGTCGGAACCTGGCACCTGCAAGGACCGGGAAATCATGCGGCATGATCCGCACCTCCTGATCGAAGGCTGCATGGTGGCGAGCCGCGCGATGCGCGCCCACAAGTGCTACGTGTACATTCGCGGCGAATACATTGCCGAGCGCCACGCGCTGGAGAAGGCGGTCAAGGAAGCCTACGAGGCGCGCCTGATCGGCCAGAACAACCTGAATGGCTGGGACTTCGATCTCTATGTCCACCACGGCGCGGGCGCGTATATCTGCGGCGAGGAAACAGCGCTGCTGGAAAGCCTTGAAGGCAAGAAGGGCCAGCCGCGCCTGAAGCCGCCATTCCCGGCGAATGCCGGCCTTTATGGCTGCCCGACGACGGTGAACAATGTGGAATCGATTGCCGTTGTGCCGACCATCCTGCGCCGGGGCGCGCAATGGTTTGCCGGCTTCGGCCGCCCGAACAATTCCGGCACGAAGCTGTTCTGCATCTCCGGCCACGTGAACAAGCCGTGCAATGTCGAAGAAGAGATGTCGGTGACGTTCCGTGAGCTGATCGAAACGCATTGCGGCGGCATTCGCGGCGGGTGGGACAACCTGAAGGCGGTGATCCCCGGTGGTTCGTCGGTGCCGATGGTGCCGGCAGAGCAGATCATGGACGCCTACATGGACTTCGATACGCTGCGGGACCTCAAGTCCGGTCTCGGCACGGCGGCGGTGATCGTGATGGACAAGCAGACTGATCTGATCAAGGCGATCGCGCGGCTTGCGTATTTCTACAAGCACGAGAGCTGCGGCCAATGCACGCCATGCCGGGAAGGCACCGGCTGGATGTGGCGCGTGATGGAACGCATGGTGCGCGGCGAAGCCACGCATGACGAGATCGACACGCTGCTGGACGTGACCAAGCAGGTCGAAGGCCACACGATCTGCGCGCTGGGCGATGCGGCGGCCTGGCCGATCCAGGGCCTGATCCGGCACTTCCGGCATGAGATCGAAGAACGCATCAATCGTTACCGGGCTCCGCGCGCCTTTGTGCAGGGCGCCACCGTGGCGGCGGAGTAGGGCCATGACCGACAAATTCAAAGTCAATATCGACGGCCAGGAGCTTGAGGTTCCGAAAGCCTACACACTGATGCAGGCATGTGAGGAAGCGGGCGCCGAGATTCCGCGTTTCTGCTATCACGAACGCCTGTCGGTGGCGGGCAACTGCCGGATGTGCCTCGTCGAGTGGGAAGGCGCGCCGAAGCCGATTGCCTCCTGCGCGCAGATCGTGGGCGATCTTCGTCCGAACCGGGACGGTTCGCCGCCGGTGATCCGCACCAAGGGCGCGTATGTCGAGAAGGCGCGCAACGGGGTGATGGAGTTCCTGCTCATCAACCACCCGCTGGACTGCCCGATCTGCGACCAGGGCGGCGAGTGTGACCTGCAGGACCAGGCGGTGGCCTATGGCCGCGCGACCAGCCGCTATGACGAAAACAAGCGCGCGGTCGAAGACAAATATATGGGCCCGCTGGTCAAGACGATCATGACTCGCTGCATCCAGTGCACACGCTGCGTCCGCTTCGTGGCGGAAGTGGCGGGTGTGGAGGAGATCGGCATGATCTCGCGCGGCGAGACGGCTGAAATCACGACCTACCTCGAAAAGTCGCTGACGTCCGAGCTCTCGGGCAACGTGATTGATCTGTGCCCGGTCGGCGCGCTGACGTCGAAGCCTTACGCTTTCAACGCGCGCCCCTGGGAGCTGCGCGAGACCTCGTCCGTGGACGTGATGGACGCCATGGGCGCCGCCATCCGCCTCGACGCGAAGGGCGACGCCGTGATGCGCATCCTTCCGGAGACGAATGAAGAGATCAACGAGGAGTGGCTGTCGGACAAGTCGCGTTTCGTGTGGGACGGTCTCGCGCGCCAGCGGCTTGACCGGCCGTATGTGCGCAAGGATGGCAAGCTGCTGCCGGTGACATGGCCCGAAGCGCTTGAAGCCACGAAGGAGGCCTTGTCCGCCGGGCCCGACCAGATCGGCGTCGTCGCCGGCGACCTGATCGAAGTCGAACAGGCCAAGGCGGCGCTCGACTTTTTCCGCGGGCTTGGCGTGAAGAACACTGATTGCCGGCCAGCGGGCGCGCAATACGGCGCGGACGGCGTGCGCGAACGTTACATCCTGAACCCGACCCTGATGGGCGTGGAAGAGACGGGCGCCTTGCTGCTCGTCGGGACCAACCCGCGCGTTGAAGCGGCTGTCTGGAACGCGCGGATCCGCAAGGCCTGGCTTTGGGGTGATCTCAAGGTGGCAGTGATCGGCGAGGCGGTTGACCTGACCTATCCGTATGAACACTTCGGAACCTCGCCGGACGCCTTGAATTCAGAGGCGGCAGCGGCGTTCCTCAAGGGCGCCCGCAAGCCGATGATCGTTGTGGGTGAAGCGGCGGCGTGCCGCCCGGATGGCGCGGCCATTCTCGCGGCGGCACAAAAGCTGGCCCAGTACAGCGGCGCCATAGCAGAGGGTTGGGCCGGGTTCGGCATGCTGCACACTGCCGCCGGGCGCGTTGGCGCGTTGGATGCCGGGTTCGTGCCGGCGGACGGCGGCAAGGCAACCGGTGATATTCTGGGCGGAAGCCTGAAAACGGTGGTCCTGCTGGGCGCGGATGAAGTCGACCTGTCGGCGCTGGGAGCGGCGAAGGTGGTCTATGTTGGCTCGCACGGGGACGCTGGGGCTTCGCGGGCGGATATCGTGCTGCCGAGCGCTGCCTATTCCGAGATGAGCGCGACTTACGTGAACACGGAAGGCCGGGTGCAAATGTCCACCCGCGCGGTTCAGCCGAAAGGCGAGGCCCGCGAAGGTTGGGCCATTTTCCGGGCCCTTTCGGCCCTGTTCGGCACGCCGCTACCCTATGACACGGCGGACGAGCTCCGCGGCGTCCTGCGGGGCAGAGCGGGCGAGAACACGGTCTTTTCGGGCCGCGGATATGCGCCGGGTGCCAAGGGCGTTTCAGCGCTGATGTCTGGCCCCGCAGCCCCGGCTGGCGGACCTGGACGCGAGCCCTTCAAGCGCGCGGTTTCGGACTTTTACCTGACAAACCCGATTGCCCGCGCCTCGCGGACGATGGCCGAGTGTTCAGCGCTGGCGACCAGCCTAGACACCGCAGTAGCGGCGGAGTAGGGCGGCGCCATGAGTAATGCCATCGAGTCTTTGGGTAGCCTCTGGGGACCGCTTCTGGTGCTTGGCCAGATCGGCCTGTTCACCCTCGTGCTGCTGTTGTCGATTGCATTCCTGCTGCTGCTGGACCGGAAGATCTGGGCCGGCGTGATGATGCGCAAAGGCCCCAACGTCGTGGGCCCGTTCGGACTGTTTCAGTCGTTTGCGGATTTCGGTAAGTTTCTGCTCAAGGAAATCGTCATTCCGGCCGGGGCGAACAAGTTCGTGTTCATCTTCGCGCCGATCCTGACCTGTACGCTGGCCTTCACCGCCTGGGCGGCGATTCCGGTCGCGCCGGGCACCGACACCGGCACCACCTGGGTAATTTCGAACCTGAATGTCGGGGTCCTCTATCTCTTCGCGATCAGCTCGCTGGGCGTGTACGGCATCATCATGGGCGGCTGGGCGTCGAACTCGAAATACCCGTTCCTGGGCGCGCTGCGCTCGGCGGCGCAGATGGTGTCCTACGAGGTTTCCATCGGCTTCGTGATTGTCACGGTGGTCCTCCTGGTCGGGTCGATGAACCTCAGCGACATCGTGAACAATCAGGATGGCGGCATCCAGAACTGGCACGCGTTCAGCTTCCAGAACTTCCCGCTGATCATCGTGATGATGCCGATGTTCGTGATCTTCTTCATTTCGGCGCTGGCGGAAACCAACCGGCCGCCGTTTGACCTGCCGGAAGCGGAGTCCGAACTCGTCGCCGGCTATCAGGTCGAATACGGCTCGACGCCCTACCTGCTCTTCATGCTGGGCGAGTATCTCAACATCGTCCTGATGTGCGCGATGATGACGGTGCTGTTCCTTGGCGGCTGGCATGGCCCGGTCGCGCTCGGCGCCGACGTGACCGCGAGCCTGCCGCCCTTGCTGCTCAGCCTGGCGGGCCTGTTCTGGTTCATGCTGAAGATCCTCTTCTTCTTCTTCCTGTTCGGCATGGTGAAGGCCATCGTCCCGCGTTACCGGTATGACCAGCTGATGCGCCTCGGGTGGAAAATCTTTCTCCCGACATCGCTGGCAGCGGTTCTCGTGGTCGCCGGATACGTCACCTATTTCGGAGTGCAGTCATGAGCCTCGCGCAGACTCTCCGCGGCGCCCTGCTGACCGATTTCCTCGGCGCCTTCTGGGTTGCCTTGCGGGAAATGTTCCGCCGGAAGGCGACCGTGAACTATCCGTTCGAGAAGAACCCCCTGTCGCCCCGGTTCCGGGGTGAGCATGCGCTGCGCCGGTATCCGAGCGGCGAAGAGCGCTGCATCGCCTGCAAACTCTGCGAAGCGATCTGCCCGGCGCAGGCCATCACGATCGAGGCCGAACCGCGCGAAGACGGCGCCCGCCGCACGACGCGCTACGACATCGACATGGTGAAGTGCATCTATTGCGGCTTCTGCCAGGAAGCCTGCCCGGTCGACGCGATCGTTGAAGGTCCGAACTTCGAATTTGCAACCGAAACCCGGGAGGAGCTGTTCTATGACAAGGAACGCCTGCTCGCGAACGGGGATCGTTGGGAACGTCTGATAGCCAAGAATCTTGAGTTGGATGCGCCCTACCGTTAGGGCGCGCTGAACCTGTAACACAAGCCGGCCGGCGAGGGGCGCCTCCGGAACAATGAAGGGGCGAGAAGGCCGTGGCACTGATCGCATTTGGACTGATCGCGGCAATCGTGATCCTCTCGGCAATGTTCGTCATTGTCGCGCGGAACCCGGTGCATTCGGTGCTGTGGCTCATTCTCGCGTTCTTCTCGTCGGCGGGATTGCTGGTGCTGATCGGCGCCGAGTTCCTCGCGATGTTGCTGATCGTGGTCTATGTCGGCGCCGTGGCCGTGTTGTTCCTGTTCGTCGTGATGATGCTCGACGTCGATTTCGTGGAGCTGAAACAGGGAACGCTGCGCTATTGGCCGTTCGCCTTGCTGGTCGGGCTGATCTTTCTCGGCGAGCTGGCGCTGGTCTGGTTGGCGAGTGATCAGCTCACGTTTGACAGCTTCAATCCGTCGCCCGGCGCGGCCACCAACGCGGAAGCCATCGGCAGCGTGATGTACACGCAGTATCTCCTGCTGTTCCAGCTGGCGGGCATTGTCCTGCTGGTGGCGATGATCGGGGCAATCGTGCTGACGCTCCGTCACCGCCCGCATGTCAGGCGCCAGGACGTCGGCAAGCAGACGGGCCGGCGCCGCGCCGATGCCTTCGAGCTGAAGGACCCGACTCCGGGCCAGGGGGTCTGAGCGGATGGAACTGGGTATCATTCATTTTCTGATCGTCTCCGCCTCGCTGTTCACCATCGGCGTCGTCGGCATCTTCGTGAACCGCAAGAACGTCATCGTCATCCTGATGGCGCTCGAACTGATCCTGTTGTCGGTAAACCTCAACCTTGTCGCCTTCTCGGTGTTCACCGGGACGATCCAAGGCCAGATCTTCGCCATGCTTGTGCTGACCGTTGCCGCAGCAGAAGCTGCGGTGGGGCTGGCCATTCTCGTCGTCTATTTCCGGAACCGGCGCGACATCTCGGTTGAGAATGTCGACCTGATGAAAGGCTGACCCCCAGTATGCTTCCGGATAGCCTGCTCATCTACATCGTACTGGCGCCCGGCCTCGTGGCGCTGTCGGGCCTGGTCCACAAGTGGATCGGCGACCGGACGGTCATGGTCCTGACGACTGCCGTAGTGCTGTCGGCCGGCGCCCTGTCGCTGTACCAGCTGTTTGCCTATGTGGCCGGTCTCGGCGGCGCAGCGGCCGAGCCGTCGCATCATGCCGGTCTGGATGCGTACCTCACGGCCGGCGTCGAAGCGGCCGGCACCGAGCTGAAGCAGCACATCATCACGCTGACGCCGTGGATCCACGTGGGCGATTTCCAAGCCAACTGGGCGATTCGCGTGGATACGCTCTCTATCGTGATGATGGCGGTGATCACCGGTGTCTCCGGGCTCGTGCATCTCTATTCGTGGGGCTACATGAGCGAAGA
Organism: Hyphomonas sp.; assembly: GCA_013791775.1. Classification (GTDB taxonomy): domain Bacteria; phylum Pseudomonadota; class Alphaproteobacteria; order Caulobacterales; family Hyphomonadaceae; genus Hyphomonas. Next base: position 34,001 of record VMTE01000037.1, read on the forward strand.
TCCGCACAAGGCGCGCTTCTTCGCGTACCTGTCGCTGTTCACGTTCATGATGTTGATGCTGGTCGTTGCGGACAACTTCATCCAGCTGTTTTTCGGCTGGGAAGGCGTGGGGCTCGCCTCCTACCTGCTTATCGGCTTCTGGTACACCAAGAAGGCGCCGAACGACGCCTCGATCAAGGCGTTCGTCACGAACCGGGTAGGCGATTTCGGCCTCGCGCTGGGAATCATGGCCGTCTTCTTCATGTTCCGCAGCGTTGAGTTCGCACCGGTACTCGATGCGATCCGCACCAATGCCGTGATCACGCCCTATGCCTTCGCCGAAGCGCTTCCGGCGCAGGAGTCGGTGATCGTGTTCTTCGGCGAGCGCGTGTACGCGCTGGAGCTGATCGGCATCCTGCTGTTCATCGGCGCGATGGGCAAATCGGCCCAGTTCTTCCTGCACGTCTGGTTGCCGGACGCGATGGAAGGCCCGACGCCGGTTTCGGCGCTGATCCACGCGGCGACCATGGTGACGGCAGGCGTGTATCTCGTCTGTCTCCTGTCGCCGATCTATGAGCACACGTTCTATGCCGCCGGCATGGTCGCGCTGGTCGGCGCCGTCACGGCGCTGTATGCGGCCACCGTCGGCATGGCGCAGAACGACATCAAGCGCGTGATTGCCTATTCGACCTGTTCGCAGCTGGGTTACATGTTCTTTGCGGCCGGTATCGGCGCGTATGAAGCGGCGATGTTCCATCTGTTCACGCACGCCTTCTTCAAGGCGCTTCTGTTCCTTGGTGCAGGTTCGGTCATCCATGGCATGCACCACGAGCAGGACATGCGGAAGATGGGTGGCCTGGCGAAGTTCATGCCGCTGACCTATGCCGCTATGCTGATCGGCACGATCGCCATCATTGGTCTCGGGGTGCCGCACACTCTGATCGGCTTCTCCGGCTTCTTCTCGAAGGATGCGATCCTCGAGAGTACCTTCGCGGGCGCCATGGCGAATGTCTCGTTCGCGCAGTTGGCGTTCTGGTTCGGCCTGGTCGCCGCCTTCCTCACGAGCTTCTACTCCTGGCGCCTCATATACATGACGTTCCACGGACCTGCGCCGCATGCCGCAGCGGATGATCACCACCACGATCACGCGCACGCCCATGATGCGCACGGTGATCATGTGCATGACCATCACCACACGCCGCACGAGAGCCCCGCCGTGATGCTGATCCCGCTGGCGCTGCTCAGCCTTGGGGCAATGTTCGCCGGCGTCTATTTCTACGACGCGTTCGTCGACAGTCAGAACGAAGCATTCTGGGCAGGGGCGATCTATCGCTCGGCGGAGAACCATGTGCTGCATGGCCGGCACGACGTACCGGAATGGGTGATCTATGCGCCCCTGATTGTCACCATTGGCGGCTTCCTGATCGCGACGTTCACGTACTACTTCAATCGCGGGATCGGAAAGCGCGTGGCCGAGAGCGGTGGACCGCTGCATGCGTTGTTCTCGAACAAATGGTACTTTGACGAAATCTACAACGCGACGCTGGTGCGCGGCGCGGCTTTCCTCGGCAACGTGTTCTGGCGCGCCGACAAGAAGGTGATCGACGGTATTGGCCCGGACGGCGCGGCGAGCGTCACGAACCTGAGTGCGCGTCTGCTGTCCCGGATGCATTCCGGCTACCTCTATCATTATGCATTTGTGATCATTGGCGCGGCGATCACGTTCGGCGCCATCATGTGGCTGCGCGCCGGAGGCGCAAACTGATGGGCGGTTTTCCGATCCTCACTGTAATGACGTTCCTGCCTTTGGCCGGAGCGTTCCTGGTCATGCTTGTGCGCTCTGCAACGGCGGGCGGCAAAGGCAACGGCGGCGCCGAAGCGGGCAAGACTGTGCTGCTGGCCGGTGTGATTATCTCTGCTGCGACATTCGCGGCGTCGGTTGCAGCCTTTGCCACCTTCGACCGCGACCAGGCGGGATATCAGCTCGTCGAGCAATATGCCTGGTACGGACCGATCAGCTTCAAGCTCGGCGTGGATGGCCTGTCGCTGTCGCTCGTGTTGCTGACGACGTTCCTGACGCCGATCTGCCTGCTGGCCAGCTGGAACTCGATCGAAAAGCGGGTCACCGAATATGTGATCGCGTTCCTGGTGCTCGAGACATTCATGATCGGCGTATTCGTGTCGCTCGATCTCGTACTGTTCTACATCTTCTTCGAAGCAGGCCTGATCCCGATGTTCCTCATCGTGGGCATCTGGGGCGGCAAGGACCGTGTGTACGCGGCCTTCAAGTTCTTCCTCTACACCCTCATCGGCTCGCTGCTGATGCTGGTCGCCATGGTGTACATGATCATCGCGGCAGGCTCGGCGGATTTCGAGGTGCTCGAGAAGTTTACCTTTGACCCGGGCGTCCAGACTTGGCTGTGGCTGGCCTTTGGCGCGTCGTTCGCGGTAAAGCTGCCGATGTGGCCGGTGCATACCTGGTTGCCCGACGCGCACGTGCAGGCCCCGACGGCGGGTTCGGTCATTCTTGCCGGCGTCCTGCTGAAGATGGGTGGTTACGGCTTCCTTCGGTTCTCGCTGCCGATGTTTCCGGATGCGAGCGCCTATTTCCAGCCCGCCATGTTCGCGCTCGCGGTGATCGCCATCGTATACACGTCGCTGGTGGCCTGGCGGCAGACCGACATGAAGAAGCTGATCGCCTATTCGTCTGTCGCCCACATGGGCTTCGTGACGCTCGGCATCTTCTCGTTCAACGAGACGGGTGTGCAGGGGGCCATCTTCCAGATGCTCAGCCACGGTATCATCGCCAGCGCGCTCTTCCTGATCGTGGGGGTCGTCTACGACCGGATGCACACTCGCGAGATCGCCTCGTATGGCGGCCTGGTGAACCGTATGCCGATCTATGCCTCCTTCTTCATGCTGTTCACGATGGGCAACGTCGGCCTGCCGGGAACCAGCGGCTTCGTGGGCGAACTTCTCACGATGGTGGGCGGCTTCCAGGCCGCAACCTGGGCAGCCGCAGGGGCCGCGCTCGGCGTGATCTTCTCGGCTGTGTACATGCTGACGCTCTATAGGCGGACGGTATTCGGCGAGATTACCAATCCTGCGCTTGCCGGCATCAAGGACATGAACCTGATCGAGTGGGTGTGCATTGCGCCGCTGGCCGCATTGACGCTGTTGTTCGGTTTCGCGCCCAACCTGATCTTCAATTTTACCGACAGTTCGACCCTTCGAATCCTGTCGATGATGGCCGGGGGCCAGTAGGACATGCTGGATTTCACCTCTATCGTGATGACGATTGCGCCGGAACTCTGGCTCGCCCTGGCGGGCCTGGTGGGTGTGCTGCTCGGCGCAGTGTTCGGCGATCGCTTCAATTCGTTTTCCTTCAAGTTCGGCGCGCTGTCGCTGTTCGGCGCAGCGGCCCTCGCGGCCATTCATTTGAGCGGCGGTGAATCCTTCGGCGGACTTGTCCGTACAAATACGTTTGTGAACTTTGCCAAGGTGATCAGTTTCGTCCTGGCCGGCGTTGCCCTGTTCATGTCGGAGAGTTTCCTGAAACGGCACGAGACCATCCGGTACGAATATGCACTGCTGACGATCTTCGCGAGCCTCGGGATGGGGATCATCCTCTCGGCCGCCGATCTGATGACCCTTTACATGGGTATCGAGACCCTGAGCCTTTCGTCTTACGTGATGGCGGCTTTTCACCGGGACTCGGCGCGGTCGTCGGAAGCCGGCTTGAAGTATTTCGTGCTCGGCGCGCTGGCCTCCGGCATGCTGCTCTATGGAGCGTCGCTGGTTTACGGTTTCTCGGGCACAACCTCGTTCGCGGGCATCGCGGCGTCCGACATGTCAAACGGCACCTTGTTCGGCATGGTGCTGATGATTGTCGGTATGGCGTTCAAGATTTCGGCAGCGCCGATGCACGTCTGGACTCCGGACGTGTATGAAGGCGCCCCCACGTCGGTCGTCGCGTTCTTCGCCTCTGCCCCGAAGATGGCGTCCACGGTCATGTTCGCCAATGTGCTCTTTGTGGTGTTCGGCGCGGCCTACGACCAATGGCAACTCATCATCGCGATCATTGCGGGCTTGTCGATGATCATCGGAGCGCTCGGCGCGCTGGTGCAGACAAACATCAAGCGGCTTCTGGGTTATTCGTCGATTGCCAACGTCGGCTACGGGCTTGTCGCGGTCGCGGCAGGGCAGGAAGCAGGCGCGGCGGCGCTCCTGACCTTCATTACCATCTATGCTGTAACCTCGCTCGGATTGTTCGCGGGCGTGCTCGCCATGCGCCGCCGGGGCGGCATGGTGGAAAGCATTTCCGAACTCGGAGGCCTTGCGCGAACCAAACCCGTGCTCGCGGTCATGCTTTCGGTCCTGATCTTCTCGATTGCTGGCCTGCCTCCGTTCGGCGGCTTCTTCGGCAAGTACGAAGTCCTGCGCGCTGGTCTCGATGCGGGCCTCATGCCGCTGGCCATTCTGGTCGTGATCGCGTCGGTCATCTCGCTTGGATATTACCTTCGCCTGATCAAGATCATGTGGTTCGACGAGCCGACCGAGCGTTTCGAAAACACCGACGCGCCGGTCATGGGTACGGTCGTACTCAGCGCGGTTGTCGCGGGGATTGTGTTCATGGTCTTCATCAGCGAACTGGGTACCGGTGGCTGGGCAACGTACGCCGCTTCGGGGCTATTGCGTTGAGTGAGACCTGGCCCGTTCATCTGATGGGCATCATCGACAGCACGAACACGGAAGCCAAACGCCGGGTGCAGGCCGGTTTCCAGAACCAGTGGCTGGTTGCGTCCCAGCAAACGGCGGGGCGCGGCCGGCAGGATCGCCAGTGGCTGTCTCCGCAGGGGAATATCTACACGACGGCCCTGTTCCGCGAACCCGCCGGGCTTGCGGTCGCCCTGCGGTTGCCCTTTGCGTGCGCCCTGGCCGTCAGCGATGTCGTGCGCGAACACGCGCCGGCGGCCGAAGTGCGGTTGAAGTGGCCGAACGATGTGCGCATCGACCGGAAAAAAGTGTCAGGGATCCTTCTGGAGACGGGCGGAACCGGCAGTGAATTCTGGATCGCGGCCGGTATCGGTGTGAACGTTCTGGCGGTGCCCGAAAATGTGAGCCAACCGGCGACGAGCCTTGTCGAGCTGGGTATGCCGCCGTCGATGGGGCTCGAAGCTGTCTTCGGGTCGTTGCGGCGCGCTTTTTCGGTCCGGCTTCAGCAGGCCCGCGAAGGGTTCGCGGAAATCCGGGAAACCTGGCTGGCGCGAGCCGAAGGGCTGGGCGAGACCTATCACATTCGCGCGGGCGACGTTGCCTTTGACGCTGTCTTCGAGGATCTCGGAGCCGACGGCGCGATGGTGGTTCGATTGCCGGACGGTTCGCGGCGCTCCATAAGTGCCGGTGAAGTAGAAATCCGCAGGAGCTGAGACGCAATGCTGCTCGCAATCGACGTTGGCAACACGAACACGGTGTTTGGTCTGCACGATGGGGACGACTGGATCCACAGCTGGAGAAGCGCGACGGATTCGACCAAGACCGCAGATGATCATGCCTCCTGGCTCTGGCGGCTGGCGGACATGCACGGCGTGGATCTGGCGCATACCAAGGGCTGCGTGATCTCCACTGTGGTGCCGCAGGCCCAGTTCAACTTCCGCAACCTTGCGCGCCGGTACCTGAACGTCGAGCCGATGTTCATCGGGGATCCCGATCTGAAGACCGGCGTTGCGCTGCGGGTCCGCCATCCTGAACAGGTGGGCGCAGACCGGATTGCGTCGGCCCTCGGTGCGCATGTCAAGTACCCCGGCGCGCTGATCGTCATCGACAGCGGGACGGCGACCACGCTGGACGTGGTCGGCGCGGACGGCGGATTCGAAGGGGGCATCATTTCGCCCGGCATATACCTTTCGATGCGGGCGTTGCATGAGGCGGCCGCGCAGCTTCCGAGGATTGCGATCCAGAAACCGGCTCAGGTGATCGGCAAGGACACGGTTTCGGCGATGCAGTCCGGTGTTTTTCTGGGATATATTGAACTGATTGATGGGCTCGTGCGCCGCGTCAAAGCCGAGTATGGTGCTCCCATGACCGTCGTCGCCACAGGGGGGGTAGCCTCCCTTTTCGAAGGCGCGAGCGAAACCATCGACCATTACGATCAGGATGTTCTGATCCGAGGATTGCTGGAAGTCTGGAAACGGAACCGTTGAGACCTGATGCCTGATAGCGCTGCTATGACTGACGAGCTTGTGTTCCTGCCTCTGGGCGGGTGCAACGAGATCGGCATGAACCTCAACGCCTACGGCTATGGACCTGCGCATGAGCGCCGGTGGATCGTGGTCGATGTCGGCGTGACGTTCGGCGGCGTGGATACGCCCGGGGTGGACCTCATCTGCGCCGATCCGGCTTATCTGATCGGCGAAAACATCGAAGCGGTGTTCCTGACGCATGCGCACGAAGACCACATCGGAGCCATCGGGCTGCTCTATCCGCTCCTGCGCACCAAAGCGCCGATCTATGCCACGCCGTTCACGGCTGAATTGGCGCGCGGGAAGCTGCAGGAACGTGGGGTTGATACGCGGTTCCTGAAGACGATCTCTCTGGAAGCGACGGTAAAGGCGGGGCCGTTCTCCGTGAAATATGTCACGCTCACGCACTCGATACCCGAGCCGAATGCGCTCGCCATCGATACGCCGGCAGGACTGATACTCCACACGGGCGACTGGAAGATCGACCCGGCGCCGCTGGTCGGCGCGACGACGGATATTGCCGGTCTGACTGCACTGGGTGATCGCGGCGTCCTGGCGATGGTGTGCGATTCAACCAACGTCTTCGAAAACGGGGAAGCCGGATCGGAAGACACAGTCCGCAAGGGGCTGATCGAGCTTGTGAGCAATCAGACCGGCGCTGTCGCCATCACGACATTCGCCTCCAACGTCGCCCGCGTGAAATCCATCATCGAGGCGGCCAACCTCGCCGGACGCGAAGTCTGCCTGGTGGGCCGCAGCATGCACAAGATCACGGGCGCGGCAAAGGCGGTTGGCATTCTGCCGCCGAACCTCGAATTCGTGGACGAGGCCGAGGCGGGTTACCTGCCACCTGAGAACATCCTCTACCTGTGTACCGGCAGCCAGGGCGAGGCCAACGCGGCATTGTCCCGGATCGCACGAGGTGACCACCGCAATGTGTCGCTCAGCGCGAATGACACGGTGATTTTTTCCTCGCGCCTGATTCCCGGCAACGAGAGCGCGGTCTATGCCCTGCAGAACTCGCTGGCGGAGCAGGGGATCCGGATCATCACGCCGCGCATGGTGCCCGAGCCCATCCACGTGTCCGGTCATCCGTGCCGGGATGAACTGCGACGCATGTACCAATGGGTGCGGCCGCGCGTTTCCATCCCGGTGCACGGCGAGCGCCGGCATATCATGGAGCACGCCGCGTTCGCGAAGTCGCTTCAGATCCAGGCAGCGCTAATGCCGCGCAATGGCAGCCTGATCCGGCTGGCGCCCGGCGAGCCTGAAATCGTGGATGAAGTGCCCGCGGGCCGCCTCCTGCTTGACGGCGGACGCCTGGTGCCGGAAGCCGCTGAAGGGTTGATCCAGCGGCGCCGGCTGGCAGTCGCCGGTGTCATCATGGCGACCATGTGCCTGGATGATTCAGGGGCAATCGTCGATGGTCCGGTCATCGCGGTCAAAGGCCTTTCCGAAACGGATGGCCGGATCGCAGATGAAAGTCTCGAACCCCTGGATGAAGCCGCAGCCCGGGCGCTGGAGGGGATCAAACGCCGTGATCGGCTGGACGACGAGATCGTCGAGAAGGTCGTCGGCCGGGCTTTGCGCAAAGCCTGCGATATCGAATTTGGAATCCGTCCCCTGATCGAAGTGATTGTACTGAGGAGTTGAGGCGAATGAGCGACTTCAGGATTGGCCCCCTTAATCATGTGGGCGTAGCTGTTCCGAGCATTGAACAGGCCTGTCAGACCTACCGCGACCTGTACGGCGCGACGGACATCACGACGCCTTTCGACATGCCAGACCAGGGCGTGAAGGTTTGCTTCGTCAATCTGCCGAACAGTCAGATCGAGCTGATTGAGCCGTTGAGCGACGCCTCGCCCATTGCGAACTTCATCAAAAAGAACCCCGCCGGCGGACAGCATCACGTCTGCTTCGAGGTTGCGGATATCCACGAGGCGGTAGTCGAGATGGAGAAGCGCGGCGCGACGGTTCTCGGCAAACCCCGTATCGGCGCGCATGGAACGCTGATCATCTTCGTTCACCCGAAGAATTCCAACGGCGTTCTGGTGGAGCTGATGGAAACGCCCAAGGGGCATCACTGATGTCGATTACCGGCGCCATCATCGTCTTCGTCCTGGCTTGGTGGATCAGTTTCTTTGCGGTCCTGCCGATTGGCGTGAAGGGGCAGTGGGAAGATGATTCGACCGCGCCCGGCACGGAAGAGGCCGCCCCGGTCAACCCGATGCTGAAGAAGAAGGTGATCTGGGCGTCCATCGGTGCCGGCGCCATTACAGCGCTGGCTGCGATCATCATTCCCCGCCTGCTTGCACAATAGCGGCCCGACCGGCTAGGTGAGCGCGGTCAATTTAGCCTGAAAGAGAACCCTGGATGCGTCTGTCGAACTTTTTCATGCCGGTTTCAAAGGAAGCGCCGGCGGACGCCTCGATTGTCTCGCATCAGCTGATGCTGCGGACGGGCATGGTGCGCCAGAACGGCGCGGGTATCTACTCGTGGTTGCCGCTGGGGTTCAAGGTCCTCAAGCGCATCGAACAGATCGTGCGCGACGAAATGAACCGCGCCGGCGCGGTCGAGATGCTGATGCCGACCTTGCAGCAGGCCGATCTCTGGCGCGAGTCGGGCCGGTACGAGGCCTATGGCAAGGAAATGCTCCGCATCAAGGACCGGCACGATCGGGATATGCTCTACGGGCCGACCAATGAAGAACTGATCACGGATGTCTTCCGCACCTACGTGAAGAGTTACAAACAGTTGCCGGTGAACCTCTATCACCAGCAATGGAAGTTCCGCGACGAAGTGCGCCCCCGTTTCGGAGTGATGCGGGGCCGCGAGTTTCTGATGAAGGATGCCTACTCTTTCGACCTCACCGAAGAGGGCGCGCGGCAATCTTACCGGAAAATGTTCTGCGCCTACCTCAACGCCTTTGACCGGATGGGCCTCACAGCCATCCCCATGCGCGCTGACACCGGCCCGATTGGCGGCGACCTGAGCCACGAGTTCATCATCCTGGCCGATACCGGCGAGAGCGCCGTGTTCTGCGACCGCGCGCTGCTGGACCTTCCGGCACCGGGGCTGGACCTCGATTTCAGTGGAGATCTGGTGCCGGTCGTCGAGGCGCGCACGAAGTTCTATGCGGCGACCGAAGAAATGCATGACGACGCGGCTTTCGGCGCCCTGCCGGAAGAACGGCGCGTATCCGCACGCGGCATTGAGGTCGGACACATCTTCTATTTCGGCACCAAGTATTCTGAACCAATGAACGCCGTGGTGCAGGGTCCAGACAGTCAGATGGTGCCGGTTCAGATGGGTAGCTATGGCATTGGCGTGTCGCGCCTGGTTGGCGGCATCATCGAGGCGAGCCATGACGAGAATGGTATTGTCTGGCCTGACGCCGTGGCGCCGTTCAAGGTCGGCCTGATCAACATGCGGGTAGGAGACGCGGCCTGCGACGCGGCCTGCGCGGCGCTCTATGCCCAGCTCGAAAAGGCAGGGATCGACACGCTTTATGACGACACCGATGACCGCGCCGGCGCGAAGTTTGCGCGGATGGATCTGATCGGGCTGCCCTGGCAGATCGTCATCGGTCCGAAAGGGTTGGAGAAGGGCGTTGTGGAACTCAAACGCCGCAAGACTGGCGAGAAATCCGAGCTGTCCGCTGAGGACGCACTGCGGAGGATCGCTTCGTGACAAACGGCGGCGCGAAGGCGGCGGCCCCGTTCGGGCGCCTGGAGCGCACGCTCGCCTGGCGCTACTTGCTGGCGCGCCGCGAACATGGCGGCGCCAGCCTGATCGCCATCATTTCCTTTGTCGGTATTTTCTTTGCGGTTGCCGCGCTGATCATCACGATGTCGATCATGAGCGGCTTTCGTGCCACACTGCTCGATGCCTTGCTGGGCGGCGAGCCCCATATAGCGGCGGCGGTTGATGGCTATCCGGAAGCGGAATCCAGCGAGATCGCCCGGACCATCAAGACCGTTCCGGACGTCGTCAGTGTCTCGCCTTATATCGAGCAGTTTGTCCTGCTTTCGGCAAATGGCGTGCGGACCGGCGGCGTGGTGCGCGCCATTCCGCCCGCTGATCTTCCGACGATGCCTATCTTCAAGGACGGCGGCTCCAACGCCATCGGGAACGGCTTTGGCGAAGGCCGCAATGGCGGCAACGTGATCATGATCGGCCAGTACCTCGCCGCCAATCTGGGGTTGGCTATCGGTGACCAGGTCGAGCTTGTCACGACGCAGATGCGCTCCGGCCCGGTGGGCCAGACGCCGATCAGCAAGGCCTATGTTGTCGGGGATATATTCCGCACCGGGAGCGCCCAACTGGACAATGTCTATGTCTTCATGCCCATGCAACAGGCGCAGATCCTGTTCCAATCGAAAGGCCGGTTCCAGTATCTCGATATCCGGGTGAAGAACCCCGACACGACCGAGATCGCCATGCAGCGGATCTCCGATGCGACGGGTTACAGCCTGCTGCTGCGGGACTGGAAAACCAAGAACCGGACCTATCTCGGCGCGCTTCGGACAGAACGGGTCATGGTGCGGTTGCTGGTCACCATCATCATGATGATTGCGACGCTGAACATCATCGTCGGCGTGGTCATGCTGGTGAAGAACAAGACGCGCGACATCGCCATTCTCCGCACGATCGGTCTCAGCCGCGCCGGGGTGCTTCGCGTGTTCCTGATGGTCGGCACCGCGCTCGGCTCCCTGGGCGCGTTGCTTGGCATGGTTGTCGGGATCCTGTTCATTCTCAACATCGGCCCGATTGAAGCGCTGATCAACATGGCGATCGACGGCGAGGTGTTTCCGGCCGAACAATATGGCCTTGATCACTTGCCCGCCATTCTCGATTGGGGCGAAGTTTTCAGCACCGGCGCCTATGCCTTGCTGATGTCGATGTTCGTGTCGATGATTCCGGCTATCTGGGCCTCGTCTCAGGACCCCGTCAAAGCGCTGAGGTTCGAATGACCATCCCGCCCGTTCTTGAGTTGAAGGCCATCGAGCGGACTTACCGGACCAGCGCCGGAGCCTTGCGCGTTCTTCAGGGTACGGACTTGCGCATCGCGCCGGGCGAACTGGTGGGGCTGGTCGGGCCATCGGGGTCGGGCAAGTCAACCCTCCTGCACACGGCGGGTCTGCTGGAACGACCGGAAGCCGGCGACGTGTTGCTCGACGGAACAGACTGCCTGAAGCTGAACGAAGATGGCCGGACGGCCATTCGCCGCATGAAGATCGGTTTCGTCTACCAGTTCCACCATCTGCTGCCCGAGTTCAACGCCGTCGATAACGTGGCGATGCCGCTGATGATCGCGGGGAAAAGCCGCCGCGTGGCGCGCGAGCGGGCGTCAGCCTTGCTGGACGAGATGGGACTGGCAGAGCGCCTCTATCACCAGCCCGCCCAACTGTCCGGCGGGGAGCAGCAGCGGGTGGCCATCGCGCGTGCGCTTGCGAATGATCCGCGGCTCGTGATTGCTGATGAGCCGACCGGCAACCTTGATCCGGCAACGACCGAGCGGGTGTTTGCGACATTGATCAAGATGGTGCGGGAAGAGGGCGCCGGGGTGCTCGTGGCAACCCACAACCTGGCGCTGATCCGGCACATGGACCGGGTATTGACCCTTCAGGACGGCAAACTGGTCGATTACACAGAGTAACCCCTGTGGAACACGTCCAATCGCTGTTGGCGTTTCAGGTGATTCGGTGAGAGTCTGCCCGCTTGCGAGGTAAGCACCATGAGCAATCCGGTTTTCATCCCGTTGGCGATCCGGTCGAGCTATTCGCTGCTCGAGAGCATGATCACACCGGTCGACATCGCGAAATGGTGCAAGCGCCATGAGGTGCCCGCTGCCGCCGTAACGGACCGGAACAACCTGTTCGGTGCGCTGGAATTGTCGCTGAAGCTCGCGGAATATGGCGTTCAGCCGATCATGGCCTGCTGTTTCGACCTGACGGACGGCGTTCCGCGGTCCGAGCCGTCCCGGGTGTCACTCTACGCCCAGACTGAGGCCGGTTATAAACGCCTGATGTTCCTCTCCTCCCGCGCGTTCCTGGATTCGCCGGATGGGGTGCCGAAACTGCACCGCCGGTTGCTGCTCGACGACACGGAAGGCCTGCTCCTGCTGACGGGCGGGGCCGAGGGCGAAGTCGCAAGGCATCTTCAGAAGGGTCGCGTGGGGGATGCGCGCACGGAACTCTCGACACTTGCCGCCGCCTATCCGGGGCGATGCTATGTCGAGATCACGCGGCACGGCACCAGTGCAGAACTGAAGAGTGAAGCGGGCTTGCTCGAACTCGCCTATGAGCTCGGCTTGCCGATCGTCGCAACCCACGATGCCCGCTTCATGAACCCCGGCGACGTGGTGGCACACGATGCGCTGATGTGCATCGCGAACGGTGAGTATCTGGGGCAGGATGATCGCAAACGCGTGGACCCGTCCCAATTCCTCAAATCTCCCGGCGAGATGATCGCGCTGTTCGAGGATCTGCCGGAGGCCATCGCGTCAACAGTGGAGATCGCGCGCCGGTGCTCGGTCCGGGCCGAAACGCGCAGCCCGATCCTTCCAGGATTCGTGCGTGATGGCCGCTCCGAGGCTGACGAATTGAAAGTGCAGGCGCGGGAAGGCTTGGCGTTCCGGCTTGGGGAAGCAGACCGTCTGTATGCGGATCGGGACGCTTATGCGGAGCGGCTGGAATTTGAACTCGGCGTGATCGATCGGATGGGGTTTCCGGGCTACTTCCTCATCGTGTCGGACTTCATCAAGTGGGCTAAGCAACACGGCATTCCCGTCGGCCCCGGCCGCGGTTCGGGGGCAGGGTCGCTCGTGGCCTGGTCGCTGCTCATCACCGATCTGGACCCGATCCGTTTTGACCTCCTGTTCGAGCGGTTTCTCAACCCCGAACGCGTCTCGATGCCGGACTTTGACGTCGACTTCTGCCAGGAGCGACGCGGCGAAGTTATCCGGTATGTGCGTGACAAGTACGGTGCAGACAGCGTCGCGATGATCATCACTTTCGGCACGCTGCAGGCCAAGGCCGTCGTGCGCGACGTGGGCCGGGTGATGCAGATGCCTTATGGCCAGGTTGACCGGCTCGCCAAACTGATCCCGTTCAACCCGGCCAAGCCGCCGACGCTGGATGAAGCGATTGCAGGCGAACCCAAGTTTGACGACGAGATTGCAGCCGATCCAAGGGTGGGTGAGCTCATCGAGATCGCGCGGGCCCTTGAGGGGCTGTACCGCAACGCAGGAACGCACGCCGCCGGCGTCGTGATCGCGGACCGGCCGCTGGTCAATCTCGTGCCGCTCTACAATGATCCGCGTGCGGAATTGCCGGCTTCGCAATTCAACATGAAGTATGCGGAGATGGCGGGCCTGGTGAAGTTCGACTTCCTCGGCCTGAAGACGCTGACGGTCATAGACCGTGCGCTGAAGTTCATTGCGGCGGACGGCAAGGAGCTGGGCCCCGCCTGGAAGAGCCTGGACGATGCGCCATCCTACGACCTGATGGCGAGCGGCGAGACGCTGGGGGTCTTCCAGCTGGAAGGCGCGGGCATGCGTGACACGCTGAAACGGGTCAGGCCCAACAATATCGAAGACGTGATCGCGATCATTTCGCTTTACCGCCCCGGCCCGATGGAGAACATTCCCGTTTATGTTCAGGGCAAGGAGGATCCGTCTTCGGTCACCTACCAGCACCCGGACCTGCGGCCGGTCCTGGAAGCGACCTACGGTGTGCCTGTCTACCAGGAGCAGGTCATGCGGATGGCGCAGGAAGTGGCCGGCTATTCGCTGGGCGAAGCCGATCTTCTGCGCCGTGCGATGGGTAAAAAGAAAATCGAGGAAATGGTCGCGCAGCGCAACCGTTTCGTTGAGGGCGCTGCCCAGACGAAGGGCATGGCGGAGCGGCTGGCCAACGAAATCTTCGACACGATGGAGAAGTTCGCGGGCTATGGATTCAACAAGTCCCACGCCGCCGCCTACGCGCTGATCGGGTACCAGACGGCGTTCCTCAAATGCCATTTCCCGGTCGAGTTCCTCGCCGCTTCGATGAGTCTGGATATCGGGAACACGGACAAGCTCGCCGCTTTCTTCCAGGAAGCGAAGCGGCTTCGCATCAAGGTCCTTGCCGCTGACATCAACACTTCCTCTGCGGACTTCGATGTTCGCGATGGCGCCATTGTTTACGCGCTCGGCGCCCTGAAGGGGGTCGGCGTCGAGGCGATGCGCCACGTGGCGGCGGTGCGGGCCGAGGGCGGACCGTTCTCGGATCTTTACGATTTTGCTGAGCGGATTGATCCGCGACAGGTCAACAAGAAGGCGTTTGAATCTCTGGCGCGCGCGGGCGCGCTGGACAGTCTGGAAGCCAACCGGTCGAAGGTGCTCGAGTCCGCGAGCGTGCTGTCCCAGCATGCGACCAGTTCCGCCGGAGACCGTCAGGGCGGGCAGGGCGGTCTGTTTGCCGGGGCAGAGCCCGCACTCCGGCCGCCGCTTCCCGTTCCCCGGCCCTGGACCGCGCAGCAGAAGCTCGACGAGGAGTTCCGCTCGATTGGCTTCTACTTCTCCGGCCACCCCCTGGACGATGTGCTGACGTCGCTGGACCGGGACAGGATCACGTTGGTGATGGAAATTGCGGAGCGGGCCGCTGAAGGCCGGCCGCTTGAAATGATCGGGATCGTCCGGGCCCGCAATGACAAGACCAGCCGCAACGGCAACAAATTCTCGTTCCTCACCGTTTCAGACCCGACCGGTGAATGCGAAATCACCGTTTACTCCGAGGGGCTGATCCAGTTCGGCGAGCTGCTCAAACCCGGCCGGGCGGTCGCTTTGACCGTCTCGGTAAAGCAGAACGGCGAGGAAACGCGCCTGTTGCTCGAGCGCGCGGTTGAACTTGAATCGGCGAGGATTTCCAAACCGTCGGGTTCGCTTGTCGTCCGGCTGTCGTCGGGGGCCAATCCGGCGGAGATCGCCCGGGTGGTGGACCGTCTTGAGGGATTGGCGGATCCGGACAGGGGGGCGATCCTGCTGGAGTTGCCGCTCGAAGACGGCAGGCTGGTCACGGTTCGGCTGCCTCAGACCTACACGATCAGCCTGAGGGCCCAGCGCGCCCTGAAGGAAATTCCCGGGGTGGAGCGGGTGATTCCCCGGCGCGCCGCCTGACAACCGGTGTTTCGGCGGTTTGAGCTTGCTCCGGGGCGCAAAAGCTGTATAGGAGCCCACTTCTAAACCATGTCGCGGGTGCATCCGGTGCGACGGGCCTAGCCCGTAGTTCCACCCTGCGACGGCCAACCGGATGGAGAAAATCGATGGCCCTACCTGACTTTTCTATGCGTCAGCTGCTTGAAGCTGGTGTTCACTTTGGTCACCAGACCCACCGCTGGAACCCGCGCATGAAGCCGTACATCTACGGCGAGCGCTCCGGCATCCACATCATGGACCTTTCGCACACGGTGCCTTCGCTGCACCAGGCGCTCGTGTTCGTGCGTGATACCGTGGCCAAGGGTGGCCGCATCCTGTTTGTCGGCACGAAACGCCAGGCGCAGGATCCGGTCGCTGAAGCGGCGCAGCGCTGCGCGCAATACTACATGAACCACCGCTGGCTCGGCGGCACGCTGACGAACTGGTCGACCGTGTCCAATTCGATCAAGCAGCTGCGCGATCTGACGGCCATGTTTGAAGCGGGCGGCGGCACGGGCCTCACCAAGAAAGAGCTTCTCGATCTTCAGCGCCGCCGCGAAAAGCTGCACCGCGCGCTCGGCGGTATCGCCGACATGGGCGGTCTGCCGGCGGCGATCGTCGTGATCGACACGAACAAGGAAGCCATCGCCGTTCAGGAAGCCCGCAAGCTGGGTATTCCGGTGGTTGCCGTTCTCGACACCAACTGCGATCCGGCAGATGCCGATTACGGGTTCCCGGGCAACGACGACGCCGCGCGCGCCATCTCGCTCTACTGCAACCTGTTTGCCGATGCAGTGCTGGACGGCCTGGCTGAATCGACGGCGGGTCTGGGCGTCGATCTCGGCTCGATGTCTGACGTGACCGGTCTGGCGGATGCTGACGTTAAGCTCGCAAGCGAATCGGCCCCAGGCGAAGCCTGAAACGGCGCCTCTGGCGCAACAATTCAACTGAAGGATCCAGGCCATGGCTGAGATTACAGCGGCACTTGTGAAACAACTGCGCGAGAAAACCGGCGCAGGCATGATGGACGCAAAGAAAGCACTCGTGGAGAATGACGGCGACGAATCCGCTGCCATCGAGTGGCTGCGGGCGAAGGGGCTTTCCAAAGCCGCCAAGAAATCGGGCCGTGCGGCTGCTGAAGGCCTGGTGGCTGTGAAAGTGGCGGCCGACGGCAAGTCGGGCGCGATCGTCGAGCTCAACTCCGAAACCGACTTCGTGTCGCGCAACGAGAGCTTCCAGAAAGCGCTTGAAGGCATCAGCAACGTGGCCTTGGCCACGGATGGATCTGTGGCCGCCCTGTCAGGTGCTGCATCGCCGGATGGCGAAGGCAGTGTCGACGACATGATCAAGCGCATGATCGCGACGATCGGCGAGAATATGACCCTTCGGCGTTCAGCCAAAGTGTCGGCTGCCGGCCGCGTGTCGTCCTATGTCCACAACGCCGCTGCGCCGGGTATGGGCAAAGTCGGCGTGCTCGTTGCGCTCGAAGGCACTGGCGACCTCGAAGATGCGGGTCGCAAGGTGGCGATGCACATCGCGGCAACCTCGCCCGCAGCGGCGACCACGGCAGAACTCGACCCGGCTCTGATCGAGTCCGAAAAACGTGTTCTGACCGAGCAGGCGCGTGAGAGCGGCAAGCCGGATTCGGTCATCGAGAAGATGATCGTCGGCCGCATGCAGAAGTTCTACAAGGAAGTCGTGCTGAACGAGCAACCGTTCATCATGGACCCTGACAAGACGGTCGGCGAGTTCCTCACCGCGCAGGGCGCCGTGCTCAAGTCGTTTGTCCATTTCAAGCTCGGCGAGGGCGTAGAAAAGGAAGAAAACGACTTCGCCGCAGAAGTCGCTTCTATGACAAAAGGCGCCTGATCAGGCTTGCGTTTCTGCCCGTGAAGGGCTTTGAACAGTCCCGGCTGGCGGTTTCGCCAAGCCGGGATTTTTTTGGCTCCAGGTAGAGAAAGATCGGTGGGAACAATGCCGGCAGATGAGCCCGACAAGAGCCAGTTGAAGTACAAGCGTGTGCTTCTGAAACTGTCCGGAGAAGCCCTGATGGGGCCAGGTCAGTTCGGTATCGATATCCCGACATGCGTAACCTTTGCGCAGGCGATTGCCGCCGCACGGGACGCAGGTGCGGAAATTTGCCTGGTGATCGGCGGTGGTAACATTTTTCGCGGTGTCGCTGGCGCAGCAAAAGGAATGGAGCGCGCGCAGGCTGATTCTATGGGCATGCTGGCGACCGTGATGAACGCACTTGCCATGCAAAGTGTTCTGGAAAGCATCGGCGTGCCGACGCGCGTACAATCGGCCTTGAGCATGGATGCGGTGTGCGAGCCCTACATCCGGCGCCGGGCGCAGCGTCATATGGAAAAGGGCCGCGTTGTGATTTTTGCGGCCGGCATCGGCAATCCGTTCTTCACGACGGATACAGGCGCAGCGTTGCGCGCCATTGAGATGAACTGCGATGCGCTTTTGAAAGGCACTCAGGTGGACGGCGTCTATACGGCCGATCCAAAGCTAGATGCGACGGCAACGCGATATGAGAATGTCGCCTTCGATGAGCTTCTGATCAAGAATCTGCGCGTGATGGATCCATCCGCCGTCAGCTTGATGCGTGACAACAACGTTCCGATCGTCGTTTTCTCTCTCAAGGAGAAAGGCTCGCTGCTAAACGTGTTGCACGGACGGGGCACTTCAACGACGATCTCTAAAACCGGAAGGGCGAGCGAATGAGCTACAGCAAACAAGACCTTGAGCGGCGCATGGAAGGCGCCCTCGCCTCGCTTTCGTCTGAGTTTTCGGGCCTGCGGACGGGCAGGGCGTCCGTGAACCTGCTCGATTCCATAACGGTCTCTGCCTATGGCAGCGTCGTTCCGTTGAGCCAGGTCGCCTCGGTGACCGTGACCGACACGCGCATGCTGTCGGTGAACGTCTGGGACAAGTCTGTCGTGGGCGGCGTGGACCGCGCGATTCGGGAGTCCGGGCTGGGGCTGAACCCCATTATGGACGGCCAGACGCTGCGTCTTCCGATCCCGGCCCTGAACGAAGAACGGCGCGTGGAACTCACCAAGATTGCCGGCAAGTACGCCGAAGCAGCCCGCATCGCGGTTCGTAACGTCCGGCGCGACGGCATGGATACGCTGAAGAAAATGGAAAAGGCCGGCGAGATCAGCGAAGATCGTGCGCGCAGCCTCGCAGAAGAAGTCCAGAAACTCACCGACGCATTCGTTCACCGCGTCGATGAGGCGGTCAAAGCCAAGGAAGCGGAGATCATGCAAGTGTAATGGTCCGGATCGGGATATCCCCTGACCCTTCCCATTCCGGCGGCGAGCCTCCGGCCCCTCGGCATGTCGCCATCATCATGGATGGAAACGGCCGCTGGGCGAATTCGCGAGGCTTGCCCCGAACGGCAGGGCACGAGCGCGGCGTTGAAGCGCTGCGCCGAACCGTGGAAGCCGCGCGTGATCTGGGAATTTCCTATCTGACCGTGTTCTCGTTCTCGACCGAGAACTGGCGCCGTCCGGCGTCAGAAGTGAATACGCTCTTCGGCCTGTTGAAAGCCTACGTTCAGCGGGATCTGGAACGGCTGAAGCAGGACGGTGTCCGGATCCGGGTGATCGGGCAGCGCGAGGGGTTGCCCGCTGACATCGCAGCGCTCGTGGACCGGGCCGAACGCGAAACGGCTCACAATACTCGGTTCCACCTGACGATCGCGTTCAACTACGGCTCACGTAACGAGATCCTCCGCGCCGCCACGGCCTACGCCCAGGCGATTGCGGATGGCACTTGCAAAGGGGCGGCGACCGAAGACGGTTTTGCGGCATTCCTGGATACGCGGGACCTTCCGGATCCCGATCTGGTCATCCGGACAAGCGGCGAGTTCCGGATCAGCAACTTCCTGCTCTGGCAGGCCGCCTATGCCGAGTTGCTGTTCGTTGATGTGCTGTGGCCGGACTTCAACCGTGCCCATCTCGAGAGCGCCATATCGCGCTATCACGAACGGGAACGCCGCTTCGGTTCGGTGAACCCCGGAGCCACCTGATGGGCGATTGGACACCGCCTGATAAACGGTTTTCCGAGTTACCACGCCGCTTGCTGACCGCACTTGTTCTCATACCGTTTGCGCTTTTTGCCGTCTGGATGGGATCGTGGTGGTTGGCGCTCGGATGCAGCGCCTTCTGCGCGGTGATGCTGCTGGAATGGTGCCGGATGAGCGCCACGCCCAATGGGGCGCTTCTTGCGGTGATTGCGGCTCTGTTCGGGCTCGGTTTGGGAACAGGGGACGAGCGCATCGGGGCCGGGCTGCTGGCGGCTGCGGCGGTGTTGGCCGTCTTTTCCGCACAACGGACGGCCGAAGCCCGGCTGTCGGCCGGTTTTGGTGTTGTTTACGTCTTTGCTATGGTCTTCGGACTTTATGTCCTGCGGGAAGGGCCCTGGGAGGGTCGTCTCGCGGCTATGTATTTCATGTCCTTCGTCTGGGCCTCTGACGCGGCTGCGTACTTCTTCGGGCGTATGTTTCGGGGACCGCGGCTTCTGCCCAAGGAAAGCCCGAACAAGACCTGGAGCGGCGCAATTGCCGGCGTGATCGCGACGGCGCTTTGCGGGTATGTCGCGGCAAGCTGGCAGGATGCGGACAAGCTGCCCTGGATGGTGGCCGGCGTGTTGATCTCGATGGGCGCGCAGGCGGGCGATTTGTTCGAGAGCGGGCTGAAACGCCGGTTCAAGGTCAAGGATTCGGGGACTATCTTACCCGGACATGGCGGCCTGCTGGACCGTGTGGACGGCCTCGGCGCTGTCAGCCTGCTGTCGACGTTGACATTTCTGAGTGTTCCCAGCCTGCCGCGCCTGCTAGGTCTCTGATCCATGAAAGCCCCTCGGCGCATCTCCATCTTCGGTTCTACCGGGTCTGTCGGGCAATCGACGGTCGATGTCATCCGGCATGCCAACCGGTCTGAGGCGCGGTTCGAGTTGGTCGCCTTGGCGGCTGGCCGGAATGCGTCTGCCTTGGCAATGCAGGCATTGGAGCTGCGCCCTGAAGTGGCGGTAATCGCGGATGAAGCCCAACTTCCGGAATTGCGCGCCCGCCTTGCCGGTTCAGGCATCGCTGCAGCGGCGGGCGAGAGTGCGATGCTCGAAGCGGCCGCGCGTCCCTGTGACCGCTTTCTGGCCGCCATCGTGGGAGCAGCCGGCCTGAAATCGACGATGGCCGCCGTGGAAGCGGGCAACCACCTTGCGCTCGCAAACAAGGAGAGCCTGGTTTGCGCCGGCTCGATCCTTCTGGACGCCGCTGATCGCGCGGGAATCACGGTCATGCCGGTGGATTCCGAGCACAGCGCGATCTTTCAATGCCTTGGAGACGGACGGTCGCTCGAGAAGCTGACCCTGACCGCTTCGGGCGGACCCTTCCGGCTCGCCTCGCTGGAGGAAATGGCCCGGGCAACGCCAGCTCAGGCGGCGGCGCACCCGAAGTGGAGCATGGGGCTCAAGATATCCATCGACAGCGCCACGCTGATGAACAAGGCACTGGAACTGATCGAGGCGGCCATTCTGTTCAGGGTTTCAGCCGAGCGTATCGACGTGCTGGTGCACCCGCAGTCGATTGTCCACGGGATGGCGCATTTCACTGATGGCTCGGTCATGGCGCAGCTCGGCGCGCCGGACATGCGCACGCCGATCTCCCTGGCGCTAGGCTGGCCGGACCGGGTGGACACACTGGTGGAGCGGCTTGATCTGGCCCAGATCGGCCAGCTTGATTTTGCGCCAGTGGACGCCAGCAGGTTCAAGTCAATCGAGCTCGCGCGCCGGGCCTGCAGCATGGGCCCCGCGGGCCCGGTCGTATTAAATTCCGCTAATGAATCAGCAGTTTCTGCGTTTGTGGCAGAGGATTGTGGCTTTCTGGACATAGCCTGGGCCGTCGAAGCCGCACTCGACCGCTTTTCATCTTCGGAATTCGCCTCTACCAAGTGCACAACATTGGAAGAAGTGGCGTTCCTGGATCAGCTGGGACGCCGTTTCGCCGGGGACGCACTGAATAAAGCCCCAAGCCGGGCAGGAGGAATGCCAGCTTGGAAGGATTAGTCAGCCAGGGACCGCTGTTCGTTGCCTGCCTCGTCTTCTTGATGGGCATCGTGATCGTGATCCATGAACTGGGTCACTATCTCGCCGGACGATGTTTTGGCGTTGCGGTGGAATCCTTTGCCATGGGTTTTGGCCGAACACTGGCCGAGTTCACCGACAAGCGGGGAACGCGGTGGCGCATGAACTGGATTCCGCTCGGCGGCTTCGTCAACTTCGGTGACCGGGCTTCGCTGGATGAAGCGGGCCCCGGCGCAAAGGTGCCGGCGGGCGTGCCCTTTGACGAAATCGGTCCGCTCAAGAAGATCGTCGTCAGTCTGGCGGGTCCGTTTGCCAATTTCGCGCTCGCGGCGCTGATTTTCTCGGTGTCCATCGGTGTTCACGGGGTCGCGGTTCAATCGGTGCGGGTTGCCGGAACGATTGCCGGCAGTCCGGCAGAGCAGGCCGGAATTCTGCCTGGCGACCAGATTCTCAGCGTCAACGCCAAACCGATCCGCAATTCGTCGGATGTCACCGTGGCCGTCCTGCTCAGCCCGAAGACCCCGTTGCGCCTTGTGCTGGACCGGGACGGGGCTGAAACGCTGGTAACGGTCACGCCGGACGAAATCGTGCGCGAGAACGAGTTCGGCCAGATGGTGCCGCAAAGCACCATCGGCATCCAGATGTATCCGTCCGAAACGTTTGAAAACAAGCGGTACGGGCCAATCGAATCAGTCGTTGCCGGCATTCAGGAAACGGGGGTTACGATTGATCGCACGGTCACGATGCTTGAAAGGATCGTGACAGGCAAAATGTCGTTCAACACCTTGTCGGGCCCCGTTGGCGTTGCGGATGTGTCGAGGCGGGTCGTGAACAAGGTGATGGACCAGCCCGAAGTGCCACTGAACGCGCGCTTTGAACGGCTCTTCTGGGTGTTGCTCAGTCTTTGTGCGGCGATCTCTGTGGGGGTGGGTTTTTTCAACCTATTGCCACTGCCAGTGCTGGATGGCGGGCGGGTGGTGTTTCATGCATACGAAGCGGTGTTAGGCTCAAAAATGCCAGGCCAGAAAGAGGCGGTGGCGCTGAGTATGGGAGTGTTGCTCTTGATGGTGATCGTGATCACATGGGGGGACATTCTTGAAACCGGCGTTTTCGTACGGGGAAGCAGCTGACGCGGTTCAGCTCCAGGAACGAAAGAGTATTCGAGAATGCGTAAATTCCTCGCAGCGACAGTTTTCGCTACAAGCGTCTTTGCTCTTGGCTCAAGCGGCCAACTTTTTGCGGCGTATGCCCAGGAAGACGCTCGTTACGGCGGTACGGTTCGCTCGATCATCGTCGAGGGCAACAAGCGGATCGAAGCCCGCACCGTGCAGTCCTACCTTCTGATCGAACCCGGTGACGCCTTTGATGCGGACCGCATCGACCTGTCCCTGAAGACCTTGTTCGCTACCAACCTGTTTGCCGACGTGTCGATTGATCGCCGCGAAGATGACCTTGTGGTCCGGGTCGTTGAAAACCCGATCATCAACCGTGTGATCTTCGAAGGAAACCGCGCCCTCAAGGACGACAAGCTGCGCGAAGAAGTGCAGGCGTCGCCGCGCGGCGTGTTCACGGCCGCCCGGGTGCAGGCGGACGTGCAGCGCATCCTCGAGATGTATCGCCGCTCGGGCCGCTTTGCAGCGAAGGTCGAGCCGCAATACAAGCCGCTTGAACAGAACCGCGTCGACCTGATTTTCGAGATCACCGAAGGACCGGTGACCGGCGTTCGCGCCATCAACTTCATTGGCAACACGGAATATTCGGACTCGCGTCTGCGTAGCGAGATCGTGACGCGCCAGTCTCGCGCCTGGCGGTTCTTCAGCTCCAACGACAACTATGACTCCGGGCGTCTCGAGTTCGACCGCGAGAAGCTGCGCGAGTTCTATCAAAATAACGGCTATTACGATTTCCGGGTCACATCGGCTGTTGCCGAACTGACGCCGGACCAGAAGGACTTCTACATCACCTTCACGGTTGATGAGGGCCGCCAGTACGACTTCGGCGAGATCAGGGTCGAAACGGCGCTCGAGAAGCTGGATGCTGCCGTGCTGCAGGCCGTCGTGCCTATCAAGCAAGGTGAACTCTTCCGCGGCGACCAGATCGAAACGACGATTGACGCGCTGACCTATGCTGCGGGTGTGGCAGGTTACGCCTTCGTGGATATCCGTCCGCAGATCAGTGTGAATGAGCAAACCGGCGCCATCGACATCACCTTCGCCATCGACGAAGGCCCGCGCGTTTACATCGACCGCATCAATATCGTGGGGAACACGCAGACGCTCGACCGCGTCATTCGCCGCGAACTTCGGATCGCAGAGGGCGACGCGTTCAACCGGATCCTGCTTGACCGGTCGCGCAATCGGATCCGTGCGCTCGGGTTCTTCAAGGAAGTTGAAGTTGTCGAGAACCCGGCCGAAGAGCCCGACCGGACGACGGTTGATATCAAGGTGACCGAGCAGTCGACTGGCGAGCTCACCTTTGCGGCGGGCTTCTCGTCGGTCGATGCCTATCTGTTCGACCTCAGCGCCTCGCAGAGAAACCTGCGCGGACGGGGACAGTCGATCGTGGCGCGCACGTCGCTTTCGAGCCGCCAGCAGATTGTGGACTTGCGCTTCACGGAGCCGCGCTTCCTCGACCGGAACCTCTCCGCCGGTGTTGATCTCTTCGCGACCCGCCAGGACTTCGAGGAATTTACCGGGTTCACCAGTGAAACTGTTGGCGGCGGTCTGCGCGTGGCCTTCCCGCTTACGGACCGGATGCAGCTTGGATTGAGCTATCGTCTGCAGTCGGATGATGTGAACATCTCGGATGTAAACTACATCATCGACAGCAACGGCGCCCTGGTCAGCATCGCCACGCAAATTGCCGGCCAGGCGACGCCTGACGATATTTCGGACGACGTGTACCGCGAGCCAGAACCGGGGGACGAGTTGGCAGGCCAGTCAGTCGTGGACCGTTGCGATCCGGCCTATCTGCTTCGCGACACGATCTGCCGGTCAGAGCGCAACGATATATCAAGCATCATCGGCTACAACTTCTTCTGGGATCAGACCAACGATCCGATCACGCCGACGCGCGGCTTTGACTTCCGGTTCAGTCAGGATCTGGCGGGTCTGGGCGGCGATGTAAAGTACATCCGCACGGAGACTGGCGCATCCTTCTATCGGGGCATCTGGCGCGATGTCGTCGCCAGCGCGAAGTTCTCCGGTGGCTATGTGTTGCCGTTGGACAGCGAGCAGGGCGTTCGAATTAACAACCGCTTCTTCCGGGGCGGCAACTCTTTCCGCGGTTTCGATGTCGCAGGCCTGGGTCCACGCGAAATTGTTCGCGTGTTCGACCCGAACACGGGCGAGATAGTGCAAACGAGCCGGCTCAATTCGCTCGGCGGTAACGTCTATTATCAAGGTACGTTCGAACTCTCGGTTCCCAACTTCCTGCCAGAACAGTACGGCATCAAGAGCGCACTGTTCGTCGATGTCGGGTCGCTCGGCACGCTCGAGAGTGTCGACAAAGGCGCGCCCGTTTTCGTGCCCGATGCGACGCAGTTGGGCTTTCCGGGCCTCTCCGCCGTACGCATTCCCAAGGATGCCGCGTCCCTTCGCGCTTCAGCCGGTCTGAGTGTGTTCTGGGATTCGCCGTTCGGTCCGATCCGGTTCGACTTCTCGCAGATTCTTCGCAAGGAAGAATATGACCGTACCGAGACATTCCGCTTCTCGACGTCAACCAACTTCTGATCTCGACTGCCCCCCAGAGAGGAAACTCCCATGAAACACATGAAATCAATTCTCGCCGCGTTTACCCTGGCACTTGCCACGATGTTCACCGTCTCCCCAGCGGCTTATGCGCAGGGTACGATTGTGGTCGTCATCGACGAAGGCCGTATCCTTGCAGAGAGCAAGGCCGGCAAGGACATGTTCACGAAACTCAAGAACATCGAAAACCAGATCAACGCCGAGTTGAAACCGACGCGCGACTCGCTTGAAACCGAGCGTCAGGCGCTCGCCGGCAAGCTTCAGGGCAAGACGCGTGAGGCCATCGTTGCCGACGCAGCCCTGGTCAAGCAGATCGAAGACTTCCAGAAGAAGACGAATGATTTCGCCCAGAAGCGCAACACCGTTTCCCAGGAATATGCCGCAACCGAACAGAAGGCCTTCCTGGACTTCAACACAGCGCTTGAGCCCGCGCTGCTGGATGTCGTGAAAGAGAAGAATGCCCAGGTTGTTCTGTCAAAGAACCAGGCAGTTTTCACGGCGGATGCAATCGACGTCAGCGCCAATATCGTCACCAAACTTGATGCGAAGACTCCTGCCATCAACGTGGTCCGTCAGCGCGCACCCGCTCCGCAGAAATAACGGCGGGTTGCTCCAAGGTGACCGTTGATACCCGATTCTATGCGCCATTGGGGGCTTTGACGCTGGAAGCGGCTGCGGCATTGACGGGTGCCGCCGTGGACGGGGATGCGACTCTTGAAATCACGGGAGTGGCCTCGGCGGACACGGCTGGAAAGGGTGAACTGGCCTTCATCGAAGGCGACAATGCCGGTCAGGTCGAATTCAGCGCGGGTCTGGAGCTGGTCGTTGTTGGTGAAGCGGCGCGCAGCCGCTTGCCGGTTGGCATAGCCTGCCTTGTTGCAAGGCAGCCGCGCCAGGCCCACAGCAAGATCGCACGCGCGCTGTTCAAGCCGCGCTATCTCGGGCCTGCGGACAGTCTGGCGATTTCGCCCAGTGCCCGGGTCCACTCCGGCGCAGTGATCTACCCCGGCGCAGTGATCTGTTCCGGCGCAGCTGTAGGCGAGGGAACGGTCATCGGGCCGAACGCCGTGATCGGCCCCGGCGTCCAGATCGGACGCCACGGGTCGATTGGTGCGGGTGCCAGCGTGAATTGCGCCCTGCTGGGCGATTTCGTGACGCTGCTGGCAGGCGCGCGCATTGGCGAAACCGGGTTCGGCGTCATCCCGGGTCCTGACGGACTGGAAGATGCACCCCACTTCGGGCGGGTGATCCTGCAAGACCATGTGACCATCGGCGCGAACACTTGCATCGACCGCGGCGTGTTCGCCGATACCATCATCGGCGAACGCACGAAAATTGATAACCTATGCCAGATCGCCCACAACGTGGTGCTCGGCCGGTCGGTCATTGTTGCGGCGTTTGGCGGTGTTTCCGGGTCTGTGCGTGTCGGTGACGGCTCCAGACTGGGGGGGCGCGTGGGCATCGCGGATCATGTCGTCGTCGGTGAAGGCGTCAGTCTTGCGGGCTCGTCCGGCTTGTTTCGCGATGTCGCTCCGGGGGAAACCTGGGGCGGCACACCTGCCAAGCCCATCCGAGAGTGGATGCGGGAAATCGCCTGGCTGAGCAAACAGGCCAAGACCAGGAAGAAAGATTGAACAGTGGCGCCGCCGCTGATCCACTGGTAACGAAATTCCATGACAGTGAACGTTCACCCTACCGCAGTCGTTGAACCCGGCGCCGTGTTGCATGACGGTGTATCCGTCGGCCCCTTCAGTTACATTGGCCCCAAAGTCGAACTGGGTGCCGGAACGCGCCTGATTTCGCATGCAAGCGTCATCGGTAACACGCGTACCGGAAGGAACTGCGTCCTTCATCCCTTCGCAGCGCTAGGCGGCTTGCCCCAGGTAATCGGCATGACCGAACATCCGGAATCGCGCCTCGAAGTCGGCGACGGTTGTACTTTCCGCGAATACGCGACCGCACATACAGGCCTTCCCAAATCGGGTGGGCTGACGTCTGTGGGCACCAACTGCTACATCATGATCGGCGCGCACATCGCGCATGATTGCCGGATCGGCAGCAACGTGGTGATGGCCAACAACGTCTCTCTCGCCGGTCACATCGAAGTCGGCGACAATGTCTGGTTCGGTGGCTTGTCAGCGGTCCACCAGTTCAGCCGGATCGGGCGCAACGCCTTCATTGGCGGCGGCGCGATCGTGGTGGAAGACGTGATCCCGTTTGGCTCGGTTGTGGGTAATCATGCGAAGCTGGCTGGACTGAACATGGTGGGTCTGAAACGTCGAGGGTTTTCCAAGGCGGACCTGCACGAGATCCGCTCTGCGTACAAAGCGGTTTTCGAAGGCAATGGTCTGTTCGCGGAGCGTCTCGAGGCGGCCGTCACGACATTCGCCGATAAGCCGCTTGCCATGGAATTGATCAATTTCATTCGCGAGGGCGGTGATCGCCCGATCTGCAAGCCGGGCTGATCGCATGCCGGCGCCTCTTGGCTTGATCGCGGGGTTGGGGGATCTGCCCGTCGCAATCGCAGAGAATGCTGTCGCGACCGGGCAGGGTGTCCACGTCCTGCGCCTGAAGGGATTCGAAGACCCACGACTTGCGCACTACCCGGGAAGTGTTGTCGGGCTGGGGGAGGTTGGCGCTGTTATCAGCCGGCTCCGCGAGGCCGGGTGCAGAGACCTGGTGTTCGCGGGCATCGTCAGGCGTCCGAATTTCTCGGATCTCAAGCTTGATCTGAAGGGCGCCGCGCTGCTTCCGAAAGTGCTCAGCGAAGCGCGCAAAGGCGACGATGCGCTCCTTCGCGTGCTGGTCAACGAATTCGAGAAGAGTGGTTTCAATGTCATCGGCAGCGAGCAGGCGCATGCCAGCCTGCTGGCGCCGGCCGGCTTGATTGCGGGCGTGGCGCCGTCGGGCAGCCTGCTGGCGGATCTTGAGGTCGCCGCTCGCGTGGCTGCCGCAAGCGGCGCGCTCGATATCGGCCAGGCCTGTGTCGTGTGCGACGGGCTTGTGCTGGCCGTCGAAGCCCAGGAAGGCACCGACGAGATGCTTCGCCGGTGCGCGGCCCTGCCGGAGACGATCCGCGGAACGCCCGAAGCGCGGCGCGGCGTTCTGGTCAAGCGTCCGAAGCCGGTTCAGGAGCGGCGCATTGATCTGCCAACGACTGGTGTATCTACGGTTGACCTCGCGGCTGCAGCCGGCCTCGCTGGTATAGGCGTTGAAGCCGGGGGCGCTTTGATGCTGAACCGCCCCGCCATGATCCAGTCGGCAGAAAGCCACGGATTGTTTCTGTACGGATTCAGCCCAGATCTCGGGCTTGGGGTGTAATGTCGCTTTATTTCGTTGCAGCCGAGGCGTCCGGAGACTTGTTGGCGCGCGAAGTCGCTGAAGCCGTTCGGCGGCGTAGGCCGGATATCGCAATGGACGGGATTGGCGGCGCTGAGCTGGCGTCGATTGGTATTCAGTCCCCGATCGACATATCGCCTTTATCCGTGCTCGGATTTGTTGAGGGTATCAAGGCTTATGGTACTGTCGTGCGTCTCGCGGATGAGGCTGCAGATGACATCTGTCGCAAGCGTCCGAAAGTGGTTGTTCTGGTAGACTCCTGGGGGTTCATGCTTCGCGTGGCTCAAAGGGTGCGGGCCCGGGACCCGGCCATCAGGCTGGTAAAGCTGATCGGGCCGCAGGTATGGGCGACGCGGCCGGGGCGCGCAAAGACATTGGCCGCAAGCGTCGATCACCTGCTCTGCATGCACGACATCGAAGTGCCTTTCTACGAACCCTTTGGTCTTAAGGTCACAGTGATTGGCAATCCTGCCCTGGCGCGTGGCGAGGCGGGAGATGGTGCTTCGTTTCGGCGCGCGCATGGCATTGAGCCAGATGTTCCGGTTGTGCTGGTGCTGCCAGGTAGCCGGCGCAGCGAGATCACCCTGGTTGCGCCAGCGTTGATGTCTGCCGCCAGGCAGATCAAGGCGCAATGCCCCGCATCGCGCATCGTCGTGCAACCCGCGTCGAGCATTCTGACGGAATTCAGATCAGCATTTCCCGATACTGAAGCCTGGGCGGAGTTGAGCACGAACCCGGGCGAGCGTTATGACGCTATGGCCGGTTCGACAATCGCGCTGGCCTGCTCGGGCACGGTTACCAGCGAAGTCGCGATGCAGGGAACGCCCATGATTGTTGGCTACAAGACGGGCTGGATCACCTGGGCGTTGGCGCGCGGGTTGCTCTACAAACGGGTACACATCAGCCTGCTGAACATCTTGAACGGCGATGTCGGGATTGTGCCGGAATATGTGCAGACCCGGCTGGATGCGGCGCTGATCGCCGGCAAGGCGATGAGCTGGATCGATCATCCCGAAGAACTTGAGGCCCAGCGGCAACGTCAGAATGAAGCGCTGAAGGCGCTTGTCCGTGAAGGGCAGCCTGCCGCTGAAATTGCGGCAGGCGCCATCATCACAGAACTTGAACCACCTAGCGGTGCGTGATCGGCGCGTAGTCGCGCATCGCGGCGCCGGTATATATCTGACGCGGCCGGCCGATCTTCTGCGTAGGATCCTCGAGCATCTCGCTGAGTTGCGCAATCCAGCCGACGGTGCGCGCGACCGCAAACAGAACCGTGAACATTTTCGTCGGGAAGCCCATCGCCTCGAGAATGATGCCCGAATAGAAATCGACGTTCGGATAGAGCTTCTTTTCGATGAAGTATTCGTCCTGAAGCGCGATGCGCTCAAGTTCCATCGCGACCTTCAGCAAGGGGTGATCGTGCAGATCCAGCGCGTCGAGCACTTCATAGCAGGTTTTCTGCATGACTTTCGCGCGGGGATCGTAATTCTTGTAAACGCGGTGGCCAAAGCCCATCAGGCGGATGCCGCTGGACTTGTCCTTCGCCATCTTGACGAACTCGGGCACCTTGTCGAGCGAACCAATCTCGCGCAACTGGCGAAGCGCCGCCTCGTTTGCGCCGCCATGGCTTGGCCCCCAGAGGCTCGCAACACCGGCTGCAATAGCGGCGAAGGGGTGCGCGCCTGACGAGGCGACGAGACGCACCGTGGAGGTTGATGCGTTCTGCTCATGGTCAGCATGAAGCATGAAAAACCGGTCCATGGCGCGTGCCAGGATCGGATTGATTTCATAGTCCTCGGCCGTCACCGAGAAACACATGTTGAGGAAATTCTCGGAGTAGGACAGCTTGTTCTGCGGATCGACAAAGCGCTGCCCGAGATTGTACTTCATGCAGCGCGCCGCAATCGTCGGCATCTTCGAGATCAAGCGGATCGAACTGATCCGACGTTCCTCGGGATCTTCATTGCCCATGGCGCCGGGGTAGAAGGCCGCCATGCCGCCAACCGCACCGGTGAGCATCGCCATGGGGTGGCTGTCGCGCCGGAAGCCTTCGAAAAACTTGTCCTGCTGGGTGTGCAGCAGGGTGTGATTGCGCACTTCATTCGAGAACGTGTCGAATTGGGTCTTGCTCGGCAATTCGCCGTTCAAAAGCAGATAACAGAGCTCCAGATAGTTCGATTTCTCGGCCAGTTGTTCGATCGGATAGCCGCGGTGCAGAAGGATGCCCTCATCGCCGTCGATAAAGGTAATCTGGCTCTCGCAGCTGCCGGTTGACGTAAAGCCGGGATCGAGCGTGAAATGGTCTGTTTCCGCATAGAGCTTGCGGATATCGATGACGTTAGGACCATGCGTGCCGGAATAGACGGGCAGATCAACTGTCCGGCCAGCCACTTCAAGCCTGGCGGTTCCAGCGTTTTTGACTTTGTTTTCCATCAGCTCTTTCCCTGTTCGTTCAATTACTGGACGCGCTCTATTCAGCGCATTTCTGTATCTGATCTTCTATCCGGCCGAGCGTTTCGTCGCGCCCCAACCAGTCCATCACAGGCGCCAGATCCGGAGCAGGTAATCCGCCCGTCAATGCCGCCCGCAAAGGAGGTCCTATCTGCCCCATAGATAGGCCTGTTGCAGTGCAATATGTCGTGATGGCTTCCGAAATGCTAGCGGCTGACCACTCTGAAAGTTTTCTCAATTCCCCGGAAAAAGCCTGCAATCGGGCAACGCCCTCGCTCGAAAGCGCTTTTTTGGCATTTTTTGCCAGTTCCAGGGGACGAACCGCCCGCATGAAGGCAAATGCACCCGCCAATTCCACGAGTGTGACGCCGCGGTCCTTCATGGCGGGCAGAGCCCGCCGCACCCGGGCGCGGGTAGCGTCGTCCAGGTCGCCGCTCGCTTCCAGGAACGGAATCAGAAGTGCAAACAGACGGTCATCGTCGGCGGCGCGGATAAAATGGGCATTCACGGTGCCCAGCTTCTCCAAATCGAGCCGGGCAGGTGCCTTGTTGATACCGCCAAGGTCAAACAGCTTCGTGGCTTCGTCTTCGGTGAATATCTCCTGGTCGCCATGGCTCCAGCCAAGGCGAAGGAGATAGGCCTTGAGCCCTTCGGGCAGGTAGCCGAGATCGCGGTATACGGTGGTCGAAAGCGCCCCGTGGCGTTTGGACAGTTTGGCGCCGTCGTTGCCGTGGATCATGGGCAAGTGCGCGAATTCGGGCACATCCCAGTCCATGGCCCTATAGATAGGGATCTGACGGAAGGTGTTGCGCAGGTGGTCGTCGCCCCGGATGACGTGGGTGACCCCCATGTCGTGATCATCCACAACGACTGCCAGCATGTACGTTGGCGTCCCGTCTGTCCGAAGCAGAACGAGGTCGTCGATTTCGGAGGCGTGAACCTTCACGATGCCCTGAACACCGTCTTCGACGATCTGGTCACCGCCATCCGGAGCCCGGAGCCGCACGACGAACGGCGCGTCCGGCGCAGGTGGCTCGCCGCCATTCCTCCAGGGAGACCGAAACGGCGCCAGGAGTTTGCCGGCGTCTTCCAACAAAGCGGCGCGGTCAGCCTCGCTCAAGCCGTCTTCGCGTGCCGCAAGCCGCTTTGCTTCGCCAAGATCGCGGCGGGCCTGCAGGTCTTCGGCGCTGACATAGCAGCGAAAGGCTGTGCCCCGGGCGACCATCGCCCGAGCGACTTCGGCGTGGCGGTCCACCTGAGCGGATTGCATCACGGGCGATTCGTCCGGTTCGAGACCCAGCCAGCTCATCGCATCAAGAATGGCAGCGGTCGCTTCGGGCGTCGAACGCTCGTGATCGGTGTCCTCAATCCTCAACAGGAACCGTCCCGCGTATCTTTTCGCGAACAGGTAGTTGAAAAGTGCGGTGCGTGCCCCTCCAATGTGCAGCATCCCCGTGGGGGAAGGGGCGAACCGCGTAACGACGCGCATGATCAGGGCAATCTCCGAACAACCGGCACAAGTGCCGCTGACGGGGTGCAGAAACACGAGGATGAACGCAAGTGCAAGGGGGAGGGACGCCGAGACGGAGCATACTCCAAGGCGCTGCGTCTCTTGTGGAGCTGGACGGGCGGCCGCTTCTGGTCGCATTTGCCACGTGCGGCGGCGCGGCACTCTATTTTTCCCTGTCCTTCGAGCCGGATTTCGCTGTGATTCTGGGAGCGGCTGGGAGTTTCTTTGCACTGTGGTTCGCTGCGCGGAGATGGTGGACCTCAGATGTCGCCATTGCAGCGGTTCTGGTGTGCTTTGGCCTCTCGCTCGGCGCAGCTGCAGCGGGCGCGCGGGCCCGGCTGGTGGCGGCGCCTGTTATGCTCGGTGAGGCAGGGCCGGCGATGCTCGAAGGCTGGGTCCAGGAAGTCGAGCCCGGCCGCCGAGGCGTGCGGCTGCTCATTCAGGTTCATTCGATCGCGGGCATGTCGGAGGATGAATGGCCGGAATTTGTTCGTGTTACCCACACGAGCCGCCTGGAAGTGTCGCCGGGCCGTTTCGTCCGGTGCTGGTCGGTTCTGCGGCCGCCGCCCAGCCCGGCCCTTCCGGGAGAGTATGATTTCAGGCGCCAGGCGTGGTTCGAACAATTGGAGGCTGTGGGATATGTTCAGGGCCGGTGCCGTGGCGGCGTCCTGGGTGCGCCCGGCGGTAGCGTTCAGAAACTCGCGCTCGGGCTAGGTGCCCTGCGGCGCAACCTGGCGCTTGATGTCAACGACGCCGCAGGTGCGCGGGCGGGCGGCTTCGCAGCGGCGCTGGTGGCCGGAGATCGCAGTTTCATGCGGCCGGAAGATGCCGATGCGCTGCGCGCAACCGGGCTCGCCCACATGCTGGCAATATCGGGGTTGCACCTTTCCATCGTTGGCGGACTTGTTTTTCTGATAGTCAAGCGCGCGCTCGTGCTGATCGAACCGCTCGCACTTCGCGTCGCGGTCCAGAAGCCGGCTGCTATTGTCGCGCTCGTTGCCTGCCTTGCCTGCCTTGCCTACCTGATCATATCCGGCGCCAGTGTTGCAACCCAACGCGCATTCATCATGGCAGCGATAGTCTTCGGCGCGGTGATCTTTGACCGCGCGGCGATCAGTCTACGGACGTTTGCAATCGCGACGATGGCCGTCGTCCTGCTGCAGCCGGAAAGTTTGATCACGCCGGGATTCCAGATGTCATTCGCGGCAACGGGGGCTTTGATAGCAGCCTATGAAGTCTGGCGAAATCATCGGTCCAGCCGCGAGAAAGTGCTTGGTCCCATCGCGTTCAGCTGGGCGTCGATCGGTGTCACTTCAGTGGTTGCCGGATTGGCGACAATGCCTTTTGCATTGTTTCACTTCGACCGCGCGTCGCCGATCGGCTTTGCGGCCAATCTTGCCGCCATGCCGGTCGTAACATTCTTCACGGCGCCGTCGGCCGCCCTGGCGTTCCTGCTGGCGCCCTTCGGCTTATCCGATGTGGGGCTTCGCCTGTTCGGCTATAGCCTTGAACTCGTTCTGGCCATCGCTCACTTCTTCTCCCGGTTCTCCGGAGAGGTTGCCGGCACGGACCAACCAATGCCGGAATCCTCCCTGATGCTGGCACCGGCGGCGCTCGGCGCCTTCATTGCGTTGAGCGGCCGTCTTCGTTTGTTGATGGGGAGCGGCCTGGTCGTGGCTGCTCTCGGCGCCTGGACGATGTCGCCGCGGATGGTCGCGCATTGGTCGCCGTCCGGTGACCTGTTCCTTGCGAGTCCCTCGGGTGCGATTGTACGTGTACATCTGCTCAACGGGGGCGGACTCGCGCCGCTTCGCTTTTCCGAAGTCGACGACGCGATATGTGCAGACACCGATTGTGAATTCGAGACCGCATCAGGGTTGGCCATCCAGGTCCACAACGCCGACCCGCTGACTGTGTGCTTTGCTGCACCTGTCCCGCAACCCGCCGCTTCAGGAGCACCGGGACAGTCTGCCGCCCCTCCAGACAAGCTGTGCTGGACCAGGAGCGACATCAGCAGGGACGGCGCCAGAACGCTCTATCTGGACGGCCGCACACTAAAAGAGGAACACGCCATTTCCTGCGGCCCAAGGCCCTGGAACGGATGTGCGCCAACATGACCCTCCGGGCACAGAGGCCGGGGCGCCGTGTCACGCCGTCTGGTCAATCATACTTTCGGACAAGTGAAACCAGCCGACCTTGGACATCGACCCGATCTGGCCCGAAAATCCGGGTCTCATAGGCCGGGTTTGCCGCCTCAAGGGCAACGGAGGCGCCCTTGCGCCGGAGGCGTTTCAGTGTGGCCTCCTCGCCATCGATCAGCGCGACAACGATATCGCCGGTCTGGGCGCTGTTTGTCCGCTTGAGAATGACGATGTCGCCGTTCAGAATCCCGGCCTGGATCATCGAGTCGCCCTGAACCTCCAGCGCGAAATAATCGTCGCCATCAGACACTTCCGTGGGCGCGGGCACATGGCCATTGTCCTGCTGGATCGCCGAAATCGGCGAGCCTGCCGCGATCCGGCCAACCAGCGGAATCATCCCGGGCCGGTAACCTTCGGAAACCTGATTGGCCACCAACGCGGGTTTGAAATCCCGTCGCTGCCGGGATGCCGGCGAAGGCGCGGCCGAGTCAGGAAGTTTGAGAACTTCGAGGGCCCGCGCCCGGTTGGCGAGCCGCCGGATGAAGCCCCGCTCTTCCAGCGCCGTGATCAGGCGGTGAATGCCGGACTTCGATGCGAGGTCGAGTGCCTCCTTCATTTCGTCGAAAGACGGAGACACGCCGGACTCGCGGATCCGGTCGTTGATGAAGAGAAGCAGTTCTTTCTGCTTGCTGGTGAGCATGGCTGAGGCCTTCCCAAGTGATTCTATGTTCACTTGTGTTCTATGTGTGTTCTCGTTTCGGGTCAACCATTCGGGACGTGGATTCCGGCCGCCAGCGCCTTAACTGCGCTCAAATGGCGCTCCGGAGGACGCTTGTGAAGGCGGTTCGATCCGTCCGCTTCATCAGGCTTTCGCCGATCAGGAACCGGCGGATGCCGAATGTGCGCAGGCGGCTGATGTGCGCGGGTTCCGATATGCCGCTCTCGGAGATCAGATGCCGGTTTGGAGCAAGGCGCGGCGCCAGGCGTTCGCTGGTGGCGAGGTCCGTCACCATACGTTTCAGGTCGCGGTTGTTGACGCCGACGAGCTGGAAGGGGAGGCGCAAGGCTCGCTCCAGTTCCGCCTCGTCATGCGTTTCAACAAGCACGTCCATCCCGAGTTGCGTGGCTGTCTGTCCGAGGTCAGCCGCGCAGGCATCATCAACGGCGCTGAGGATGATGAGTATACAGTCGGCGCCGCAGGCCCTCGACTCCACAATCTGCAGCGGGTCGATCATGAAATCCTTGCGCAACATCGGCAGTTGCACCGCCGCGCGGATGGCGGCGAAGTCCGCCATTGTGCCGCCAAAGCTCGGCCCGTCCGTCAGCACGGACAGGCAAGCCGCGCCGCCGGTCTCATAGTCGCGGGCTATCGCGGCCGCGTCGGCGCCCGGCAGGATTTCGCCCGCACTCGGAGACTTGCGCTTGATCTCGCAAATCAGGGCATTTTCGTCGGCTCCGGCCACAGCGTCGAGCGCTGCAGCAAACCGGCGGGGCGCCGATTGCGCCTGCGCGTCAGCCAGCAGGCTCGCCGCAGAGCGGGCCGCCTTCAGCGCAAGAACTTCATCCGCCTTGTACGCCAGAATCCGGTCGAGCGCCGTTGTCATTCGTCCGCTTCCCCGTTGGACGCGCGCCGTAGCCGTTGAAGCGCTTCACGGGCCTTTCCGGAGTCGATGGCGCTTGCGGCGAGCGCGGCGCCGTTCTTCAGGTCATCCGCAAGGCCGAGCACGAGAAGGCCTGCAGCAGCGTTGAGTACCACCATGTCCCGAAACGGCCCCTGATGTCCGTCGAACAGATCGAGGATGGCCTCGGCATTGCCTTGAACATCGACGCCCTCGAGCATGGAAAGCGGGTGGCTCGGCAATCCTGCCATCGCCGGCTCTACGATGAACTCGCGGATGCCGGCCGGCGAAACTTCGCAGACGCGTGTGATGCCGGAGATCGAGATTTCGTCAATGCCGTCGAGCCCGTGAACGACCCAAGACCGGGTGGTGCCCAGCTCTCCCAGCGCTTCGGCCATCGGCCGCACCCATTCGGGTGCAAAGACCCCCAGCACCTGATGCTGCGCACCTGCCGGATTCGTCAGCGGCCCGAGCAGATTGAAGATCGTCCGTATCCCAAGTCGTGTACGGATTGGCGCGACATGGCGCATCGCGCCGTGATGGGTTCTGGCAAACATGAAGCCGACGCCGGCGCGCGCGATACAGTCCTGCAGCGTTCGCTCGTCAACATCCAGATTGACACCGAGCGCTTCCAGAACATCTGCAGACCCGGTCTTCGGAGGGACTGACCGGTTGCCGTGCTTGGCAACGCGCCCGCCGGCAGCGGCAATGACCAGCGCGCTGGCCGTTGATGTGTTCAGACTTTTCCAGGGAAGGCCGCCGGTGCCACACGTGTCGAGCAGCGGTCCTTCGATCGTCACTTTACGCGCATGGCGCCGCATGATCCGGGCCCCGGCCACCAATTCGCTTGCGGTTTCGCCGCGCACCGCCAGTCCCATCAGCAGCGCGCCGGTTTCCTCCGGCGCCGCTTCGCCGGACAGTAGGGCGTCGAAGGCCTGCTCCAGCATTTCTGTCGGCAGGGGTTCGCCGCGGGCGATGGCCTTTAGGGAGGATGAGAGCGGCCCTTCGGTCATGCCGGAATCTGGTCCAGGAAGTTCTTGAGCAGGGCATGGCCGTGCTCGGTGAGAATACTTTCGGGATGAAACTGGACGCCGAATACCGGCCGTGCACGGTGGTGCATCGCCATGATCTCGCCGTCCCCGGTAAACGCGTCCGCGACAAGGTCATCCGGCAACGTGGACGGTTGGACCGCCAGCGAGTGATAGCGCACAACGTCAAATTCGCCGGGCAATCCTTCGAACAGGGCGCCGCCCTGGTGCTGTATGCGCGACACCTTTCCGTGCCGGATCTCGCGGGCGCCGACCACGTCGCCGCCGTAGGCCTGCCCGATGGCCTGATGGCCAAGGCAGACGCCCAGGATCGGCAAGTTTGCGGGGGCGCTCCGGATCAGCTCGAGGCAAATCCCGGCCTCGTTTGGTGTGCATGGCCCCGGCGACAGCAGCACAGCATCGGGCTTCAAAGCCAAGGCTTCGGCGACCGTAAGCTCGTCATTGCGGACAACATGCGTCCGCTGGCCCAGCTCCTCAAGATAGTGGACGAGGTTCCAGGTGAAGCTGTCATAGTTATCGATGACCAGGATCATTGGTCGAACTCATAGGCCGCAGAGAGTTCCGCTGCACGGCTCAGGGCTCCGGATTTGTGAACGGTCTCATCGTATTCATACTGGGGAACGGAATCGAGCACGACGCCGCCACCCGCCTGGATGTGAAGCTGGCCATCCTTGATCACGGCTGTGCGAAGGGCGATGCAGGTATCGAGATCACCGTTCCAGCCGAAATACCCAACCGCGCCGCCATAGATGCCGCGCCGCGAGGTTTCCATCTCGTCAATGATCTGCATGGCGCGGATCTTCGGTGCACCGGACACAGTGCCGGCCGGAAATCCGGCGAGCAGGGCATCAACGGCGTCGAGGCCTTCGCGCAAGTCGCCCTCCACATGACTGACGATGTGCATGACATGGCTGTAGCGTTCCACGACGAAGCTCTCGGTGACCGTGACGCTGCCGTACGCCGCAACGCGGCCAACATCATTGCGCCCGAGATCGAGCAGCATGAGATGCTCGGCGCGTTCCTTGGGGTCGGCCAGGAGATCGTCCGCACGCCGAGCGTCTTCTTCGGCATTGCCACTGCGCGGACGCGTGCCGGCAATGGGACGGATCGCGACGCGTCCGTCTCTCACACGCACCAGAATCTCCGGGCTGGATCCGACGAGGCAGACGTCTCCGAGGTTCATGTGAAACATGAAAGCTGACGGATTGAGGCGACGCAGGGCGCGGTAGAAGCTGATCGGTTTGCGCTTGAACGGTGTCGAGAAGCGTTGACTGGGCACTACCTGGAAAATGTCGCCCGCCTTTATGTAGGCCCGGCATTGCTCAACGATTTCGAAATACCGGTCCTTGCTCGTGTCCGATGTCAGCGTGACGGGTTCGGCAGTACCGGACTTCGGCGGCACCGAGGCTAAGTGCTCGAGCCGTGTCTCGACATCGTCCAGCAGCTTGTCGATTTCCGTTGAATCGTCGCCTTCCTGCCGGCCGACGAGCAAAAGCTCCTGGTACAGATGATCGAAAATCACGACGACGCGCGGCACAAGCAGTAAGGCTTCCGGTACGCCGAGGACATCCGGTTTCGTGATCGCCACGGGTTCGACATATTGGATCATGTCGTATCCCAGATAGCCGAAGGCCCCGGACGCCATCGGCGGTATGCCTTCCGGCGCTTCAGCGCGTGCGGCATTCACAAACCGGCGCAGTGCGTCGATGGGTGAGCCCACTTCAGGGATGGCGTCCGCGAAATCGGCTGTGGAGCTGGTTTCCGCCAAGCCGCTGCGGATGCGGAACCAGCGCCCTGGTTCGATTCCGATGAAGGAGTAGCGGCCGAGACGCTCTCCGCCTGCAATGGATTCAAAGAGAAAACTTCCGGGGAGTTCCGCGCCAAGTTTGAGCATGGCGCCGACCGGGGTTTCAATGTCTCCAATCCGGCGCCGGATGATCAGCCGCGCGGTCATTGTGTCTCCGAAATGGACCGTTTGTATGCGTCGAGAGCCGCCTGGTTAGTGCGAAGTTTCATGGACGTCGAGATTTCAGCCTGAAGCGCCTGAAACAGATCCTGCGCCAGCGTGTTTGACATGGCCGCAGAAAGCTCCGCTCCGATGCCGGCCATGGCGGATTCGCTCGGTGGCTCGATGCTGTTGACCTGCAGGATGACATACAGGTTCGCCGTACCGGTCGGCAGGCTCGTCACCTTGCCGAGTTGTGTGCTGAACATAGCTTGCTGGATCGGACCGGGAATGCCTGCCTTGCCTGCGGTGGACCGTGTGACCGGCTGCGGGAGCGTCTCGATTGCGGTTCCACCAGCTGCAGCGGCTTGTTCAAGCGTTTCCGTGCCTGCCGTGATCCGGTCAACAAGACTTGTGACCGCCGCCTGGCTGGCCGAACTCTCGCGCTCCGCAATCAATGCATTTCGAACGCCTGGCTCAATGTCCTCGAAGGCCGGCGTGGAGGCCGGAACGATCTGCCGGGTCGTCGCGACGAAGATCGCGGTTGGCGTATCGAACCGGCTGGTCAACTCACCGGGATCAAGTCTGAAGGCCTGTGCAACGGCGGCTTGAGCTTCGTTCAACAGACCGAACTGCATGCCGCGATCAGTCACGCCGTTCGCATCCACTTCGATGAAGCTGATGATCGGAACTTTCAGCTCGCTGGCGATCTGATCGAGGTCAAAGCCGGCTGCCAGGGCCTGGTCCAGCACTTCCATCTTCTCGGAAAAGAGGATCTGCGCCCGCTCCCGGGCAAGTTCGTCGCGGATGACGTCTGCAACGTCTTCGATGGGTTTGACCGGTCCCGGTTGAACCGAGATCAGGCGCGCAACGACCCACTTGCCGTTGAGTTCTCGCGGACCAAACATGGCGCCGCTCTGTTTGCCTGCGCCGAACATGGCGTCACGCAGCGTTTCATCTGCCACTTCGGCGGCCCGGCTTGTCTTAAGCGTGTTCGATACGGCGCCCGTCACGGCATTGGGATCACCGCCGCCGGCGAGAACGCCGAAAGCCGCACGGGCCGAATCGCGGTTGTCGAATACGAGTTCGGCATAGGTGCGTTGGTCGGGATCGGAAAACCGTTCGGACTTGGTCGCCTCATAGATGGTCGCGATTTCCTGCTCGGTCACCTCTACTTCGCCGATGAAGTCTTCCGCCGACATGCGGAGCAGGTCGATGGCGCGCCGTTCCGGCTGTTTCAGCTGCTCAAGATTGGCATCATAGTAGGCCCGAACGTCTTCCGGCGTGAGTTCTACCGGCGGCGCGCCCTTCAGCGCATCGTAGAAGAACCAGGAGACGTTGCGGGCTTCTCCGAAATACAGGATCTGGACATCGCTGAGTGCCTTCGGCGCCGATACAGCGGACGTCGCCGCAGACTGCATCGTCTGGATCGTCAGATCGTCTCCGATCTGGTCTTCGAATTCATTCAGGGTGAATCCAAGCTGTTGCAGCCGCTGGCGCAACAGGGTGGGGTCAAGTTCGCCGGTCAAAGGGTTCTGGAACGCTTCAATTGACTTTGTCTGGTTGAGAACCGCCTCTGTTGACGGCGCGAGGCCCAGGCCGGCGCCATAGCCCAACACTGTGATCCGCGCCGTTTCGGACGCGTAGATCTGGTCAATCAGGCCGTTGGCGAGCGCTTCGGTTTTGGTGACCGGCTGCTCGGACGTCGCATTCATGTTGCGCAGAACAGCTTCGACCCGGCGGTCGAGATCGGCAGGATCAAAGCCGCGCGAACCGGCTTGGGCAATGCTGGCGCCCAGCCCGCCACGCAGGACATTGACCACCTGGTCGACACCAAAAAACGCCATGCCGACAATGATGATCATCAAGACGAGCTTGCCGAAGACCGAATTGGTCAGTCGTTTCATCAGAGAGATCATGGTCTACGGCTCTTTGGATTGGATTTGCCGGTTGGCTCACAGCTTGCTAGGCGACCATCCGATGACTTGCAAGACAGGGAACGCGGCATGAACCGTAAGCTGATCGCCGGAAACTGGAAGATGAATGGCCTGCGCGCCGACCTGCAAACAGTGGGTGATGTCGCGGCTGCGGTCAGTGGTGCGGCGGCGGCCCCGGAAACGCTGCTATGCGTTCCCGCGACACTTCTGTCGCAGGCTGCCCTTGCCGCAGAGGGCTCGGCGCTCCGGATAGGCGGTCAAACCTGTCATTCACAGCAAAAAGGCGCCTTTACGGGCGATATTTCGGCCCCGATGCTCAAGGAAGCGGGCGCCGCTTACGTCATCGTCGGTCATTCCGAGCGACGCACGTTCCACGGCGAGACCGACGAAATAGTTGCGGCGCAGGCGCAAAGCGCCATCGGTTCGGGTTTGGTGCCGATCGTGTGTGTCGGCGAAACGCCCGAAGAACGCTCATCTGGCCAGACCCTGACCGTCGTGGCGGAACAGCTGAAGGGCTCCCTGGCCGGTTTGGAGCCGGCAACGGCCTTTGTTCTCGCCTACGAGCCCCTTTGGGCCATCGGAACGGGAAAGGTCGCAACCACCGCGCAAATCGCGGAAGTGCATGATTTCGTGCGCCAGTTTCTGATTGGCCGGTTCGGTGAGCCCGGCCAGTCGGTCCGGATCCTGTACGGCGGCAGCCTGAATCCCGGTAATGCGGTTGAAATTCTGCCTGTTTCCAATGTCGACGGGGGGCTGATTGGCGGGGCGAGCTTGAAGGCGGCCGACTTCCTGGCCATCTACAACACGGCGTGTGCCCTCCAAGGGTGACACGACCGGCTTGGCGAACGCCCTTAACAGGGGTAAGCGAGCGCGAAATTCCAAAGTAGCCGGACCCTGATCCATGCAGAACGTTATCCTTGTCATTCATATTATCGCCTGTCTGGCGATGATCGGCCTCGTCCTGGTCCAGAAATCCGAAGGTGGCGGGCTTGGAATCGGCGGTGGTGGCGCAAACTCGCTGATGTCAGGACGCGGCGCTGCGGGCGCTATCGTTCGCACGACGATCATCATGGGCGGCATCTTCTTCGCGACCAGCCTGGCCCTCACATCGATTGCCAATCGGTCGAATGACAACCGCTCCGGCATTGAAAAAGCGCTGGAAGGAACCTCCCCGGCCACCCCGGCCGGCGAGCCGGTTGATCTTTTTGACCCTTCCGTGTCGCTGGTGGAAAGTGAGCCGGCACCGGGGGCCGCGCCTGATAGCGCCGTGGTCACTGTGCCTCCGGCTGATGCGGCCACGACGGAAGTTCCCCTGCCTGTGGAACCGGAGGCCGCTCCTGAAACCGCGCCGGCCGAGACGAATCCCCAGTAATTTTGGCCAGTTACGAATTCGCGGGCAGCCGCCCATGCGAATCGTTGCAAGAGTGTGATCCCATGATCCGCTATATTTTCATTACGGGCGGCGTGGTGTCATCCTTGGGCAAAGGCATCGCTTCGGCGGCGCTGGGGGCCTTGTTGCAATCACGCGGCTATGGCGTCCGGTTGCGCAAGCTGGACCCCTATCTCAACGTTGATCCCGGCACGATGAGCCCGCGCCAGCACGGCGAGGTGTACGTCACCGATGACGGCGCCGAGACCGATCTCGACCTCGGCCACTATGAGCGGTTCACGGGCGTGTCCGCCCGCCAGTCCGACAACATCACGACCGGCCGGATCTACAGCCGGATCATCGAGAAGGAGCGCCGAGGCGACTACCTGGGCGCGACCATCCAGGTCATTCCGCACGTCACCAACGAGATCAAGGACTTCGTCCTGTCGGATCCGGGGGAGGGGGTTGATTTCGTTCTCTGCGAAATCGGCGGCACCGTGGGCGACATCGAAGGCCTGCCCTTTTTCGAGGCGATCCGGCAGCTTGGCCAGGAACTTGGCCCCGAACGCACCTGCTTCATCCACCTGACGCTGCTGCCGTACATTCCGGCTGCGGGCGAAATGAAGACCAAACCGACGCAGCACTCCGTCAAGGAACTCCGCTCGATCGGCATCCAGCCGCAGATCCTGCTCTGCCGGTGCGACCGGCCCATTCCGGAGAACGAGAAGGGCAAGATCGCCAGTTTCTGCAACGTTCGTCCCTCCAGTGTCATCGAAGCCAGGGACGTACGGCATATCTACGATGTGCCGCTGGCCTACCACGCAGAAGGACTGGACCAGGAAGTGCTCCGGCATTTCGCGATCAATGACGCTCCGGCGCCGGACCTTTCGGGCTGGGACCGCATTGCACAGATGATCCACAATCCTGACGGCGAAGTCTGCATCGGCCTGGTCGGCAAATACACCGACGTTCCGGACGCCTATAAATCCGTTGCTGAAGCGCTCAGCCATGGCGGCGTCGCAAACAACGTCAAAGTCACCGTCCGTTTGATCAACTCCGAAGAGTTCGATGACGACTCGCGCCCGCTCGACATCCTCGAAGGCGTTCACGGCATTATCCTGCCGGGCGGTTTCGGCGAACGGGGCGCGCACGGGAAGATCCGCGCTTCACGGTTTGCGCGCGAACGCCAGGTGCCCTGCTTCGGGATCTGCTACGGCATGCAGATGTCGGTGATTGAAGTCGCGCGAAACCTTGCGGGCCTCAAGGACGCGAACACGACGGAAAATGACCGTAAGACCCCGCACCCGCTCGTCGGCCTGATGGAAGAGTGGACCAAAGGCAACGAAAAGGTCATCCGCGACGAAAACACCGACAAGGGCGGCACCATGCGCCTCGGTGCCTATCCCGCCCGC
Source organism: Hyphomonas sp. (assembly GCA_013791775.1). Lineage (GTDB taxonomy): Bacteria > Pseudomonadota > Alphaproteobacteria > Caulobacterales > Hyphomonadaceae > Hyphomonas. The sequence goes on from VMTE01000037.1 coordinate 78,014, forward strand.
TTGAAAAAGGGGAGCCGCGTTGCAGATGTGTACGGAGCAAACGAGATATCCGAGCGTCACCGTCACCGGTATGAAGTGAACGCCGCCTACATTCCCGAACTTGAAAAGCACGGTGTGGTGTTCTCCGGGCTTTCGCCGGACGGCACCCTTCCCGAAATCTTCGAGATTCCGGACCATCCCTGGTTCATCGGCGTGCAGTTCCACCCGGAACTGAAATCCCGGCCGTTCGAGCCCCACCCGCTGTTCGCAAGTTTCATCGCTGCAGCGGTCAAGCAATCGCGGCTGGTCTAGTAGAGCGGCGTTCCGAAAAGTGGTCCCGGTTTTCGGGAACACGCCGCGACCAGCAAGACTGCTTGATCAGGTCCGCGTCAGCTGGAACTGGCCGACATTAATGCGGCCATCGCTGAAGCCCGCTTCGCAATAGCTGAGATAAAAATTCCAGAGCCGGCGGAACTGCTCATCAAAGCCGAGGGGCTGGATCTCGCTCCAACGATCGTTGAACGCGCGGGACCATTCCCGGCAGGTACGTGCATAGTCCTGTCCGAAGTACGCGACGCCGTCATGCCGAAGTCCAGCCAGCGCGAGCTGTTCCTTGAGGGCTTTCTCGCTGATCAGCATGCCGCCCGGAAAAATATGCTGCTGTATGAAATCGACCCGCCGCCGATATTTCGGAAAGAGGTCATCATCAATCGTGATGATCTGGAGCGCCGCGCGGGCGCCGTGCTTGAGGGACGAAAACACCTTGGAAAAATAGCTCGGCCAGTAGGGCTCGCCCACAGCTTCAAACATTTCGATCGACGCGACGCCATCATAGGTGCCAACATGGTCGCGGTAGTCTTCAAGACGTATCTCAACCCGGTCGCTCAAGCCGTTCTTGCGCATCCGCTCTTCGGCATAGGCCTTCTGCGCCGGCGAAATCGTCAGGCAAGTGACCCGGCTTCCCCTTTGCTTTGCCGCGTATTCCGCGAACCCGCCCCAGCCACAACCAATTTCGAGAATGTGGGAATCCGGACCCGCCTGAATGCGGTCGCAGATTTCATTGTACTTGTGCAACTGCCCTTGCTCCAGGGAATCATTGGGACTCTGGAAGCAGGCCGAAGAATAGGTCATGCTCGGGTCAAGCCACTTTTCGTAGAATGCGTTCCCGAGATCGTAGTGTGCCATGATGTTCTTCTTGGCGCCGGATTTCGAGTTGCGCCGTCTCAGCACATGCTGGAGCATGTTCATGGAACGGACGAATAAGTTGCCGCGCGACAGTCGTGTCGTCGTGTCGAAGTTGGTTGAAAAAAAGCGCAGAACCGCCGTCAGGTCGGGCGTTGACCAATCGCCGTCCATGTAGGATTCCGCGAACGCAACATCGCCGCCCGCCAGCGCCCGCTTGATGAACCGGAAATTGTGAACGTTGATTTTGGCTTCGGGGCCATCCGCCTTATTCCGGAACAAAAGCTGCGTTCCGTTCGGCAACTCGAACGTCAGTGCACCCGCCCTGGTGCGGAACAGCACCATGGCGGCCAGTCTGAAGCTCGCGGGCAGACCCTTCAGTTGTCGGATCGATTGCGGAGTGGCATGGATGACTGGGCTCATTCTAAGGCTCCCGGTTTGGCGTCAAAAGACGGACGTGTCTGAGGCAGCAACGGTTGCGATGGGGCCTGGATTTGCAGGGCGCGGATGATATTTCGCGCCGCGTATCCAGATGCGCAAGGCTTGCCAGTGAATGGCGAACGTCACGCCGAGGGATGAAAACGGCAAGGTCAAGGCAATTCTCAGCAGATTGGCTGTTGTTGCTGCCTGCATACGCGCCTTGATGCTTGCCAGATGTGTGCGCTCGCCATCTTTGATGTTCTCGATCACGACATCCAGTAATCCTGTCGGTCCGCGGAGCGTGAAACGGTACTGTCCGCTGACGTCGAAGAACGGTGAGACGTAAAAGTGCTTGGGCGCCGAGTGGACCGACCGGTCGCCCTGCACGGCGGCGACATAGCAGTGGCGCTCGCCAAATGTATTGCGGACCTCGTAGATGATGCCTCTCAGGGCCCCTTCGCGGTCATAGCCGTACCAGAGCGAAAGCGGGGCGAACTTGTAGAAGAGATGCCGCGCAAAAGTGACCAGCCGGATCTTGCCGCCACCAAGGCTCACGCCCGCTGACGCAAATTGCTCTTCTGCCCATTGCCGCAGACTGATCAGTGCATCACCGCCGCCATGATCGCGCGCGTCGAATGCAAACAAGCCGGTCTTGTTGACGGCAAACAGGCAAGACATGCGGCCCGCCTGATCCAGCTGGTCGATGTCCACATCGATCAGGACGATCTTGTAACGGAAGGCTCGTTCGAAAGGGACGAAACGTTTGTGCAGCGTCTGCCCGATCCAGAGCCTCAGCGGTGCATCGGTCACGCTGTTGCCTCGGCTTTCACTTCATAATCTGAAGTGTTGCGCCGCCGCACGATCAAGTCCACACTTTTCGTTTCCCACGGCACTTCTCCGCCGAGCGACAAGGCCGCCGCGAGACCTGATTTCAGGCCGTCTTCGTGAAATCCGCGCCCCATCCATGCCCCGGCAAACCAGAGGCCGTCCTGCCCCTGGATACGCCCCAGCGACCGCACGGCAGCTTCGGCGGCGGCATCAAACTGGGGATGATCGAAACTGTATCGATGGAGGATCAGGTCAGGGGCAGGGGGTGTGGCCGGGTTGAGCGTGATGAAAACGGGCACCTGCGGCGCGATGTTCTGCAGCTTGTTCATCCAGTAGGTCAGGCAGATGTCGCCGCCGGGTTGCTTGAGCACATTCCAGCTCGCCCAGGCCGCCTTCCGCGCCGGCATCAGCGCCGGATCGCAGTGCAGGTAGATCGTGTTCGGACGATACTTCACCGAACGCAGATAAAAGGCCGGTGCTTCATAGTCCTGCTCGACGAGCCGAAGGGCCTGATCGGAATGGCAGGTCAGAATGACTTCGTCAAAAACCTCCGGCCTTCCGGATTCCGGAACCACGGCAATCTTGCCGCCAAACGGATGGACACGCGCAATCGGCGAATTGAGGCGGACCCTGCCCCCCAGTGCGTCGCCGGCCTTGCGCACATAGTTTTGACTGCCGCCGGTCACCGTGCGCCATTTCGGACGCTCCTTGTGCATCAGGCGGTGGTTGTCGAAAAACTGGAAGAAGCTGCGCGCGGGATAGTCGAGAATCCGGTCTTCCGGAGTGGACCAGATCGCGGCCCCCATCGGCAGGATGTAGTTTGCACGGAAGTCCGCATCGAAGCCGTGTCGATCCAGCCACGCGCCGAGCGACGGGTCGTCGATTCTGCCCGAAGCAAGATCTCGCCGGGCGGTGTCATTGAACTTCAGGATCGTCGTCCAGAACTTGTGAAAGCGCGGGCTCAGCAGGTTTCGCTTCTGCGCGAATATTCCGGCCGCAGTCGACGCCCAGGTCCATCCTTCCGGATCGGTGACCGAGAAGCTCATGTCCGATGCTTCCGTCTCAACCTTCAGGGCTTCAAAGAACCCGATGAGGTTCGGATAGTTGAGGCCGTTATAGACGATGAAGCCGAGATCGACATTTACGGGCATACCACCCAAGTTGAATGAATGCGTGCAGGCGTGACCGCCGAGGCGGTCGTCCTTTTCGAACAGCGTGACATCAGCCCGGTCGCGCAAGGCCCATGCGGCGCCGAGGCCGGATATGCCTGCTCCGATAATCGCAATCCTGGTCATGCTGTTCCCAGCTCCTTTTTTGTCGTTGCGTAGGCGTCGAGTGCGCGTTGACGCGCCGCCGGGTGATCCACGATCGGTTTCGGGTAAGTTTTTCCGAGTTCAACGTTCCCGGATTTCAGAATGGCTTCCGGCGCCTCGAAGGGAGCGTGCAGGAATTTATCAGGCAGCCGGGCAAGTTCCGGACACCATCTCCGGACGTACGCGCCGGTCTCGTCGAACTTGCTGCCTTGGGTAATCGGATTGAAAACACGGAAATACGGCGCCGCATCTGCGCAGCTTCCGGCTGTCCATTGCCAGCTTGCTGCATTGGCCGCCGGATCGGCATCGACCAGCGTGTCCCAGAACCAGGACTCGCCGGCCTGCCAGGGCAGCAACAGGTGCTTGGTGAGAAAGGAAGCCACAATCATCCGCACACGGTTGTGCATCCAACCGGTGTGCCAGAGCTCGCGCATGCCCGCATCGACGATCGGATATCCGGTCTGGCCAAGCTGCCAGGCGCGAAGCGCTTCGCGGTCTGTTCGCCACGGCATCCGGTCAAAGTTCGGATTGTAGTTGGTGCGCGCCAGTTCCGGATTGAAGTTCAGGAGGACGTGGGAAAACTCGCGCCAGGCGATCTCGGACAGGAACACCTCGGCGCCGCGGGCATCGATCCGGCCTGCCTCCACGCCGGCCTGCACCGCTCGCCAGATTTGCGCGGGGCCAATTTCGCCAAACCGCAGGTGCGGCGACAGCCGCGATGTCGATGTATCGAGATCGGGCCGGTTCCTGGTTTCGGCGTAGCCATTGATCGGACCATCCAGGAAATCCGCCAGCCGGGCGTGCGCTCCGTCTTCGCCCGGTGTCCATGACGCGCCGATCACGCCAGACCAATCCGGCGCACCGGGATGCAGGCCCCAGTCATCCAGATCTTCGCTCCCGGTTTCACACGCCCGTATCTCCTTGGGTGCCGGAAGATGCGGCGAGGGCACATAGGTGGCCCGCAAGGCACGCCAGAAGGGCGTAAACACACGGTAGTACCCGCCCGCGCCCGTCTTCAGTTGCCAGGGCTCCATCAGCAGGCGTGCATTGAAGCTCCGCACAGAGATCCCGGCCGCCGTAAGGGAGGCTTGGAGGTCCGCGTCATGGGTCTTTTCCGGCTCACTGTAGCGGCGGTTCCAGAACACAGACTGCGCGCCCGTCTCCCGGATCAGCGCCGCCAGAACATCACTGGCCTGTCCGCTGCGCAGCACGAGGGCGCCTCCCCGCGAGGTCAACCCCGCTGCCAATGCCCACAAGCTCTTGTCGAGCCACCATTTAGAGGCGCCGCCCGTCGGCCGGGCGCCTTGCAGACCCGTTTCGCGAATGTAGAGACAGATCACAGGACCGCCGCCCGCAACCGCCGCCGACAGGGCCGGATTGCCGGCCAGACGCAGATCCTCGCGGAACCAGACGATGGAAGGAGGCGAAATGGACATGCTACCGGGCCGAATCCTGTCATCGGGTTTGGCTGAATACGCGGCGGCGCGGACTTTGGATCAATCCGGTCTGTCTGGCCGGACTTTCAACCCGGCCTGCCGCCCGCTATACCCCGGCTGAACCAGAGAAAGCGCCGAATGCAGCCTGTCCGCCTTCGCCAGATCGTTGAAGCGGCCCGGGACAAGCGCGTCCTGTGCGTCGGCGATGTGATGCTCGACCGTTTCGTCTACGGCGTCGTCGAACGGATTTCGCCCGAAGCGCCGGTGCCTGTCCTGCGCCAGACGCGCGCGGCCAGCATGCCCGGCGGCGCCGCAAACGTGGCCCGCAACCTCGCCTCCCTCGGTCTGGACGCCGTGATCGTCGGCGCCATCGGTGAGGATGAAGCCGGCCGCGAACTGGCTGGCCTGCTCGATCAGTCGCCCGGCATTTCGGCCCACTTGGTCGTCCTCAAAGGGCGTCCGACAACCCTGAAGACCCGCATGGTCGCAGGCGGCCAGCAATTGCTGCGGCTCGACGCCGAAGAGGTTGGCCCGCCGGACGCCGATAGCGAGCGTGCATTGATTGCGCAGATCACCGCGCTCATCCCGGCCGTCTCGGCGATCCTGATCTCCGACTATGCCAAGGGTCTGCTGTCAGCCGCCCTCATCGACGCGGTTCTGGAAGGTGCGCACCTGCACAACCTGCCGGTGATCGCCGATCCCAAGGGCAAGGATTTCAATCGCTACGGCGCCGTCGACATCCTGAAGCCCAACGCAGGCGAACTGGCATCCGCAGTCGGCTTGCCGACCGCCACGACGGAAGATGTTGAACGCGCGCTCGAAGCTGCCCAGGCGCAGCTGCCCGCCAAGGCCATCGTCGTGACGCGCGCAGCGCAAGGCATGTCCTACATCGCCCAAGGCGGACCGCCGGGGCATGTCAGCGGCAAAGCCCGGGACGTCTTCGATGTGTCGGGCGCCGGCGATACCAGCCTCGCCGCGCTGGCCATAGCCATAGTCGCAGGCGCCAGCCTTGACGAAGCGGTCCAGCTCGCGATCCTGGCGTCCGGCATTGCCGTCGGAAAGTCGGGCACAGCGACCGTATCGGCGTCGGAACTGCTCGATACGGCTGCGCTTGAGCAATGGTCGCAGAAGGCGGGAACCCTCTCCGTTGACGCGATGGTGGGCCAGATCGAGCGTTGGAGGGAAGGGGGCCTCAGGATCGGATTCACCAACGGCGTGTTCGACATCCTCCACCCCGGCCACATCCGCGTGCTCGAGGAATCGCGCAGCCGCTGTGACCGGCTGATCGTGGGATTGAATTCCGATGCATCGGTGAAGCGCCTCAAGGGTCCGGAGCGTCCGGTGAACGATGCGGTGTCACGGGCGCAGGTGCTCTGTGGGCTGGCATCGGTCGATGGTGTGGTGGTCTTCGAGGAGGATACGCCGCTCGAGCTGATCACCGCCCTGAAACCGGATGTGCTGATCAAGGGCGGTGACTATTCGCGCGAAACCATCGTCGGCGCCGATCTGGTTGAAGCCCGCGGCGGCGAGGTTGTCATCGTGGCGACCGTTCCCGGGCACTCGACGACATCAACCATTGCGCGATCCAAAGGCGGTTCCTGACCAGAACTGCCGAAGTCCGGGGCAGGGGCCCTGCCCCGCCTCAGTTGGTTGAATGCTTCTTCAGCTCGTAGGTGCCCCGCCCGGTGATATCAAACCACTCAGGGATGTCGGGATGGCTGAGCGGCATTTCCGAATCGTCCGGCACCAGGTTCTGTTCCGAGACATACGCGATGTAGTGAGTCCGCTCATTCTCGGCGAAGAGATGGTAAAATGGCTGATCCTTGCGGGGGCGGACCTCTTCCGGGATCGATTCATACCACTCGTCGGAATTCGCAAATTGCGGATCGACGTCGAAAATTATCCCCCGGAATGCAAACACCCGGTGGCGTACAACCTGCCCGATCTGGAACTTGGCGATGTGCTTGGAGATTGAACCGTAGTGGTAGCGCTCATCTATCGGGTCAGTCAGCACCAGCGTTTCAGCCGCGTGCGCGCGCCGGCGCCCAAACCAGCCGCGCAACCAGGCCGAAGGTCCACGTCTACTGGTCATTGTCCGCTCCTGTGATAGAGAATGCCTCAAGTTTCCAATTCGGGCCACACCATGGCTGACAAAAATAATGGATCGGGCAGTCGCAGGCGCGGCCCGCCCGGTTCCCAGAAGGGACGGCCGCTCTATGCAGCGGTCGATCTCGGTACGAATAATTGCCGCTTGCTGGTCGCGGAACCTCGCGGGCAGTCCTTTCGCGTGGTCGATTCGTATTCTCAGATCGCCCGTCTGGGCGAGGGTTTGCACGATACCGGCCGCCTTTCGGACGCTGCGGTGGAGCGGGCCATGAGCGCGCTTCACGCCATCCGGAACAAGCTCAAGCAGCACGGCGTCGGCCGGGTTCGCTGCATCGCGACGGAAGCCTGCCGCAAGGCCACGAACGGGCCTGATTTCATCCGCCGCGTCCAAACCGAGACCGGGCTGACCTTCAAGGTGATCGGCGCCAAGGAAGAGGCACGTCTGGCAACCATTGGGTGCCACGACCTGATCGAGCCGGACACCAAATCCGTCCTCGTGGTCGATGTCGGCGGCGGGTCCACGGAGCTATCGCTCGTCGATGCCGGCGCGATGCGCTCGGGCGGCCTGTCAGGCCTCTTGCGCGAGGCGCCGATCCTGGACTGGACCAGCCTTAAGGTCGGTGTCGTAACTTTGTCGGAAGCCTTCGATCTGAGCGATGAGGTTGCGGCCTGGCCGCAGATGCTCGAACGGGCCCGGTCCGAGGTACGCGCCTGGCCCGCTCTGGAGCGCGTCACCCAACGGCTCGGGCAGGATGACGGCTATCTGATTGGCACGTCGGGGACAGTGACCTGCCTGGCAGGCGTTCATCTCAAGCTCGACCGCTACCGCCGCGACAAGGTTGACGGCAGCTGGTTGTCGCGCGCCGACGGGGTCGCGACGATGAGTCTGCTGCGCGAGCTTGGTTCAAGCGGACGCGCCAGGTTGCCGACAATCGGCGAAGAACGCGCGCCGCTCATGCTGGCGGGATGTGCCATCATGGAAGCCGTGTGGGAGGCATTCGATGGCCACAAACTGCGCGTTGCAGATCGCGGTCTTCGTGAAGGCGTTCTATTGTCGATGATGCACAGCACCCGGCCTCAGCGGCGCCGCCGCCCGAAAAAGCGCAAATCAACCACCGGCGGAGTCGACCATGTCGGATGAAGAGAAACGGCGCTGGATCAAGCCGACGACTGAAAAGCCGGGTTCCGGGCGCAGCATAACCGAACGCAAGGTGATTGCTCGGAACGCGCGCACGGAAAGTTCAAAAAAATGGATCGAGCGCCAGCTGCAGGACCCCTACGTCCGCAAGGCAATGGACGCGGGATTCCGGTCCCGGGCAGCCTACAAGCTGTTGGAAATCGACGAGGCAACCCAGATCCTCAAGAAAGGCCAGCGCGTCATCGATCTCGGCTGCGCGCCCGGCGGCTGGATCCAGGTCGCGTTGCACAAGGGCGTTGGTGAAGTCGTCGGCATTGATCTCTTGCCGGTCGATCCGATTGACGGGGCCCGGATCTTCCTCGGCGATGTCAACGAACCGCGCGACGTCGAAAAGGTGCTCGCCGCGCTCAGCGGCCCGCCGGATCTGATCCTGTCGGACATGGCGGCCAATACGACCGGGCACAAGCAAACCGATCACCTGCGCACCGTGGCGCTGGTCGAACTTGCCGTCGATTTCGCCATTGCGCACCTGGCGCCGGGCGGATCCTTCTGTTCAAAAGTCTTTCAGGGCGGCACGACAAAGGATCTGCTCACCACGCTGAAGACGCATTTCCGGACGGTGAAACACATCAAACCGCCCGCCAGCCGGGCCGGCAGTCCGGAAATTTACGTTGTTGCCAAAGGGTTCAAAGGCAATCGCGCACACAAGGGAGAGACAGAATGAAAATCGAAGGCGGATGCTATTGCGGGGAGATCCGGTACGAATCCGAGGGTGAGCCGATCATGAAGGCGGAATGCCACTGCCGCGAGTGCCAGTACATCACGGGCGGGCAGGCGAATGACTTCATGGCGATGCCGGCAGCGGGCTTTCGCTACACCAAAGGCGCGCCCAAGGCATTCAAACGCACCGATATCGACCATGCCGTGACCCGCGAGTTCTGCGGAACCTGCGGAACCCAGATCCTCACGCGTGCACCGGCGCTGCCGCACGCCGTGATCCTGAAAGTCGGGTCGTTCGACGATACCAGCCTGTTCGGACGGCCGCAGGTTATCATGCAGACCGCCGACGCCCCGAGCTTCCATCATATTCCGGAAGGTGTTCCCGCTTTTGCGAGATTTCCCGGATGAAAATCGCCATCGTTTCCCTTGCCCTGCTCACCCTGCTCACCCTGCCCGCCTGCGCCTGTTTTCATACCGCAAAAGGGGAGGGCGCCGTTCCTGTCGTGTCTCAGCCCGCTGCGCCTTACGAGCGGATCACGTTCGCGGCCGCGCGGGCGACCGCTGCGGAGAGAATGGTCTGCGAAGCTGCGGGCGGTGAAATCGTCCCGAGCGGAAAGCTTCAGTGGGAGAACTGCGTGCAGCCATTTCTCGACGCAGGAAAGGCTTGCAAGGGCGATTCCGATTGCGTGGGCGAATGCCGCTACGAGGGTGACGCGGAACGCGCACCCGGCTCGGCGGTCACCGGCACCTGTCAGGTCACGGATGCCCGTTTCGGCTGCCATACCGTGGTCGAAACGGCAAGATCGCCCACACGCTTTGCGTGGATTAGTCCACACGCCCTTGTGGACAGTTTGTGGACGGGCGTTCGCCCACTTTTACTTGCGCGGGATGTCGAACCTCAAAGCAGATGCGCCTCGGCTTCGTCGCGGTGTTTCTTCAGATACCGCATGAAGGGCGTTCCGCCGGTGCCGACATCGGGGTCGTTTCCGGCGGCCGTCGAGGCCTGGCGGTTGATATAGGTGGCCGCGTATTCGAGGTGCCGCGTCCGGAACCGCGCGAGCTTGCGGATATTGTCGTTGTACAGCTCCCGGATCGCCGGGTTTGCGAGTGACTGCACGACATCGCGCAGCACACTCTGCGCGCGCAGGTCATCAATGAAGCGGCGATGATGCGGCGGGCGGTAAGCGTGCAGCTCATCCAGGAACGTCCGCAGCGGATCACCCGCATGCCCGATGCCGAGCAGTGCGTCCATCGCCGGCACAATCGAAGACTGCGACCCCGTCTGCCCCCGGAAGGCCTGCGGTTTGCCGCCGGTTTCTGCCACGCCTTCGTAGACAAGTCCCTCGCCCAGCGCCGGATTGTCTTTCCAGCCATGTATCCACGGCCGAACCCGGTGGAAATAAACATACGGATCGCAGCGCTCAGGCATCCGGTCGAAGATCGCGTTCACATCGTCCCAGACAGCGCTCATCACGCCGAGCGCCCGTTCGATTTCGGCGGCGTCGGCGGCTTTCGCGGCGTCCACCAGCCGGGTTGCTTCCATCAGCATTTCGCCGGCACGCGCCTCGATGGCGACGTGCACCAGGATGAACCAGGTCTCATCCATGCCGCCTTCGAAGTGCTGGATTGCGCGAATGTTCGAGAGGTCGATGGGCCCCTTCTCGTCAAACCGCGTCCAGTTCTCGAGGGTGTAGCTGGAATAGGGGAGCAGGGGTGGTTGGCCGATGGCCTGCCCGATCTGCCAGATCGGCACAGCCAGGCAGGCGGGCAGCTTTGCCGGGGCGTCCGGCTCACCCCAGACATAGGCCTGCACCATGAAACTGTAGTGCAGCATGGCGATCCGCAGCTCGGCGTCGCTGGCGCTTGCGCAGAAATCTTTCAGGTCGAGTTCCGGCAGCGTTTCGAGGAAGCTGCGCAGGTGTCCCGTCGGGATCAGTTCCGGCAGGCGCAGGGCCATGTCCCGGGCGGGCTGCAGAAAGGCGGGCAGGGTAACCCCGGCGGGGTCAAAGCCGGCCAGAAAGCCTCGCGCGGTGCTCAATCCATAGTCTGACAAGTTCATCAAGGTTCCTCCCCAGGACACGATGGTTACAGATGCAACTAATGACGCTTCTATCGTGTGCGCAGCCCGCCCTGTCAAAGCAGCTCTGCAGAAGGGGCTGGGGCGCAGGTCAGGGAAGGGGCTTCACAAGCCTGTGCGACTCCCTTACTAGGCCAAAAAGGGAGCTCCCCACATGATAATCCGACAAGCCATTACGTTTGACGACGTGCTTCTGCAGCCCGGCGCAAGCGAGGTCATGCCTTCAGAAGTTGATGTTTCAACCTTTCTGACGAAGGCGATTGCACTCAACATCCCCCTGCTCTCGGCGGCCATGGATACGGTCACCGAAGCGCGCCTCGCGATTGCCATGGCCCAGGCCGGCGGGATCGGGGTCATTCACCGGAACCTGTCGATCGAACAGCAGGCCGGCGAAGTGGCGATGGTTAAGAAGTACGAGAGCGGCGTGGTGATGAACCCCGTCACCATCGCCCCCACGGCGACCTTGGGCGCGCTGCGCGAGCTGAAACAACGCACCGGCTTTTCCGGCATTCCGGTCGTCGAGAAGAACGGCAAGATCGCGGGTATCATCACCAACCGCGATACCCGTTTCGCTGACGATGCCGGGGCGACGATTGCGAGCCTGATGACGCGTGAAGTCGTCACCGTGAAGATCGACACGCCGATCGAGGAAGCCCGCCGCCTGCTCCACAAGCACCGGATCGAGCGCCTCGTGATTGTCGATGACAGCGGCCGCTGCATCGGCCTGCTCACCGTCAAGGACATGGACAAGGCATCGCTGAACCCGAACGCCGCCAAGGATCCCGCCGGCCGGCTGCGCGTCGCCGCCGCCTCGACTGTCGGCGACGCCGGCTTCGAGCGCACCGCAGCGCTGATTGCCGCTGGCGCCGACGTCGTTGTCATCGACACGGCGCACGGCCATTCGAAGGCTGTGGCCGACGCCGTCACGCGCGCCAAGAAAATCTCGAACGCCGTTCAGATCATTGCCGGCAACGTCGCCACGGCCGACGGCACACGCGCGTTGATTGATGCAGGCGCCGACGCCGTCAAGGTCGGGATCGGCCCCGGTTCCATCTGCACCACGCGCATCGTGGCCGGCGTCGGTGTTCCGCAACTTACGGCGATTGAAGACTGCGCCAACGCGGCCGCCGCATCCGGCATACCGATCATCGCCGATGGCGGTATCAAGTTCTCCGGCGACTTCGCCAAGGCGCTCGCGGCCGGGGCCTCAACCGCCATGATGGGTTCGATGTTCGCCGGCACCGAAGAAAGCCCCGGTGAAGTGTTCCTGTACCAAGGGCGCTCCTACAAGGCTTATCGGGGCATGGGCTCGCTGGGCGCCATGGCGCGGGGCTCGGCCGACCGCTATTTCCAGAAGGACGCTGCCGCAGACAAGCTCGTGCCGGAAGGCATCGAGGGACAAGTGCCCTACAAGGGCTCGCTCAATCCGATCGTCCACCAGATGGTCGGCGGCCTGCGCGCCGCCATGGGCTATGTCGGCGCCCGCACGATTGCGGAGCTTCACGCCAAAGCGCAGTTCGTGCAGATCACCGGGGCAGGGCTCCAGGAGAGCCACGTGCACGACGTGATGATGACGCGGGAGTCGCCGAACTATTCTCTGCCGAGGGGCTGAACCGGCTCAGTCGAACGCATACCCGAAACAGTCGATATCGCGCCTGTAGAGGTCAGCAACCCGCGCCTTGAGCGGGTCGTCGTAATAGTTGCGCCAGGGGCCGTGTTCGGATTCGTTCGCGCGGCCCAGCGGCGCAGAAGGAATGCCGATACGGTTGCAGATGGTGTCATAGTCCGCCTGCAACGTTTCGTGCCGGCCGACGAAATCCACCATGATCTGGCCGTCCGCATCGCACAGGAACTCGCTTTGCGGCTGGAAGACAACGCGCTGGCGATGCTCGGGCCCGTCGAGCACGGCGCGCATCGTGCCTTGCGGATCACGTTGGAACAGCTGTTCGTTCCGGTACATGAACGCGCAATACGACACGAACCGCTCCCACGGATTACGCACGACCGCGAACTTGAAATAGCCGGCCCAGACCTCCGGCGAGACGGCCGCCTTGCACTCGTTCCAGCGGATATGGCCGTGGCGGATACGGGCGATTTCCGGATAAGGCATCGTCTTCTGGACAAACAGCTGCACCTGTTCCTCGTCCGTCTCGCCAAGATGCTCCCGCAGCGCGCGGCGGACGGCGTGGGTGGCCGTCTTTGGCACAGCAATAAAAATGAACCGGTGGCGGTGCGAAATGATCAAAGGCGCGTTCCCTTGTGCGGATATGTGTCGCCAGCCTATAACCCAGCCAGTTTCAGAGTGAAATTGAATGGATTTTGGCCCTACCCACCGGATGCTGAAGCGGGTTGACGTGTCGTCGCTGGTCGAGCGCGTCATGGCCGTCGATGAAGCCCTGTGGGACAGTGAAGACGATTTGCGCAGCGCCTTGACCGGGCCGCGTCCGACTCACTCGATTTTCCTGTACTATACGAACGCGCTCTACATGCCGCATGATCGCCGGATCCGGCAGGACGATGTCTCGCGCCGCGCCGGCTATGACTGGTTCAGCGCCACGGCTTTGCCGATCATTGATGAAATCTGCGCCCTGTATCCGCCTGGGGCGACTGTCGTGCGCTGCCAGATCGCCAAACTGCTGCCGGGCGGCACAATCAGCCGGCACCAGGATATTTCGCCGCTTCTGCGGGCCAGCCACCGTATCCACGTACCGCTCGTCACCTGGCCGGAAGTGATCTTCTACATCGACGACCAGCCCTTCGTGTTCGAGGCGGGCCATGCGTTCGAGCTGAATAACCAAAAATTCCACGAAGTGCGCCACCTCGGGACCAAGGACCGGTACCACCTGATCTTTGACGTGCTTCCCGCGAACTATGACCCGGCGCCCATGGCGGCGGCGGTGCAAGGCGGGCAGGCGGGTCTCATTCCGAAGATGCAGTCATAGAACGCGGCTCGCGCCACATCGCTTCCATCGGCGGCGATCCGGGGCCCAGCTCGAACATCTTCATCCGCTCGAAACCGTGGCTGACATAGAAGCCCGTGTTCGCAGGATTGGAGTTTTCCAGGTAGCAGGGCAGGGCGGCCCGGTCGGCGGCGTCCAGCATGGGCCGGATCAGTTGTTTCCCGAGGCCCTGCCCCCTTGCCGCCTTGCGTGTGCCGATGGTGAAGAGATACATGTGCGGCGCCGCCGGATGCTCGCGCGCCATCGCTTCGCCGGCGCCCAGCCCGCGCTTGGCCGCGCCCTTTTCGCCCTTCGTCAGCAGCGACCAGACCACCCGCATCGTCTGCAGGTTGTTCAATTCGCGTCTTTGCGCGGAGTGCGCCCACATCGTTGCGCCGCTGTCGCCGTGAATATGGCAGATGCCGCGCGGCAGGTAGACACTCCGGGCGAGTTCGCTGAACACCGGCGGCATGGTCCGCGTATTGCCGAAGATCCAGAGGTTCACGGGATCTTCGTAGAACGCCTCTGCGGTAATGCTGCCCAGCTGTTTCCAATCGGCCGGGGTGGCCGTACGCAGGCCCTCGCTAAGTCGAATCTCCAGCATCTTCAGCCCTTTGCGGTTTCCTCGGGGGCTATAGGGCGCTAACACGCGCACAACCGCAACAGGAGAATGAGCCATGCGCACAGGCGGCCGTATCAGTGCAGCCACCGAGATCCTGCGCGACGTGCTGGAGCGCCACCAGCCGATCAAGATTGCCATTCGCGACTGGGGCAAGCGCGCGCGCTATGCCGGCTCCAAGGACCGGGCCTGGGTCTCCGGCCTGGTGCTGGACGCGCTGCGCAAGCGCAACTCCATCGCCCACCACATGGGCCACGACGATCCGCGCGCGCTCGTGCTGGGCGCGCTGCGCATCGCATGGGACTGGAATGCGAGGGATATCGAGCAGGCCTGCTACGACGATCACGGGCCTACGCCGCTGACGAATGACGAACGTAGCCGCCTGATCCTGGCCCCGGACCCGTCGGCGGCGCCGCATGTGCAGGGCGACTTTCCGGAATGGATGACGCCGTACATGCAGCGTGTGTTCGGGCCCGAAGCGGTCATCGAAGCCCAGGCCATGGCGGTGCGGGCGGACGTGGACCTGCGCGTCAACACGCTGAAGGCGGACGCCGAGAAGGCTGCGCTGCCTCTCAAATCGGTGAAGGCCGAGCCATCGCGCCTGCTGAAGAATGCCTACCATATCCCGGCGCGCGACCCCACGGAGCGCGAGGACAGCATCGAGGGCATACCTGCGTTTTCCAAAGGCTGGGTCGAGGTGCAGGATGCGGGTAGCCAGATAGCGGCCGCTGCGGCAAACGCGAAGGCGGACGAACAGGTCATGGACTATTGCGCCGGCGGCGGCGGCAAGACGCTGGCACTTGCCGCGCAGATGGAGGGCAAGGGCCAGATCCATGCCTATGATATCGACGGCAAGCGCCTCTCCGCGCTGATCCCGCGCCTGAAGCGTTCCGGCGCCCACAATGTGCAACTCGTACACCCCAGCGAAGGCAACAGCCTGGAACCGCTTGTGGGACAGATGGACCTCGTGTTTGTCGACGCGCCGTGCACGGGCACCGGCACGTGGCGCCGGCGCCCGGATTCGAAATGGCGCATTAAGCCCGCCCAGCTCGAGAAGCGGATGCAGGATCAGCGGGAAATCCTGCAGGCGGCGGCAACCTATGTGAAGCCCGGCGGGCGGCTGCTCTACGCAACCTGCAGCTTCCTGATCGAAGAAGACGAGGACCGCGTGGCCGAGTTCCTGGCCGGTAATCCGGCCTTCACCGAGCGCGATGCGGCCGAAGCGGCCATCGCTTCGGGTGCATTGACAGCGCACGGTGCCAGCGTGGTGCGCAAGTTCCGCGGCCCGACCGGCAGCGTGCGGCTGACCCCCCGCCGCGCCGGAACCGACGGCTTCTTCTTCGCGCTGCTCGAACGCCGCATGTGAGCCATATGGACGAATCCGGCGCGGCGGGCTAAGGCGCCACATGACTCAAGCCAGCCACGAACGCGTCCTGATCGTCGATTTCGGCAGCCAGGTGACCCAGCTCATCGCAAGGCGCCTGCGCGAAAGCGGCGTCTATTGCGAAATTCACCCCTACAACAAGGCCGATGCCGCCTTCCTCGCGGCCTACGCGCCCAAGGCGATCATCCTCTCGGGGGGACCGTCGAGCGTCTATTGGGACGGCGCACCGATGGCCGATACGGCGATCTTCGAGGCAGGCGTTCCCGTGCTCGGCATTTGCTATGGCCAGCAGGTGATGATGCACCAGCTTGGCGGGCGGATCGAAGGGGGCACCAGCCGCGAGTTCGGCCGGGCCTTCATCGAGCCGGTGGTCATGGATCCGATCCTCGAGGGTCTGTTCGAAGGCGGCAACCCCGAACAGGTCTGGATGAGCCACGGCGATCACGTTGCCGAAATGGCGCCCGGCTTCGGTGTTATCGCGAAGTCGCCCGGCGCGCCCTACGCCGTGATCGCTGATCCTGAACGCCGGTTCTACGGTACGCAGTTCCACCCGGAAGTCGTCCACACGGTCCACGGCGCAAAGATCCTGCGCAATTTCATTCACGGCGTCGCCGGTCTGAAGGGCGACTGGACGATGGCCGCCTACAGGGCCGAAGCGATCGCGAAAATCCGCGCGCAGGTCGGCAAGGGGCGTGTCATTTGCGGCCTGTCGGGCGGCGTCGATTCGTCGGTTGCGGCCGTGCTGATCCACGAAGCCATCGGTGAGCAGCTAACCTGCGTCTACGTTGATCACGGACTGATGCGCGCGGGCGAGAGCGAACAGGTCGTGAGCCTGTTCCGGGAACACTACAACATCCCGCTGGTGCACGTGGACGCATCCGAGCTGTTCCTCGGCAAGCTCGCCGGCGTGTCCGACCCGGAGTCAAAGCGCAAGATCATCGGCGGCCTGTTCATCGACGTGTTCGATGAGGAAGCAAAGAAGATCGGCGGCGCTGACTTCCTGGCGCAAGGCACGCTCTATCCGGACGTCATCGAAAGCGTTTCGGTGAGCGGTGGCCCGAGCATGACGATCAAGAGCCACCACAATGTGGGCGGTCTGCCGGCGCGCATGAAGATGAAGCTGGTCGAGCCCTTGCGCGAGCTGTTCAAGGACGAGGTGCGCGCGCTCGGCCGGGAGCTCGGCCTGCCGGACGCCTTCGTCGGCCGCCATCCGTTTCCCGGACCGGGCCTTGCCATCCGCATTCCCGGCGACATCACCCGCGCAAAGGCCGACACCTTGCGCAAGGCAGATGCGATCTACATCGACGAGATCAGGAAGGCCGGTCTCTATGACGAGATCTGGCAGGCGTTCAGCGTATTGCTTCCCGTGAACACCGTCGGCGTGATGGGCGACGTGCGAACCTATGAAGCGGTTCTGGCGCTGCGCGCGGTGACGAGTATCGACGGGATGACCGCCGATTATTATCCGTTCGACCACGCCTTCCTTGGCCGAGTTGCGACGCGCATCATCAACGAGGTCAAGGGCGTGAACCGCGTGGTGTACGATATCACATCGAAACCGCCGGGCACGATCGAGTGGGAGTAACCTCGCGTCTTTCGCATCCGGGCGATCACGGCCGATAAGTCCACCAAGGTCCTCCAAAAAATAGGGCGCTCCGAAGAGCGCCCAGTTCCGGATCCGGCAGCGTTTCTTCAGAACGTGTAGCCGATGGTGATGCCGTACGACCGCGGCGGGAGGTAGGTGCCTGTGGTCGTCCGGCTGGTCGAAATTGCGAACGCGCCTGACAGCACGAACTCATCCGTGATGTTCTTTGCCCAGAGGTTCAGGGTCAGGTCTTCGTTTGGAAACGTGTAGGTGAGGTTGGCATCCAGGATGCCATACGCGTCCGCACCCATGAGCGGATCGTTGAACTCGGTGTAGAACTGCTCGCCTTTGTAAGCATAGGCCACCGAGTAGTCGATCATGCCGCCGTTCGCCAGATCCTGCGTATAGGTGCCGCGCAGGCCGAAGGAATAGTCCGGCGTGTTGCGGGGACGATTTCCTGCCAGGTCATCCGGAATGGCAGCCGTGCCGTCCAGAATGACGAGGGGGTCCAGCACGTTCAGCGTCGAGAATTCGTTGAACGCGATATCGTACAGGGTGCCATTGAAATCCAGGCGCAGGTTTTCGGTGGCAAGCCAGCTGCCTTCGATCTCGATGCCTTCGCCTTCGGTTTCAGCCGCGTTTTCCACGCTGGTGGTGAAGAACGGGGGCGTGGGAATGGCAATGGTGCGGTCAAACTGCGCGTCAGTGACCGTGTACATGAAGGCCACCGCAGACAGGTTCAGCGCACCATCAAGGTATATGCCCTTGATACCGGCCTCCCAGTTCTCGATCGTTTCGGGATTGATCAGGTCAGGGCTGGTATCGCCCAGCGCCGCGGTTCCGGACTTGAAGCCTTCCGAGAAGGTCGCAAACAGCATGCTGTCGCCGATATCATATTCGAGCCCGACTTCCGGCGAGAAGTCAGAATAGCTGCGAACCCGCACGACATTGTTGAACGGGTTGGCGGCGCCATTGAAGAAGGAGTTCGTGACCGTCCGCTCTTCTTCCGAGTACCGCGCGCCGAGCTTCAGGCGGAACGCGTCTGTCAGGTCGTAGGTAAAGTTCACGAAGGCCGCATAGGCTTCGACGTCCATCGTGGCGGGGATGACCACCCGGGCACGCGGAACTGCAGGATATACGCCGTTGACATAGGCCGCACGCGGATCAGTGCCTATGAGGATGTCGCTTTGAATCGTGTCTTCGAAATAATAGGCGCCGACGATGCCGCGCCAGCGATTGGCGTCGAACAGCAATTGGAGTTCCTGGGAAAGCTGCTGGTTTTCGACACGCTGGTACTGGTTGGTGGACGGGAAAACCGTCGGCACGCCATTGACGATCACTTGCTCCACACCGTTGATACGGTTGGAGATATCGAAGTCCTGAAGCAGTGTGCTGATGCCCTCACGATAGTTCGTGACCGACCGGAAGTTCATCAGGTCATTGATGTCGATATCGAGCGTGTTTGTGACGCTGAAGGTTTCCAGGTCGCCGATCGGAACATGATCGCCGCCGATGTCCCGTGAGTTTGCGCGGGCATCAGGACCGGCGCGTCCGAGCAGGCTGTCGACAGCCGCGTTGGAATACAGACCAGTCGCGCGGATCGCTTCAACCTGATCGGCCGTGAACGTGTCACGAATAAATTTGACCGCCTTGGACTTCTCGTCTTCCTGATAATACTCGACCATCACGAGGTTCGAAACGCGGTCGGTAAGATCGAAGTTCAGCTGGCCGCGAATGCCGAGTTTGTTGGCGTCGTCAATGTCTTCACCCGTCAGGGTGTGTGTACCGTAGCCTTCCCGGTTCTGGTAGCGAAGGGCGACGCGTCCCTGAATGCTGTCCGTGAGCGGACCAGAGAGAGCATTTTCGGTGATGATGTTCAATTCCGGCCCACCGATCGTGAACCGGGTATAACCTTCGAGTTCGTCCGTGGGTTTGGCGGAAATCAGGTTGACCGAGCCGCCGGTCGCGTTGCGGCCATACAGAGTCCCCTGAGGACCGCGAATGACCTCGACGCGCTCAAGATCGTAGAGCGAAGCGAACTGCTGTGAAGCCTGAGAAACGACGGCGCCATCGACGTGCAGGGCAACGGACGGATCCATGCCGGGAAAGGAAGAGTTCATGCCGATGCCGCGCACGAAGATCTTGGCGAAGGCAAAATCGTTGCCGATCGTCAGGCCCGGGATGACGACCTGGAGGTCCTCCAGCGTGTCAATCTGTGCGTTGGCGATCAGTTCGGGCGAAACGACGGAAACGGCTGCGCTCACGTCTTGCAAGGTCTGCTCGCGCTTGGCGGCGGTAACCGTGACGATTTCCAGTTTTCTGACGTCGTGCTCTTCGGCCTCCTGCGCCGAAGCTGCGCCCGATGCCAGGATCATGGTGCACGCCGAAACGGCGGATCCAGCCCAATAGCCGAGTTTCAGGTGTGTCATTTCAGGCGTCCTCCCAGGATGATGTCGTGTCCGGCAACTTCAGCTGCTCTGGTGTGAGAGTATGCGCGCTTGGATTTTCCTACCAATTGGATTCAAGGCGCTGCTATTGTATTTAGCTAAAATGAGTATTGTCTAAGCGATAGAACGACCGCCTTGAGCCTCAGCGCACAGGAGGGTGGAGCGGGTGAGAGCGTTGTAATAATAGCAATTAGCATCGGTTTTTGCGCGATGGATTTCGAGTGTTACATAAAAGCGACGAGTGGCAGACAATTCGAAGTGTCGAAACGTACCCTCTCTGTTGATCCGTAAATTCTCAAAGAAGGGATTCATTTTAGGCCGAAACATGCACGTCAACATCAGGCACTTTGCAGCGATTTCTGCCGTCGCAAGAGAACGGAGTGTTCAGCGCGCTGCCGAGTGCGTTCACTTGGCGCAACCGACAATATCACAGGCAATACTCAAGATTGAGCAGACGTTGGCGGTACAGCTGTTTCACCGTACCGGTTCCGGAATGCTCCCGACGAATGCCTGTCTGGAATTTGCAGAGCGCATTGACAGAGGCATGGCATTTCTGGCGCGCGCCGACGCTGCGATTGCCGGCCGGAGATTGCCCGATCAGTCTGCGTCTCACGACGCCCCGATTTCCAACAGGGCAACCTATTCGCAGTTGCAGGCGTTGATGGCGGTCGTCAAGTTCAGCAGTTACACTGCGGCGGCAGCATCCATCGGTGTGAAGATTCCCACACTGCACAAAGCCGTCAAGGAACTGGAGGAAACAGCGCAAGTCGAATTGCTCAAGCGGCGCGGCAGATCCGTTGAGCCGACCGAACTCGCCCGAACCATCAGTCAGCATGCGGGCGTGGCTCTGGCTGAATTCAGCTACGCGCATGAGGAGCTCTCCGAACTGTCGGGGGACCGCATCAATCAACTCGCCATCGGGTCATTGCCGCTTGGGCGCAGTTTCCTCATACCTCGGGCCATTGACGTGATGCTCGCTCGTGAACCCAGTGTGCGGATCAGCTTGGACAATGCTTCGTATGTCGAACAGCTGGCCGCGTTGCGCAACGGCGATCTGGACATGATCTTCGGCGCATTGCGGTATCCTTGCCCTTCGAATGACGTGCTTCAGGAAGCCCTTTTTACCGACTCGCTTTCGATTCTCGCCCGCACCGGGCATCCCGCGCTCTGCCGCGCGGAACTGGATCTCGAGTTTCTGGCCGGTTTCCCCTGGATCGTGCCGCCCAAATCAATTCCCACGCGCGTCCACTTCGAAAATTTCTTCCTGGGGAAAATCGGAAGAGTGCCGTCCTCGATCATCGAGTGCAGCTCACCGGTTGCCGTGCGCGAGATGCTCCTCGGCGCAGATCGCCTGAGCTTCATGTCGAAACGCCAGCTCAGCCGCGAAATCGCGGAGGGGCGCCTGATGGCGGTGGTTGAAGACATAGCCGGAACTGAACGCGAGATCGGGCTTACGACCCGAAAGGATTGGAAGCCGACACGTGTGCGCGCCGCATTCATCGACATACTGCGCGAGGTCGCGCGGGAGAACTACCAGGTGATCAATCAGGTTGTTCCGGTCGACACGGCCTGAAGTGCTTGTCCCAACTTCTCGGGTTTTTGCGAGAGTGCATGAACAGGGGAAGGGGGGGCTGTTTCCGGGTTAACAGGAGGTGAAGCGCCCCGGCGCGCGTAAAGCGCAGCGCGTGCCGAATGGAGAGGCTGGTTGAGCTCCGCATGACGCACGCCTGGCGCACAGCAAGCGCGAATAACGGCATGCAATCAATGTACTATCTATGGAGCGCATAATCAATATTATGGGAAATGAAAACAGACGCTACGTATGCCCACGCGCCTGTCGCCCAGGGTCTGCCAATCGTCGCAGGCCCCGAGCCACGTCCCTGCACCGGCGTCAGGCCTCGAACGCCACCTGCATGCCATCATAAGCCGGTTCGACGCCCGCCGGCAATTCCCGCAGCATCGTCCGGTAATCCAGATCAACGTGCAAGTTCGTCAGGATCGCCCGCCTCGGCTTCAACTCCGCGATCCATGCCAGAGTTAACTCGAGATGCGCATGCGACGGGTGCGGCGTGTAGCGCAGCGCGTCGATGATCAAGGTGTCGAGCCCCTTCAGCGCGTCCAATGTGCGCGCCGGCAGTCCGTTGACGTCGTTGCAGTAAGCCAGATCGCCGATGCGGAACCCAAGGCACCTGATACGGCCGTGCTCCATGTCGAGCGGCAGGAATTCCACAGGGCCGCCGCGACCGTGCACATCGAACGCCTCAAACGGCGTGATGACCGGCTGGATATCTAGAATCGGCGGATACCCGCCCGCACCGCGAAAGATGTAGTCGAACCGCTCTGTCAGGCTCGTCTGCGTCGCCGCATCGAAATGGACCGGAATCTGGGCGTGCTGGCGAATGGCCAGCGCCCGCACGTCGTCAATCCCGTGAGCCTGGTCAGCATGATCGTGGGTGTAGACGACCGCGTCGAGATGAGTGGTGCCGGCCGCCAGCAACTGCTCGCGCAGGTCGGGTGACGTGTCGATGAGAATGGTGGTGGTCAGGCCCGCGGCGTTCGTCTTTTCCACCAACGCGCTGCACCGGGTGCGGCGATTGCGGGGCTCTGCAGGATCGCAGGCGCCCCAGTCACCGCCGACACGCGGGACACCGCCGGACGAGCCGGTGCCGAGCAGGGTGAAGCGGGCCCGCGCCATCAAGCCGCAACCTTTGAGAAGAGCTTGAGCGCGTTCTGCGTGGTGACCCGCGCCACTGTCTCCAGGTCCGTTTCCTTCAGTTGCGCCAGCGCTTCCGCGACGTGCACAAGGAAGGCCGGTTCATTGCGCCGGCCTCGCATCGGCACGGGCGCAAGGTACGGACAATCTGTTTCGAGGATCAGGCGCTCAAGCGGCACATCGGCGATCACCGCGCGCACCGCCTTGGCGCTCTTGAACGACAGAATTCCCGAGACCGACACATACGCGCCGAGCGCCAGCGCACGCTGGCAAAGGTCGGCGCCGCCCGTGTAGCAATGCAACAGCGGCTTGAACGCGCCCCGCGCGAATTCTTCTTCGAGGATATCCGCAACTGCGCCGTCCGCTTCGCGCGTGTGGAGGATCAGCGGCAAACCGGTCTCGCGTGCAGCATTTATATGTTCGCGGAGGCTGCGCACCTGGTCGGCTTCAGGGCTGTAGCCGTAGTGGTAGTCGAGGCCCGTCTCACCGATGGCGACCACCTTCGGGTGGGCTGCCTCGGCGATCAGTATCCCGGCGGTGAGTTGCGTGAAATCCTTGGCGTGATGGGGGTGGACGCCGACCGAGCACCAGATGTCCGCATGCGCCTCGGCGATGGCCCGGACGGCCGGAAAATTGTCGTAGCGGTCGCAGATCGCGAGAAAGCGCTCCACGCCTTCGCCGCGCGCCCGGACGAGGACATCTTCGAGGTCTTCAGCGAAGGCTTCGCCGTGCAGGTTTACGTGTGTGTCGAACATCTGAGCGGCGTTTAGACGGGCTGCGCCAATTCATAAAGGCCCGCGACCAGTTTTGCGGCCACCTGGGCGGCGTCCATGTTCAACAATTCGGCGTCGCCGGTCAGCCGTGCCAGCTTCAGCCACAGCTTGGCAGCGGCGGGATGTGTCTCCGCACGGTCAGCGACCCAGTCCATCAGTTCTGACTGAAAGGCTTCCATGGCAGCAGCATCCACAGCAGCGGCCGACAGCGCCGGCATCACGAGACTGTCGGGCAAGCCGGGTGCGTACCGGAGCAGGGCGCGGGCGGCCTCTGCAGCGGCAAGCGCGGAAGGCGACGACAGCCTGATGCCCTTCCCCGGCCTGCCCTTCGCGATCCGGGCGGCGTCCCTGGGCGCGCCGGCAGCCTCGAGCGCCTTACTGCAATCAGATTCGGACAAGGCGGAAAGCTTCAGCACCCGGCACCGCGACCGGATGGTGGGAAGGATCGGCTGGCGCCCGTGATTGATCAGAAACAGCACGCAGCGCGGCGGCGGCTCTTCCAACGTCTTCAGCAGCGCGTTGGCCCCGTTCCTGTTTGCCTCATCAATCGCATCGACGATGCCGATGCGCCAACCGCCCAGCGCCGGCTTCATCGTGAAGAAGTCGGTCAGCGCCCGGATCTGGTCCACCGTGATGTCCTGGGTGAGCTTTCCCTTGTCATTTAGTTCGCGGCGGACGACCCGGAAGTCGGGATGGTTGCCGGACGCAACAGCGCGCCAGACAGGATCCGCATCATCTGAATCCAGCGGCCGGTCGGCTGGTCCGCGCGCGCCGAACAGGTAACCGGTGAGCCGGGCGGCGAGCCGGGCCTTGCCGATACCTTCAGGGCCTTCTATCAGCCAGGCGTGATGGAGCCGGGTTTGAGCGTGTGCGTCCAGGAAGAGGCGCTCTGCCGCCTCGTGCCCGAACAGGGGCCAGCCCACGCTCACCCCTTCACCGCTGCCGGAATGAAACGCTGCGAAATCAGGTGCCACGCCGCGTCAGCCACTTCAGGCGCCGACCGGCTCGCATCGATGAGCTGGCAGCGTTCCGGTTCCCGTCGCGCGATGTCCGAGAAAGCCAGCCGCACCGCCTGATGAAATGCCTTGTCGCGGTTCTCGAAGACATCCTCCACGCCCTGGCGCGCCGAACGGCGTTCGGTCGCTATATTGATGGGAGCATCAAGGATCAGCGTCAGATCAGGTCGCGTTGATCCGACCACGTGGTTTTCAAGGTCGAGCAGCACGGCGGGTGAGACGTCTCCGGTCACGCCCTGATAGACGCGGGTTGAATCGCTGAAACGGTCGCAGATCACCCATTTGCCCGCCGTCAGGGCCGGACGGATCAGACCGTCCAGATGGTCGCTCCGGGCGGCGTTCATCAGCAGGGCTTCTGCGAGTGGAGAAAACGCCTGTTCGCCGGGCGGGTTCAGGACGAGGGCGCGGATCGCTTCGGCGCGCGCCGTACCGCCGGGTTCCCGTGTGAGAACAGCATCGATGCCCTGCTCTGCGAGTCTGTCTCGCAGCGCCGACTGCAACGTGGATTTTCCGGTGCCTTCACCGCCTTCCAGCGTGATAAACCGGCCGCAGGCGGGATTATTCATCACCGCCCTTCAGCTCTTCGTCCGTTTGCGTGTCGTCGCCCTTCATCAGCGTACCGACGCCTTCGATAGCCATGCCAAAGAAGCCCAGCTTCTTGACATCGGCTTCAGCGATCACCGGTGCGCTCACCGGATCCTGGCCGTCGAGTTTCACGACCAGTTTTCCAACCGTGTCGCCCTTTTTCACCGGCGCCTTGACCGCCTTGTCGAGCACCAGTTCTGCGGTGGCCTTCGAGAAGCCGGACTTGTGGCCGACCACCTTGATCGGCTCGGACAGGGAAACAGGGACGGTGCGCTGTTCGCCCAACCAGACCGGAACGTCCGGCAGGGTGACGGTTTCAGGACCGATCGTCTTGAGTTCAAAGCTCTGGATGGCAACGCGCATCAGGCGTTCGGCTTCCTGCGCCCGCGCGGCCATGGTCGGCAAACCGTTGATGACGATCGTGCGGCGGACACCGTCGCGCACGGCGGAGGCAGTCAGCGCGTATCCGGAGGTTTCAAGGTGACCCGTTTTCAGTCCATCCGCGCCGGCCACTTCGAGCAGGGGGTTGCGGTTGGCCTGCGTGTAGTCGCGCCAAGTGTAGGACGGCAGGGAGTACCAGGGATAATATTGCGGGTATTTGTCGATGGTCATCTTCGCGAGCTTGGCCAGATCAATCGCCGAAATGACATGGCCTTCGCCTTCAAGGCCGGTGGCGTTGACGAAGTTGACGGTTGGCAGGCCCATTTCATGCGCCATCTCGGTCATCCTGGCCGCGAAGGCCGGCTCTGATCCGGAAATGCCTTCAGCGAGCACAATGCAGGCATCGTTGCCCGACATTGTGATGACGCCGTGCAGGAGTTCTTCGACAGTCGGGGTGTCCTTTGGCTTGAGGCCCATCGTCGAGGTGCCCGATGGAAAGCCGCCGCGGCGCCAGGCGTCCTCGCTGACGGTGAACCGGTCCGTCAGTGAAAGTTCGCCCCGGTCAATCAGCTCGAACACGACATAGGCGGTCAGCATCTTGGTCATCGAAGCCGGTGTCATCGGCTCGTCGCCGCGCTTCGAATACAGGATCTGACCCGTCTCGTGATCCATGATCACGGCAAACTCGGCCGGCGTGTCAATCATCTGAGCCGTCGCCGGCAGCGCCGCCACAAAGCCGATTGCTGCAACAGCCGATACGATCCCACGCCAGAATTTCACGATTTCAGTCTCCCTGTGCCGATACGGGCGCACGCAAGCGCGGCCCCTCCTCCCGGATATCCGGAAAAAGGGGCCGGTTTGTGGTCAGCGTCAATGGGTTGGCTGCGGGCGTTCTACTCCGCAGTGACAACCCGTCCGTCGCCCTTGCCTTCTGCAGAGAGGCGGTCACGGATTTGTTGTGCGGCGTCGCGGCTGGCCAGCGGCCCGACGCGAACCCGGAAGAAGTCGGTGCCGTTTACCCGGGCCGGTACGATTTCCACAGGCAGGTCACCCTTCAGGCCGCGGTACATCGCTTCGGCGTTCCCGATGTCTGAGAAGGAAGCGACCTGCACATACATCGCGCCGCTGCCCGAACTGACGCTCGCTTTGACCGGTTCCGGTTTTACGCCCCATTCGGCCGGCGGCTCAGGCCATTGCACGGCAACGCGCTTCGCCGGCTGGGGTGTCCAGGAGGTGCCACCCGCGAGTTCATCCCCGCCGAGCAACTCATCGGGGTTGGCCCGGGCTGTCTTTTGCGCGACGAATGCCGGCTTTGCCGGGACGAAGGCGTTCGTGGCGGCAACAGGTGCATTTCCAACAAGGCTGAGTGTCAGCTCCGCCTGCCCTGCCCCTTCGAAGCCCAACGCGCGGGCCGCCGCGCGTGACACCTGAAGGGCGGCGCCATCCTCGAAAGGACCGCGATCATTGACCCTGACGATGACTTCCCTGCCGGTCGCCGGGTTCGTCATTTGCACGAGACTTGGCAACGGCAGCGACGGATGGGCAGCGGTCAACGCCGATTGGTCGAAGATTTCGCCGTTCGCAGTCGGCAAACCATCAAATTCGTCGCCATAGATGATTGCAACGCCCGTCTCGTAGACGCCTGCACTGCCGCTCGTCTGCACCAGCGGCGCCGCCACCGGTACGACGGGTTGCAGCGCGGCGGCTTCAACAATCGGCCCACGGCTTGCCAGGCTCACCTGCCCGGCGGTCGAAGCGGCGTCAAAAGTTGGCAAAAGGGGCGCAAACTGCGGGGCTTCGACCCAAGCGGTTTCAGCGGCAGGCGGCGTGAATTTCGGTACCGTCGCCGAAGCCATTTTAACCCGGCCTGCCCCGGCGGATTGGCCCGGATACCGGAACTCGATCCGCTGGGTGGCCTTGTCGACCGGCCCCAATGGGGCGGTCCGGGCGGCTGGCGGTTGCGCGGTTGCTCCGTCATTTGCGTAGACAATCGGGGCCCGGGTACCGGCAATTGCCGGCAGCGCAACGGCCGCGATGACAAAAACAGAAGCAACAACAGTCTGGTGGCTGGAGGGCCAGGTACGCGCAATCGGCATGAGCCGCAAATCTCCTCATTCTGAGAAACCGGACCCGTCCTTCTGGTCTTGCCCGGTGGCCTTCTGGCCGTTTCAGTTGCTGGTTTACCACGCATGCGTCGCCAGCCGGTCAAGCCGATCAGAAAGTCCAGCTCGGCCCGTTAAGATCCGATTCACTTTCCCGAGGCGTACAAGGGGGACTTGCGAAACGCTGCGTGTTCCCACAAACAGCGCTTCCTGCGGAGGAGTGGCAGAGCGGTTGAATGCGGCGGTCTTGAAAACCGTTGAGCTCGAAAGGGCTCCGGGGGTTCGAATCCCTCCTCCTCCGCCAGATCTCCAGGATCGCGCCCTCTATAGCGCTCTGAATGTGTTGATTTTATTGCATAAGTATGCACCGCATTGCACACGCTCGAACTTGATCTGCTACACAATTTGCTACACATTTCGCTGCACAAAGTCCGCTAATCTTGACGGAGGCGTACGTGTCGATCGTGAAACGTGGGAGCACGTTCCAGCTGCGCCGCCGGGTGCCGCAAAGGTATCGCGCGGTCGAGCCGAGGGGTGTGGTCTGGATCAGCCTGCATACCGATTCCGAGACGGTGGCGCGCAGCAAGGCGGACCGTGCCTGGGGCCAGCTGGTCGAGGCCTGGGAGGCGCGGCTCGCGGGCGATACCGAGGACGCTGAGGCCCGGCACGCGGCCGCGCACGAGCTCGCCCGCATCCGGGGCTTCCGCTACCTCGATGTGGGCCTCGTCGCCCGCCTGCCGGCGGACGAGCTGGTCGCCCGCGTGGAAGCCATCGGTGCGCGCCGTGCGGCGCCAGACCCGGTGGAGGCGTCTGCCCTGCTCGGCACGGTGCCGGCGCCGTCCCTGACGCTGGAGAAGGCCCTGGAGCTCTACTGGGGTCTTGCCCGGGAGAAGACGCTCGGCAAGAGCGAGGACCAGCTGAGGCGCTGGAAGAACCCGCGCGTCAAGGCCGTGCGCAACTTCGTTGAGATTGTCGGCAACAAACCCATCGAGGCGATCACGCGGGATGACATGCTGGACTTCCGCCAGCACTGGCTGGAGCGGATCGAGGCGGGCGAGGTCACGCCCAACTCCGCCAACAAGGACCTGATCCATCTCGGAGACGTGTTGAAGACCGTCAACACAATGAAGCGGCTCGGCCTCACCCTGCCGCTCGGCGAGCTGTCGTTCCGCGAAGGCGAGACGCGCACCCGCCCGCCGTTCAGTCCGGAGTGGATCAGAAGCCGCCTGCTCGCGCCTGGCGCGCTGTCCGGGCTGAACGATGAGGCGCGCGGGCTGCTGCTCGGCATGGTCAATACCGGCTACCGGCCGTCCGAAGGCGCAGGTCTCACCGCGAAGACGATCCGGCTCGACGCTGCCGTTCCGCATATCGCGATCGAGCCCGAAGGGCGGCAGCTGAAGAGCGCCTATGCCAGGCGCGTGATCCCGCTCACCGGCGTCTCGCTGGAGGCGTTCAGGGCGTTCCAGGACGGGTTCCCGCGCTACCGGGAGAGCAGCGCGGGGCTGAGCGCCACAGTCAACAAGTACCTCAAAGCCAACGGCCTTCTGGAGACACCGGCGCACTCGTTCTACTCTCTGCGTCATGCGTTCGAGGACCGGATGCTCGCGGCGGGGATCGATGACCGCATCCGGCGCGACCTGTTCGGCCACAGGCTTGACCGCGAGCGATATGGCAAGGGCGCCTCGCTGGAGCACGTGGCGCGTCTCGTGCGTGAGATCGCGCTCTGAGACAGCGGGAGCCGTCATAAGCGCTGCGCATGATCCTCGCGCGGCATTGAGCGCGTCGGCTTTGGTAGCAAACGCCGCGCGGCTTGAGGTCGACCGCCCGCAAGGTAGCGGGCAAGACGTTCCTCCCGGCTGGCAAGGGCGGCCAGTTCCGCTTCGAGCCGTTCGAGGATGGGCCAGTAGGCATCGCCCGACATGTCGATCAGCCGGGCGACGATCCGGATGGCATTCTCGATACGCTGGGCACTGACGGGTTGCATGACGGCAAGGATTGCGCAGAGGGCCGCCTACTGACTATCGGACCGCAGGCCATTTGCGACACGCACTTGTAACGCCTTGCAAAGGCGCTGGCGGGTGACGCCCGCACGGGCCATCGTCAAGGGCAGGGCCGCTACGCGGCGCGCGTCCCGCGCGCCCTTGACGAGGACCCGCGCAGGCATCGAGGCTGGTCATGGCCGAATGGCAGGGCCTGCCATTCGGCCTGGAAGCAAATCTGTCGTCAGCTTTCGGCGCGCTTCGGGCCGGTCACTTTGCGGCAGCTTACTGAGGCTTCGCTGCCTCCGGGTTCGACTGTTCCCAGCGGAGCGACTCCTGGACGAGCGACCTGCGCCGGCGCAGCTTCTTTGCGATCTGGTTGATGAAGTGATCAAACCGGCGCTCACCAAGGGCATGGGCGATGTCGCGCTCGCTTTCCGGAATCGGGTCGGTCCGGGTCAGCCAGTAGAGGACAAAATGTCCGGTCGTCTCGACGCCGAGATCTACCGCCCAGAAGAGCTGCCCCAGGCGCTTCTCGAACGCGTCCATGCGCTCCATCAGCCGGTCCTCCAGCGAGCGGTTGCGGTCCGGATCAAGATAGCAGCGCAGGGCCTGTTCCAGGATGTCGGTCTTGGTCGTCTTCTGCGCGCGTGCGGCGGCCTCGAGCTGTGCAAGCAGCGCGGCATTGAGGCGGAGGTTGACGCGGGGTTTCATCAGGCGGCGCGGGAGCGTGTTGGAAAGGCCGTCGTCGGATGGTCTTTGGAAGGGGTTTTTCTGAATGTCACGAGGCAGGCTCCGGCAGTGTCTGACAGTGTGCCGTCGCAGACGTTATCTGCCTAGTTGGAGCGTCGGCAAGGCGGTGCAACTGTTTGCAAGCGGCCGCATCGCGATACAAATGATGGTGTACGGACGTTCGCAGGGCTGCAGCAGGTCCGGCAAAATCCGTACACCCCAAAGGCGTGCAATAGGCACTGAAAAATCGTTGTGCAGACAGGGTGCTACCCAAGGGGTGGCGCCAACCTTTTTAACTTGCCCTACCGGGTTCCCCTACCGGGTTCGCTGTCCGACGCTGTCCAATCGTTTCCCGAGAGTTGCCTTTCGGGTAGGCTTTTTTTCACGCGAGATTGCCCAGTTGAGCGCCTTAGAGTCGCGCCGATGTCGCCGTAGTCATCGTTGGTCAGAGGACGATCCTTTGGCGCGGCGAACTGCGGCTGAAGTCCTAGTTTAGAGGCGATTTCCGCGAGGAAAGCCATAATGGCTGAGGCGGCGTTTCATTTCTTCGAGTATCAGAAAATTGGGTCCGAATGGCGCCGAATCCGGGCGTTGGCGCTCTATCGACGAAGGGGGGGGCATATGTTCTTCTTCTGGGCGTGGGCCTGCCGCAGCCCATCTCTGGCACCCTAAACAGATATCAACAGACAAAACGTGGCAAACCATTTACGGTTATGGGAAGTTATCTGAACCCCAATCTCTAGGATCGCCGCTCATGCAGATGCTGGAATCAATTCAAAGGTATTCTTAGGGCGTTTCGGCGGGTGGTGTATCTTGCGTCAGCTTAGCGGCCGGTCTGCTGCCTCGCGCGAGGAACCCTGCTATCATGCCACCTGCAAACACGGTCGCCAACACCAGGATCTGCGGCGCTTCGAGGTGCCAGATCAGAAAGTCGACCCTAGCCTGCTCCGTGTTCTGCAAAGTCAGTATCATCGCTGTCGCAACGACAGTGATTAGCGGTATCCATTTCAAGTGTCGCATAGCTCAGCCTCCTGCTTCGTGCGCCAAACCGGCGTAACTTTCAGATAGGCATCGATGCATGGGAGTTAAAACGAATTTCTTTCGCGTATGTGATCGATAACGCTGATAAGGTGGTTTGCCCACCGAAGCAGGTGGGTCTGAATCCATTGAGTGTTTGGCTCGTGGCTTGTTGTCGGAAGGGCGGCACTAGCAAGGAACCGAAGGCGTGCGATCATTACAATCCGCACGCCGATCAAGAGCTGTTCTGTCAACGGGACCCGTCTATCGGTAGTTTCACCCACAGCCAAGAGCGGCCTCAATTCTATTGTGGGCCAGCGACGCTGGCTGGCTTGCAAGCTCAGGATTGTGGGCTCGCCAGATTTCCTGACAAATCGCCTGCAGAAAGAATCAACGCGAAGCGAGGGTAGATGCGCTCTAAACCGACCCATCGACGAAGCGTCTTCGTCCATCAGACTAACCCGGCGATTACTTCATCGGTTGTGAATACAGAAACAGCAGGCTGCTCCTTGGCTCTAGGCGGGTGACGAATGAACATAGACGAGCTTCTTCAGACTGAACTGCTGACTCTGGGAGATCGCACGATCAACCTGGCAACTGCGTTCGCCGCCGTCGTCATCCTTCTCGCTTCGTTCGTTGTATCGTCTGTCATTCGCAGAGCACTCGACCGAATGCGCACTCGCGGCAGCGCAAGTTCTGCAGCAGCCCTCTACATTGTCAGTCAGGTCGCTCGTTATGTGATCGTTTTTGTCGGCCTTGTGGTGGCAGGATCCACTCTTGGTCTGGATCTGTCGACTCTGTCGCTATTTGCTGGCGCGATAGGAGTCGGAATTGGTTTAGGCCTGCAGGATATTGTCCGCAACTTCCTGTCTGGTCTCATACTCATGTTTGATCGCAGCATTGAAATCGGAGACTTCATCGAGATGGATGCAGGCGTTGCCGGGTCGGTGTCAGCCATCGGCGCTAGGGCCACCACCATCGTCACGAACGACAATGTTGATGTCTTGATCCCCAATGCAGTTCTCATCTCGGGTCCGTTGACGAATTGGACCCGAAACCGGGTAACGCGTCGTGTACACGTCCCATTTGATGTCGCTTATGGTGCTGACCTGGAAGCAGTCCAGGCCGCAGCGATTGAAGCAGCACATGCTGTAGCCTTCACGCTTCCTGATGACGGGCAGCGGCGGACTCAAGTTTGGCTTATTGGCTTTGGTGACTCCGCACTCCGTTTCGAGCTTCTGGTCTGGCCCGATCTCGAGGCCGTGAAGCGTCCTGGAGCCATCAATGCTGCCTACAATTGGGCAATCTACGCAGCGTTACAGCGGCGCGGAATTGAAATACCTTTCCCGCAGCGCGATCTGCATCTGAGGTCGGCATTCGGATTGACCGGCGAAGCGGCTATTGCCGCCCTGAAAAACAAGCAGGACGCCGCCGTCCCTCTCGATACAGCGCCGGCAATCGTCAAACCTTTGCCCCGCAATGATGCGGAAGAGGATGTCAAACAATGACAACCCGCCGCGAGCGATTGCGAGAACTTTACTTTGGCGACAGTGATCGCGCCATCCGGTTTCAAGGCCGCTGGCTGCTGTTCGACCTAGCAATTCTTGTGTTCTTCGCCGTCTCGCCCTTCATGGACCGAACCTGGGTATTTTGGTTGGCGGACTATTCGATCGCCGCCATCCTGTTGGTGGACCTCAGCCTTCGGTGCTGGGCTTTCGGAGATGTTCGCCGCTGGTTTCTCAGACCTATAGTCTGGGCGGACGTAACCGTGCTTGCATCCTTGCTGGTTCCGGTCCTCGCGGCCAATTTCGGCTTTTTGCGGATTCTCAGGCTTGTGTCACTTGTGAACGATGAATCGTTCTGGCGCGTCTTTGCAAAAGGGCGTTGGCCCGAATCCGACTTTTCAAGTGCAGTCAAGGCGACGCTCAACCTGATCGCGTTCATTTTCATGATGGCGGCGCTCGTCCACACATCCTTTGCAGCACGAGTTCCACAGATCACTTCATTCATGGATTCGCTCTATTTCACCGTAACAACCCTAACTACGACGGGTTACGGCGATATCGTGCTCCCGGGATTCTGGGGCAAGGCAATATCCATTGCGATCATGATCGGGGGCGTGTCGTTGTTCTTCAGGCTCGTACAGGTTCTCATGCGAGCTCCAAAGGTCAGGCTGCCATGTCCGGCATGCGGCTTGCTTCGCCACGAAGTCGACGCCGTTCATTGCAAGGCTTGCGGCGCCTCAATTACGATTCCCCACGATAACGATTAACTACCATCAACCCTCAGGCGCCTAGGAATCGAAACAGCTCTCTCATGGATAACACGTCCAAAACTGCTGAAATCGCCCCTCAAGCTGCTCCGAGCCAAAATCGTTCAAATGGGCTTTTGCGGCGCGTTCGCGCGTGGGGTCGATTGGCGCGGCGCCTGCTTCTTCAAAAGCTGCCAGCTGAAGAAGCGCAAGAGGTCCGTCAGTCCGTGGAATCTGATGGTCAGTTTACTGAGCGCTATGCCCTGATGTGCGCGCTATCGGCCGGGATCGCAACACTTGGCCTGCTGCAATCATCAGCGGCCGTTGTCATCGGTGCGATGCTCGTTTCTCCACTCATGGCACCGATTGCATCGCTGGGATTCGGGTTTGCTTCACTTGACGGGCGCCGGATTCAAGCTGCTGCCCGCGTTGTTGCAATCGGCGCGCTCGTGGGTATTGGGCTTGGTATGGCGCTGACTTGGCTCAGCCCTATCCGCAACGCGACTCCGGAAATTATCGCTCGCACAGCGCCGACCCTTTTGGATCTTGCGGTTGCGATACTGTCAGGCTTGGCCGGCGGCTATGCAACAGTCCATCAACGCGGTGAGACGGCAATCGGTGTAGCGATTGCAACAGCCTTGATGCCGCCGCTTGCGACTGTTGGATACAGTCTGGCAGTCTTGAGAGTTGATTTCGCTGCGGGCGCAGCCTTGCTGTTCCTGACAAATCTGGCGGCCATCGCTTTTTCTTTCGCGCTTGTCGCGAGATTGCGAGGCGTTGCCCGTCCATTGGCGCGGGTAGAGTTCAAGCCTTTTCACATCGTCCTGGGCTCAGTTGCGTTTTTGGTGCTGGCTACCCCTTTAGCGCTTACACTGATGCAGGTAACCCAGGAGGCGACCGCCGCAAACGCAGCACGGCGCGAGATAGCGAGATATTTCGACGTCGAAGCCCAGCAAATCGTTCAGCTCAATGTTTCGTGGCGTGCATTTTCTGATCCTTCAGTTGATGCCACCGTGGTGACCCCCACATTTCGGACGGCTGCTGAACTCGAACTGCAACAAAGGTTGGCGCAAGTAATTCGGACTCAGCCAGATCTTACAATTCGGCAAGTTGTTGCCTCGGATCCTCGAGCGCAGACAGAGGCCTTGATCAACGCC
This sequence comes from Hyphomonas sp., assembly GCA_013791775.1. Taxonomy (GTDB): domain Bacteria; phylum Pseudomonadota; class Alphaproteobacteria; order Caulobacterales; family Hyphomonadaceae; genus Hyphomonas. The sequence goes on from VMTE01000037.1 coordinate 112,893, forward strand.
GCCTTCCAAACAAGAGCCGCGGCTGAACCGGCGCCCGTCCCGCTGGATCCGGCTCTCGTGGTGCCGCAGCCGCCGATTGAGCAGGTTCGGATCGCCTCTGCTTTCCCGATTGATGCCGCTTGGAGCGATCAGGCCGAACGAGTCATCTTTCTTCGGCCTGCTGCAATCGAAGAACTTCTGCTCGGCGATTACAGACGCGAAGAACTCCGCTTGGATTCAATGTTTACTGACTGGCGAATAGTGATCGTTCCGCCCGTTCAGGAGCGCGTTTTTCTGCCGTTCTCAACCGGCTCTGCCGCTCCGAACGCAATGACCCAAGAAGCAATCGAGGATGCCGTTTGGGCACTTTCCAGATGGAACGTGCGAAGAGTCACTTTGGAGGGTATGGCTGGGCGCCGCACGATCCGGAGCAAAGTGCTGCGAGATCTTGCATTGGCGCGCTTGGACGCAGTCTCTACGCTGCTTGCTGAAACGGATCTCCATATTTACGCTGTTATAGCGGACCGCGAGGTTACAGAACGCTTGTTCACGGCCTACGGCGACTCGCGCGTCACAGGAGTTGATATACGCATCCGGCTTGGTGTGGCGCGGCCGGACTCTTCCACGCCTTGATCTTGCTGTTTTCAAGTTCACTAGTGGAATGTGTCACTTTAACGCGTCTGCGTCGTTTGAGATTGCCAGTTCCTCTGGGAATTTCCGGCCTTGCGGCTTGCCCTGAACTAAAAAGATCCGAAGCGCTGACGCAGCGCTGCCGACCGAGTGCCCGAAACGGGAAACTGTTCACGTATTCCGGCCAATATCGGTTCAGACGAACCGGGCCATCCTCCTTGAGCTGCCCTCCATTTTGCTTCAGTTTAGCCGTAGACTGATTATATCCGCCCAGTGTTTTCTGCTGCCTGACAGGTGAACTGCTGCCTTGGGCCAGAAGTCAGAAACTCAGCTGAGAAGTGTTTCAAGACGTGTCCGCTGGGCGGCGTGCTTTTCCGATAGGTGTTGCGCAATAGAAGGGGTGAAAGATGCGTCGGGATTGGCCCGGCGCCGCCTGCTTGATCGGCCAGCGGGTAATCATCGGCGGCAGGTCGGGAATCGGGTCGGATACGGTGCAAGCCACTTGCGTACTGGGTTCGCCTTGGTCGCAATGAAGCCCGCCGCTCCGTCTTCCGCCTTGGGTAGCAGATTGTCGATGGTGGAGCCGCGTATTGTGGTCCAGTGTAGGTCTGGATTTGCGGCGTGGGTCGTCGCGGATTGTTTTGAGGTGCGACTTGGAGATTTCCCAAGCTTGGCAGATCGGCGCTGTGTTCGCTGCTGGACTGCTGGCGTTCGCAAGCAACAGAGTGCGACACGATCTGATCGCCATCCTGATGCTCCTGGCCGCCGTCGCGCTTGGGGTTGTCGCGCCGGTCGAGGCGTTCTCCGGGTTCGGGGACCCGGTTGTGGTTACGGTTGCCTGTGTGATGGTCCTTAGCGCGTCGGTTGCGCGCTCGGGAATACTGTCAATTGTATTGGGGCCGTTTTCGCGCCTCCTTTCCAATGAGGTCGGCCTGACAGTCATCTTCTCCGGATTGTGTGCGACCGCGTCGGCGTTCATCAACAATGTGGGAGCGGTAGCGCTTTTGCTCCCGGCTGCGCTGGCTGCGTGCCGGTCGGCCTCGGTCTCTCCGAGCCGGGTCCTCATGCCGATGGCGTATGCATCATTGCTCGGCGGCCTTGTTACCTTGATCGGCACCCCTCCTAACCTGCTCATTTCGCAGGTACGGATCGCCGAGCTTGGCGCCGGTTTCTCCATGTTCGACTTCGCACCCGTTGGACTGAGTGTGGCTGTGGTTGGTCTCGCCAGTATGGTTTTGATGCGAAAAATGCTTCCGGAGCGACTCCCGCCCGGCTCCGACAGTCCCTTGTTCAAAGTCGCGGACTACCTGTTTGAAGTGAGGGTGGCGCAGACCGCCCTCGATCGGGAACTGACAGTTGGGGATGTGCATACAATGGTCGTCGATTCCGATCAGCTGCGCGTGCACGCCATTGATCGCGAGGGCATCATTTTCGCAGCGCCCAACGACACCAGATCGCTGAAAGCCGGCGATCTGTTGCAGATCGAAGGACGCGCGCCCGTTTTGTTTGAAGTTGCGAAGACGCTCGGATTCGAGGTCTTGCGCCATGAGCACGAAACAAAACTGGACGCGGCGGTATTCGAATGTGTCGTACCTGCGCGCTCGCAGTTGATCATGGCGCACAATCCACAGCGAAAACTATCAATAGTCGGCGCGTCGCTCATCGCAGTGAGCCGAAATGGCCGCTCTCTCATCGAGCGGCTGGATACGCTCAGGCTGCAGGCGGGTGACGTCCTGTTGCTGCAGGCGTCCGACGGAACACGAGCCGCCATCGTCGAAGCGTTTCGGCTGTTACCCTTGGCGGACAGAACGCTGAGCATCGGTAAGCAGAAACTAGACTGGCGTGCGCCGGCGGTGATGTTCGGTGCGGTGATGGCGGCCTCGCTGGCGGTCGCCCCGCTAGCCATCGCGCTTCTTTCGGCAATCGCAGTTCTGACGCTCTTGGGGCGGATCGGCGGGAAGGCATATTCTGAGATCGATTGGTCGATCATCGTGCTTCTCGCGTGCCTGCTTCCGGTAGCCCAAGCATTTACTACATCGGGAGCCGGCACTGCAATCGGGATTTGGATAGCCGATGTGACGACGGGCGCATCGGCTATCATGGTCATCTTCACCGTGCTCGCCCTCACCATGGTCGTCACACCGTTCGTGAACAATGCAGCTGCGGTTTTGCTGATGGCGCCGATTGCGCTGGAGGTTGGGCGGGCGACAGGTGTTGCGCCGGACGCAATGCTGATGGCGGTCGCCCTTGGCGCATCCTCGGCGTTCATCACGCCAATCGGTCACCAGTCAAACACGCTTGTCATGGGGCCGGGCGGCTACCACTTCTTTGATTATGTTCGTATTGGCGCCCCGCTTAGTGCTGTCGTCCTTGTTCTGGGAACGATCATGATCAGGGTCGTTTGGCTTTAAGCTCGAACGACCGCCTATGGCCAGGTCGGTTAGTTCGCCGGATCGTCTGTCAGTGTTCTCACGCTTCTCGAACTCAGGCCTTCGCCCGATCATCAGCGTCTGGCGGAACGCCACTGGCCGACGGTTAGAGGCCTCCAAAACGAGCGCCGACTATTACAATCAAGAGGCTGAGGAGAAGGGTCCAAACGGCCAGAATCCCGCCCGTGATCCGCCAGCTCTGGGGTGGCAGACCTTGCGCGAGAAAAGTCGCTATGCCCGCCACATTGATGCAAACAAGATTGGCGCCGAACAGCAGGAACGCGCTTAACGCCAGCTCCGGATGACCAGAGCCCAATAACAAGCCGGCCGCCGACAGAGGTGGCACAAGCGCCACCGCGATCATCACACCGACCAAGGACAATGCCGTGCCTCGGCTAAATGCCAGCACCCCAGTGGCGCCGCTCGCCAAAGCGAGCACAAGGTCGGCGGGATTGATCACCGTGCGGTTCAACAATTCCGGCACAGTGATGTCGACCTCAACAAAGCGCCCGAGGAACGACATGAGCATGAGAGTCAGGGCTGCGCCGACAGCCACCGTGGTGGCTGCTCTTCTACCGAGGCGATGATCTCCCAGAGTGCCCGCCATCGCCATGCCAATGGACGGCCCCAGAAACGGCGCGATGACCATCGCGCCTATAACGATCGCCGTTTGCCCGCTCCGCATTCCAAGAGCCGCGATGAGCGCAGACGCCAAGGCCGTGAACACAAAGCTTGAACTTAGTCGGACACTATCTTCGATGTCTTCATAAAGCTCATCTGTGCTCAACCGGCCGCGGCTGAAGAATGCTTCCAGCCGACTTTGCGGGCGTAGCCCTCGCTCATCGGGCAATGAGGATTCATTTGTCTCCCTAAGAGGAGGAACAAGCGCCTCAACAGGCAAGACGACGACATTGAAAGTATCAACTGCTGAAAATGTGGCGTCGAGATCCTTGAGGAGCCGTTCCAAATAGCGCCCCTGCACCACACACAACACGCTCTCGGTTACGCCTTGAACCGGTCGGGTCCAGACCCGACGGGCGTGGCGCTTTGCAATTGAACTCGCCAGTGCAACCTCAGCATCAGGCACAAACACCATCACGAGCCGTGCAGCCATTTTGCTTTCAACCGAGTTTGGAGGCTAAAGCGGTATCCGCCGATGCCTCAAGGCTAGTCGCAAAGCCTAACGGACTCAATGACCATTTGGGGCCAACAGGGTCGCTCTAACAGCCAGCATCGCTGACTGGCAGCGTGGATCCGATTGTGTCATTCGACCGGCTTACCGACACCAGGCCCGACTTCGGCGATTCCGGCCATAGGCACCCGTTCTGGAACGACAGCGACCTCGACCGGCTGATTGCAATGAGCTAGCAATTCAACTGATCTAACGTGGGGCGCGCGTGACCGACATTTTCCACTCCCACAACCGCGAGTATCAGGCCCGCGCGAAGCTATTCGCCGGGGCGTTTGAGGCGCAGGGCTTCAAGGTCTGGTGAGATGTCGGTCTGCGCACCGGAGAAGCTTGCGACCAAGTGACCGAGAGAGCCCTTCGAGTAGCCAGGGCTGCACGATCATAGGCCAATCGTGGTTTTGATTGAGGTTGCGCCTTGAAGTTCGCTGCACATTTTGCTGCACAATTCACTTCTCACGAAATTTAAAAGTATATATTTTACAGATCTTTAGGATCTGTTGAATTTAGAATCGCCGGACTCCTCCTCCGCCATCAGATGTGACCGGAACCGTACCCTATCTTCTTGGCATCCGGGTGCCGCCGGACGCAGACCGGGTGGCCTCACCAATCATCGCCATTCGCGTCACTTCCGGTCCCAGCCCGCCGGCGGCCAACTTACGCACTTGAACCACTCCGTCTGTAGACGGCCGGCGAAACTCCAAGACGGCGTTTGAAGGCGCGCGAAAAGGACACTTCAGATCCATACCCTACCTTTTCCGCCACCTCCGGCAGCGGCAATCGCGTGCGCAAAAGCAGATCGCGCCCAACCATGATCCTCCATGTTGAAAGATACTCGATCGGCGAGACGGCCACCGTTTCCTTGAACGCTTTCGACAACGCAGAGCGCGACATGCCGGCACTCCGGGCAAGGCCGGGCAAATCAAGCGAACTGGCATAGCCGGAATGGATGAGGGAAACCGCTTTGGCGAGGCGGGCGTCGGTGAGTGCGCGCAGAAAACCGCTCTCAGCACCATTTTCACGGTAGTGCTCCCGGATGATCATCACAAGCAGCACTTCGGCATGCCGATCAACGATCAGCTGGAACCCCGGCTCTGCGCCTGCCAGTTCGGGAATGATCTGGTCCAGCAAGCCGAAAAGCGCAGATTGCTGGCGACCGCGCACGGAACGGAGATGGACAAGGTCGGGAAGGTCTTCGAACAGCGGGTGGGCGACCTCGGTGCTGTAGGCGAAATGGCCGCAGATGATCCGTGCCGGGCGCTGGCCGGTTGAGAACAATGGTTCCGGATCGCCAAGGGATTTCATAAATGCCTCGCCCGAAACCGGGCGCTGTCCCGACTTGTCGGTCAGCACGTGCGCCGAGCCGCGCGGGAAGAGAAGGACTTCGCCGGTCCGCACTTCGCGCGCTTCTCCCTGATATTCCAGAATGCAAGAGCCACCCGTGACCGCGTGAAACTGCGCAAAGGCCTTTCCGCCCATTTCCATCGCGAAGGGAGCGTGAAATTCACGCTCGAAATAGACGCAGGCTTCAAGCTGCACCCGCTTCATTATCTCGCTCAGAGGGTCGGTCATCGTCGGCTTTCTTGGATCGGACCATCAAAATCCGGTCTGATGGAAGACGCATCATAAATCCAGAACCAACAGATTCTTGCGGACGATCTGTTTGGTTTTACAGCAGAACGGTCATTCGGTCTGGTATCCCGGTTGGACATACTGTGCAGGTAGTCAACAAAGGAACTGCACGAATGAAAATGACAACTCTGGTTCTCTCAGCGCTCATCGCGATGCCCGTGTTTGCGGGCGCGGCCTCGGCCGAGGAGCCGCTCGATCCGAACAAGCCGATGGTGGTTCAGCGAGAGTCGTTGACCTACTTCGCATTGAATGACGCAATTCGCATGGCCGACGCCTATGGCGCACTTGCCGAGGGCATGCATGGAACTTTTGGCAAATTTCCGGCCCATTTCGACGCGGGGCTTCATACCCACACAGGGGCGTATCGCGGCGTTGTCATCAAGGGCGTCATGACCAATCCCTTCGGTGAAGAAACCAATCCGCCGCAGATGGAGCCCGGCTCCTATTGGTATGTTCCTGCGGGCATGGTGCACTCCACCGCATGCGTTTCGGACGAACCTTGCGAATTCTTCTTCTATGCGGATGACGGTTTCGACTTCCACCCGGCAGAATAGTGAATAGGCGGCGTAGTTTCGGCTACGCCGCCGAACCCTGCTCCCGCCGCCAGCGCTATCCGATCAGACCTGCGGTCTGAGCCAGCACCCACAAACCGATCACGAGGAACAACCCGGCCGCAATGTAGCGAACCACATTCAGCGGCACGTGTTCCAGCAGCTTGTGGCCGAGCAGCACGGCCGGCACGTTTGCCAGCAACATGCCGAGCGTGGTGCCCATCGTGACGGCGACGACATCATGGAACCGGGCGCCCAGCGCGATGGTCGCGATCTGCGTCTTGTCGCCCATCTCCACCAGGAAGAAGGCAATGACGGTTGCGATGAATGCCCCGAACCGGGCAGGTTTCGGCTCGGCTTCCTCATCCAGCTTGTCCGGAACGAGTGTCCAGGCGGCCATGGCAATGAAGGACAAGGCTATAAGGTAGCGAAACCATTGTCCGTCCAGGATGGACGCGACTTGCGAGCCGATCAGCGCCGCAATGAAGTGGTTGGCCACGGTCGCCACGAAGATGCCTGCAATGATCGTCAGGGGCTGTTTGAACCGCGCGGCTAGGACAATCGCCAGCAATTGGGTCTTGTCGCCGATTTCGGCGAGTGCAACGACCGCCGTTGATGTGAAGAGCGCTTCCATGATCCAGTCTCCGGGCCGGGCGGCGTTGAAAACCAACAGACATCAATCTCGCCGCCCGGCCCCGAGCGGAGAAATGATGCCATTGGTCTCGCCCAAGCGGTCTCCCGCTTCCATCGCACCACGGCCTCTCGACCGAGCATGTTGACACGGTGGCTCGTCCCTTGGGACGACTGGCTACTCCCCAGTGACCCGCAGCCTCTAATTGCCGGGAACGCCATTTGCAAGCCGGTAACTGCCCCACCTCGCGCCCGTCTCCTTGGAGGCGCCGGAAAAATGGTTTCCGCTCAACACAAGGATGTTAACGACGAGATTGCGATTAAAAGTTGTGTCTTTTTTGGGCGCTGGCTAAGGTCCGATCCGGAATCAGTTTATATTCATTGAGCCGAGAAACGATGCGCTTCAAAATGAACGCGCGTAAGTGGCGACTACAGCGGGCCGAGCCAGAAGGGCAAACATCGCGTGCCGGATCTTGTGACCAGAGCCGTGGAAACTCCACGCTCGGCAGTTTGGCTGGATACCGGCGGCGCCAGCGGGCCGTCTGTCCTTGCTGTGGGCGATACCCGCCCCGATCAGCCCACTTGTTTCGCGCTACCTCCGATTTATCCGGAATGGCTGGGTGACCGCGCGCTGCTCGCCGCGCATCCCGCCCGCTTTTGTTACGTCGTGGGCGAGATGGCGCGCGGCATCGCGACGCCGCGTATGGTGGTTGCCGCCGTCCAGGCCGGGTGTTTTGGCTTCTACGGAAGTGCAGGCCTCCCGCTGACGGAAATCAAGACAGGCTTGCACGAGATCCGCAGCGCGCTCGGCCCGGCGGAAAGTGCCTGGGGCGCAAATCTTATTCACTCGCCTCAGGAGCCGGGCCAGGAAGCCGCTGTCGTTGACCTGTTCCTGGCAGAAGGTGTGCGGCGGGTTTCCGCCTCCGCATTCATGCGTCTGACGCCGGACGTTATCCGCTACACGGCGCTTGGACTGGAACAGCAGGCCGGCGGCACGATCACGCGCCGCAATCACATCTTCGCCAAGGTGTCGCGCGCAGAGGTCGCTGAACCCTTCATGGCGCCTGCACCAGAGAAAATGCTGCGCGAGCTGGTGGCGAGCGGAAAGATTTCCGAGAAACAGGCCGATCTAGCATCGAAGGTACCCGTGGCCGCAGAAATTACTGCGGAATCCGATTCAGGTGGCCATACCGACAATCGGCCCGCAGCCGTCCTGTTCAGTTCGCTCAGTGCCGCCCGCAGCCGCGTCGCGGCGCGGCATGGCTTTGACGAAAGCATGATCCGGATTGGTCTGGCTGGCGGCATTGCGACCCCTTCGGCGGTTGCCGCCGCTTTCCAGATGGGCGCCGCCTATGTGCTGACCGGTTCGGTGAACCAGAGCGCGGTCGAGTCCGGCCTCTCGGAAGCGGGCCGGAAGTTGCTCGCAAAGGCCGGCCCGGCCGATGTCGCGATGGCGCCTGCAGCCGACATGTTCGAACAGGGCGTCGAAGTTCAGGTTCTCAAACGCGGAACCCTGTTCGCCATGCGCGGCAAGAAGCTGCATGGCTTCTACCGGGCCGGTGCCAGCTACGAAACCCTCGGTCCGGCCGACCGGAAATGGCTGGACGATGTGCTCGGCGAGGTATTTGATGCGGCCTGGGCGTCGACCAAATCCTACATCCAGCGCGTCAATCCCGCCGAGGCGGAACGGGCCGAAACGGATGGCAACAAACGACTGGCGCTGGTGGCGCGGCGCTATCTGTTCCAGGGCGCGCAATGGGCGCGTGAAGGCGACACCAAGCGCACAGCCGACTACCAGATCTGGTGCGGCCCGGCGATGGGCGCCTTCAACGAATGGGTTGCCGGAACCCCGCTTGACCCGCTGGAGAACCGCTCGGTGCGCCAGATCGCATTGAACCTTCTGGAAGGCGCAGCCCGCGTGACCCGGGCAGGCCAGCTTCGCGCCATGGGTTTTCCCGTCGCACCGCAACATTTCTCTTACACTCCCCAATTATTCGAGTAGCCCATGACAGAACGTCGATCCTCCCAAAAAAAACCTGCCGTCGAACCGATCGCGGTGGTCGGCATGGGCGCCATCTTTCCGGGGCGAGGTGACACGACCGGCTTCTGGCGTGACATATTCGAAGGCCGCGACCTGCTCACGGACACGCCGGCGACCCACTGGTTGCTCGAAGACTATTACGATCCCGATCCGGCCAAGCCGGATCGGACCTACGGCCGTCGCGGCGGCTTCCTGTCGCCCGTGGCATTCGACCCGCTGGCGTTCGGCATTCCGCCCGCCCAGCTGCAGACGACTGATTCTGCGCAACTGTTGGCACTCGTCGCCGCGAAGATGACGCTGGACGATGTCGAGCGCGACAGCGGCGGCAAGATCGACCGGTCCCGGACCAGCGTGATCCTGGGGGTGGCTTCAGCGACCGAATTGACAGCCCACATGGCAGGGCGGCTCCAGCGCCCCACCTGGGTAAACGCCCTGCGCCAGTCGGGACTGGCCGAAGGTGAGGTCCAGGAGATCGCCGCGCGGATCGAAAGCCATTACGCGGAATGGAAGGAAAGCACGTTCCCGGGTCTGCTCGGTAACGTGGTTGCCGGCCGGATTGCCAACCGGCTTGATCTGGGCGGAAGCAATTACGTCACCGACGCCGCTTGCGCGTCCAGTCTGGCGTCAATGCAGATCGCGATGCAGGAACTGCGGTCGGGTGATTCCGACATGGTTCTTTGCGGCGGCGTGGACGCCCTGAACGACATCCTGATGTTCATGTGCTTCTCGAAAACGCCGGCCCTCTCGCCCACGGGCGATTGCAGGCCGTTTTCGAACAACTCTGACGGTACAATGCTTGGCGAAGGCATCGGCATGCTCGCGCTTCGACGCCTCGATGATGCAGAGCGGGATGGCAACACGATCCACGCGGTGATCCGCGGCATCGGGGGAGGCTCCGATGGCAAGGGCACGGCGATCTACACTCCGCTGCCGTCCGGACAGGCGCGCGCGCTGCGCCGTGCCTACGAACAGGCGGGATATGGCCCGGAGACCGTCGATATGGTCGAGGCGCACGGCACTGGGACACGCGCCGGCGACAAGGCTGAAATAGAAGGCCTGCATCTCGTGTTCAACGAGGTGGACAAGGGCGACGGCCCGTGGTGCGCGGTCGGTTCGGTCAAGTCCCAGATCGGCCATACGAAAGCCGCCGCAGGCGCCGCCAGCATGCTGAAGGCCGTCGAGGCGCTTCGCCGGAAAGTGTTGCCGCCCACGATCAAGATCGAAGAGCCGGCCGACGCTATTCGCGAGAGTGCCTGTTTTTATGTGAACACCGAAGCGCGGCCCTGGATCAAGGACGATAGCAGTCCGCGGCGCGCCTCCGTCAGTGCGTTTGGTTTTGGCGGCAGCAACTTCCACGCGACCCTGGAAGAGTACACCGGTCCGAATGCGGCCAAGCCGGCCCGCGTTCATCCCTCCGAGCTCTTCTTGCTCAGTGCTCCGGACCCGGACGGACTGATCGCCGCACTCGACCAGTTGGCGAGCGGACCGACATCCGAAGATGCGATGGCGCACGAAGCCTCGGAAACGCACCGGTCCTTCGACTCGAAGGCCCCCGCGCGCGTCGCGCTGGTGGCGACGGACCCCGGCGATCTCGCCGCCAAGGCCGCAAAGCTCGCCACACTGTTGCGAGAAGATGCGATCGGCAAGGCGCCGTTGCCGCAAGGCTGCGCCGCGTCACTGCAACCGGCCCAAGGGGGCAAGGTTGCGTTCCTGTTTTCGGGTCAGGGAAGCCAGTATCCCGGCATGGGGTCCGATCTCGCGATGGCCTTTCCCCAGGCACGGGCGCTTTGGGATCTCGCAGCCAGCCACCCGGTGACGGGACCGTTGAAGCTGCACAGGCTCGCCTTTCCGCCTGCGGCTTTCGATCAGGTCGAGTTTGGCAACCAGCAGCAGCGCCTGACCTTGATGCAGCATGCCCAGCCGTCGATAGCGGCCGTGTCGCTGGCGCATCTGGCACTGCTCGAAGCGCTCGGTCTTGAAGCAGACATGGCCGGCGGTCACAGCTTCGGCGAGATCATGGCGCTTCACTATGCAGGGGCGTTCGATCAGGACGCCGCGCTGACGATTGCCGCCTCGCGAGGCCGCGAGATGGCAAACGCCGCGCACACGACCGAAGGCGCCATGCTCGCGGTGCAATGCCCTGCAAGCCGTATTGCGCCGCTGGTGCAGGAGATTGGCAACGGCCTTGTCATCGCCAACGACAACGGGCCGAGCCAGGTGGTCCTGTCCGGCCCGGTCAGCGTCATTCAGCAGGCGGAGCAACGTTGCGCCGCCGAAGGCATCAAGGCGCGCAAACTGCCGGTTGCGACTGCCTTCCATTCCGCCATCGTCGAGCCGGCCGTTGCCCCGTTCCGCGCCACTCTTGAAGGCCTGAAGCTGAAACGACCGAGCCTGCCGGTCTATGCCAACGCGACGGCGCAGCCTTACAAGGTGACATCGAAGGAGTTGCCCGGCGCGCTCTCGTCGCAGATCGCGTCGCCCGTGCTGTTCCGCGAACAGGTCGAGGCGATGTATGCGGCGGGTGCACGGATTTTCATTGAAGTCGGTCCCGGCAATGTCGTGGCGGGACTGGTGAAGGATACGCTTGGTGACCGGCCCTTCACGGGACTGTCGCTCGACAACAAGCGGACCAACGGTGTCACGCAGTTCCTGTCTGCCGTCGGTGCATTGTCCGTGGCCGGATACGCGCTCGACCTGGGCGCGCTCTATGCCGAGGCCCCGGCGCCGGTGCCGAAACCCGTGCCGTCGAAGTACGCCGTGTTCCTGACCGGTGCAAACTATGACCGCCCCTACCCGCCGAAGAAGGGTGCGGCAGGCAAGGCGCCTGTGAACGCTTCGGGCCGCAGCCTTGAACCGTCAAACCCTCCTCCTCCCCTCCAGACCCCTCAAAGGACCGAAACTCCCATGTCCGATCAGAATGGCCGGCATCCTGCCCCACCCGTGCTCGCATCGACTCCGCAGATCGTGAGCCACACCGAAATCGCCTCGCCGGTGGAGCGCATCTGGCAAGAAGTCTCGGCGCGCCATCAGGACTACCTGCACACGATGGCGGACAGTCACAAAGCTTACCTCAATGCCGCCGCCGTGCTGCTGGGTCAGGCGGGCGCGATCCCGGCCGAGCCACAACGCCTGCCCGCGCCCCGCGCGGCCGCGCCCCAACCCGAAGTCCATGTCGCCGCTGCGGCTCAAACGCCGGTGCCGGCAGCTGCGCCGAAGCCGAAAGCGAATGGCTCGAACGGCGCACACACGTTCGCCTCCGCGCCTGCCAAACCGGCTCCCGTTTCCGCCGCTGCATCGCCGGCCGTCCGCGTTGAAGCGCCGGCACCTAAGGCAGCCACAGTCGCCGCCCCGGCGCTCGACGCGGCCGACATCGTCAGGTCCATTGTGTCCGAGAAAACCGGCTACCCGCCAGACATGCTTGATGCCGACATGGACCTCGAAGGCGAACTCGGCGTGGACTCGATCAAGCAGGTGGAAATCCTGTCGTCCCTGCGCGACCGTCTTCCCCACCTGCCCGAGATCGAGCCCGAACGGCTGGTCGAACTGCGCACCATCGCGGCCATCGCCGCCATGATCGACGCTGCCGCACCGTCTGCTCAGCCCAGCGCTCCGGCCCAGCCTGCCGCACCCGCGCCGAAGCCTGCGCCTCTGCCAGCCTCCGCGCCGCCGGTTTCGACGCTTCAGGTCTCTCCGGATGTCATCCGTGCCCTGATCGCCGAGAAAACGGGTTATCCGCCAGACATGCTGGAAGATGACATGGACCTTGAAGGCGAGCTCGGCGTGGACTCGATCAAGCAAGTCGAGATCCTGTCTTCGCTGCGTGACCAGTTCCCCTCTCTGCCCGAAGTCGATCCGGAACACCTTTCCGAACTTCGCACGATCCGGAAGATTGCCGATTTTTTCGGCTGAGGGATGGATGGGAGCCTAGGGCCTCCCGCCGTCCCCTTCTGCCCGTAGCTGACGCTGCACCGTACCGGTGTGACGTGCGTCCGGTCGTCTGGCGGACGGGCAATGAGGCGCGCGCGTTCAATCTGCCACCCGGCGCGTCAATCGACGTGACCGAGGCCGGCGACGCATCGGCGGTCATCGTTCAGGCGCTGACCCAATCCGGTTACCGGGCGCGCCTCGTGTCTCAGCCGGATGGAAGTTCTAACGCCACAATCGTGACCGAAGGACTGACTTCACAGGACGCGGCCTCGCGTCACTGGCTTGTCCTTCAGGCGGCAAAGCACGGGCGGCGCAATGGCAGTCTGATCTTGCTGCTGCAGCCGAACCGGGCAGCATCAGGCCTTGAAGGTCTCAGCCGAACACTCCGGAAGGAGTGGCCCGACGTCGACACCTTTGCCTGGACGATCCAGGGCGACACGCAGGCTGATATGGGTGCGCAGATAGTGCGTGCACTGAAGCAGGGGTTCGGTGACGGCATTCTTTCGACGTCAGGCGCGTTGATGGTGCCGGAAGCCGGCGAGCCTCTCGAACCGCCCACGGCCCATGAGGCTGTGCAGCCTGCGGTCTGGCTGGTAACGGGCGGCGCACGCGGTGTCACAGCCGCATGCGCCATCGAACTTGCGCGGGCGGCTGGCGGAACGATCCTGCTTGCTGGCCGCTCTGCCGAGACGCCGTGGACTGAGGGGCTGGCGCATGCCGGCGACCTGAAGACCCTGCGCGGCTCGTTGGTCGAACACAGCCGGCAAAACGGCGCCCGCGTCTCACCAGCGGAGATAGATCGCACCGCGCGCGCCTTGCTCGCCGGCGCCGAAATCCGGGAAACCCTCGCGTCTGTTCGCGCAGCCGGTGCAAACGCGGTTTACCTTCCGCTCGATGCCGGTGACGCAGCGGCGGTCGCAAAGACATTGTCATCCGCCCAACACGCCTATGGACCCATCACGGGCCTCGTGCACGGCGCGGGCGTGCTGGCCGACAGGCTGGCGGCAGACAAGACCGAAGCAGAACTCCGCCGCGTCTTCGGACCAAAGGTAGATGGATTGAACAACATCCTGAACTCGATCGACGTCGGACAGCTCAGCCATGTCGGCTTCTTCTCCTCGGCTGCGGCGTTCTTCGGTAATCGGGGGCAGGCTGACTATGCCATGGCGAACGCCCTGCTCGCGAGCGCCGGACGAACACTTGCGGAAGACCTTCCGGCCGCCCGCGTGAAAGTGTTCCACTGGGGACCGTGGGCGGGCGGTATGGTCGACAGCGCATTGGCCAGCCACTTCGAAGCACAGGGCATTCCGCTGATCCCGGTCGATGAAGGCGCGCGCATTTTCGTGAACGAGCTTCTGGGCGGTGACCGCTCACAGGTCGAACTCGTGGTCGGCGAAGCGTGGGCCGTCGCATGACCAAATTCGAGCCTGTCGCCATTGTCTCCGAAGCCTGCGTTCTTCCCGGCGCGGCCTCTCCGGCCGAGTTCTGGTCCATCATCAGCCAGAAGAAGGTGGTCACGCGCCGGGTTGAAGCGGCTGAACTGGGGCTGGGTCGTTCGCCCGCCCACAACAGCCGGTTTGTGTCCGGCCGGGTGGATCAGGCGCCACTTGACCATGCCGGGCTGGAACGTCTCGGAAGTGTCCGTGCCGCCAGTCTGGACCCGGTTCATCGCTGGCCCTTGCAAGCGGCGTGGAAGGCTTGGGAAGCGGCAAAGGGCAGCCACAAGACCGATCCGGCAAAGCGCGGCGTATTCCTGGCCAACCTCTGCTATCCGAGCCGGTCCAAGGTGGACTATGCCGAGGAGGTCTGGCGGACAGGCCGCAAAGACCGTCCGCTGACGGACCACCTCAACTCCGGCATGCCGGCTCGCATGATCGCGCGGATGATAGGCGCCGGCGGCCCTGCCCTCGCGCTCGATGCCGCCTGCGCATCATCGCTCTACGCTTTGGAGATTGCCTGCCGCAAGCTGGCAGCACGCCAGATCGACATCGCGTTGGTGGGAGCCGTCAACGCCGCCGACAACCTGATCCTGCAGATTGGCTTCGAGGCCCTCAAGGCCCTGAGCCCAACAGGCCGGTCGCGGCCATTCATGCAAGGCGCGGACGGCCTGGTTCCGTCCGAAGGCGCTGCGGCCGTTGTCCTGAAACGGCTGTCAGATGTGACCAAAGCCGACCGCGTACGCGGTGTCATTCGCGGCATCGGCTTGTCCAATGACGGCCGCCGCAAGGGCTTCCTTGCGCCAGATAGCGACGGGCAAACCGAAGCGATGCGCCGCGCCTATGACATGGCGCAGATCCAGCCGGACAGCATCGGCTTTCTAGAGTGTCACGCGACCGGAACGCCCATCGGGGATGGCGTCGAAATCCAATCCGCCGTTTCAATCTTCGGCGCGGACCACGAGCTGCCCATCGGGTCACTGAAAGCAAATACTGGACACCTCATCACCGTCGCAGGCCTCGCAAGCCTGCTGAAACTCACAGCGGCAATCGAGCACGAAACTCTACCGCCGACACCGATGGACGGCGCCCTCATCGGGTCAATAGAAGCAACCGGGTTCAGACCCTTGGCGACGTCCGAGCCGTGGCGCAAACAGGCCCCGTCGCCAAGGCGCGCCGCGATCAGCAATTTCGGTTTCGGCGGCAACAACTCCCACCTGATCCTCGAAGCGTTCGAGCCGAAGCGGGGTTATGTAAACGGGCATTCGCCGAAGCCCGCCGAACCGGATGTTGAGATCGTCGTCGTGGGCGCCGGCATGTTGGCCGGACCCGATCGCGGCGAACGCGCGGTCCTCCGCCGGCTGATTAATGCGCCCATCGTGCCGGTACGGCAGGCCGACCTCGTCGGCGCGGACGCAGTGAAAGCCCGGATCCCGCCAGCTGACCTGCTGCGTGCAGAGGCTCACCAGCTCGCGATCCTCGATGTGTCGCAGATGGCGCTCGAGGGTGTCGTGCGTCCGCCTTCAGAGCGCTGCGGGGTCTTCGCCGGTGTCCGCTGCGCCGACGATTCCGCGCGCTGGCCCATTCGCGAACGGGTGAAGGCGGAGCTGCTCGCAGCGGGGTGCAATGATCTGAACGCCGAACTCGATGCCATCGCGCCGCCGCTGGTCGCCGCCGATGTCCTCGGCGCCATGGCCAACATGGCGGCCAACCGGATCACATCAAGCGATGATTTCCGGGGTCAGGGCTTCGCCATCTCTGCCGAGGAGAGTTCCGGTCTTGCCGCGCTTGATGTGGCTGTCGCGGCGCTGAAATCGGGAACACTGGATCTGGCGGTTGTCACCGGCGCCGAATTTGCCGGCGGCGTTGCGCGCGGCGACAATACGGCCGCCGGAGACCATGCGGCGGCGCTCGTGCTGAAGCGCGCCTCGGACGCAGAGCGGGACGGCGACAAGGTGCTCGGGACACTGGCGTCAATCGAATGGCTGAACAGCACGGCGCCCGAAACTCCCAGCCACTACCAGAGCACGTTCGGTGACGCGCCGGCGGTCAGCGGACTGTTCGATCTCGCTGTGTCTCTGTGTCTCGCGGCGCGGTCACACGAGTTGCGCGGCGCTGGCGCGGCGATCACGTTGAAACTGCCTGAAGACCCGATCACGGTCGGAACCGGAGGGTCAGCTACGGCGCAGTCGGTTCGCGCAACGGTGCAGGCTGCAGAGCCCGCCCCGACGCCGGATATGCTGCGGCCCGTGCCTTACCTCTATTACGCATCAGCCGCGTCGCGTCAGGCGCTCGCCGCGAAGCTGAGAAAGGGCACACTCGGCGGATCAGGGCGCTACCGTGCCGCGATCCTGGAGAAGAATCCGGAGACCTTGGGCGACAAGCGCGAACAGGCAGCCGCAGCGTTGCTCGAACAGGCAGAATCTCCTGACGCCAATATCTGGTTCGGCAACGGCGCGCCCGAAGGTGAGCTTGCCTTTGCCTTCACCGGTTCGGCGGCGTCCTACCCGCGTATGGGCCGCGGCCTGCTGATGGCATTCCCGGAGGTCGCGCAAACGCTTGGGGCATTGCCGAAGGCGCAAGAAATGACGTCGCTGCTCGCGAAGTCTTCGCTGTCCGAATTCGAACAGCTCTGCGCGGTGTCGCTGGTCACGCAGGCACATGCGATCCTGATGCGCGACGTGCTCGAACTGACGCCGGAGGCAGCATTCGGTCTTTCACTCGGCGAGAGCAACGCTCTGTTTGCGTTCGGCTTCTGGAAGGACATGGGCGGTCTGCTCGACGACATCGAAGCCGCCGCCATGTACGAGCGCCACCTCGGCGGCGCCTTCGAGACCGCCGGCGAGGCCTGGGGTCCCAACGTGCCGTCAGACTGGACAAACTGGCGGGTGCGGGCACCGGTCGCGCACTTGCGCGAAGAACTGAAATCCGCGCCCAATGTCGAGATCACCATCATCTACACCGATGATGACAGCATGATCGGCGGCCCGGCAGAGGCCTGCCGCGCACTCTGTCAGCGTCTCGGCCGCGGCGCCGGTACGCTGATGGGTCAGCACCTCGTCGTGCATGCTCAAGCGATGAAGCCGTTTGAGGATAAATGGCGTGAGTTGCATACGCGCCCGGTCTCGCGCGTCCCCGGAATCCGGCTCTACGCCAACGCGGTCAACGCGGCCTATGTACCCACCAAGGCCCGCACGGCAGACATGCTCACCCGGCAGGCTGTCGCGACGGTCGATTTTCCCGCGACCGTCCGTCAAGCCTGGGAAGATGGTGTACGGACCTTTGTGGAGCTTGGCCCGCGCGATACGTTGACGCAAAGCATCCGGCAGATCCTCGCGGACAAACCGCACCTCGCGGTCGCAATCGACCGGGTTGAGAATTCCGAGATCGCCCAGATCGCGGAACTTTCCGCAATCCTCTATGCCGCCGGGTACCCGGTCCGCATCGACCGCATCGCCGCCCGAATGGATGAGGCGCGCGCCAATGCCTGGCATCTGGCGGCGCCCTACAAGGTGTCGCGCCGGGCGCATCTCGATCCTCCGAGACTCCCGGCCCGGGCGCCGGCGAAGGGAGGCCTGCCCAGCGCCCCCACCTTGCCGCCCCCGCAATATCGTCCCGTACTGCCGTCCGCCCCGCCGCGTGCGCCTGTACCCTTCCCGCCCGCACCGGGAACCTCCCTTTCAACCCCGGTCAGCATCCTTCCGCCGCCAACCGGTGTCCTGTCAGGGCGCACGCCGCTGGTGCCAAGGCGGCCTGCCGGAAAGGCCTGGACGCGGCCCGAGGTCGAAGCCTCGGCACGCGGACAGATGAGCGCCTTCTTCGGCGAACGTTTCCGGGACCAGGATGTCTACGAGCGTCAGGTTCGCCTCCCTGCCCCGCCTCTTCTGCTGGTTGACCGGATCACCGGCATCGACGCGGAAGCAGGTGTCGAAGGCGCCGGCGTCATCTGGACGGAGACCGATCTGTCCACTGACGAATGGTACACGCACGGCGACCGCGTGCGGCCCGGGCCATTGATCGAATGCGGTCAGGCCGATCTCACCCTCATCGGTTGGATGGGCGCCGACCTCAAGAATCAGAGCGAGCGTGTCTACCGCCTGCTCGGGTGCGAGATCACCTTCCACGAAGGCGGCCTGCCGCTCGCGGGAGACACGCTGCGTTTCCAGATCGAGATCACGCAGCACGCGACCTTTGCCGGCACACGGATGTTCTTCTTCCAGTATGACTGCACAACCCATCAGCGCCCGGCCTTCTCGGTGCGCCAGGGTCAGGCGGGGTTCTTCACCGACGCCGAACTCGCTTCCGGCAAGGGCGTCGTCTGGGACGCCGCCACATCGCCGCCGCCGACCGCGTCCGTCGCCGGAATCGACCTCTCCCGTGCGAGCGCCCGGCGCGCGTTCACGGAAACCGAAGTGACCGCATTCCGCAACGGCGATGCCTTCGGCTGCTTCGGCCCCGGCTTCGAACTGTGCGCGGCACATTCGTTTCCGCCGCATCTGCCAGGCGGAAAACTGGCCTTTTTCGACTCCGTCTCGGCCTTTGATCCGTCAGGCGGTCCGTGGAAGCGCGGCTATCTCTGCGCCAATGCCCGGGTACCAGCCGATGCCTGGTTCTATCAGGGCCACTTCCACAACGATCCGTGCATGCCCGGTACCCTGATGGCGGAAGCGGCGGTACAGGCGCTGGAATTTTACGCCGCCGCCCTCGGGCTGACGCAGGAGCGCGACGGCTATGTGTTCGAGCCGGTACCCGGTGAAACCGCAAAGTTCGTGTGCCGCGGCCAGGTTGTGCCCGACGCCGACCACGACATCACCTACGAAGTGTTCATCGACGAGGTGATCCCCGGCGAGACGCCGCGCATCTTCGCCTCGCTGCTCGCCCGCTCCGATGGCCGCAAGGTGTTCTACTGTCCCCGCTTCGGCGTCCAGTTGCGCCGTAACTGGGCCGCGCCGCGCATCTCGGATCAGCCCCTTCGCGTTGGCCCTCAGAAGGAAAGTCGCGGCGACGAGGCCGCCCTGCTCGATTGTGCCAGTGGGCCGCCCTCGGCTGCATTCGGTGCGATGTATGAGCGCTTCGACCGCGAAGGCCGGGTCCCCCGCCTGCCGCAGCCGCCCTACCATGTGATGACGCGCGTGACCGAGGTTTCGACCCGCCCCGGCGTCCAGCAGGTCGGCGCCCGGATCAAGGCCGAGTACGACATTCCGCCGGACGCCTGGTACTTTGCCGACAATCGCTCGGGCAGCATGCCATTTGCCGTGCTCAACGAAATCGTGCTCCAGCCCTGCGGCTGGCTCGCCAGTCACTGCGGCTTCGCCCTCGAAGGTGGCGAGCGCTTCCGCAACTTGGAGGGCGACGGCAAGGTTCAACACATGATCGGCCCGCACGACGGCACGATCTGTGTCGAGACGACATTGTCGAGTTTCTCCAAGGTCGGCCCGATGACAATTGTGGCCTTCGATGTATCGGCGCGCCTGAAAAACGGTGAACCGGTGATGGAGCTTACGACGCGGTTCGGATTCTTCCCGGCTGCCGCTCTCGTGCGTCAGGCCGGCCTTCCGATCACCGCGCTGGATCGCGGCTATCTCGATCTTCCGGGATCGGCGCACGACCTGTCGCCGCGCGATCCACGTCTCGCATCCGGTCAACTCGCCATGCTTGACGGCGTCGATTACTTTGACGCCGCCGGAGGTTCTGCCGGGCTCGGTCTCATTCGCGGCCGGCAGCTCGTCGATCCGTATGCGTGGTATTTCAAGGCCCACTTCTTCAACGATCCGGTTCAGCCCGGCTCGCTTGGCCTCGATGCACTGGAACAGTTGCTGATGCGGGCGGTTCTGCTGAAGGTGGGCGCCGGAGACCTCGCTGGCTTCGCGGCAGAAACTCCTGCCGTGGGCGAGCGCGTGAAGTGGTCCTATCGCGGTCAGGTGACACCGGAAAAGCGCGAGGTCACAACCGTGATCGAGCTCCTGAGCCTTCAGCGGGACACAGCACGTCTCGTGGCGGTGGCGCGCGGCTCACTCTGGTGCGACGGCTTGCGGATCTATGAAGCCAATCCGATTTCGCTCGCGTTTCGAAAGCCGGGCTAGGGCTGCTTCCGGACCAGGCTGACGACCGCCTCGCCCACCAGCGCCGTCCAGAACTGGAAGCGCGCTCCGAAGGCGAAGAGGCGCCCCTCTCCCGGGGCCGCGAGGATATCCACGTTCGTCTCAACCGCCTTCGGCCCGGCGCGAAACCCGCGCTGCGTGGATTTCAGCGCCGCTTCCTTGAGCGTCCACATGCGGAAGAAGGCTTCTCCAGCATCGGGCTGGCCCTCAAAGGCTTCAATGAAGGCCGCATGCTCCCTGTCCGAACAGGTCATGGCGAGCATCGGCTTCCAGTTCACACGCCGCATCACCTCGACATCCGCGCCGATCTCCGCAGGTGCTCGGTCCAGCGCAACCAAGGTGAGCGCGTCCTTGTTGGCGATGGTGACGGACCAGCCTGGCGGCCTTGCCAGAACCGGCGCGCCTTCGCTCAACGCCGTGATCGACACTTCGCCTGGCCGGGTCGCTGTCAGATCGGCGATCAGCCTCCGGCGCACCACAAACGAGCCCGCCATATCAGCTCGCCGGCGTTCGGACTGCATTCTTCCGAGGCGCTCGATTTCTGCATCACTCAGCGAGGCCATACCGACCGCCAGGTCCGTCTCGTTCCAGGCTGCGATCAGGGACGGGGGATGCCCCGTGAAGCCTGCTGCAGCGAACGGGTCCACGGAGGCCATGGGCCACTTGCATCGGGCGGAAGCGTCGGGCTGCGTCATCCTCTTCCTTCTGGGCTGGTGCACCCTTCATCGGCAAGGGCCGGGTTCATAAATTGGGTCGCAGAACACAGGTCGAAGCAAAAACTCGCGCAACTGGCGAGTATAGCAGCAATTACACTGCACATTTCTTGCGGGGCTTTGCCGATGTATGCGCCGAGCTGAGGCCCGATGACCGGTGCAAAAGTGCGGGAATGCTCGGCCGCCTGAGGCAAACCGAGGCGTCCCCGGCATACTTCAGGGACAATTTGTACAGGCGCCACAACCGGTTGGCGCAAAGTATTGCCGCTGGTGTTCTATTATGGCTTTACTTAACGCAGGGATCGCAGCGCCGCTCACACAGGCGATGTGTCCTCGAAGGGGAATACGAATGGGCTTGAGCTCTGAACCGGCGCAACGGACCACCTGGCGCACCGTGCGCCGGTTCCGCCGCGCGTCGGGCGACGGCCTGTCCTTCGTTCCCTTTGGGCTGCTGCCCCTGCTCGGGCTCGGTCTCCTCACCCTGATCGCCTGGACAAGTTTTGCGCCTCACAGCGTGGAAGCGGTTGCCCGCTCGGCGGCCGAAGCGACAGTGGCGGACGCCGGCGCCGACTGGGCAGCCGTCCAGGTTTCCGGCCAATGGGTGACCGTCACCGGCACGCCCGCAACGCCCGAAGCGGGTCAGCGCCTGCTCAACGATATCCGCAACGCCCGCGCGCCAACCTGGCTTGGCCAGGCGCGTGCGGTGACCCATGTGACCGGAAAATTCGGCGGTGCTTCAGCGACTGCCGGGCAAGCCAACGTGGCCGATGGCCTGTCCGCAGCCGAAAAGATACCGGAATTCCTGTTTCGCCTGTCGGGCTCGAAACTCACCCTCGACGGACGGGTTCCCGACATTGCGACACGCGACGCCCTCCTCAATGCTGCGAACACGGACCGGCCGGCGCATATCGACGAAGTTGAAAGCCAGCTGGAAACCATCGGCACGGGTACGCCGAAAGGGTTTCTCGAGACCGCCTTGCGGGGCATCACGGTTCTGAAACAGTGCGACAGCGGCACGGCCAGCTTCACGGCGATGCGCTTCAACCTGCGCTGCGCGCTTCCGGAGAGCGACGCCGAGCGGGTTCGTACCCTGGCAACCTCATCGCTCCCCTATGGCAGCGTCGGCGACATCGAAATTCTGGCGCAGGAAGTCGTGGAATCCTGTGAGCAGGAGCTTGCCCACCTTCTCGAAGCCTCCCATATCGAATTCGATCCCGGCAGTGACCGGATCACCAGCTCCAAGGCGGCGCTGCTCGATCTGCTGGCCCGCGCGGCCACGGATTGCCCCGGCCGCTTTCGGGTCGAAGGCCACACCGACAATACAGGCAGCATTGCACTGAACGAAGATCTCAGCCGGCGCCGAGCCGAGGCGGTTCGGGCGGCGTTGATCCAGCGCGGTGTGGCGCCGTCACGCGTCATTGCCACCGGGTTCGGGCCGGGCCAGCCGGTCGGCGACAATGCCACCGAAGAAGGGCGCGCCCTCAATCGCCGGATCGAAATTCGCATCGTGAGGGCGGACGAATGAACCGCTTCGCCTGTGCCGCCCCCTCATTCCATTCAGCCGGAGCCTGACCATGTGGTTTCTCCTCGTCAAAATCTTCTTCCTGCTTTGCCTCGCGGCGCTATTCGGCGCGGCCGTCGCCTGGTGGTGGATGCGGCGGCGGTTTGTTGACGTCACCGAGTCGCATGCCGAACTCACGCGACAGGTCGACGCCTTCCTCGCGCAAGGCAAAGCCCTGACGCGCGAAGATGTCGAATATGCGCTGAAAATGGCGCTCGACAGCTATCGTCCGCCGCAGCCGGACTTCATGCCGCTTCAGCAGAAACTCGTCGAACTGGAACGCACGATTGCCGCGCCGGATGAAGATGTCCGATCGCTCAACGAAGGGGTCAGCAACCGGTTGAACGGCCTCGAACAATCCGTGTCCGCCATTTCTGCGGCGATTGCATCCATGCGGACCGTGCACCTCGAGGCCATTGACCAGCACCTGCGCGGCGTCTCCGCCCGGATCGACAACCTGCGCATGCCGGACATGGAAAGCGTCAACACACGCATCGCTGCCTTGGCATCACACGTCACCGAAAGCCGGACGCCGGACCTGATGCCGGCCCTCGAGCCCCGGCTTGCCCTGCTCGAAGACCTCGTCGCCAGCATACAGCTGCCGGAGACGGACCTCGGCCCCGTGCACAGCGGCCTTGCGGCGCTGCAGGTGGCCGTCGAAAATCTCGAGCTGCCGGAGCTTGATCTCACGCCGCTGCAAAGCCAGCTCAACGAGGTCCAGCAGCGCATCGACGCTTTCATCGCCCGCCCGGATCTCGAAGTCGTGCTGGAGCGCGTGAGCGCGCTGGAAATGGCGGTGCGCGACGTGCAGATACCGGAGCCGGACCTGCAGCCGATCGTCGAACGGCTCGCGGGCCTGGAAACGCGTATCGCGGCGGGAATGTCGTCCGAAGCGCTCATCGGAACACTGGCGGGTATCGAAAGCGATCTGAACTTCCTGTCGCGCAAGTCGAACGATTTCGAACCGGTCTACAGCCAGTTCGCCTCGCTTGATGCCTCACTGGCGTCGATCCGGACCGATCTGCGCGGCCAGAGCCGCAACGAAGCGCTCGACCGCCGCCTGGCCGCGCTGCAGGACGCCGTGTTGAATCTTCCGCAGCCGGACTATACGCGCATTGATCTCGCCTTGCGGTCGATTGAATCAACCTTCGATCTGGGAGCGCTGGAAGATCGCCTCACCGCCATCGAGTATGGTCTGTCGGCCGTTCATCACATGCTGCGCAACCGGGCCGAAGCTCCTCGGCCTGAGCCGGAAGTGCGCGCGCGCCCAGAGCCTGTCCCGGTATTTGAACCGCGTCCTTCGCCCCGCCCTGCGCGGATCGTTCCGGCGCCGCCTCTGGCGGAACCGGTCCCCCGTCCTGCCCGGCGGCTGGATCCGATCACCACTGCCCGCAAGCCGGACGATGAGGCGAATCTGCTCACCCACCCGGCCTTCGGCGCCAGCGATCCGCTCGAGGAAATCGTCGGCGTGGGGCCGATGCTGACAGACCTGCTGCATGAAGTGGGCGTCTTCTATTTCTGGCAGATTGCGGAATGGACCCCGAAAGAGGTCGAATACGTTGACGGCCTGCTCCGCCACTTCCGGGGTCGTATCGAGCGCGATGACTGGGTTGGCCAGGCAAGGGAACTCGCCGCGCTGCCCTCCTCGGCGCAGCGGCCGGTTGCCGACTGACCCTGCCCTGACGAGAAGGCTTGGAATTCCGGCCTGACCGGGCCACACCCTTCGGGCAATCAGCCGGAGGAATGCGTCATGCTGGAAGGCATCAAAGTCGTCGAGTATGCGACCTACATGGCGGCGCCGGGCGCCGGCTGCATCCTTCGCGACTGGGGCGCCGACGTCACCAAGATCGAACCGCCGGGCGGCGATCCGATCCGCCTGTTCTTTCGCACTATCGGCACGGATTTGCAGGACAATCCCGTTTTCGACTTTGACAACCGGGGCAAACGCTCGGTCGTCATCGACACGGGCAAGCCGGAAGGCCAGGCCCTGATCCGGGAGATGGTGGCCGGCGCCGACGTATTCCTCACCAACGTGCGTCCCGGCGGGCTTACCCGTTCCGGCCTCGATCACGAGTCGCTGCGCACGCTGAACCCCAGGCTCGTCTACTGCTCGCTGACGGGATACGGCCTCGAAGGTCCGGATGCGGATCGTCCCGGCTTTGACATTGCGAGCTTCTGGAGCCGCACCGGCGTCGCAAACCTGACCATTCCCAAGGGTAACGAGCCCTTCCCACTCCGCACAGCCTTCGGAGATCACACGACCTCCATCGCAGCTGCCGCTGGCATTTGTGCCGCGCTGGTCGAAGCCCAGCGCACCGGCAAGGGACGCCTTGTCGAAGCGTCGCTATTCCGCACCGGCCTGTACGCCATGGGGTCCGATCTTGCGATCCAGCTGTTCTTCGGGCGCGTTGCATCGACAAAGGGGCGCGGCGAACAGAACGTGCCGATCTCCAACTTCTTCCAGTCGAAGGATGACAAGTGGTTCTGCATCGTCGCCCGGCAGGGTGAAACCGATTGGGCGCCGCTCTGCCGCGTCATCAACCGGCCGGAGCTGGCGGCTGACCCGCGCTTCAACAACGCCAAGGGCCGGCGCGCGAACAATGCCGATGTGGTTTCCATTCTCGATGCCGGGTTTGCTTTCTTTCCGATGGCGGAGCTGGCCGGCCGCCTCGATGCCGAGTCGATTGCCTGGGCCCCGGTCCAGACCCTTGCCGAAGTGTCTGTCGATCCTCAGGCGCTGGCCTCCGGCGCGATTGTCGAGACGCCGAGCGCCAAGGGGGACGGCTCGACCTACGCCTCCCCCGCCTCGCCGGTGCGCTTTCCGGGCGCTGACGACGGACCAAAGGGCCCCTCGCCCTCGGTCGGGCAGCATACGGCGGAAGTGCTCGCTTCGCTCGGCCGGAGCGCGGACGAAATCAAGGCGCTGTTCGACGCCGGGATTGTCGCCTGACACTGTCATTGCGTGCGTAAGAGGCGCCTTGCGCAACGGGTTCAGCCTGTGGCGGCCGCAGATGCGCGCCCGCGAACTCTGCCGGGTTCACAGCGGGGTTATACTCCGCGCTGAAGCCCGGGTCCGAAGGAGGTGATCCCAGTATCCGGGCCGGTCCGGCAGGTGCGCCCGCACGGCGTCCTGCTCCTCAGAAGCGGATGGGTCGGGTCCCTGTGCACGGGGGCATCGTAGAGTACCCTTCCTGTATATTCCAAAGTCCTCCGCCCGTGGGCCCGAAGCCAATCCGCAGGACCAAAAGGCTGAAAAACCGGAAGGGTCCGCCCTGTCCGGCTTCAGGTGCAGGCTTACTTGCCCTTGAACACCGGCGCGCGCTTCTCGAGGATGGCATTGACGCCTTCCACATGGTCTTCCGTCTCGTGCATCAGCGCTTGCGCAGATGCCGAAAGTTCCATGATCGTATCGTAGGACGCGGTCGTTCCATGCCGCATCAGGGTCTTCGCCAGTCGCAGGGCCTGAGGCGGCTGCTGGGCAATCTTGCCGGCGAGCGCAAGCGCCGCGTCCATCAGCTCCGCCGCCGGAACAACCT
This sequence comes from Hyphomonas sp., assembly GCA_013791775.1. Lineage (GTDB taxonomy): Bacteria > Pseudomonadota > Alphaproteobacteria > Caulobacterales > Hyphomonadaceae > Hyphomonas. The sequence continues at coordinate 139,245 of VMTE01000037.1, forward strand.
TGCTCACGAGGCCCCACTCGCAGGCCGTCGCCGCGTCAATCACGTCGCCGGTGAAGAGCAGTTCGGCCGCGCGCGACGACCCGATCAGGCGCGGCAGGAGCCAGGCACCGCCGTCACCGGGAATGAGGCCCAGCTTCAGGAAAGTCACGCCCATCTTGGCCGTGTCGGCCGCGATGCGGATATCCGCCATGCAGGCCACGTCGCAGCCAAGACCGATCGCCGGTCCATTGATCGCGGAGATCAGCGGAACTTCGAGATTATACAGCGCGCGGACGATCATGTGGATGTTGCGGCGGTATCCTTCGCGGATGTCAGCCGGGCTGCCGCCGAAAGCGCCAATTCGCTCCTTCATGGCCTTGACATCACCGCCGGCCGAGAAGGCCCGTCCGGCGCCTGTCAGGACGGCGCAGCGGATGGTTGGATCTGCCATGACTTCAGCACACACAGCCGTCACGGCCGGGCCATCCCCTTCCTGTCCGAGCGCGTTCATCATCTCGGGCCGGTTCAGCGTCAGGATGGCTATGGGGCCGCGTTTCTCGAGCAGAAGGATCGACATGGCTGGTCTCCGAAAATGTGTAGGGTGTTATGTCTGGTAGCGCCGATGGCGGACTTGTCCAGCGGCCTCAGGAAATAGCGCGCCTGAGCACATGCCTGGTCCCCGGCGCAGGCGGCTCGGCCGGCGCACCTGCAAAGCACTGTGCCTTGCTCATCCAGTCGGCCGCTACGGGTCCGGTAACCTTGAGCGCCGTGTCGGCAATGTTGCGGGTCTGGGTGACGACCTGGCAGAACTCTTCAGCCCGGCCTTCGATCCGCTCCGCCTGACTGGCTTCGCCATAGGTCCAGCTGGCGCCGGACGGCGCTGTCAGCGCCAGGTGCGGCATCGGACCCGGCGGTGTCTGGCGCCGTGTGGCATAGGTCCAGCCAAACGTGTTGACGCCCAGCGTGACGATGTTGCTGATCCGGTCTTCGTTGCGCCGTTCCACGCTAGCGAAGTCGAAAATCTCCTGGCCATGGGCCCAGGTTTCCATCTGCCGGGCGGTGATAGACGAGCGCGCACTCATGTCCGGCCCTGCCCATTTGAGCCGGGCCTTCGGGTCGGCTTCGGCGAAGATGTCCGCAGCCTCTTCCGCGAAATCGCTCCACTCTTCCAGCAGGGCCCGTTCGCCGAGATGACCCAGCTGCTTGGCTTCATAGGCGCGCATGCCAGCGCCGCTGGCCTGGATGGCCTTCAGATGGGCCGCGAGTGTGTCCGGATCGCTGATCTGGAAATGCGCCATCCCGTTCCAGAAATGCAGGTGGCGGAGCACGTCCATGACGGTCCAGTCCCTGAACTGGGTCGGCAAATAGTACTGGCTGTGGTGGAGCGTCGCGACGAGTCCGCTGAGCGCGCGCGTCTCCTGCCGGAAATCCTCTGCCTGCTGCATCGTAAGCGTTTCCTGATATTTTGCGGGCAACATTCCGGGTCTGGGCGCCCCTTGCAAGCCCTGACGTCAGGAATGGAGACGACCGGCGGCTACTTCAGCAGAAGGTCAACCTGCACTTCGAGTGCTTCTGCCAGCCGCTTGGCGGTCTTCAGGCCGTATGACATGCCGCGCTCGATGGCGGATATGTGGTTCGGGCGGATACCGCTGCGGTCTCCGAGCTCGCGCTGGGTCATCAGGCGGAACTGGCGGATGGCGCGAACCGGGTTTTCGCCGTCTCCCATCCGCTTCAGCAGCATGGCTGGCAGCGGGGCATAGCCGGGGCTTCCGGACGCCTTGCGGCCCGCCGTCAGCCCGTCGATCTGTTTCTCGAGGTCGCTCACCTTCTTCTCAAGATCCAGCAACCGGATCTCAAGCGAATAGACGAGTTTTGGATCACTCATGGAGGCTGCCCCGCGTTTGCGATCCATCTTTAGGAGCGTTCTGAAACGGTTCAGTGTCGAAGAGGTCACAGTTTTGTGTCGCAAAGCCGTCTCCACAGGACACCGGTACACAGTGGCCCTGCGGCCTTGATCAAAGCGGCAATCGTCTTCACCAAGGTTCGAGCCAACAGTTGGAAACCGATGCCCGACGCAGACGCCCCCGCGCCCTTCTCCATTCCGCTGTTCCGGCGAATCTGGACCGCGAACGTCTCGTCCCAGTTCGGCGGGCAGATCCAGAGCGTCGGGGCCGCCTGGCTGATGGTGCAGCTGGGCGGCAGCCAGACGCAGATTGCGCTTGTCGCGGCGTCGGTCACGTTGCCGATCCTGTTCGTGGCGCTGCTGGCGGGCGCGATCGCCGACAATTTCCCGCGCCGGACGGTGATGCTGTCGGCGCAGGTCTACATGTTTACCCTGTCGGTCGTCCTCTGCATTCTTGCCTGGACCGGCGCACTGACGCCGTGGCTGTTGCTGGCGTTCACCTTTCTCATCGGATGCGGCATGGCGATGAATGCGCCGTCCTGGCAGGCCACGGTCGGAGATATCGTTCCGCGCGGCACGATTGCCAGCGCGGTCGCGATGAACAGCATGGGTTTCAACATCGCACGCTCGGCGGGCCCGGCTTTCGGCGGCGCGGTCGTGGCCGCATTCGGCGCCGCCGCAGCCTTCACGCTCAATGCCGTCAGCTATATCGGGCTGATTGCCGTGTTGATCAGGTGGCGGCCGCCCGAGCCCGACAAGCCCATCCTGCGCGAAAGCCTCGGCAGTGCCATGGTGGCCGGGCTGCAATATGTGGCGCTGTCTCCGCCGATCCGGCGCACGATGTTCCGGGGCGCCCTGTTCGGTATCGGCGCCGGCTCGGTCACCTCCCTGATGCCGCTCGTGGCCAGAGATCTCGTTCACGGCGGCGCGGTGACGTTCGGCCTGTTGCTCGGCGCGTTCGGGGTCGGCGCGGTGGTGGGGGCGGTCTCCAATAGCCGCCTGCGGCGCCGGGTTTCGAACGAAGTGGCGGTCCGCCTGTCCGTGAGCCTGCTGATCGCCGGCGTCGTCATTGCCGCGCTGAGCCCGTCGCTCTGGCTGACGATGTTCGGCCTGCTTCTCGGGGGATGGGGCTGGCTGATCACGGTCGCCACGATGAACGTGGCCGTGCAAATGTCGGCCCCGCGCTGGGTTGTCGGCCGAGCCCTTTCCCTCTACCAGATGGCGACCTTTGGCGCGATGGCGGGCAGTAGCTGGACGAGCGGGCTACTCTCCGAGCACTACGGCGCCGGGCCCGCATTGCTGATCATGTCCGGGGTCCTCGCGGTGAGCCTGGTCGCGGGCCTGTTCTTCCAGCTGCCTGAAGTTGACCACCTCAATCTGGACCCGGTCGGCCGCTGGCAGACGCCGTTCACCAAGGTCGATATCGAGCCCCGGAGCGGGCCGATCCGTCTGACCCTCCAATACCGGATTTCCGAAGCCGATATTCCCGCGTTCATTTCCGCGATGAGCGAGCGCCGGCGGATCCGGCAGCGGGACGGCGCCAAGGACTGGGTCCTGTCGCGGGACCTCGCGGACGCAGAGCTCTGGGTCGAGCAATACCGGTTCGCGCGCTGGGCCGATTATGTGCGCCACAACGAACGCCGGACCCACGCCGATGACGACAGCCTGGCCGCCATCAAGGCCTTGCACAAAGGCGCGTGGCCGCCGGACGTGCATCGCTACCTGGAGCGGCAGGCCAACAACCTGACGATCCGCCCCGGCCTGCCGGTCGACACCACGATCGACCCGACGCGATCATCCTGAATGGGAGTGGTGCCGGCAACAGGACTCGAACCCGTGACCCCCTGATTACAAATCAGGTGCTCTACCAGCTGAGCTATGCCGGCACGGTTTTGGCGTTACCGGAATCCCCCTGCCCGCGCAAGCTGGCCGCCTGCAGGAAGCCCGGCCGCCGCGCCGGACGCTTTCCTTTGGCGCTCAGGGCGTTAAAAGGCGCAATTCCCTGACCCAGAAGGCTTTGAAGCGTCCCCATGACCCAGCCCCGGCGTATCCTCATCACATCGGCCCTGCCCTACATCAACGGCGTCAAGCATCTCGGCAACCTGGCCGGCTCGATGCTGCCGGCCGATGTGTATGCCCGCGTGATGCGGCTGAAGGGCCACGAGGTGACGTATATCTGCGCCACCGACGAACACGGCACGCCGGCGGAACTGGCCGCGCAGGCCGCTGGCATGAGCGTGCAGGCCTATTGCGACGAGCAGTACGACATCCAGCGCGCCGCCGGAGAAGGCTTCCGGCTGTCCTATGACTGGTTCGGACGCACCTCCCGACCGGCCAACCACAAGCTGACCCAGCATTTTGCCCAGGCGCTTGAGAAGGCCGGGCTGATCAAGGCGCAGACCTCGAAACAGGTCTACGCCGTCGATGATGGCCGCTTCCTGCCGGACCGGTATGTTGAAGGCACCTGCCCGCATTGCGGGTTCGAGAAAGCGCGCGGCGACCAGTGCGACAATTGCGGCACGCTTCTCGATCCGGTCGATCTGATCAATCCGTACTCGGCCGTCTCCGGAAGCCGGAATATTGAAGTGCGCGATACTGAGCACCTCTACCTGCAGCAGACCGGCATGCAGGACACGATCCGCGCCTGGGTCAACGAAAAGGGAAAGGCCTGGCCCTCGCTGGCCGTGTCGATTGCCAACAAATGGCTCGATGAAGGCCTGATCGCCCGTTCGATCACACGCGACCTGAGCTGGGGCGTGAAGGTAACGTCCGCCGACGGATCGCCTCGGCCGGGCTATGAGAACAAGGTGTTCTATGTTTGGTTCGATGCGCCCATTGGCTACATCTCCGCCACGCAGGAATGGGCCGAGGCCACCGGCAATGACTGGGAGAAACTCTGGAAGCGTGACAAGGGCGCCGACCAGACCGAATACGTCCAGTTCATGGGCAAGGACAATGTCGCGTTCCATACAGTCAGCTTCCCGGTCACCCTGCTCGGCTCGGCAGAGCCCTGGAAAACCGTCGACAAGCTGAAGGCCTTCAACTGGGTTACCTGGTATGGCGGCAAGTTCTCGACCTCAAACAAGCGCGGCGTGTTCATGGACCAGGCGCTGGGTCTTCTGCCTGCGGACTATTGGCGCTGGTACCTGATCGCCAACGCGCCGGAAGGCTCGGACGCGGCCTTTACATGGGAAGGCTTCCAGAGCGCCGTGAACTCGGACCTGGCCAACGTGCTCGGCAATTTCGTCAACCGGATCACAAAGTATTGCGCGTCCAAATTCGACGGCAAGGTGCCGGAAACGGGCGAGCCCGGCGAGGCCGAGGCCTGGATGGCCAATGAACTCGCCGTCCGCCTGAAGGCGCTGGACGAGCACTATGAAGCGATGGAATTCCGCAAGGCCGCCGCCGAGACGCGCGCGATCTGGGCCGCCGGCAACGAGTATCTCACCAAGGCGGAGCCCTGGGTGAAGTACAAGTCGGATGTGAACGGCGCCGCCGTTGGCGTGCGCGCCGGCATCAACCTCGCCGCCATCTTCGCCATCATTGCCCAGCCGATCATTCCGGACGCCGCCGCGAAGGTGCTCGACGCGCTGGGCATCCCGGCAGGCAACCGCCGCTGGCCGGCATGGGACGACACGGCGCTGCTGGACGCCATTCCGCGCGGCGCACCGATCACGCCGCCCGATGTGTTGTTCCAGAAGATCGAGGACACGCAGGTCGCCGAATGGACCGAGCGGTTCGGCGGAGGTCAGGGCTGAGGCGATGACACAGGTTCGGACAGGCGGATGTCAGTGTGGCCGGATCCGGTTCCGGGCGGCCAGCCTGCGTGACAACTCGCATGTGTGCCACTGCCGGATGTGTCAGAAGGCGACCGGCAACTTCTTTGCAGCCCTTGTGGGCGTTCCGCTCACGGACTTTGTCTGGACACGCGGCACACCTGCCGTGTTCCGGAGCTCTGCCAAGGTGCAGCGCGGCTTCTGCCGGGACTGCGGTACATCTCTCTTCTTCCGGCACGACGACAACCATCATGTTTCGATGAGCATCGGCGCATTTGACGAGCCGGCGTCGATTCCGCTGGATTTCCAGTTGGGTATGGAGGGCCGCTTGCCGCAGATCGACCAGTTGCCCGGGCTGAAACATTACGGAACGACCGAGCAGACGATGCCTGAAGCAGCGCCCCGTATCCGCGCTAGCAACAATCAGCATCCGGACCATGACACAGCCGACTGGACTCCCAAGGCCTGACGACGAGCGTTCAGGCGCCCTTCTCGAAATCGAACATTTCGGTGGTGACGCTCGCCTGCCCCATCGGGTTGTAGCGCGGCCCGGCCGCCCGTTCCGGTGCGAAGTGCCGGTCGAGCCGCGCCACCATCGCCGCAGTAAGGGTCACCTCTGCCGCGTTGTGGTTCTCGGCCAGATGTGCGGACTTCGTGGTTCCGGGGATCGGAATGACATGGTCGCCCTTGGCGAGCGTCCAGGCAATCGCGAGCTGGGCGACAGTGCAGCCAGCTTCTGACGCGGCGGTGCGGGCCTCGTCCAGCAAGGCGAGGTTCTGAGGGTAGAAATCAGGACTGAAGCGCGGAAACAGGGTTCGCCGCATGTCGGTCTCGTGGAACTTGGCCGGATCGGCGGGCGGATCGGCCAGGAAGCCCCGGCCGACCGGCGAGAAGGCCACGAACGCCGTGCCCAGTTCGGCGCAGACGTCCAACACGGCGATTTCTGGATTGCGCACCCAGAGCGAATATTCCGACTGCATGGCCGCCACGGGGTGGACGGCGTGCGCACGGCGCAGTTGGTCAGCCCCCATCTCCGACAGACCGATGAAACGGATCTTTCCCTCGGCCACGAGATCAGCAAGCGCCCCCGCGGAATCTTCGATCGGAACTTTCGGATCGGGCCGGTGAAGATAATACAGGTCAATCACGTCCGTACGCAGACGTTTCAGGCTCGCCTCGCAGGCCGACTTGATGGATTCCGGCCGGGCGTCGAGATAGCGCGAACCGTCACGAACGCCGAGCACACACTTGCTGGCGAGGAAATACTCCTTCCGGCGATGGCCAAGGGTTTCGCCGATCAGCTCCTCGCTGCGGCCGAGGCCGTAGATCGTGGCCGTGTCGAGGAAATCGCAGCCGAGATCGAGCGCCTGCAACAGCAGGGCCCGGGCGTCCGTTTCATCAATCGGAGGACCGTAGGCGTGCGTGATGTTCATGCAGCCAAGGCCGACCGGATGCACATCCCGGTCGCCGATGCGGCGCGTTCTTGTTGTCATGCGTTCAGGCTCTCGCGGTGAAACGTTGGCGGAGTTCGGCTTTCAGGATCTTGCCGTTTGCGTTGCGCGGCAGCGGATCAGACTGGAACTGGATTTCGACCGGCACCTTGAACGCCGCAAGCGTGGCGGCAACGTGAGCCCGCAGCTCAGCCTCCGTGGCGGTTTTGCCCGGCTTCAGCTGTACCACTGCACCGACTTCCTCGCCCAGTACCTTGTGCGGGATGCCGACGACTGCCGCGTCCATGACCGCCGGGTGTTCGTACAACGCGCTTTCGACTTCGATACAGTAGATGTTTTCGCCGCCGCGGATCAGCATGTCCTTGGCACGGTCAACGAGGAACAGGAATCCTTCTTCGTCGATGCGCGCCAGGTCGCCGGTGACGACCCAGCCATTGCGGAAGGTTTCGGCCGTTGCATCGGGGCGGTTCCAGTAAAGGCGGCAGTTCATCGGGCCCTTGCACCAGAGTTCCCCGACCTCGCCTGCGGGCACCGGGTTGCCGTCCGGATCGCAGATCTTGAGTTCAACCGCGCTGGGAGGGGCGCCCGCGCTGGACGGCCGGTTCACATAGTCTTCGCCGATATTGAGTGTCGCAGTGGCGCAGGTCTCGGTCATGCCCCAGCCATTGCCGGGGGCGGCATCCGGGAAGCGTTTCTTGATCGACGATACCAGTTCCGGCGCCGACGGGGCGCCGCCATAGGAAATCACCTGGATGGATGACAGGTCATACTTGTCCCGGTCGGGGTGTTCGAGCAGCTGCCAGGCGATAGCGGGAACGCCGCCGATAGACGTGATCCGTTCGGCTTCAATGATCGGCAGCGCAACGCCCGCATCCCATTTAAACATCGAGACGACCTTGTCACCGCGCAGCGCAGACGGGACCAGAACGGCGAACGCGCCCGTAGCGTGGAAGAACGGGATCGACACAAGCGTGGCCCGCATGGCGTCCGGATCCGGCGCCGGAACGGGCTCACCCTTGCGCAGATACATGCGTGCCTGGCAGGTCATCGAGTTGAACATGTTCGAGACAATCGCGCGGTGCGTGGCCAAAGCGCCCTTGGGTTTTCCCGTGGTGCCCGAGGTGTACATGATGGTCGCATCATCTTCAGGGTCGAGATCAACCGCGACCGGGCCGGGATCCGGCAAGGTGCCCCAGTCGTTGGGATGGCCGACGATGGCATCGAGCGACGAGACGCGCGGATCGGCGATCTCCTCCACCGTGTCCCGGGCAATCAGGATGTGTTTCAGGTCCGGCAGGCGGTCCAGATGCTCGCGGATCCGCTCGTAGATCTGCGCGTCGATGATCGCGGCCTTCACGCCTGCGAAGGACAGGCCGTATTCGAGTTCCTCGGCGGTCCACCAGGAATTCATCGGCGTCGCAATCGCGCCGAGGCTGAGCGCCGCGTAGAAACCGAGCGGCCATTGCGGATAGTTGCGCATGACAATCGCCACACGGTCGCCCTTCCCGATGCCGTAGTCGGCTTTCAGGCTGTGGGCGAGCGTGCGCGCGGCCAGTTGCAGGGCGCTGAAGGTGACACGTTCATTCTCGTACACGAGATAGGTCCGAGCGCCGAACTGCGCCGCAGCGTTGTCCAGAATCGCCGGCACGGTCGGCGGCGCATTGGTGTAGACTTTCATCGGTACGCCGCGAATGACGGCGTCCTCGATGGCGACCGGCGACCCGGGCGCCGCCAGCGCGGCGTTCGCCTCCGCAATCGACATGACAGGCCAGTTCGGGATCGCGCCTTCAGGCATAAGCCATTTCCTCCGGTTTTTGATTGACCCCACAAACCATGTCTGCCGCGCAGTTTGAAGTGGCCCCGCCGCAAAATGCAGCAGTTTGGTCCTCAGCGGCTGCGGGCATCCAGCACCTTGTCGATATCCCGGACCGGATCGAACCGCCGGGGACGGGCGTTCACGGCCCAGGACAGGAGCAACGGAAGGGTGAAGATCACGATTCCCAACTTGACCATCGCCGACAGCGAAACGTTGCCGGGCACGATGGGCAGGTAGAGGATCAGGAGGGCCAGCATGGAGAACGCCGCGACATTCAGGCCTAACATCAACCCGTAGAGCAACGGCTCCTCGCCGGCGGAGAACTGGGCTGCCGGATTGGCCGCCGCGACACCGGCGACGACCTCGCGGACGAGCGGGAAGAAGGTCTCGGTCCGGTCCTCGAACCGGCCGAACCCTTCAAAGTGCATGTTGGTGAGGATCAGCCGGGAGGTTTCGCCCCTCAAGTCCATGAGGAAGCGCGTAGTCTGGAACCGGCCCGGCGCGAAAGCCAGCCGGACCTTGCGGACGTTCCGGTACGGCACCGTCAGCACCAAAGTGCCATCCGGCGCGATCTGTTCGAGGCGGTCGGAACAGGCCCGCCACAGGACTTCGCTGTTCTTTGAAATCGAAGCCCTGCGGCGGTACTCTGTCCCAGACATCTTGCGTCACTCCCCGTTGAGCGACGCTAACGGCTATTTCCCGAAATCGCAAAAGCGAAGGTTGCGGACGGTTGCATCCCGGTCGGTCACCGAATAGGCGCGGCCTGTGAGGTTGGAGTCGTCACACAGATAGCCGATCTGGTACATCGCGAGCAGTTCCTCGTTGCCCGGCAGGATGTCGTTAGCGACCATCACGTCGATGGCCTGCTGGTGGCGGCCGAGGTTGAACAGCGCGGCGAATTCTTCCGAACGTGTCGTATCAACGGATTCGGTCGTTGCGATGTAATCGGCAATCGCCTTCTGAACCGCCGGCAGGTCAGCGGCCGCTTTGGCAGCGGCGCTGGTTTCCTCATAGTCGGCGAGGACTTCGTTGAAGTAGGCGGCCGCGCCTTCGGCATTGTAGCCGGTCGGCGAGGCGCTGAGATAACCCAGCTTGTACAGCGTGCTGGCGATCTGGTCCGGGGTCAGGCTGGTGTCGCCGACCAGCTGCATGAGGCGCTGGATGGCCGTGGGCGTGTTCCCGGCAGCGACGAGTTCATCGGCGGTCTGGAACGCGAGATCATAGGGCGAGAGCACGACGACTGTTTCGGTCGCTTCGGATTCGGATCTGACGGGTGTGTCGGTGGACGAGGCACAGGCACCCAGCACAAGGGCGGACGCAACAGCAAGCAGGAGGGGACGAAGCATCGGTATTCTCCGTTGATAATCAGGGGGCCGCGCGGAACAAAATGTGCGCAGCCCCCTGCTTACCTTCCCAAAATGCGCCGCAACAGGTCCGAACTGAGGTCAAACTGTGGCGTGTAGCCCTCAGGCGCGGGCGGCCTGCTCAATTGCCGAAATGTCACCCCGGCCCAGCGCCTCAATCGCACGCGCCGCGATGTGGCGCGCGGTCAGTCCGGCGGCGTCGTACATGGCGGCCGGCGTGTCGTGATCCTGGAAGATGTCCGGCAGGGTCATCACGCGGACCTTGAGGCCGCTGTCGAGAGCCCCGGCATTGGCGAGGTGTTCGAGCACGAAACTGCCGAACCCGCCGGTTGAACCTTCCTCGATGGTGATCAGCACCTCGTGCGACTTGGCGAGACGCTCGACCAGATCGGCATCGATGGGTTTGGCAAAGCGGGCATCGGCCACCGTCGCGCTCAGGCCCTGGGCCGACAGCAACTGGGCCGCCTTCAGCGCTTCCTGAAGCCGCGCGCCGTAGGACAGGATCGCAATCGTCGTCCCTTCCCGCACGATGCGGCCCTTCCCGATTTCGAGCGCTTTCAGGTCGGTTGGAATTTCAACGCCGATACCTTCGCCGCGCGGATAGCGGAACGAGCTCGGACGATCATCAATCTCGAGCGCGGTTTTCACCATTCGCGCCAGGTCGGCTTCATCGGCCGCTGCCATGCAGATGAACCCCGGCAGCGCGCCAAGATATCCGATGTCGAAGCTGCCCGCATGGGTCGCGCCGTCGGCGCCGACGAGGCCGGCCCGGTCGAGCGCAAAGCGCACCGGCAGGCGCTGGATCGCGACATCGTGGACGACCTGATCATAGCCGCGCTGCAGGAAGGTGGAATAGATCGCACAGAACGGCTTCATGCCGTCCGCTGCCAGACCCGCCGCGAAGGTTACGGCGTGCTGCTCGGCTATGCCGACATCGAAATGGCGTTCGGGAAACTTTGCCGCGAAGATATCGGTCGAGGTGCCGGACGGCATCGCGGCCGTGATGGCGCAGATCCTGACGTCGGTCTCGCCCAGCCGGGTCAACGTCTGCCCGAAGACCTTCTGGTACGAAGGCGGGCCGCTGGCGCCCTTCGCCTGTTCGCCCGTGACGACCGAGAATTTCGAGACGCCGTGATACTTGTCGGCCGAGTTTTCGGCGGGAGCGTAGCCCTTCCCCTTCTGGGTCACGACATGCAGCAGAACCGGGCCGCCCTGGATACAGCGCACATTCTCGAGGATCGGGATCAGGGTATCAAGATCGTGGCCGTCAATCGGGCCGACATAGTAGAAGCCGAGTTCCTCGAACATCGTGCCGCCCATGGCGAAGCCGCGCAGGTATTCTTCGGCGCGGCGGGCGGGCGATTCCAGACCCATCGGGGTCACGACCTTCTTGGCAAACCGGCGCAGGCCCCGGTAGGGCCGCGAGGAGACGAGGCGCGAGAAATAGTTGCTCATGGCACCGACCGGCGGCGCAATGGACATGTCGTTGTCGTTGAGGATCACGATCAGGCGCGACTTGTCGGCGCCGGCATTGTTCATCGCCTCGTAGGCCATGCCGGCGGACATCGAGCCGTCGCCGATCACGCAGATCACGTTGTTGGCGGCGCCCTGAAGGTCGCGTGACTTGGCAAAGCCGAGGCCGGCGGAAATCGAGGTCGCCGCGTGCGCGGCGCCGAAGGGGTCGTATTCGCTTTCGGACCGCTTGGTGAACCCGGACAGACCGTCAGCCTGGCGCAGCGTCCGCATGCGGTCGCGTCGGCCGGTCAGGATCTTGTGGGGATAGCACTGGTGGCCGACGTCCCAGATCAGCTTGTCGCCCGGCGTGTCGAACACCGAATGGATCGCCACCGTCAGCTCGACCACGCCGAGGCCGGAGCCGAGATGGCCCCCGGTGACGGACACGACTTCGATCACCTCATCCCGGACTTCCGCGGCAATCTGCTTGATTTCGGCGCGGGAACGCCCCTTCAGATCAGCCGGGGAATGGATGGAATCGAGCAGCCTGTTCGGGCGTGTTTCAGTCATTTCGCCTTGTCTTTTCTGGATGCCGGCTTGGCCAATTCAACGTGGCCGATCCAATACATAGTCCACGGAATGCAGCAGGATAGCGGCCTTGTCACGGAAAATTGCCAGATGTTCCTTGGCCTGATCGGCCAGCAAACGCACCCGCTGCCGGGCGCCCTCGACCCCCAGAAGGGTCACGAAATTGGCTTTTCCGGCCGCCTGATCGGTCCGGAGCGGCTTTCCGGCGAGCGATTCGTCGCCCTCGGCGTCCAGGATATCGTCGGCGATCTGGTAGGCCAGGCCGAGGTCATTGGAGAAGCCGGCGAGCGCGTTCCGTTCTGCTTCCCGCGCGTGGCCGATGATGGCGGCGGCCTCGGTGGCATAGGAAATCAGCGCGCCGGTCTTCAGGCGCTGCATGCGGGTGATCGTGTTGAGGTCGCGGGGGCTGTCCAGTTCCAGCATGTCGATCATCTGCCCGCCCACCATGCCTCGCGCGCCGGCGGCATCGGCGAGGCGCTCGATCAGCATCACGCGGATCGCCGGATCGTCATGGGTTTCGTTGGACGCGAGAATCTTGAACGCCAGTGTCAGCAGAGCGTCGCCGGCCAGCACGGCGGTGGCTTGGTCGAAGGCCTTGTGGACGGTGGGCTGGCCGCGCCGGAAATCGTCGTTGTCCATGCACGGCAGGTCGTCATGCACGAGGGAGTAGCAATGTATGCATTCCAACGCGGCGGCTGTGCGCAGGAGGCTTTTCTCCGAAGCCTGGAACATGGCGCCGGTCTCGAGAACGAAGAAGGGGCGCATCCGCTTGCCGTTGGCGAGCGCGGCATGCCGCATGGCCCGCATCAGGTTCGCTTCGGGGCCGCTGGCGGGCGGGATCAGCTGGTCGAGCGCCACCGTCACCCGGTCTGCCACTTCCTTCAGCCGCTGCTCGAAATCCGTCACTTCCCCCATCAGCTTGCCGGATACCTAGTCAAAGGCTGCAGGTTCGGTGGCCGGGCCGTTGGCGCCCTGCACGATCTGTTCGACCTTCAGTTCAGCCGACTTGAGCCGCGTTTCGCAATGCGCCTTCAGGGCCGCGCCGCGCTCATAGATGGCGATGGACTTTTCAAGCTCGACATCACCGGCTTCCAGCTGGCGGACGATCACTTCGAGCTCAGCCAGCGCTTCCTCGAAGGTCATCTTGTCGACGGGTTTGGTCTTTGCTTCAGCCATGTGTGGCAGTTTCCTAACGTCGTTCCCGGCTTGTCTAGAACCCAGATCAAAAGGCGACAACCTAAATACCGGGTGGGGCGTCCATTATCTCCCGCGATACACGTAAACGCGGTAGCTCCAGTAGCGGTCGCCGCCGTCCTCGACACAAATCCAGCCGAGCTGGCGCAACTCGGGCCGCAGCATGCGATTGAACCAGCCGTGCGCCGCCAGATAGACCTTTCCCTGCGCCGAGGCCTCATGCAGCCGCAGTGCCGCGATCTTGGCCCGCAACCGGGCTTCCTTGGAGGTTTCGCCGCCTAGGCTGTGGCCGCCGAGCCAGGCCGTGCGCGCGAGCACGTTCCAGGTCTTCGGAAGCGCCTTGACCCCGCCGAGGGTCGGCGGCGGCAGGGTCGCCTCGTTGAACACGGGATCATGCGCGGCCGGCTTGTGCGGCAGGGCTTGCGCGGCGGTCTGCTGGGCTCTCAGGCGGCCCGACGCGAACACCACTTCGGCGTCGGCAACCACCTCCATGAGCGCCTGCGGGGGCTGCTGCCCATCGGCGAGCGGTCCGGCTTCGTAGTTGTCCCACCATTGGACGTAGTCACGCCAGGCCAGCCGGGGGCCGGCGCGCCGGTCCAACGCGGGCCGGCCGTGCCGGGAAATGATGATCGGGCCGCGCTTCGATCGAGCCGATGTCGTTGCTGGCATCGCTTTTCCTTGCCGGAATGGTTCCCCAAGGGCCGAGCCCCCTCATTCCCGGACTAGCGGCGTTGCCCCGGCGGGGCAAGCGTGAAGCCGGGAAACTTGTCTGCGAAAACGTTGCGCCTAAAGCGGGTGCCAGACCCGCTTCTTGCAGGGCTCTCCGTCCTGGAGCTTGCAGCGGTGGAAGGTCAGCAGAACCGTGTCGGCGCGGCCGATCAGGTGATCGACGGGCACGAATCCGACGGATGCGTCATCCGGGTCGCCGCGAAGCGGGCAGCCCGCGCGGTCAACGACCCCGTTGATCGGCGGGCAATGGCCGGAAAGCTCGCGGCTGTCATAGGAATTGTTGCGGTTGTCGCCGACCATGAACAGGTGGCCCTCGGGCACCACGAACAACAGCGAGTCCGACACCGGCTTCCCGCGCAGGCCGCGGTGCGTCATCCAGGTTTTATCGCCGCTCGTCTCGGACCATTCATCGGCCTGGTCGATGACCACTTCCTTGTCCGGCACATAACGCACCGTGCGCACGAACTCGGACTCGACGGGCTTACCGTTGATGATCAACGTCTCGTTGAGCACCTGAATCGTGTCACCCGGCAATCCGACGACCCGCTTGATCATCACCCGGTCGGAATGGGTGTGCTCGAAAACGACAACATCGCCGCGCTCAGGGGTGCTCGGGAAAAAGCGTCCATGCCCCAGCGGCAGATATCGTCCGAGGCTGAGCGGAAGCGAGTAGCGGCCATAGCCATAGGCGAACTTCGCAACCGCGACCCGGTCGCCGACTTCCAGGGTAGGCACCATGCTTTCGGAGGGAATCACCCGCTGCTCGTAGAGCAGCCCGGTGAACAGCAGGAACGCGGGGGCAACGATGGCAAGCGTGGCGCCCCATTCCTTAAGCTCCCGCACCACCTTTTGCCAGGGGGTCAGAGGCGCATCCGTTTGCGACGGCGCATCGGTTTCGCTCAGCATTCTGACCTCGACAATCGGTTTCCGGAGGCTGTCTTAAACGAAGTCGCCCGCTCCTGCGAAGGCGAAATCACGGATTCGACTGCTATTAAACCGCCATTGCCGGCTCTGCGAGCCCATACAGTGTCACGCCCTCGGCGGTTGCCGAAACGGCCAGTTCGCCGCGCTGCCTGAGGTAGTTCAGGTGTGCCAGGGCCTCCCCGGTCGCCATGCCGAGCTCTTCGCCGTCAATCGCGCGGCCAAACACCGACACAAATGTCTCGAGGACGTTGACCGGGCCCTTCGCGAGCTTCTGGCGCAGGCGGGTCAAGGCCGTCTCGTGGCCGCTGATCAGGTGCTGCAGGCGGGATTGGGCGCCAACAAAGGGCTCGTTATGCGCGGGCAGCACGAGGCAATCTTCTGGAACGAGACCGAGAAGCTTGCGGCAACTTTCGAGCCATTCGTCCAGCGGATCGGCTTCGGGTTCCGTCGGATGGACCGACACATTCGAGGAAATGCGCGGCAGGATCTGGTCGCCGGAGATCAGGATGTTGCGCTCGGCGCTGAACAGGCAGGCGTGTTCCGGCGAGTGGCCGGCGCCGACAATGACGGTCCAGTCCGCCCCGGCCATCCGGAAGGTGTCCCCTTCCGACAGGCGGCGATAGGCGTCCGGCATCAGGCTGACACCCCGGCCGAAACCGCCAAACCGCGCCTTGTAGTGGCCGAGTGCCTTCGGGTCCCAGCCCGCGCGGCGGTAGAATTCCACCCCGGCAGCCGGGGCCTCGCGGCCGGTATCGGCGACCAGCATGCGGCAAGTGATGTATTCTAGCCGGGTCATCCACAGTTCAGCCCCGTACTTGTGACAGAGCCAACCGGCGCTGCCGATATGGTCAGGGTGCATGTGGGTGATGATCACGCGCTTCAGCGGCTTGGCTGGTGTGACGCGCGCGTCCAGCAGCTGGCGCCAGGCCGACTTCGTTTCGGGAAGCGGCAGGCCGGTATCCACGATGGTCCAGCCGTCGCCGTCATCGACGAGCCAGAGATTGATGAACTTCAGAGAGAACGGAAGCGGCATGCGCACCCATTCGATGCCGGGTACGACCGGAATCGTCTCGGCCAGGCCGGGCGTGACGTCTCCGAAGGGATAGGTCAGCCCGAAACGGGTCGTCGGTGCTAATTCAAATCCATCCATCTGCGGACGATACCCCTGATGAAGACCGCGTCGAGCCGTCACGCGGGGGAAAGTTACTTGATGGGGCTGCGCGGGCGTTTGGGCAGCTTGGTGCGGCGGAATCCCTCGCCCGTCAGACCGTAGGATCGGGTCCGGTAGGTTGCCTTGGGCGGCAGTTCGCTGGGCGCCGTGACCGTCTTGCTGGTCGCCGATTTGCGCGGCCGGGGTGCGGTATCGGCCGCCTTGCGGGCGGCGGCCTTTTTCTCGCCGGTGCTGACACTGGCGGCGATCAGGGCCGCGCGCTCCTTGTGGCTCAGCGGGCGCCATTTGCCCTCGGCAAGACCGCCGAGTTCGACGGGGCCAACGCGCACACGCTGAAGATCCGTCACACGCAGGTGGACAAGGGAACACATGCGGCGGATCTGGCGGTTGCGGCCTTCATTCAGGACGAAGCGAAGTGTGTCCTTGCCCTTGGCCTCGACCTTGGCGGGGCGAAGTTTCCGGCCGTCGAGTTCCAGCCCGTGACGCAGCAATGCAAGTTTCTCCGGCGTGATCTCACCGCCGACCTTGACGATGTATTCCTTGTCCACATCGCTCAGTGGACCGATGATCGCCTTGGCGAGTACGCCGTCTTCCGAGAGGATCAGCAGGCCGCGGGAATCCTTGTCGAGCCGGCCGAGTGGCGCCATCTTGTTGTTGCGTCCGGGGATTGCCTGCGCCTGCCCCGCCAGGCGCTCTTTCGTGATCAGGCGAATGGCGGGCGTCTCGCCCGGCTCGGGCGTGCCGGAGACGAAGCCGACCGGCTTGTTGAGGACGATGGACAACTGGTTGTCGAGCTTGCGCTCGGCCTTGGCCGCGAGGCTCATGGTCTGGCCGGGGAGAATGCGCTCCCCGAGTTCGGTGATCCGCTTGCCGTCGATCTCGACGAGGCCCTGCTCGATCAGCGCGTCGGCTTCGCGGCGCGAGCAGACGCCTTCGAGCGCCAGCCATTTGTTGATGCGGAGCGGTTCGGCGCCGTCATAGGTTTTTTTCCAGGCCATGGGTCTATCCGATGCCGAATAAGGCGCGGCTGTTTGCGAGGAAACGCTCGCCGCCTTCGATGATGCCCGGAACCCGGCCGGGGGCCGAGGCGAGCGATGTTTCCGCGAAGAATCCAGCGAGCGCCATCTGGCGTGCCCGGAAATTTGCTTCGCCACTACGTGCTGCGAGGGCTGCGCGGGCGAGTAAATGACCGCCGATGACGTCGCCCGCCAGCGCAAGATAGGCGGTTGCACCAGCAAGCGCCTTGTCCTGTTCCTCGGCTTTCATCGCGGTCAGCATCCAGTCAGTTGCTTCGCCGAGCGCTTTGGACCCGGCCCAAAGACGCTCCGCCAGCTGAACAAACTGGGGATCATTCGTGGTGCGCGCCATGCGAACGGTATCATCCACTTCGGCCAGCATGGCGCGCATGGAGGCCCCGCCATTGCCGGCGAGCTTGCGCCCGACGAGGTCGATCGCCTGGATGCCGTTCGTGCCTTCGTAGATCGGCGCGATCCGGGCATCGCGGTAGAGCTGGGCCGCAAGCGTCTCGTTCATGAACCCCATGCCGCCATGCACCTGCACACCGAGGCTGGCGACATCGACGCCCATGTCCGTACTCCACGCCTTCGCGATGGGGGTCAGCAGGTCTTCGCGTGCCTTGGCAGCCGCCCTGACGGACGGCACATCCGAGGCATGCGCAAGGTCCGCCGAGACGCCGCAGGCATGGCAGATCGCCCGCGCAGCCGCGACGCGGGCGCGCATGGTAATCAGTGTACGGCGTACATCGGCGTGATGCAGGATCGGCGCCGGACCGGCCACACCGTCCACCTTTCCCTGCTTGCGCTCCTGCGCGAAATTGAACGCAGCCTGATAGGCGGCTTCACCGACGGCTACGCCTTCGAGGCCGACATTGAGGCGGGCCGAGTTCATCATGGTGAACATGCAGGCAAGGCCCTTGTTCGCCTCTCCGATCAGCCAGCCTTTTGCGCCGGTATATTCCATCACGCAGGTCGGGCTGGCGTGAATGCCGATCTTCTTTTCGAGACCAATGCAGCGCACGCCGTTGCGGGCTCCGAGCGACCCGTCGTCGTTCACCAGGAACTTGGGCACGAGGAAAAGCGAGATTCCCCTTGAACCGGCAGGCGCGCCCGGCAGGCGCGCCAGCACCAGGTGGATGATGTTGTCCGTGAGATCGTGATCGCCCCAGGTGATGTAGATCTTCTGGCCGGTGATCGCGTAGCTGCCATCAGCGTCCGGGACCGCCTTGGTGCTGAGCGCGCCGACATCGCTGCCGGCCTGTGGCTCGGTGAGGTTCATCGTGCCGGTCCACTCGCCGGCGACGAGTTTCGGCAGATAGATCCGCTTCTGGTCGTCGGTGCCGTGGGCCTGAAGCGCCTCGATGGCGCCGTAGCTCAGCATCGGGCACAGGCCGAACGCCATGTTGGCGGAGTGAAACATCTCCATGACGCCGAGGGCGAGCGTGCGGGGCAGTCCCTGCCCGCCCCAGACTTCCGGCGCGGCGATACCCATCCAGCCCGCGTCGCGGAACGCTGCATAGGCCGCCTTGAATCCATCCGGCGAAATCACGCCGTCATCCCCCAGACGGGCGCCCTGGGAATCACCCACCGGATTGAGCGGCGCGAGAATGTCGCGGGCCAGCTTGGCGGCTTCTTCGAGGATCGGACGGACGAGATCGTCATCATAGGCTTCGAGGCCCGGCAGCCCCGCCAGCTGGTCGAGACCGGCTACAGCCTTGAGAGAAAACTCGATTTCGTCGATCGGTGCGTCGTAAGCCATGTAGGGTGCCGTGTTCCGGATAGGAGTTATGCGAGGCCAGTGATAATGATTTGGTTCACTCGCGGAAAGTCTGCATTACCTTGCGCGGCGACCCGATTGGGTAATTTGGAGACGAACACAATGAGACTTTTTCTGATTTCCGCCAGTGCGCTGGCCCTGGTGGCCTGTACGCCGGCCGCCGAGACCGCCCCGGCCGCCGACGCACCGGCCGTTGCCGAACCGGTGGAAGCCGAAGCCGCCCCCGTCCCCGAAGTCGCCTATGGCCAGGCGGCCACCTACAAGGCCGATCCGACACATACATCGGTTGTCTGGCGTGTGAACCACCTTGGCCTGTCGAAATACACCGCGCGGTTCAAGACCGTGGACGCGACGCTCGCGTTCAATCCGCAGGACCTCGCCGCCAATTCTGTCGAGGTGACGCTTGATCCGCTTTCGGTCGAAACCGACTTCCAGGGCGACTACAAAGGCACCCACAAGGACAGTCCCTTCGATTCCTGGAACGATGACCTGGGCAAGAGCCCGACATGGTTCAATGCGACCGCATTCCCGCAGATCACCTTCAAATCGACCAGCGCCGCCCAGACGGGCCCGGCGACAGGCACCGTGACCGGCGACCTGACGTTGCTGGGTGTTACCAAGCCGGTGACGCTCGACGTGACCTACAATGGCATGGTCCAGTTGCCCTGGACACCGGAGCAGGACCGGATCGGGTTCTCGGCCCGCACGACCCTCAAGCGGTCGGACTTCGGCATGACCGGAAACATGGAGTTCATCGGCGATGACGTGGAAATCATCATCGAGACCGAATTCCTCGAAGTTGCAGGCTGACCTTGATGAACGCTGAGGTGTCGTCTCGCTACACCGGCGTTGCCATTGCCCTTCACTGGGCAATGGCGGCGCTGCTCGTGTTCATGATCTGGCTGGGCTGGAACATGGACGAGAACGAGGCGCGGTATCAGCTTCACAAATCCATCGGGATCACCATCCTGTTCCTGGCTCTTGCCCGGTTGGCCTGGCGGTTCGCCAACCCGCCGCCGCCGCTTCCGGAGGGCATGCCCGGGTATGAACGCACGGCGTCGCATCTCGTCCACCTGGCCTTCTATGCCCTGATGATCGGGATTCCGCTGGGCGGGTGGTTCATGGTGTCGGTTTCGCCGCTGCATGTGCCGACCGTCCTTTTCGGGCAAGTCAGCTGGCCGCACCTGCCCTTCACCGAAGGCCTGGCCGGCAAGGAATTGTTCGGGCTCGTCGCCGAAGTTCACGGCAAGGGTGCCTGGGCCATCATTGTGCTGCTCGTTCTGCATGTCGCCGGCGCCGTGAAGCATGAGTTCGGCTCAGAGGACGGTGTGCTGAAACGCATGCTTCCCGGCCTGTTCGGCAAAACGGTTGCGCCAACGCTTCCCAGCCGCGGCGCGGCCTTCGCCTTCGGTGGGAGCCTCCTGCTGTTTGCCGCCATTGCCTCTCTCCCCCTGCTCGGGCTCGGCGCTTCGAAGTCGCCACCCGGAGGCCCCGCACCGGCGGTGATCGCAGGCAACTGGGATGTTGATTACACGCGTTCGGAAATCAGCTTTTCCGGCCAGCACCAGGGCAATCCGTTTTCCGGCATCTTCGGAACCTGGAGCGCGGATGTGGCATTCGATCCCGCCGCCCTGGACGATGCCAAGGTGCAGGTGGTGATCGACATGCGCACCGCCAAGACCGGCACCAAGCTGTATGATGACAGCCTGAAGGGCAAGGAATGGTTCAATTCGGCGGAGTTCACGCAGGCGACTGTCGATCTGGCCGGCTTCCGGCAAACCGGCAGCGGTTATGAAGCGACCGCAACCCTGACGCTCAAGGGCGTGGCGGTCAGCGTACCGCTCACGTTTACGCTCGACATTGACGGCGACAGGGCGAAGCTCGACGCAACGGCCGAATTCTCCCGCAAGGCATTGAATCTCGGCCAGTCCTCGGACCCCGGCGCTACGTGGGTTGCCGACGCCGTCACCGTGAGGGTGACCGGCGAAGCGCAGCGCAAGCCGTAAGCCACCGTTTGTCGGACCGCGCAGGAATGGTAAGGCCGGGCGATGACCTCACCCATCGCCCCTGTCTTACCTGAAACCATTGCGCTCGCTGCCGAAATCCTCGGCGAAGGCGGGCTGGTCGCGATTCCGACTGAAACCGTGTACGGGCTCGCCGCCGACGCTTCGAATGCCGAGGCCATTGCACGTATCTATGAGGTCAAGGGCCGGCCCCGGTTCAATCCCCTGATCGCGCATGTCGCGTCCTGGGAAATGGCGGAGGCTGAGGCAGAGTTCTCCCCGCTCGCCCGGAAATGCGCCGAAGCGTTCTGGCCCGGCGCGCTGACCCTGGTTTTGCCGGCACGGGCGGGCGGGCGTGTCTCGGATCTGGCGAGAGCGGGTCTGGACACGCTGGCCATCCGGTGGCCGGCGCAAAAGGCGGCAGCCGCCTTGATTACGGTGTTCGGACGCCCGCTTGTCGCGCCGTCAGCGAACCGTTCCGGACACGTCAGCCCGACGCGGGCCGAGCATGTCCTCGCCGACCTTGGCGGCCGCATCGACCTGGTGCTGGATGGGGGCCCCTGCAGTGTCGGGATGGAATCCACCATCCTGGGGTTCGACGCGGACGGACCAGTCCTGCTGCGTCCGGGCGGTATTCCGACAGAGCGGATCGCGGAGGTCCTGGGGCTGCCCGTGCGCGTGCATGGACCGGACGAAGGGATCAACGCGCCCGGCCAGACAAAGGCCCACTATGCGCCCAAAGCGAAGTTGCGCCTGAACGCCGCCGCGCCGGAAGACGGCGAGGGTTATCTGGCCTTCGGCCCAAACAGCCCGGGCGGCCTCAACCTTTCGCCGACCGGCGATCTTGTCGAGGCCGCAACAAAGTTATTTGCGATGCTGCGGGCGCTGGACCAGCGCTTCGAGCGCATTGCGGTTGCGCCGATCCCGGAACACGGGCTCGGCGAGGCCATCAATGATCGACTAAGCCGGGCTGCGCACCGGGACTGAAGCCAGCGGGCTCAGCCGCCCATGATGTCTTCCTTGAGAACGGTCATCACGAACTGGTACGACGTCTCGCCTTCTTCATCGTCCTTGTAGACGACGGCCAGGAATTCTGCGCCGAGATAGACTTCAGCGGAGTCATTGGCCTTATCGCGCGGCAAAAGGCGCAGGCCCGGATTGAGCTTCTCCTTGAGGTAGGCCTCGAGGCGCAGCATTTCTTCTTTGTTCATCACTTAATTTCCTGAACCAAATCAACACGCGGAAAGACTAGTCGCTTTGCGCGCCTGAGCAAAGTGTTGTGCTGCAAGGTACGGCTTAAATGCCGGTTTGGTCGGGGATGCCCTGGTCCATTGTCTTGGCCGGCTGGCAACAGCTCGGACCGCCGACGACCTTGGCCGGAACTCCGGCGACCGTGCAATGGGCGGGGACATCCTTCAGCACCACGCTGCCGGCGGCGACCTTGGCTTCGTCGCCGATGGTGATGTTGCCGAGGATCTTGGCGCCGACGGAAAGCAGCACACCGCGCCCGATTTTCGGGTGGCGGTCGCCGACTTCCTTGCCGGTTCCGCCCAACGTGACGCCGTGAAGCAGCGAGCAGCCTTCGCCGACCACCGCCGTCTCACCAATCGTGATGCCGGAGGCATGGTCGAGCATGACGCCGCCGCCGATGCGTGCGGCCGGGTGAATATCCACGTCGAACAGTTCTGACGCACGGCTCTGGAAGTGGAAGGCCAGCGTTTCGCGCCCCTGACGCCAGAGTTCATGGGCGATGCGGTGCGTCTGGAGCGCCAGAAAGCCCTTGAAAAACAGGAAGGGCTGCAGCACGCCCCGGCAGGCCGGATCGCGCTCGAGAACGGCCTGAAGATCGGCTTCGGCCAGCGAAACTAGATTTCTCTCAGATTCGTAGGCGCCGCTGATCACATGCCGGACCTGCTGGGTGCCCACGACCAGGTTCGAGAGCTTCTCGGCCAGATGATAGGAAAGCGCCTGCCCCAGCGTCGTGTGGGTCAGGATCGCCGCGCTCAGGTAGCTCGAGAGCGACGGCTCTTCCGCTGCAGCGGCAGTCGCTTCAAAGCGTAGCCGTTTCCAGGCTGGCGCGGGTACGCCTATGTCCGGGTTGTCGATCATCGTCCGCCTCCTGAGGTCAGTACGCGACTAAATGGCGCCCGGGACCAGACATTTCAATCGCCCGGGCAAACTGTTTCCCGCTATTCCGCCTGCGCAACGACCTGCGGCCGCCGCCCCAGCAGGCGCTGAAAGGGCTTCATCGTCGAAAGCCGGAACACCGCCGGGGTGAAATAGAGCGCCAGCAACGCCGATCCGCCGACGCCGCCCGCGATTCCCGCTGCCAGCGGCATCCAGAACGCATCTCCCGACAGGAGAATGGGCACAAAACCGCCCATCGTCGTCAGCGTGGTCGCAATGATGTGCCGGGTGGCGTCCACGACCACTTCACGCTGCGCGATGATGTCGTCTGCCATGGCTGCCGGATTTGCACGCAACAAGGAGAGCACGACGATCGTGCCGTTGATGGCAATGCCGAAGAGGCCGAGACTGCCGACAATCGCGTTGAAGCCAAACGGCAGATTGAACAGCCACACGCCAAAGAACGCATAGAACACGGACAGCACACCGGTCACGATGATCAGCAACATCATGCGGAAGGAATTGAACACAAGCATGATCGCGCCGGCCATCACCAGCATCAACGGGATTCCGACCCCGGCCAGGTTGCCGACCGCTTCGCCGGAATTTTCCGCTTCACCGCCAATGAGCATGTCATAGCCAGGCGGCAGCACGAAGTTCGAGGCGGCGAGCCTTTCCTGGAACTGCTCCAGGCTGGGCGCCGGCAAGGTGTAAGGATCGAGAAAGGCGAGAATCTGGTTGGTACGCAGACCGTCGCGGCGCGAAATGATTGACGTCTTGGGTTTCAGCTCCATCTGACCAAGCGCGGCAAGCGGGGTGCCCGTGTCTCCAGGCGACGCACCAATTGTCTTCGACTGCAGGTCGGACAGGTTCGTGCGCCGGCTATTGGCCGAGATGATCCGTACGGGGAGTTCCTCAGTACCCTCCAGAACCGAACCAGCGCGCAAGCCTTCCAGCTCGGAATTGATGTTGGCGGCAAGTTCGACGAGGCGGCTGCCTGCGAGATTGGTTGCCGCTTCGTCCGCTTGCAGCTGCAGTGTCGGCGCACCCATCTCCAGCGAGGCGAGCGAAAAGGTGATGCCCGGCGTCTGCGCGAGGACGGCGCGGACTTCGTTCCCGAGCCGGTTGAGAACTTCAAGATCGGCCCCCCGCAAGACCAGCTCGATCGGCGCGTCTGCCGGTGGACCTTGCTCGAACGGCAAGGCCAGGAACCGGGCTTGCGGAAACTCGCGCCGCAACTCGCTCTGGACATCGGCCACGACCTGCCGTGTGCGGAGGTTGCCGTCAAGCTGGACCCAGCCTGATGCAAATCCTTCGACGCCGCGTGTATTGTTGAAGGCATTATAGTAGACGCGCGGCGACGGTTCACCGAGTACCCAGGTGACGGACTTCACGCCTTCATGCTGCATGATCAGGTCGGTGGCGCGCTGCGTGATCGCCTGCGTGTCTGCGAGATCGGATTCAGATGTCAGGCCAAGCGTCAGCTGAAACTGATCGCGCTCAGTCGGCGGGAAGAATTGCTGGGGCAGCCTGGTCATCAACACCAGGCCGAGAATGGCCGGAGCGATACAGATCACGACACCCAGAAGCGGAAACCGCAAGACGGTTTCAATCGTTGCGCGGTAACCGTCGGAGATGAAATCTATCGCGATACCATCCCGCCACCAGCGGCGGGCCCGGCGGGTCTCACCTCTCTCCCAGCTGCGGGTGCGGTCGAACCAGCCCGCGATGGCAGGCACGATTGTGATGGAGATGAAGAAGGACGCCGTGATCGAGTAAATGACTGAAATGCCGATCATGCCGATGAACTCGCCGGCCGAACCGGGCAGCATGGCGATCGGTGCGAACGCCAGCGCCGTGGTCAGCGTGGACGCGGCAAGCGGCGCGAAGAGATGTTTGAGGCTGCGATCAATCGACTCGAGCCGCGACAGTCCCTTGGCGCGCCACTGGTCGATATCATCGACGACGACGATGGCATTGTCGATCAGCAAGCCAAGAGAGATCACGAGGCCGGTAACCGACATCTGGTGGAGCGGCTGTCCGAAGATGTTGAACAGGATCAGCACGAGCGCCACGGTCAGCGGCATCGCGGTGGCACACACCAGGGCCGAGCGCCATCCCATGGTGAACAGCAGAACCGCCAGAACAATCAACGCCGAGAAGCCGAGGTTCTGGGCGAGCCCGTTCAGGCGCGCACTGGTGTACTTGTTCTGGTCGAACACGACATCAACCTTGATACCCGGCGGAACACTCTTCGAGAATGCGTCCACGGCCTTGTGCGCCGATGTTGCCCACCGATCTACGCGCTGATTGGACGAGATGAATCCGGCGACCAGGACGGACCTCTGGCTGTTCTCGAACGCCATGCGGGTCGGCGGATCTTCGTATCCCTTCACGACACTGGCGACATCGCCCACGCGGAGCACGGAGCCGCCGGCGGACTGCTTGACGGGCACCGAACGAACGCGCGCGATACCGTCCAGCTCACCGCCGACTTCGACACCGATGGTGCCGCCCTCTGTGCGCAAGCGTCCGGCCGGCGCCTTGGTATCGGCCGCAGCAATCGCCCGCGCCGCCTCGGCGACACTCACGCCGGCCGCTGCCAGTGTCTCGCCATCCACGATGACACGCACTTCCTCGATCGGCATGCCGTAGGTTTCCGTCAGCTCCGTACCATCGAGCCGCCGGAATGTATCTTCCAGATCAAGACCAAGCCGGCGCATGACCGCCAGCGGCGCATCGCCCTCCCCGGTCCAGGTCAGCGAAACGATCATCGTGCTCGCGCCGATATAAAAACGCGTGATGTCGGCGTTGCTGGCTCCGGCCGGAAAGGTTTGCTGAGCCTTGGCGACCTGCTGGCGAACCAGCGCCCAGGCATCGTCCACTTCGGCTTCGGTCAGGTCATCCTCGACGTTCAGGCTGACCTGAACAACGCCGGCGCGGGCAAAGGTTTCGACCTGCTTCAGCTCAGGCAGCGCCATCAGCTCGGCTTCAAGCGGCTCGGCGATCAGGGCCTCCATCCGCTCGGCATCCGCCCCTGGCAGGGTGACCACCACGAGGCCGAACCGTTCCACCAGCGTCGGATCTTCCTGACGGCCCAGCGACAGCAAGGCGCCAAGCCCGCCGAACAGGATGACGAGGATCGAAAGGGCCGCGAGGCGGGGAAGCCGGTAAAACAACGTAAACATGCGCGTCGCTTCCTAGCCGTCGTGTTCGGTCGATGCGCGCTGCGAACTGATCGGCGTGACCGGCACGCCCGGCGTGATCCGGTGCAAGCCGTCGATGATGATGCGGTCGCCGGGCTGCATGGGGCCGCGCACGAAGGCGCGCTCGCCGGATGTATGCACCATCTCGACCACGCGCGCCTCGGCGCGCGAACCGCCGCCGTCCGGCACGGCAACATAGACGGTCCACAAGCCGCGTGTGGCACTCGTCAGCGATTTCAGCGGCACCCAGAACCCACCCTCGTCAATCGTGCGCGGAAGCGTGAGACGGACGATGCTGCCCGCCGGAACCGACGTCGCGTCGGTGATGTCAAAAACTGCGGCGACCGTCCGCTGGGACGGATTGACGACGCCGGTGACGCCGCGAAGCGTTGCTTCGACGGGTCCGGTTTCGGCAATCAGGGTGTAGGCGTTGCCGGGTACCAGACCTGCGACGACGCTGGCCGGAACGCCGATCTGGGCTTCGAGCCTTCCCGCCTCGACGAGTTCAAGCAGCGGCGAGCCCGGCCCGGCAATGGCGCCCTCGTCCGCGAAGCGGGCCGTCACGACGCCGTCATAGGGCGCCGTGATGCGGGCAAGATCCATCTGGACACGGACTGTATCGGCCTGGGCCTTGGCGGATGCAATCCGCGCAACGGCGGTTGCGGCCTGTGCTTCGGCTTCATCGACGCGTTGTGTGGACACATGCCCTTGCACCAGAAGCGTGCGCTGACGCTCGACGGTGTCCATTGCCAGCCGATGCGACGCGCGGGCTTCGTCCACGATGGCTTCGAGCGACGCCAGCTGGGCGCCGAGTGCACGCGTGTCGAGCTTGGCCAATGTGTCTCCGGCCTTCACCTGGTCGCCGACCCGTACACGGATAGATTCGATGCGGCCTCCGCTTGAGAAGCCGAGCTGGCTGGTGCGCTGGGCCTGCGCCAGTCCGGAAAAGGCTTCCTCCAGTTCGAAATCCTTGACGAGCGTGGCTTCGGCCACCTCAACGGTGAGCGGATCGGGCTCTGCAAACGCGACCTTCGGCCCTTCCGCACTGCGCAGGGTGAAGGCTCCGAACAGGAAGCCCGCAATCACGACAATCAGGGTGAAGACGAAAATGACGCCCTTCAGGATCGAAGGCCGGAAATCCCGTTGATTCTGGATTGCCAGAAAATCCGGTTCAGACATCGGTTTGCTCATATTTGCGGGGAGGTTGCTGTGAGGTGTTCGCATCGGCCCGGAGACTTCGAACCATCAGATCGACGTGAAATTCGGTGAACTGGTCCTGCGACATGACCCTGCATTCCTCCGGTGCCATCTCGGGAAAGCCGGGAATTTGAATCAGCAGCAGCGCGAAGCCGTGCATGGACGCCCAGAGTGACTTGGCCGCCATGAACGGATCCAACGCCGGATCAAAGTGGCCCGCCTGTTGCCCTTGTCGCACCAGTGAAGCAACGGTGCCGAATGCTTGGCCCTTGTTGGTTTTCTGGAAAACGCACCAGTCTTCCCCCGGCGCCTGTGCGCCCGCCGACGAAAACGCTGCGAGATAGTGATGCGGCCGCTCGACAGCGGTGTCGATGTAAATCTTGAAGCAGCGCTTCACACGCGCTTCGAACGACAACGACGCAACAAACGCATGATCCACGCTTTCCATCAAGCGGCCAAAGAAGGCTTCCTTGAGTTCATCGACCAACTCTTCCTTGGAGCCGAAATACTTGTAGATTGCTGAGGGCGAGTAGTCGATTTCTTCGGCGAGGCGCCGGATCGACAGGCCCGCTTCACCTTCCACTGAAAACACGCGTTCCGCAGCTTCCAGGATGGCCCCCCGAACCTTTTGCCGGCGGCGTTCGGCCGGCGAGGCTTCCAGTTCAAGCGGCTTCGACAAACGATGCGCCTCCTTGAGTGGCGTTTAATAAGTGAACGCTGTTCACTTTGAACAGACCTAAATCGAACACAGGGTCGCGGCAAGACGATTTTGAAAATAAATCGAGCCTTCTCCTGTGGCCGTCAGGGCATTAACACACACACAAATGACCAAACGCTTTCCTCCTCCGCCCCTCCGCGACGCCCCGTTGCCAGGTGCTCGCCCCAGCGCCGATGCGCGCGCCCTCCTCGCGTTGCGCCGGTCCGCAAACAAACTGGTCCTGGGCCCGCCGGGACCAATGCCGGATGAACTGGATGAGCTGCTGTCGGTAGCCATGCGGGTGCCTGACCACCGCAAGCTGGCGCCCTGGCGCTTTGTCGTCTTCGAGGGTGAATCCCGCGCGCAAGTCGGGGCGGCGCTGGCCGGTATCCTCAGGGCACGCGGCGAGCCTGCGCCGCAAGTCGAGGAAACTGAAAAGTCGATGCTGCGCGCGCCGGTCGTGGTGATGGTCGTTTCATGCCCGGTCGATGACGGGCGCACCCCTGTCTGGGAACAGGAACTTTCCGCAGGTGCGGTCTGCTACAATCTTCTGCTGGCCGCGAATGCGAGCGGCTGGGCGGGGGTCTGGCTCAGCGAATGGCCAGCCTTTGACGGGGACGCAGGCGCCCTTCTCGGGATAGGCGCCGGCGAGCGGATCGCCGGGTTCATTCATATCGGCACGGCGCGGGCGCAGACACCTGAACGGGAGCGGCCGGACCTGAACGCGAAGGTCACGCGCTGGCCCGGGCGCTGACCGGGGCGGTCGCAATGTGAAGGCTATGCGCCCGGCAGTAGGTTGACCGCCGGGATCAGGCCGAAGGTCATGCCCATGTAGAGGGCGTAGCCCAGCAGGAGGACGGCGCCTTCCCACCGCGCGATCTGGCGGCCCGTCATGACGAAGAGCATCAGGAGGCCGGCCGAGAGAACCAGCGCGCCGACATCCATCGCTGCGATGATGCTGACCGGCTGGTCGCCCGCCATCGCCTCGGCGCCGGCATCGCCCCGCACGCTGAAGGGCCGCACGAGGGCCGTGATGCCGAGAATGCCGAGAATATTGAAGATGTTCGATCCGATGATGTTGCCGATTGCGACGTCGGCGCGCTTGCGAAAGGCCGCTACGACGGATGTAGCCAGTTCCGGAAGGCTCGTCCCGACCGCGACAATCGACAGGCCGATCACCGTCTCGCTGATGCCGAATGACCGCGCGAGCGTGGACGCCCCCGTGACCAGCAGGTTAGCGCCGATCACCACGCCCACGAGGCCGGCAGCGGCAATCAGCAATCCAACGGTCAAACCGTATCCCGCTTCAACGGACTCGCCTTCGGCCTTGTGGAGATCGGCGGTTGCGTCGTGGCGCCGCTGATCGGCAATCAGCGAGAACACGAGGTAGGAAATCAGCAGCGCAATCAGCAGGAAGCCTGCCACGCGCCCGAACTGGTCGAACCAGAGCAGCCCGCAAAGCAGGAGCGTCGCCGCGATCATGATGGCGCCGTCCCGCGCAAGGGCGCGGGGATGCACCACGATGGGCGTGATGATGGCGGCCAGACCCAGAACCAGCAGGATATTGGCGATGTTCGAGCCCACCACGTTACCGACAGCGATGCCGACGGCGTTGCGTTCCACCGCCTGCAGGCTGGTCACCAGTTCCGGGACCGATGTGCCGAAACCGACCAGTGTAAGGCCGATCACAAGCTCCGAGATGTTCAGTTTCCGCGCGACACTGACAGACCCCCGGACCAGCGCTTCGCCGCCGATGAACAGCAGAACCAGCCCGCCAAGTACAAGAAGGTACATCATATTTCCGAATCCCGACGTTTCCGCGCCATATTGGGTCACTCGTCCGGGAGAGGCAATCAGCACGCCCGAACGGCTGCATTTACCTTTCACCTGTCAAGTGAACGTTATGGTTTCAGCCCTATGAATGGGCCAGTATTTGCATCCCTGCTCCGGCAGAAAGCTGAGACCACGATGAAAGAGGCGAAGCCGGCAAAAGCCTGGACGATCGCCCGGCCTTTGGCCGGGGCCTGTCTGCTGGCCGCAACGTCTGCCTGCGCGGCCATTCCCGGACTGGGCGGCGCGTCCACGCAGGAGGCGGCAAAGACACCGCGCGCATCGATCGAAGGCATGCCGCCTGCCCTGGCGCCCCGTGCGAACGAACTGGTCCGCGTGGCGGAGCCTGCACCGCGCAGCGTCCTCGAAGCCCGCAACCGCCTGAACAAATCCGCAGACCTCCTGCGCGACCTGATGTCGTCAGAGGGCTATCTGGCAGCCGAGGTCGCCCCGTCGCGCATTGATTCAACCGATGACGCGGTCGTCCTCGTCGCCCAGCCGGGCCCCTTGTTCATGGTGGCATCCCGGACATTTGCCGGTCGTGAACAGATCGTGCCCGAGGTGGCGCGTGAGCTGGAAGACGTGCTTGCCGATCTTCCCGCCGGCGCCACTGCGCGAACGGCGACCATCGAACGCATTGACGATCTTCTGGTCAAATCCCTCCGTCAGCAGGGCTATGCGTTTGCCGCCAGCCAGGGAATTGATGTTCTGGCCTCGCGCGCCGACGAGACGGTCGAGCTGACTTTCCTTCTGGTGCCCGGTCCCCGGGTTGCGCTCGGCGGGCTCGAGCTGCCCGGCATTGATGCACGCGGATCCAAGATGATCCGGTCTCTGACGACATGGAAGGACGGCGATCTCTACAATCCCGCCATCGTGGACAAGTTTCGCACGCGCCTGCGCGCGACCGGCCTCTATGACGGGATCGGTGTCACAGTGGCCGATATGCCTGGTACGGACGGGCTGCATATGGTGACGGCAACCCTGGTTGAAGCCGACCGGCGCACCGTCAGCCTGGGTGTCACGGCATCGACAACTGAAGGCGTCGGTGTGGATGGCTACTGGGAGCGCCGCAACCTGACGGGCCGGGCTGACCGCCTGCGCATCCGGGGCGAAGTTGCAACGCTCGCCCGCAACCTGACCGCCACCTACGAGCGACCCAACATCGGCAAGTATGGCCGCACTCTGTCGCTGGAAGCCGGCGTCCGGGCGGAGGAAACCGACGCGTACGACTTGCAGGGCGTACTGATCGGCGCTTCCCTTTCGCAACCGTTCACAAAGAACCTGACGCTGTCGGTGGGCACCGCCCTGGACGCGACCCGCACACTGGACCGGCGCGCGAAGATCGTGGGCGGGATCGAGCGCGATCAGCTCACATTGTCGTTTCCGGTTGTCGCCAGCTATTCGGACGTCGGCGATCTGCTCGATCCGCAATCCGGCTTGCGGATGATGGCCGGAGCAGAAGCCGGCGTGTCGGTCGGCGACGGGACGCCGGGCTACACGCGGCTGCATCTGTCCGGCGCGACTTACCGCGCCATCACAGACAATGTCGTCGCCGCTTTCCGGGCGGAATTTGGCGCGTTCGTCGGCTCGAATGCTGTTCCGCCGGACAAGCTGTTCTTTGCCGGCGGCGGCGGCACGGTTCGCGGCTACGAATACCAGAGCCTCTCACCCCGCGACAGTTCGGGCCTCCTGACCGGTGGGCGCAACCTGTTTGCGGCGTCGGCTGAGCTGCGCTGGCGCGCGACGGAACGCTTCGGGTATGCACTGTTCACCGATTTCGGCGCCGCCACCGATGACGCGGGCTCGGTCTTTTCCGAGGGGGCGGCCTCGCTCGGTGTGGGCCTGCGCTACTATCCGGGATTTGGCCCGATCCGACTGGACATCGCCACCCCGCTCGACAAGCGCGATGGCGACGCGCCCGTGCAAGTCTACATTTCCATCGGCCAGGCCTTCTGATGAACATTGCATCAGACCTGCTGGCGGTGCTGAAGCGGCGTCCGGTCTCGTCCACCCTGGCGGCGCTGGTCCTGTCCTTGCTCGCCTTGATGTCCTTCGCGCGCTACTGGATCACTACCGAATCCGGCCGCGATTTCGTGACGTCGCAGATCGACGGCCAGGAAGTTGCGGGGTACGGACGGTTGAGCATCCGGAACCTTGAAGGCGATCCGCTGTCGGCGTTTTCGGTCGGTTCGGTCGAAGTCCGGGATTCTTCAGGCGTCTGGCTGTCGGTCAAGTCGGTGACGATGACCTGGTCGCCGCTTGAACTTCTGTCGCGCCGCGTGGACCTGTCGGACGTCTCGGTTCAGGACGTTGACGTCATCCGCCGCCCCCTTCGGACAGTGACGCCGCCATCAAGCGGGAAGCCCTGGGAAGTCCGCCTCGGCGACGCAAAGATAGAGCGACTGCATTTTGCGGAAGGGGTTGCCGGCCCTGAGTCCTCCTCCGCGATCTCCGCACGGTTTCTCAACGCGAGAAATGGATCAATTGATGCAAGCCTGCAGATCACGCCGCTGGACGGCGCGGGCGACCGGATTGATGCCCTGATCAAGCGGGACCCGTCGTCCGCTTTTGATCTGCAGATTGACGGCATCGCGCCTGCGGGCGGCCTGTTTGCCCATCTGTTGAAGTTGCCGGACGGCGCGTCCGCCGTTCTGGCGGCGTCGGCGGCAGGTGACCTCAAAGACGGGCGCGGCGAAGCACGCCTGACGGTGGACGGTAGCGACAAGATGTTCGTGTCCGGAAAGATCGAAGACAACGCGATGGAGGCCAGCGTTCGGCTGGACGCCGCCCTGTTGCCGGTCTCCGCCAAGCTGAAACAATTCCTGGGCGCGAACGCTGAAGCCGGCCTGACGGCGACATTCGAAAAGAAAGCCGTGGCCTTCAGCGTGGATAGCCGTCTCGCCGCCGGCGCCATGAAAATTGCCGGCACGTCGCGCCCGGACCGGTTCGAGCTGCTCGAGCCGGCGCGCCTCACCGCCCGGCTCACCACGCTGATGCCCTACTGGAGCGGCGCCGACGGGCTCGATCTCGATGGCACACTGGCAAAGTCGGAAAGCGGCTACCAGTACACCGGCGACGCCGCGCTGAAAGTGGCAGAGCGGTCGTCGTTGCCCTTCGACTCCGCATCGGGCCAGGTGATGTTCACAATGCGCGGGGGGCGACTGCCGTTCTCCGGTACCGTGACCGTATTCAAGCCGCTGAAATCCAACACAAGGTTCGCCGAGATCGTTGGCGAGACGGCCGAACTGTCCGGCAACGGTGTCTATGAATTCGCAGCGCGCCGTGTGCTGATTGATGCGGTCGAAATAAATCACCAGTCCGGCAGCGCGCAATTGCTCGGGGAGGCCGGATTCGCGGACAACACTCTGAACCTCTCCGGAAAGATCTCGCAGGACATCAATGCCCTGCCCGGCGGGTTCGGCGGCACGGCAACCGGCTTCGTTCAGGCGAAAGGCCTGTTGCGCGACTTTGAGCTCGGACTGAACCTGAACCTCGCCGGCGTCACCTCAAACCTGAAGACGCTCAACCCCCTGCTGGAAGGGCGAGGCACGCTCCGGGGATTGATCGCAATCACGCCAGGCGAAGGCACCATCCGGCGGATGGATGTAAGGCTGCCCGGCGCGCAGGCGCAGGTATCCGGCCGCGCCTATGGTAAGAGCGGCCTCGATCTGAAGGTTTCTGCTGAACAGACCTTCGCGCTCGAAATCGGCGGTCACGAAATCAATCTTGGCTCCATAGCGACGCAGGTTCGCCGCACCTTTGCGGGCATTCGCGTGACCGGAACCTCCGATGGTGGCCGCGCCGTCGTCAGTGGACGCACGATTGAGCCCATGTCAGCTAAGGCGGACCTGTTGCTCGATGATGGAAACGTTTCGGGTCCCATAACTCTGACCGGTCTGTCGGACGGGCATCCCGCCAGAGTATCGTTTCTGCTCGACCGCCGTGGCGGCACTACATTCTTCAAGTCAATCGACGGCGCCATAGACGCGGTCAGGCTCTCGGGAAACGCGGCGCTTTCCGATGGGGGTTTGCTCGAGGCGGATATGAATGCGGACGCCAGCACATTGGTGTTTGGAGGCGTCCGGTTCGGGGCACTGAAACTTTCGGCAAACAGCGTGCGCACAGCAGACAACCCGTTCTCGGTCGGCGCCACGTTCGAGGCTGCGGATATCGAAATCACGTCCCGGCTGTCGATTGATCAGATCAGGGGCTCAGTGACGACCACGGACAAAGGCTACCGCTTCGAAGGACGGCTTCTCGACAAGAAAGAGGATGCGGACAGCGACGTTGCGTTTTCGGGAATGATCAGATCTGTCGGCGCGCTGCCGTCAGGCACCTTGTCCCTGTCCGGCACGCTGTTTGGCGCGCCGGTCGCCACGCAGAAGGACATTGTCTGGACCCTGGGGCCTGCGCCGACTGCTGACGTTGACCTTGCTGTTCTGGGCGGCCGGGTAAAGGCGCGGTTGCACCCGGGCAGCGAAGTGACGAGCAGCACGGTTTCGCTCGATGCGCTCGCCATTGCGCCCATACTGAACGCATTCGGCTTGCCGGAAGTTGACGCCGTCCTGTCCGGAACCGCGAATGGACGTCTTTATGGCAGCAATCCCGAAGCGACCTTCAATTTCGTGAGCCAGAGCGCCGTCGCCGGACTGACCACGGCTCTCGACATGAACCTCACTGGCCGTCTGGACCGGCGCGCTCTGACGTTCACCGCGCAGGCCGGGTACGGACCTTCGCTGAAATCGAATGCGGCCGGGCGCCTGCCCGTCGCGACTTCTCCCGTGGGTCTGGTCAAGCTCAACCGTGAAAGCGCCATCGACGTGCGCGTCGACACGAGCGGCGACCTCGAAGCCTTGAGGCTGGTGGCGCTGGCCTACGGGCACGACATCGGCGGGCAGATCGAGAGCCAGGTTTCCGTGTCAGGTTCGCTGGAAAAGCCGGACGTATCTGCCGAGGCTGTCATTTCCGGCGGGAACTACGAATACGGCGCGACCGGCCTCAGCCTGAAGAACGTGCAGATCGACTCCCTGTACAAGCACAAGGTCCTGACACTGGTTGGCTCCGGAGACGGACTGCAAGGCGGTGCGGTGAGCTTCGACGGCCGGTTGGCCGAGACCGAGACCGGCGTGGATGTCAAATTCGACCGTCTGCTGATCTATGACCGTCTGGGGGACCATGCACGCATATCAGGCGATGCGCGGTTGGTCGAAAGCGACACTGACCGGGTGCTCAGCGGTGTCCTGACGATCGACGACGCGCGCTTCAACATCGACAATGTTTCCGATGGCTCGACCATACGCACCCTGAATATCCGCTGGGAAACGGACGATCCGGATGCTGCCCGGCAGACGATCCTGAACAAGCCCATCAAGTTCGGTCTCAAAGTATCCGCCAGGCGCGGTGTCATCGTTCGCGGCCGGGGCCTGGACAGCGATTGGGGCGTCAATCTCGATGTCACCGGCACACCCTCGAACATGCTCCTGAACGGCCGCGCCACGCTCGTGCGCGGGTCACTCGAACTGGCCCGGCGGCCGTTCGAATTCCAATCGGGTCAGATCACATTTGATGGCCCGCTCGATACCGCACGTTTGGCGGTATCGGCCACCCGCGACGTGGACGGGTTTTCGGTCCGCGCCGATGTAAGCGGCTCGCCCGCAAAGCCCACCATCGAGTTGTCGAGCACACCGTCCTTGCCTCAGGATGAAATTCTTTCACGGATGTTGTTCGGGCGCTCATCCATCGATTTAAGCGCGCTGGAAGCTGCAGAGCTCGCAGCTTCGATTGCGCGTCTGGCGGGCCGCAACACCGGATTTGATACGATCGGGGCGATCCAGACCGGGTTGGGCGTGGACCGGTTCAGGCTGGGGGTCGACAACGCCGGGAATGCTGAGCTGGGCGTCGGCCAATACATCGCACCGGATGTCTATCTCGAGGTCACCACCCAGGGCGCTGCGGGCAATACGGTGGAAGTCGAGTGGCAGCCCCGCCCGCAGGTTTCGGTTGCATCCGAAATAGGCTCCACAGGCGAATCGCGCGTGTCCGTGCGGTGGAAAAAGGATTACTGATACAAGCAGGGCGTGTTATACTGAATACTGACTGCACGACGTTATCTTCATGCCGTACGGCTCAGTACCCTCTTTTTTTATGAACTGTTCGGCTTGCCTTCCACTTCTTGTGGAGGAGAACAGTTAAAGATGCCAAGAGGTAGAAATATGATCGAAGAAATCCGGATTGCCGGTTCGCGCTCCCCCACCCGAATTGACCAGATGGTCGGTGAGAAGATCCGCGAACTCCGTACGGCCCAGAATTTCACCCTGTCGGAGCTTGGGCAGGAGCTGGGCATCAGCCATCAGCAGCTGCAGAAGTACGAGACAGGCACAAACCGCCTGAGCGCTGGCATGCTGGCGAGCGTGGCGCGTGTCCTGCGGGTTCCGATCTCGGAACTGTTCCAGGATGCAGAGGCCGGCACCCCCGACAAGCGCGACCCTGTGACGGAAGCCCGGGCCCGTTGCCACACGCTCGTGGACCGGACCAACTCGGTCGGCAAACTCGAAACGATGGCCAAGGTCCTGCGCGCCCTGTCTACGGATTGAGCCTCAGCACTCCACGACATTGACGGCGAGGCCGCCTTGGCTCGTCTCCTTGTATTTGGAGGACATATCGATTCCGGTCTGGCGCATCGTCTCGATGACCTGATCCAGAGAAACCTTCGTTTGCTCATGTGAGTGCAAGGCCAGCCGCGCGGCGTTGGCGGCCTTTACAGCGCCGATGGCATTGCGCTCGATGCACGGGATCTGAACGAGACCGCCGACGGGATCGCAGGTCAGGCCCAGATTGTGCTCCATGGCAATTTCGGCGGCATTGGCGATTTGCTGAGGCGTACCGCCCCAGACGGCCGCAAGCCCCGCAGCCGCCATGGAACAGGCAACGCCCACTTCGCCCTGACACCCCATCTCGGCGCCGGAGATCGACGCGCGCTGCTTGTAGAGCAGTCCGATGCCGCCGGCGGTCAGAAGGAACTTCCGGGTCCGCACTGTCTTGTCTTCCGCCGTCCAGCAGTAGTGACGAATGATGGAGGGGATAATTCCCGCCGCGCCATTGGTCGGCGCGGTGACGACTTGTCCGCCGGCCGCATTCTCTTCGTTCACCGCCATGGCATAGACGTTGAGCCAATCGAACAGCTGCTCGCGCTCGTTCGATGGCGGCGCGTTCTGCAGTTTCTGCCAGAGTTCCGGCGCCCGGCGGCGCACCTTCAGGCCGCCCGGCAATATGCCCGTACGCACCAGCCCGCGGTCAATGCAGGCCATCATCACGTCCGCGATCCGGTCGAGCGCTGCGCCCGTGTCGCCGTCAGAGCGCTTTGCGCCTTCATTGCCCAGGATGACGGCGTCGATCGACATGTTGTTCGCCTGACACACGCCAAGCAGCTCGGCCGCCGAATAGAACGGATGCGGCACCGACTGACCGACGGGGACGATGTCAGCCGCCAGGGGACGTTCCAGCTGGCGCTGCGAGGCTATGAAGCCGCCGCCCGTCGAGTACCATGTACTGTCCGCGAGGCTCTCACCCGCAGAATCGAATGCGCGCAGGCGCATGCCGTTCGGATGCAGCACCGGCATGATGTCGTAGGAAAACCGCAGGTCGGTTGATGGCGCGAACGGGATCACCCTTCCATCCGGCAGCGGGAGCTGCCCGGTCGCCTCAAGCGCCGCCACCCGATTGTCGGCATCTTCGGGATCGAGTGTTTCGGGATCGAGCCCCAGTAGGCCAAGCATCACCGCCTTGGGCGAGGCGTGCCCTGCCCCGGTCAAGGCCAGAGAGCCCTGCAATTCGACTTCGATGCGTTCGACCCTCGCCAGAACTCCGAGCTGTTGCAGTTCGGACAGGAAGCGCCCCGCGATGCGGATCGGCCCGACCGTGTGAGAGCTGGACGGCCCTATTCCGATCCTGAAAAGGTCGAGTACCGAAAGCATGAACCTGATCCCTCCGATGTTACCACGAGCCCGCAGGGGCTCTTCAGACCCCGGCGTCCGGGAGTGTGGTCACGTCATGTGCATAGATCCAGTCATGTTGACCATGGGCGAATGACGGAAGGAACTGGCCGGCAAACCAGATCGGCCCGTAGGTGAACAGTTTGCTGATCGGGTCACCGCGGTGGAACAGCGCCGCGTTGCGGCGGGCGCCAGCCTGGACTCTCGAGGCGCGCGGCTTGCGAATCGATTCGTAGGCGGCCAGCGCGTCCGGAACCGTCGCGCTTGTGGTTACGGCGCGGGCCAGGACGTAGGCATCCTCGATCGCCATGACCGCGCCTTGGGCCAGGAAGGGCAGCATCGGGTGGCAGGCATCCCCCAGCAGCACGGCCCGGCCTTCGGACCATACTGGCAAGGGATCGCGGTCATAGAGTGCCCAGCGGTTCAGCACTTCGGCCTTCTGGAGAATCGTCCGGATGACGGGTG
Organism: Hyphomonas sp.; assembly: GCA_013791775.1. GTDB lineage: Bacteria > Pseudomonadota > Alphaproteobacteria > Caulobacterales > Hyphomonadaceae > Hyphomonas. Next base: position 177,904 of record VMTE01000037.1, read on the forward strand.
ACCAGCCTTTGAAATCCTTCAGGGCCTGCTCCCGCGCGCCGGTCGCACTCCAGGATTCGATGAGGCGTTCCTTACACTCCACCACCCCGACGAGGTTGGCGAGGCTGCCGCGCCGGAGCCTGTAGGTGACGGCGTGCCGCCGCGATCCGACCCAGACGCTCGCGGTCTCAGGCGGGGCGTGCTCGCCCAGCTCCGAAACGGGCACTACAGCGCGCCAGGCCACGTTTCCCGTGTAGCGGGGCTTATCGGCGCCGATCATCTGTTCCCGGATGACAGAATGAATGCCGTCAGCGCCGACGAGAAGGTCTCCACTGACCTGCTCGCCGGTATCCAGATGCGCCGTTATCGAGGTTTCGTCCTGCGTATAGGAGACCACGCGGCAACCCAGCTGCACCGCATCGGGCTGCCGGTCCTTCAGCGCTCCGCCCAGCGCATCAATCAGGTCCGCGCGGTGCAGGTGCAGATACTCGCCGCCCCATCGGGCCCGGGAGACATCGCGCACCGGAATGGTCAGAATGCGCGCGCCGCCCTTGCCGAACCGCAATTCCTGGGCGCGCGGGCGGAACGCATCCTTCTCGACGCGGGCGCTGACCCCCAGCGCATCAAACACGCGCATGCCGTTCGGACTGATCTGCAATCCGGCGCCGACTTCCTCCAGCTGGTGAGACTGTTCGAAGACCGTCACCCGGTGGCCCAGCTTCTGGAACGCCAGCGCGGTCGTCAGTCCGCCAATACCTCCGCCTGCGATCAGGACATGCATGGTGACGAACCTGATTTTGGGGTTGCGCGGTTACTTGGGCCGCGAGGGGTCATCACGGCCGCCGATCAGCACAAACCGGCGGTCGCAATACTTGCACTCGACGAAATCATCATCGCCCATCTCGTACCAGACCTTGGGGTGCCCGAGTGCACCGCCACCCCCGTTGCACGAGACCTTGTGGCTCGTGACCATCGAGATTTCCGGCGGCGTAAAGACATCGCGCTTGGGCGGCATTTCTTATCTCCGGTCGAGATGACGCGAGGGGCTGGCTTGCCCCGGGGCTTACAGCTCCCTAACTAAAGTCTGGGCTGCCGCCTTGCAAGGCGTGCCGGATGCCGTGACGAAAGGGCGCTATGCCAACTCCTGAATTCGCCATTGAAGTCCGCGATTTGCGGAAAACCTACGCCGCAACCGGAAAAATGCCTGAAAAACAGGCTCTGGAAGGCATCTCCCTCCAGATCCCGACCGGCTCGATATTCGGTCTCCTGGGTCCAAACGGCGCAGGCAAATCGACGTTCATCAACATTCTCGCGGGGCTGGTGAAGAAAACGTCCGGCACGGCCCGGATATGGGATCTCGACATCGACCAGCACCCCCGGCAGAGCCGCGCCGCCATCGGCGTGGTGAATCAGGAGATCGTGGCCGATCCCTTCTTCACACCGTTCGAGATGCTTGAACTGATGGCGGGCTTCTACGGTGTGCCGAAGGCCGAACGGCGGACCGTCGAAATCCTCGCGGCGTTGGGCCTCGAAGACAAGAAGGGCGCCTATGTCCGCCAGCTTTCGGGCGGGATGAAGCGCCGGCTGATGGTCGCCAAGGCACTCGTCCACAACCCGCCGGTCCTGATTCTCGATGAACCGACCGCCGGGGTCGATGTCGAACTGCGCCGTCTCCTTTGGGATTACGTGCGCGAACTTCACGCCAAGGGAACGACGATCATCCTGACGACCCACTATCTCGAGGAAGCCGAGGAACTTTGCGATTCCATCGCCATCGTGGACCACGGCAAGATCGTCGCCTGCGAGCCGACCCCGCAGCTGCTGTCCCGGCTCGACTACAAGACCCTGATCATCGTCCCGCGCGAGCCCTTGGAGACCGTTCCGCCGGAGCTGGCGAAACACGACGCAAAACTGCGCAATGACGGCTCACTGGCCATCACCTTCAAGCCAGCTGAAACCGGCATCGGCCGCCTGCTTGAGAAAGTTCGGGCGGCCGGGATCAGCATTGCCGATCTCTCGACCAAATCGCCGGACCTCGAAGACGTGTTTCTCTCGCTGACGGGCAACAAGGCCGCCGCTACAGCGACTGGCTGATCCAGTTCGACAGCGCCTGGCGGTTCATCGCCCCGTTATGGGTGGCCGTGACTTTGCCTTGTTTGAAAAGCAACATCGTCGGCAAACCGCGAACGCCGTACTTGGCTCCGACCAGCGGGAAGTCATCGACATTCAGCTTGACGATCCTGACCTTGCCGTCGAGTTCAGCGGCTACCGCCTCGATATGCGGCGCCATCTGCTTGCAGGGGCCGCACCATTCCGCCCAGAAATCAACGACTACAGGTACATCCGACGCGCCGAGCAGCACATCGAATTCGTCATCGCTAACATTCATACCAGACATGCTTCCGGCTCCTTTTTGCGGCCCGAATCGGGAGCTTGATAGATAGGCAGTCTACTGGCCTGTCAAACCGCCCTCAAGGCATTGTTGAGGGAAACTGATAACATGGCGTCTGGAATGCGCATCATGCGGGGCCCGTCCGTCCAACAGAGGACGGCCCATATTTCACGCCCGCTATAGGCCTGCGAGAGCACCGCCCAATAGGCCGCCATCTGCGCCACATAGGATTCGGGCACGTCCTCGACGTTTTCGGGGGCGGGCTGGTCCGTCTTGAAGTCGATGACCAGCACGCGGGTGGGCGTCACAACCAGGCGGTCCACACGCCCGTTGATGATCATCCCCGACGGCAGCAGGGTCGATGTGCCGATGATGGCCGCCTCGGCCCGCCCGCCGGGAGCGAACAATTCAGACAGTGCCGGGTCGTTCAGGATGCCCGCCGCCGCCCGCAACATCTCCGTTCGCTGCGCTTTGGTCAGTTCCTGGTCACGCACCAGAAAGCGCTCCCCGGCCGCCGTGCGCGCTTCATGGGGGAGCTCCGGAAGGTATTGCAGCAGCGCGTGGATCAGGCGGCCCCGCTTGAGGCGGGCTTCCCGTTTGGGATCAAACGGCGCAACGACGCGCGTTTTCGGACCGAGCAGGCTCGTCGGTGCGGTCAGCCGCCGGGGTTCAGGCTCAGCCTCGGGCGGGCGTTGTGCCCATTCGGGCAACCCGGAGACGGCGGCAATCCGGCCCTCGGGCGGGTGCGGCGCGCGTGTCAGCTCACCGAACCGAAACGCGCCGTCTTCACTTTCAGTCGCGGGCAGCAGCTCCATTGCGTTGCGGCAAAGCGCGTACCAGGACTCGTCATGGTAGCCGTTCGTGCCGTCGCCATCCCCTCCATACCAATGCCCGGCGATCAGCAGCCGGTCCTGCGCCCGCGTCAGCGCCACATACAGGAGCCGCCGGTGTTCTTCGCGGGCCTTGGCCTGCGCAATCAACCGCGCCCGTTCGGCGGGTTCAATGTCGGTGTCCTTGCGCGGTGACCAGAGGAGTGCGCCGTCCACGGAGAGAATGGACTCGCTCGTGAGTTTCGGTTTGGCGGTTGTATCCGGCAGGATCACGATGGGCGCCTGAAGTCCCTTGGCACCGTGGACCGTCATTACACGGACTTCATTGCCCGCAGCGGCCAGATCACGCTTGATCTCGACCGGCGTGAACTCCAGCGCCGCCACAAACAACTGCAGCGAGGACGGGCCTGAGGAATCGTGAGCCAGCGCGCGCGACAGCAACGCCTCCACGGGATCGCGTGCAGGCGTTCCCAGCCGGGCATTGACCTTCTCCCATCCCGTCTGACCCTGATCATCAGGAAGATCGAGCACGGACGACAGGAATTCAAACGGCGGCAGAGCGGCGCGCGCGATCAGCCCCTCGAGAAAGGCTCGGGTCCTGATAATCGCGGCGTCTTCGCTGGCGACGACACGCGACCAGAGCGACTCGCCCTGCTTCCGGCCGGTAGCGAGCGGGAAAAGGTAGCGGTCGTCATCCACCAGTCCGCAGAATGGCCCGCGGAGTATTTCAGCAAGCGTCAGATCGCGCTGAGGCAACACCGCAAAGCGCATCAGGTTGAGGCAATCCTGCACACCGATATACTCGGCCAGCCGCAACCGGTCCGCGCCGGCGACCGGTACACCGGCGCTCTTCAGCGCACTGATAACCGCCTCGAACAATCCCCCGCGCCGTTCCCGCACGAGAACAAGGATATCGCCGGGGCGCGCGGCCCGGCGCACCCCTTCGCGCTCCCAGACGCTAGCCGCGCCGGAGACCATCTCCTTGATCGATCTGGCAAGGGCCTGCGCCAGCTTCACCTTGGGCGATGTCACCCGCAGGGTATCCAGCGGCCGAGCCCAGGCGTCTGTCTCGGGCTCGGGATCTTTGGGAACGACCGGCCACATCTCGACAAATCCGGGTTCGTTCCAGCGGCGGGCAGTGTGCGCGATTCTGTCCGCCGTCATCGGTCGCTGTCCGGCGAAGGGCACATCAATCACCGGCGCCTCGTTCCAGACAGTGTCCACAAAGCTCAGGATTTCAGGACTGGACCGGAACGACATCCGCATGTCGGCCTGCGCGACGTTCGGATCGCGCTGCGTCAGGCTTTGGGTTTCTTCCAGGAAGCGCGCGGGATCCGCGCCCTGGAACGCGTAAATTGACTGCTTGTCGTCCCCGACCATGAACAGCGTGCGCGGATCCTGAAGGCGCTCGCGCCCTTCACCGGCGGTGAACTCCTGTGTGAGCGCGCCGATCAATTCCCACTGCGCGGGGCTTGTATCCTGCGCTTCATCGAGCAGGACATGGCTCAGACCGCCATCAAGTTTGTAGAGCACCCAGTTCGAAAGCCCTTCGGAGGCCAGCAGGTCCCGGGTTTTCTCGATGAGGTCGTCAAAATCCAGCGCCCCGCGCCTCACCTTGCTGGCATCATACTCCGCCAGGGCCGGGATGCCGATCTTCAGCAGCGCCGTGGTCCGCGCAAACACCTCGGCGCGCTTCAGGTCATCAAGAAGCGTCCTTATACGGAGTGTCTCGCGCCCCGGCGCATCGACCACGGCAAACAGGTCCGCTATGATCGGCGCGGCGTCCGCCGCCCCCTTGGTGTAAGGGTTCTTCGCTCTCGGCAGTCCGGCGGCAGTGAAAAATACCGACTTGTAGAGCTCGAGCGCCTGCCGCCTGTCGCCGGCCGCGAGCACATCGTGCAGCAGCGCGCCCAGTTTCTGGTCTGTCGGCTTGCCGCTGCCGAGAGCGGCAAGAGCGCGCTTCAGGTCTGCAACCGGCAGCTCCGCGCCCATGGCAGCGTGAACAAGGGCATCGGGCGCCATACCAGGTGGCTTCACAACCACCCTCAAGGCCGCTTCCATCCGCGCCGGATCATCATCGCATTCGGCCGCGAACGCCCGCAACTTGCTGCCCGAACCCTTCAGGGAATCGAGGGCGCTCGAAGCACCGTCGCGCCCGGCATCTCGCGAGATCAGCGCCAGCGCGTCAGGGTCATCATCGACGGCCCGCAAGATCGCCCTGTCCCGTGCCTGCTGCCAGATTTCGCGCGCGTCGTCTTCTTCGAGTTCGACAAATCCGGGCACGACGCCCGCCTCCAGCGGAAACCGCCGGAGGACGCGGGCACAGAAGGCATGGATCGTCTCGATGCGCAGCCCGCCGGGCGTTTCGAGCGCGCGGGCAAACAGCGCGCGGGCGGCCTTCAACTGTTCCTGATTGTAAGACTCCGCGCCGCGACCCTCGAGTTCCGCCAGCTGCGCGCGCAGCGGTTCGTCCTCCATCACCGCCCATTTGCCGAGCGTGTTGAACAGGCGCGTCAGCATCTCGCTCGCCGCAGCGCGCGTGTAGGTGATGCACAGAATGGAGTCCGGCGCCGCGCCGGGCCGTCCGTCAGGCCGGCGTAGCAGCAAGCGGGCCACGCGGTCGATCAGCACCTTGGTCTTGCCGCTGCCCGCATTGGCGGTCGCAAAAGCCGACGCGCCCGGATTCGCCGCGATCGCCTGCGCATGGCTGGCTTGTTTCAGTGCGTCCTGGTGAGCGGATTCAGTCACTGCCGCCCTCCCCTTCAGTCGTATCACTCGTCCACTCCGCCCGCCGCGCGAGCAGGTTATATCCGTAGTCGTACTTTACGAACTGCACCCTCGGCGCCGACACAAACACGGCGCCCGTTGCCCGGTAGTCCGCGATCAACTGTCTGACGCCTGCCTCGGCCCGTTCGATCATGTTCTCAGGCGTCAACGCACCGTCCTTGCCGGGACCGATGCTGCGCGCATCCGGCTTGCCCTTGAACTCGACATAGTCCAGCGCCGCCACCGGCGCCGCGCGCACCTTGTCGAACCCTCCCTTGCTGGCAATCAAGGCCTGCAGGGGCATCTGCTGGTCGAACCCGGTCCGGATCATCCTGTCGGTCGGCGCGCTGCCGGTCTTGAAATCGACGATGGTGATCTGACCGGTTGCGCCGATCTCGATCCGGTCCGCCTGGGCCGAAAGGATGAACGGCTCGCCCGCAATCTCGTAAACGAGCTTGCCGCTCGCTTCGTAGGCAACCCCGCCTGCCGTGTCGCGGCCCGCATGCCAATCCAGATACCACCGGGCGACATCCTGCCAGATCGCTTTCCGGCTGTGCCAGTCTGCCGGGGTTTCTCCCGCTTTTGACAGCTCCTCATCGAGCAAGGCAACGAGGCCGCGCTCGCTCCGCCCAACCGGCTCGGTGTCGAACCGTTCAAGCGCCTTGTGGATCGCCGTGCCCTTGAGGTTGGGCTGCATGGGCGTGTTCATGGGATCCAGCACACGAAGCCCGAGAACATCTTCCGCCCAGATCGAATATGGATCGCGTTGCAGCCGGTCCACCCGGGTAACCGACAAACGCGGCGGCCAGCCCGGCGGTCGCTGCATCGGTCGAGGCTCGGCCGAGAACCCGGCCACCTGACGGCCAATGCCTTCCGTCTGGATCAGCCGCGTCCAATCCGGCAACGCGCCGCATGTGCCCCGCAGCACATCCTCGGCCGCGTCAGGCAATGCGCCCTGTGTCAGCGTGCGCAGCCGCCAGACCCAGCGCGAGGCAACCGCCGGGGCATCATCGCGGCGCGCGGAATACAGCATCGCCACACGCGGCGCGCAGGCGAGCTGGGCAAAGTCATGGGCAGACAGTCCCAGGCGTTCATCCGGGTCGCCGAGCCCCAGCAGCGGCCGGAAGCGGCGCGGCAAGAATGCGTCCGGCGGCGCCTTCACCGGCCAGACGTCTTCGTTCAGACCGGCGAGCACGATCAGGTCTGCAGACTGAAGCCGCGCTTCCAGCGGTCCCCAGATGCTGAGCCGGGGGTGTTCCTGCTCGCCCAGACTGACCGTCAGGTTGGCGCATTCGGTTTCGATGAGATCGGCGAGGTCGCGCGGCGACAGCGGCCCGAGAAACGCGCCCAGCTCCCCGATCCGTTCGAGCAGCTTCGACGCGCCGGCGCCGTCTTCCCCCGCCCAGGGCAACGGCGTTTCGCTGATCGCGCCGGCCAGCGCCGCAATGCGTTGCGCGCCCTCGTCTGCTGTGACCGTGTCAACGCGTGACAGGTCGGCGCCCGCCTGTTGAACCAGCGCCGCCAGCTCCCGGACAAACGCGGCGCTGTCTTCCATTTCGGCAATCGAGAACGACTTGTAGCGTTCGTCCCGGCGCGACAGGATCAGGCGGGCGAGATCCTCGAACGTCTGCCAACGGCGGGCCCCGCGCAGGAAGTGCAGATCGAGCAGGTTGCCTTGCGCCCGGAACCGGACAAACGGATGTTTGAGAACGGCCGACAGCACGACCGGATCGGCCGGATCGACGGCCCAGCGCGCACACAAGGCAATCAGGCTACCGGCCGGTGTGCGTCCCAGGGGCTGCCCGGCAGACGGCGGTACCGAAATCTTCCAGCGTTCCAGCAGCGCGCCAACCCGCCGCGCAAGTCCAGCATCCGGCGTAACAAGCGCGCCGGTTGCGCCGGGTTCCTCGAGAATACTGCGCAGCAACAACGCAGCGGCTTCGGCTTCGGCCGCCTCGTTGGGCAGTTCGACAACGGACAACCCGTCCAGCGCCTCGCGCGCAAAGCCGCCGGGGGTCGTCCCGCCACTCCGCGCCATTTCTTCCAGCGTCTCGCGCCAGTCGGCCGTGTCGTCTGCGGGCGCAAGGGCCTCGTAGACCAATCGCCGCCGGGACGATGACGGCGCCGCACCGTTCATGCCGGGCCATTCCGCGATGTCTTCCAGCGCAAGACCCAGCATATCCAGTGTACGGACGAGCGCATGTTGCGGATGGCTTGGCGCGGTGCGCACGGCCCCCATCGCTTTCGGTGTGAGTTCCGTGTCAAGGCCGGGGAAAACGACGAGCCCCTTCGGCAAGTCCAGTGCCGCGCGCATCAGGCTGCGGCCAGAAGGCGTCGCCCCGGTCGAACCCGCGATGATGACCGGCGACTGCGGCGGATGTGAGCGCCAGGTCTCCACCAGCGCATTCGCCGCGATCTGGCGTCGCTCGAACGGATCTGCAGCATTGTTCTGGACGAGCCATTCAGGCCAGGCGGCGGTGATGATGCCGAGAAAACGCGTGGAGTTGACCCAGTGCACCGCAAGATCGGACTCAGCGACGAGCGATTGCAGCCCCGACCAATCGACGGGTTCCTCGCCCATCGACGCCTGCTCCAGCAACCGCGCGAGTTCGCGCGCCGCCGCAAGAGCTGAGCTGGGCGGCAGCTGCCGGCCATACTCGGCGCGGTAGAATGCTGCCGCGAGCTGAGCCAGCGCGCCCTGACGCTTGGCCTGCGACAAGGCGGGCGGCAGGGCCGCAATCGCCGCTTCGCTGACCGGCGGCGGTTCTTCCGTTTCAAGGTCACCCAGGGTCCGGATATCGGGTGGCAGCAAGGTACTGCCTCCGCCCAGCGCATCAAACAAGGCAAGCGTGAGGGCCCGCGCTGATCGGCGGTTCGGCACATAGATGATGGCGTCTGCCAGCGCATCCGGCCGGGCCGCGAGATCGAACTCCTTCGCGAGCAGGCTGGCGAGGGAGCCCAGAAAGTCTGTGCCCGGAGGAATGGTCCAGGTCTTCGGCGCACATTCTGCGAAAGGCCGAAGGTCAGCCGCCATGGCAGGCGACCCACATCTCGGCGTCCGCCAGAGCCTTTGGATCGCCGACATGCAACCAGAACCGGTCGAGCTTCAGGCCCGCCAGCCGTCCTCTCGGGATAAGCTCGTCCCAGACTTTCAGCGCAGAAAACCGCTCGACCGGCAGATGGTCGTAGAGCTGCGGCTTCATGATACGGACCCCCGCATAGGCCCACGGCGCCGAGGGCGCCTGCCCGCGCCGTTCGAGACGGTCGCCATCCGTCAGGAAGAAGTCGCCGGCGCCATCAAAGCCGAGCGCCCGCTCCGTGTCAGCAAGCAGCAGACGCTCATCTTCCTTGTCCGGATCAAACGCAGCCGCCAGTTCAAGGAACGGGTCCGCCGATTCCGGGCCCCAGAACGCGTCTGTATTCATCACATAGACAGGATCGGATCCGAGCAGCGGGCGGGCCTTGGCCAGCGCGCCGCCGGTTTCGAGCACGTCGCCCCGCTCGTCGGAGATGATCACATCGACACCGGAGCGAGACGCCAGATGCGTTTCCACCTGATCGGCGAGGTAGTGCACGTTGACGATGATGCGTTTGACACCGGCTTCTATCAACGGGTCCAGCAGCCGGTCGATCAAAGCCTTGCCGCGCACCTTCAGAAGCGGCTTGGGCGTCGCGTCCGTCAGCGGCCGCATCCGGGTGCCCAGACCTGCGGCGAGAACCATGGCCGTGTGCGGAACAGGTACGCTCATGCGAGGCCCTCGAACACGAACGGCGTCGTCTCGCGCACGAACGCCGCCATCCCGGCCAGAGACGGATGGGAAAGATTGTGCGCCAGCAGCTGAAGCTGTCTCGGCTGGAAATCCCCGTAGCGCGGCTTGCCGTCCCGGTGCTGCAACCGGGAGAACACACCGGCAATCCGCAGCGCATTGAGCGTGCCGATCACCGCGAGACGCTCGTTGAAGGCTTCGCGCGCCTGTCCGGTCAGATCAAGGAAGCGGTGGATTGCCGCCTCGGACGCGTCTTCGGAAACATGCCGCCTTGCGTCCTGCGTCAGCATGGCAATATCCCACGCGTCCCATCCGACCACAGCGTCCTGAAAGTCGAGCACCCCGACATCGCCCTCCGGCAGCCAGAGCAGGTTTTCTGCGTGATAATCGCGAAGCGTGAACGCGCGCGGGAACGTCATCGCCTGCTGGATGAGACTGTCGCGCTCGGCCTCCCAGCGCGACCGCTGCGCGCCGGTGAGCGGGCCCTGTCCGACTTCAGCCCGAAGCCAGTCCGCATAGAGGTCCGCATTGGCCCCGAGCGCGACGGCATCGAAATCGAGGATAGGCCAGCTGACCGTCTCCAGAACCAACTGCTTGGGAATGGAGGCTTTGTGGAGCGTCGCAAGGCGTTCTGCCGCCGCGACATAGAGCGGTGTTTCGGCCTGAGTGCCGCGTTCGATCAGCCGCGCGAACTCCCGTCCGTCACCAAAATCCTCGATCAGCGCAAACCCTGTCTCCGGATCAAAACGCATCACGGCCGGCGCCTTGAGACCCAGGCTGCGCAAGTGGTCCGATATCAGCGCGAAGGCCTCGACGCGCGACGCCGCAAGGCGCGTCATCGCGTTCCAGCCCATCCGGGCGCGGGTTGCCGGATCGGCGTCCGGCGGACATGGATCGCTCTCCACGCGCGGCGCGTCCATCAGCAGGGCTGTCGCGCCATCCTCCCGGAACAGGCGGATATACCTCCGCGTCGAGGCATCCTGGCCAAGCGGATGCCGGCGCGCGCGGTCCCACCCCTCGCCGGCGGCGAACAGGAAGGCATCAGTCGCTTCGGTCCGCGGATCAGACAAAGAGTTCATCCAGGCGTTCCTGCCAGCCTTCGCCCCTGGCTTCCAGCCTCGCACGGCGCCCTTCCCCAGAGTTTTGAAGGAAAACGTCGAGCCGGTTTTCCGGCAGGTGCGCGCCGGCCCGCTGCGGCCATTCGATCAGGGCCACGCCGCCCGGTGTGTCATCCCAGCCCAGTTCCTGCAGGTCGCCGGCCTGCTCGATCCGGTAGAGATCGAAATGCCAGAGCGGAAAAGACGGCCCCTCATACATCTGAACCAGCGCATAGGTAGGACTGGGCACCTCGGTCGCGGGCCCGAGAATGGACTGGATCAGCCCCCGGACCAGCGTGGTTTTCCCGGCGCCGAGATCGCCGTGCAAGGCCACAACATCCCCGCGCTGCAACAGCGTGGCCAACCGCGCGCCCAGCGCACGGGTTTCATCTTCTGAAGCCAGGTCGAGATTCTGCATAGGTCGCCACACACTAGCGGCATCGAGCGTTGACGCAACGCGGGGAAACCTGTGACGGTGTGCCCCGAAAGCAGTCTGTTGCAGCCTTGGGCACAAACGCATAAAGACAAAAGTGACGCACCCGTCACCAAAGGTTTGGAGGAGCCCGAAAGGTGTTGCAGGACGCAAAGGACATCGTGGTCATCGGCGCCGGTCAGGCCGCCGCGCAGGCCGTGCAGTCGCTCCGCTCCGGTGGATATGCGGGCTCATTGACGATTATCGGCGACGAACCGGCGCTCCCCTACCAGCGCCCACCGCTCTCGAAAGCCTACATGAAGGGCGAATTCGCGGAGGAACGGCTCTATTTCAAACCGGCCTCCTGGTACGAAGAGCAGATAGTTGAAGTCCTGCTCGGCACCCGCGCCGTGCGAATCGACCGCGCCCATCAGCAAGTGCATCTCGGGCATGGCGGCCAGTTGCCCTATGACGCGCTGATCCTGGCCACCGGCTCGCGCCCGCGTCCATTGCCAGTGCCGGGCGCCGATCTGAACGGTGTCCACGATCTGCGGACCCTGGCAGATGTCGAGCAGTTGCGGCCCAAGATGGTGGCAGGCCGCCGGCTGGTCATCATCGGCGCGGGCTATATCGGCCTCGAGGCGGCAGCGGTTGCCCGCCAGATGGGCGTCGATGTGACAGTCATCGAAATGGCGCCGCGCGTGCTCGCCCGTGTCACCAGCCCCGTGATCAGCGAGTTTTACACGGCAGAACACCGCCGCCAGGGCGTGACGATCCTGACCGGCGCGCACCTTGCCAGACTGGAGGGTGAGGCCGGCGAGGTGAGCGGCGCCGTGCTCGCAGACGGCACCACGATCAAGGCCGACATGGTGCTGGCCGGCATCGGCATCCTTCCGAACGAAGAACTGGCGCGCGAGGCGGGAATTGCCTGCTCGAACGGCATTCTGGTGGACCGCGATGCGCGAACGTCTGACCCGCACGTGTTTGCGGCCGGTGACTGCGCCAGCCGCCCGCTGGTGCATTACGGCCGCACCGGACGCCTCGAAAGCGTCCACAACGCCATCGAGCAAGGCAAGCTGGCCGCAGCGGCCATCCTTGGCCAACCACGCCCGGCAGAAGACTGCCCCTGGTTCTGGTCGGATCAATATGACCTCAAGCTCCAGATCGCCGGTCTCAGTCAGGACTATGACACCCTCGTCGTGCGCGGGGATCCGGAGTCCCGGAAGTTTGCGGTTTTTTACCTGCGCAACGAAACCCTGATTGCGGTCGACGCCGTGAACAGTCCGCCGGAGTTCCTCGCGTCGAAAAAACTCATCATGTCAGGGGCGAAGCTTGCGCCCCGCGTGCTTAGCGATACATCAACCCCCATGAAGGATATAGCGGCCCAAGCAGCCGCCTGAAGGAGACGGAAACAAGAGATGGCAAAGATTACCTTTGTGAACCACGACGGCACCGAACGCACGGTCGAGGCGAAGAATGGCATGTCCGTAATGGAAGCCGCCGTGAACAACTCGATCCCCGGCATTGATGCCGATTGCGGCGGCGCCTGCGCCTGCGCCACCTGCCATGTGTACGTCGAGGACGCCTTCCTGGCTAAAGCCGGCGAACAGCAGGAAATGGAAAAGTCGATGCTCGACTTTGCCGAAAACGTACAACCGAACTCGCGCCTGTCCTGCCAGATCAAGGTCAGCGACGCGCTGGACGGCATGCGGGTCACGACCCCGGAAAGCCAGCACTGATCCTTCGCCCTTCGCGGCACCCTCATCACAACGCCCCGGCCCCGCGCCGGGGCGTTTTCGTTTGACGCTGGGTTACGGCTTGGGTTCCTTTTCAGAACGATGTAGGGCGGGTGAACATCTCCCAGGAGCCTCGCCATGAACTTCACCGAACTGCTCGCCTCAGTCTCCCCTTCAGGCGACAACGCCCGCGCGACCGTCATTCCGGAAACCTGGAAGCAGGGCCGCACGGCCTATGGCGGGCTGACCGCCGCGCTCTGCCTTGAAGCGGCGATTCCGCTCAGCGGTGGGCTACCCGTGCGCGCCGTTCAGATCGCCTTCGTCGGTCCCGTGAACGGCACGGCCGTCTGCAAGGCGGAAGTTCTGCGCCAAGGCAAGAACACGGTGTTCACCTCGGTACGCATGACAGGCGAAGACGGCGTGCTCGCTGAAGCCATCATCACCTTCGGCGCGGCCCGCACCTCGACGCTGGACTTCGCGCATCTTCCGCCCCCGGAGGTTCCCGCGCCCGATGCGGCGGCGTTGTTTTTCCGAAAGGAGGGTCAGGGACCTACCTTCGCGCAAAACTTCGACATGCTTCTGGCGGGCGGCCATGCGCCAATGAGCGGCGCCGCCCAAGCCGACATCTCGATCTGGATGCGCCACAGGGATCCGGCCACGCGGAGCGACGCCGTTGCCCTGCTGGCACTCGCCGACGCCCCGCCCCCGGCGGCGATCACGATGTGCACCGCGCCGGGCCGCTTCAGCTCGATGACCTGGATGGCGGAGTTCCTGACGGAAACCATTGAAACCGATGACCGCTGGTTCCTGGCCCGGCACGTCGGGCAGACCGCCGGCAATGGCTATTCCAGCCAGGAAATGACCCTGTGGAACAGCAAGCGCGAGCCGGTTATGGTCGGTCGGCAGACGATTGCCATCTTCGTCTGACACCGGGCTTGTGCAACAGATTTGCGGCCCGCGCGGCCTGCATCCTGTTGCAGTCGCGGGCCTCTGGAGAATTCCACAGGAACCTTGTCCTACAGCGCGCCAGCGGCGTTATTCTCTTCCGGCCGGCAATGGTGCCGGCAGGTCCAGGCGCGCGCCGTGACGGAAAGGACTCCAGCAGGCGCCGCCGACAGATAAGCCGGATGGGAGCCGGGCCGCCGTGACGACGGGGACCGGACTACCAGACTACCCACTTTGAATTTCACATCCCCGAGACGGAGCCTGGCTCCCATCCGCAGGACCGAAAATGCGCGACAACCGGAAGGGTATCTGCCCTGTCCGGCTTCAAGTGTTGGCGCGGATGTCACGATGTTGCCGAGCCTGGCCTGTGTGCCAAACAACCCGCCGCTCTTCCTGAGCGAAGTCGAAGGATGGGCAAAGCCGAGCTGTCGTGAAGCCCCGGCTCTCCTTCGACTTCGCTCAGGATGAGCCGTTCGGACAGGCCAGATGCCAGCGGAAATCAGTTCGCGAGCGCGGCGCGCAGGCCTTCGAGATAGGCGATGTGTTCCTGCAGCGTGAACTGCTTGGTGTCGTCCTTGTCGAGCGCCAGCAGCTTCAACCGCGTGGCTTCGATTTCGGCATCGACCTCGTCCGCTTTGATGTCGTTCAGGTTGCGGGCCTCTTCGGCGAGGATGGTCAGGCCAGCCGAGGTCACGTCCGCAAAACCGCCGCGCACGAAGATGCGCATCTTGACCGTGTCGCCTTCCAGCACCCGGACGACACCGTTCTTCAGCGTCGTCATGAACGGGGCGTGATGGGCAAGCACGCCGAACTCACCGTCCGTGCCCGGAGCGATCACGTGATCGACCTCGCCCGAGAACAGTTCCCGGGCGGGCGAGACGAGAGAGAAGTGCAGTTTGTCGGCCACGGTCGATTACCTCTTGCCTGCGCTGCGGCTTATGCGTCCGCCATCATCTTGGCGGCCTTGGCTTTCGCCTCGTCGATGTTGCCGACCATGTAGAAGGCGGGCTCCGGCAGGTGGTCGAACTCGCCGCTGATCAGGCCCTTGAAGCCCTTGATCGTGTCTTCGAGTTTCACCTGCACGCCGGGCGAACCGGTGAACACCTGCGCGACGTCGAACGGCTGCGACAGGAAGCGTTCGACTTTCCGGGCGCGGGCCACGGTCAGTTTGTCTTCTTCCGACAGTTCGTCCATGCCGAGGATGGCGATGATGTCCTGAAGCTCTTTATACTTCTGCAGGATCGACTGGACACTGCGCGCGACGTTGTAGTGATCTTCGCCGACGACCAGCGGGTCGAGGATGCGCGACGTGGAGTCGAGCGGGTCCACGGCCGGGTAGATGCCTTTTTCCGCGATCGAGCGCGACAGCACGGTGGTCGCGTCAAGGTGAGCGAACGAGGTGGCAGGCGCAGGGTCGGTCAAGTCATCTGCCGGCACGTACACGGCTTGCACCGAGGTGATCGAGCCCTTGTTGGTCGAGGTGATGCGTTCCTGCAGCTGGCCCATGTCGGTGGCGAGCGTCGGCTGGTAGCCCACGGCCGACGGGATACGGCCGAGAAGCGCGGACACTTCCGAACCGGCCTGGGTGAAGCGGAAGATGTTGTCCACGAAGAACAGCACGTCCTTGCCTTCGACATCGCGGAAGTATTCAGCCTGGGCCAGACCGGTGAGCGCGACGCGGGCGCGGGCGCCCGGAGGCTCGTTCATCTGTCCGTACACGAGCGACATGCGGCTTTCGCCTTCGAGGTTGATCACCTTCGATTCGATCATCTCGTGGTAAAGGTCGTTGCCTTCACGCGTACGTTCGCCGACGCCGGCGAACACCGAGTAGCCGCCGAAGAGTTTCGCGATGTTGTTGACGAGTTCCATGATCAGAACGGTCTTGCCGACGCCGGCGCCGCCGAACAGGCCGATCTTGCCGCCCTTGGCGTAAGGGCACAGCAGGTCGATGACCTTGATGCCCGTGACCAGCACTTCAGACTCGGTAGCCTGATCGACAAATTCCGGCGCCGAAGCGTGGATCGGGCGAAGCAGCTCCCGGCTGACCGGGCCGCGCTCGTCAATCGGCTCGCCGATGACGTTCATGATGCGGCCGAGCGTGGCGGGCCCCACGGGAACCATGATCGGCGTGCCGGTATCGGCAACAGCCTGGCCGCGAACGAGGCCTTCGGTCGAGTCCATGGCAATCGTGCGGACCGTGCTCTCACCGAGGTGCTGGGCCACTTCGAGCACGAGGCGCGCACCGTTGTTTTCGGTTTCGAGCGCGTTCAGGATCGCCGGAAGTTCGCCATCGAACTCGACGTCGACAACGGCGCCGATCACCTGTGAAACGCGGCCTTTTGCGTTGGCGGAAATGCTCATCTTGATCGTCTCCTCGGGAGATGAAGTCTTGTTGGTTAGTGTCTAAAGGGCCTCGGCACCGGAGATGATCTCGATCAGCTCCTTGGTAATCTGTGCCTGGCGTGCGCGGTTGTACTTGAGGTTCAGGGCCTTGATCAGATCCTTGGCGTTGCGGGTCGCGTTGTCCATCGCGGTCATCCGGCTGGCCTGTTCGCCGGCCGAGCTTTCGAGCAGGGCTGACAGGATCTGGGTGTTGATGTAGCGCGGCAAAAGCGCTTCCAGCAGCGCTTCCTCGTTCGGCTCGTAGGTGTAGATCGCCCCGCCCAGATCGATCGTCGGTGCGCCTTCCGGCGCCTTCGCCGGGATCAGTTGCTGCGCGGTCGGAACCTGGCTGATGACGTTCTTGAACTGCGAGTAGATCAGCGTCGCCACGTCGAACTCGCCGGCTTCGTAGCCCTTGGTCAGCATCTGGCCGATGCCGATGGCCGACTCGGCGAAGTTGTTACCCTTGATCTCGGACAGGTTCACATGGCCGGAGAACAATTGCGCATGATCGCGGGACAATTGTTCGCGGCCCTTCTTGCCGATGGTCAGGACCTTGACGATCTTGCCTTCGGCCAGCAGCGCCGCAATCTTCTGACGGGCGAGTTTCACGACATAGGCGTTGAATCCGCCGGCAAGGCCGCGCTCTGCCGTCATCACGACGACGAGATGGACCTCGCTCTTGCCGGTGCCGGCCAGCAGTTTCGGACCGCCGCCGCCGGCCGAAGCCGCCAGGTTTGCCAGCACCGCCGCCATGCGTTCCGCATACGGACGGGCCGCCGTGGCCGCATCCTGCGCACGCTTCAGCTTGGCCGCTGCAACAAGTTGCATGGCCTTCGTGATCTTCTGCGTGGATTTCACGCTGGCGATCCGGTTCTTCAGATCCTTAAGGCTGGGCATGTCTGGCCTTTATTGTCCTTAGGGCGCTAGCGGTGCAGCTCAGGCGAACTTCGACGTGAAGGCTTCGAGTGCGGCTCTGAGTTCGCCTTCGATTTCGTCGGTCAGTTCCTTCTTGTCGCGCAGCTTGGCGAGGAAGTCCTTCTTCGAACCGCGCATGTGGGCGAGCAGTTCTTTCTCGTAACGAACGACGTCCTTGAGGGCGACCTTGTCGAGATAGCCGCGCGTACCGGCGTAGATCACGACGACCTGCTCTTCCATCAGCAGCGGCGAGTATTGCGGCTGTTTCAGAAGTTCCGTCAGACGGGCGCCGCGGTTGAGCAGGCGCTGGGTGGCAGCGTCGAGGTCCGAGCCGAACTTCGCGAAGGCGGCCATCTCGCGGTACTGGGCGAGTTCACCCTTCATCGAGCCGGCAACCTTCTTCATCGCTTTCGTCTGGGCCGCAGAACCCACGCGCGACACCGAGAGACCGACGTTCACGGCCGGGCGGATACCCTGGTAGAACAGGTCCGTCTCGAGGAAGATCTGGCCGTCAGTGATCGAGATCACGTTGGTCGGGATATAGGCCGACACGTCGTTGGCCTGGGTTTCGATGATCGGCAGGGCCGTCAGCGAGCCCGAACCATTGTCCGCGTTCAGTTTCGCGGCGCGCTCGAGAAGCCTCGAGTGGAGGTAGAACACGTCGCCCGGATAGGCTTCGCGGCCCGGCGGACGGCGCAGCAGCAGCGACATCTGGCGGTAGGCGACGGCCTGCTTGGAGAGGTCATCATAGATGATCAGGGCGTGCATGCCGTTGTCGCGGAACCATTCACCCATCGTGCAGCCGGTGAACGGCGCAAGGTATTGCATCGGGGCCGGTTCGGACGCGGTCGAGGACACGACGATCGTGTAGTCCAGCGCGCCGCGCTCTTCGAGCACCTTCACGACCTGGGCCACCGTCGACCGTTTCTGGCCGATGGCGACGTAGACGCAGAACAGCTTGTCCTTGTCGGACTTCGCGGCGTCGTTGATCGCTTTCTGGTTCAGGATCGTGTCGATGCAGATCGCTGTCTTGCCGGTCTGGCGGTCGCCGATGATCAGTTCGCGCTGGCCGCGGCCGACCGGGATCATGCCGTCGATGGCTTTCAGGCCGGTCATCATCGGCTCGTGCACCGATTTGCGCGGGATGATGCCTGGGGCTTTCACGTCCACGCGCTGACGGCTGGCGACGTCTTTCAGCGGACCCTTGCCGTCGATGGGCTCGCCCAGCGGATTGACGACGCGGCCGAGGAGGCCTTTGCCGACCGGCGCTGCGACGATCTCGCCGGCGCGTTTCACGGTGGCGCCTTCCTTGATGCCGCGGTCATCGCCGAAGATCACGACGCCGACGTTGTCGCTTTCGAGGTTGAGGGCCATGCCTTTCAGGCCGCCCTCGAACTCGACGAGCTCGCCGGCCTGAACGCTGTCGAGGCCGTAAACGCGGGCGATACCGTCGCCCACGGAAAGCACCTGCCCGACATCCGACACTTCGGCTTCAACGCCAAAATTGTCGATCTGCGACTTCAGGATGCCCGAAATTTCTGCTGGTGAAATGTCCATCGAGCTTCTCATGCTCCCTTCATGGCGGTGTTCATGCGATTCAGTTTGGCGGCAACGCTGGCATCCACGAGCTTGGAGCCGATGCGCAGCTGGATGCCGCCGATCAGCGAGGGTTCAACCTCGCTGGAAAGTTCCACTTCGCCGCCGACCAGTTTGGCCAGGAGCGCTTCGATGCGGGCGGTTTCCGCGCCGCTCATCGGTTTGGCGGTACGCACAACGGCGCGCTTGATGCCGCGCTGTTTGGCATAGAGCTGGTCGAACGCCACTTCCGCGCCGAGAATATCCTTGGCGCGGCCATTGGTGGCCATGACACCCAGAAACTTCGTGAAAACCGGCGAGTAGCCGGCCTTTTTGGCGAGGGCGCCGAGGGCTTTGACTTTTGTGTCGCGGCTGAAAGCGGGCGAGTCGAGGAGCTTGGTCAGATCCTTCGAGGTCCGCACGCTGGCGACAAACGCGCGGAAGTCGGCATAGACCTCCGACAGCGCACCTTTGTCCTGCGCCAGTTCAAACAGCGCGGTGGCATACCGCTGCGCTGCTTCACTCGTCTGCGTCACGCTCGATGCCGGCAAGGTCGATATCCGTCACGGTTAAGGGGCGAAAATGCCCTGAAAATCCTGATCGCAGGCAATCGCAAATGATGCGCGCCCGCGACGATGTGCGGCGCTTAACACCAGAAAACTGCCCTGACAACATGGCCGCCATGCCAGACACTGCGGCGAAATGACAAAACCGGCTACGGCAGGGAAAACCTGAACAATTACAGGAATGAATACGGGTCGATATCGACAGATAAACGCACCTGGGACGGCACTTTCAAACGGGCAGCCCAGGCCGTCATGTACGCGGAAAGATCCACATTTCGGAGGCTTTTCACAAGGAATCGCCTCCGGTGGCGTCCCCGGAGCACGGTTATCGGGGCCGGCGCGGGCCCGAACAGCTCGATTCCCTCGGTATTCGGCGCCTGTTCCGCCAGCTGCAGCGCGAAGCTGTCCACCAGTTCGGCCGACGGGGCGGACAGGATCAGGGCTGCCAGCCGGCCGAACGGGGGAAGCCCCAGTTCGCTGCGAACCTCGCGTTCGATCGCCAGATAGCCGTCCCGGTCGTTGGCCGCGAGCGCCTGCATGGCGGGATTTTCCGGCGCATAGGTCTGGACATACGCCACGCCGGGCCGCTCGGCCCGCCCGGCGCGGCCGGCCACCTGACTGAGCAGCTGGTAAGTGCGCTCGCCTGCCCTGAGGTCCCCGCCTTTCAGGCCGCTGTCGGCATCAACCACCCCGACAAGGGTGAGATTTGGAAAATTGTGCCCCTTGGCGACGATCTGCGTGCCGATCAGCACGTCAATCTCGCTGGCCGCCATCCGCTCGACGATGCCCCGGGTCGCCTCGCCGCCCTGAGCGGTGTCCGAGGAAAAGATCTCGATCCGCGCGTTCGGCAGCAGAACGCGCACTTCTTCCGCCACCCGCTCGACCCCCGGCCCGACGCCGATCAGCGAATCGGCCGCGCCGCACTTCGGGCAAACGGCCGGCTTGGGGATCGAATAGCCTGTGAGGTGGCAGACGAGACGGCCGGAATACCGGTGTTCGGTCAGCCAGTTCTCGGTTCCGGGAGACTTCAGCCGTTCCCCGCAAGCCTTGCAGATGACCAGGGGCGCATAGCCGCGCCGGTTGAGAAACAGCAGCGACTGTTCACCTGCAGCCAGCCTATCCGCCATGGCGCGCGCCAGTACGGGCGACAGCCACTTGCCCTTTTCCGGGGGCGCTCGCTTCAGATCAATCAGCTCGATTTCGGGCAATCTTGCCGTACCCGGCCGGGCGGCGAGCCGCAGACGCGTGTACCGGCCGGCCTCGGCGTTGACGACCGTTTCCAGCGCGGGCGTTGCGGACGCCAGGATGACCGCGCCGTCTTCCAGCTTGGCGCGCATCACGGCGAGGTCGCGGGCGTGATAGGTGACGCCGTCTTCCTGCTTGTAGCTGCCGTCATGCTCTTCATCGACGATGATCAGCTTCAGCTTGCGGAACGGCAGGAACAATGCCGAGCGCGCGCCGATGACGATCCGTGCGCGCCCGTGCAGCACTTCGCGCATCGTGCGGCGGCGCTCCTTCGGGTTCAGACCGGAATGCCAGGGCGCTGGCGCGGCGCCGAAGCGCTGCTCGAAGCGGGTGAGGATCGCCTGCGTGAGCGCGATTTCCGGAAGCAGAACAAGGATCTGCGCCTCCGGGTCCGCGCGCAGGACTTCCGCGATGGCTTCGAAATAGACTTCGGTTTTGCCCGAACCCGTCACCCCGTCGAGCAGGTAGGCGGAAAAGCCGCCCTTGCGCAGCCCGTCGCGGAGTTCTCCGGCAGCGGCGGCCTGCTCGCCGGTCAGCACGGCGCCGGGCAGATCCGGATCAGGCGCCGGGAATGGCAGGTCTACCGCCTCTTCGATCTCTTCCAGTGCGCCCATGCTAACGAGGCCTTTGACGACGCTGGAGGACACGCCCGCTGCGGCGGCGAGTTCGCTGGACGAGGCGAGGCCGAGCGCGGCGGCCTGTTCCAGCACCTTCGCCCGCGCAGGCGTCAGGCGCCCCTCCGGGGGCCCCGCAAGCCGGTAGCGCAGCTCGACCGGTGAGGGCAGCAGCGCCTCGCGCGCCCGCAGCGCCATCGCGAGGATCGTGCCCGGATGGCTGACCGTGTAACGCGTCGTCCACACCAGGAATTCGCGCATCGGCTGGGACATCGGCGGAACGTCATAGACGGCGGTGACCGCCTTCAGCTTCCGGTTCGTGCCGGGCTGGTCCGGCAGCACCTCGACCACCATGCCGAGCCGGTCATACGGGCCCACCGGCGCGGCAACATAGGCGCCAGGCTCCAGGGCCATACCTTCGGGCACCGTGTAATCGAACGGCTCCGGCAACGGCAGCGTGAAGAGAATCCGGGCGATGGGCATGGCCCTGTTCTCCTAGCCGCGCCCTTTCCCGGCGTCACGCCTTGCCTCTCAGCCGGGTGGGCCCTACCCCTCGTTTCATGGCTAAAGACAAGAAAACCGGCTACGAGCCGCTGACCTCGATTGAGGCAATCTCCGCCGGTCTCGGCACGGCGGGGTACATTTCCACGACACAGATTTCGACCGCGGTGTTTCTCGCCCACGGCCTGCGCAAACCCATCCTGATCGAAGGCCCGGCTGGGGTCGGCAAGACCGATCTCGCCGCCTCGCTCGCCAAGTGGATGAGCCTGCCGCTGATCCGCCTGCAATGCTATGAAGGCCTCGATGAAGGCAAGGCGCTGTACGAGTGGAAATATGGCAAGCAACTCCTCTACACGCAGATCCTCAAGGAGAAGCTGAGCGAACTGCTCGGTGATGCAAAGACACTGGCTGCCTCGCTCGACAAGCTGTCCGGCTTCGAGGACCTGTTCTTCTCGCCGCAATTCCTGGAAGCCCGCCCGCTGCTCACCGCCATGCAGCAGAGCAAGGGCTCAGTGCTTCTGATCGACGAGATCGACAAGTCCGACGAGGCCTTCGAGGCGTTCCTGCTGGAAGTGCTGTCCGACTATCAGGTCTCCGTTCCGGAAATCGGCACGATCCGGGCGGACGTTCCGCCGCTGGTGATCCTGACGTCGAACAACGTGCGCGAACTCGGCGACGCGCTGAAGCGGCGCTGCCTGCACCTGCACATCGGCTTTCCGGACCATGCGCGCGAACAGCGCATCGTGCGGGCGCGCGTGGAGGGGATATCCGACACACTGCTCAACCAGCTCGTCCGGTTCGTTCAGTCCGTGCGCGAGGCCGACATCAAGAAGCGTCCCTCCATCGCCGAAACGGTGGACTGGGCGCGCACTCTGCTGCTGCTGCATACCAGCACGCTCGACGAAGCCTTCGTCCGCGACACGCTCAACGTTTTGCTCAAGCACGAGAGCGACATAGCCGCCATCGCGCCGGCGATTCCCAAGATGGTGCGCGAGGCGACCGGGCCGGATGCGCGCGGGCGGCTGGCATCGGGTTATCCGGACGTGGGCTGAGGGCGCGGCCCGCCATGGAAAAGCAGATCTCCAACTTCATCCGCGCACTGAGATCGGCCGATGTCCGGGTCTCGACCGGTGAAGCGCTGGACGCGGCCCGCACCCTTGCAATGATCGGCTATGACGACCGCAGCTTGATGAAGGATTCGCTTGGCTGCGTGCTGGCCAAATCGGAGTCCGAGAAGTCCGTCCACGATCGTCTGT
The DNA here is from genome assembly GCA_013791775.1 of Hyphomonas sp. Lineage (GTDB taxonomy): Bacteria > Pseudomonadota > Alphaproteobacteria > Caulobacterales > Hyphomonadaceae > Hyphomonas. Next base: position 200,885 of record VMTE01000037.1, read on the forward strand.
TCGATCTCTATTTTTCATCCGCCCCGACATCCGCGTCTGCCTCCGGAGCAGCCTCTGAAAGCGATGCCAGCAGCGACGAGGCCCCGGCCGACGCCGCCGAGCGGCTCTCGGCGCTGACCGAGGCGGGCAACGAGCAGGCGCTGGCCAGCGCCGTCGAACGCGCCGCCGAAGCCGCCGGACTCAACGACATCCGTTTCTCCACGCAGGTCGCCTACTTTGCCCAGTCCATGCTGCGCGCAATGGGCGGCGAGGCACTGCAGGCAAGGCTGCTTGAGGCCCTGCAGGGGCGCACGCCCGATGCGGACGCCGAAGCCCAGCGCCTGATCGATGTGCGCCGTGCACTGACAAAGGCGACCCGCGAGCGGGCCGAGCGCGGCTTCGAGATTTTCGGCGCCGCCGAGACGGAACGCTTCCGCGACGACGTGGCAGCCACCAAGCGCCTGTCCGCCATCGAGGCGAGCGACATGGCGCGCATGAAGCACCTCGTCGCGAAGGTGGCGAAGAAGCTGGCCGTGAAACACTCGCGCCGGCGCAAGCGTACGCAGCGCGGGATGCTGGACGTGCGCCGCACGATGCGCGCCAATGCCGGCTTTGACGGTGTGCCGTTCAATGTCGTGTGGCGCCAGAAGAAGAAGGACCGGCCGAAGATCCTCGTGATCTGCGACGTTTCGGGATCTGTCGCGGCCTATGTGCGCTTCCTGCTGCTGCTTCTGTTCTCGATGAAGGAAGCCATTCCGGACCTGTCCGCCTTTGCCTTTTCCTATCGCCTGAAATGCGTGGACGATATTCTGGAAACCTACGAATTCGACGCCGCGATCAAGAAAATCCTCCGCGAAATCGGGCTGGGCTCGACCAGCTATGGCCAGGCCTTCTCGGACTTCAAGATGGACCACGAAAACAAGATCGACCGGCGCACGACCATCATCATCCTCGGCGATGGCCGTTCAAACTACGGCGATCCGCGCCTCGACCTGTTCCGGGATTTTGCCGGTCGTGCGAAGCGGATCATCTGGTTAAATCCCGAAGGCCGCGCCCTCTGGGGCACGGGCGACAGCGTCATCCCGTGCTATGAACCCTTCTGTGCACAGATGAGTCATGTGGCAACCTTGAAGGACCTCGAACGGGCGGTGGACGAAGTTCTCACCGCCTATGATTAGAACCTAATTCAGTCCCATCTCGTCGCGGTAACGCCGACGCAGGAGGTCGATGGGCGCAAGGTCGCGCTTGTCGGTTTCATAGTGCCAGTAGGTCCAGCCATTGCAGGCGGGGGCCTGCTGTACATGCGCGCCGAGACGGTGGATGGATCCGGTGATCGCACCGGTCGTCAGAGACCCATCGACGCGAATGCGCGCCTGATGGCGGCGCTGCGGGCTGAACAGACGGTCGCCCGGCTTGAGCCAGCCCGTTTCGATCAACGCGCCAAACGGCACGCGGGTCAGGGATTTCTTGCTCCGCTCGGTCTCGAGCGTTTCAAAATCGAGCGGTTCTATCGATTTAAGGCGCGCGCGCGACACGCGCACATAACCTTCGTCACGCTCGAGCCCGATGAAGTTGCGGCCCAGGCGCTTTGCGGCTGCAGCCGTCGTGCCGGTTCCCGAGAACGGATCAAGCACCAGGTCGCCCGGATTGGTGGTGGCGAGCAGCACCCGGTGGAGCAGCGATTCCGGCTTCTGTGTCGGGTGGGCCTTGCGGCCGGTCTCGTCCTTCAGGCGCTCGGCGCCCGTGCACAGAGGAATGATCCAGTCGGACCGCATCTGCTTGTCTTCATTGAAGGTTTTCAGAGCGTCATAGTTGAAGGTGACTCGCGACTCGCGGGACTTGCCAGCCCAGATCAGCGTCTCGTGGGCATTCTGGAACCGCGTACCCTTAAAGTTCGGCATCGGGTTTGTCTTCAGCCAGATCACGTCATTCTGGATCCAGAAGCCCTGGTCCTGAAGCACCGTCCCGACACGGAAGATGTTGTGATAGGAGCCGATGACCCAGATCGCGCCATCATCCTTCAGCACGCGCTGGCATTCGGCGAGCCATTGGTGCGTGAACAGATCATAATCATCAAAGCTGGCGAACTTGTCCCATTCGTCATCGACCCCGTCGACGACCGACTGGTCCGGGCGGGTGAGCCCGCCGCCGAGCTGGAGGTTGTATGGCGGGTCCGCAAACACGAGATCGACCGACTTGTCGGGAATACGCGACAAGAGCTCGATACAGTCACCTAGAGCGATCGTGTTCTTCTGGATGGTCATTCGGGGGCCCCGCTGAATATACGCTACGGGGATTGTCTGGGCTGGTCCGGTTACCACGCCTTTAAGGAAACCCTGCCGAAAGGTTACCGCGCAGGCCTTGCCCTGGCGCGCGGGTGCTCGCAAAGTCGGATACTGTTTCGCGCCGGAGCCCCACAAACATGAGCTGGCCATGCTACTGACACTGGAGTTGCTGGGCGGTATCGGCCTCTTCCTGCTGGGCATGAACCTGCTCACGGATGGCCTGAAGCTGGCGGCGGGCGACGGCCTGCGGGCCATTCTGCGGCGCTGGACGGGGACCCCGGTTCGCGGTCTTTTCGCCGGCGCCTTTCTTACGGGGATCGTCCAGTCTTCAAGTGCGACGACTGTGGCAACAATCGGTTTCGTGAATGCCGGACTGCTGACGTTGAGCCATGCGGTCTGGGTGATTTTCGGGGCCAATGTCGGCACCACCATGACCGGATGGCTCGTCAGCCTGATCGGGCTCAGGATCGATGTAAGCGCCATGGCGCTGCCGTTCATCGGAATCGGGATGCTGGGCCGGCTCGTTTCCGCCAGCCGGCCGCGCGCGTCCGGGATCGGTCAGGCGGTCGCGGGATTTGGTCTCTTCTTCCTGGGCATCGGCATCCTCAAGGACGGGTTTGGCGAACTCATCCCCCAGCTCTCGTTTCTCGATCCGTCCGATCTCGGATTTTTTGGACCTTTCGTCTTTCTGATGCTCGGGGCCGGAATGTCTTTCCTGACCCAGTCATCGAGCGCCGCCGTGGCGATCCTGCTGACAGCAACGGCCGGGGGGGCGATTCCAATCGAGCTGGCTGCTGCATCGATCATCGGCGCCGATGTCGGCACCACATCGACCGCCGCCTATGCCTCGCTGAGCGCAACGCCGGCCGCCAAGCGCGCGGCCGCTGCCCAGATCCTTTTCAATATCGCAACCGGCGTCCTTGCCTTCATCCTGCTTCCGGTGCTCCTGCCGGCCGCGAAGGCCATAACTGGTGCGATATTCGAAGATGCCGGTGACACCGTGGCACTTGCGGCGTTCCACACATTGTTCAACCTGATCGGTGTCGCAGTCTGGTTTCCCTTCGCAGGTCTGTTGATCCGCCGCCTGCAGACAATGTTTGTCAGCCCCGATGAGGCGATCGGCCGGCCTCAGTTTCTCGATCCGACACTGGCCGAAGTGCCCGCCGTCGCCCTGCGCGGACTCCTGCTTGAAGTCGACCGGATGATGAGGGTGGCCTTTGAACGGGCGACCGCGCGGCTGGAAACACCGGGCGCCGGCGGCCGCGACGGGACCCACGAGGCAGGCGTGCTGGCACTCGGACAGGCGATCCGGGATTTCATTTCCCAGCTGAGCCGGGCCGCCCTGCCCTCCGAAACCGTCGAGGCGCTGCCGGATATCATCCGATGCGTCCAGCACATCGAGGAGGTGGCGACAGAGAGCCGTGCCCTATTGGCCGAAATCCGTTTGCCGGATGCGGCCTCTGACGACGCGCGATGGTCGCGCCTGCAGGCGGGCGTGGTGGCGACCCTGCAGACCTCCACCGAGACGCCAGACGCGTTCAAGTCCGAGTTCGACATGGAAATGAACGAAGTCGAAGACGCCTACCAGGCCATCAAGAAAGACCTGCTGGAAGCGGTGGCTTCGGGCCGGCTGGCCGTGTCGGACGCCGAAGCTGCGCTCGTGAAGGCCCAGCGCCTGCGGCGGGTGGCCGAGGCGGCGCTGAAGGCCGAACGCCGCGTGGCGCCCTGGATGGGCCTGACAGCCGCGCGCGTCGCCTCGGGCGCTGACGCGGCCTAGAGCCCGAGCAGGTACTGCCCTTCCGGTGTCACACGCGGACGGAACAGGTCGGTGCGCAGCTCGGGCCGCCGTCCGCTCAGGCCGTTGCGGGCTGCGGCCTTCTGAAACCGCTGCGAAATCAGGTCCGCCATCGCGCCGCGTCCACGTCCGCGCTCGAACCAGCGCGGATCGTAATCCTTCCCGCCGCGCATCTCGCGGATGAGATTGATCACGCGGGCGGCGCGGTCCGGCACATGCTGGACGAGCCACTCGTGGAACAGGTCCTTTATTTCATAGGGAAGCCTGAGCACGACATACCCCGCGCCGGTGGCGCCGTGTGCCGCCGATGCGTCCAGCAGGGCTTCGATCTCGTGGTCCGTCAGCCCCGGGATGATCGGCGCCGTCATCACCGAGACCGGGATACCGGCCTGCGACAGCGCCCGCACCGTCTCCAACCGGCGCTCCGGCGTCGCCGCGCGCGGCTCCATCTTGCGCGCCAGCTTGCGGTCCAGCGTGGTGATGGACACGCCGACACGCACGATGCCCTTTTCCGCCATCGGCGCCAGCAGGTCGATATCGCGCTGGATCAGGGCCGACTTCGTCAGCAAGCTGACAGGATGGTTGTGGTCCGACAGGATCTGCAGAAGCTGGCGCGTCAGGCGCTGCTGGCGTTCGACCGGCTGGTAGGCGTCGGTATTCATGCCCAGCGCGATGGGCTTCGGAACATAGGCGGGGCGCGACAGCTCCTTCACCAGAAGCTCCGGCGCGTTCGACTTCCGGAACAGCCGGCTTTCAAAGTCGAGCCCCGCCGAAAGGCCGGACCAGGCATGGGTCGGCCGCGCAAAACAATAGATGCAGCCATGCTCGCAGCCGCGATACGGATTGATCGACCGGTCAAAATTGATGTCGGGCGAATTGTTGAACGTGATGATCGTTTTCGCCGTCTCGTCCATGAGGATCGTCTCGAGCGGCGCCGCGTCATCTTCAATCGTGCTCCAGCCATCGTCGAACGGATCGCGCGTATGGCGCTCATACCGCCCCGTCTGGTTCGACACGGCGCCCCGGCCGCGATGCTCGAACCGCTCGCCGGCCTCCCCCGCTTCTGCAAGGGTGACACGGCCGGTTGCCTTCAGTTTCTGTCCCGTCCTCATGGGCCCATCAGAGCCACAATAAAAAGAACAAAGCAAGAACTTGTTCGGGGTTTGATCTGGGGAATTCAGCTGCTGCGGCGGATCCAGTCGCGCCAGTCGCCGGCTTCGTCGATGTCGATCAACCGGTCCATCCGCCCGATCCGGTAGCCGGCGGGCAACCGGCTGAGGACATCTTCCATCGCATGGGGGCCAGACCAGCGAACGCCTGAAAAGGGCGCCTGGGTGCGGGGCCGCTTGTGCAAACCGAACAACCAGAAGCCGCCGTCACGCGCAGGCCCGAACACGGCATCCTTGCGCCGCAGCAGGGCGACGGACTGCCGGATCAGCGCGGGTGAGATATCCGGCACATCCGCGCCGATGAACAGCACGGGTCCGTTCGGGGCCTCTTCCAGCCCGCGAGACAGGCGGTCCGTCAGATTGCCGCCGCCCTGTGGATAAAGGGCCTGTCCCAGGAAGGTCCGCCCCGCGCTGCGGCTCAGCGCGGCGGCGTCCGGTGCCACATAGACGCGCACGGCGCAGCCACTCGCCCGGGCGGCCCGCAAGGTGCGCGCCAACGTAAATCCGGCGATCCTGCGCGCCGCAGCCTTGCCCATCCCCGCCGCGAGACGTGTTTTCGCGAGGCCGATCCGAGGCGGCTTCGCAAAAATCAGGAGGGTTGCAGGACGCATGCACAAACAGCCTTGGATTTGCCGGAAACGAGGCGGAAACTGTCCGACACCCACTGGAAACGCAAGGAATTCAGTCTGACATGAAACCGCACGTCTTCGTGATCCCGTTGCTGGCCCTGACCGCCCTTGCGGGCTGCTTCATGTCGACCGAGCCAAGAATTGCGGCCGGCGTCCTGCTGGCCGACGGCCCGGTCGCGTTCTGTCTGCCGGATGAAGACCCCTGCCAGACCGGCTTGCCGGACGGGGACGGCTACCTCATCCAATCCGAGGACGAAGACGAAGAAGACGTGCGCCTGCGCTTCGAAGCGCTCACTGAAGTGGACGGGGTCGTCATCTATCTCAGCGAAACAGAACTCAGTGATGAGGCCGACCGGGCCTGGACTTACCTGGTCGCGCGCAGCGCCGGTGAAACGCCGGACGGCCTCGCGCAATTCGACCTGATGATGCCAAGCTGCAGCGACCTGCCTCCGGAACAGGGCGAACGCTTCGGGATCGTCCACGCCGATGCCTATTCCTGCACCGTGACAGATCTCGAAGGCTTTCGCGCGTATCTGATCGAAACGTACACGGATGACTTCGCCGACCCCGCCTGGTGGGCGGACGAGGACTAGATCAAAGGCCTGATTCCCTGAATCAGCCCTTTGATCCAGCATTCTGGGTGGTCGCGGCGTGTTCCCGAAAACCGGGTCCACTTTTCGGCACGCCGCTCTAACGATAGGCTTTCGCCAGATCTTCCGGTTTCGCCCCCATAAGGAAGCGCGTCAGCAGCCAGGCGTTTTGCCAGGACCGTTTGTGCCATCCGTCGCGCTCATACTTTGCAGCCGACGTGCGCGCTTCGGCGTCCAGCAACACGAGCCGCTTCTTGCCGATGGCCCGCACCAGCATCACATCTTCCATCAGCGGCACGTCCGCATAGCCGCCGACCTCTTCATACAGTGCGCGGGAAATCAGCAGGCCCTGGTCTCCGTAGGGCAGGCCCATCCACTGGGCCCGGTGGTTGGCCCGGTCTTCAAGCCAGCGCGCCTGACGGGCATCGGAGCGGAACTTCAGTTTGAATGCCGCCGCCAGTTCCGGGCGCGTGTCCATGTGCGCCGCTGCCCGCTCCGGCCAGTCGCGAGACAGGGCGGTGTCCGCATGCAGGAAGAGGAACCAGTCGCCGCGCGCAGCCGCCGCGCCGGCGCGGAGCTGTCTGCCGCGTCCCGCTTCGCATTCAATAAGGCGCGCCCCTGCCGATTCTGCAATGGCGCGCGTCGCGTCGGCCGAGCCGCCATCGACCACGATCACTTCGCGGATCAAGCCCGCTTCAAGTCCAGGCAGCAGACTCTCAAGGCACAGTGCGAGATCACCGGCGGCGTTGAGCGTGGGCACGATAACGGATAGCGGTGCAGGCATTCAGCCGCCGAGCTCCGCGAGGCGTTTCTCGATCAGCATCAGGTCGCGCCAGGCGCGGCTCTTGTCCTGCGGCCGGCGCAGAAGGTAGGCCGGGTGCAGGATGGGAATGATCGGCGCCTTGAACCCGTCCGGCGTCGCGTAGGCGTATTCGTTGCCCCGCAGCTTCATGATGCCGTCCTTGCTCGCGAGCAAGGACGTGGCCGGCACGCCGCCCGCCGCGATGATCAGCTTGGGTTTCGCGAGTTCGATCATCCGGTCCACGAACGGCCGGCAGACGGCCAGTTCATCGGGTTCGGGATTCCGGTTCCCGCCGGGGCGCCAGTAGTTCACGTTCGAGATGAAAACGTTCCCGGTGCGGGTCCGACCGATTGCCGCCAGCATCTTGTCGAGCAGCTGGCCGGCCTTGCCGACGAACGGCAATCCGCGCCGGTCCTCTTCCGCCCCCGGCCCCTCCCCGATCACCATCAGACTGGCGCCGGCGACGCCGTCAAACACGACCGCCTGTTCGCAGCCCGCCTTGAGCGGGCTTCCGTCAAACGCGCGAATGGCGTCTGCCAGCGCGTCCAGCGTCTGGGCGGTCTTCGCTTCGGCGCGGGCGACCTTCGCCCAGTCCGTCACCGTCCGCGAGGCCTTGCGGATCGGCACGACAGCCGCCTCGTCCTTCGGTGGCTCCGGCGACTTGGGCTTTGGCGCAGATTTCAGAAGGGCGTCCACCAGAACGGTATCCACGCTCACGCCCATGTCGGCCCACCACTCGGTGAGCGCAGAAATTGGCTCTCTTGACGCAGGGTTTGGCATTGCGGACAGACTGGACCTCAAGGAAACAGGCTGTAAGTGCTTAACCGGATAGAGATAAGGCGCAAAGCGCAAACAAGGAGCTGACCGATGGCCGATGCCCCCGAACGTGAGTCGATGGAGTTTGACCTGGTGATCGTCGGCGGCGGCCCGGCCGGGCTGTCAGCCACCATCCGGTTCAAGCAACTGGCGAACGCAGCCGGTGAAGACGTCTCGGTGGTCGTCATCGAGAAAGGCGGCGAGATCGGCGCGCATATCCTCTCGGGCCTGGTCATGGATCCCAAGGCCCTCGACGAGTTGCTGCCCGACTGGCGCACACGCCCCGACCGGCCGGTCACGACCGAAGTGAAAATCGACAGCTACAAGCTGCTGGGCGAGAGCGGCTCGGCCGAAGTCGGCTGGGCGCCCTTCCCGCCGCTGATGAGCAATCATGGCTGCTTCATCGGGTCGCTCGCAAATGTCTGCCGCTGGCTCGGCGCCGAAGCCGAGAAACTCGGCGTTGAAGTCTTTCCGGGCTTCGCCGCCTCGGAAATCGTCTACGGCGACAACGGCGCGGTCAAAGGCATCGTGGCCGGCGTCATGGGCATCGGCAAGGACGGCAATCCAGGTCCGGACTACCAGCCCGGCATGGAGCTGCTCGGCAAGTACGTCCTGTTCGCCGAGGGCGCGCGCGGATCGCTGACCAAGGAACTCACCGCGAAGTTCGGCCTGCGCGATGATTGCGACCCGCAGAAGTTCGGCATCGGCCTGAAAGAAGTCTGGTCCGTGCCGGAGGAAATCTTCCAGGAAGGCCTCGTGCAGCACACCTTCGGGTGGCCCGTGATGGGCAAGAGCGGGGACGGCGGCGGTTTCCTCTATCACTTCCGCGACAATGGCGAGGCGTTCGTGTCGGTCGGCTACGTCGTCCACCTCAACTACAAGAACCCCTACCTGTCGCCCTATCACGAGTTCCAGCGCTACAAGCACCATGTCGATGTTGTGCGCTACCTGAAGGGCGGCAAGCGCGTCGCCTACGGCGCCCGCGCCATCACCTCAGGTGGTATCCAGTCGATCCCGCAGCTCGCCTTCCCGGGCGGCGCGCTCATCGGCTGCTCGGCCGGTTTCGTGAACCTGCCGCGCATCAAGGGCACGCATAACGCCATGAAGACCGGTATGCTCGCTGCTGAAGCCGCCTTCGACGCGGTGAAGGCCGGCCGCCAGAGCGACGTGCTGGAGACGTATGCGGCGTCGGTGCGCGAGTCCTGGGTCTGGAAAGACCTGTCGCCGGTGCGCAACATGAAGCCGCTGATGTCGAAATTCGGCACACTCTTGGGCGCCATGATCGGTGTGCCGGACATGTGGATGCGGTGCCTGGTCGGGTTCGGTTTCCTGCCGACGCTCCGCCACACCAAGACCGATGCCGAATCGCTGAAGCCCGCGAAATACTTCAAGCCGATCAACTATCCGAAGCCGGACGGCGTCATCAGCTTCGACAAGCTGACCAGCGTTTCCTTCACCAACACCAATCACGGCGAAGACCAGCCGGTTCACCTGATCGTCGCCGACATGGCCCTGCAGAAATCGTCCGAGCACGACATTTTTGCCGGTCCATCGGCGCGCTATTGCCCGGCCGGCGTGTACGAGTGGGTCGGCGAAGGCGCGGACCTGAAGTTCCAGATCAACGCCCAGAACTGCATCCACTGCAAGACCTGCGACATCAAGGACCCCAACGGGAACATCAACTGGACGGTGCCCGAAGGCGGCGGCGGCCCGGCCTATCCGAACATGTGACCACGAAGCGGGCGGATGCTGTGTGCCGCCCGTCTCGTACACACCGGCGCCTTGCTCTTGCCGCAAGGGCCTGCTTCACTCAGCCGTCAAGCAAGGTGGAGAATGCCGCGCTAATGTCCCCAAAACTGTCCCTGTTCGCTTCGGGTCTCGTTCTTGCGCTTGCCGCCTGCACGGGTGTGCCGAACGGTTCAGCACCGCCAGCGGCCACAGAGAGTGCGGAAACTGCCCTTGCGCTTTCACCTGCCGCCCGCGCGACCGCCGCGCTCGATGCGGCCGGTCATCCGGCGGCCTATGAGACACCCCTCCAGGCGCTGGAGGCCGGCGATTCGGCGGGTTACCTCACCCTGCTGGCCCGGATGCCCGAGAGCGAACGGGCGGACGACAAGTTCCTGAACGCCTATCTTGCGCTCGACCGGGCAGCGGCGGGCGACATGGCCGGTGCGCGCAGCTTTCTCGGGCTGACCGGCAATGAAACCACCGATCTCGAGCAACCGGGCTTCTATCTCTGGATCGATGCCTGGCTGCTGGCCCTCGAAGGCGATCTTGACGGCGCCATCAACCGCCACCGCGAAGTGGCCGGCGGCATGCCCGGCATCACGGCCGATCTCTCGCTCGCGGCCATGCTTGAAGCGGCGGGACGCGATGAAGAGGCGCTGGCGGTCTATGACGCACTAACGCCGACCATCATCGAGGCGCCTGAGCACGAGTTCGACCCGCAAGGCATCGTGTTTGCGCATGTCAGCACGGTGATCGTGCGCCACGCGCTGCTGCTTCAGCGGATGGGCCGTATCGACGAATCCAAGCAGGTTTACCAGCAACTGGCGGACGCCGAGCCCGAACAATCGACCAGCTACGCTGCAGCCATCGACAGTCTCGAAACCGGCAAGAACCTCCACAACAAGCCGCTGACGGTGAAGACCGGGTTTGCCATGGCACTGTCGGATGTGTCCTTCGCGATGCAACAGCAGCGGTTCATCCAGACGGTGATGATGGGCGGAAATATCGACGGGTTCGACGACAAGCGTGCCGCCTTCGACCTTTCGATCCTGCTGGTGGATCCGGAGAATGAAAACATCCGGAGCGGGGTGATCAACGCTCTGTATGACGAAGCCCTCTATGCCGGCGCCGCCCATGTGGCGCTGACTGCGCCGGAGCCTTCGCCGTCGCTGCAGATTTCTGCGGCGCAGGCCCTGCTGATGAACGGCGACGAACCGGCCGCCCGCACGGCCATCGAGAAAGCCCTGTCGATCAGCGATGACAAAGATCGCCTGTCCACACTCTACGGCGCCCTGCAGCTGCGGGCTTTGCTGGACGATGAGCAAGCCGCTTACGATCTCGTGCCCGAACTCCTGGGGCTCGCGGAGAACCCGGCCGAAAAGGCCGCCGCCCTCGGCGCATCCAGCTCAATCTACCTGCACTTCGGAAACGCCGCCAAGGCCGCCGAATACGCCAAGGATGCCCGCAGCCTCGATGACACGCACGAGCGCCGCATGGTGCTGGCCGACGCCTTGGGTCAGGCGGGGCATATCAACGACGCACTGGTCATCCTGAGATCTGAGCGGCTTGCCCGGCCCAATGACCCCTACACGCTGAATTCACTCGGTTATTTCCTGATCACCCGGACTGACAAGTACGAGGAAGGCTACAAGGTTCTCGCTCGCGCCCTGCTGCTGGCCGATTCCGATCCTTACATCGCCGATTCCTTCGGTTGGGCCCTGTTCCAATTGGGCGACCTCGACCGGGCGAAAGGTCTGATCGAGAGCGCGCGCGATGAACTGCTGCCTCAAAGCCACTGGGAAATCGAAGACCATCTGGGCGACATTTACTGGCACCTTGACCGCAAGGAAGATGCAAAGGCCGCCTGGCAGGCTGCGCTGGACAACTACCCGCCCAAGTCCGAAAATGACCGGATTGCCGCCAAGCTCGAAGGCGGTCTGACGACCCAACGCCCCGAAAAGCGGCCGCTTCCGGAAATTTCACTGGAAGACCTCGAGGTAGAACGTCAGGACATCTGACAGCGGCCTCTTTTATGCGCCGCGGACGCGCCATAGTATCGCCGGAAACGCATGCGACCCCGTCAGCCTGCCCGATAGACCGGGACGCCAATGGCTTACGGCCGTCGAATCACCGCACAGGTACAGTTGATGACCGACACTCCTCCCCCGACCTTCCGGATGACGCTCGAAAAGTATTCCGGCCACCTGAAATGGGCGCGCCGGCTGCTGATCGCGGGCCTCGTGCTGTTCGTGATCGGATTGATCGTGGTCTGGGTCATATTCGCCGCCCTGGGCCGCGATGTGCCGTCGATTGCCAAACTCAAGCAATATGAGCCGCCCATCACGTCCCGCGTCCATGCAGGCGACGGAACGCTGATCGCCGAGTTCGCCGACCAGCACCGGGTCTTCGTACCCTACGAGTCGATCCCCGAGCACGTGATCCAGGCCTTTGTCGCGGCCGAGGACAAGAACTTCTTCACGCACAACGGTCTCGACTATGTCGGCATCACGCGCGGCGCCGTGAACACGGCGAAGAATAAGATAACCGGAGAGGGCGGCATGCAGGGTGGTTCGACCATCACTCAGCAGGTCGCCAAGAACATGCTGCTGACCCGTGACCAGAACTTCGAGCGCAAGGCGAAGGAAGCCATCGTCGCCCAGCGCATGGAGAAGGAATTCACCAAGGGCGAAATCCTCGAACTCTACCTCAACGAAATCTACCTCGGGGGCCGATCCTACGGCGTGGGTTCGGCGGCGTTGAATTACTTCAACAAATCCCTGCCGGAACTCGATCTTTCGGAAGCCGCGATCCTGGCATCGCTGGCCCAGCTCCCCTCGGCGGTGAACCCGTACACCAACCCTGACCGGCTGCTGAAGCGCCGTAACTACGTGCTCGGCCGCATGGTGGAAGACGGTTACATCACCAAGGACGAGGCGGAAGTCGCCAAGGCGATGCCGCTGACCACCACGAAACGCCTGCGCGGACCCGAATATGCCGCGACAACCTATTTCGTCCAGGAACTCCGCCAGGACCTGATCAAGACCTACGGCGAAGACACACTCGAACAGGGCGGCCTGTCGATCCGCTCCACCATCGACACGCGCCTGCAGCTGGCGGCGCAGGCCGCGCTGCAGAACGGCCTCATCGCCTATGACCGCCGCCATGGCTGGCGGGGCCCGATCACGACCCTGCCGGTGGATGACAATTCCGCCGAAGCCCTGAAGGCGGTCAAGCTGCCGGGCGGCAACGGATCTTGGGAAGCCGCGCTCGTCACGAAAGTCAGCTCCAATTCCGCGCAACTGCTGCTGATCGATGGCGCGACCATCAAGCTGCCCGTCGATGAAATCAAATGGGCGCAGACCTACACGCCCGAGAAGGGCAAGCCCGGCCTTCAGGTCGGCCATGTCATCCTCGCAGAGCTGACGCGCCAGGCGCTGAATCCCAGCGAAGCCAGCGCGCCCGATGAAACCGTCGAACTCGATCCGGACGGCAATCCGATCGCTGCTCCCAAGCCAGAACCGGTCATGGTTCCGGTCGGCAATGCCACGCTCCGTCAGGTGCCTGAAGTCGATGGCGGCCTTGTCGCGCTCGACCCGCATACCGGCCGGATCCTGGCGATGCAGGGCGGGTATTCCTTCTTCAAGTCGAGCTTCAACCGCGTCACGCAGGCCAAGCGCCAGACCGGATCGAGCTTCAAGCCGTTCGTCTATGCGGCCGCGCTTGAGAAGGGCTACACGCCGGTCACGCGGATGTTGGACGCCCCGTTCGTGTCCTATGACGTGTCGACCAAGAAATACTGGGCGCCAAAAAACTACACGGCTGGTCAGTCTTACGGCATGGTGACACTGCGGGTGGCGCTCGAGAAATCGCTGAACCAGATCACCGCCCGCGTGGCGCAGGATATCGGCATGGAAGCCGTGTCCGACCTGGCTGAACGCGTCGGCGCGTATGACGACCTCCCGCCATACCCCGCCATGTCGCTCGGATCGGGCGATACCGAGCTGATCAACCTCGTGCGCGGCTACGCCGCTTTCGTGAACGGCGGCAAGAAGGTGACCCCCACCTTGCTCGACAGGGTGCAGGACCGTTACGGCCACACGCTGTACCGCAACGACCAGCGCGCCTGCGAAGGCTGCCTCGCCGATGACTGGAACGGCGGGGAACCGCCGGAACTGCCCGACATGCGCGATCAGGTGCTCGACCCGATCGTCGCCTATCAGATCACGCACATGATGGAAGGCGTGATTGAACGTGGCACCGGCCGCCGCGCCCTGCGCGTCGGCAAGCCGCTGGCCGGCAAGACGGGCACCACGAACGACTACCGGGATGCCATCTTCGTCGGCTTCTCGCCCGACCTCGTCGTCGGCATCCGCGTGAGTTTCGATGATAACCGCCCGCTGGGCGAAGGCGAAGCCGGCGGCTCGGTTGCCGCGCCGATCTTCACCGAGTTCATGGAAAAGGCGCTCGAGAACGACCCGCCGACTCCGTTCCGGATTCCGCCAGGTGTCCGCCTCGTGAAAGTCGACGCACGTTCCGGCGCGCTTGCCTCGGGCAACGGCCCGGGCGTGATTGACGAAGCGTTCCGCCCCGGCACGGAGCCGGGCCTGACCGTGTTCAATTCGGCGGAAGATTGCCTGTCGATCTCCGGCTCGTGCGGCGGTAACCCGGACACCCCGGTGACGTCACCTGACGGCACTGACCCGGCTGACGCCGCCGACGAGAACCTCGACGGCATATTCTGACGCATCGCCCGCCGCATTCTGCGCTTTGACCGTGCCGGCCGGCGCGTCTATAGCCAATGCAATTGCCCATAACCGTAAAGTTGAAGGAGGCGCCACCATGTCCGCCGAAATCCGTTCCCTGATCGACCAGATCCGCCAGTCCAGCGCCTTGCTCCGGAGGCGTCTTTGACTGGGATACAGCCACGAAACGACTCGATGAACTGACCGCCCTTTCGGAACGTCCGGGTTTCTGGAACGATCCTCAGGAAGCCCAGAAACTGATGCGGGAGCGCCAGAAGCTGGCGGACGGTATCGCCGTCGTGCAGGCGCTCGAGAAGGACGTCTCCGACGCGCCGGAATTGATGGAACTTGCCGAGGGCGATCCCGCCATGCTGGCGGACCTTGAATCCTCGCTCGCGCGGTCCGCCGGGATCGCGCAGAAAGCTGAACTCGCCGCCCTGCTTTCGGGCGAAGCGGATGGCAATGACTGTTACGTGCAGATCAATGCCGGCGAAGGCGGAACCGAGTCCCAGGACTGGGCCTCCATCCTCCGGCGCATGTATGTCCGCTGGGCCGAGAAGCATGGCTATCAGGTCGAGGAACTGGACGAGCGCGAGGGTGAGGAAGCGGGCATCAAGTCGGCCACGATCCAGGTCAAGGGCGAGAATGCCTATGGCTGGCTCAAGTCCGAAACCGGCGTCCACCGGCTCGTGAGGATTTCGCCTTACGATTCCTCGGCACGCCGCCATACCTCGTTCTCGTCGGTCAGCGTCACGCCCGTGATCGATGACAAGATCGAGATCGAGATCAATCCGTCTGACGTGCGCACCGACACGTTCCGCGCGTCCGGCGCTGGCGGCCAGCACATCAACCGGACCGACTCAGCCGTGCGCCTCACACACATCCCGACCAACACGGTCGTTCAGTGCCAGATGGGACGCTCCCAGCACCAGAACCGGGATGAAGCCTGGAAAATGCTGCGCTCAAAACTCTACGAGCTGGAACTCCAGAAACGCAAATCCGTTGCCGACGCTCAGTATGCCGACAAAAGCGCCATCGGCTTCGGACACCAGATCCGGTCCTACGTCCTGCAGCCCTACCAGATGGTCAAGGATCTGCGCACTGATGTCGAAACCTCCGATACCGGCGGCGTGCTGGACGGCGATATCGACCGGTTCCTGTCGGCTTCGCTGGCCGCCTCCGTTGCCAAGGAAGAGGCGTCGTGACCGAACCCCCGCCCCCGGCGCCTGCCGGCAGCAAGCCGGCAACGATCCGTGTGCGCGGGAAATTGATCAACTGGAATGATGGCCGGGGCTTCGGCTTTTTCGCGCCCGAAAGCGGCGGCCCCGATGTGTTCGTTCACGCCAGCGCCTTTGCCAAGGAAGACCGGCACATCGAAGTCGGCCTCGACTACGAATTCGAAGTTGAATTCGGCAAGGACGGCCGCCCCAAAGCCAAACGCGTGACCCAGGTTTTGACACCGAAAGCGGGGCCGAGCCTCGTCGCACAGCTCCTGCAGCGGGGTCCGCGGTTCCTGGTCATTCCGGCATTCCTGTTCACGATCCTGGCGATTGCGTCGATCCAGCCCGTCTCTCCGAACTGGTTCATCATCTACGGCGTCGCCAGTGTCGCCTGCTTTGCAGGCTATGGACTCGACAAGCGCGCGGCCAACCAGAAAGAGTGGCGCGTTTCCGAAACCATCCTGCTCCTGATCGGCCTGGTCGGCGGCTGGCCCGGCGGCATTCTCGGCCAGGAAGTGTTTCGTCACAAGACGCAGAAGAAATCCTTCCGTACACTGTTCTGGATGAGCGTGGCCATCAACATGGCGGCCTTCGTGCAGATCAACGTCTTTTCGGCACGTTGACGCCACCGAGCCTTGCGGCCTTTGCAAACACAGTCGGCAGGCCCGCCGTCTGCGCCTCATCCGCCCAGACGCCTTCCGGCAAATCCGCATCGGCGACATCGGCGGTCCAGACGTCCAGCTTCAGGCTGAAATGCGTGAACACGTGCCGCACGTCTCCCACCCTGCGCCAGTCGGCCTCAAGCGGCGCCGCCGTGTGCGCCGATGTCTCGCTCCACGCCGAGGTCGGCAGCGCCAGCATACCGCCGAGAAGCCCGGATGGCGCCCGCCTCACCAGCCAGACGAAACCCGCTCGCCGCAGCACATAGACCGCGCCGAAACGCTCCGGGCGCGCCGCCTTTTCCGGCTTGACCGGGTACTGCTCCGGCGCGCCCTCGATCCGCGCAAGGCAAAGCTCCGCCAACGGACAGACGTGGCAATCCGGCCGCTTCGGTGTGCAGACGGTTGCGCCGAGGTCCATCAGGGCTTCAGCGAAATCTCCCGGCCGGCTGGCGGGCACGAGCTCGCGGACGATGGCGGCTATCCGCTTCTTCGCCGCCGGCCAGTCCTCCTGCATCGCCAGCAGGCGCGCAAACACGCGCTCGGCATTGCCATCGACCGCTGGCGTGCGCTCGCCGAACGCCAGCGCCGCAATCGCGCCCGCCGTATAGGGTCCGATCCCCGGCAGCGTGCGCAGCGCCGCTTCGGTCTCCGGAAAGCCGCCCCGCGCGGCCACGTCGCGGGCGCATTTCAGCAGGTTGCGAGCCCGGGCGTAGTAGCCGAGCCCGGCCCAGGCCTGCATCACGTCTTCATCCTTCGCGGCCGCAAGGTGGTCCACGGTCGGCCAGCGGGTCGTAAAGTCGATGAAATACGGCGCCGCGTGCGGCACGGTGGTCTGCTGCAACATGATTTCCGACAACCAGACCCGGTAGGCATCGCGCTTGACGCCGCGCGCGGTGCGCCAGGGCAGCGAGCGGGCCGACTGGTCGAACCAGGTCAGCAACACCGGCACGAGGCGCGTGAGCGTTTTGTCACTTTTGCCGCGCATGCCTTTTCCTCGCCTCAGAAGCCGTGCAGATTTGCGAACATGGTGAAGAGATCAACCCTCGATCCGATCGAAGAGGCCCGGGCGCTGGTCAAGCTGCGCTATTCGCGGGCCCGCGCGCTGAAGCCGCCGATGAAGCCTCTGGCGATCGCCGCCGACCGGGTGGGCCGCAAGACCGGCGCGGCCAAGCTGCCGCCCCTGAAGCTGCTCCAGGCCCGCTGGCGGGAGATTGCGGGCGAGCAACTCTACCGCTTCTCCCATCCGGAAAAACTCAGTTCGTCGAAAGATGGCCGCATCCTGACCCTGCGGGTGGTCCCGCAAGCCGCACCGCTGGTCCAGCACCAGTCAGAGACGATTCGCCAGCGCGTCTCGGTGTCGGCGGGCGGGGACATCACAGGCATCCGCATCGTGCAGGGCACCATCTCGCGCGGCGCCGAGACCATCACTTACCGCCCCCGGTCCCGCCCGCTGACACCCGATGAGACCGAAACCATCGAATCAGGCGCCCGGCGAATTGAAAACGCCCGCCTGCGCGCGGCAATTGTTGCTTTAGGCAAGGCTGTGCTATCGGCGGACCCGTAAACAACCGGCCCGGTTTCCTTAACCATTTGGCAACCGGTGCGACTCATTCCTTAACGCGAGGCTTATGACCATGGCATCCCTTTCCCGGCGTTTGGCCCTTCTGGCTCTTCCCGCCCTGGCCCTAGTGGCCTGCGGCGCAGCGAATGGTGACGGCAACACAGCCGCCCAGGACGGCACCAACAGCCCGTCAAGCTCGGTGGAAGCGGGCGAACTGGGCCACATCAAGGGCGATTCGAACGCACCGGTCACGCTGATCGAATATGCGTCGCCCACCTGCCCGGCCTGCAAGTATTTCCATGACTCCATCCTGCCGGAGATCGAGGCGAAGTACATCTCGACCGGCAAGGTGAAGTTCGTCTTCCGCGAATTCCCGATCCACGGCGCGCCTGATGTCGCCGCCTACGTCGTCGCCCGCTGCGCCGGTGATGACAAATACTTCGACGTGCTCGACGACCTCTTCACCAACCAGGAAGGCATCGTTCAGGCCGCCCAGGTCGGTGCGCTTGGCGGCATGCTGAAAACGGTCGCCCAACGCCACGGCATCGAAACCACTGAAGCGTTCGATGCCTGCATGGCGGACCGCACCATCCGCGACAAGCTGGCGGCCGTCTACCAGACTGCCGAACAGTACAGCGTCAACGGCACGCCGACGTTCATTCTCGACGGCAAGGTGCGCAATTTCGAAGGCGATTACCGCTCGCCGGAAGGCTTCTCGCGCCAGATCGACGCCGTGCTCGCCGAAAAAGGCGTCCAGTAACGATGAGGTCCCGGCATGCAGATCACTGAGCTTCGCATTGCCGGCTTCAAGTCGTTCGTAGATCCGCAAACCGTGCCGATCGAGCCGGGCCTGACAGGGATTGTCGGCCCGAACGGCTGCGGCAAGTCCAATCTGCTCGAAGCCCTGCGCTGGGCCATGGGCGCCAACTCCGCCAAAGCCATGCGCGGCGGCGAGATGGACGACCTGATCTTCAACGGCGCGCAGGGCCGCCCGGCCCGCGAGACGGCGGAAGTCATCCTTGTCCTCGATAACTCGAAGCGCACCGCCCCGCCGGAATTCAACGGCGCTGATTCGCTTGAAATCGAACGAAAGCTGAAGCGCGGCGCCGGCTCCAGCTACCGGATCAACGGGCGCACCGTACGCGGCAAGGATATCCAGCTCCTGTTCGCGGACGCTTCGACCGGCGCAAACTCGCCCGCCCTCGTCCGGCAGGGCCAGATATCCGAACTCATCGGCTCCAAGCCGCAGAACCGCCGCCGGATCCTCGAAGAAGCTGCCGGCATCGCGGGCCTCAACAGCCGCCGCCACGAAGCCGAACTGAAGCTGGACGGCGCCGAAGCCAACCTCCAGCGCCTCGCGGAAGTCTCCGCCGAGGTCGAGCGCCAGCTGTCGAGCCTGAAGCGCCAGGCGGCCAAGGCCCGCCGTTACCGCAAGCTGTCGGAAGAAATCCAGGCGCTCGACGCCCTCGTAGCGCACCTGCGCTGGGCGGAAGCGCGCCAGACGATGGATCTGGCCCGCACGCAGCTCGACACCCTGAAGCGCCAGGTCGAAGACCTCTCCCGCGAAGACGCCCTGTGCGAGACGGCGCGGATCGAGGCTGGCGACGGTCTCGCGCCCTTGCGTGACACCGAAATGGAAGCCGCAGCCCGTCTCGGCCAGGCCCGGATCACGCTCGCCAAGCTCGAGACCGAGCGGCGCATTGCCGCCGATGCCCATGCCCGGCTCGAAGCCGAAGCCCTTCGCCTCATCATGGATCTGGCGCGCGAAACCACTACGCGGGACGAAGCCGCCGAAGCGCTGGCGCAGGCACGCGAAGAACTCGCCGGTTTGCCCGAAGAGGACGCCGCGCTCGCCGAGCAGCTGGAGCGGGGCGCACACGCTGCACTGGAAACCGCGCGCACCCGGCTGGCCGAAGCTGAACGCGCCGCCGACGACGCCCAGCAGCGCCTGTCCGAGCTGCGCGCCCGCCGCCGGGCCGCCGAGGAAAACGCCGCCGCCCAGTCGCGCCGCAAGGACCACCTGACGGCCGAGATCGACCGGCTGAAAACCGAGATGACCGGGCTTGAGGATGCAGGCATCAACCTGCTGCATCTGCGCCAGGCGAAGAATGCCGAAGCCGAAGCCCAGATCGCCCTCGACGATGCCGAACGCGCCGTCGAACTGGCGGAGAGCGAACTGGCGCGCGCCCGCGTGTCCGAAGGCGAAGCCCAGCCCCCGTTTGATGCCGCCAACCACGCGGTCCGCGCGCTTGAGGCCGAAATCGCCGGCCTGACGCGCCTGATGCGCCGCGCCGGTGAATCCTCTGCGCCGCCCGTGCTCGACCGCCTGCGGACCCGCGACGGGTTCGAGAAGGCCGTTGCTGCCGCTCTGGGTGACGACATCGAAGCGCCGACTGATCGCAGCGCGGCGCTCTACTGGAACGGCGCGCAGGCCTCGGCCCAGAGCCTGCCGGACG
Source organism: Hyphomonas sp. (assembly GCA_013791775.1). GTDB lineage: Bacteria > Pseudomonadota > Alphaproteobacteria > Caulobacterales > Hyphomonadaceae > Hyphomonas. Next base: position 221,319 of record VMTE01000037.1, read on the forward strand.
GCGCCGAGCCGCTCTCTCACTATGTCGACGCGCCCGGCGAACTCGCCGCCCGCCTGTCACAGTGCGGCCTTGTCAGCCTGGTGGACGGGGCCCATCTCGCGGCGGGTCTGCGGCCTGGCCAGCGGCTGGTCTCGCGCGAAGGGCATCTGTGGCGCTGGGACGGCTTCATCCGCACGCCCGACGCGCCCGTCAGCGCAGCGGCCCGGCTCGAACAGAAGGCACGGATCGAAGCTGCCCAGACCGAACTCGCCAGCCGCCAGTCCGAACTGGACGAACTTGCCGCGCAGCTGGACACCGCCCGCAAGGCGCGTCTCGCGTCGGAAGAAACGCTGCGCCATCTCCGCCAGTTCATCGCGCCGGCCCAGCGCACGCTGACCGATGCCCGCGCCGCCGCCATCGACGCGACACAGGCCAACGAACGCACAATGCTGAAGCGCGAAGCCGGCACCGAAGCGCTGGTCCGCGCCGAGAATGATCTGGCCGCCATTGCCGAAATGCTGGCGCTGGCCACGCCGGGTGCTGGCGCTGAGGAAGAAGCCGCACTCGAGGCCGCGCTGGCATCGGCGCGCGAAACCCTGTCGGTTGCCCGCGCCGCTGAAACGGAAGCCCGCGGCCAGCTCGCTGACCTGCTGCGCGGCCGGGAACAAGCCGTTGCCCGGCGCACGGCGCTCGTCCGCGACGTCGAAGCCTGGACGACCCGGCTTGCCTCGGCCGAGGAGCGGCTCACCCAGGTCACCGAACGCCGCGCCGATGTTTCTGCGTCGGTCATCGCGTCGAAGGAACGCCCCGAGGCGCTTCACGCCGAAATCGAAGGTCTTGCGGCGGAGACTGAACGCCTCGAGATCGAACGCCAAGCCGCCGCTGATGCGTTGGCGCGCAAGGATGCGGCGATCCGCGAAGCCGACAGCGCCGCACGCCGCGCCGCGACCGCCGCCGCCGAAGCCCGCACCCAGCTGGCCGCCTGGTCGGTCAAGCTCGAAAACGCCGAAGCCAAGCTCGCCGAGTGCATCGAGCATGCCCGCAACACGTTCCAGCGCGCGCCGGAAGGTCTGCTGGCGATTGCCGAGGCGGGTCTCGACGAAGACGAACTGGGCGCCTTCACGCCGCGCGAGGCCGAAGCGAAGTTGGACGGCCTGCGCCGGGACCGCGATCAGCTCGGCGGGGTCAACATGAACGCCGAGGAGGAAGCCGACGAGCTGGAATCCCGGCTGGGCGTCCAGATTGCTGAGCGCGACGATCTCGTCGCCGCCATCGCCAAGCTGCGCGAGGGTGTCGAGGCATTGAATATCGAAGGCCGCCAACGCCTCATCGAAGCCTTCGACACGGTCAACGAGCACTTCAAGGCACTGTTCACCGCGTTGTTCGCCGGTGGCCAGGCCGAACTCCGCCTGGTCGATGCCGACGATCCGCTGAATGCCGGCCTCGAGATCTTCGCCCAGCCCCCCGGCAAGAAGCTCGGCACGCTGGCGCTGATGTCCGGCGGGGAGCAGGCGTTGACCGCCTCCGCCTTGATTTTTGCCGTGTTCCTGTCGCGCCCGGCGCCGATCTGCGTGCTGGACGAGGTGGACGCACCACTGGACGACGCCAACGTGGACCGTTTCTGCAACATGCTGAACGAGATGCGCCAGCGCACCGACACCCGATTCGTGGTGATCACCCACAATCCTGTAACCATGAGCCGGATGGACAGGCTTTTCGGCGTCACGATGCGCGAAAAGGGAGTCTCTAAACTGGTTTCCGTGGACCTTGCGGCAGCCGAGCGGCTCGTTGCGGCGGAGTAGCGCAGCCGCACGCTGCGTAATTCCAATAAAAACAAGGCGCTCAATCGACTTAAATTCCGTTGACTTGACAGCCCCCCCCTCATAGTTTGCGCCAAATTTCATGGGGTGGTGCACGTCGTCCCTCTATCGTTGGCAGGAGCCTTCAGATGTCCGGACCTGATCCCTCGGATCTTGGCGACCGGATCGCGAAGGCCCAGGCCAAACGGGAAGAGCGGGCGAAACGGGACGAACGCCAACGCAAGAACAGCGTGAACACGCCAGCGAGCATGGCCCTGCGCTACAGCTCGGAACTCGTGGCCGCTGTTGTCGTCGGTGTCGGACTGGGCCTGCTGATCGACCATTTCGCGAAGAGTTCGCCCTGGGGCCTGCTCGTGATGATGGGGTTCGGCATGGCGGCGGGCATTCGAAATCTCATGCGGGCGGCCAAACAGCTGACCGAAGAAGCACAAAAAGCGGCGGATACGCCTGAACCGACAGACGAGAAGACCTGATGACCCTGCCTTTCCCCGGTTTCCTTCCGACCGTGTCGACGGACCCGATCCACCAGTTCAAGATTTTCTCGCTGCTCGACTGGAATGTGGGCGCCTACAATCTGTCGTTCACCAACTCCAGCTTCTGGATGCTGGTTTCCACCGGCCTCGTGCTGACGTTTCTCGGCCTCGCTGCGTCGCGCGGCGGCCTGATCCCGAACCGCCTTCAGTCACTGGGTGAGCTGTCCTACGGCTTCATCGCCGACATGGTGCGCTCCACCGCCGGCGAGGAAGGCCTGAAATTCTTCCCGTTCGTCTTCACATTGTTCTTCTTCATCCTCGGCGCCAACATCGTCGGCATGTTCCCCTACGCCTTCACCACCACCAGCCACATCGCCGTGACCGGCGCGCTGGCGATTGTCGTGATCCTGATCGTCGTGGGCTACGGCATCTACAAGAACGGCCTTGGTTTCTTTGGCCTATTCGCGCCGCACGGCGTTCCCCTGCCGGTCATGTTCTTCCTCGTGCCGATCGAGATCATCTCCTTCCTGGCCCGCCCGATCACCCTCGGCATGCGTCTGTTCGCCAATATGCTGGCCGGGCACATCATGCTGAAATTGCTGGCGATTTTCGTGGTCATGCTGGCCGGCGCCGGCCTCGCCTGGGCGGCCTGGGTGCCGTATGTGCTGCTGATCCCGATCACCGCCCTCGAATTCCTCGTCGCCTTCCTTCAGGCATACGTTTTCGCCCTTCTGACCTGCGTTTACCTCAAAGACGCGATCCACCCGTCACACTGACCCGGGAGACGAACCCGCCGGTGCGTCCAAACGCACCAAGACTGCCCCTTGACGGTTCCAGCGGAACACGCTTCACGGGCCACACATCAACCGAATTCATAGATTCCAACAGGAGACTCCCATGGAAGGCAATATCACCGAAGGTCTGCGGTATGTCGGCGCTGGCCTTGCCACGCTTGGCATGATCGGCGCCGCGATCGGCGTGGGCAACATCTTCGGCTCGTTCCTCGACGCCGCGATGCGCAACCCCTCGGCCGCCCCGCAGCAGTCGGGCAACCTCTTCCTCGGCATGGCCCTCGCAGAAGCCCTCGGCCTCTTCGCGTTCGTCATCTCGATGCTGATCCTGTTCGCCGCTTAATCCCGGCAACAGGTAAGGAGCTGGGCACGCCATGAGCTTGCTGGCATTTCTCGCAGAAACCGCTGCCCATGGCGGCGAGCATGGCGAAGGCGTGAAAGCGCCCTTCCCCGCGTTCGATCCGACGTGGTTTGCGTCGCAGCTGTTCTGGCTCGCGGTGTTCTTCCTGGGGCTTTACTTTGCCCTGGCACGCTTCATCCTGCCGAAGCTCAGCGACACGCTGGAAAAGCGCGCCAACCGGATCGCGGCAGATCTGGACGAAGCCGCCCGGCTCAACAACCAGTCGGTGGAAGCGCAGAAAGCCCTCGAGCTGCGTCTCGCCCAGGCCCGCGCAAAGGCGCGCGAAACCGGCGACAAGGCCCGCGAAAAAACCGAAGCGGAACTCGCGGCGGAAACCTCGCGTGTGGACGCCGATCTCACCCGCAAGCTCGAAACCGCTGAAGCCCGCATCGCCAAGTTGCGCGCCGACGCGATGAAGAATGTCGAGCAGATCGCGGTGGATGCCGCCGAAGCCATGACCGCCCGTCTCGGCGTCAAGGCAAGCCGGTCGGACGTCAAGAAAGCCGTGGCGGCAGCCCTGGAGCAACGCGGATGATACGGCGTACCCTCGCTTCTGCCCTCGCGGCGATGACCCTGGCCCCGGCCGCCTTTGCGGCCGAAGGGCAAGACACCCTGCTGACCCCCTTCACCGACACCGTCACGAACCTCGTGATGATCGGTATCCTGATCTTCTTCGTGATCGTCTGGCGCGCCGGCGCATTCAAAGCGATCCTTGGCGGCCTCGACACTCGCGCCGAGGGGATCAAGAAGGAACTCGAAGAAGCGGCCAACCTGCGTGAGCAGGCCGCCGAAGCGCTGGCCCTGGCCGAGCGCCGCCAGCAGGACGCGGACAAGGAAGCCGAAGCCATCATCGAGCAAGCCAAGCGCGACGCGAAGACGATGCTGGAAGAAGCCAAGAAAGACCTCACCGACAAGATTGCCCGCCGCGAAGCGCAGGCCATCGGACGGATCGCCCGCGCGGAAGCGGAAGCCGCTGATGAAGTCCGCCGCGCTGCGGCCGACGCAGCCACCGAAGCGGCCCGCCGCGTGATGTCTGAGCAGACCAGCGTTGACCAGTTCGAAGCCGCCGCCCGCGAGATCGAAAAAGCGCTGAGCTGACCGCGCGCCGCTGAGCGTCCAACAAAAAAGCCGCCGGGTTTCCGGCGGCTTTTTTCATGTCTGCGGCAGTGCCCTCAGGAGGGGTCTTCAGCCGTGTCGTCGATAACCTGCGGCTGCGTGTCGTCGATGATCTCACCCGGTTCCAGGACGTTCAGCAGCGCGCGTGGGACGGTGCCTGCCGGGCAGGTGACCATTTGTGAATTGGCAATCGCCGTCTGGGAAACGCCGGGGCGAACCGCCGGTTGCGACCGGAACACCCAGGCCAGGAACAGCATGGCCACGATCGCCGTGCCGACCGACGCCATCGTGCCGAAGCCGAGGGCGTCTTCCACGAGCGTGGCCGTCTTGATCGCGCCGTCCGACGCCAGCGGAGCAGCGCCGTTCTTGCGGCCGTTCACCGCCGTCGCCGCTTGCGGCGGCGTCGAGGTTCCACGAAGCGAGGCCGCCGCCAGCGCGGCTGCGCCAATGGCTTCACGCGCCGGCGCCGGCTTGATGCCCAGATCCTTGTCGCGCTTCTTCTTGGCTTCGACGGCCAGAGGGTCCGCCGGATGGGCGGCCAGCCAGTCGATGCGCTGGTCTTCATCCTGCGCGCCGTAGCCCATCCAGTCCCGCAGGCCGATGCGGCCCTGGCGGCGGCCCAGCTCGTCGATCAGGTCGGCAAAGCCCGGCGGTGTCTTGCGCGAGGTCATGCCATCCAGCGTAAAGCGCTTGTGCTGGCGAAAGGGTTCGTAGGGTATGGTCTTGTCGAGCGCGGCTTCGACCAGCGAATCGCCGCGCGAATGACCAACCGCTGCGGCAGCGCGCACCCAGTCGCTCTTCACCGCGCTCTGCGACCAGAGCACCAGCATCGACTGCGAGTTCATCGCGTCGCGGGCATCTTTGGCGTCAAAGACTTCGTTTTCCTGCTTCTGGTCGAGCCAGACACGGAATTTCAGCGACCGGAGGCGGCGCGCGATCAGCTTGGCGGTGTCCCGATCTTCGAGCGCCGACACTAGGAAGACGTCATAACTCATGGGCGCGTGTACCCTTCTGATACGGTTAACCACGGCAGAATACCCCCGCAGTCTGGCCAGGCCAGCCATTTAAGCTGCCAAGCGATTTTTGTGCCTGTTTTTGCAGCGCAAAAGGGGCTAAGGCGCCGGATCAGCCAAACCGGAGGTCAAGGCGCCATGGGCTTCAAATGCGGAATCGTGGGTTTGCCGAATGTGGGCAAGTCGACACTCTTCAACGCCCTGACCCAGACGGCGGCCGCGCAGGCGGCCAACTACCCCTTCTGCACCATCGAACCGAACGTCGGCGAAGTGGCCGTGCCGGAGCCCCGCCTCGACGCGCTGGCGAAAGTTGCGGGCTCGAAGGAAATCGTGCCGGCCAGGATGAACTTCGTGGACATTGCCGGCCTCGTGGAAGGCGCCAGCCAGGGCGAAGGCCTCGGCAACAAGTTCCTCGCCAACATCCGCGAAACCGACGCCATCATCTATGTGCTGCGCTGCTTCGACAATGACGACATCACCCATGTGCGCGGCGTGGTCGATCCCGTGGCTGACTTCGAAGTGGTCGAGACCGAGCTGATGCTGGCCGACCTCGAAAGCCTCGAGAAGCGCAAGGCCGGTGTCATCAAGAAGGCCAACTCGGGCGACAAGGATGCCAAGGCTCAGGTGGCCCTGATCGACCTCGCGCTCGCCGAGCTGACCGAAGGCCGCCCGGCCCGCCATGCCAAGGTTCCTGCGGACGACCAGCGCGCCTGGCAGATGCTTCAGCTGCTGACATCCAAGCCGGTCCTGTTCGTCGCCAACGTTGACGAAGCGAGCTCCGCCACCGGCAATGCCTACTCGAAGCGCGTCGAGGAGCGCGCCAAACTGGAAGGCGCCGGCTGCGTCGTGTTCTCGGCCCAGATCGAAAGCGAACTCGCCCTGCTCGACGGGGACGACCGCGCCGAATACCTCGCCTCGCTCGGCCTGACCGAGCCCGGCCTCACCCGCCTGATCCGTGCCGGCTACGAACTCCTCGGCCTGCAGACCTATTTCACGGTCGGCCCCAAGGAGGCCCGCGCCTGGACGATCAAGAAAGGCTGGACCGCGCCCAGGGCGGCCGGCGTCATCCACGGTGATTTCGAGAAGGGCTTCATCCGCGCCGAGACGATTGCGTTTCCGGACTATGTGGCCTGCAACGGCGAAGTCGGCGCCAAGGATGCCGGCAAGATGCGCTCGGAAGGCAAGGAATACATCGTCCAGGACGGCGACGTGATGCTGTTCCGCTTCAACGTCTGACGTATTGAGATAAAGCTCAGCATCGAGAACGGCTCGTCCTGAGCGAAGTCGAAGGAGAGCCGGGCGTGCATCGCTTTGCCCATCCTTCGACTTCGCTCAGGATGAACGGTGACGGATTTGACTGATGCGTAGGTTCGTTCAGCCTACGCCCTGAAAGCCGGGGGTGTCGTCAACGGTTTTCTGGGTCAGGTCCATGCCGAGTGACAGCACGATCGACGAGGCGATGAAGATCGACGAGTAGGTGCCGATCACGATGCCCCAGATCAGCGCGAAGCTCATGCCGCGCAGGACCGGCCCGCCCAGGAAGAAGATCGCCAGCAGGGCGAGCAGCGTTGTGCCCGAGGTCAGCAAGGTGCGCGACAGGGTCGAGTTCAACGCCAGGTCGATCACGTCGCGGTCCGGCATCTTCTTGTACTTGCGCCGCTCCTCCCGCACGCGGTCGAACACGACCACCGTGTCGTTCATCGAATAACCGATGATGGTCAGCAATGCGGCGATGGTCGTCAGGTTGAACTCGAGCTGCAGGAACGAGAACACGCCCAGCGTGATGATGACGTCATGCGCCAGCGCCGCCACGGCGCCAATCGAGAACTGCCATTCGAACCGGTACCAGATATAGGCCAGCATCAGGATCAGCGCGACCACAAGGGCCGTGATGCCGTCCCGGAACAGCTCTTTCGACACTTTCGGGCCGACCGTGTCATTCTTCAGGAGGTCCGTGCCCGGATCGATACCCAGCTTCTCGACAAGGCTGCGCACCACCAGTTCGTTCGTGGCGCCGCTGGCGCGTTCGGCCTTTTCGGCCGTCGTCAGGGCCTGGAACTCAGGACCGAGCAAGGCTTCGGGCGCCTCGCCGAATTTCACCACCACGATCCGGCGCGCGTCGGTTCCGACGGCGGCGTTGACGTCTGCGCTGAACGGGATGGCAGCGCGGACGGTGCCTTCGTTGACGGTTTCGGTGGCGTTGATCTCCATCGCGGTGCCGCCGGCAAAGTCCACGCCGAAATTCAGCCCGCGCGTCGCCAGGAAGAAAACCGACGCGGTCAGCAAGACCACCGACAACAGAGTCCCCGCCATGCGCAGGTTCATGAACTTGAGGTGGGTTTCCTTGGGCCAGATCTTCATCAGCATGGCTGTCTCTCCCCGGCCTTAGACCGAAAGTTTCTTGGTCTTGAACGTCTTGATCCACATCACCGTCAGCCAGCGCGTCACCACGAAGGCCGTGAACACGGATGTCAGGATGCCGATGCCCAGCGTCGCGGCGAACCCCTTCACCGGGCCGCTGCCCAGCAGGTAGAGGATGGCGGCTGCGATCAGCGTCGTGATGTTGGCATCCAGGATGGTGGACAGCGCGCGTTCATAGCCCGCCTGGACGGACGTGAGCAGACTGCGCCCGGACTGCTGTTCCTCGCGGATGCGCTCGAACACGAGCACGTTGGCGTCCACCGCCATACCGATGGTGAGGATGATGCCCGCGATGCCTGGCAGTGTCAGCGTCGCGCCGAGGCCCGAGAGCGCGCCGAAGATGAGCACAACGTTGGCCGCCAGCGACGCAACCGCGAAAATGCCGAGGAGGTTATAGGCGAGGATCATGAACCCCGCGACCAGCAGGATGCCGATCACCGAGGCGCGGATACCGGCATTGATCGAGTCCCGGCCGAGCGTCGCGCTGACCGTGCGCTGGTCGAGGAATTGCAGCTTCGCTGGCATCTCGCCCGCAGAAATGATCGCCGCGAGATCCTGCGCTTCTTCCATCGTGAAATCGCCCGTGATGCGGACGTTTCCGCCGGCGATGGGCTCGTTGATGTTCGGCGCCGACATGATCACGTCGTCGAGCACGATGGCGAAGCGCTTGTTGGTGTTGACGCGGGTTGTCTCGAAGAACTTGCGCGCGCCGTTCGAGTTGAGGCGGAAATTGATCTGCGGACGGTTGGCCTCGTCATTGCCCTGGCTGGCGTTGGCGATGTCGGAGCCGACGATTTCCGGGATCGACCGCACGAGGAGGTCGCCGGTCGTCGGCCCGGACAGCAGGCGGTAGCCCGGCTTCACAACACCGGCCTGCGCCGCCGTGATCGCGGACGGGCTGTCGTCAACGATGTTGAAGGTCATCCGGCCATCACGGCTGAGCAGCGACTTCAGGCGCTCCGGGTCGGGCTCGCCGGGCGCTTCCAGCACCAGCCGGTCAACCCCGGACGGGGTGATGGAAATCTCGGCCACGCCGTCCGGGTCAACCCGGCGGCGCACGATCGTCTCGGTCTTCGCGAGGGCGTCCGCCATCATCAGGTTTTCGGAATTCTCGGGCACCGTCACCAGGATCGAGTCCGGTCCGGCGCGGGTAACCTCATAGGTCTTGCCTCCGGCAAGTCCGCCTTCCAGCGGTCCATTGACCTTGTCGATCCGCGCGATGGCCGCCTCAACCGGAAAGTTGCCCGCCTCGTCCGCACGGGTCAGTTTGATCGTCATCGTCTGACCGTTGACTTCGGCGAGGTGCGTAACCGGATCGGCCGAGTCCGTCCGCGCCAGCGCCGTGCGCACGTCCCGCGCGAACACTTCCAGCCGCCCGCCGATCACGTCCTCGGACCGGATTTCCATTTCGAGGTAGACCCCGCCGCGCAGGTCAAGGCCGAGATTGACGCCTTCCCTCGGCATGAAGCCGGGCGCGCCGCTCATGTTCACCACGTTGGGCAACGCCATCACGACGCCCCAGGCGAGCGTGAGGACAATCAGGATGACTTTCCAGAGTGGAAACTGAAGCATGGAACTTTCCTTGGGGGGGCCGGCGCGCGGCCGCCTCGGCTTAGTCGTTCGCCGGAACGGGCTCAGCCTTGTTGCGCACTTCGATCACCATCGACTTGATCACGCGAACGCGGACGTTCTCGGCCAGATCCAGCGTGATTTCGGTATCGTTGACCTTGTTGACCTTGCCGATCAGGCCGCCCGAGGTGATCACGGTATCGCCCCGTTTGACCCCGGCGATCATTTCGGCGTGCTTCTTGGCGCGCTGCTGCTGCGGGCGGATCAGGAGGAAATAGAAGATCAGGATCAGCGGCAGGAAGAACAGGAGCTGCGTGACCAGGTTCGGGCCCGGCGCAGGGGCCGCTGCCGCCTGGGCCAGCGCCGGCGCTGCCATCAGCGCAACAACAAGGCCCGACACCACCAATTTGTCCCGCATGCCCGCTTCTCCTCGAATCCAGCCAACTTCATGAAACTGCCAGCCGTATAGCGGGGGGGCCGGGCCTTGGCAAACACCCCCTGCAGGCTTCAGAGGACGGCGGCCCTGCCTTCGGTGAGCGCCGGAACCGGCTGGAAAAACGGGGTGCGCTGCGCCGCCCCGTCCGCCGTGACCGAAACCACCTCGCACCCGGCGCCGGAAACCACCGGCGCGGCGAGCCGGCCGTCCGTCGCCAGCTGGGCGAGCAGCGCGGCCGGAACCTCCGCCGCCGCCCCCGCCAGCACGATCCGGTCAAACGGCCCCTGCTCCGGCCAGCCGGCAAGCCCGTCGCCCTGAACGACGGTGACATTCCCGATACCGAGCCGGTCAAGCCGCGACCGGCCTTCCGTCACCAGCCGGGCATACCGCTCCACGGCATAAACATGCGCCGCGAGGCTGGCGGCCACCGCCGTCATGTAGCCCGCCCCGAAACCGACCAGCAGCACCCGCGCCCCGCCATCCTCCGGCAAGGCTAGAGCCTGCAGCAGATGCCCGGTCGCCGCCGGGCGCAGGATCACCTGGCCGCAGGGGATCGGCAGCACCGCATCCTCGAAGGCCAGCGGCGCCAGCGCCGCGTCGTCCACGAAGGCGGCCCGGTCCAGTGTTTCCATGGCGGTGAGCACGCGGGCGTCCGTCACGCCCTCCTGGCGGAGATGGAGCAATAGCCGCGCAGCGCGGTACGGGTCGGCGATCAATCCTGCCATGACGCCTGCAGCGTCTTTAGGAACGCCTCGTGCGTCAAGTCCACATGCAGCGGCGAGACCGAGACATAGCCCTCATAGATGGCGCGCAGGTCCGTGCCCTCGTCCGGGCGCGACAGCTTTCCCCGGTAGCCGATCCAGTAATAGTCATTGCCGCGCAGGTCTTCGCGCCGGTCGGTATGGATGATCGTCTCGTCCCGGAAACCCTGCCGCGTCATCTGGATGCCGCGCACGTCCTCCGGCTCGACATCCGGGAAGTTCACGTTGAGCACCACATCCTTCGGCCAGCCCATCTTGAGCAGCGGGCGCAGCGTGCGCGCGCCCCAGGCCTTAGCCGTCTCCCAGGGCAGCGAGCCCCGGTCGCGGAAGTTCTGCGCCTGGCTCAGCGCAATCGATGGCACGCCCATCTGCATGCCAAACATGGCGGCCGCGACGGTGCCCGAAAAACTCGTATCCTCGGCAATGTTCTGCCCGCGGTTGACGCCGGAAAGAACCAGGTCCGGCGGATCCGGCATCAGGTCCTTGTAGGCCAGCAGCACCGCGTCCGACGGTGTGCCCGCAATCGCCCAGGCCTTCGCCCCGACCTTCCGTACACGCACCGGCTGCGTCAGCGAAATCGCGCGCCCCTTCCCGGACTGCTCCTCCTCCGGCGCCGCAATCCAGATATCGTCGGACAGCTGCTTGGCAATCTCCTCCAGAACGGAGAGGCCAGGGGCGTTGATGCCGTCATCGTTGGTGAGGAGGATTCTCATGTGCGTCTCTTTCACACCCATTCGGTTCTTTCAGACCCCCTCTCCCCTCGGGGAGAGGGGCAGGGGTGAGGGGGCGAGGTTGTGCGCTGCCGCCGCCCCTCATCCCCAACCCTTCTCCCCAAGGGGGAGAAGGGGGCAAATCACTTAACTACTTCAACCCCGCCCATATACGGCACAAGCGCCTTCGGCACCGTGATCGAGCCGTCCGCGTTCTGATAATTCTCCAGCACCGCCACCAGCGTGCGGCCAACAGCAAGACCCGACCCGTTCAGCGTGTGCACGAATTCCGGCTTTGACTTTGCGTCGGCGCGGTAGCGGGCGTCCATGCGGCGGGCCTGGAAGTCGCCGCAATAGGAGCAGGACGAGATTTCGCGGTAGGTGTTCTGCGAGGGCAGCCAGACTTCGAGGTCATAGGTCTTGCGCGCCCCTGCCCCCATGTCGCCGGTGCAGAGCAGCATGCGGCGGAAGGGCAGATCGAGGCGCTTGAGCACCTCCTCGGCGCAGCCGGTCATGCGCTCCAGTTCCTTCAGGCCATCCTCCCCGTTCGCGACGATGGAGACGAGCTCGACCTTGTAGAACTGGTGCTGCCGGATCATGCCCTTGGTATCACGCCCGGCGCTGCCCGCCTCGGACCGGAAGCACGGCGTGTGCGCCGTCATGCGCAACGGCAGCTGCCCCGCCTCGAGGATCTGCTCACGGACGAGATTGGTGAGAGGGACTTCGGCGGTGGGGACTAGATACCGTATGTCCGTGTATGCGCCCTCTGCAATTTTTTTATCTAAGACTGATTGGAGAATTGTTCCCCGTCCTTCAGCGAATTGATCTACGAACGCTTCTAGCGCAGACTTTCGTAGATCAGCATCAACTTCATCCAACCAACTTAAGTCGGATTCTTCTAAAAACTGCTTCTTCCGCACGCTCAAAATTGCATTGAAGTGACGATTGGCGCGATCTCGGTCTATAGCTTCGGTCTTGAACAAATCTTCTTCAAACTTCGGCAACTGCCCAGTGCCCACCAGCGCCTGGTCGCGCACCAGCAGCGGCACGCTCGTCTCCTGATAGCCATGCTCCGTCGTCTGAATATCCAGCATGAAGTTCGCGAGCGCGCGTTCCATCCGTGCCAGCTGTCCGCGCAGCGCGACGAAGCGCGCACCGCTCATCCGGGCGGCGGCTTCGAAGTCCATCATGGAGAACCCGCTCGGCACTTTCAGCGCCTCGCCAAGGTCGGCATGGTCCTTCGGATTGTTGATCAGTTTCGGCGTGCCCCAACGCGATTTCTCGATGTTGCCATGCTCGTCCGTGCCTTCGGGCACTTCGTCCAGCGGCAGGTTCGGCAGGCCCATCAGCAGGTCGTCGAGCGCCGCGCGTTTCGTCTTCTCTTCCGCCTCGGCCGCCTCGATGGCGGTCTTGGCGTCGGCCACCAGCGCCATCAGGCGCGCGGCTTCCGCCTCGTCCTTCTTGGCCTTGGCCTGGCCGATCAGTTTGGAGGTGTCGTTGCGCGCCTTTTCGGCGTCCTGCTTGGCGGTGGTCGCCGCGCGCCAGGCGGTGTCGAGGGCGAGGATTTTCGAGACCGTCTCGTCCCCCAGCCCCGCCTTGCGGCGGTTCCAGGCGCGGATGAAAACGTCAGGGGTCTCGCGGATCGCGCGGATATCGAACATGGGGGCGGTCTCGGTCTCGGAGGGTCAGTTGGTTCGGCACAGGCTCTAATCCGCCGCGCCCCTGCCTGTCCACAGGCGTACCGTCTCAGGCCGTGGGGGACAGGCCTGCAATCGCCGGGGCGTCGTCGTCCGCCGCCGTCCGGGTTGGGGCCGGCTCGCTCGCCGCCTCGGCCCGGACCACCCGGGGCCGGTCGCCCGGTTCACGGTAAATCACCTCGACCCGGCCCTGCCCGAGTGTCTTCACCTCGATCTCCGGGTGGATCTGCTGGAGGCGGCGCATCATCGCCGCGAAATTCTTGTGGCCGAGCCAGGGGCGGATGCCGTTCTGGTAGGCGGGGGTGAATTCCGGGATGGCGGTCAGCGTCCGCACGATCTTGGATTTTGACAGCAGCTGGTCGGGCATCCGCTCGCCCAGCGCCTTCACCATGTCGGCGGCCCGCAGCAGTTCGGACGCCAGCGACGAGCCGGCCGCCTCGCCGGTCGCCAGCGCAGCGCGCACCCGGCCAAGCAGCGGCGACTGGCGCTCACGCTGCAGGGTCAGCGGCGCAACCACCGGCGGCGGCGAGCGCAGCTGGTACCATTTGCGCGGGGTGCGGGCATAATTGAAGGCATCCTTCATCGCGGCAATGTGGATCACCGCGTCGGCGTGCTGGCTGTAGAGTTCGTAGGTCGGGTCGGTTTCCTTGCCGGCCGTCACCACGCGCAGGCCCGGATGCTGGACCCGGTTCACCACCGGCACGAAGTCAGAATCGGTGGTCAGCACGATCAGCTCATCGAGTTTTTTTGTCTGGAGGGCGAGTTCGATCGCGTCCATCGTGATGACGATGTCGGCCGAGCTCTTGCCGGCGCTGATCTTGCGTTTGGCGAGGGCGCGGCAGTTGAACGCCTCGAAGCCGGCCCGTTCGAAATCGGGACGGAACCGGTCGAACTGCAGGTTCCAGTACACGCGCTTGTGCAGGAATGAACGGCGCTTCTGGCCGTGGGACAGCGCGCCATCCTCCAGCCACAATAGCCAATTATCGATGCTAGACACCACGTCGTCGCCGGTCGCGCCGTAGATGTTGTCGAAATCGACCAGCAAAACGCTTCTGACGCGCGCCACGCAAGAGGCTCCTCGTTTCTCGAGAGACGGGGTCATGACCCGTCGTCCACAATCGACACCTGCAAGAAAAATGCAACCGGCAGTCAGCAGGCGCAAAAAGGCTTAAGGCGCAGGCGCCCCAGCGGTTTCGGCGGCATTGGCCTTCTTTTCAATGAGTTTTACACAGAAGATCGAGATTTCGTAGAGCAGGTAGACCGGACCGGCCAGCAGGATCTGGGACATCGGGTCGGGCGGCGTGAACACCGCAGCAAAGGCCAGGATGGCCACGATCGCATACTTGCGCCCTCCGGCGAGCATGCGGGCCGAGACAATCCCGATACGGGCCAGAAGGGTCAACACCAGCGGGAGCTGGAAGGACAGGCCGAAAGCCAGCATCAGCGCCATCACCAGCGAGAGATAATCGGCCACCTTCGGCAGCAGCCGGATGGTCGTGCCGGCCGCCTCGATCTGCTCCATCGACACGGTGAACCGCGCCAGCATCGGTAGCATGACGAAGTAAACAAACGCCGCGCCGACCGAGAACAGCACCGGGGCGAGCACGAGATAGGGCCAGAAGGCCCCGCGCTCGGTCTTGTAGAGGCCCGGCGCCACGAAGGCATAAACCTGCCAGGCAATGAACGGGAAAGCGACGAACAGTCCCGCGAAGACCGCAATCTTCAGCTTGGCGAAGAAGAACTCCATCGGCGCCGTGAAGATGAATTCGAGCGGTGCGCCGCGGATATCTTCAGCGATCGCGGCGAAGGGCTTGATCAGCAGCAGGTAGATGTCGCCGGCAAAATAGAAGCAGCCGATGGCCCCGACAGTGAGCGCCAGCAGGCTCTTGATCAGGCGCGAGCGCAGCTCGTTCAGATGTTCGAGCAGCGGCGCGCGGCTCGATTCCACGTCATCAGTGATTTCGGGCTGCTCGTCTTTCGGGGGCGCGAAGGTCACGGGGTCTTGTCCTCCGCTGCGGGAGGGAGCGCGTCTGGGCCGGGCGCGGGTTCTGCGGTCTCGCGCATCACGGCGGAGTTGATGTCCGCTTCGACGGCGGCAAGGTCCTCGGCGGCCTGGGTCATCATGTTGGAGCGCTTTAACGCCTCGATTTCCTTTTTCAATTCATCGAGTTCGCTCTGGCGGGCGATATCGTCAAAGGCGGCCTGGAATTCGCTGGCCATGCGCCGGCCCTTGCCGATGATCTGGCCCAGCTTGCGCATCAGCATCGGCAAGTCCTTCGGGCCGATGAAGATCAGCGCCGCGAGGCCAAGCACGATGATTTCGGAAAACCCGATACCGGGCAGCATGGCAATGCGCCCTCTGGTCAGCGACTCACGAAGAGGACTTCGTTTCGTCCTTCTTCGGGGTGATGTTGAGAAGGTCGTCCTTGCTGGCCGGCTTCTCCTCGTCCTTCAGCCCCTTGCGGAAGGCGCCGATCCCCTTGGCCATGTCACCCATAATCGAGGAAATGCGACCGCGCCCTCCGAAGAGGAGGATGGCCACAACCGCAACCAACAAAATCTGCATCCAACCGGGTGCCATGCGCAAACTCCTGATGATTAGCCGGACTATACGGCCCCGGACCCGCTGGAACAATGGGGCGAAGCTGTTATGAGAGGGCCGATGCGGATTGCGACGTGGAATGTCAACTCGGTCAAGGCGCGGCTTCCGACCGTGCTGGAGGTGCTCGCCAGCCTCGAGGCGGACGTCGTCTGCCTTCAGGAACTGAAGTGCGAGACGGACGCCTTTCCCTATCTCGAACTGGAGGAACAGGGCTGGACCTGCGCCGTGCACGGCCAGAAAACCTATAACGGCGTCGCGATTCTCTCGAAATTCCCGCTTGAGGGCGTGTCGAGAGAGATGTCCACCCTGAAGGACGACCAGGCCCGCTATATCGAGGCGACAGTGCTGAGCGACCGGCCCGTGCGGGTCGCCGGCGTCTATGTGCCCAACGGCAATCCGACCCCCGGCGAGCGCTACGATTACAAACTGGAATGGCTCGACGCCCTGGAGCGCCACGCCGCCGCGATGCTGAAGGATGAAACGCCGTTCGTGATCTGCGGCGACTATAACGTGATCCCGGCGCCGGAAGACTGCTGGGACGATACGGTCTGGAACACCGACGCGCTGGGCCTGCCGGAAACCCGCGCCGGCCTGCGCCGGCTGAAGCATCTCGGCCTCGTGGACGCGTTCGCCGCCTGTGACGGGCGCGCCCACCAATACACCTTCTGGGACTATCAGGGCGGCGCCTTCCAGAAGGATCACGGCATCCGGATCGACCATGTGCTCACCTGCCCCCGGATGACCGACCGGCTGGAAGCCGCCGAAATCTACCGCAAGGCCCGCGCACTGGAAAAACCGTCAGACCATGTGCCACTGATCGCGACATTTGCGGACTAGGTTGCGCGGCTGGACTGTGGGGCTTGGATTCTTACACATCTGGTTCTGTCACCCCCTCTCCGCAGGTACCTGCGGAGAGGGGGCGCACTTTGCATCTCCCATTTTTCCCGCTCGTCCCCGCGCCGGCGGGAACCGGGTGAGGCAAGCGCCTCGCGAGACCCCCGCCTGCGCGGGGGTGAGCGGGAACCGGGAGGTGCCGGGGATGGACCTTGCCCCACGACCGCACTGACCCGTCTTTCACCGTCCGCCCGTACGAAATAGTCTCGGCAACCCAACGCCCCGTCCGGGCTGCTTGCCTCTCTTCGCACATGAACGTCACCGGAGCCGACCCATGCCCCCGCACATCCTGCCGATTGTCCTGCTGTCGGTTTCCAACCTGTTCATGACGCTGGCCTGGTATGGCCACCTGAAATTCAAGGCGGCGCCCCTGCTGCTCGTGATCCTCGCCAGCTGGGGCATCGCGTTTGTGGAATACTGCTTCGCCGTTCCGGCCAACCGCTGGGGACACAGCGTCTATTCCGCCGCACAGCTGAAAACGATTCAGGAGGTGATCACCCTGATCGTGTTTGCCGGCTTTTCGGTGTGGGTGCTGAAGGAGCCGCTCGGCTGGAACCACGCAGTGGGGTTCGGCCTGATTGCGCTCGGCGCCTGGTTCGTTTTCCAGGGCAAGGGCTGACCGGCGAAGCCTGTTCTGGTTTCGCCGGCGCCGTTCCGATTACTCGGTGATTTCTTTTTCGACGTCTTTCGCGACTTCTTCAACGGCTTCGCCGCCGGCTTGCACGTCCTTGCCAACGCCTTTGACGGTGTTGCAGGCAGCCAGAGTCGGGACGAGGGCGGCAACGAAAAGGGCCGCAATGATCTTCTTCATGTGTTCATTCTCCTGATTGTGACTGGTCCGGCATAATTGGTCCGGAAGTGAAGGCAAAACAAGAGCCTTGCCATCCGAACCGGCGAAACCTGTTGCGGAAATGGCGCAGCTTCCCCCGCGCGCAAGCGACCCGTTTTCAAGCCGGCCGACTCCCTGCTAAGGAGCGGTACATGAAAACAGCTGTGATTGTCTTTCCGGGCTCGAACTGTGACCGCGATGCGCAGGACGCATTGGCCAAGCTGACCGGCCAGGCGCCGGCGATGGTCTGGCACAAGGATGGGGTGATCCCGGACGGCACCGATCTCGTGATGGTGCCGGGCGGGTTCTCGTACGGCGATTACCTTCGCTGCGGGGCGATGGCGGCGAACTCGCCGATCGTGTCGCAGCTGAAGGCGCATGCCGCGCGCGGCGGCTATGTGCTGGGCGTGTGCAACGGCTTCCAGATCCTGACCGAGACGGGCCTCCTGCCCGGCGCGCTGGTGCGCAATGCCTCGCTGCACTTCGTCTGCCGGCCGCAGAAGCTGAAGGTGGAGAGCACCAATACCGCCTTCACCAGTGCCTATGCCGGCGCCGGCGAGATCGTCATTCCGATTGCCCATGCCGAGGGCAACTACTTTGCCGACGCCGCGACGCTGGACCGGCTGGAAGGCGATGGCCGCGTGGCCTTCCGCTATGCCGCGGGCGAAAACCCCAACGGCGCGGCGCGGGACATCGCGGGCGTCCTGTCCGAGAATGGCCGGGTGCTGGGCATGATGCCGCATCCGGAACGCGCGGTGGGCGGCGCCGAGTGCGGACAAGATGGTGTGCGCTTGTTCGAGAGCCTGATGGCGGCGGCGTGATGAGACCGGGCTTCGCCTTGCTCTCGCTCTGCGTCGCCCTCGCGCTTCCCGCTTGCACCAAGGTTGCGGACGAGCCCCCTCCGGAACCAGTGCCCGCTGCCAGTGCGGACGCGGCCGGAATAACGGAACAAGACGAACTTGTCGGCCGGGGCGAAGCGATTGCCGAGGTCGCCTGCGCCGATTGCCACGCCATCGGCGCGGACGGCGAAAGTCCTCACGCCGAGGCCCCGCCCTTCCGCCTTCTCTACCAGACCGTCGAGATCGGTGCCCTCAAGGACGCCTTTGCGGCGGGCCGCGTGACGGACCATCCCGACATGCCCGACTGGGTGTTCGAACCGGTCGATATCGACGGGCTCATCGCCTACCTCGAAACAGTCCAGGCACGCAGCCCGGAGTGAGGACTGTCTGGACGCCTCCGGGCGGTTCAGCGCAAGCGCGTTGAGACTTCACGCGACCGGACGAGCTGTATGCGAGCCTCATGCCACCGGCTCATTCTTCGGATGTTTGTTCCGGGTCTTTTGGCATCTTGAACTGAAACGGGTAGACGACGTTCCGGCGTTCGACGGCGGTTCCGCGAACGATCTTCGGCGAAAATTCAATTGCCCTTACCGACTGTTCAGCAACCTCCTTAAAAACGTCATGGCTGCATGTTGCGACAACGTTTTTGGGGATACCCTCGATATCCACGTCGAACACGACATTGCAGGTGCCGTCGATGCCGAGGACGATTGCCTCCGGCGGATATGCAGGCTTTGGCGGCCTGATCACCTGGGCTTCCCTGTTGGACAATTTCCTTTCGAAATCCGGGCGGCTCATCCCAGGCGTGCACGAAATTGAGATGCACGGCGGCCGAACGGGGCCGAATACTTGAAGGCTCTCCTCGTAGATGGAGCGCCCTTCGTCGATCCGGTCCAGCTTCCAGTAATTCAAAATCAAATAGGCATAGGTGGGGGTCTGTGGTTTGCCGGATTCCATCTCTTTCAGGCGGAGGGCGGCCTCCAGCGACTGTTCAAAGCACTTCGCCCGATAAGACCCGATGACATAATCCAGCAGTCGGTATTGTTCGGGGCGATCCGATGCGGTGCCCATTTCAACGTTGCAACCGGGCGAAGCGCTCTGATGCGCGTCCTGTGTCGCGCAGGCTGCAAGCAACATAATTGTTACGGATGCAAAAAAGCCGCGCATGACTGGCTCCATCTTAGCGTGCTTCGATGCTACTTCTTTGAACAGCCATGGCAACCATATTGAGGTCGCAACTAGACAAGCTCAGGCGCGCCTAGTCTAAAAGGCAGCATGACCGACTCGTCCCAAAATTCCCTGATTCAACGCCTGCCCAAAGCGGAACTCCACCTGCACATCGAAGGCAGCTTCGAGCCGGAGCTGATGATGCAGCTCGCCGCCCGCAACCGGATCGACCTGCGCTTCAAGACGCTGGACGAGGCGAAGGCGGCCTACAATTTCTCGAACCTGCAGGAATTCCTCGACCTCTATTACGAGGGCATGCAGGTGCTGCGCACCGAGGAAGATTTCCACGACCTGACCTGGGCCTACCTGCAGCGGGCGGCGCAGGACAATGTGCGCCATGTCGAGATGTTCTTCGATCCGCAGGCACACACGGAACGCGGCGTGCCGTTTGGCGTGGTGACCGAGGGCATCCTCGCGGCGCTCGCGCGGGGGGAGAAGGAGCTCGGCGTGACCAGCTACCTGATCCTGAGTTTCCTGCGCCACCTGTCTGAAGACGATGGCTTCGCGCTGCTGAAGGAATCCGAAGGCTGGCATGACCGGTTTGTCGGCGTGGGGCTTGATTCCTCCGAGATGGGCCATCCGCCACTGAAATTCGAACGTCTCTACAAGCGCTGCCGGGAGATGGGGTTCAAGCTGTGCATGCATGCCGGCGAAGAAGGCCCGCCCGCCTATGTGCGCGAGGCGCTGATCGAGATCGGCGTGGACCGGATCGACCATGGCAACCGCTCGATGGAGGACCCGGCCCTGATCCAGATCCTGAAGGACACCCAGACGCCGCTGACCAACTGCCCGCTGTCCAACCTGTCGCTCTGCGTGATCAATGACCTGAAGGACAGCCCCGTGAAGGCGCAGCTCGAGGCCGGGTTGCTGGTGACAGTAAACTCCGACGATCCGGCCTATTTCGGCGGCTATATCGCGCGCAACTACGAGAAGACCGCCGAGGCGCTGGGCCTGTCGGATGCGCAGCTGATCACATTGGCCCACAACAGCTTCACCGCCAGTTTCCTGCCGGAAGCCGGGAAACAGAAACACCTCGCCGCCATTGATGCGGCGGTCGCCTGACAGGCTTGGGGGAAGCGATGATCCTGCGCACCGGACTGATTGCAGCGCTGTTGCTGGTGACAGGTTGCAAGGCGCCGCCAGTGCCCGAGGCGGAACCGGCGGTCGAAGCGCCGCCTGTCCCGCCGCCCTTCGCCCATGTGGACTATGACGACATGCGCAACTGGCTGTGCCACCCCGACATGCCGGAGGGCAATGCCTGCGACGTGGATCTGACCGCAACGGTGATCCACGAGGACGGCACGACCGAGATCGAGGAATCGTATGCCTTGCTGGATACGGCGCCGTTCGACTGTTTCTACATCTACCCGACCGTCTCCTTCGACCAGACCTGGAACAGCGACCTGCTGACTGGTCCGGAGGAACTGAACGTCGCGGAGAACCAGCTGGCGCGGTACGGATCGGTCTGCAATCTCTATGCGCCGATCTATCGCCAGCGCACGCTGCTGGAACTGCAGACGCTGATGGTAACAGGTGTCTCGAACGCTAATGTCGAGATGCGCTGGGCCGATGTCGTGGACAGCTGGGAATATTATCTCGAGCATAACAACAAGGGCCGGCCGGTTCTGTTGATCGGCCATTCGCAGGGCGCCGACATGGTGCTGCAGCTCTTGAAGGCGGAGATCATCGGCAAGCCGGTGCAGGCGCAGATCGTCGGCGCACACGCCATCGGCTTCACGGCGCATGCCGACGCCGACGGCACCTTCGGCGGCATGCCGGTGTGCAGCGCGCCGGGCGAAGCCGGGTGCCTGGTGAACTATGAGAGCTTCCGGGCTACGGCCGAGCCGCCAGCGGCGTCTCGCTTCGGCCTGAAAGCGGCCGATGGGCGGTCGGCGATCTGCACCAGTCCGCCGGCGCTGGTGGAAGCCGGAGCAACGGCGCTGGACGCCTACATGCCGGCCCAGAGCTTCAGCGCGGCGGAGCCGACCGATTTCGGGGCGCCCGTATCCACGCCGTTCGTGAAACTGCCGGGGCTGGTTTCGGGTGAATGCCGCTCGAACGCCACGCATGACTGGTTCGCCGTGACCGTCGCGCCGGGCGATGGCCCGCGCGTGGACGACATCCGGGGCGATGTCATGTTTAACGGGCAAGTCGTGGCCGAATGGGGCTTGCACCTCGTGGACATGAACCTGGCCATGGGCAACCTCGTGGCGCTGGCCGCCTTGCAGGCCGAGGCTTGGCAAGCGGCGCAGACCGGCGATTGAGGCTGGCGACTCGCGGACTTTGCCGGTAAATGCCCGGCCATGACCGACACAGCCACTATTCTCGCCCGCCTCACCGCCCAGCAGGACGCCGCACAAGGCGCCGAACACGGCATCAAGGCCGATGAGTGGGAACGGCTGGTTTCGCGCCTCGGCCGCAAGCCGAACCTCGTGGAACTCGGCATCTATTCGGTGATGTGGTCCGAGCACTGCTCCTACAAATCCTCGCGCCGCCACCTCGCGAAGTTCCCCACCAAGGGCCCGCGCGTCATCCAGGGACCTGGCGAGAATGCCGGCGTCATCGATATCGGTGACGGACAGGCCGCCATCTTCAAGATGGAGAGCCACAACCACCCCTCCTATATCGAGCCTTATCAGGGCGCGGCGACCGGCGTGGGCGGCATCCTGCGCGACGTGTTCACGATGGGCGCGCGCCCCGTGGCCCTCGTCAACGCGCTGCGCTTCGGCGACCCCAGCCATCCGAAGACGCGCCAACTCGTCTCCGGCGTCGTGGCGGGCATCGGCGGATACGGCAACTGCGTCGGCGTGCCGACCGTGGCGGGCGAAACCCAGTTCGACGAGGGCTATAATGGCAACATCCTCGTCAACGCGATGGCCGTGGGCCTCGCCGACCAGGACAAGATTTTCTATGCGCGCGGCGCCCTGCCCGGCCTGCAGATCCTGTATGTCGGCTCGAAGACCGGACGCGACGGCATCCACGGCGCAACCATGGCCTCGGCCGAATTCACCGAAGGCGAGGAAGACAACCGCCCGACCGTGCAGGTGGGTGATCCGTTCACGGAGAAGCTCCTGATCGAGGCCTGCCTCGAGCTGATGGCGACCGATGCGATCCAGTCCATCCAGGACATGGGCGCGGCGGGCCTCACCTCCTCCTCGGTCGAGATGGCGGATAAGGGCGGCGTCGGCATCGAGATGGACCTCGACGCCGTGCCGCAGCGCGAGACCGGCATGACGGCCTACGAGATCATGCTGTCGGAGAGCCAGGAGCGCATGCTGATGATCCTCAAGCCCGGCAAGGAAGCCGTGGCGAAGAAGATCTTCGACAAGTGGGACCTCGATGCCGAAGTGATCGGCGTGACCACGACCACCGGCCGCCTCGTGCTGAAGCAGCACGGCGCGGTGGTGTGCGACATTCCGGTGGCGCCGCTGGGCGAGGATGCCCCCAACTATGACCGTCCGTGGACGGAGCCCGTAATGCGGGCCGACTTTGACGTGACGAAGTATCCTGTGCCCAAGGACTATGGCGCGGTGCTGCTGAAACTGATGTCGTCGCCCGACATGGCGTCCAAGCGCTGGGTCTGGGAACAGTATGACCGACACGTCATGGGCGACACGCTGGACTCCTCGCAGTCCGGCGGCGACGCGGCCATCGTGCACGTGCACGGCACCAACAAGGCGCTCGCAATCTGTTCCGATTGCAACCCGCACTTCGTGGCGGCCGATCCCTATGAGGGCGGTAAGCAGGTAGTGGCCGAAGCCTACCGCAACCTCTCTGCCGTGGGTGCAACCCCCATCGCGATCACCGACAACCTGAACTTCGGCAACCCCGAAAAGCCGGCGACGATGGGCTATATCGTGAAGGCCATCGAAGGCATGGCCGAGGCCTGCCGCGAACTCGACTTCCCGGTCGTGTCCGGCAACGTGTCGCTCTATAACGAAACCGATGGCAAGGCGATCCCGCCAACCCCGGTGGTCGGCGGCGTGGGGTTGATCGAGGACCTTTCGAAAACCGCCACGCTGACCGGCGCGCAAGACGGCGACGCGCTGATCCTGATCGGCGAGGCGCGCGGCCACCTTGGCGCAGGGCTCTATGCGCGCGTCTGGCTGGGCCTGAAGGGCGATGACCTCGGCCCGCCGCCGCCGGTGGATCTGGCCATGGAAAAGAAGAACGCGGGCTTCATCCGTGGGCTGATCCATGCAGGGCTGGTGAATGCCGTGCACGATGTCAGCGATGGCGGTATTGCTTGCGCGGCGGCCGAGATGGCGCTGGCCGGCGGCATCGGCGTACGCCTTGTCGGCAACCGCGAACCGGAAGACACGCGCGACGAGGCCTGCCTGTTCGGCGAAGCGTCCGCGCAATACCTGGTGGCGGTCAGCGAAGCGCAGCTGCGCAAATGGGACTCGCGCGGCTTCATGCCGGGCCGGCTCGGCGTGTTCGGCGGCGACGCGGTCGTTCTGGAAACCGGCTGGGGACAGGACGCGCCGGAGTTTGCCGTGAAACTATCAGACCTGCGCGCCGCGCATGAGGGTTGGCTGCCGGGTTACATGAACGCCGTCGGCTGAACCCGCTCACCCCGGCCTTGCCGGACCGAACGGGCTCAACACGACGTATACGGATCAGGCCGGAACGAGATAGTCCCGCTTGCCGATCTGGACGCCCTGCATGCGCAGCAGGCCGTAGGCCATGGCGGCGTGGAAATGCAAATTCGGCAGAATGAAGCTCTGCAGGTATTGCTGGCCGGTCATCGGCAAGGTCGCCTGCCCCATCGGGATCTGCAGCGTCTTGCTGGCGGTCGCATCGATCTTCGCGTCATCGATGGCGTTGACATAGGCGATGGCCTTATCGCAGCGGGCGATCAGCTCGGCAAAGTTTTGCTCCGTGTCCGGAAAGTTCGGCATGTCCATTTCGGCGAGGCGGGCTGCCCCGCGGGCGGCCGTGTCACACGCAATCTGCACCTGGCGCGGCAGGGCGAACATATCGGGATAGAGGCGCTGCGCCAGCATGGCCGCTTCCTCGCATTTGATCGATGCGGTATAGGCCTCGCCTTTGGCGAGCAGGCCCTTGAGGGCGCCGAGAGTCTGATTGGTCGAGGATTTCAGGATGTAGGAGACCGTTGTGGTCATTCGGCATGTCCTTCTGGTTGAGCGGTCTCGTCCGGCGCGCGGCGCAGGGCGTGGATATCCGGCAAGTTGGCGTCCGCAGCGCGGACAATCGACGTCGCTGTGTCTGCGGCCCGGACGTAGAAGTCCAGCGGGATCACGGAGAAGTCATCAGTCGGCTTGTGATAATCCGGGTGATCTTCGACACCAAGATAGAGGAACGGCATGCCGAGCTCGTGGAACAGGGCGTGGTCGGACTGGGTCGTCCAGTCATTGACGCCGTCTTCCGGCCGGTCATGGCCGATGCGCAGCGTTACCGGTGCCTTCGCGGCGACCTGTTCGACCAGCGGGACGAGGCCCGGCGTGTGGAACGTGCCGGTGACATACAGCTCACCCACATCCGAGCGGCTGACCATGTCCATGTTGATATTGAGAGCGGCCCGGTCGATCGGCACGGCCGGGTCGCGGACGAGAGCGCGCGCGCCCAGGAAACCCACTTCCTCGCCGTCGAGCGCCACGAACAGGATGTCATGCCGGGGCGGCTGGCGTACGAAATACTCAGCCAGTGCCGTCAGCGCTGCGGCGCCCGAGGCATTGTCGTCCGCGCCGTTGTAGATTTCGCCGTTCCGGATACCGAGATGGTCATAATGGGCGGTGACGATGATCAGCGGGCCGGTGCCCGGCGTTTCGCCGGGGACCCAACCGATGAGGTTGGCGCCGGGCCCGGGATTGTCGAGACCCGGGCGCGGGAGGATCGTGACCGGTTGTTCCCACCCGCCCGGCAGAAATGGCAGAAGGCCCACATCCTCGAAGCGCTTGCGGATGAACCCGCGCGCGGCGTCATTGCCCGGCGTACCGGACGCGCGCCCTTCCAGCGCATCGGACGACAAGACGTCTGCGAGATGCAGCATCGGGCCGGGATCGATGAAGCGGGTTTCATAGGTGACGCCGGGGATGTCGCGGGCTTGCCGTTCCTGCCAGAGCAGGAACCCGCCCAGACAGACCGCCACAAAACCAAGCAAGGCGGCGAGGGCAAAGGCACGTTTTTGGGTCAAGGGGAGCTCCGGCTGCGCGAGTCGCGACGCTTGACCCTAGCCCGCCGGAGCGCCATCTGCCTAGCGCCAGCCGCGAAAGGACCCGTCACATGGGCATGAGCCAGGACACATTGATGAAGTTCCTCAAGGAAGGGTTTCCCGACGCCGAGATCACGCTCACCGACCTCGCCGGAGACGACAACCACTGGCAGGCCGAAATTGTCAGCGCGCGCTTTGCCGGCCTGCCGCGCGTGCGCCAGCACCAGATGGTTTATGAGGCCCTGCAGGGCCATATGGGCGGCGTTCTGCACGCTCTCGCGCTGAAGACGCGGGCGCCGTAAGCTGCGGCAATATTGACCTTGCGTCCGGTTCGCTGTCTGCTGGGGCAAACCTCCGGGAGAGCTGAATCCATGTCAAAACTGATGAAATCCGCCAGCGCCGCTGCGCTTGGCCTTCTGCTTGTTTCGTGTTCGGCGGGAAACGACAAGGTCGATCCGTCGGCCATTGCCGCCGAAGAAATGGCCATCGAGGCCCGCGCCTTCCTGGGCCGCGCCGAGTCCGAGCTCGCGGCGATGAACAAGGAAGCCGCCCAGGCGTTCTGGAACCAGGCCACCGACATCACGCCCGAAACCAACGCGGCCGCCGCTGACGCAGGCGCGAAGGCAACCAAACTGGCGGTCTCGCTGGCGAGTGAATCGAAAAAGTTTGACGTGGCGAAGCTGCCGCCGGATCTGGCGCGGAAAATTCAGATCCTGCGCGGGGGCATCACGATCCCGGCGCCGTCGCGCGAAGGAGCCGCCGAGGAGCTGTCGAAACTCACCACCGATCTCGACGCGGCCTACGGCACGGGCAAGTTCGAATACAAGGGACAGATGATCACGCTGGATGAAGCCTCCACGATCATCGAGACCTCGCGCAATCCGAACGAAACCAAAGCGGTGTGGGAAGGCTGGCGCACGGTTTCGCCGCCGATGAAAGACAACTACGCCGCGATGGTGACACTCGCCAACGAAGGCGCCAGGGAGCTTGGCTATCCGAGCCTCGATCAGATGTGGCTGTCGAACTACGACATGCCGCCCGAACAGATGGAAGCGGAAGTCGCCCGCCTGTGGGGCCAGGTCGAGCCGCTCTACAAGGAGCTGCATTGCTACACGCGCATGAAGCTGAACCAGACCTACGGCGACGGCGTGCAACCCGCGACCGGTCCGATCCGGGCTGACCTGCTCGGCAATATGTGGGCGCAGCAATGGTCGTCGATCTACGACATCGTCGAGCCGGAAGCCGCCCCGCTGAAGTATGACCTCACGCAGCGGCTGGTCGAGAAAGGCTATACGCCGGTCAAGATGGTCGAGACGGGCGAGGCCTTCTTCGTGTCGCTGGGGCTCGCCCCGCTGCCACAGACGTTCTGGGAACGCTCGATGATCGTGCGGCCGGAAGGCAAGGAAGTTCAGTGCCACGCGTCGGCCTGGGATCTCGATGACGCCGACGACGTGCGCATCAAGATGTGCACCGAGGTGAACTCGGAGGACTTCTACACGGTCCACCATGAGCTCGGTCACAACTTCTACCAGCGCGCCTACAAGAACCAGGACTTCCTCTACAAGAACGGCGCGAATGACGGCTTCCACGAGGCCATCGGCGATTTTATCGGACTGTCGATCACGCCCGAATACCTGAAGCAGATCGGCCTGATCTCGAACGAGGAAATGCCGGGCCCCGATTCCGACATCGCCCTGCTGATGCAGACCGCGCTCGACAAGATCGCGTTCCTGCCCTTTGCGATCACCGTGGATGGCTGGCGCTGGGGTGTGCTGTCGGGCGAGACGACGCCGGAAAACTACAACCAGGCCTGGTGGGACCTTCGCCTCAAGAACCAGGGCATTGTGCCTCCGGCCCCGCGTCCTGCGGACGCCTTTGATCCGGGTGCGAAGTATCACATTCCGGGCAACACGCCGTACCTGCGCTACTTCCTCAGCTTCATCATGCAGTTCCAGTTCCACAAGGCCGCCTGCGAACAGGCCGGCTGGGAAGGCCCGCTCCACCGCTGCTCGATCTATGGCAACAAGGAAGTCGGCGAACGGTTCAACGCCATGCTGGAAGCTGGCGCCTCGCAGCCCTGGCCGGATACGCTGGAGAAGTTCACCGGCACCCGCCAGATGGATGGCAGCGCGATCATCGAGTATTTCGATCCGCTGATTGTTTACATGAAGGAACAGAACGCCGGTCAGAGCTGCGGCTGGTAGGCTGCCCGAAAGGGCTGAAATGAAAAAGGGCGCTCCGGTTGGAGCGCCCTTTCTTTTTGTCGGTGCACTGACGGCTAGTCGCGTTCCATCCGTGATGCGAGATAGCTTTCCGCCTGATGGAGCGAGGCGGTATTGCGCGGCATCGAATAGAGCGCGCGCAGGAAGTCCTTATCCCAATCCGTGAGCTGGGTGGCGCGCGCTTCGCCGATGTCCGACCGGAACAGGTTCATGATCGTGTTGATGCCGGTGGTGTTGCCGTTCGGATCGGCCTGCATCAGCGCGACAAAGGCAATGTAATCGCCAAGCGAGTCCATCGACACGCCCTGCACCATGTTGGCATCAACCACGATGATCGCCCGGTTCAGATCCTGGCGTGTGGCCGACCGCAGGCGGCTGCCTTCGGAGCGCACGGTGGGCGCGCCGGTGACACCGTCGGTGACACCCTGACGGGCTTCACCCGAGATGCGCGAGCCGTCGGCGCCGCGCGTTTCAGAAACATGCCACCAGCGCACCGGGCGTTCTTCGGCCTTGAACTGTTCGAACGCCGCATTGCCGAGCGTGCCGACACGCTTCTCGTTGCTGACGGCGAAGAGGTTTGCGTAATTCTCCTGCATCGCGCCGATCAGCGATTCCGGTTCGGCGGTCACCAGGATCGTGATGTCCGGCGAGCAACCCGGCTTGCCGGTCCGCAAGCCGATCTCGACCGCGCGCTGCGAAACCCGGTCGGCCAGGAACTGGGCCTGTTCCTCGCGGACGCCCGAGACGCCGACACAGATGCGGTCATCCCAGCGGGCGAGCTGCTCGGTGCCGAACGGCGGCGCGGTGACCTGCGCGACATAGTTCGCCGTCTCTTCCGGCTTCCGGGCCGTGACGACGACCTTTTCATTGATGAGGGCTTGTTCTTCTTCGGGTGCTGCCGCTTCGGCCGCCTGGGCGGCGCCGGTCGAAACCGCGCCCAGGACCATCAGAAAAGAGGCGGAAGCCGCCTTGAGCTTGAATCTATTCAACATGCGCGGGATCTCCTGAACCTTGTGGGGCCGCAAACCGTTGGTAGCCGACCCGTGACGCACACTAATAATCGTTTTTCGATAAATGGCAATCGCTTATCGATAAGCCCCAAGGTAAACTTTTTGTGAGACAAATCCCGGATTTCACCGCCGCCGCACGCGCCCAACTTGACGCAGGCGGCCGCGCAATCCACATCAGCCTCGCAAACGGAGCAGTTTCCATGACCGATCAAGCCACCCTGGATGCCATCGACAAGGCCGTGAAGGAGAACGACGTCGTCCTCTTCATGAAGGGGACGCCGACCTTCCCGCAGTGCGGCTTCTCGTCCACCGTGGTTCAGATCCTGGACTATCTGGGCGTGGAATACGTCGCCACCAACGTGCTCGAGAGCGCCGCGGTCCGCGACGGCATCAAGCAGTACACCAACTGGCCGACCATTCCCCAGCTCTACGTGAAGGGCGAATTCATCGGCGGCTGCGACATCCTGAAAGAGATGTTCGAGAACGGCGAGCTCAAGGAGCTGCTGTCGGAAAAGGGCATCGAACTGGCCGCAGAATAGCGCGGCACACCTGGCCGGATGACGTCGCCCAACCGCATTGATGTCCGGCCAATGGTGCCGGAGGACTTTCCCGCCATCGACCGGCTGATGGAGCGCGTATGGTTTGCCCGCCGCTCAGCTGAAGGCTTTGACTGGCTGTGCCATCGCAATCCCGGACAGGCCGGGTGCGTCACCGGCTGGGTCGCAGAAGACCGCGACGGCATCGTGCGTGCCTTTCTCGGCAATTTCGTGCAGCGCGGCTGGCAGCGGGGTCAGGAGAACCTGATCGCATCCGGCTATAACTTCGTCTCCGATGCTGACCAGGGTGGACGGGCGGTCAATGTGCTCCGGGCCTGCCTCAAACAGGAGTCGATCGCGCTCGTCCACACGCTCACCGCGAACCCGTTCAGCGGCCGGCTGCACACCGCCATGCGCCTGACGCCTTATCCGGAAACCGGGACGCTGAAACTGGACTGGATGACCCAGCCGCTGGTTGCCGTCACCGGCGCGATCAGTTGGCGAGCGCACGGCCTGCTCAAGCAGAAATACATCCGCCGGTTCCCGGACATTCCGCGCCGCGCGCCCGATGTGAACGCCTGGCTCGCCGAGGCAGATGGCGACGTGGTGCGGATCGAACATCCCGAAGGCGATGTCCGGCTGGCGGCTTTCGATGCCGAACTGCGCAAGGGCGAGCGCTTGTTTGCTGAACGCTCACCGGCCGCCCTGCACTGGCGCCTCAACGATCCTGACGATCCGGTACCACCGGTTCTGGCCGCGTACCCTTCCACCGGCGCCATTCGCGGGCTGGCCATGTTTCAGTTCAACAAGCCGTCCGAGGGCGAGCCGCCCTATCTCGATGTCATCGATCTCGTCAGCCTTGATCCGGAGGATTCCGCCGCGATCCAGGCGCTGATGAAGACGGGCATGACGCTCGCGGTCCGTTCCGGCGCCGCACGCCTGCGTCTGGCTATGGTCCCGCCGGGTCTGTTGAAGCTGCTCGGCTCCTTTGCGAACCGAGCCCGCAAGACTGTGAGCCAGTATTCGCATGCATTCTACAAGCCCAAAGCCACGACCTTCGACTGCACCTTGGAAACGTGGCAGCCCCTGCCGTTCGATGGAGACAATGGCCCCTGCCTGCGCGCCTGGCGGGTGCGTCAGCCAAAATAGTAGAGCGCTGCAAGGATCAGGATCGGCACAATCGACATCCCGAACAGGTTGCGCGCAAAGGCATAGGTACCGATCCACTTGTCGATGACCGGATCGCCGGACGAGGCTGTGTGGGTGACCATCTTCACGTCATCGCCCTGGATCACGGTTTCGTCCGACAGGATGTATTTCTGGAGCGAGCCTTCCAGCAGCAAGGCGCCGAAATAGAATACCGCCCCGAAAGTGGCGCTGGCAAACGCGAGCGCCAATACGACGGTCGCGACCCCGGGCGCCCGAAACACGCCCATCAGCAAACCGGATATAACAAAGACCGAGACACCCGCCATCACCGCAGAAACCTGAAGCGTCCGCAGGCGCGCAAAGTTCGGCTTTCCCGGATCCATGCTCACTGTTCGGCTTTCCCCTGCACCAATTTCAATATAGCAGATCGCCGATGACGACGACACCCCTTGCCCCCGCCCCGATCAAACCGGCGAAGACGCCGAAAGTCGGAATCGTTTCACTCGGCTGCCCGAAGGCGCTGGTCGATTCCGAACGCATCATCACACGCCTGCGCGCGGAAGGCTATCAGATCGCACCGGACTATGCCGGCGCAGACCTTGTGCTCGTCAACACCTGCGGCTTCCTCGACTCGGCGCGCGATGAAAGCCTCGCGGCGATTGGCGAAGCCATCGAAGCCAATGGCAAGGTGATCGTGACCGGCTGTCTCGGTGCAGAGCCCGAGGTGATCCAGCGGGCACACCCCAAGGTGCTCGCCGTGACCGGGCCGCACCAATATGAAGCCGTGATGAACGCGGTGCACACCCACCTGACGCCGCCGCACAATCCGCACCTCGATCTCGTCCCCGAAAGCGGCCTGCGTCTGACCCCGCGCCACTATGCCTACCTGAAGATTTCTGAAGGCTGCAACAACCGGTGCAGCTTCTGCATCATTCCGAAACTGCGCGGAGACCTCGCCTCGCGGCCCATCCACCATGTGCTGACCGAAGCCGAGAAGCTCGTCGCCGCCGGCGTCAAGGAACTTCTGGTGATCAGCCAGGATACGTCCGCCTACGGACTGGATGTCCGCTACAAGCCGGAGACATGGCGCGGCACGGAATACGAAACGCGCTTTCTCGATTTGGCGCGCGGGCTTGGCAGCCTCGGGGTATGGACGCGGATGCACTATGTCTATCCGTACCCGCACGTTGACAACATCATTCCACTAATGGCCGAAGGCCTCATCACACCCTATCTCGACATCCCGTTCCAGCACGCATCGGCCCCTGTGCTCAAGGCCATGAA
This sequence comes from Hyphomonas sp., assembly GCA_013791775.1. Lineage (GTDB taxonomy): Bacteria > Pseudomonadota > Alphaproteobacteria > Caulobacterales > Hyphomonadaceae > Hyphomonas. Next base: position 253,272 of record VMTE01000037.1, read on the forward strand.
GCGGCCGGGCAACCAGGACAAGGTGCTCGCCCGCATCGCGAAGTGGCGCGCCGACGTGCCGGACCTGGCGATCCGCTCGACCTTCATCGTGGGCTTTCCGGGTGAAACCGAGGAAGACTTCGAAATCCTGCTGGATTTTATCCGCGAGGCCAAAATCGACCGCGCCGGGTGCTTTCGCTACGAGAACGTGGTGCATGCCGAAAGCGGCAAGCTCGACCATCATGTTCCCGAAGAGGTCAAAGAAGAACGCTGGCACCGCTTCATGGAAGCGCAGGCCGAAGTTTCGGCCGAGCGCGCAGCCGCGCAGGTGGGCCGCAAGCTCGACATCATCATCGATGGCGAAGACGACCAGTCTCCCGGGGGCTGGATCGGCCGCTCGAAAGCCGACGCGCCCGAAGTCGACGCCGTTGTCTATGTGACCAGCAAGCGCCCGCTCCGCCTCGGCGACATCGTCCGCACCAGGATCACCGGGGCGGACGACTATGATCTCTACGGCGAGACGATCTAGCGCCGGAGACGCGCACCCGCCTCCCGGGCTTCTCCAGCGCGCTGCCCCATGGCCTTGTCCATGTTCGCAGACAAGAGAGCGAGCGTCTCCGTATCCGCAAGTTCCGGCCTGCCGCACGCAAACGGCGGTGCGGGCGCGTATTCAAGCCCCAGCGTCACGGCCTTCGCGAACGGCTCGCCGGCAATTTCAGCCAGCATGGTGAAGGCGAAGTCGATGCCCGCCGTCACGCCGCCGCCAGTGAAGATGTTCCCGTCACGCACGACCCGGGCGGGATCGGGAATGGCGCCGAACTCGGGCAGCAAGCCGCGCCAGGCCCAGTGACACGCGGCGCGCTTGCCTTGCAGCAGGCCCGCCGCGCCGAGGATCAACGAACCGGTGCAGACCGATGTGATGTACCGCGCCCCCAACGCCAGGCGGCGAACTTCGGATACAAAGGCTTCGTCCAGCGCGGTTTCCGTGGCGGTGATGCCGCCGGGAACGCAGATGAGATCGCAATGTTCGATTTCGGACAGTTTCCGTGTACGGCCGATCACAAGTCCGCCTTCCGCTTCGATGTCGCCGCCATCGCGGCTGGCAATCAGCGTTGTGGCGCCCGGGATCCGGCTGAGCACCTGATGGGGCCCGGTGAAATCGAGATGGGTCAGGTTGGGATAGATCGCGAAAACGGTGACGAAAGGCGGGCGGCTCATGGCGGGCTCCTTGTTGACCTGTCAATTGTCGTCTAGAAGTCGTTTGGCCGAAAGGACATGCTTCCGATGTTTCCTGCCAAACCGATGACCCGCTCGATCGGGGTTCTGGTGTTCGAGGGATTCCAGATCCTTGACGCGACGGGACCGATCAGCGTGTTCGAGATGCCGGCGCGCGCCATGACGCCGCCGCCCTACGCCGTGACCGTCTATTCCCTCGGCGGCGGCCCCGTGCGCGCCTCCTGCGGCGTCGCCCTGATGACGGAAGCGCTGCCGCCCGGGTTGGTTCTCGACACACTGGTCGTGTCGGGCGGCGAAGGCACGCGCCAGGGGATCGCCGACGAACACCTGCTCGGCGCGATCCGTGACCTGTCCGGCCGCACCCGCCGGACCTGCTCGGTCTGTTCCGGTTCCTTCCTGCTGGCGGCCGCGGGATTGCTGGAAGGGCGCAGCGCCACGACGCACTGGCGCCGGTCGGCGTCGTTCGAACGCGCCTTTCCGGGCACGAGACTGCTGGCGGACCGGATCTATGTCCGGGACGGAAAGTTCTGGACCTCAGCCGGCATCACGGCCGGGATCGACCTCGCGTTGGCGCTGGTCGAGGACGACCTCGGCGACGAGGTGGCGCGCCGCGCCGCGCGCGAACTGGTCGTGCACCACCGCCGGCAGGGCGGGCAGTCGCAGTTTTCCCTCCTGCAGGATATCCGCCTGGCTTCGGGACGGTTCGATGCGCTGATCGACCTGATACGATGTAATCTGCACACAGATTTTACAGTCGAAGACCTGGCCGAAAAGGCCGCAATGAGCCCGCGCAATTTCGCGCGTGTCTTCCGCAGCGAGACCGGCACCACGCCGGCGCGTTTTGTCGAGAAACTGCGCCTCGAGACCGCTCGCCAGAGCGTTGAGACGACAGGACTTTCCCTGCAGCAGATCGCGCGCGACACGGGATTTGGCGATCCCGACCGGATGCGGATGGCCTTCATGCGCGTCTTCGGCCAGCCGCCCATGGCGCTGCGGCGGCAAGCGCAGGGCACATCAAAAACTGTGAATGACGCCTGAAATTATCGAAAAACAACGATTGACTTATCGTATTTCGATAATCATACAGGGGCCATCAACTTCGGGAGGCCCCCATGAACAAGACCCTGACCGCACTCGCCACCATCTCGCTGCTGCTGGCACCCGCCGCACTCGCCGAAAGCAAGTCTTTCGATGCCAAGCCGTTCTCAAGCATCGAAGTGAAAGGCGCAATGGATGTCGTCTTCAGCACGGCGCCGCAAACCCAGGTGACCGTCGAAACGCCGGGCGGTGATTTCTCGGACGCAAAGATCGAATTCGACGGCGACACGCTGGTCGTAACCCGCAACAGCCTGAAGACGCGGCGTAGCTTCTTCTCCTTCTGGGGCAATTCCCTGGACATTTCGAAAGACGGTGAAACCGTCAAGGTGAACGGAAAACGTGTCCCGCGCTACACGGTCCATGTCTCCGGACCGGACCTTGAAGCCGTTCGCGTTTCGCAGTCGTCGCGCTTCACGTCGGACAATATCGATGCGGACGACTTCTCCGCGAGCGCGTCATCAAGCGCGTATGTGAAACTGGCCGGTGTATCCGGAAACACGGGACTTTCCGCATCGTCGTCGGGCGAACTGAAAGCTGCAGACCTTCAGGCCAGGACGTTGCGCATTTCCGCTTCTTCCAGTGGAGAAGCGACCGGAACCGTCACGGGTACCGGCGAAACGGTTGTCGATGCGTCGTCGTCGGGTGAAGCCACGGTGGTGTCCAAGGCCGCAGCCACCTTCACGGTAGACGTCTCGTCAGGTGGCAGCGCCGAACTTTCGGGCGCCTGCAACAGCGCCGACCTCTCAGCATCGTCAGGCGCGAGCATCGAGGCGGACGCGCTGCGCTGCGAATCGGTTACCGCTGGCGCTTCCAGCGGCGGGGATATCGAGGCCTATGCAACCGGTCCGGCCTCGGGCCGCGCCTCCAGCGGGGGCTCGGTCGAGTTTGCCGGAAATCCGTCCGAGCAGGACTCTTCGGAATCCAGCGGCGGCTCGGTTCGCTTCACCAACTGAAGCCGGCGGTCAGCTGAAATCATAGGACCCGGGCTTGAAGCCCGGGTCCTTCCATTTCAGGTCCATCCCTTCCAGCGCCCCGCGCACGATGCGCGCGATCAATGCGCTGCGCCGTGTCCGGCTGTCTGACGGAATGACATACCAGGGCGCTGCGCGCGTCGAGCAGCGCCGGATGGCGAGTTCGTAGGCGTTCATGTAGTCGCTCCAGCGCTCTCGGTCTTCGAGGTCGAGCGGGTTGAATTTCCAGAGCTTGTGGGCTTCCGTCACACGCTCCTTCAACCGGATCCCCTGCTCCTCGAATCCCACGTTCAGCATGAACTTCAGCACGGTTGTGCCGTTTTCGCTGAGGTGTTTCTCGAAGGCGTTGATCTGGTCATAGCGCTGCTCGACTTCCTCGAGCGGGGCGAAGCCACGTACACGGACGACCAGCACGTCCTCATAGTGGGACCGGTCGAAGATGCCGACATGGCCGCGGCGCGGCACGGCGTTGTGGACGCGCCAGAGATAGTCCCGGGCGAGTTCTTCACTGCTCGGTGCCTTGAAGGCCTTCACTTCCATGCCGAGCGGCGTTGTCTCCGAAAAGACCGCCTTGATCGTGCCGGACTTGCCGGAGGTGTCCATGCCCTGGAGGATCACCAGCAGGGCGCGGCGCCCCTCGGCATACAGCATGTCCTTCATTTCGTTGATGACCGCCGCGTCCTTCTTCAGACTGGTCTCGGCCTCGGCCTTGTCCGGGAACACGTCCCGTCCGGTCGTATCGCAGGCCGGCAGGTCAAACGCCTTGCCGGGCGCGGCGATGACGGCTTTGCGAACGGCAGCGATCGTAGGAATGGCCATCAGGGTCTCCCGGAAAATGAAAAGGCCGCACCAGTCTGGCGCGGCCTTTCCGGAACTTCAAGAAAATCAAGCGGCTTACGAGGAGTAGAACTCGACCACCTGAGAGGGTTCCATCTTCACCGGATACGGCACGTCGGCGAGGGTCGGCACGCGCTTGTAGGTGGACGTCATCGCTTTCGGATCGACTTCCACATAGTCCGGAATGTCGCGCTCGCCGCTGCCGAGGGCTTCCAGCACGAGGGCAAGGTTGCGCGACTTCTCGCGGACCTGGACCACATCGCCGGGCTTCAGGCGGGCCGAGCTGATGTTGCAACGGCGGCCGTTCACGGTGACATGGCCATGGTTGACGAACTGGCGGGCGGCGAAGATCGTCGGGACGAATTTCGACCGGTACACCATCGCATCGAGGCGCGATTCGAGCAGGCCGATCAGGTTTTCAGCCGAGTTGCCCTTCATCCGGGCGGCTTCTTCGTAGGTTTTCGAGAACTGCTTCTCGGTGATGTCGCCGTAATAGGCTTTCAGCTTCTGCTTCGCCATCAGCTGGGTGCCGAAGTCCGACACCTTGTTGCGGCGGTTCTGGCCGTGTTGGCCGGGGCGGTAATTACGCTTGTTGAAGGGGGACTTTGCGCGGCCCCAGATGTTTTCGCCGACCCGACGGTCGATCTTGTACTTCGCGCTGTGGCGACGTGACATGGTAGTACCTCAATGTCAGTGCGGACCGGCAAACACTCCATTGTGCCTGCGATTACAACGGCGGCTCCGCACCATCCCGTCATGAAGGGGCGGGTAAAACACCAATAAGACGCTCGCGTCAAGCGCCCGGCCTGCTAGTGTGGGCCGCAAAACAGGGAGGAATACATGGGTCAGGTCAACGGTAAAATCGCCATCGTCACGGGCGCCGCCAGCGGAATTGGGCGGGCAGCCGCAATCGTCCTCGCCCGGGAGGGCGCCAGGGTGATGGCAACCGACGTGGACGAGGCCGGCCTGAAGGAGACCTTGGCCCTGATAACCAAGGCGGGCGGCACCGCTGCGACGGCCCGGCAGGACGTGACCGACGAAGCGCGCTGGGACGCTGTCGTGGCGGAAACCGAGGCGGCGTTCGGGGCCCCGAACATTCTCGTCAACAATGCCGGAATCGCGATTGCGGGCGCCATCATGGATTATTCGCTGGCGGATTGGCAGAAGCAGATGGCGGTCAACACCGACAGTGTCTTCCTCGGCACCCGCGCCGCCATGCGGGCGATGGCCAAGGGCGGCGGCTCGATCATCAACCTGTCCTCCGTGGCGGGGCTTCGCGGCTCGGCCGGGGTCAGCGCCTATTGCGCCTCGAAGGGCGCGGTGAGACTGTTCACCAAGGCGGCGGCGGTCGAGTGCGCCACGCTGGGCCTGAACATCCGGGTCAACTCGGTTCACCCCGGCATCATCGACACGCCGATCTGGCAGAAGTCGATCACGCGGATCACCGAAACGATGCAGCCGGATCAGGTGTCCGCCCTGACCGCGCATACCGGCGGCAACGCGCTGGATCCGAATGTCATCGCCCTGGGCGGTACGCCGATGGGGCGCGCCGGCAAACCGGAGGAAGTGGCGCTGCTGATCCTGTACCTCGCCTCGGATGCCTCGAGCTTCACGACCGGGCAGGAACACGTCGTCGATGGCGGGCTGACCGCAAGCTAGGCGCAGCCCGATTGCCCGGACGCAGCTGGGGAGCTGGCCGGTTGGTCGGGGTTTCGCGGTAGGGTCTCCGCAGGCCCCTGCGCAGGCAGGGGCCCAGATCGGGAAGGAATACATTTCAGGGCGCTGGGTACCTGCCGGCGCTGGTACCTGCGGACGGGGATGGGCGGGAATATCTACGATGTGTTGAGCGCCGGGGCGTGAG
>VMTE01000042.1 GCA_013791775.1 Hyphomonas sp.
ACCGACATTCCCCAAGTGGCCTGCCGCTTGACTTCAAGCTCGCCTGATTTTGCTCGCTGGGCAAGCGTTTTTCGCCCCGAGCGGTGTCTGTCGTCGCGCAAACGGCCGAAGTCGGGTGGATCAAGCCTCGAACCCGCAGCATTCTGGCCCGGCAGAGCCGCTTTTCCGCGCGGCAGACGGACCTGTCCTGCCGCTTTCGTTCAGCTTGGGCATGGATCGTGGTCATGCGCATGACGGAGGCGTTCGAAGACGGCGGATGGCGGCAAGGACGGCCCGCACCATCGGGCCGGTGACGGCGACCTCGGCCAACTGGAAGGTAATGGCGCGGGCGTGGCGGACGACGCGGGCGCCGATCTTGATCAGCTTGAGTTGCAGGCTGGTCAACGACCAGTCCGCCATGGCCTCGGGCAGTTCGATGCAGCGCAGGAAGGTTGCCAGGTTGTAGGCCAGCGCGTGCAGTTGCAGCCGCACCTCGTTGTGCCGGAACTTCCGGCATGACAGCCGCGTCCAGCGAAAGGCATATTTGCCTTCCTTGATGTGCTGCTCTGCGGTGCCGCGCTGGTTGTAGAACCTCACCACCCAGTCTGGCTCCATCGGCAGGTTGGTGACGATGAAGCCGACTTTGGGGAACAGCTCGCCCGGATGCCATTCGATCTTGGCGATGACGCGGCGCGGCTTGTCCCAGGACGCCGCCTGATACTCGAAGTCCTCGAAGAACCGTTTGACCTTGGTCAGCGAAGGCCGTCCCACGGGCCGTGTCAGCCGATGCGCGATCTTCTCGCGCAAGACGGCGTTGGCGGGCAGACGGATGGCGTAGAAGAACCTGGCTTCTTCCAGCCGCATATAGATCGCGGGGATCGCGTAGGCAGCGTCGGCCCGGAAGAAGCGTCCACCAAGGTCGCGGCCAGCATATCGGGCAATGACGGGATCAAGGACATCCCGCCAGCCATCGGCGCTGTGGACATTGCCGTTACGCAGGGCGCAGCGCTCCAGCATGCCAAACTGGTTGAACAAGAAGATGGGGTGATAGCAGGTGCAGTCGAAATGCCCGTTCCAGGCAGCACCTTCCTGATCGCCGTGGGTGGGGCTGACCGAGCTGTCCATGTCCAGCACGATGTATTTCAACCCGTTGCGGTCATGAAACCGGTCGATCCATTGGCCGTTCAGATCGGCCAGCGCCGCCCGGTTCGCGGCCAGAGCCAGCGTCTCGGTCTCGAACCGTCCCATCTGCGATGCCGAAGCAGCTTGCGCCTCGACGGCCCTGCCGCCAACGACCTGACGCATCACGGGATCGAGGGCCAAGCGGTCGGCATCGTTCACATCCTCGTATCCGGCCAGTCGTCCGAACACCGATTGCCGGAACAATCCGTCAAGCCGATGGAGCGTGTTCTTCCCGGTGCGGCTGTCTCGCAGCGCCTCCGACGCCAGATTGGACAGGCCGAGCACGTCATCAAGCTCGCGCATCACCAGCAGGCCACCGTCTGAACTGATCTGCGCACCACGGAACTCCAGACGCACACGGCGGTCGAAATCAACCCGATCTCCCCGCGCCAAGCCCGCACCCTCCAGGTGATCCATGAAACGCGCCCCTCGCAGCCGTCAACGCCATGATTTATATGCGAAATATCACGATTACGACAGCGAAATCAGCGACTTACTTGGAGAATGTGGG
>VMTE01000032.1 GCA_013791775.1 Hyphomonas sp.
CGACCGCGAGCACCAGAAAGTTCTGAAAACTTACGCTTCGGGGCAGGAACTCCAGTCGGGCTACGCCCTCCCTACGTTCCCGCCCCGAAGCGTTCTCATCCTGTTTGTCGCGCAAGTCTCATCTTGATTGTCGCGCCGCAGCTAGCGCGATCACACAAACTTGGAACAGGCGGGAGAGTAGAGCGCTTATGAACATCCGCCTCAAGGATCACTTCGACGATGTCACGGTGCAACGAGGCCGCGATTACGCAGCGCGCGGTCTCGTGAACTCAGTGGTGGCGCTCGAAGGCGCGGCGGTGCGTACGCGCGTGTCGAACGAACGCGGGCAGGTATACGAACAGCACATCACAGTGCACAATGATGGGGCAGCGCTCTTCGTCGAGGGCATTTGTAACTGCCCGGTTGGGTACAATTGCAAACATGTGGTCGCCGCGCTCATTGTCTGGTCAGAGCGCAAGCCCGCGAACCCCGGATTGCCGGCGACGGTGCAAGGCTGGCTGCAACGGGTGAAAGAAAGCGACGCCTTGCCCGCCGCGGAGACCGAACGCCCGGAGCACTATCCGGCGCAGGTCAAGGACCGGCTGGTTTACGTTCTGGAGACTTTGGGGCTGAAGCTCAAGGTCGCCATCTTCAAGGGACAGGTCAACTCGGCTGGAACGGCGCTCAACAAATCGATCCGCCGCTATGATATCCTTCAGGCCTTGCGAACCGGCAGCCCAGCCAAGTTCATCCGGCCGGTGGACATAGAGCTCTTGGGCGCCCTCGTTCAGACCGGCCTGTGGGAACCATCCTACATCTATACCCTGCCCGACGCATTGCGGCCGGGCGGCCAGAAAGCCCTGGGCGTGCTGCAAAAGCTTTGCGAGACCGGGCGCTTCTTGTTCGACAACCGCCCCGATGCCGTCCTGAGCTGGTCTGACATCCGCCCCGAGGCGACGCTCGGCTGGCAGATGGCTGAAGATGGCAGCCAGCGGCTGACATTTCAGACCGCAGAAGGGCGCCCCCTCGACGTCTACACGCTGGACAGTTCCGCGATCTGGCTCGACGAGGCTGGCGCGCAGATCGGCGCCCTCGAGCAGCCGATAACCGCGTACGCCGCGCAGCTCGTCAGGACGAGTCCCAAAATCGGCCCGAGAGACGCCGAGGCGCTCAGCGCGGCCTTGCCCGAGCGCCTCGGCGGGCTGTCGCTTGCGCGCCCGCGAACGGTTCAACGGGTTCGCCGCCAGGCGGCGCGGCGCTTTGCCCGGCTGACATTGAGCGCCGAGCAGGCCCGCGACAGGCAGCGCTATTGGGACAGCCCGGTGCTCCTGCCGACGCTCAGCCTGCGCTTTGTCTATGACGAGCACGAAGTCGGCGCAGCGGACGGCGAGCCGGGCCATGTCGAGGGCGACGAAATCGTCACGCTGGCGCGTGATCCTCAATGGGAGGCCGCTTGTGCCTGCCGCCTCATCGAAGCCGGCGCTTTGCCGGTGGACGCGCTGGCCAGGTTTCGGCCGGGCGAGCGTATGATGGCCGTCGATTTTGTCTTTGATGATGACGAGGCCCGCGACGCGGTTTTCTTCAGTTTTAAAACCTTGCCGGCCTTGCGCCGCGACGGCTGGGACATCATCGAGACATCAAAATGGCCCTACCGGCTCAGCGATGAGACATCGGTGCTTTCCGTCACGACGCAGCGCGGTGAAGGCGAGACGTTTCAGGGCAATGCCTGGTTCGAGCTCGGATTTGCAGCTGAGATCGCGGGCAAGGCATTCGATGTCGCGCCGCTGGTGGCCGCTTTTCTCGAGCAGGTTCGCCTCGATTGGACCGGCGGCCTGCCGGATGCAGAGACGCTCAGGGCTCACCTTGCCCAAGAACCTGTCTTTCTGGACCGCGGCAAGGGCAGATATCTGCCCGTCGACCTCAGCCCGCTCGCGCCTCTGCTACATTTGTTCCTGACCCACCATGGCGAGCTGGGCGCGCTTCACCCCGCCGATGCCGCTGTCGCCCGAGCGGCTGAAGAGGCGCTCGCGGGCAGCTCGGTACAATTTGCCGACAATGCCGGCGTCCTCGCGCTGGCGCGCCGCCTGGAGGCCCTGTCGCAGACGAACGGGTTCACCGCCCCCGCCGGGCTCAAGGCCCAGCTGCGCGACTATCAGTCCTTTGGCACGGCGTGGATGGCAAATCTGCTGCAGGCAGGATTTGGCGGCGTGTTGGCCGATGACATGGGCCTCGGCAAGACGGTGCAGACGCTGGCGCTCCTGCAGGCTCGGCGCGAGGCAGGCCTGGCAGGACCGGTCTTGCTGATCGTGCCGACGAGCTTGTTGTATAGCTGGCAGATGCAGGCCGCGCAGTTCACCCCTGAGCTGCGACTGCTGACGCTGCATGGGCCCGGCCGCAGCGACCTGCACGCCGGCGTTGAGGACTTTGACCTCGTTGTGACGACCTATCCACTGTTGGCGCGCGACCGCGACTGGCTTGCCGCGCGCGACTGGCCACTGGTGATCCTCGATGAAGCGCAGACTTTGAAAAACCCGGCCTCGCACATGGCAAAGGCCTTGCGCGATATCCCTGCCGGGGGGCGGCTAGCCCTGACAGGAACGCCGCTGGAAAATTCCCTGCAGGATGTCTGGACCCTTATCGACTGGGTGGTGCCCGGGCTGCTGGGAGACCGGAAGCGGTTCCAGACCCTGTTTCGTACCCCGATCGAGAAACATGGCGATGCGGCAGCCCAGGCCCGCCTTGCCCGTCGGCTACGCCCCTTTCTGCTACGCCGTACCAAGGAAGAGGTCGCATCCGAGTTGCCGGCCCGCACCGAAATCCTTGACCGGGTCGAGTTGAGCCGCGCGCAGCAGGCACTCTATGAAACTGTACGCAGCGCCATGGATGCCCGGGTGCGCGAGGCGATCGGGACACGCGGGCTCGCCGCCGCCCGGATCACCGTTCTCGATGCGCTCCTGAAGCTGCGCCAGGTGTGCTGCGACCCCGCCCTGGTAAAGTCCAGTGCCGCCCGGTCGGTAACCGACAGCGCCAAGCGCCTCCGCCTCGGCGCCTTGCTGGAAGAACTGGTTGCCGAGGGGCGCCGCGTGCTGGTGTTCTCGCAATTCGTCGAGATGCTGCGTCTGATCGAGGCAGACCTCGCCGCAGCCGGTATTGCCAGCCTGAGCCTGACCGGCAGCACGCGTGACCGGGCCGGCGTTCTGGAGGCGTTTGCAAAGGGCGATGCGCCGGTCTTCCTGCTCAGTCTCAAGGCGGGAGGCGTCGGTTTGACCTTGACCGAGGCAGACACGGTAATCCTCTATGATCCCTGGTGGAATCCGGCTGTTGAGCGCCAGGCCATGGACCGCGCGCACCGGATCGGGCAGACAAAGCCAGTCTTCGTACACCGGCTTGTCGCGGCCGGAACGGTGGAGGAAAAGATCCTCGAGATGCAGCAGCGCAAGCAGGCGCTCGCAGACGCCTTGTTCGACGCCGCGGGCGCACCAGAAGACATGGCCCTGGACGCGGCCGCGCTGATCGAGCTGTTTGCGCCGCTTGGCTGACGCATCGCCCGCCCTTCCTTGCTTGCAGGTGGGGCGGTTGCATATCTCTACACTGATGAAGCGGATGGGTATCGAGGCGCTCTACCGCAAGCCCAACACGTCAAAGCCGGAGCCCGGCCACAAGGTCTATCCCTACCTCCTGCGCAAGCTGGCGGTAACCCGGCCGAACCAGGTCTGGGCGATCGACATCACCTACGTGCCCATGGCCAAAGGCTTTGTGTACCTGGTCGCCGTCGTCGACTGGTTCAGCCGGAGAGTGCTTGCCTGGCGGCTGTCGATCACGATGGAGGTCGCCTTCTGTATCGAGGCCGTCGAAGAAGCCATCGCCCGATACGGCTGCCCCGAGATCTTCAATAGCGATCAGGGCAGCCAGTTCACATCGACCGCGTTCACGCAGCCGGGCACGAGGCGATCCCTCCAAGTGGAAAAATCGCCAGCTTACCCCGCCGACCGCGAGCACCAGAAAGTCCTGAAAAACTTACGCTTCGGGGCAGGAACTCCAGTCGGGCTACGCCCTCCCTACGTTCCCGCCCCGAAGCGTTCTCATCCTGTTTGTCGCGCAAGTCTCATCTTGATTGTCGCGCCGCATTCACGCAGATCCTGAAGGATCGAAACATCGAGATCAGCATGGACGGCCGCGGCGCCTGGAAGGACAATGTCTTTGTCGAGCGTCTGTGGCGGTCGATCAAATACGAAGAGATCTACCTCAGGGCCTATGCCAGCGTTCCGGATGCGCGCGCCGGGATCGGCCGGTATCTTTCTTTTTATAACGCAAAGAGGCCGCACTCATCGCTTGACCGGCAGACGCCCGATCAGGCCTACTTCAATGCGCTGCAACCAATCCCGGTTGCGGCATAACCCGAAGGGCAGAAATCCACTTATAGAGCGACCGGAACCTGTTCAAACAAGCCGAGCCACCTCTATCTTTACCTTGATGCTTCCCCGGAGCGGATCATGGTTTCAGAAACTTTTGGCAATCTGAACCATGACGCTCCGCGGTTCCCCAGGAAAGAAATTGAAACTGCCGAGGCCGTCATTGTTCGGGCTTGAGACGAACTGCTCGTCCATGAGATTCTTGCCAATGAGTGATATGCGCCAGGCATCATTGGGAGCGACATAGGAAATCTGGCCATTCACAAGCGTATATCCCTCAAGGTTGAACAAGGCCGATTGCATTGGTGTCCCCTGATTTTCCTCACTCCGGCGTGTCCGGCCATTGAGATCAACACCAAATTCGACAATCGCGTCCGATTGGAGGATCCAGTTATATTGCCCCCCCAATGACCACGACCACTTCGGGGAAAAGAAGCGTTGCTGGCCATCATAGGATACCAGCACGCCATCCACCGTAGAGAATTGATTGTCTCCGGTGGATTTGGCGTCGAGATACCCGACTGCCCCCTCGATCCTGAAACTGTCGGTGACATCGACATATCCGTCCAACTCAGCACCGATAGTTCTTCCGGGACCGATATTGTCCAGGCGCGGGATGACGGACTGCGTCACTTCGCTATAGGCCAACGTATTTCCCTGCAGGTCTTCAAAATCGTAGTAAAAAACCGAACCGGTTGATCCTACACGGCCGTTGGAGGAGGAAAATTTGTAGCCGGCTTCATACGCCCAGACCGTTTCCTCCCGGTAGGGCTGGATCGATGCGGCGCCTTGCAGCGGGAAGCCACCAAAGAAGCCACCTGATTTTACGCCGCGTGATACGGACGCATAGAGCAGCGTGTTCTCTGAAGCCTTGTAGTCCAAAATGGCCTTTCCGGACCAATTTGCGCCAAGACTATAGTCTGCTTTCTGATCAAAATTTGCATTGGGCAAGACCGCAGGGGCAATCGCACCAGTGGCAAGAGGAAATGCAAATCCACCGTTACGGTAGGACTTATCTTCATCCGTATACCGGATCGATCCATTCACTGTCAGCCGCTCGTTCAAATCATATTCCAACTGGAGGAACCCAGCAAGCGTCTCGCTGGTCTGATCGTACGCCAGCAGCGTTACCAGCTCGTCGGGAGACCTGACACCATAGGCAGCAAAGGCGCCCGCAAGCACGAAATTGTCGCGGAACAGGAATGTCCGCTCCTCCGCCAGCTGGTCGTGACCGTAGTTGATGCCAGCAAGCCAGCGGAACGCCTGCGTCTCGTCGGACGCCAGACGGAGTTCCTGAGAAAACACGTCAAAATTGGTCCGGCCGGTTCTGTGGCCATATTCGCCAATTGTTGCGTCATTATCTGAGTACTGAAGGTATTCGAAGTCTCGGTACCCAGTGACCGAGGTCAGGCGCAACGTTCCCAGATCGACATTCGCAATAGCCGTCAGCCCGGATGACTCATTGTCAAATCTACCGAACGTGTCGGACAGCACCAAGTCTCCATTTCCCGATTGCAGGCTGGGGTCGTTCACAATCGGAGCACCGGACAGGACCTCAAGGAATCCCGCATATGTTGTACAGGTCGGGTCTTCGACATTTCCGGATGATATCAGAGATGGGCAGAAGAAGTTCCCTGGCACACCTGACACGGATCGCGCTCCGATCGCCTTCGCAAGGCCAATCTCCGATTTGTCCCGGGCATAGTCAGCAATCAAAGTAAAGTCGGAATGCTCGTTCGGCGCATACAGAACCGATCCACGGAGACCGAATTTGTCCTGGTCGCCAGAATCTTCCCCCAGAATGTTCGTTTGCCAGCCACCGCCCTGGTCGATCTTGCCCGCAATGCGTACCGCTAGCTTGTCTTCAATAAGGGGAGCAGACGCTGCCGCCTCCCCAATAATACGATCCCAACTGCCATAGCTTGCCCGGACAAAGCCTTTTGGCTGGTCCAGATCTGGTCGCGCCGATATGACATTAACCGCGCCGCCGGTCGTATTGCGGCCATAGATGCCCCCCTGGGGTCCTTTCAAGACTTCAATGCGCTCAAGGTCGAACAACGACATCTGTCCGAACGCAGACGATACCTGATAAATCTCATCCTGATAGACGGCGGCATTTGGAGGGTTATTGGGGTTAAAATCCAACAGCGCAACTCCGCGAATGACCCATGTCGGCATTCCGTATGGGGACTCGAACAGGTCCACATTCGTAATATCCGTTGCGACGTCGGCAAGATCGGTCAACCCTGATTGTGCGAGCTCATCGCCGGTCCGCGCCACGAGCGCGATCGGGACATCATTGATATCCTGCGCCCGTCTCTGGGCTGTTACAATGATCGTATCGAGCTGTCTGGAAGACTCGCTCTGCACCTCCTCCTGTGCTAACGCGGGCAAGCCGAAGATGCTTGTCGCAGCGGCGCCCATCAGAATGTGGCGCGTCCATTTTTTGTTCGATCCGGTCATCATTGTGAATCCTCCTCAGACCCTATGTGACGATCAGACTGTACGCCCGCCAATCCGAGAGATTGTAGCTAGCTGCTACGCACATAGATTCGATCGCGCGATTTACACCAGAAGCAAATAGTCCGCTGCAGCAGAATATGGATCTTCGGCACAAGTGCGTTCAAGCGGTCAGAAACGCCTTTTTGGCGAACGGTCTTTTCGCGTCAACGCTCCGAATACGAACACCTGCGCTCTCGTGGAGACACCTGAATAATTCTTCTGCACCGGAGCATTTTGAGGTGGCCCCGATATCAATATCGTTGTCGCCGGTGGAGATGGGCGCCTCGTTGCACTCCGTCTCCGCCGGCGACAGGAATTATCATTTTTTCCGAAAGCCGTTGAACATCGCCCGACTCCGCCCGTGAGCCACGCGCAGACCAAACGACTACTGCTCAATGTGGACGCTGACAAACCCATTGGAATGCTCAATGTCCACATCATGGAAAGGCATGTCGATCCAGTCTTTGCGAGCATAGAGACCAAACTGATCCCTGAAATGCGGGGATTCCGGATCCGTGGCTTGAGAATACGCAATGACAAACTTGGCGTGCGGCCCATCGACATCAAACGTCACGATATGCATGAAGCTGTTGCCGTAGTTGATTTCCCCAACATAGCCAGCACCTTCCAGGAAGGCTGGCCGGATATTGTTGAACAGGAATGCACCTCCAGGCAATCCGACGAAGTTTCCATCGGCATCTATGCCGCCATGCGCATCGCCATACCTGACCGAGAGAGGCAGACCAGTATCTCTGAGCTTCTTTACCGCGCGGCCGAGCGCCTGCCTGGCTGACTCTACACCACTGAATCCGCGCGGCGTTTCAAGCGGCTTTGACGGGTCGAATGGCACACGCCACAGGGATTGGTTGGGACGATAGTCCGTGTCCATCGTTCTCGGAAACTCCTGCATGAAAACTTCAAACAGAAGCGCTCCTTGACTTTCAAGGTCATGATGACGGTTCCATGAAGCAAGAACGTCACAGGCTTCTGATAAGTCTATCTCTACACCTTCGTCCAAGCGAACGTTCGGCCGGCCTCTGCAATCTGCAATCATGTCATCAAGGATCAGAAATGCAGTCCGATTATCCCCTTCGTAGAACCAGTCCAAGAGGCGATCGACGTCCATATGGGTCCCGGGATGACCGTCAGTTCCGGCGAGACGCATTTCGATTGCCGCAATTGCCGCACGAGTGCGTTCACCGCGAATTGTCCTCTCCTCACCGATCGTCCGGTTGAACCCACTTAAGGAGGAGCCAGGCTTGCCGTTGACGATCCAATGGCTGTCATTGCTGTTCACGACATAGTCCGAGCGAATCGTCCACGGACGCCGTTCTGCCGGTATGACACCAGGATAAGGCGACCTGCCATCCACATCCGGCATGCAATCAGACGAACCAGCCAATACCAGCACAGTCATGTCGCTCAACATCCTCCGCCCCAGATCTCCCGCAAGGCAGCGATCAATCTTTGCGTCACTATAGTCAGCCCCGACCGAAATATTGGAATAGAGAACGTCACCCCCATTGTCGCCTGCGACGAGATTCGAAAACTGCAATCCCAGACCATGATCCAGAGCCGCTTTTACCTCCGCGACATTCGTCGACTTACCAATCTCAAGATATTGGTCCATCATGCGAAGGTTGTGCACGCTGAAATCCATCAGCGCATAAGCCGTGGTATCTGACCACTTCAAGAGCCCGC
This sequence comes from Hyphomonas sp., assembly GCA_013791775.1. Classification (GTDB taxonomy): domain Bacteria; phylum Pseudomonadota; class Alphaproteobacteria; order Caulobacterales; family Hyphomonadaceae; genus Hyphomonas. Next base: position 8,595 of record VMTE01000032.1, read on the forward strand.
CAGAGAAGACTGCGCCAAATTCCGTTTCGTAGACTGGCAAGGTCCGCATCTCGACACCTTCACCACTTTTGACTTCTACATTGACATCAATCCGCTTCATCTCGCGCGGTTCGCCATCGACAAGATATGTCGTGGGAGAACCGGGAACCAGATTGAGTTCGTAGACGGCAAACCGCTTATCCGTTGAGTAGGTAATGCTCCAAGCCAGGTTTTCGTTCCACCCGAGCAGCGGGATCGGCAACCCCAGAAGCGTCGATCCAAATACGTCATATTTGCCAGGAATCGTCAGATGCATGGCATACTGGCGCTCTGGGCCAAACCACGGAAAGTGGGGATTTCCCATGACGATGCTGGCATCCGTCCCAGTCGCGTCGCGACCGAATGCGAGTGCATTGCTGCCCGTTGTTCGTACCGCCCCCAACTGTTCGCCCAATTCAGCGAACTCCAGCTCAAGACTGGCCTTTTTCACTTCAGGCATTATCGGAGGGCGCGCTGTTGCAATTGAAGTCCGGAACAGACCGCTTGTATCCAGAATGGTGAGATGCAGGGCGCGACGATAGAGGTCATCTTCCGTGATTGGCATAACCCAAGGCTCGTCGCGGCAGGCTGGGCCCTCCTGGGAGGCCTTCAATTTTTCAAGCTGCTTATTGTAGCCCGCGACAAATCCGCTGATCAGATCTCGAGCATCCTGGCTGGCGTGTTCTTGGAGCGCCGCAATTCTTTCAGCTGTGTAGTAATAGCCATAGTATGTGTCGCTCTCAAGGTTGTTGACCGGCTTGTCACCATTGAACAGGATAAAGCGTTCACGGTATCCCGCATCCGAGCCGAGATATTTCGAACGATGCCCCCTCAATGTAAGTATGTGATCGCTGAAAAGGCATATATTGCCCTCGGCGAAGGCGAAGCCCGCCCCAAACCCGGCGCCTATGAACGTTTCGGACTTGATGTGAGGGATACCATACTCAGTGTACCTGATGTCGGCCGTCATTGAGTTGTCGAAGTCGATCGGATCACTCGTTGTCGAGCACCCAACCATCATCAGAGTGAGTGCCGAAAGTGCCATTTTTGCGAGAACACGCATGAGCGATCGCTCCTTTTGCTTTTAATTTTTTTAGTTCACGGCACCGGTGCGCGTATTGAACTTAAATGCTGCTGCACCGGGCAAAGTCATCATGCGACCGGAACGTGTCCGCTCGACGGCTGCACCCCGTTGGCGCGCCGGTGTGCGCGGGCGGCGAGCCAGAAGTGGACTGCCGCCCAGACAAATACCACGCTTATGGCTGTCATAGCGGTCTTCAGGCTCTGCCCCCCCTGCCCAACGGAGACCATGTCACTGATAAGGCCAGTAAGATATGGCCCAAGACCGAGACCGATCAGGTTGAGGACGAACAATATGAAGGCTGATGCCATGGCGCGGGAGTCAGCCTCGGCCACCCGCTGAACCATCGCCCAGTTCGGGCCCATCCAGGCCAGGAAAACAACGAACGCGGGAACAAGGAGGATCAAGGTCTGCCAAAGGCTGTCGGTGAGCAGTGCTGTGACAAACAAGGGCGTCGCCGCCAGGCAAATGGCTGCGCACACCAACAACGGCCCATGCGAAGATCGCAATGCGGCGCGATCCCCCAGCCAGCCGCCTGCAAATGTGCCGACGCCACTGCCAAGTCCAATGATCAGTGATAGCGCCGTGCCCACCTGCCCGGTCGACAATGGATAGCTGCGCAGCAGATAGGCCGGCATCCAAGCCATGAGAGCATAAGCTCCCATGGACGCGAGGGTCGCTCCCGCACAAATATGTCTGTAGTCAGACCGTGCGAGCAATTTCCCGATCGCAGACAAGGTTTTGCTCCGTGTCTTGGCGACACCCTGCTTGTGCGGAGGTTCCTTGACGGTCAGCCTCAGGACCAGTGCCAGAACCAAGCCGGGAACACTGACACCGATCAGCGCCCAGCGCCATCCGACCCACTCGCTGATCCAGCCGCCGATCAGAAATCCCAGCAATATGCCTAGCGGCACACCCAACTGGAAGACCGCCATCGCGCTCGACCGGGAATTCTCATCGAACGTTTCGGCTATGATTGCATGCGATGCCGGCATCGCGCCCGCCTCGCCGACACCGACGCCCATGCGCGCCACCGCAAGCTGCGTGAAATTCACAACAAACCCACTGGCCATTGTCATCGCGCTCCAGAGCGCAAGACAAATCGAAATTATGCTGATCCGGGAGCGGGTATCGGCAAGCCGGGCAATCGGAATGCCCAACGTGGCATAGAAGACCGCAAACGCCAGCCCCGTCAGGACGCCCAATTGGCTATCGGACAGATCGAGATCCCGTTTAATGTCTTCAGCCAGAATGGATATAATCTGGCGATCCAGAAAACTGAACGTGTAAACAAGCATCAGCAACCAAAGGACGTACCATCGTCGGCTGGAAGAGGCAGAATTGGCGAGGCTGATCATGGTGCATCTATCCCGAGTTTGGATTGAACCTGTTCGGCAAGTCGAGCCCGGTCAATCTTTCCAACTGGCAACATTGGAAGCTGCGAAGATATCTGAAACCGTTTTGGGATTTTGTAATTTGCAAGTCGGTCGCGGCACCAGGCTTTCAAATCATCCAGACTGATTTCAACGTCCTGCCTCGGCACCACGTAGGCCCATCCGACTTGCGTATACACCGGATCCGCGATGCTCACGACAGCTGCGCTCGCAATCTGCGGATGCGACTCAAGCACCTGTTCTATTTCCTGCGGATAGACATTATACCCTCCGGACTTGAACATGCCGCTCATCCTGCCGGTAATAACGAGCGCCCCATTCTCACGGAAATGCCCGATATCGCCGGTGCGAAACCATCCATCGGCGTCCATAGCCGACTTCGTCGCGTCAGGGCGATTGAGATAACCCGACATGAGGAAAGCATCCCGGATTCGGATTTCACCGTCACGCTCAGGCGAGCAAGACTCTTCCGTTTCCAGATCCACGATTCTGACTTCACGCTCTGCAGGAGGGAACCCGGATGTCTGCGTGACAAAGTCGACATCACGCATCAAGCCAGACAGCGAAATCGGACCTACGGATTCCGTCATGGAGTAATCGGTTGCCACGAATTCGGATATGTCAGCCAAGCGGCGACCAAGCTCAACGGAGGCCTGGCCACCCGACCAGATTGAGGCTGTGACATGTGCTTGCTTCGCACCAGGAACAGCATCCATGACGAGCTGGAACATTGTGGGAACCTGGTACCATACCGTAACGTTTTGTTCCTTCATGAAAGCCAGAGTCTCCGTCGCGTCGAAACTCTCCATGATGTGCTGCGAACCTCCGGCCACCAGGGCCATGCAGGGAATGTCCCCCGCACCGCCGATGTGATTGATTGGCAAGTTACTCAGTATTCGGAATGGCTTTACAGGCCACGCAGTGCAGCGCGCCTGTGCCGCATGAACGAGGGCAGCGTGCGATATCTGAGCCCCCTTTGGCTGTCCTGTACTGCCGGACGTGTAGACGATTAGCGCCGTATCTTCAGGCGCAACGGCGGCGCGCACGGCATCGAGCAGACATTGCTCATCCTCGGTGAGTGCGCCAGCAGGTTCTGGTCGTGCCGCAGCCTCAGCGGGAAGCCAGATCAAATCGCGACCTTCGAGGTGGGGGCTGACATCTTTTCCCCGGAATGTGCGGCATGAAAATATCAGGTCTGGTCGGGCGTCACCGATCACGTAATCTAGTTCGCGCCTGGTGTATTTCGGATTGAGCCCGAGCGTTGCGATGCCCAGGGATGCGGCAGCAAGATGGAGGCACAGAAAGTCAATACTTGGTGGCGCGAGTATGGCGATCACGCCCCCCCTCCGAACGCCCAGGGAATGAAGCCACCATGCAGCTCGATCGACCCGGCATTTCAGGTCAGCATACGTCAACTGACAATCCCCTGCGGCCACCGCTACCGCCTCCGGTTGCCGGATTGCCCAATGATCCACATAGGCAGAGATGGTTGGCAGAAGTGGTGGCGGCTTCATTCCAGACATTTGTCAGCAACCCACGCTTTGCGCCGGGACCCACATGAACAACCAGTCTGCCGTCAATGCTGGTTTGGATCGGTCCCGAATCTCGACCGTGGCCCCCACGGTAAGAAGCGTTCGGCCTTCCGACCTGTCGACTGCGCTCCGGCTTTCAAATGATGCCCGGATCGCGTCACCAACTCGAACAGGTTCCACGAATCGCACTTTGTCGAAGCCGTAGTTGATGGGATATCCATCAGCGAGGTGAGTGCCCTTGAAAGCATCGCGTGTAGCGTCATGGAGAAAGTGGGTCAGAAGAGACAGGGTCAAAAAGCCGTATGCAATAGGAACGGCATATGGGCTGTTCGTCCGGCACCATTCGGGGTCGGTGTGCAGCGGCTCCATATCGAGCGTTAAGTCGCCAAATTGCGAAATCATGTCCTGTCGGACAATGATCCAGTCTGACCGCCCCTGCACATCCATTCTCTGAACTCTTCACTGGCTCTAACGCCTGATAAATTAGGCTGAAGTCTTTCGCGCCAATTGTATTCAGATGCTGAAGGCAGCTGCCTGCTATCATTTCGTCACTATTGATAAATAGAGGTCTTGATGGTACTGTTTCAGAATTATTCTTACATATCAAAGAACTAAATGGGTTCCGATATGATCGGTGGGCAGACAAGGCCATTTAGCGAGGGTAAAGCGAACCTCTATGCGCTTGCAGATGGGTTTTTCTACGTTGCCCCGACCGCATCCGATACCCGGACCTGCCGACAAGCTGGCGTTCTGCTGCTTTCTCTTGAGGGTCGCGATATCGAAGTCAAAGTCGCCGGCGGGACGCACAGGGCAGAAGGGTTCCTGATTGCACCTGGTGTCCATCGGCAGCTAGACACGCGAGGGCAGGCAGTACTCAGCCTCCACCTCGATCCTATCCATCCCGTCTACCGGGCGTTTGCCAAGAACAGGATCGACTGCCCCATCATACCAATTAATTACTCTGCATTTCGCGATCTCGATAGCAGTCTTCACGCAGCTTACGCTGGCGAAATTTGCGCCGAGAAAGCTGGGAACCTGTTTGCGGATCTGGTCTCGATCAGTGCTGAATTTCTGCCTGGCGCGGAAGCGCGCGACGATCGGATCGCCCAGATGCTGAGCGAACTCAACTCCATGGCACCCGAAGACATCATGTTCCGGGACTTGGTTCGCCAGATTGGATTATCCGAGAGTCGACTGTCTCATCTCTTTTCAGAAGATGTTGGTCTTCCCCTCCGTTCCTTCCATCTTTGGAAGAAGATTGTTTACGCAATCAAGATGATCGCCCGAGAATCCAACATGACACGGGTCGCGCTGGATAGCGGATTTTCGGATTCTGCACATTTCAGCCGGACCTTCAGGCAGACACTTGGCCTTTCGCCATCGTTCCTGGCCGATAACAGGTATGTTCAAGTGATCGACTGTTCTTCGTACTAGGGTCGAAAGCCCTGGAACAAATTTCAGTCGAGGCACACATTGTCCCCCAGTCTGCACAATACTTTTGCAGCGAAGTCCTTTGGTATCCTTCTCTTTGACGGCGTCGAGGAACTCGACTTCGTTGGCCCTTGGGAAATCGCAGCCATGTGGCGCGTCTATGCTGGCGGTCCACAAAGGCTGACGACCGTCTCTGTCGGCGGCGGCAGGATCGAATGCGCAAAAGGACTTGTCGTTGAGGCCGCCGACAGTTTTGAGAGCCTGCCCGCTCCCGATTTTCTCCTGGTGCCGGGAGGGTATGCCGCCATGGACCTGGCACAATCTTCTCCGGAGACAATTGCATACGTCAAACACGCGGCAGAAAGCGCAGACGCAATCTTGTCGGTCTGCACGGGCTCATTTGTCCTGCACGCAGCCGGCCTTCTCGAAGGCAAGCGCGCGGCGACTCACTGGAAGGCAAGAGAAGAACTTTCCAGATTACCGGGCATCACCTGCGCCAATGAACGGTGGGTGCAGGACGGCTCGGTTTTCTCCTCTGCCGGAGTGTCAGCCGGAATCGACATGATGCTCGGCTTCTTGTCATGCGTGGCAGGAGAAGAAGTCGCTTCGCTCGTTCAACTGCACGCGGAATATTTTCCTGACGGACGCGCATACGGGAATGCATTCAGCGATGTAGTCGGCCCCCCGGGATATTTCGACAAACTCAAGGGACCGGCACAATGAAGGGTGGACAATACGGCCTATCGGGAAAAGTGCAGACAGTGACAGGCCTTATCGACCCCATCGACGTCGGCCCCTGCCTTATGCATGAGCACATTTTGTGCGACATCCGCCCCCCCGATTACAAGCTCCGCGAACCGATTGGATATGACATTCCAATCCAGGAGCGCTTCGCAATCGACTACGGTGAATTTGATGCGCCAGGAAACCTCGTACTCAACGATGTTGATCAGGCCATAGACGAGATAAACTTCATGCTGGCCGATGGCGGCAGGACAATTGTCGACCTCAGTTGCGGAGGTCTTCATCCCGACCCAGTCGGCCTGAAAAAGATCGCGGAAGCAACCGGCGCCAATATCGTTATAGGTTGCGGCTATTATGTCCACGACTACCAGGACGATGCGACGGAAAAGAAAACCGTAGACGAACTTTGTTCAGATATCATCAGTCAGGTTACCATAGGCGCATGGGGCAGCGATGTCCGTGCTGGAATAATTGGGGAAATCGGGTGCCAGTCTCCCTGGACTGATCTCGAAAAGCGGATCATGGAAGCGGCCATCATTGCGCAACACGAAACCGGCGCGAGTTTGGCTGTACATCCCGGCCGCCATGAAGCCCAACCTCAGGAAATTGCCGACTTCGCGGCAGCCCAAAACGCTAATATGAGCCGGCTCATCGTCAGCCATATCGACAGGACGATCTTCGACGAGGCGCGCCTGTTTCGACTGGCCGACAGCGGGGTGGTGCTCGAGTTCGACTTGTTTGGCATGGAAACAAGTTACTACAAATGGAACGAAGCCATCGATATGCCCAACGACGCAGTCAGATTGCGCTGGATCCGGTCACTCATCGATCGTGGCCACATCGGTCAAATCCTCATAGCGCATGACATCTGCTATCGAACCCGACTGAAATCATGCGGCGGGCACGGCTATGGACATATATTCCGCAATGTCCTCCCGATAATGAAACGGCGATCATTTACCGATCAGGAAATCGAACAAATACTCGTTCGAAATCCGGCCCGTTTGCTATCATTCCTGTGAGTGTTGCGTGGCCTTCGAAGAAGTCCGGAATCTTCAGAATGGAGCCACGCGAAGAATGTCACGGCTTTCGGTCCATGGCGTTTGCCCAGCCGAAATGCGACCGGGGTGAATACGGACCTCAAATTCGGCAAGCGACTGGGTGCTGTAGATCCAGCTCATTTCACTGATTTCATGCGTGCGCCGCTCATTCTGCGAGACTAACCTGCTGTCACGTATAGTCGCAATCTGAGCGGGCCGAACTGACACCTGCGGCCCTGCGTCAAAAATATCAACGCATCCGTCAAAAACGAATCCCTCCGTGGTCAGCATAGATAAAGCCGGCGCGCTTTCCGGGTGAGGGCGTCCGACAATGTCGGCGACTTGCTGAGGCAAAAGATCAAGATAGATCGGATGATCTGGCATCATGTCGGCAATGAACTCATTGCCATAGATCGCACTAAGTCGATCCGCCTCCGCGAAAGACATTTTGAAGAAGCGGCGACCGACGGCGTCCCAGAACAGGCTTCGTCCATCTCCTTCCTGATATCCGCGCATCTCTGCGAAAACCTGGTCCGCAAATAGCGTCGGAAACTGCGCGATCAGGAGATACCTGCTTTTGGCCAACGCTCGGCCCGCGCCAGTACCTCGCCAATCCGGCGTGACAATAAGAGACCCGACTTCCGTCTTTCCCGTAAACTCATTGGTGATGTGCAGTGACTCAGGCCGGACGGTGAGGTCGAGTTCCTTGGATCGTTTGAATTGCTTCAGACGACGGAACGAATAGAATCCGAATTCCGTTCCGACCATAGGGTAGACCGCCGCACACCCTACGAGTCGCCCGTCGCGCGTGTCTTCCATGACCATAAAATACTCGGCGTCAGCCCCGCAAACCTGACCGTTGAAACTGGCTATCGAACGATCGATCTTCGTTCGAAGCGTCTTCTCGTCTTGCGGCACGGTGGTCATGCCATCACCGACGATAGCTGCAAATGAAACGAAATTGTCAGCGTCGCCTTCTGCGATTGGCCTGATGCGCGCTGTCTCCAGTTTCAACGAAACCGTCTCGCTCGCGTTGGATTGGTCCCGAAACAAGAGCATACTATCCACCTACTTCTTCGGAATGTTCCGCGACGATGTATGTACGCGCCGACGCGCATTGACGGCGTATTGCCGCGAGCGATTGGTAGGCCTCGGATTGCAGGAAGGCATTAGCAATCTCGAGGCTCGGAAACCGGACTATTACAACCCTGGGCGCAGGCGCCTCCCCCTCTAAAGGAGTCAGTTCGCCCCCCATGGCTAACACCTCACCTCGGTACTCTTTCAGCAACGGCGCAACGCCTCCTGCATATTTTGCATAGGTTTCGTGATCTCGGACTTCGACCTCTCCGACGAAATACACGCTCATATCTTTCTCCATGGGGTTGCCGAAAAATCATAGGTCTGGCCGTCATGCGGTATGTGTAACCGATTGGAGATGCCGGCGTGCTCCGCCTGAACATACTCCCGGAGACTACTTCGACTGACAGTGCCGTGGTCTGTCGCATCAAGGTGAATCGCGATAAATTCAGCCCACGGTGCCAGATAAGCGAGTTCGACAGTCTGACGCGCGTCCATGATAATCGGGCCGACCGTTCCGCCGGTGAACGCGCCACCGGAATTGGTCACGATAATTTGAGGCCGGACGTTCTCAACAACCGATCTTACCTCTTCGGTCAGAATGGTGTCGCTTGCGAAATAGACTGTCGGACCGGCTTCTTGCCGAAGAAGATAACCATTGACGTGGCCCATGCGGGACAAAACTTCGTCGGGGCCATGCGCAGCGCTGGTTGGTTCGATCAAGAGGTCCGCCAGATGGACAGGCCCATCCACTTCAACGACGCGCTCAAATCCAAACGCTTCCAGAGCGGCAGCACTTGGTGGCGCACACAATACCGGGAGGGAACGCGGAACGAGCTCTCGCGCGCGTTTGTCGAAATGGTCCTCATGGATGTGAGTCAACAATACCGCGTCTATGCCGCGCAATACGTCTTCCGCCGACCACGGAAGATCGACGAGAGGACTTCGTCCAAGGCTCACAGGCCCACCATAGACGCCGCTCTTCCCCTTTGCGGCAAGGTACGGATCCATGAGGACACGAACATGCTCTGTCTCGACTATGACAGTAGCGTTTCGGATGAGCGTGAATTTCAAGACCGACTCCTGTTGAGGCCCTTGCATCATGCGCGGCTCTCGGTCGGGCGGATTGAATAATACTGCTATGTTGGAACGGCTGACGCCTGGCCGCCCGTGATCGACCGTGTAGCAACACAGTGAGAATTTGAGATGTCGGATCTGCTCGATCAGTTTGCAGAAAAATATGGGCCAGATGGCGCGCCAACTCAGCCTGGTCCCGAATTGGACAGGGTGAACGACCTGAGAAATCGCTCACCGTTGCAGGACTTATAAGCGGCTTCGATCAAGTGATCATTGAAGAAAAACCTGCAACTGCAGAGCGCCAAGGCACGGGCCTCGCAGTTTAGCTGTGCCTTTGCCGAGCACCCTTCCCCTTTGCCTGGTTCTGCAAGTTGGCGAGCCGCTCCCTGCACGATGCGTCTGCGATTTCCAGCAGCCGCGCGATGCGCTCAGCCTGCCATTTCAGAATTTCAGGCGTCGTCTCGTAGGCGGGAGAATAGCGCGCCTCGACATAAGCCCGGCGCAAAAGCTCAAAGTACCGCTTGTAGGGTTTCTGCTCCGGCCCCCACGCCTCCGCCAACCGCGGATCAATCGACTCGCACTTCTGACGAAGCTTGCCGAGATGATGCGTCGCCGGCGCATACAGCGTCACCGTCAGCAGCACCATTCGGTAGACCGCTTCAGCCGCCTGATGGAGGTGAAAGGCGGCGTGATTGTTTTCATCGGCCCCTCTGCCAGCATACCTTAGACCGTCGCCCAAAAAGTAATTCGCCTTCAGCCGCCAAACGGAAAAATATTCCATTGCCATTTCGTACGCACGCTGAGGATCCGGCTGACCGGGCTCGACGAGCGCTCTTCCTGCGCGAGGAGCGACACCTTTCTCAACGGCATCATACAAAAGCACACCCTGGCTGATCACTTCACTGAAGAAGTACTGCCCTTCCCTCAGAGCCGCGTTTACCTCACGCAAGGTGTGAACGATGATCGAGACATCCTTCTGGACTTTTGCTTCGCGAAACAGCCTGTCTTCGACGCTGGCCCAAAACGTCGTCATGTCTGTAAGCGGTTTGTGGCTGACAATGACCAGTAGATCATAGTCGGAAGCGCGGCCCGACCTTCGATCATCAAACCATGTCCCCCGCGCAAAGCTGCCATAGAGAACGATCTTGAGGACCCGGTAACTGCGGACACGTTGTGACCTTGACGCACCAAGCCGGGCCTCAAGCTCGTCAAGAATCACCCGGCGGATATAGGCGACCTCCCGCTGCTTCTGCAGATTGAGATGATCAAGCCTGTGCTTCACTGGCACCCCTCTTTGCCGCAGGCCCGATTCGCCAACGACTTTCACATTCGCGCCTGAGATCAGACTTTCTGCGGACTGGCAAATCCGCTATGCGTCGATGGCTTCCAATCTCAGTCGCTCCAATCGCTCGATACATAGCGCGTCTGCAATTTCGATCAGCTTCCGAATCCGCTCTGCCTGCCAGGTCAGGATCTCCTGTGTCGTCTCATAGGCAGGCGAATAGCGCGCCTCTACATACGCGCGTCGAAGCAGCTCAAAGTAACGCTTGTAGGGCTTTTGCGAAGGCATCCACGCTTCTTCCAATCGCTCATCGATTGCACAAGCCAGGCTTCTAAGCTTGCCGAGGTGATGTGTTGCCGGAGCATAAAGCGTCACCGTCAGTGAGAACATCCGGTAGGCACTTTCTGCAGCTTGATGAAGATTAAAGGCCGCATGGTTGTTTTCTTGGACGTCGTTGCCGATATGCAGTCGTCCATCATCGAGACAGAAGCTGGCCTTTTTAAGCCACCAAGCATGGTACCCCTGAGCGAGATCAAATGCTCTTGCTGCGTTGGCCTTGCCCGACTTCGTGAGAATATTCTTCGCCTTCCCGTCCTTTCCAAGCTCGGCGTCCTCGTACAGCAGGATCCCCTGATTGACGATCTCGGAAAAGAAATACTGACCATCCTTGAGCTGACGGTTCACGTCCGGCAGCGTGTGGACGATCAGCGAGACGTCGCGCTTGACAAGCGGATCGCTGAACAGCCTGTCTTCTACCTCTTCCCAGAACGCGCTCATATCGGTCAGCTCGCGGTGGCTGACAATCACCAGCAGGTCAAAGTCCGAGGCACGTCCGGAATGCTTGTCGTCGAACCAGGTCCCCTTCGCAAAGCTTCCGAACAGGATGAGCTTCAAAATCTTGTAGCGCCCTGATCTTGCAGATCCGGCCGACGCGATTTTCGCCTGCAGCTCCTCGAGAATAATCTCGCGAATATGCGCCAACTCCGCCTGGCGGCGCGGGCTGAGATGATCGAGGGATGTCTTCAAGATTGCGCCCGCCGGCTGACTGGATCAGGTTCAAAAACCCTATTGGAAACCGCCTTAAACTCAAGAGAACTCATCACCGATATCCGGCCGTTTTCCAGAATCAGGACCCGGTGCGCCGATGCGATCGCCGAAAGCCGGTGTGCGACGATGAGTTGCGTCTTGCCTTCAGAGACGCGCGCAAGATTTTCCATGATCCTGGCCTCGGCCGGGTAATCGAGCGATGACGTCGCCTCGTCCGAGATCAGGATGCTGGTCCGCTTCAGGAAGGCCCGCGCAATGGCGACACGCTGCTTCTCTCCCCCGGACAGCCTGAGACCCCGTTCCCCCAGATCCGACGCGCGTCTTTCCGGCAAGGCGCCGAAAAGTGTGCCCAACTCGGCAATCCGTACGGCGTCTTCAAGATCACCTCGGGCGACGCCTTCTTCCGGAAAGGTCATGTTGAATTCAAGGCTGGCATCAAAGAGACCAGGCTCCTGCGTGATCAGCGCAATCCGCCGCCTGAGTTCGCCGAGCGGGTAGTCGGTCAGCGGCGCGCCGTTGACGAGGATGCGCCCTTCCTCCGGCTCATAGAACCGCATCAGCAAACGAAGGATCGAGGACTTCCCGCTGCCCGATGGTCCGACCAGCGCCGTCGTCTTTCCGGCTTCAATCTCGAAACTGACATTGTCGAGGACCTTGCGCCCGTTCGCGTAGGAAAAGCTGACATTCTCGAACCTGATAGAAGGCGGCGCGCCCGGAAACGCCGGCATCTTTGACGCGTCCGTGGACGCCGCCTCCGGCGTCTCGCGCAAGAGGTCATTCAGCCGTTCCACGAAGGCGGCGCCCTGGCCGATATCCCGGATCCCGAACCCGAGAAGCTCAAGCGGGCGGACGAGCTGCAGCATCCAGGCATTGATCAGGACAAGGTCGCCGACCGTCAGGGCCCCCGACTGGACACGTGCCGCCGCGAGCCAGAGCGTGGTGCCAAGGCCGGCCGAAAACACGAGGGCGATCAGCAGTCCGTTTCCGAACCGGGCCTTGTAGAATTGCTGCCAGCGGCCCTGCGCCTCGGCAAGCCGCCCATCATAGCGCCGGCTGATGACCGCCTCGCCGCAATAGGCCTTCACGGTCTCGACGTTCAAGAGCCCGTCCGAGAGCCGGGCATTGGCTTCGATCCGGGCCGCAGACACCGCTCGGCTCGCCCGCAGGACGCGCCGCGCGCCGCTGGAGAACACAAGACCATAGGCGGCGGCGCAAACGCCGAACACGAGCAGGAAGACCGGATCAAGGAAGTGGAGAATGAGAAGGCCGACAAGGCCGATCTCGACAAGTCCCGGAAGCAACGTGAACAGGCCGTGTTGCAGGATCAGGCGATACCCTTGCAGGCCGTTTTCCAGCGTCTGGATCACGCCGCCGCTCGACCGGCTCAGATGCGACGCCATCGGCAGCGCCAGCACATGCGCAAAGGCCCGGCGGCTGAGGGCCCGGCTGACCGATTGCTCGGCAAATCCGAACAGGACGCCCCGCGCCTCTCCAGCTAACCGGCTCAGAAGAAGAGCGCCGACATAAGCGGCCAGCAGAACCGCCGGCGCTACGAAAGTCTGGCCCGGCCCCTGCGCGGCGCCGTCGGGGGTCAGCGCGTCGAGGAGGTATTTGAGCGCGACCGGCGCGGCCGCAGCGAAGACCGAAGCCGCCAGTCCGCAAGCCACGGCCGCCCCCATCCGCCCGGCATCGCCCGGCGTCAGGGCCGCGCGTAGTGTCTTCAACCCATCGAGGCACAGCACGCGTCCAGCGCAACGTCTTTCCTTCACGGAGGCGGTCTCCTCGATGGCAGAGGCCTCGCAAGACCAGCCTGCGTGCCACTCTCTTTGATAGCATTCATTTCAAGTTGTAGTTTACATCCTCCGCGTGTTTATGCAATAAACTTCAGATTACGACCTGCGGTCGTGAGGGATGGAACAGGCTCGGTGCCGCTCCAGGGGCGCGGGGCCTCTCATGCGCCTCGCCGGTCGCCCGAAGGAGCCCGAACGATGCAGCCATCAGACCCTGCCCCGCCCGTTCTGCGCCCGCACGCCGTACCGCCCGATCCGAGCGCCTGGCTCACGACCTCCGAAGCTGCTGCCGCACTGGGCCTCAATCCCAAGACGCTCGCCAACACGCGCTCGCTTGGCAGCGGCCCGTGCTTCCACAAGATCGGCGGCAAGGTCTGGTACCGCGGCCAGGACATTCTCACTTACCAACGCCGCCGCCGCTACATCGCCTCCGGTGTCAGAGATGAAGGCTGACAGGGCGCCTATCCTTGGGCTGGTCGCCGGCCTGGTCCTGCTTGCCGCCGCCAGCGTGCCCTGGCCTGTCCGTCTCATCTGGAACCGGACCCCCAGTGTGCCGACCGGCCTCTATGTCGTGCGAGCGCATATCCCGCACGTCCGGGGCGATCTCGTCGCCTTCCTGCCGAGCCCCGAGGAAGCCGCCTGGATCGAAGCGCGCGGCTATACCGGCGAGGGCTGGCCGCTGATCAAAAGGATCGCGGCATTGGAAGGAGACGACGTTTGCCGGTTTCGCGAAACGGTCATCGTGGCCGGCGTCGTTGCAGCCCGGGCCTTGGCCGCAGATGACAATGGAGCACAGCTCCCCGTCTGGCAGGGATGCCGACATTTGAAGGCTGGCGAAGTGTTCCTGCTCGCGGATCATCCCCGGTCCATTGATGGGCGCTACTTCGGCGTCCAGCCGGCCCAACGCATCCTTGGCAAGGTCACACGGGCATGGCCAATCCCCTTAGACGACGGGGCGCGCGCGACGCGGTACAATCTGTGCTCCGACAAAAGTCAGGTTTGCTCCGGCCCCGGAACGAATAGTTCGCACCGTGGATGCCCCGGTTGTGGTGGGTCCAACTGTGACTGACGGGACCGAATTTGAGCCGAAGCTGGGCCGGATCAGGAACCAGCAGCGCCGACCTGCGTCCCAGTTGAAGAAGCTGGCACACATGTCGCGTTACGGAAAGCCAAAGACGTTCGGTCGGCGCCGCTTCGCACCCAAGTCCATTTGGTCGCGTGGACGCGGCCAGGGCGCCGCGGCTGCCGCAAGCCTGTGGGCCGATGCGAGCCGTCGCCGCGTCTTCGTAAGGGTCACAATTGCACCGGCGCGCGGCGCCAATACCGCCGCCTTTGCCCAGCACCTCCAGTACATTCAACGCGATGGTACCGAAAAGGACGGTTCGGCTGCAAAACTCTTCGACCGAGACAATCCGGACATATCTTCCCGAGACTTCAACGACCGCTCGCGAGCAGACGACCACCAATTCCGGATCGTCGTTTCACCAGAAGATGCTGGCCGGATGGAAGACCTCACCGCGTTCACGCGCCGTCTCATGAACCAGGTCGAACGCGATCTCGGCACCCGCGTCGATTGGACCGCAGCTTGTCATTACAATACCGGGCAACCCCACGTGCACATCGTCATCCGCGGCGGCAACGACCGCGACGGCGAAATCATCATCGCCCGGAAATACCTCACACGCGGGCTTCGCTACCGGGCGGAAGACCTCGTCACGCAGGATCTCGGCAACCGGACCTGGCGGGAGTTGTCGGCCAGCCGGCACCACGAAGCCCTGGCCGAACGTTTTACGTCGATCGACCGGAACCTCAGCCGGGCGGCGCGTGATGGCCAATACACGCTCGACGCCGCTGAAGACAGCTCTGGCCAGTCCGTCTGGATCGCAAACCTGCGCCGGCTGCGTCACCTGCAAACACTAGGCCTCGCAGAACATGTACATGATCGGGAATGGCGCTTTACCGAAGGATGGACCGACACCCTCAAATCAATCGGCCTGCGAACGGCTCTATTGAATGCGGTGGCTCACGATCTTGGCAATCGGATGGTTTTGAACACGCTGGCTGAACCACCCGCCGATTCCGTTGGCGGGTGGATTACCGGACGCCTTGGCGCCATCATTGAGCCAAGCGCCCGAGACAAAGGCCCCATGATCGCGGTGGAAGGCCTCGATGGCCGGACATGGATGCTTCATGTGCCGGAACACGACGTGCCTGGATTGCCGGACCCGGGCGCAGTTATCTCAGCCTATGTGCCGGCCATGCGTCAGGAGCTACCCAAATCGAGGCACATCGACGACAACAGCCGTTTCGCTGACCCGTCGATGATCTTTCCAAGCCTTTCTGTAAATTCGTGGCTGTCGATCGACGATCTGACGCGGCGGCGCGCCTTCACCTGGCTTGACCAGTTGAGCGAGGAAACTGTCAGTCCGCTCTCATCTGGCTTTGGCGCGGACGTACGGGCCGCCTGGCAGGCGAGACAGAAATTCCTTCAAAACGAGCGTCTTGACCCGTTGAGCCGCGAGGAACTCCAGGCGGCCGAGATCAACGCCGTCGCCGCCGCCGAGGCCAGCCGTCTCGGCAAGCGGTATGTAGAGCTCGACAACCGCGAAGTTTTCCGGGGCGTCTATGCAAAAGACATCAATACCGCCCAGGGCCGATTTGCGCTGATTGTTGGCGAAGGGCGATTCACACTTATTCCGCCGACTGATGACATATCTCCCTTCCAAGGTCAGGAGGTTGTCGTCGAGCGTAGCCCTCTGCTCCGCGGCATTGGCCCTGTACGTGGACGCGGCATCGAGAGATAAGTCTCGCCAGAGGCAAACGCGCCCCCCATTCCTCTTGCTGAAGCGCGTTGGCAATTCTTACAGCGCCGCATGGTCCCAGACCTTCCCGAAAAGCCCCGGCTTTCCAACTTATGAAAGCGCTTCGCCCGAATAAAATCGGCCTCTCCACGAGAGGAGTGAATTCCATGACACCCACCAAATTCCTGTTCGGTCAGTTTCTTCTGACACTCGCGCTCATCCTGCTTTCGACCTGGGCTGCCACACAATGGACGGCAGAAGCTCTCGGCTTCCAGCCGCGGCTCGGCCGCGCCTGGATCCTGGCCGGAGAATACCCGGTCTACCTGCCGTGGCGGTTTTTCCAATGGTGGTATGTCTACGATGCCTACGCTCCCGACGTCTTTGCGCGCGGCGGGGTGATCGCCTCACTGGGCGGCATGGCCGGGATCATGATGGCTGTTCTCGCCTCAATTCACCGCGCCCGGCAGGACAAAGCCTCCACGACCTATGGATCTGCGCGCTGGGCAAACCTGCAAGATGTGCGACAGGCAGGTCTCATGTCAGACGACGGCGTTCTGCTCGGGCGCGTTGGCCGCCAGTACCTGCGCCATTCCGGAACCGAACATGTCATTGCATTTGCGCCGACCCGGTCCGGCAAAGGTGTCGGCCTCGTGGTCCCGACGCTCCTGTCCTGGACCGGCAACACCATCGTCCATGACATCAAGGGCGAAAACTGGCACCTCACGTCGAAATGGCGCTCGACCTTTTCAAAATGCATCCGGTTTGATCCGACGAGCCTCACCAGTGACCGGTTCAACCCTCTGCTCGAAGTGCGCCTTGGAACCCGCGAAGTGCGCGACGTCCAGAATATAGCTGACATTCTCGTTGATCCGGAAGGCGCCCTCGAACGGCGCAGCCATTGGGACAAGACTGCTCATTCCCTGCTCGTCGGAACGATCCTCCACGTGCTCTATACCGGCCCTGACAAGACCTTGGCCGGCGTTGCCTCACTGCTTTCCGACCCGTCGCGGCCGATCGACGACACGCTGGAAGACATGATGACCGCAAACCATCTCGGTACGCCGGACGCGCCCCTAACCCACCCGGTCGTCGCAGAAGTCGCGCGCGAGTTGATGAACAAGTCCGTGAACGAGAAATCCTCCGTCATTTCGACTGCCATCAGCTTTCTCGGACTCTACCGTGATCCGGTCATCCAGCGCGCGACGTCGGCTTCGGACTGGCGCCTGGACGACTTACTTCCAGGCGCGGCGCCGGCTTCGCTTTACCTCATTGTTCCGCCGTCTGATCTTTCGAGAACAAAACCGCTGATGCGCCTCGTGCTGAACCAGATCGCGCGCCGGCTTTGCGAAGACCTGCCGGCGGCTGGCGCCGCGCCCCGACAAACGCTCCTGATGCTTGATGAATTTCCCGCGCTCGGGCGTCTCGACTTTTTCGAGACCGCGCTCGCGTTCATGGCTGGCTACCAGGTCCGGGCGTTCCTGATCGCCCAGTCGCTCAACCAGGTCGAGAAAGCCTATGGAGACAAGAATGCGATCCTCGACAATTGCCATGTGAAGGTGGCGTTCGCGACCAATGACGAACGCACCGCGCGCCGGATTTCCGACATGCTCGGCACCAAGACCGAACAACGTCATCAACGCAACTATGCCGGCCACAGGCTCGCGCCCTGGCTCAGCCATGTCATGGTCTCCCAGCAGGAGACGCAGCGCCCGCTCATGACGCCGGGTGAAGTCATGCAGATGCCGGCGACCGACGCTCTTGTCATGCTCGCCAGTACACCGCCGGTCCAGGCGAAGAAGCTGACCTATTATTCTGACGCCAACTTCAAACCGCGCGCCGGCGGCCTCGCCATTCCCGAAGCAGACGAAGCGGCGCTGCTCACCCGGTCGGCGGTCACCGGCACGGCGGAACCCGCGCAAAGCGAAAGCGGCCTGGAGCGTTTGCAGGAAGTGGAACCGCAGCGGGTGGATCCCGGCTCTGATGATGAGCCCGCCGCCGGCACGGACACCGGACAGGAGCCAAGACCGCGCTCCGGTGTGCGCGACCAGATCGCCCGTTACTACGTTCAGTTTGGCGAAGAGAGGGAGCGTTAGACATGACAGGCAAAACGAGGATTGTCGTCGAAATCTCTGACGCCAACGCGAAAAAACTCCAGCGGCTGCGCACCGAACAGAGCGCCCGCAAGGGCGCCATCGTCGACGAAGCGCTCACACTTCTGTTTCTGCCACCCATCGAAAGACCGGAAGCGGTCCTGGTCCAGCAAATCAAGCGCCTTGAGAAAAAGCTTGACCGCCTCGATGCAGGCGCTGCGTTCCAGGCAGATCTCCTTGTGGAATTCATCTACGCTTGGCTGCAGCAAAGACCCGGCCCGAATCCGCTGCGCTCACCCACTGATGATGCCCGTGCCGGCGCCGAGCTCGAGGCGCTCATGAAGCGCGTTGCCGACAGGTCCAATCCGTTCATCTGGAGTTGAGGCCCCTCAACGCACGGCACGGACTCACGTTTACCTCCGGTGGAATCCACTGGAGGGAGAAATGCGTCAACATCTCTGGCAGGTCGACAAGGTCACCATCGATCTTGAAGACAGGGACGCCGCCGTCTCAATTGTCCACAAGCTCAGTCTGAGCGAAGTGACGGTGCACTTCCGATTGAAGCCCGAACAGCTTGACACGCAGGCTATACCACTCCGACGTCGGATCGAAATCCTCGCCGGCGAAATTGTGCTCGACCTCGGTTCGTTTCTCGATTCCGTTTCGAACTGATGCGCTTGGATCTGGCAGTCCCGCTCGCCCGGCAGATCCTGGAGATCTGAACACTATGGTCGGTAAAGAAGATTGTGACCTGCGTGGCGCAGAGCGTCGACAGTGCACCTTTACTCCCGGCCAAGCCCGTTTCTTCTCTGGATCAATGGGCTGATTGCCTGCATCAGCCTTTGATCCAGCATTCTTTTTGGTCGCGGCGTGTCCCCGAATACCGAAACCATTTTCGGCGCGCCGCTTTAACATGACCAGCCAAGGCGCTCTTCGTGCCAGCGGATTCGCGGCGCCATTTGTCTTCGGCGAGCCGACCAACGGCGGGGACTTCTGCGCCTGGGCCCAGTAGAGCCTCGCGCCTACCCTCAGGCTTCGCGACATTGCCGTGATGCACACTCTCGCCGGCCACAATGGCGCCGAGGTCCGCAGGATACGCTGGAGCGTACCCATCAGTTGCGAGATTACCTTTCAGGTACAATTGCTGCCTCAGCAAAACTTGCCTCCTGAGTTCCGGCAATGAGGCTGCAGACCGCCTCCGCGGTGAGAATGACCTGCGCAAGAGCGACCTTGGCCCGGCCGGCCAGCCTTGCATTTCATTGCCTGTCAGCGATTGCCCGCAAGGCTTGATATCTGGCGATCCGAAACTCTGAAAGAGCAAGCGTTTCCGAATGCCCCATGTGCGCCGCCCAGGTGCACTTGGGCCATTGGCACAGCCCCAGGCCTTCCCGCCGCTTCCCGCAATGTCCCGAACTTCCCTTCTGATCCCCGCCGCTCCAGCTATGCTGGCGCCCGCGTGAGCGAGAGACTGGCCCGGCAATACAAGGGACCTCGCCTGCGATGACCTGCCATTCGATCTGTGCAGAAACAAATGCGCGCCAGCAGGCGATGCTCCAATCTGCGCTCAAAGGACCCGTCCGGCGCGCGCTCGACTCTTCCGATACCCTCGAGATCCTCGCCAACCCGGACGGCTCGGTCTGGATCGAACGGGCCGGCTTAGGGCTGATGCAGGCGGACGAGCGCCTCGAGGCGCCGGAGCGCGACCGCATTATCCGGCTCGTCGCGTCCGCGGCGGGCGAGCCCTGCGACCGTAACACCCCGATCGTCTCGGCGGAAATGCCGGGCACGGGCGAACGGTTTGAAGGGATCCTGCCGCCCGTTTCCGAAGCGCCCTGCTTTTCCATCCGCAAGCCGGCTGCAACTCCGTTCGGTCTTGACGACTATGTCCGCTCCGGCGCGCTCGCACCGGCGACCGCGCTCGCCCTGCGCCAAGCCCTTCAGGCGCGCCAAAACATCGTGATCGCCGGCGGCACATCGTCCGGCAAGACAACCTTCGCGAACGCCCTGCTGGCCGAGCCTGCGCTTGCCGGGGACAGGATCGTCATTCTCGAAGATACACGCGAACTTCGCTGCCGGGCGCCGGACGTCACGCAACTTCGCACCTATCGTTCGGCGGTGACCCTGCGCGACCTCGTCCGGTCGACCCTGCGCCTGCGGCCGGACCGGATCGTCGTCGGCGAAGTGCGCGGCGGTGAAGCCCTCGACCTTCTCAAGGCCTGGAACACGGGCCATCCAGGCGGCCTGACAACCTTGCATGCCAATTCTGCTTCGGGCGTCTTTTCGCGCCTCGAAAACCTGGTCGCCGAAGCGACCGCCACCCTGCCCTTCAGCCTGATCGGCGAAGCCATCGACATCATCGTCTTCCTCTCGCGTCGCTCGGGCGAGCGGCGCGTCGAGGAAGCCCTTCGCGTCACCGGCTTTGACGAAAACGGCTACCGGACCCAGCCCCTGACCGCCCCCAACCTTGCCGCCATTTCCTGAGGAGATCCGCCCATGCTTTTCCAGGCACGCCATGTCCTGAACCGAAGCTTCCAATACGCAGCGGCGATTGCAACCGCCGCGCTTCTGGCGCCGGCCGCGCATGCCGCCGGCTCCGGAATGCCCTGGGAGGAACCGCTCGACCAGATCCTTCAATCTATCGAAGGCCCCGTCGCACGCATTGTCGCCGTGATCATCATTACACTGACGGGCCTGACGCTGGCGTTCGGAGAAACCTCCGGCGGATTCCGAAAGCTCATCCAGATCGTCTTTGGACTGTCGATCGCCTTTGCCGCCACATCCTTCTTCCTCACCTTCTTCTCGTTCGGCGGAGGCGCGCTCGCCCCATGACGGCAGGCTACGAAATCCCGCTCCACCGCGCGCTTGCCGAGCCGATCCTGATGGCCGGCGCGCCCCGCGCCGCTGCCATCACGATCGGCACGCTCGCCGCTGTGATCGCGCTCGGCCTGCGCCTCTGGATCCCGGGTCTTGTCACCTGGGTCGCATTGCACTCGGCGGCCGTGTTCCTCGCCCGTCTCGATCCCGATTTTCTGGCGGTAGCGCTTCGCGCCTCCCGCCAACGCGAACACCTCGCATGCTGAACCTGACCGAATACGCCAGCAAACCCCGCCTCCTGGCAGACTACCTGCCCTGGGCCTGCCTCGTTGCGCCGGGCGTCGTTCTCAACAAGGACGGTAGCTTCCAGACAGGCTTTCGCTACCGCGGCCCTGACCTTGAAAGCTCGACGCCGGACGAGCTCGTCGCGGTGTCGGCCAAGGTCAACAACGTTCTGCGCCGGTTCGGATCGGGATGGGTCCTCTTTTTTGAAGCCGTTCGGCGCGCGGCCAGCGACTACAGCGAAGACCGCTTTTCCAATGCCGCGGCCTGGCTTGTGGACCAGGAGCGCAGCGCGGCGGCCCGGGGCGACGCAGACCGGTTCGAAAGCGATTATTACCTGACCCTGCTCTGGCTGCCGCCAGAAGATACTCTGGGCCGGGCCGAACAGGCCCTCATTGAACGCCCCGCGCGGCCTCAAGGCGCCGGGTGGCACCAGGCTCTCGAACAGTTCGAGACGCAGGCCGGCCAGGTCTTCGATCTCCTCTCCGGCACACTGGCCGAAATCGCCCCTCTGTCCGACGACGAAACGCTGACTTACCTGCACGCGTGCGTCTCGACCCGGCGCCATCCCGTCACCGTGCCCGAACTTCCGGTCTTTCTGGACGCGGTGCTTGCCGATGCCCCCTTCACGGGCGGCCTCGAACCGATGCTCGGTGACGCCTATCTCAAGACCCTCACCGTTCTCGGCTTTCCAGGCTCCACGCTGCCGGGCCTCCTCGATGAACTCAACCGCCAGGGATTTGCCTATCGCTGGGTCACGCGGTTCATCGCGCTCGACAAGACTGAAGCCACCCGCCTCCTGACGCGCAAGCGCCGGCACTGGTTTGCCAAACGCAAATCGGTCGGCGCGGTCCTGCGCGAGACATTGTTCCAGGAAGAAAGCCTGCTCCTCGACAGTGATGCCACCAACAAGGCAACCGATGCGGACGCCGCGCTTCAGGAACTCGGCAGCGATCTTGTTGCCTATGGCTATGTGACGACAACGCTGACGGTGTGCGATCCCGACCTATCGCGCGCGCAGGCGCAGCTCAGGGCCGCTGAGCACGTGCTTAACGCGCGCGGGTTCACCCTCATCCGCGAAACCCTGAACGCGGCCGAAGCCTGGCTCGGCAGCCTGCCCGGCCACGCCTATGCCAATGTGCGCCGACCCGTCATTTCGACACTCAACCTTGCACACATGGTTCCGTTGTCGGCGGTCTGGGCAGGGGAAGCCTGGAACAATCATCTGGGCGGCGCGGCTCTGATTGAAGCGCGCACCGATGGCACCACCCCCTTCCGCCTCAACCTGCATGTCGCAGATGTTGGCCATACGCTCGTGGTTGGCCCGACCGGTTCGGGAAAATCTGTCCTCCTCTGCCTCCTCGCCCTGCAATGGACCCGTTATGCTGGCGCCCAGGTGTTCGTCTTCGACAAGGGCCGGTCGGCGCGGGCGGCCATCCTCGCCATGGACGGGCTTCATGTTTCGCTCGGCGCCGCCGGCGTTCCGGCGCTCCAACCGCTTCGCGACATAGATACGCCGCAAGGCGCAACGTTTGCAGCCGACTGGCTCGCCGGCCTTTGCGCCGGCGAAGGTCTCAGCCCGGACCCAGATCTGAAAGCAGCCCTTTGGGACGCGGTACAGGCCCTTGCAACCGCGCCGGCCCGCGAACGCACGCTCACCGGTCTCTGTCTCCTCCTCCAGAGCCCCCGCCTGAAATCAGCGCTGATGCCGTTCACGCTCGAAGGGCCCTATGGCCGCCTGCTCGACGGCGACACCGACGCGCTGGAGCTATCAAGCCTCGCCTGTTTCGAAATGGAGGCGCTGATGCAGTCCCCGGCCGCCGCCGCGCCGGTACTGACTTACATTTTCCATCGCCTGGAGGCGCGCTTCGACGGGCGCCCGACCCTCCTCCTCCTGGATGAAGCCTGGCTCTACCTTGATCATCCCGTCTTTGCGCCGCGCCTGCGAGACTGGCTGAAGACATTGCGCAAGAAGAACGTCGCCGTTGTCTTCGCAACCCAGACACTCGCCGACATCGAGCGCGCCGCCATCGCGCCCGCCGTGATCGATGCCTGCCCGGTCCGCATCTTCCTCGCCAATGAGCGCGCGGGCGAGCCCGTACAGGCGTCTACATACCGGCGATTTGGCCTGAATGACCGCCAGATCACGCTGATCTCGCAGGCGCTGGCGAAGCGCGATTATTACTACACCTCGCCGCTCGGCTGTCGCCTCTTCGAACTGGGCCTCGGCGCCGTCGGACTGTCGTTCTGCGCGGCGGGATCGCCCGAAATGCAGGCCCGGGTCGATGATGCGGTCACCCGCGCGGACGCACGAGGGTTTGCCGACGCGTTTCTCCGCAGCCTCGATCTCGGCTGGGCCGCCGATCTCTTGTCCGACTGGCAGCCCGCTGCTGCGCCCTCGCCCCAAGCTTCACCCGCCGAGAAGGAACAAGCCCATGAAATACCTTGAAATCTGCCTCACTGTCCTGCTCTCGCCCGTCCTTGTTTCTCTGCCTGATCTTGCGTTCCCGCGGCCGGCTGCCGCGCAGGTCGCCGTCTACGACCCGGCCAATCATGCCCAGAATATCCTCCAGGCAGTCCGCGCCCTGCAGGAGCTCGAAAACCAGATCCAGCAGCTCACGCACGAGATCGACATGATCGAAAAAATGGCGCGCGACCTCGAAACACTGCCCGTCAACGTCGCCGGCGCACTCCTCCGTGAGCGGATCGCCCGGATCGAAGCCCTGATCCGGGAAGCCGACGGAACGCTGGCGAGCGCCGAGGCCATCCGGCAGGGCTTTGATGCGGCCTATCCGGAAAGCTATGGCGAGACGCCGCCCTCAGCCTCCGTCCTTCTGGCAGATGCCCGCGCGCGCTGGGAGGCGTCCCGGGCGGCGCACAAGCAGATGCTTCTGGTCGAGGCGGCCACGCGCGCCGACAGCGCCGCCGACGCCGACGCGTTGGCAGGCCTCGTTGCCGAAAGCCAGTCGGCCGCCGGCAATCTCCAGGCTCTGCAGGCGGGCAACCAGATGACCGCGCTGACCGCCCAGCAGCTCATGCAGATGGAAGCCATTCTGGGCGCCGACGCGCGGGCGCAGGCTCTCGAGACAGCGCGCACGCTTGCCGAAGCTGAACGGGGCCGCGCCAGGCTGAAATCTTTCCTCGGGAACTGAAGCCATGGAAGAAATGGACGTCATCGACCGGTTCCTGGAAACCTTCATCGTCTACATCGATTCAGGATTCGGGCTGCTTGCGGGTGATGTCGCCTACCTCACCACCACGCTCATCGTGATCGACATCACGCTGGCCGGGCTCTTCTGGGCACTCTCTGAACACGCCGATGTGATTGCCGCCCTCATCCGCAAAGTGCTTTATGTCGGCTTCTTCGCTTACCTCATCGGCAACTTCCAGCTCCTGTCAGGGATCCTGTTCGAGAGCTTTGCCGCTCTCGGTATCAAGGCGGGATCTGCAACCCTTACTCCGGACGACCTGATGCGCCCGGGATATATTGCCGGGGTCGGATACACCGCCGCGCTCCCCTTGCTGGACGAAGCCGGCGGGCTGCTTGGTCCGATTGCCTTTTTCCAGAATTTCATCCTGATTTCGGTCCTGCTGATCGCCTGGGCCATCATCCTTGCCGCCTTTTTCATTCTCGCCGTTCAACTTTTTATCGCGATCCTCGAGTTCAAGCTGACGACGCTTGCCGGGTTTGTGCTGGTGCCCTTTGCCTTGTGGAACAAGACCGCGTTTCTCGCTGAACGCGTGCTCGGAAATGTCATTACGTCCGGCATCAAGCTGATGGTGCTCGCCATCATCATCGGCATCGGCTCGACGCTGTTTTCGACAGTAACAGAGGCCTTCGCCGGCGAAGACGACACCTCGCTGGCTCAGGTCATGGGCACCGTGCTCGCCGCAACCGTCTTTCTATGGATGGGCGTGTTTGGACCGGGGATCGCATCGGGCCTCGTCACCGGCGCGCCGCAACTTGGCGCCGGCTCTGCCGCCGGCGCCGCCGCTGCGGTTGCGGCCGGAACGGTGCTCGCCGGCGCAGGCGGCCTCGCCGCGGCGCGCGGCGTATCGGCCGGGGTCAAGGCGGGCACCTCCCTCGCCGGGGCGGCCCGCACCGCCTACGATCTCGGACAGTTGCGCTCGGGCGCGGGCGGCTGGCGCGGCGCTGCGGCCGGGCTCGCCGGCACAGCCGCCGCAGGCGCCGGCGCGATCGGGCGAGCGGCCGCTCGCCCGCTTGGCGGGCTCAGATCTGCCTGGACAAGCGGAAGCCGCGCAGCCTTCACGGCGTCCGGCGGCAAGGGCGCAGAACCGGGCGACGCCGCGCCGGACACGCGGCCAGCCTGGGCGCGTCAGTTGAGCGCCCGTCAGCGGCTCAGCCAGGCCGATACCCTGGCAGCGCACACCCTTCGCGACGGCGACCGGGCCATGCCCGGCGCCGCGCCCGATCTCAAACAATCCGAGGACTAGGTTCATGGACTTCCGGCGCGCAGCCTCTCACTACGGCGAAAGCCCCTTGCCCGAAACGCCCTACCAAAAGGCCGGGCAAGTCTGGGACGAGCGGATCGGATCAGCAAGGGTGCAGGCACGCAACTGGCGCCTGATGGCGCTCGCCCTTCTGGCCGCTTTGCTTCTTACATCCGGCGCGCTTGTCTGGCGAAGCCTCCAGTCGGCTGTAACCCCCTACGTCGTCGAAATCGGCGCAGACGGCGCCGTTCGGGCAGTTGCGCCGGCGCTTGCCGCGTTCGAGCCGTCCGATGCCCAGATCGCGCACCAGATTGCCGGCTTTGTCGAGAATGTCCGCTCTCTGTCGATTGACCCGGTCGTCGTCCGGCAGAACTGGCTGAAAGCCTATGACATGGTGACCGACAAGGCGGCGCTCACACTCAACCAGTATGCCCGCGACGAGGATCCGTTCGCAGACATCGGCCGCAGATCGCGGTCCGTTGACGTCATCTCGGTCGTTCGGGCCACAGACACGTCCTTCGAGGCCCGCTGGCTGGAGAAGACCTATGAGAACGGCGCGCTCACTGATGCCCGCCGGTTCACCGGACATTTTACCCTGGTTCAGGATACGCCGCGTGACGCAGAGACGCTGCGTGCAAATCCGCTTGGCATCTACATCCTTAGCCTCAACTGGAGCGAAGATCTCGTCACAGGAGACAGACCATGACCCGCTTGTACCTTCCTTCCTGCGCGCTCCTGCTTGCTACGGCATGCGCCAGTGTTCCGTCTGGCGTGCCCGTGAGCATTGATCAGCAGGATTACTTCGCCGCCGAGCAGATCGCTGACACGGCGCCGCGCGCGGTCGAAGTCGTCGAAACCCCTGTGCCGCTGCCTTTGCCCGGGCAGCTGAAACCGCTGACACCCTCGACCCCGTCTGCAAAGCCGGTCTCGCCGGTCAGTGCCATCTCGCAAGGCACGCGCGCCGCGCGCGTTGAGCCCACTCCTGATGGGTACGTCAACGCTGTCCAGATTTATCCTTATACAGAGGGCGCGCTCTACCAGCTCTATACGAGCCCCAGCCAGGTCTCGGACATCGCGCTCCAGCCCGGCGAGCGGCTTGTCTCCGTGTCAGCCGGCGATACGGTGCGCTGGGTGGTCGGCGACACCCAGTCCGGCTCAGGCCCCGCCGCACGCGCCCATGTGCTCGTCAAACCGGTTGCACCGGGTCTCACGACAAACCTGATGATCGCGACGGACCGGCGCACCTATCACCTCGAACTCACGAGCCTCGAGACGAGCTACATGGCCGCGCTGTCCTGGCACTATCCCGCCGATGCGCTGTCAGACCTCAACGCGCGCAATGCCCGCGCGCAGATTGCGGAATCGGCAACCGTTGCCCCGGACATGCGCCTGGAGGACCTGAACTTCGACTATCAGATCGAAGGCGCAAGACCAGCCTGGCGCCCGGTAAGAGTGTTTGATGATGGCCGGCACGTGTTCATCCAGATGCCGGACGGCCTGTCTGCAACCGACGCGCCGCCGCTGTTCGTGCTCGGTCCCCGCGGCGAAGCGCGGCTGGTCAATTACCGCGTCAAAGGCAGCTATTACATCGTCGACTACCTCTTTGCTGAAGCCGAACTGCGACTTGGCCAGAAACCGCAAACTGCCGTGCAGATCCGGCGCAAAAAGAGCCCGCGTCCCCGGCCGGCCTTGTCCGAGGACGGATCATGAGCGCGCCCGAACCCTTTCCCGCCCGTAGCGCTGCCCTGAAGCTGCGGGGCAAGGTGAAGCCTGTCGCCCGGATCAACCGCAAGGTGCTCCTGGCCGGCGGCGCCGCCGGCGTGCTCGGCCTGTTCGCCGCATTCTCGGTGGCGCTTCATCCGCCGAAAGCTTCCGAGGGCGCCGCGCCGTCCGAAACCTTCAACACGGCCAGCCGGCGCACGCCGGAAGGACTTGCCCGCCTGCCGGTCTCCTACGAGGACGCAGGCGTCCCCCGGCTCGGCGCGCCGCTATCGGGCGACCTCGGCGCCACGATTGTTGCAGAGGAGCGTGCGTATGGACTTGAGCCCGATTGGGATGTCGCGGCGCCAGGTGATTTTCGGCCGTCTGATGCGGATGAAGCGGTCCGGGCAAAACGCCTCTCCGATGCCAAACTGGCCGACACGGCGGCCAAGGCGGGCCTGTTCTTTGATCTTGCCGCGCCGGCCGGCGGCGCTGCGCCCTCATCGGCGCCGGCCACACCAACAGATGCCCGATCAGAGCTGCTCGCCCTCGCCTCGAGAGCCTACCCTGCCCCGTCTCCGGCGTCGTCCGCAGGGGATGCAAACCTCCAGGACCGCAAGATCGCGTTTGCGTCCGCCGAACCTGACGGCGCGATCTACAACCCTTACGACCTTGAAACGCCCGCTTCGCCCTATCAGGTCATGGCCGGTACGATGGTGGCGGCCTCACTTGTCACCGGCATAAATTCTGACTTGCCGGGGCCCCTCGTCGCCCAGGTCACGCAACCCGTCTACGACACCGTGACCGGAACATGGCTGCTGATCCCGCAAGGCGCCCGCCTGCTTGGCCGCTACCAGTCCGAGATATCCTTCGGCCAGGACCGCGCCCTCGTTATCTGGGAGCGGATCCTGTTTCCCAACGGCGCATCGCTGCGGATCGCCGAACCGGGCGTTGACGCGGCCGGCGCGTCAGGCCTCGCCGGGCGCACCGACCATCATTGGAACCGTGTCTTCGCCGCCGCCGGACTTGCCACCGTCCTCGCTGTCGGCGCCGGGATCGGCGAACCGGAAGAAAACGACTTCGAGCGAGCCGTCCGGCGCGGCTTCGCCGACAGCGTCTCCCGGTCCGGTGACCGGATTGTCGATCAAAACCTTTCGGTCCAGCCGACGATCCGCGTCGCGCCGGGCGCGGCGGTCAACGTCCTCGTCACCCGCGACCTGATCCTGACGCCCTATGTTGAGGGCGCGCGCCCCTGAGCCGCCTGCCCCGCGGGATCGCTCAGCCAGGCCCATGCGGGGTGCTGGCGCGTTCCCGCTCGTTCTCAAAGTGCACCGACGACGCCAGGCGCGCGCGCCAAAGCGCGCGGTGTCTTACGGCGTAGACTTGCATTCAGGAGGGGAGTTTGACCGTGTTGTCGTCGCCGAGGAGGACGACGGTCGGTGCATGCTGGCGCGCTTCGGCAGCATCGACACCGCAGAAGGCTGCGATAATCACCTTGTCGCCCACCGCGAAATGGCGGGCGGCCGCGCCGTTCACGCCGATGGTGCGCGAGCCGCGCGGCGCTTCAAGCGCGTAGGTGTGGATCCGCGCGCCGTTGGTGACGTTCCAGATATCCACCTTCTCGTGCGGCAGGATGCCGGACGCGTCGAGCAGGTCCTGGTCGATGGAAACCGAGCCTTCATAGTGAAGGTCGCACTGGGTGACGGTGGCCGAATGAAGTTTGGCCTTCAGCATCGTGAGCAACAAGGGAGGCACACTCCGGTGTTAGGCATGAGCACTTTTGCTCACGGTGAGAATATGGGATCGCAGCGGTGGACTGCAAGGCGACTTCTGCCTTGCAATGGCTGGGCCGTAAAGGCGCGGTATGTAAACATTCCCGATAGCCCTGCTCACAAACCTGGGCCAAGTCCGGGGCATTCCTGATGGCGGGGTGTGCGAATCTCTGCTCGCTTGTCCGGGACGAGACTGTTAACCTTTTGTCACCTGCGAGAAGCAGGTGGGGAGACAAAAGATGCAAACCTTCAAACTCGCTGCGAGATTGCTGTCAGGCGCAGCCGTCCTCGCCATGGCTGCTTGCGCCTCAACGCCGGAAGCGCCGACGGCTTCGCCGCCTCCACCACCTGCGCCTTCTCCCGAGCCCGCTCCGGCGCCGCCACCGACCAAAGAAGTGTATCCGATCGAGATGGACCGGGGCGCCGGCGCTTATCCGGACGATCTCGAGGATTATTACGAAAGCCTGCCGCCCACCGGCGCGGGCGCCCCCGAGATAGCGGCATCCCGCACCAGCTTCCGGGAAGCGTCGCGCTCCGGAAAACCGGTCCAGGACTACCTGCCCTATATCGACGTCGCCATCGAACAGGACGTGCTCGTCTCCGGCATGGGCCCGTCGCTGCAGGATCGCTACACGCGGATCCAGATCGTGACGCTGGACCCCGACAGCTATGACGTGGCGGGTGTGGCCGGCGACGGGCGGAAATCGAAAAAGGAAACACGCGACTATGAGCGAGAGAGCCGCGGCTGGTTGCAGCGCACGATGCTGGGCTCGCGCAATGTGACGCGTACGTTGATCGCCGATTTCGACATTTCAAATCCGGATATCAAGACCACCAAGGCACTGTTCTCGTCGACCTTCCGGTCGGACAATGCCAAAGGCGAAGCCTGGGCCACGAACGAAAGCATTTCGGTCTATGCCACGCCTTACTTCAAGGTGAGCCCGAACACGACCATCGAAGGCAAGTTCCGGATGCAGCTGTCCGATGAGCGCTCCTCCTCCGCCGGCGCCAACGTGATGAACGCGCTGCAGACGGCGGCAAACCTGATCGCGCCGACCTCGGCGCTGGTGACCTTCTTCAACGCGCCGGCGATGCTGCAGGCTTCAACTTTCCTCAACACGCAGTCGAACTCCCTGTTCGGCCAATCAATCACCGAAGAGTCCACAGGCGCTTTTGCAATCAAGTCCTGGACCTCCGAGCCGATCCTGGTGATCCGCGCCGAACTGCCCCCGGCCGGGAACATCAAGAACACGAAGAAGAAGGAAGGTATCGGTAAATGGGTCGTCTATCTCGACCCGCCGATTTCGTCCGTGTTCACCTCCAACACGGCAGGCGGGCCGGCGGGCGCGCCGGACTTTGAAGGCGTCAGCGCGGCCGACATCTTGTCGTTTAATGTTGGCGAAGACCTGCGCGTCTATGACTATATCTTCTCCCGCCTCGAACTGGGCGACCGGATCACGACCCTGAACGAAACCGGAGACACTGATACGGCGCGCCTCATCTGTACACGGATCTCGCGCGGCTTGTCCGAGATTGGCTTCACCACGTATGACGCCGCCGCCGGCGTCTGGGCGGCCTCGGAATCGGACCAGTTCTCGGCCGCCGCGAGGACCGTGCTACAGGCGCCGGAAACCTGCGGGGCGATGGCATTGTGGAGCAACATGACTTACTGACAGGCCTTGCCACCTGACCGGGCCGCGCCCTAAGGGAAAGAGCGCGTGCACCGGAGCCGAGTTGCTTGACAAATACACCTGATTTTTCCGTCCTGATCGTCAACTTCAATGGCGGCAAATACGTGCAGGGCGCACTCGATTCGCTTAAAGCGCAGACCCACCGGTCATTCGAAGTGATCCTTGTAGACAATGCCTCGGCGGACGGCTCCGTTGACGCGCTTGACACCAGCGGCTTGCCTGCGTTCACGCTGATGCGCGAGACTGAGAACCACGGCTTCGCGCGCGGCAACAACGTGGCGGCCGCTGCCGCGAAGGGTAAATGGCTCGCGATGCTGAACCCGGACGCCGCCGCGCGGCCGGACTGGCTGACGCGGGTTCTGGCAGGCGCGCAGCGCCATCCGGGTGTGACCAGTTTTGCCTGCACGCAGATCTGGATGCACGACGAGACTAAGCTGGACGGCGCGGGCGATAACTACCTCCTGTTCGGCATACCTTGGCGGGGCGGGTATCGCCGTCCATTCTCCGAGCTTCCGGCGGAGGGCACGTGCTTTTCGCCCTGCGGCGCGAGCGCCGTGTACAACCGCGACACGTTTGTTCAGGCGGGCGGCTTTGACGAGCGCTTGTTCTGCTTCTGCGAGGATGTGGACCTCGGATTCCGGCTGCGGTTGGAAGGGGAAACGTGCGTGTTCCTGCCGGACGCGGTAGTGGCACATGCGGGGGGCGGACTGTCGGACAAGGTATCCGGGTTCGCGGTGCGCTATGGCACGCGCAACCGGCTCTGGGTCTATCTTAAATGCATGCCGATGCCGCTTCTGATCCTCACCCTGCCCGGCCACCTAGCCCTGACCGTAGCGATCCTCCTCCGTGGACTGATGACTGGCCAGTTCGGTGACGCGGTGAAGGGACTGGCAGACGCCGTGCGCGAGCTGGAGCCCATTTGGGAAGACCGCCGCGTGGTACAGGCCCGCAGGGTGACAGGAATGCGAAGCCTAATCGGGGCAATGGCCTGGAATCCATTGGAAATGCTCGACCGTAAGACAGGGGTAACGCAGGCTCGCCCACCCTCCGCTGACCGGGGGAATCGCATGTGACGCATTCGACTTTGCCGGCCCGCATGCGGGCGGTGGGGACTGGAGCAGTCCTAATTTTTTCAGTATACGGTTTGATCAAAAGCGGCGCGTTCACTCTAGGAATTTGTTCCGAGATTCCGCCTGCATCTGCTGGCGCCAAATCTCCAGACTGAGAAGCCCCCAGCACTTGCGGCCGAACGGTTCGCCGCCCGAGAACGCGCCGCGCACGGCGGCAGGGTTCAGGTATGGCAGCTCGCCCGCCGAAGCACCCGCGAAGAGGTCGCCCGCAAAGTCGCGCAGCTCGCCCCTGAACCAGTCGGACATCGGCACCGGGAAGCCCATCTTGTCGCGCCGGTTCAGAATGCTGGGTGGAATGACATCGGTGAACGCATCCTTGAGCAATTGCTTGGTGCGACCGCCGGAAAACTTGATATCCGCCGGCACGGTCGCGGCCAATTCGACAATCGAATGATCGAGCAGCGGCACACGCGATTCCAGCCCATGCGCCATACTCATCCGGTCTTCGACATGCAGCAGCGCCGGCAAGAGGTGCTTGAAGTCAAAATGCGTCATCTTGTCGAAATAGGCTTCCTTGCCGACATTGCGTCCATTGAACGTGTCGCGAAACGCCGCCTCGACATCCGCCAGGGGAAAGTCCGCCCACTGAATTTCATCGCGCATGTCCACCGAGCGGTTGACCAGCCGGAAGTAGCGGGCATCCAGATCCTCGAACATGCCATCGGCCCAGAAGGTCTTGATCAGGGGCTTGTACTCGCGCAGCATCGGCAACTGTGGGATGATCGACTCGATCGTCACCACGTAATTGCCGTTCTTGTAGGTGCCATCAATGGCGGCTTTGATACACTGCTCGAAATAGGCGATCGTGTAGCGGGCATAGCCGCCAAAGATTTCGTCCCCGCCCTGGCCGCCGAGGGCGACCTTGACGTGCTGCGCGGCGAGACCGGCCGTCATGTATTGCGGAAATGAGCCCGGCCCGGCGATCGGCTCGTCCAGGTGGCGGATCACATCGAAGATGTGTTTCTGAAAATCTCCGGCGGTAATGTCGATCTCATGGTACCGGGCATGGGCCGCCTCTGCGGCGTCCCGGGCGTAAGCACTCTCGTCAAACCCCGCCTTGTTCCTGAATGCGCCGTGGAACACGTCGAGCGGCCCGGCCGACTGGCGCGACGCCAGCAGGGACACGAGAGAGGAGTCGATGCCGCCCGAGAGGTAGGCGCCGACCGGCGCATCCGACCGCAAGTGGAGGCGAATCGAGTCTTCGGTCAGGCCGCGCAACTGCTCCTGGAACCAGGCGGCGGAATGCTCGCGGTCAAGCGTGTACTGAACATCCCAGTAGCGCTCCTCCCGCACATGGCCATTCTCGGCAATCAGCCGGTGGGCCGAGGGCAGCTGGCGCACCCCCTTTAGAAGCGTGTCCCCGGACAGGGTGAACTGAAAGGTGAGGTATTCGGCCATCGCGGCCGGATTGATCGTGATCTCAGGCAGGAATGGCAACAGCGCCTTGATTTCCGAGGCGAAATAAAGATCGTGCCCGATCACGGCATAGTAGAAGGGCTTGATGCCGAACCGGTCCCGGCTGGCGCTGAGGCGTCGGCGCACGGGATCCCAGAGCGCATAGGCCCACATCCCCCTCAGATGATTGACCGCGTCATCCCCGAATACGCTGTGCGCGGCGAGAATTGTTTCGGTATCGCTCCGTGAACGGAAGGACCAGCGCGGCTCGAGCTGCTGGCGCAGTTCCGGGTAGTTGTAGACCTCGCCATTGTGAACGAGGACGCAGCCATCCTCGCCGGTCATGGGCTGGGCGCCATTTTCGGACAGGTCGATGATCGCAAGGCGCCGGTGCGCTAAGCCGGCGGTCTCGTCTTCGCTGACCCAGAAGCCTTCGCCGTCCGGACCGCGATGGGCCAACCGGCCGCCCAGCACCTGAAGGCGCCGCCTCAGCCCGGCAATCGGCTGGCCGTCGAGCGAGATGATCCCGGCAATTCCGCACATGGCAGATCAGGCGGGCCGCAGCCGGCCATCCTCCAGCACATACCTGTCGCCCTCACGCGGGCAGGTCAGGTCCTCGCCCAGCACTTCGCCAGCCTTCGACACCCAGCCGATCCGCCGGGCGGGAACGCCCGCCATCAGCGCGTAGGCCGGCACGTCCTTCGTCACCACGGCGCCGGCCGCGATGAAACAGTATTCGCCAAGTTCGGTGGCGCCTTCTGGCGCGCCGCACACGATGGTCGCGTTGGCGCCGATGGTGGCGCCGCGCCGCACGAGGGTCTTGCCGAATTCGCTCTTGCGGCTGACGAAGGCACGCGGCGTCAGCACATTCGTGAAGACGCAGGATGGCCCGCAGAACACGTCATCCTCGAGCATCACGCCTTCATACAGCGCGACATTGTTTTGGATCTTGCAACCATTGCCGACGCTGACCTTGGGGCCGACCATGACGTTCTGGCCAAGCGAGCAATCTGCGCCAACCCTAGTCTGCCCCAGAAGGTGGACAAAGTGCCAGATCTTCGTGCGATCCCCGATTTCGACGCCGGCGTCAATGACTGCCGTTTCGTGCGCCCACCAAGTCTGTGTTGTCATTTGATAATCCCGATCTGTCCGGAGCCAGAAAACGCCCCGCTGCGCCCTCCGGCTTACAGACGGACCGGTGAGCTTGCAATGCTGGGCTGCCGCTGCGTGCGCGACTCCGGCCTACGCCGCCAGAAAGGCTGCAATCGCCGACACGGCCTCGCGGGCGGCGTGGCCGTTGCCATAGTCCGGGATGGAACGGCGCGGCGTGCTGTAGGCCGGCTGTGTCCAGAGCCGGTTCCAGCCTGCGTCGATGGTTTCAGTCCATTCGGTTTCGTCGCGCAGGGTGATGCAGGGCCGGGCGTGAAAGTAGGCCTCTTTCTGCACGCCGCCCGAATCAGTCATCACCTGCGCTGCGTCGGCGATCAGGGCGTGGAAGTCGAAATAGCCTAGCGGCTCGACCAGCGTAATCTCGTCCAGTGCGATGCTCTCGGCCTTGAGGAACGCGCCCGTACGCGGATGGACCGGGAAGATGATGGGTTGGCCCTGCCCGGCTTCGCGCGCATAGGCGACAAGGCGGGCAAGGCGCGCGGGGGCGCCCAAGTTCTCGGCGCGGTGGAGCGTCAGCAAGCTGTAACCGCCTGCCGCCAACCGGAGGCGCGCCCGGATGCCGGAGGCCTCGACCCGGCCGCTTGCAAACAGGGTGACATCGTACATCAGGTCCCCGATTAGCCTCGCCTTAGCGGCGAGCCCCTCCTTCGCCAGATGCTGCAGGGCCGCCTCGCTGGAGCATAAAAGCAGACCGCAGACATGGTCTGCAACAATCCGGTTGATTTCTTCCGGAACGTCCGCGCGGCCAGACCGCATGCCGGCCTCGACATGGATAGCCGGGATCGCAAGCTTGGCCGCCGCCAGGGCGCCGGCGAGCGTGGAATTGGTATCGCCATACACAAGCACCGCGTCAGGCCGCCGGGCCATCAGGTCTGCCTCGATGCCCTCGATCATCCGCCCGGTCATGGCGCCATGCGGCAGGTTTGCGATACCGAGATTTACCGCCGGGGCCGGCAGGTCCAGCTCGCGGAAAAACGCTTCGGACATCTGATAGTCATAGTGCTGCCCGGTGTGAACGAGGCGCTCTTCGAATTGCCCCGAGGCCGCAAAGGCCCGGCTCATCGCCGCCGCCTTGACAAATTGCGGCCGGGCCCCCGCAATGGTGGTTATTCTGAGTGTGGCCATGCGGCTGTCTTTACACGGCCATCGCCGCGCCATCTAGTCTACTGCTTCAACCTCATACGCGGAACGCCCGTACAGCCCTGAGCCGACGGAGCGAAGCTTCATTCGGGCGAGGTCAAAGACATCCAGATGGGCCTCGACCGTCTCCAGTGTCTTGCCTTCGAAGGAGAGGGTCATCCGATTGCCAGACACCGCAAAATCGAGATCGAGGACACCGTTCTTCGGCCAGGGAATATATTTGATCAGGGTGTTGGGCGCCCGCAGGCCGCGGACCGAGCCATAATCTTTGAAATCTTCTTTCGTGCCGAAGCTGGCGTCGCGTTCCGGATCATAAGGCAATCCCGGCATGTTGCCGAGGCCGTATAGCACGGCGTTCTCGTCGCCGGAAAGCGCCACCGAGTGAATGCGCTGCCCCCAAAAAGAAGGAAGCGCCCAGGCCCCCTTGACGGCGCGCTCCTCTGGCGTCATCGCCGCATAGCGCCGGTCAAGTTCATTGTGGAAGGGCGCGGGTTCTCCGGAGTCGACTTCCGGCCAGGTGAAAAGGCGGTGGCGAATCCAGTTCTCGAGTGATGCGTCGCCCTCCCAGAGAAACCCCCAAGGATACATGCCGACCCAAACGCGACCGGCATAGAGATTTAGCGATTGAGCCTCCCGATACTCGACCTGCCCTTCGGCCATACCGTACGAACCGCCGAGAGCCTTCGGCACCTCCAGAAAGCGCGCGGAGCCGTCGGAGCTGATGACCGCCAGATAGCCGCTCGGATAATGCCCTGCGATCAACGTGTCGTTCACGACCAGCATTCCGTAGAACTCTCCGGGGAAGGTTTCTGCTTTCGGAAACACCCGGAGCATTTCCCCGGATTCCGGATCAATCCGCCAAACGCCAGAGCCTTTTCCGCTTCCGTCTGCGCCTGCGGAAAGGTAGACATGGCCGCGCCATCCAATCATTCCGTACACGTCATTCCAGTACGGCCAGTCCTGCTTCTTGGTATTGGTGCAGACACTCTGCGGGGGCTGCCAGTCGCAATAGGTGAGCCAAGCTCCCATCGTCGGCGTATCAAAGTGCGACACGAAGATCCGGCCGTCATAGTAGATGCCGTTGCGGAGGCTTCCGCCATAGTCCAGCACGGTCTGCTCACCATAAAGGACCTTGCCAACGCCGTGCGGGAAAGTCAGCAGCCTGTCATCGATCACCTCCACTGCCTGTACGTACATCTGGCTTTGATCGACCGCGCGCTCGACCTCTTCAAAATTGAACGGTGCCCAATTGCCGTCCCGCAGCACAGCGAGGGCCGCGACATCGACCACCTCATCGCGCAGGCTGCGCACTTCAGGCCGGTATCGATCCTCACCGGGCCTGCCGGTATCGAATACCTCGAACGCAGCGCCTACGGCACTCGTCGGATCACATGTGAATTCCAGATGTTTCTGTGAGATCTTTCCGCGCGTCTGGGCGCCGTTCGCGAACCCTGCGCGGCAGACCGTGTCGCCGCCTGCGGATTCAAACAACGTCCCCAGATCGCGCGCCGTGTAGACGCCGCCGGTCTGAAGGCGGACCGAAACCGTGTAGGGCTGAAGAAAGTAGAAGACCAACCCCGCCGCGACGAGTGCCCCCCCGGTCAACACTACATACAACAATTTGAACCGGTTCATGTGGGTCAGCCCTTGAAGGCCGCATCCGCAGATGCGGCGGTGAGAGGATTCGCCGCACTGTCTCAGCTCACGAAGTACGGACAGCGACCAATTATCTTGATTAGTCCCGGGTCAAACACAATGCCCACAGCCAAATTTTTTGTGAGGTTGGGCAAAAACTGCCCAGCCAATAGCCGTTCATTGCCGAGACCAGAGTTCAATCCGCTTCCCGCCTCGCGGCGCCCCATTTCTTAGAACGACTGAAACTGCGCGCATTTACGTTACCTGCGTCTAGTCCACGTTCGCAGCCACGGGCTCGATTCCATAGGCACGCAGCATCATTTCGGCTTCGCTTTGCCAGCTGAGCTCCAGCGCCGCCTTCATTGAGGCCTGCTTGTAACTGTCGATCCGTGCGCGCGTGAGGCTGTTGATCTGCGCGGCGATGGCGGCAGGTGAAATTTCGGGCACCAGCACGCCGAGATCATACTGTTTCACCAGGCGCGCCATCTCCGGGAGATTGCCCACGCACAGCGCAAGGCGGGCCTGGACATATTCGAAGAACTTGTTCGGCAGGGTGAAGCGCTTCTGCAGCGAAATGTCTGGCTGGATGAAGAAGCCGATATCGGCGCTGTTGGCGCGGGGTACCATTTCGTTGAACGCCACCGGCGGATCGATGCGGACGCGGCCGGTCACGCCATGCTGTTCGGCCAGCGCCGCTAGGCTCGCGATGTAGTCGTCCGGGCCCGGACCACGGATGACAAAATGATACTCCGGATTCCAAAGCTTCACGCTTTCGATGGTCTGTTCGAGGCCGCGCATCGGCGAGACGATGCCGTGATAGAGCACCTCGATCTTCTCGCCCGTGGGGCGGAACGGAAGGTCGTGATAAAAAGCGGTGGAACGCACGACGGTCGGGCGATGGGCAAGTTTATACGTGCTTTTCAGCGCATCGGCGATGCCGTCGCAAACCGTGGTGACGACCGACGCGCCTGGCAGGAAACGTTTCTCCATTGCATGCACCCAGGACCGCTCACGCTTGATCCATTTCGGATCATGCATGTACTGCTCAAAGGAAAATTCGTGGCAGTCGATAACGTAAACGCCGCCCGAAACCTTGGCGAGACGCGCGGCAATCGGCGCCGTGAAATAGTCGTGCGCAATGGCGAGATCGCAACGGACATTCTCGATCGTCGCGATATGCTCGTAGATCCCGTCATAGCCGGCCTGCGCCCAGTAATAGTCCTCGGCAAACTGACCTGACCCAGGCGAGAGGCGCCGCTTCCAGTCGAACTTCAGGTTTTCCGTCAAGCGGCGGGTTTCGTAGACGTGCTCGACTTCGATGTAGCGCCAGTGCGGCGGCGGCGCCTGTCGCCCCTTGAACCCGGCGACAATGACCGTCCAGCCCGCATCGGCCAGCGCCTTCGACTGGCGCAGCACGCGCGGTTCATCCGTGACCGGCGTAAGTGATATGATGCAAACGGTTTTGCTCATGCGTGGCGCCGCCCTTCGTTTCAGTTTTGTTTGTCGCTGATGCGTCCGCCGGCATAGAGCCAGCGGGCGAACGATTTGAACCGGTCGAACTGCGCCGGCGACAGGGATTTTCGGACAAGGTTGCCCACTGGCCGTATCAGCGGCACCGTCAACTTCATGACGCCGCGCAGCAAGCCCGAGGCGACATCAGTCAGCGTACGGCGGACAAAGCGGACTAGCGCGCGCAGCAGGCCGGCCGGATCGACATGCGCATGACGCAGCCGGTGCCAGGCACGTTGCGGCAGGGCGCGAAGTCCGGCAAAGCGCTGCTGGATGCGAGCGACATTCTGGCGCAACCAGGCGCCCGAGTGCAAATGCGCTGCCCGGATGTACGTCGTGTAGAGCGGCGTCCCCGGCAGGTTTCTTTCAGACGACGGATAGTCCCAGAAGGTCTTTCGTTCGGCGTTCATGATGGCGTCGAACTCGGCATCACTGAGCCCCAGCTTCTTGGCCACGAACGCCCGATCTTCCCGCTCCATCTCCTCCGAC
>VMTE01000028.1 GCA_013791775.1 Hyphomonas sp.
GAAGGAAGGCCGCATCCTCAAGATCGTGCTGTTCGGATCCTATGCGCGCGGCACCTGGGTAGACGAGCCCCATACCGCCAAGGGCTACCTCAGCGACTATGACCTGCTGATCGTGGTCAACCAGCAGAGTGTCGTTGACTTTGCCACCTATTGGTACCGCGCCGAGGATCGGATCATTCGGGACACAGGGATCAAAACCCCGGTCAATTTCATCGTCCACACAATGGACGAGATGAACAACGCCCTCTCCCAGGGCCAGTACTTCTTCACCGACATCATCAAGGAAGGTATTGCGCTTTACGACCTCAAAGGGAGCACACCCTTCATCACACCCCAGCCGCAGACGGCGGACGAGGCATTGGCTATCGCAGAGAAACACTTTGAGCAGCGCATGGAAGGCGTGAGAAGCGCTTTTGAGATTGTCGAGTTCTGCATAAAGCGAGGCCTTCACAAGGATGCGGCATTCACGCTCCACCAGGCTGTGGAACGAGCCTATACCTGCCTGCTCCTTGTAGAGACGAACTACTCCCCCTCCACTCACAGCATCAAATTCCTCCGCTCCTTGGCCGAGCAGATAGCGCCGGATCTGATCGCCGTCTGGCCGCGTGAAACCAAGCAGGACCGGAGGCTGTTTGAACTGCTGAAGCGCGCCTATGTCGATGCGCGGTATTCAGAGCATTATGCAATTACGGACGAAGAGCTTGCCTGGCTTGGCGAGCGGGCGGAGGTTCTGAGGACGTTTGTCGAAAGACGATCCCGCGAGAAGATCGAGCAATTGAGAGCTGACGCTCTGGCTGGCTAGTGAATTCTTGACCGGAAGCAGACATTGCGCCAGCGGAGACACGTGGCAGTTTGTTCGCTGTAAGCAGCCGTTGCAAAGCCGATCCCCTGCGTCTGTTGGGCTGCACGGCCCGAGTCCAAGCTGGCGCAAAGTCAAAACGGGCCGCATTCTAGAGCATTGGTTTTGCTCCAATTTGCAGCGGTCCTTTCTTGGAGTTTCGGTATCCTGCTTCACTGCCAAGTGAGTGGGGTGTGACACCCACTTTCTTGTTGGCACGACTTCACCGAGACCAGAGCGCGGAAATCGGCACAGCCCAGAGATTGTCAGCATACTGGAGCGTCTGGCGACC
Organism: Hyphomonas sp.; assembly: GCA_013791775.1. GTDB lineage: Bacteria > Pseudomonadota > Alphaproteobacteria > Caulobacterales > Hyphomonadaceae > Hyphomonas. The sequence continues at coordinate 1,131 of VMTE01000028.1, forward strand.
ATCGTAAAGCACGATACCGAGAACGAGCTTGCTGCCCACGGCTCCAGAAAGTTTGCGCATGGCCGCGAAGGCTTCCGGGCGCACGGTTGCACCAGATTTGACTTCGATTGCAACGAGGCGGCGTTGCCAATCCTCGATCACGAAATCGATCTCTCCGCCATCATGATCCCTGTAATGATGGATGCTGACCGGATCGTCGCTCCAGCTTGCCTGCTTCGACAGTTCCGAAAACACGAAGGTCTCGATGATCGGCCCAAGACTTATGCGGTCAGGCCCAAGCGTTTCCGGGTCTATCCGGCGCATGGCGGCAGCGAGTCCGGAATCGAGAAAGTGAAGTTTCGGCGCCTTGGCAAGACGCTTCAGCTCATTCGTGAACCAGGGCTGTACCCGGCGAACCAGAAACATCTGCTCAAGCACCGTGACGTGCCGGTCGACCGTCTTGCGATCCATGCCGAGTGACGCCCCGAGCTGGGTCAGATTGACCTGCTCGCTGCAATGCTGGGCCAGCAGGGCGACAAGCCGAGGCATGTCCCGGCGCCGGTCGAGGCTCGCGATATCTGCCACGTCCTGTTCGATGAGCGCGTCGATATAGGCGCGAAACCAATTGCGGCGGCGGGCGCCTGAGCCGCGCAGGAGGGCCTCGGGAAAGCCGCCCGCCGCGACACGGCCCGCCAGCTCGTTCGGTGGCAAGGCCGGACCAGCCGGAATGCGGCCGTCGAAGACCGAGGCAAGGAACGTGGACCGGTTACCGGCCACCTCATCTTGCGACAGCGGCAAGAGTTCGAAGACCTCGATCCGCCCGGCAAGCGAATCCTGGATGGTCGGAAGTGTGCGGATATCTGCCGAGCCGGTTATCAGGAACCGCCCTGGTCTCGGGTCTTCATCGACGACGAGCTTGATCGCAAGAATGAGCTCAGGGACCCGCTGGATTTCATCGATGATCGTCAGGCCCGATGTCCGGCGAATGAAGCCGGTCGGATCGTCCCGCGCGGCGCGGTAGGCAACATCCTCGTCGAGGCTGAGATAGGTTGCGCCTGCGCCGCCGATCATCCGCGCCAGCGTGGACTTGCCGGATTGTCGAGGCCCGGCAAGTGCGACAACCCGCGTATCTTTCAGCGCGGCGCGAATCGGGTCTTCAAGAAGTCGCTTGTACATCCCCGTTCGTTAACAGAAAAACGGGCGCACCACTACCAAAAAACGGGCGTATGCGCTTCTGAAAACGGGCGCCGGCCAAAGTCGAACGGGCCTGTGAAGCCCTTGCCAGGCGCGAAAGAGAGCTGACGGCTCAATCAAGAGCCGTCACCGAAAGGGTCAGTCCTTCGCATTCCAGAGCAGCACATACCGCCCCTTCTTGCCCTTCACCGGCGCCAGGTTCGCGTAGATCCTGCGCGGGCCGATCTGCGGGTCGCCGCGCGTCTCGAACGCCGACAGGACGTCGCCAAGGCGCTGCGCTTCGGCCTGGGTCAGATAGCGCTCGCGCTGGACACCCGGCGGGATGCGAACCCCGTGGCAGGGATTCTTCTCCAGGAGTTCGAGATCGATCGCGTAGGCGAAGACACTCTTCAGCATTGCGATCATCCGCCGCGCAGCGCCGATCCCGCCCTTCACTTCCTGTATGCCGCGCGACTTCGTCTTGACCTTCATCGCGGTAACGCCTGTTGCAATCGCGTCGCGCAGCCGGACGATCTCGTGCTTCTTCACGCTCGTGATCGGCAGCTTGCCCAGGATCGGATTCACATGCACGCGCAGAAGCCGGATGTCGTCATTGTACCGGGTCGCCTTCCGCGGCGCGCCGGTGCGCCGGTTGAACGGCGCCCCTTCCTTGCCCCACATTTCAATCAGTGCAGAGACTTTCATGATGCCGATCTCGTCGCGCCGGCGCTCGGCTTCCAGGTCAAGGCCGATCCGGGCCTCGGACCGGAAGTCCTTCGCTTTCCGCCGGCCCGCCTCGCAGCGCAGACTTCCCGCCTTGCCAAGCGTGATCATCCGCTCGCGCGCGAGGCGGCCCTGGCCGATGCGGTAGCAGATGATGTAGGCTTTCGCGCCCGTCGAAAGAACGCGCGAGCCGAACGCCGCAATCTCCGTGTCCCAGACGATGAAACGCTTGCCTTCCGGCGCGACAGCGTCGACATACTTCTGCGTGAGTTTGCGCTTGATCCCCGACATTCGCGCGCTCCTCCAGCAAATAAATTCGTCCGCTTGCGGTATTTTGCGCCTGCACCAAGTTAGCACGGATGCGGCTTTTGTGCACAAATGTGAGCAAACGCCCGCAACAAGAAATGTCTTACAACGCTCTGTTTCGATTGTGAAATATAACGCTTCCGCAATCTTTCGCAAAAGTGTGCATAGGAATCTTTTGCTATTAGTAATGCAGGGGTCAGGTATTCAAGTCACCTAACCGGCACCACTCCCTCTCCTTTTTTCCTGATGAGATCGCTGCGTGCGCTGCGCGGGCGATGTGGGGCGCGCTGGATCGTTTGACCTCTGAAGGTTCCCGCCTGATCCTGCACCCTTCACCCAGAGGAGAAGGGTCTAGACCGTGAACTTCCCTTCGATCACCGTGACGGCGTTGCCGGTGAGCTTCACACGGTCCCCATCCAGTTTGACGCCGACCCAGGCGCCGCGGCCGGGATAGGCCTGGTAGCAGCGGGCATCCGGCTTGCCGAAATTCTCGGCGAGGACGCGGGCGAGCATGGTGTGCCAGCTGCCGGTGGCGGGATCCTCGTCGATGCCGGAGCCGGGGGCGAAGAAGCGGGAGGTGGCATCCGCGCCGCCGTCGCCGCCCAAGGCAAAGCAGCCGAAATTGCCGCGGTCCCAGCCGCCGCCTTCGGCCCCGAGGGTCTTCAGAGCCCGGACGTCTGGCTTGAGAGCGCGCACGTCGTCCGGTGTCTCGAAGCGCGCGGCGTAGAACATGCCGCCCCAGGCCTCAACCGGGCGCGCGCCGAGGGCGGCGGCGATATCGTCCGTGACCGGAACAGGCCGGATGGGCGCGGAAGGAAAGTCCATCTCGAGCCGGCCGTCCGCGAGGCGCTTCACGAGGAGGCGGCCGGACTTTACCGTGTCGAAGGCGATGGTCTCGCCGGTGAAACCGAGATGCGCGAACAGGGCGTGCGCGGCGGCCAGCGTCGCGTGCCCGCAAAGGGGCACTTCGACCGCCGGCGTGAACCAGCGCAGTTTCCAGACGCCCTCGCCGGCCGGCACGACATAGGCGGTTTCCGCCACGTTGTTCTCGGCCGCGATGGCGAGAAGGGTTTCGTCCGGCAGGAAGGCGTCCAGCGGCATAACGCAGGCCTGGTTTCCTTCGAAAGCGCGGGACGCGAAGGCATCGACCTGGAAAATGGGCAGCGTAGGCATGACAAGACTCCTTTGAGGCGGGTGTGATGGCACAGACGCCCGGCGCTGCGCAAACGAGGATTTCTGATGGGGTGTTGAGGAAGGCTGATGGCAGCACCGGCGTCCGCAGGGGTGGATGGCCGGTGCGGGGTGTGGATTGGTTTTCAGGGTGGGGCCTGTCTAGGACGTGTCGAACTGGGCGGCGATGGAAAGGACGTGTACGGAGGAGGCGGTTTGCGCGGGCGCCGGCACAGGCCGCTTGCAGGTCTCGGCAGCGAGCGCGTCGGCGAGGCGCACGGACGGTTTGAATAGTTTGGCGGCAGGCGCGGCCGGCCGCAGCGCGCCGGGGGCGGCGTAGCTCTGGGCGAAGTCGGTAGGAAGATGGCGCAGGTAGACGCGGCCCCATTTGGTGATCGCGTACCAGTAGGGCACGCCGGGGCCGTTGTGTTTGCGCACCCAGGCCTTGAGGGCAACGAGCTACACGAAGATCAGCGGCCAGATCAGGCGCAGGAAACCGGTGAGGCCGGCGGGCGGATGGTTGAAGCAGTAGGGCGCGGGGTCGAGACTAACCCGGCGGGGAATGCGGCCGGATTGGGAAGCTGTGGGATTCTTCTGATCCGGGGTCATACCGGTGGGACCTGCCCATGAAATCTCAAGCGAAACAAAGATTTCTGGGTCCCGGCTTTCGCCGGGAAGACAGGAGAAAAGTGTCGGGGGTGCGGAGATTTAGGCTCGAAATGTAGGCGCAAGGCGGGACTTGCACACCCAAAGCCGGGTCCTTTGCAGGGGTCTGCTGAGGGGATGGAGATCGCGGCGCGTTCAGCGCTTCAGTTCATCCAGCAGCCAGCCGTGATTTACCGGGCCGTGGCCTTTGCCGAGGGGCTTGGCGGACCGGATCGCGCCGAACAGGTAGTCCCGTCCCTGTTCGACGGAGTCGGGGACGGACCGCCCTTGCGCGAGCAGCGCCGCAATGGCGGAGGCGAGGGTGCAGCCTGTACCATGGGTGGAGGTGGTCTCGATGCGGGGGCCCTCGAAGATCCATTCGCCAGTGGTAGTCTGGAGCACGTCATGGATGAGCTTGCCGCCGATATGGCCGCCTTTGACGAGGGCGCCGTGGGCGCCGAGTTCGAGCAGGCGTTCGGCGGCGCGGCGCTGACCGTCGAGGTTTTCGACCGGTTTGCCGGTGAGGACTTCGGCCTCGGGCGCGTTGGGCGTGACGAGGCGGGCGCGCGGGATCAGTTCGGACCGGATGGCGCCGATGGCGCGCTCATCGACGAGGCGGTCGCCGGAGGTTGCGACCATGACGGGGTCGATGATGCGCGGCGTCAGTGGGACCTGCGCGTGGAGCGCCTCGGCAATGGCTTCGACGAGGGCGGCCGAGCCGAGCATGCCGGTCTTGATCGCATCCGCGCCGATATCGGCGAGCGTGACCTGGATCTGGCCGAGGACCGCCTCGAGGGGTACTGGCCAGACGCCGTGGACGCCGCGCGTGTCCTGAACCGTGATGGCCGTTACGGCGGTCATCGCATAGCCGCCGAGCATCGTGACGGTCTTGATGTCCGCCTGGAGACCGGCGCCGCCGCCGGAGTCCGAACCGGCGATGATGAGGACGCGGCCTTGGGGATCAGACATCTTGATCTTCCTCCGCTCGCCCCCGCGAAGGCGGGGGCTGGGTGTCGCATTGGATGGCGCGGGATCCCCGCCTTCGCGGGGATGAGCGAAAAGAAGCCTAAACCTTGATCCCGGCTTTCTTTGCGTCGGCGAGGAAGGTTTCGAGGCCCTTGTCCGTCAGCGGATGGTTGACCAGGGATTTGATGACGGCCGGCGGGGCGGTCATCACGTCGGCGCCGACGAGGGCGCAGAGTTTTACGTGGTTGGGGGTGCGGATCGAGGCGGCGAGGATTTCCGTGTCGAACAGGTAGTTGTCGTAGATCTGGCGGATTTCCTGGATCAGTTCCATCCCGTCGAGATTGATGTCGTCCAGACGGCCGATGAAGGGGGAGATGAAGGTCGCGCCGGCCTTGGCGGCGAGGAGGGCCTGGTTGGCGGAGAAGCAGAGCGTGACGTTGACCTGCGTGCCCTCTCCCGTCAGCGTCTTGCAGGCCTTCAGGCCGTCGAGCGTGAGGGGGAGTTTCACGGTGACGTTGTTGGCGATCTTCGCGAGCTTGCGGCCTTCCTTGATCATGCCGTCATAGTCGGTGGCGACAACTTCGGCGCTGACCGGGCCGTCCACGAGCGCGCAGATTTCCGCGATCACTTCGGCGAAGGGCCGGCCGGACTTGGCGATCAGGGACGGATTGGTCGTCACCCCGTCGATGAGGCCGGTGGCGGCGAGGTCGGCGATGTCTTTCGTGTCGGCGGTATCGACGAAGAATTTCATGGAGATAAGGGTCCCTGCGAGGTGAGTCGCAGGCCTTATACCACCGGGCGGCCGATCGACGTATAGGCAAAGCCGTGCTTGGCCATGTCTTCCGGCGAGTAGATGTTGCGCAGGTCGATCACGATGTTGGACTTCATCGCGGCCTTGATGCGGTCGAAGTCCAGCGCGCGGAACTGGTCCCACTCGGTGATGATGACCATGGCGTCGGCGCCTTCGATGGCGGCGTAGGCGCTGCCCGCGAACTCGATGCCTTTGAGGAGGTGGGCCGCTTCGGTCATCGCTTCGGGGTCATAGGCGACGACGCGGGCGCCGGCGGCGGTGAGGGCGGGGAGAATGTCGAGCGAGGGCGCATCGCGCATGTCGTCGGTGTTCTGCTTGAAGGCGAGGCCGAGGACGCCGATCGTCTTGCCCTTCACATCGCCGCCCATGGCGTTGATGACCTTGGCGGCCATCGCCTTCTTGCGGGCCGCGTTGACCTCGACGACGGTGTCCACGATGCGGACCGGGCTGCCATAGTCATTGGCGGTCTTGGTGAGAGCGAGCGTGTCTTTCGGGAAGCACGAGCCGCCATAGCCGGGGCCGGCATTCAGGAATTTCGAGCCGATGCGGCCATCGAGGCCGATGCCGCGCGAGACTTCCTGGACGTTGGCGCCGACCTTTTCGCACAGGTCCGCCATCTCGTTGATGAAGGTGATCTTCACGGCGAGGAAGGCGTTGGCGGCGTACTTGATCAGCTCCGACGTGCGCCGGGCGGTGAACAGGATCGGCGTCTCGTTGAGGAAGAGCGGGCGGTAGAGTTCCTTCATCACCTGCTTGGCGCGCTCGTCCTCCGTGCCCACGACCACGCGGTCCGGGATCTTGAAGTCCTTGATGGCGGCGCCTTCGCGCAGGAATTCGGGGTTCGAGACGACCGCGAAGTCGCCGTCGGGCCGCACCTTCCGAATGATCGCCTCGACTTCGTCGCCGGTGCCGACGGGGACGGTCGATTTGGTGACGATGACGGTGAAGCCGTTCATCATCTGGCCGATTTCCTCGGCCGCGCCGTACACATAGGAGAGATCCGCGTGCCCATCGCCGCGGCGCGACGGCGTGCCGACCGCGATGAAGACCGCGTCGGCGTCCTTGACCGCTTCGGCCGCGTCGGTGGTGAAGAACAGGCGCTCTTCCTTGACGTTCTTGGCGACGAGGTTGTCGAGGCCCGGCTCGTAGATCGGCATGATGCCGGCGTGCAGCTTGTCAATCTTGGACTTGTCCTTGTCCACGCAGGTCACGACATGGCCGAAATCGGCGAAGCAGGCGCCGGAGACGAGGCCGACATAGCCGGTTCCAATGATCGCAACACGCATGGGGAGTCCCTCAAAAAGATACAAACGGGGTGATCGCCTGCGGGGTGCAATTTTTGTGCGAGAGGGTCAAGGGGCGTTTGCCGCCACGGAAAACCCGTTGACTCCGGCGGGGTCACGCAGCAGGATCAAACCGTGAACAGCTGGAGGGTGAGATGAGCCTGGTATTTTATACGAACCCCATGTCGCGGGGCCGGATTGCACGCTGGATGCTGGAAGAGACGGGCGCGGCGTATGAAACGCGTTTCCTGCGCTACGGGCCGGACATGAACGCGCCGGACTATGCCGCGATCAACCCGATGCGGAAGGTTCCGGCTATCGTGCATGACGGCAAGGTGGTGACCGAGTGCGCGGCAATCTGTCTTTACCTTGCCGATGCCTTTCCGCAGGCGGATCTAGCGCCCCGGCTGGACGACCGGGCGGCGTATTACCGCTGGATGCTGTTTGCCGCCGGGCCGTGGGAACAGGCCAGCGTCAACCAGTCACTGGGCGTGACGGTGCCGCCCGAGAAAGCGGCCATGGCGGGCTATGGCGATTTCGGGCGCACGCTCGGCGTACTGATGAGCGCGGTGCCGAAGGCGGGCTACCTGCTCGGCGAGAAGTTTTCCGCGGTGGACGTTTACCTTGGCTCGCAGATCGGTTGGGGCACGCAGTTCGGCACGATTCCGAAGACGCCGGAGATCGAAGCCTACCTTGCCCGCATCCAGTCGCGGCGCGGCTATGTCCGGGCGAGCGAAGCGGACAATGCGGCGATGGCCGAATTCGGACCCGGCAACTGAGGCGCGTCAGCGCGGCTTGACGCGGTAAACGGTGGTGGCGCCGGCGGTCGCAACCGGTTCAAGCCAGGACGGGGTGTCGCCGTCGAGGATGCGGCCGATCAGGCCGTCCGGCGCATGGGCCGCGAAGAAACGCATATCGGCATCGCCGGGACAGACCAGCAGGTAGTCCACGCCCGCAGCGGCCAGACGGGGGCGGGCGGCGTCTGGCGCACTGGTGAAGATCGCGAGCGCGGCGTCGATGCCGGCGCGGTTGCGGTGGTAGTGCCCGTAGAGGGCGCTGTGCGGGGTCGAGGCGAGGATGTCCGGCGCCTCCGAGGCCGGCGCGAGGATGCGGCCCGGCGGCAGGCTGGCGAGGGCCGCGTAGGTGGCCGGCGGATCGCAGGACGCGGCGGCAGACAGGCGCGCGGCGGCGGGCCGGGCCTGCGGCGCCAGGACAGCGCCGGCTGCACTCCACATGGTCGGCACCGCCAGGAGTACAACCAACAGATAGGTGAGACGCGGCACGGACGGGCCCAGCGCGCCGGCTTGCGCGCGGGCGGCGAGGACGGCCAGGGGCAATACGGCAAAGAGCTGGCCGAAGACATAGAAGCGGGTCTGGTAGAGCGAGAGCACCAGGCAAACCGTCAGCAGAAGGATGAAAAGCAGCTGCGCGCGGGCTTCGTCGCGCCGCCAGGCAAGCCAGCCGGCGGCTGCGAGACCGGCGAGCGGGGTGCCAAGACGGAACAGGAACTCGTCCAGCTGCCCGCTACGCAGATAAACCAGTGTCGGCCGGGCCTCGTCGACGCGGGCGAGCCAGAGGTCGTGTGCTTGCGGCGACAGGCTGTCGAGCGGGTTGGACAGGCATTGCGGGCCGATGACGAGCACAAGCGCGGCGCAGATGGCCCCGACATTGGCAAGCGCCGCAAAGCGCATCGCCATGGACTTTTCGGAGGTGACCTGGACGGCCAGCGCAAAGGCCGCGCCGCCGGCAAGACCGGCCAGCAGCGTGACCGACGCGTGCGCGTCGCAGCGCGCGATGCCGTAGTCAAGCGGCGGCACGGTGATCAGGAAGGTGGCGGTCAGCACGGCCGCGAAACTCGCCCCGAAGACGGCGGCGCCGCGTTGGGCGGGCGCGCCGGTGATGGCCCAGTCGAGCGCGACGAAGGCGGCGATGGCCACCACGAAGAGATGGACCTCGGCGCCTATGGCGGCGGTAAGCGCGAGGAGCGCCCCGGCCAGCGCCATCGGCGCCGGTGCGCGCTCGCGGCCAACGAGGCAACCGGCGGCCAGGACCAGCAGGCCAAGCTGAAGGTTGTGATGGTCGATCGCCCCCGGCAGGAATCTGAAATGCCGGAACAGAACCGCAAAGCCGAGAAGACAGGTGAAGAACAGAACGCCGGGCACGCCCAGAGCCCGCGCGCCGGCCACGAGACCGGAAGTTACGATCAGCACACTGATCAGTGGCCAGACCGCGCAGGCAATGCGCAGCGCCGCTTCCTGACCGATGAACGGGGAGAGCGTGTGTGCGATGGCGGCAATCGGCAGGTCCACGAGGCGCGACCAGTGCATCAAGGTGCCGCCTTCCGGCCCGAGGCGCGGCTGGGTCAGATCAAACCAACCCTGCCCATTGAGCAGGTCGCGCACCTGCACCATGCGCATCACATCGTCGCCGTCAGGGCCGATCTGTCCAAACCTGCCGCTCAGCAGGCTGATGATCAACAGACTGACGATCACGCCGGCCGACAGGACCAGTCCGGCATGGACCTCGGCGAAATGGACAAGGCGGGCACGCGCCGACATCGGGAAACTGCCCCTCACGCAAGGCTAACTTAACCAGTGGCGGATATGACATGGAAACCTTCACCAAAGACTGAACGCGAAGATGACCGATTCCAGCCGATACAGCCTCGCCGTGCTGCTTCCTTGCTACAATGAAGGCCTGTCGATTGCGTCCGTGGTGATCGATTTCCGCAAGGCGCTGCCGGGCGCGCGGATCTATGTGTATGACAACAACTCGACGGATGATACTTCGCAGCAGGCGGCGCTGGCCGGCGCGACGGTGATCACCTGCCGGCGCCAGGGCAAGGGCAATGTGGTGCGCCAGATGTTCGCCGACATCGAAGCCGACATCTATATCATGGCGGACGGGGATGGCACTTATGACGCCGCCGCCGCGCCGCGGATGATCGCCGCGCTGCTGGCGGACCGGGCTGACATGGTGGTGGGCACGCGTCGCAACATCACCGAGGATGCGGGCCGGCGCGGACATGCGCTGGGCAACCAGATGTTCAACCGCGTCTATCAGGCGATGTTCGGACGCGACTTCACCGACATTTTCTCCGGCTACCGCGTCTTCACGCGCCGCTTCGCCAAGAGCTTTCCGGCCAACTCGGCTGGCTTCGAGATCGAGACGGAAATGTCCGTACACGCCTCCACGCTGCGCCTTCCGGTGACCGAGATCGAGTTCGACTATGGCCGGCGCGTCGAGGGCTCGGCGAGCAAGCTGTCGACCTTCCGGGACGGATTCCGGATCCTGACGATGATGGCGATGCTGCTGAAGGAGACAAAACCCTTCGTGTTCTTCGGCCTGATTTCCGGCGCGCTGTTCCTGGTTTCGGCGGGCTTCATGCTGCCGGTTCTGGCCGGCTATTTCGCCACCGGCCTCGTGGACCGGATGCCGACGTTCGTGCTGTCGATGACGCTGCTGCTCGGCGCGATGCTGGCGCTCGCCTGCGGCGTCGTGCTCGACTCGGTGTCGCGCGGGCGCATCGAGCAGAAGCGCATCCATTACCTGTCGCAAGCGCCGGCACGCGGCGAGCGCGCGCTGTTCGGCGCCGCGCCTTCGGATGAGCGCGACAGCGCCGCAGCGAAACCGGCCGCGCGGGAACTGCGCGCATGAAGGCCATCCCGGTGCATGTGTTCGGCCTGATGGTGCTGACGCCGGCGCTGGTCGCCATCGGCCAGGTCCTGTTCAAGATGTCCGGCCAGCGGCTCGCTGCCTATCCGGGCAATGGCTTCCAGCAACTGGTGCTGGACCCGATCTTCATATCCGCGATGACGCTGTATGCCGGGGCCACATTCCTGTGGGTGTACGTCCTGAAGTCGGTGCCGCTGTCTTATGCGTACTCGTTCATGGCGGTGACCTACCTGCTCGTGCCGCTGTTTGCGGTACTGTGGCTGGGCGAGACGCTGAGCTTGAAATACTTCATCGGCCTCGGCCTGGTTCTGGCGGGGCTGTTCACGCTCTGGTCTTAGGGCTGGTGCACTTCAGGCCGCGTTGCGGCCTTCACTACACCCAACGATTCCCCGTCAGATTTCCTGATTGTACGCGCCGACTTCCGCATGTTTGCCGAGGCGGGGTTTCACTTCATTGTGGAAAAGGTCCTTCATGTCGGCTTCGCTGGCCATTGACTCGACAACGACAACGAGTTCCGGCTTGTTGGACGAGGCGCGCACCAGCACCCATGAACCGTCTTCCAGCGTGACGCGGGCACCGTTGACGGTGTTCACATCCACGACCTTCCGCCCAAGGATCACCGTGCCGTTCAGGGCCTGGTACTCGGCGACCATCTTGTCGATGACGCCATACTTCACTTCGTCGCCGCAATGGGGCGACATGGTGAGCGAGGTGAAGGCAACGCCGAGTTCACCCTTCAGGTCGGCCATGGTCTTGCCGGGGTTGCGGTCCAGCATTTCGAGGATCGCCTTGGCGGCGGTGAGGCCGCAATCATAGCCGAGGCCGATGGGCGGGCGGAAGAAGAAGTGGCCGGACTTCTCGAAGCCGGCGAGCGCGCCGAGCTCGTTGGTGCGGCGCTTGATGTAGGAGTGGCCGGTCTTGTAGTAATCGACCGTGGCGCCGTTTGCTTTCAGCACGGGGTCGGTCTTGTAGAGGCCGGTGGATTTCACATCGACGACGAAGGTAGCGTTCGGGTAGTTCTTCGACAGGTCGCGCGCCAGCATCAGGCCGATCTTGTCAGCGTAGATTTCCTCGCCTGTATTGTCGACCACGCCGCAGCGGTCCCCGTCCCCGTCAAAACCGAGGACGACGTCGGCGCCGAACTCCTTCACCGCCTCGGACATGGCGTGGAGCATCTCGGCATCTTCCGGGTTCGGATTGTATTTCGGGAAGGTGTTGTCGAGGTTGCAATCCATCTCGATGACTTCGGCGCCCATGGCGCGCAGGCAGTCGCCCGCGAAGGCGCCGGCGGTACCGTTGCCGCAGGCGGCGATGACGCGGATCGGGCGGGAGAGTTTCACGCCGTCCGCGATGGCGGCGATGTATTTCTCGCGGATGCCGTCGATCCGCTTGATGCTGCCACCGGCGCGCTCCACGAACGTGCCGCCCATGACGACTACTTTCAGGCGGCCCATTTCTTCCGGGCCGAAGGTGAGCGGGCGATTGGCGCCCATCTTCACGCCGGTCCAGCCGTTCTCGTTATGGCTGGCGGTGACCATGGCGCAGCAGGCCGCGTCCAGTTCGAACTGGCTCCAGTAGACCATCGGCGAGAGGGCGAGGCCGACATCGAGCACTTCGCAGCCGCCGGCGATGAGGCCGAGGGTGAGCGCATTCTTGATCGGCTGGCTGATCGAGCGGAAGTCGTGGCCGGTGACAACGCGGGGCGTGACGCCGAGTTCGTGGAACAGGGTGGCCATGCCGAGACCGAGGGCCTGCACGCCGGTCAGGTTCAGCTCCGGCGCCTTGGCGTGGCCGATGCCGTTGAACCACCAGCGCGCGTCATATTCCCGGAAGCCTGTCGGCTTCACCAGCGGCAGGGTCTCGAATTCGAGCGTGTTCGGGGCAATGTCGGTGCGCGGCTTCGGCAGCATGTGTCTCTCCGTGGAACGGGTTTTGGCGCGCTTGCGCGAAGGCAGCGCGGGCTTCGCGCTCCTTTTGCAGTTTTCGCGCCAGAGGGGAAGTGTTTGCGCTAGGCTGGGGCGGTTGATCGCAGGAAACCGGCCAGCCATGCGGCGAGGCGTTCGCGGTCGAGGCCGGCGTCCAGCGAGGCAATCGCGGCGTCGGCCTCGGCGTCGGTCAACGAGACGCCCCGGCGCGCGCCGTAGAGCGCGGCGGAATATTCCGGCGAGAATTCGGGATGGCACTGGAAGGAAACGGCCGGAAACCCGTCATACTCGAGCCCGGCGAAGGGCGTGAAGGCGGAGGCGGCGAGGACGCGGGCCGAGGGCGGTTTGACGACAACCTGGTCCTGGTGGCTGGCGGCGATGCTGAGCGTGGCCGGGCACGGCGCTCCGCTCCAGGCGGGGCATTCGAGGACGTCGTAAGTATGGCGGCCGACGCCCCAGCCCTTTTCGGACTTGACGACCTTGCCGCCGAGCGCCTCGCCCATCAGCTGGTGGCCGAAGCAGATGCCGACCTGCGGGGTGCGTGCGGCGGCGGCGGCGCGCGCGAACGCCATCAGGGGCGCGATCCAGGGATGATCCTCGTACACGCCGGCGGGCGAGCCGGTGTAGAGCACGGCGTCCAGCGAGGCGGGGGCCGGCAGCGCCTCGCCCCTGACGACGGACACCGTGTCGAACGTGAGTGCCGGGTCGGCAGCGGTGAACATCTGCCGGAACATGGCCGGATAGTCCGGGAACTGATCACGCAAGGCGGGCGGCACGAGCCCGGTTTCGATGACGGTGAGTTTCATGGGCCCCCTACTCCGCAGCAATATCAGCCGGTTCCGGCCGGACGAGGAAACCGCCGGACTGGCGGGCCCAGAGTTCGGCGTAGAGGCCGCCGGCTTCGACCAGATCGGCATGCGTGCCCTGTTCGACGACGCGGCCTTCATCGAGGATCACGAGCCGGTCCATCGCCGCGATGGTGGAGAGGCGGTGGGCAATGGCGATCACGGTCTTGCCTTCCATCAGCTGGAAGAGATGGTCCTGGATTGCTGCCTCGACCTCGGAATCGAGGGCGGAGGTCGCTTCATCGAGCACCAGGATCGGCGCATCCTTCAGGAAGATGCGCGCAATAGCGATGCGCTGGCGCTGGCCGCCGGAGAGTTTCACCCCGCGCTCGCCGGAATGAGCGTCAAAGCCGCGCCGGCCTTTGGCGTCTTCGAGTGTCTCGATGAAATCCAGCGCCGCCGCCTTGCGGGCCGCGCTACGGATCTCGTCATCGGTGGCGCCGGGCTTGCCATAGGCGATGTTCTCGCGGATCGAGCGGTGCAGCAACGACGTGTCCTGCGTGACCACACCGATCTGTGCCCGGAGGGATTCCTGCGTAACCTTCGAGATGTCGTTGCCGTCGATCAGGATACGCCCGCCTTCGGTGTCGTAGAAGCGCAGGAGAAGGTTTGTCAGTGTCGTCTTGCCCGCACCGGAGCGGCCGACGAGGCCGATTTTCTCGCCCGGCCGGATGGCCAGCGACAAGTTTGCGATGACGCCCTCACCCTTGCCATAATGGAACGTGACGGCGTCGAACCGGATGTCGCCGGTGACCGGTGGCAGCACCGCCGCGCCCGGCGCATCGGCCGCGGCGACAGGCTTTTCCAGCATGGACATGCCGTCATAGACGACGCCGATATTCTCGAACAGGCCGGCAACTTCCCACATGATCCATTGTGACATGGCCTTGATGCGCAGCGCCAGGCCGACGGCGACCGCCACGGCGCCGGCGCCGACGATGTTGCCCATCCACAGAGAGATGCCGATGCCGGCAATCAGGCAGACCAGGACGGAGTTGTTGAGATAGACGATGAAGTTGAAGCCGGTGACCATGCGCATCTGGCCATACACGGTGTCGAGAAAGCCAGTCATGCTGTCGCGCGCGTAGGTTTCCTCGCGGCCGGAATGGGCAAACAGTTTCACGGTCTGGATGTTCGTGTACGAATCAACGATGCGGCCGGTCATCTCCGAGCGGGCATCGGCCTGCCTTTCGGAAATCTTGCCGAGGCGCGGCACGAACCAGCGCAGCACTAAAACGTACACGGCCGCCCAAAGGAGGAGCGGCAGCGTCAGGCGCGGGTCTGCCGACGCCACCAGCGCAAGGGCGGAGACGAAATAGACGACGATGAACACGAAGACATCGAGCACCTTCATCACGACTTCGCGCACCGCCAGGGAGGTCTGCATCACCTTGGTGGAGACCCGGCCGGCAAACTCGTTGCCGAAGAAACCCATCGACTGGCCGAGCATCTGCCGGTGCATGCGCCAGCGCGCACTCATGGGCACATTGCCCATCAGGCCCTGGTAGACGATCAGGTTGTTGAGCAGCGTGACCAGCGGCAGACCGATCAGGATGAAACCGGCCATCAGCGCCAGCCGGCCCCCTTCGCGGTCGAGGAAGCCTTCGCGGTCCGACGCTGACAGCCAGTCCACGACACCGCCGAGGAAGCCGAACAGAGTGACTTCGCCCACCGCGATGATCGCCGTCAGCACGGACATGCCGATCAGCCAGGGGACGGCGTCCTGGACATAGTGCCAGAGGAACGCGCGCAGACCTTTCGGCGGAACACCGGTGCGGGTCTCGGGAAACGGCTCGATACGGCGTTCAAAGAAGCGGAACATGGCGCCGGACATTTGGCGCGGAGGTGCGCAAAGAGCAAGGCGGGGCGCGGCGTAAAACCTTCAAGCCCCCACTCCCTTGAGAGAGAGGGGGGGTGGACGTGTGGGGGCGCTGAGATTTCAACTTATCCAGCGGTTGAGGAGAGGGTGCGCCCCCTCACCCCCGGCCCCTCTCCCAAGGGAGAGGGGAGAAGGTGTCAGGACGCCGCAATCCACGCTTTCACCTGCGCGTCGAGGACGTCGAGCGGGACGGCGCCCTGGCCGAGCACGATGTCGTGAAAGGCGCGAATATCGAACTTGTCGCCGAGCGCGGCTTCCGCTTCGGCGCGCAGGGCGCGGATCTTCAGTTCACCGATCTTGTAGGCCGTCGCCTGCCCCGGCCAGCCGATATAGCGCGTCACTTCGGTTTCGATGTTGAGCGGCGCGAGGGCCGAGTTTTCCTTGAAGCAGGCCTCGGCCTCTTCTCGGGTCCAACCATACCAGTGCAGGCCGGTATCGGCGACGAGGCGGCAGGCGCGCCACATTTCGTACGACAGGGCGCCAAAGCGCTCATAGGGCGTGCGGTAGATGCCCGCCTCGCCGGCGATCCGCTCGGCATAAAGGCCCCAGCCTTCGCCGAAGGCGGTGGCGTAATAGTCCTGGCGGAACCGGGGCTGACCGGCCATCTCCTGCCCGATCGCAATCTGCAGATGGTGGCCGGGCACCGATTCGTGGGCCGAGAGCGCCGGGAGTTCGTAAAGTGGACGCTGCTCCAGCGCAAAGGTGTTGACGAGGTAGCTGCCCTTGCGGCTCTCGGCGGGGTCGCCTTGCACATAGCGGCCCGTGGTGTAGCCGGGCGCGATCGAGAGCGGGACCGGATCGACCGTATAGCCGAGCTCTGGCAGGCGACCGAAATAGAGCGGCAGGACCGCGTCGATGCGGGTGGTGATCTCCTTCGCCCGGTCCATCAGTTCGGTGTCGGTCTGCGCGTAGAATTGCGGATCGGTGCGCAGGAACTCCTGGAACTCGGCGAAGCTGCCTTCGAAACCGGCTTCGGCAATCACCGTGTCCATCTCGGCGCGGATCCGGGCCACTTCGGTGAGACCGATGGCGTGGATCTCTTCAGGACTGTAGCCCGCGCCGGCGGTGTGCAAGTCAACCGCGGCAGCATAGGCTTCCCGGCCGTTCGGCAGCCCGGCGATGCCCGCCTGCTTGCGGGCCGCCGGGGCGTAGGCCAAGTCGATGAACCGGGCCGTATCGCGGTAGGCCTGAATGGCGTTGGCGGTCGCCGCGAGGCCGTCGGCCTTCAGGCGCGCGGCGGCTTCGGGCGAAACCGATGCGGGCAGGGCCAGGAACGGCCGATAGAGCTCGCTGGTTGCGGGATCCTCGACGATCTGGGCTTCGATCTGCGCGCGGGTTGTGGCAAGTGGGTCCTTGTTGGCAACCCAGCCTGTGGTGATGCCGCGCGCCATGTTGACCCGGTTTTCCGCGAAATAGCGGGGTACATCATTCAGCCTCTGGACCCAGGCTTCGGCATCCGCCTCGTCCTCGAGGCGCAGGCGGAGGGCCGCGAAGACCGGCGCGGCCTGGAAGCCCCAATCGCCGGTGAAGGGAATGCGGGCGGTATCAAACGTATCGCTGCTGATTTCTTCGGCAAGCAGCCGTTTGAGGATTGCGGCATCGACGGTGCGGACGGTGTCAGCGGCGTCGATTTCGTCCAGCAAAGCGCGCGCCGTCGCCGCACGCATGGCGATGTCGGGACGCCGGACATGGCCCCAGCTGGTCGGCGCTTCGCCCGCCGCCCGCGCCGCTTCGCCGGGATCACCCGCAGCCACGAAGGATTCGTAAGCCTCGATCAGCGGATCGAGGGGGTCCGCGAGGGAAGCAGGCGAGAGGGCCACGAGGCATGCCACGAGAACTGCCGGTTTCATTATGTCGCTCTCACCTCAGCTTGCGTTGACACGACCATAGAGGCGCCTAGAAGGCGAAACCAAGTGTTTTCATCGCACGCAAGGAACCGATGAATGTCCGCACCCCCGAAGACCGATTCGCGGCCGCTCTCCCCTCACCTGCAGATCTGGCGTCCGCACGCCACGATGGCGGCCTCGATCACCCACCGGATTACCGGCATGGGCCTGTATGGCGGCACGCTGCTGATCGCGGTCTGGCTGTTTGCCCTGGCCAGCGGGCCGGATGCCTATGCCGCTGTCGAAGCGGCCGCCTTCTCGCTTCCCGGCCAAGCCGTGCTGTTTCTCTGGGCGGTCGCCGTGCTGTATCACTTCATCAACGGCATCCGCCATCTCGTGTGGGACGGTCCCGGCGCCGGCTTCAGCCCGAAAGTCGCCAGCCAGATCTCGATCTTCAACTATCTGTTTGCGATTGTCGGCGCCGGTGCGCTGATGTTCGCGGCAATGATGTCCTGAAGGGGCATAAACACATGGCTGACAGCCAGTTCGTAACACCCACCAAGACGGCCCGGGGCCTCGGCGCTTCGAAGACCGGCACGAGCCACCATATCCGCCAGCGCGTCTCGGCGCTGGCGTTGATCGTGCTGATGCCCTGGTTCCTGTTCTCGATCATGAAGGCCACCCTCACGGGGTATGACGCCGCCATTGCCTGGGTCGGCTCGCCGCTGAACGCGATCCTCCTCGTCCTGACGGCCGGCGCGGCGTTCTATCACATGCGCCTCGGTATGCAGGCGGTTGTCGAAGACTACATTGGAAAGCCGGGCACACGCGCTGCGCTCCTCATCCTCAACACCTTCTTCTCAGCCGGCCTGTTCGTGGCCGTGGTGATGTCGGTGATCCGGATCTGGACAGGCAGCTGAAGCAGACGGCGAGAGATAGGGCAGACATGAACAGCTATACCTGGACGGACCATACTTATGATGTCGTCGTTGTCGGCGCGGGCGGATCCGGCCTGCGGGCAGCGCTCGGCGCGGCGCAGGCGGGCCTGCGGACGGCCTGCATCACCAAGGTGTTCCCGACACGCTCCCACACCGTGGCCGCGCAGGGCGGGATCGCCGCTTCGCTCGGCAACATGAGCCAGGATGAC
This sequence comes from Hyphomonas sp., assembly GCA_013791775.1. Taxonomy (GTDB): domain Bacteria; phylum Pseudomonadota; class Alphaproteobacteria; order Caulobacterales; family Hyphomonadaceae; genus Hyphomonas. The sequence continues at coordinate 19,484 of VMTE01000028.1, forward strand.
TGGCGCTGGCATATGTATGACACCGTCAAGGGGTCCGACTGGCTCGGCGACCAGGACGCCATCGAATATCTCGTGCGCAACGCGCCGGCAGCGGTTTACGAACTTGAGCATTGGGGCATGCCCTTCTCGCGCACCGAGGAAGGCAAGATCTACCAGCGCGCCTTCGGCGGCATGACCAAGAATTTCGGCGAAGGCCCGGTGCAGCGCACCTGCGCCGCCGCCGACCGGACCGGCCACGCCATGCTGCACACGCTGTATGGCCAGTGCGTGCGCGAGGAGACCGAGTTCTTCATCGAGTATCTCGCGCTTGACCTGATCATGGACGAGGACGGCGTCTGCCGGGGCGTCACCGCCTGGAAACTGGACGATGGCACGCTGCACCGCTTCCGGGCGCAGAAGACCATTCTCGCCACCGGCGGCTATGGCCGCGCCTATTATTCCTGCACCGGCGCCCACACCCAGACGGGCGATGGCAGTGCGATGGTGCTGCGCGCCGGCCTGCCGCTGCAGGATATGGAATTCGTGCAGTTCCACCCGACCGGCATCTATGGCGCCGGCTGCCTGATCACCGAAGGTGCGCGCGGTGAGGGCGGTTATCTCGTGAACTCCGAAGGCGAGCGCTTCATGGAGCGCTACGCGCCGTCGGCGAAGGATCTTGCCTCACGCGATGTCGTCTCGCGCTCGATCACCATCGAAATCCGCGAAGGCCGCGGCGTCGGCCCGGAGAAGGATCATATCTATCTCCACCTGAACCACCTTTCGCCCGAAAGCCTGGCCGAGCGCCTGCCCGGCATTTCGGAGACCGCTAAAATCTTCGCTGGCGTCGATGTCACGAAAGAACCGATCCCGATCCTGCCGACGGTCCACTATAACATGGGCGGCATACCGACGAACTATCACGGCGAAGTGCTGACCAAGAAGGGCGGTGATCCGGATGCGGTCGTGCCCGGCCTGATGGCGGTCGGCGAAGCAGCCTGCGTGTCCGTACACGGCGCAAACCGGCTTGGTTCGAACTCGCTGATCGACCTTGTCGTGTTCGGCCGCGCAGCCGGCCTGCGCTGCGGCGAAACAACGGTGGCCGGTGCCCGCCAGCCGGAACCGGCGAAAGCCTCAAGCGATGCTCACCTTGCCCGCTTCGACCGGTTACGCAACGCGGCCGGCGACCAGCCCGTTGCAAGCGTGCGCCTCGAAATGCAACGCGCCATGCAGAACAACTGCGCCGTTTTCCGCACGGGCCCCGTCCTGGAGCAAGGCGTCCGCGAGATTTCGGACGTTTACAAAAAGGTGCCGGGCCTCGACGTGAAAGATCGCGGCCTTGTCTGGAATACCGATCTGGTCGAAGCGCTGGAATTCGAGAACCTGCTCGCTCAGGCGGCGGTGACGGTGAACTCTGCCGCCAACCGCGAGGAAAGCCGCGGCGCCCATGCGCGCGAGGACTTTGCGGATCGCAATGACGAAAAATGGATGAAACATACACTCGCCTGGATCGACGCGGCTGGCAAAGTGACGCTCGATTACCGGCCCGTGCACGAATACACGATGTCGAATGAGATCGAGTACATCAAGCCGAAAGCACGGGTGTACTGATTGAACAGGGTTTTCAGGCGCGGAGGGAGGGATGAGTGAATACAAGTCCGTCTGGGTTCGCGCCGGAAGACAGAAGAAGGAAGAGAAGAAACTTCTCGGCCGGGGCATGAAACTGATCGACGATCCGCATCAGGCGGATCTTGCCGATCTCAGCGCCCAGATCGAGACCGCCTGCAACAGTCTGCATAAAGAAGGCTATGACGTGATTTCCATACTCCCCTCCGTGAGCGGACATTCGGAAAAAGGCGTGATCAGCCAGGGCGGGTACGGATTTGGATTCAGCGTGACGGATGGCGTCGTGATCACCGCCCGCCGCCGCGCCAGTTAAGTCAGGGATTTACTCAGGAACGCCACATGGTCCAGCTTACACTCCCCCAGAACTCCAAGGTCGAGAAGGGCAAAACCTGGCCCAAGCCGCAGGGCGCAACGAACCTGCGGGCGTTCCGCATCTATCGCTACAGCCCGGAAGAAGCCGGAAATCCGCGCTGGGACACCTATTGGGTGGACATGGACCGTGCGGGCACGATGATCCTCGACGTGCTGCTCTACATCAAGAACACCATCGACCCGACGCTGGCCTTCCGCCGCTCGTGCCGCGAAGGTGTTTGCGGCTCGTGCGCCATGAACATCGCCGGGCGCAACACGATTGCCTGCACCAAGGGCTTTGACGACCTGCCGGGCGGTGTGATCACGATCAGCCCGCTGCCGCACCTGCCGGTGATCCGCGACCTCATCCCGGACCTGACGAACTTCTACGCCCAGCATGCCTATGTGCAGCCCTTCCTGAAGACCGATAGTCCGACCCCGGAGAAGGAATGGCGCCAGTCCGAGGAAGATCGCATCAAGCTGGACGGCCTCTACGAGTGCATCCTGTGCGCTTCGTGCTCAACGTCCTGCCCGTCCTACTGGTGGAACGGCGACAAGTATCTCGGCCCGGCCGCGCTGCTGCAGGCCTATCGCTGGCTGATCGACAGCCGCGACGAGGCGACCGGCGAGCGGCTCGATGATCTGGAAGATCCGTTCAAGCTGTACCGCTGCCACACGATCATGAACTGCGCTCAGGTTTGCCCGAAGGGGCTGAACCCGGCGAAGGCGATTGCCAGGATCAAGCACATGATGGTCGAGCGGGTCAGCTAGGGCGGGCCGCAGCCCAACGAAGCAGATCCTTTGATTCGTCACGCGGGAAATCGCTGTGCGATTTCTTATCCGGGTGACCCCTTGCGCCAGTTGCACACGGCATGCGCGAGCTGGAGATTCTCCGGCTTGTCGCTGCCGCCTGCCGCGCGCGGGCGGATATGATCGAAAGTCGGGCGCTGTTTCTTCCAGAGCGAGGCGTGGGCAAGATCGAACCGGCCCTCCGGCATGGCGAGCCCGCAGAGCACGCAGCAGCCTTCCTGGCGCGCCCACAAGGCGCGGAAGAGTTCCGTATCCGGAGGTCTGAAACTCTGGCTCACAGGTCTTGCGGCACAGGCCAGCCGCGCCGGGCGCAGGCGGCCAGCACAGTGTTGCGCAGCAGGCAGGCAATCGTCATCGGCCCGACGCCGCCCGGCACCGGGGTTATGAAGCCGGCGACCTCTGCGCAGCTTTCGAAATGCGCATCCCCGACCAGCCTCGTCTTGCCCTCGCCCTTCTCCGGCGCGGGAACGCGGTTGATGCCCACATCGATCACTGCCGCGCCGGGCTTCACCCAGTCACCCCGCACCATTTCCGGCTTGCCGACGGCCGGCACGAGGATGTCGGCGGTGCGGCAGAGGGCCGGCAGGTCTGCCGAGCGGCTGTGGGCGATGGTCACCGTGCAGTTTTCCGCGAGGAACAGAAGCGCGGCGGGTTTGCCGACGAGGATCGAGCGGCCGATCACCACGGCATGCTTGCCGGAGAGATTGTCGCCAAGGGCGCGCTTGGCGAGGATGACGGACCCCACCGGGGTGCACGGACGAAGGCCGGGCTTGCCGAGGCTGAGCCGGCCGGCGGAGACTTCGGTGAGACCGTCCACATCTTTCGCGGGGTCGATCCGTTCGATGGCCGCGTCGGCATTGAGACCGGCCGGCAGCGGCAGCTGCAGCAGGATACCGTCCACGTCCGGATCGGCATTCAGACGGGCAATCAGGGTTTCGACGTCGCTCTGGCTGGCGCTGGCCGGGAGGCGGTGATGGTGGGAGATCATGCCGGCTTCGGCGGTCGCCTTCACCTTGTTTCGGACATAGACCTCGCTGGCGGCATCGTCGCCGACCAACACCACCGCGAGGCCGGGCTGGCCTGGAAGCGCACGCACCGCCCGCGCTACGTTGGCCCGCACGTCGGCCGCGACCGCATTTCCGTCAATCCGTACCGCGCTCATCTGCCAGCCATCCCTCGATCACGCCCGCCAGATCCGGCGAGCCCTCTATCTGCAGGCCTTTTATCCGAGTCTTGCCGCCGGTCACCACCTTGACCGCAGACTTCGGCAGGCCGAGCGCTTTTGCCACGACGACTTCGACCGCGGCATTCGCCGCGCCGTCTTCAGGGCGGGCGCGGACGCGCACCTTGAGGAAAACCCGCCCGGAATCGTCGGTACCCCTGCCCTCGATCCGGTCCGCCGAAGCGCCCGGCTGGACACGCACGGCAAGCCGGTGAACCGTCAAGGAACGTTCGGGAAGACGTAGATCGTGAGCACATAGCTCAGGAACTGGATGAACAGGATGACGATCAGCGGGGTGATGTCGATGCCCGACATCGGAGGAAGTAAATTGCGCACCGGCCGGTAGAGCGGCTCGGTGAGCCGTTGCAGGCCGCCCCAGATGGAGCCGACGACCGAGTTGCGGACATCCAGAACCTTGAACATCACCAGCCAGGACAGGACGGCCTGAATCACGATGATCCACGTTGCAATGTTGAGGATCTGGAGCAGAATCAGGACGACGGCTTTCATGCGGCAGGGTCACTCCGGGTGCAGGGTCTGAACTTCGCGATCACTTAGGGTGTATCCCCCCCATCCGGCAAGGTTCCGGCCGCTGATTGTCGCAGGGGAAGGGTTTGGCAAGGAGGGTTAACCGCCCTAGCCTCCCTGTCTTCAAACCGGGGCGCACGCATGGATTCCACTGAAACACCGCTGCACCCGCTTTCCGGCTTCCAGCGGGGCATGCTGATGCTGGCAACCATCGCGATGGGCGCCGGGATGAGCGTCAACTTCGTGGTGGTGGCGCCGCTGACGCGCAAGACGGGGCTCGGCGAAATCCAGGTGGCCGCGATCCTGACCCTTTCGACGCTGCTCTACGCCGTGATGATTCCGCGCTGGGGCCGGATTGCCGACCGCATCGGCCGCAAGCGGGTGATGGTGTTTTCACTCAGCGCGATGGGGCTGACCAACATGGCCTTCCTGTTCGCGCTGGATGCCGGCCTCAAGGGCGCCATCGCGGGCAGCTCGCTGATCCTGCTGCTGGTGTTCGTGCGGCTCTGGTACGGTGTACTGTCGCCGGGCCTGCAGCCGGCCTCGATGGCGGCGATGACGGACGCCACGACGCCGATGAACCGCGCCGCCGGTCTCGGCATGCTGGGGGCCGGCATGAGCATCGGGTCGATTCTCGGGCCAGCGGGCGCGGCCGCGCTGGCGCCGTTTGGCGCGCTCGCCCCGCTCTGGGGCTCGATCGTGCTCTGCCTCGCGGTCGGCGTGCTGATCGGGTTCAGCCTGCCGAAAACGGCGCCCCGGCCGCGCGACTTCGTGCGCCCCCAGCCGCTGGCGATGACCGATCCGCGCGTGCGCCCCCACCTGGTGTTCCTCGTGTCCTATTTCATCGGTGTCGGGATGGTTCAGCAGACGCTCGCCTGGTTCATCGAGGACCGCTACCGGCTGAACGAGACCCATGCCGGGAATGCGGGCCAGGCCGCCGTGCTCTATACCGGGATCGCGTTCGCCTGCATGGCAGTTGCCACGATTATCGTGCAGTTCGGCTATATCTCGCGCGTGAAGCCGGACCCGCGGAAAATCCTGCCCATCGGTCTCGCGCTTGTCTGTACCGGCTACATCTCGGCGGACACGTTTGCCGCTTTTCCGGCGCTTTGCCTGAGCTTCCTGATGGTGGGCGCGGGCTCTGCGCTGGCGATACCCTCCGCCAATGCGCTGGGCAGCCTGTCGGTCAGCCGGAACGAACAAGGCGCCGCAGCGGCGCTGTTATCCGCGGCGCCGCCGGCAGGGTTCGTCTTCGGACCGCTGATCGGGGCGACCCTCTACCAGATCAACCACGCCTTCCCGCTGATCGCGTCTGCGGTGCTGGTCGGCGTGCTGGCCGTCTATGCCTGGCGGGTGACCGCCCGGCAGCCACTGCCAAACGGCTAGATCAATTCGTCAAAGACGATCTGCCAACCAGCCTCGCGCTTCTGCCAGACGCGAACAACGAAGCCGGTCGCCGGGCTTTCGCCGACCGTCCATTCGGCGCTGGAATAGGTCCAAACGAGATCGCCGGCACCTGAGGCACCGCCGCCGAGCGGTGTGAGGGACAAAGTCGCCGGACGGACCTGCAATGACGTAGACCGGCTGGCCTCATCTGTGGCCGGGACAAGGCCCTCGATGTGCATCCGCGCTTCGGGCGCGAGCTTTCCCTCATACGCCGCGCGAGCATCCTGCTGCGCCTCGCTGGCCATCTTGCCCTCGATCACCATCACGTCTGAAAAGGCCGTGTCCGGTGACACGCTGCCAAGCGTGGCAACGGGCAGATAATCGACCGGGGCCCCTCGCCCGGGCGCCGCCGCCGCATCGGCTTCGACCCCGGCATCGATCACCCATTTCCATTCGCCGTCCGGCTGGCGCTGCCAGACCGTGAAGTAGTATCCGCGCCGGTCCTCGTCGTAGGCATAGGGACCTGTGGTGAAGCCAAGATCGCCCGAGGACGAGATCCCGGCCGCGAGCGGCCACCACACCAGATGCGGGCCCGATGCATCCGGCGGCGCGTCAGGCTGCACATTGAAAAAGTCATGCACATAGACCCGCTGCGGCGCGAACATCACCGCATCCGGCGCCGCATAGGCCGTGAACGAGGCTTTCACGCCGCGCGCATAGCCGTCCTCGGCAAAGGCGCGCTCTGCCGCAACAACCGGCGCGGGCGTGATCGTGGGCGCTGTCGCGCAGGCGGCAACGATGAGAGCTGGCGCAGCAATGAACAGGGTTCGGATCATGTCAGGTAACTTTTGCGAAGTCCTGCGGGCAAACTACATCGCGCTGATGCCGCCGTCCACTTTCAGTTCGATGCCGGTGACCAGCTTCGATTCATCCGAGGCCAGATAAAGCACGGCATAGGCGATATCGTCCGGCTCGCCGACCTTGCCGAGCGGGATCTGGCGGCCGAGCTTCTCGAGCGCCTTCGCCTCGCCGAACATTTCCTTGGTGCGGTCCAGGATCGGCGTGTTGATGAATACGGGGTGCACGGAGTTTGACCGGATCTGGCCGCCCGTCTTGGCGCAGTGCAGCGCTACCGATTTCGACAGGTGGCGGACCGCCGCCTTGGCGGTGTTGTAGGAGACGTAATTGCCGCTGGCGATGATGCCGGCGATCGAGGAGATGTTGATGATCGAGCCGAGGCCATGGGCGCGCATCAAGGGAATCGCGTACTTGCAGCCCAGGAAGATCGAGTCGACATCGACGGTCTGGACCTTCTTGAACATGTCGTAGGATTCGTCCTCGACCGAGCCGAGCGAACCGATGCCGGCATTATTGACCAGCACATTCAGGCCGCCCATGGCATCGTGGGCGAGCTGCAGCACTTCGGGCCAGCGGGCTTCATCCGTCACGTCCTGCTGCCAGGCGAAGGCGGTGCCGGCGCCATAATCCTTGTTGATCGCGGCGGCGACGGCTTCGGCGCCCTTGCCGTTGACGTCCGTGACGGTGACTTTCGCGCCTTCCTTCGCCAGCATGCGGGCGGTGGCTTCGCCAAGCCCCTGCGCGCCGCCGGTGACGAATGCCATTTTACCTGAAACGCGGCCCATGGTTTTCCTCCTGATCTCTTTTGCTTCGGCCCGATCCCTAGCAGGGCAAACCGGCCCCGGCCAATGGGTAACTTTTCGCATCGCTCGCTTGCTGGCGAGGCCCGGGCGCGTCATGCTGGCCGGATGGCGGCGCGCAACGACCCCGGCCCGGCCCCTGCGGGCTATCACGTCTTTGAGACGGCGGCGGGAATGTGCGGCCTTGCCTGGAGCGCCGCAGGCTTGACCCAGGTTCAGCTGCCCGAGGCGACAGCGGCGGCGACCGAGACCCGGCTCGCACGCCGGTCCGGCGCCGCCCGTTGCGACCCTCCGCCCGCCGCCGTTCTGGATATGGCGTCGAGGGTCCGCGCCTATTTCGATGGCGCGGAAGTCACCTTCGCCGATGCCGCGCTCGACCTGGACGGCATCAGCGTGTTCAACGCAAACGTCTACACCGCCCTGCGCGCCATCGGGTGGGGACAGGCAACCAGCTACGGCGAATTGGCGAAGACTGTCGGCGCACCCGGAAGCGCGCGTGCGATCGGCGCGGCGATGGGAAGCAATCCCTGGCCCCTGATCGTGCCCTGCCACCGGGTTCTGGCGGCGTCCGGAAAGATCGGCGGATTCTCCGCCCATGGCGGGCGCGGTACCAAGCGCCGCATGTTGCAGCTGGAGCGCATCGACGCCGATGGCGCCGCGCCGCTACTGCCCGGGCTTTTCGATTGAACGCTGATCGCGCCGGTCCAGCTCCCACCGGCGGCGAAGCCGGCCTACGCGTTCGGGAAATCGGCCGAGCAGCTCTGCGGCGCGCACCCGGTCGGTGCGGAAATGGCGGAAGCCCTGGCGCAATTCGCACCAGGCGCAGATCAGCTGCACCTCGTCCCAATAGGCGAGCAGGAAAGGCCAGACAGTCCGCTGCGTCACCGCACCTGCCTCGTCGGCATAGTCGAGCCGCATTTTCATCTGTCCACGGATGGCTTGCCGAACGAGGGCCACATCGAGACTGTCCTTCGGACGCTTGCGGAAGCTGACTGGCTTCAGGCCGGAATCGACGATGACGGGCTGCAACTCGCGCGGCACCGCGGCCGTCAGTTTGGCGATCAGGTCGCGCGCGCCCCGCGACAGCGCCGCATCGCCGCGCGCCGCCACCCATTGCGCGCCAAGCACCGCTGCCTCGAGTTCATCCGCCGTCAGCATCAGAGGCGGCATATCATACCCCTCCTCCAGCACGTAACCCGTCCCCGCCTCCCCGCGTATGGGGACACGCTGCGCAATCAACTCGGCCATGTCGCGGTAGAGCGTGCGCAGGGACACTTCGAGTTCTTCGGCCAGGGCCTGACCGGTGACAGGCGCGCGGTGCCGGCGAAGCACCTGGATGATCTGGAACAGGCGTTCGGTTCGTCTCATCGGAATGTCCTACTGCCACACTGCTGACACCATGCTGTCAGCAGGGGCACGCTATCAAGTCCTGGTCGCAACACTGACACAGGAGACTGACAATGATCACGCTGTTTGGATGGGGCCCGATGTTCGACTGCCCTTCGCCCAGCCCGTACGTCATGAAATCCGAAATCCAGCTGCAGATGCTGGGCGTCGATTTCGGCCGCGCACTCGCTGACCTCGACTCGGTATCAAAGCGCAAGGCGCCTTATCTGCGGGACGGCGATCTGCTGGTGCAGGACAGCCATTTCATCCGGGTACATTTCGAGGACAAGCTCGGAAAATCACTCGACGCCGGCCTCGCCCCGGCGCAGCAGGCGGCCGGCTGGGCGCTTGAGCGGATGGTGGAAGGCCATCTCGTGGATGTGATGGTCATCGAACGCTGGCAGAATGACAAGAACTTCTTCAAGGGCCCCGCACACTTCTTTGACGGCGTGCCGGAACAAGCCCGGGACGCTGTCATCAAGGAGGCACGCGGCAGCGTTGTTTCGCTGCAATATGCCAAGGGCATAGGCCGGCATTCGGAGGCCGAGCGGTTCCATCTGGCAGCCCGGGACATCGACGCCGTCGCGCGCCAGCTTGCAGATCAGAACTATCTCTTCGGCGATCATCCGGTGGCTGCGGATGCCAGTGTCGGCGCGGTGCTGATCTCGGGCGCAACCGAGTTCTTCGAGACGCCGCTGACCGGCCTCATCCGCCGCCACGCCAACCTCGTCGCCTACATGGACCGGATCAAGGCGCGCTATTTCGCGAGGAATCTCTGGCCGTCGTTCGAAATGGCCTGACCCGAATCGGATCTGTGTTACGCCATTAGGATTGGAGCCCGCGTTCAGCATTGTACGCGGGCTCCAAGTCTCGACATTCGGGGGCGCGCGCAGATGATGAACTGGCTGGACTTCATGACGCGGACCGACGGCCCGCGCGTCACCTACCTGTTCAGGGCGTTTCTCGTGACCGTGGGCGGAACGGCGCTGATGGCGACGCTCGCCGTGATGCTGTTTCCAACGGAGGCGCAGGGCGAACCGGCGCCGCCGCCGCCCTTCATCGGCTTTGTCATCCTGTGGCCGGCGATTTCGACCCTGGCCATCTGGGGCGTGCTGGTGGGCGCGAAACGCCTGACGCCGACCTACTGGCACGCCGCCGGTCTCTGCACGCTGGTCATTGCAGGCCTCTTCGGCGTACCGGCCGGGATGCAGGGCGCGATGATCTTCGCCTGGCCCTATTTCATCTACGCGCTCACTTTCCTCGCCTGGCAGCTCAAATCCGACTTCGATGCCTGCCTGATGACCTTCCTGCTGCAAGTGGCCGTCAATCTGGTCCCTGCCCTTTTTCTGTTCCCGCCAGCCGAATAGAGGGCTGAAAGAGGCCGACCGGTGAAATTTCACCGATCCGGTTCAGCTGGTGCTCACCACGCGCATGATATTCCGGACGGATGCCGCGCCGCCTGATTGCCATCCTTCTGACGGTCTATGCGATCGCCTTCGCCTTCGGCGCCCTGACCGCCGTGCGCTGGCCGTCGATTGTCATGGTGATGGGCTGGATCGTGCGCGACGATGTCGCCAACGGGCTTGGCGGCCTCAACTGGCGCGAACTCGGCATCAGCCATGGCAGCGCCTACCTCTTCGCCGCGCTCGGATATTATGCGTCGGGCGCCACCCTGGCGGCCCGCAAGGGCGGCGCCGTCGGCTGGTACCTGCTGGCGCTTGCCGCTTCAATCCCGTCCGTATTCCTCGTTCACTTCGATCCGCGCTGGTGGGAAAACCCGAGCATCGGCGAAGGCGCGATGGCAGGCCTGATGGCAGGCGCCCTGCTGTTGTTCATCGCCGTCTGGGAACTGCGCCAGCGCCCGCCGGAAGAGTTTGCCGAGATGGAAGACGCCGACGACGCACCGGTTGTCAGACCGGCCCGGGTGCGCGCCGAGGCAGTCAAACCGCCGAAGAAAAAACATCCGCCCCTGTTCGTTCCGGACATCGTGGTCCAGCGCCAACGCGCGATGTTCATCGCGCAGGCACGGCGCAAGCAGGCCGCCCGCGTGGCGCGCCTGGCCGCCGCATATGATGCCGATCAGGAAGAAGCCGCCTAGGTTTCACCTTGCCTCTGGAACAGTTGCCGGGCGGCGCGCATCAGCCTAGCGTTCCGTCCGAAGAACCATGTTCCGGGAGGACGTTCACATGATCCGCAGGATTGCTGCTGCCGCACTTGCGCTTCTGGCCGCCTGGCTGTTCTGGGAGGGACTGTCGGCCGTGCTGATCATCGTCAGCCGGGGCAGCCCGGTCGATGATGCCTTGCTGCAGCCGCCCACCAGCCTCTGGCGCCTGGTCGCCGCCGGTCTCGCCGTAGTCGGCGGCCTGCTGGCGGCGCTCAACCTTCGAGGCGGCGCCTGGATTGCGATGATGGGCGCGGTCCTGTTCGCCGCGCTGGCGGGCGTGATGGCCGGCATGGGCAGCGACTCGAGTCTCTGGATGGACGAAGCAGTCAGTGGCGGCATCCTGATTGCGCTGGCGGGGGTGCTTGTCGCGGTGCGGCGAGGCTAAGTCCAAATTCCAATCCCTGCGGATTGATTTCGATGCTGGAATGCATAGGTATGCGGCACGATCGAATCGACCTCCTCAGTGAAGGAATTAATTCCCATGGCAGACATGTATGACGTCGTCATCATCGGCGGCGGCCCCGGCGGCTACAACTGCGCCATCCGCGCCGGACAGCTCGGCCTGAAGGTGGTCTGCATCGAATACCGGGGCAAGCTGGGCGGCACCTGCCTGAACGTGGGCTGCATACCCTCCAAGGCGCTGCTGCACGCCTCGCACCTGTTTGACGCGGCCCAGAACGAATTCGCCGGGCTGGGCATCAAGACGGGCAAAGTCGAACTCGATCTGACCCAGATGATGGCGCAAAAGGCGGACGCCGTGGAAGGCCTCACCAAAGGCATCGAGTTCCTGTTCAAGAAGAACAAGGTCGACTACCTGAAGGGCCGCGGCAAGATCCTCGGGCCCGGCAAGGTCGAAGTCGAACTGCTGGAGGGCGGCAAGCAGGTGCTGGAGACCCGGCATATCGTCATCGCCACCGGATCGGAACCGGCCACCCTGCCCGGCATCGAGATCGACGAAGAGCGCATCGTGTCCAACGTGGGCGCCCTCAGCCTGAAAGCCGTGCCGAAGAAACTGGTCCTGATCGGTGCGGGCGTCATCGGCCTCGAGATGGGCTCGGTCTGGGCGCGCCTCGGCTCGGAAGTCACGGTCGTCGAATACCTCGACCGCATCCTGCCGCCCGCCGATGCCGAAGTGGCCAAGGACGCCGAACGCATCTTCAAGAAGCAGGGTCTCACCTTCAAGCTGGGCACCAAGGTCACCGGCGTCGAGAAAACCAAGACCAAATTGAAAGTGAACATCGAACCCGCCAAGGGCGGTGACGCCGAAGCGCTTGACGCCGATGTCGTGATCGTCGCGATTGGCCGCAAACCGTACACGGAAGGCCTCGGCCTCGAGACCGTGGGCGGAAAGACCGACAAGCGCGGCGTCATTGAAGTGACGGGCCACTTCAAGGTTGCCGAGGGCGTCTGGGCGGTTGGCGACTGCATTCCGGGCCCGATGCTGGCGCACAAGGCCGAGGATGACGGCACGGCCGTCGCCGAGCTGATTGCCGGCAAGGCGGGTCATGTCGACTACAACCTGGTGCCGAGCGTCGTCTACACGAACCCGGAAATGGCCTGGGTCGGCAAGAACGAGGAAGAGCTCAAGGCGGCCGGCATCGAGTATGTGAAGGGCAAGTTCCCCTTCATGGCCAACTCCCGCGCGCGGACCAACCACGAGACGTTGGGTTTCGTGAAGATCCTCGCCGAGAAGGGCACGGACAAGATCCTCGGTGCCCACATGATCGGCACCGGCGTGGGCGAAATGATCGCGGAAGTCGTGATCGCCATGGAATTCGGCGCGTCCTCGGAAGACATTGCGCGCTCCAGTCACGCCCACCCGACCCTGTCGGAAGCCGTACGCCAGGCGGCAATGGCCGTCGAAGGCTGGGCGATGCAGATGTAACCCTGCGGGGTCATGCTAAAAAACTTGAATTCCGGCTGGAAGGACCGCGTCGAACGCGGTTAGATTCCAGCTGGAAAGATTCAGGGGGATGTGGCGATGATCAGGCTTGGGCGGATAACGATTGCGGCGGCATGCCTTTCGCTGATGGCGGCGCCGTCATTGGCGCAGGCTGGTCCACCGGGCGGTGCGCCCCCTGCTGCGGCTGATCCGAACCGGATTCTCGCGGAACTGTCGAACGTGGCGCAAATCACGGCGGCGGCCAAGAAGTGCAACTGGACCGATCCGATGTACGTGCTGGCGTCGGAATCGATGCTGGCGATCAAGGCGGCGGACCTGAAGGCAACGGTGGCGCCGGAAGTCCGTGGCCAGGTCGATACGGCCCTCGCGCAGGCGGCGGCGAGCGTCAGCTCGTTTGCGTGCAAGCAGCCGGATGGAAAAGATCCGCCGCAACAGCACCAGATCACGATGTTCGTGATGGACCAGTACTGGCGGATGATTGCCCATGTCGACGTTTTGGGCAGCCTGCGCTGGGGCGAAGTGTTCCGCTACACACCCGAGGAACGCAAGGCGCTGGACAAGGAAATCGCCCACATTCAAGAGTTCAAGGGCTACAGCTATTACGAGGCCGCCAATCCGCTGGAGACGCTGGCGGACAAGACAATCACCCTGGCCTGCCGGGAGCGCCCGTCGAACGGCAAGCCCTGCCGGCCGGTGCCGCCGGAGCTGGAAGGCAATGCGCCGACCATCAGGACCATGATCGAGACGGTCGAAACATTCGGCAAGGCGGTGGCGGCCGAGGAGATCAGGGTGAAGCAGGCGTTTCTAGCTTCAGTCGGCGACATCACGGCCTTTAGCGCTATCGGCGACAAAGCCTGTACCCGCGACGCATTGGTCGTGAAAATGCGAGACGCCCTCACAAAGTCGGAAACAACCGAAGATTCTTTTGGGTCCATGACCCGGGAAGTGATTTTTGTTGAAAAGTTCCGCCTGGGGATTGCCGATCGCGTGGGCTGGGTTCTCCTGTTCCGCAGCATGATGTCCGGCAGTATCGACAACAGGTACTTCATTCTCGCAGAAGACGGCGGCGAATGGGACGAGGAATCAGCCCGCATCGGCGTGGGCGACGTGACTGACTTGTATGCCGCGCAGGTTGCCCTGATTGATACGCTGCCCCCCGCCGAACGCGCCAAGGCAACGCAGGAAGCGAAAGAGTCGATCACGGCCACCTACTTCATGAATTTCAACTCGATGGGACTCATGCAGTCCATCAACGGTAATGGCAGCGTCTCGTTGACGCCCTGCACCGCTGACTGAGATTCGCCGCGCCTTCCGTCTGGACGGCGCAGCCGCCTCACCTTACTCTGCGGGCATGTACAAGCATGCAGGCGCCGGATGGAATATCAGGCCGTTTGAAACAGCGGATGCTGGCCCGTGCCTGTCGATCTTCCGGGATTCCCTGAAGGACATGCCGTGGCGCATGCGCAACCGCGGGCAGTACATGATCCTGCGCCGGGCGCTTGGCCCGAGGAACGCCTGGGTCGCGGAGGAGCCAGATGCCGGCATTGTCGGCTTCCTGTCCCTTCAACCACCTCAGGACTATGTGGACCACCTGTTTGTGGACCGCGACTGGCGGTTTTGCGGGGTTGCGCGCGGCTTGCTGGAAGTGGCCCGCCAGCAGGCGACCGGGCCGTTGAGCCTTGACGTTGATGCCGAAAACCTGGGCGCGCGCCGCGCCTATGAAGCGATGGGCTGGCAAGTGGTGGCCAGTGCGTCGGCCACGGGCAAGGCGCGCCAGATGCGCCTCGTCAGCCCCTGAGCTTGCCCCGCAAGATGCCCCCTTCCCCTGAAACCCTCTACGCGGCGCCGGCCGAGTGGGTCGCGCGCGGCGCAGGGGCGCAGGGCAATCTCTTCCTCACCGGCCGGGCCGGAACCGGCAAGACAACCCTCTTGCGGAAATTTCTCGCCGAAGCGGGCGACAAGGCCGTGATCGTCGCCCCGACCGGCGTGGCCGCCATGAATGCGGGCGGCCAGACGATCCATTCTTTCTTCAAGCTGCCGCCGCGCCTGATCGAGCCGCAGGACGTGCGGCGCCTGCCGAACGCGCGCGTTGTGCGCGCGGTGGATACGGTCGTCATCGACGAGATCTCGATGGTACGCGCCGACATGCTGGACGCCATCGACCGCAGCCTGAAGCTGAACCGGGGATCGAAGCGCCCCTTCGGCGGTGTGCGGATGATCCTGTCGGGAGACCTGCACCAGCTGCCGCCCGTGGTCTCCAATCAGGAAAGCCCGATCCTGCAGGAACGGTTCGGGGGTAACTATTTCTTCAACACGCCGGCCTTCAAGGAAGCGGAGTTCTCGCTGCTCGCGCTGAAGCATGTTTTCCGGCAGGAAGACCCGCGCTTTCTGGCCTTGCTGGGCGCGTTGCGCAATGGCCGGGTGACGCCGAATGACGAGGCGACGCTGGCGCGGCTTGTCTCCGCCCGCAGCGCCGCCGACGCCTCGGAAACGCACGTCGTGCTGACGCCCAACAACGCCAACGCCTTCCGCATCAACCAGACGCGGCTGGCAGAGCTGAAGGGTGAAAGCCGGAAGTTCCCGGCGGACGTGCAGGGCCAGTTTGACGAGAAGAGTTTCCCGACCGAGTCGGACCTCGAACTGAAGGTCGGCGCGCGGGTGATGCTGATCCGCAACGATCCGGAAGGCCGGTGGGTCAACGGGACGCTGGCGCATGTCGAAGGGTTCGGGGCCAAGAGCGTGATCGTCAAGATCGATAAGCGGGTCTACGAGATCGAACCCGCCGCCTGGGAGAAGTATCGCTACGACTTCGAGATGGACACCAAGAAGGTGAAGCGTGAAGTGGTTGGCACGTTCAAGCAGGTGCCGCTGCGCCTCGCCTATGCCGTGACGATCCACAAGGCGCAGGGCCTGACGCTGGACAAGGTGTTCATCGACTTCGATTCAGGAATGTTCGCCCACGGACAAGCCTATGTCGCCTTCTCGCGGGCGCGCACACTGGAGGGGCTGGAGATTTCGCGCCCGCTGCGCCCGCGCGACCTGGTGCTGGACCGCGACGCCTTCGCCTTCGGCCCGCTCGACACGATCGAGGATACGCCGGCCTACCTGCTGGCCAGGTTCCGCAAGGATGAAGGCGTTCTGGTCTGACGCGCGGCGCTCGCAGCGGCCCGCCGCTTCAGGCGAAGACTTCGCCATAGCTGGACGTTGCGCCGCCCGGCGCGCGCCGGCGCACGACCGTTCCTGCCACCATGTCATGGACGCAGCGCCGTTCAGCGTTGAACAGGCCGAGCAGGTAGCCCGACCCCAAAGGCATGACGTTGGCCGCGAGACGGCCGACCGTGTTGCGCAGGATGACCGCGCGCAGGCGCGGCGAGCCGCCAAACCGGTCCGTGACCTGGGCGCCGACCAGCATTTTCCCGAGCGTCGCCTGATACGATGACGATTCCATCGCGATATTATAAACGCTCTGCCCGACCACGAAGATCAGGGCGTAGCCTAGCAGCTCGACCGTTGCCGCCGCTTCCGCCGCGCTGCCCGGCTCGACCGACGCATAGGCGTTGAGGCTGGCCATCATGCTGTCGTGGAAGACGAGGAAGATCAGGCACCACAGGCCGAGTTCATCGACCAGACGCGCCGCGACCCGGCGGCCCCAGACAGGCTTTTGGTCACCGGCACCCGACGGCGACTTTGGCTTCGTCTTGACCGGCTTCGGCGGCGCTGGTGGTTTTGGCGCGGTTTCGGCCGGGGGGGCGAAACGGTGGGTCTCGGCCGGGCGCGGCGCCTTCATTTCCGGCGCAGGCTTTCGTTCGGGAACCGGCTTGGCAGCGGGCTTTAGGGCGGGCAGCGGCGGCAGCGGCGCGCCAGCGGGCCGCTTGCCGAATGCCGGCCTTGGCCCCGCCATTCCGGTCGCTTGCGTCATTTTTCCAAACGTAGCCATGGCCGGCCTCCGAGTCGCGGAAAGCCTAGCCCAACACCCTGTAGATCCGCCGAAGCGATCCGGCGAAATTCAACCGGCTTCGTTCAGATATTGTCAGGCCAGCTTGCGGATCTCTTCGGCCAGCGCGCGATCCTTGTCGGTCACGATGGTTTCCAGCGTCCGCACACGGTCCTTCAGGCGCCGGATGTCTTCCTGCATCGCCGCGATCTCGGCGTCGGAAGCGGCAGACCGGGGCTGCTCGGCCCGGGTCTTCAGATAGGTCGTGACAATCGTGGAGCCGATGCCCAACGCGACGATGATCACCACCATCGTAAAAACATCCATGAGAGACCTCCTGCTGTGCTTTCAAGTTCGAGTGTAGACCGGGCCGGTCAACCGGGCCAGCCTCAGAGCCCGTCAATGTCGCGGCGAAGCTGCCAGTCACTGTCGGTGATGATTTTCTCGAGCGCCCGCACGCGCTCTGACAGTCGGGCGATGGCCTCGTCGCGCGGGTCCGGACCTTCAAAGCGCGGCATGCGCCGCCGGTCGCGCCGCGTCAGCAGCCAGACGAACAGGATGATCCCGAAAACCGGCCAGAACGAACCCATGGCTTCCTCCCATACATATCGAATATCAATGTGGGAAAGTTTGGGGTCCGCACAAGGGCCTGCGCGTGTTTTTTGGAATCACCGCCCCGTCGAGCCAAACCCGCCGGCGCCGCGGGCAGTTTCGTCCAGCGTGTCGACCTCGGCCCAGGCGAGGCGGGTGACCGGTGCGAGCACGAGCTGGGCGATGCGCTCGCCGCGCTGGATCGTGAAGGCCTCGGCGCCGAGATTGATCAGGATCACCTTGATCTCTCCCCGGTAATCGCTGTCGATGGTGCCGGGCGTGTTGAGGCAGGTGAGGCCGTGTTTCGCCGCAAGGCCGGAGCGCGGGCGGACCTGAATCTCGTAGCCTTCGGGAATCGCGACCGATAGGCCGGTCGGCACCAGGGCGCGCTCGCCCGGCTTCAGCACCATCGGCGCGTCTTCGGAAACGGCGGCGCGCACGTCCATTCCGGCCGATCCCGCCGTCTCGTAAGCGGGCAGATCGAGGCCGGCAAAATGCGGCAGAGGGCGAACCTGGACAGTGATGTTGCTCATCGCCCCCGGGTGCGGAGACTCTGGCGCGGAGTCAAGCGCGCATGAAAATCGCTTGACGAAACCGAATATGTGAATGAATAAACGCTCACTGTTGTTTTCGATGAGGGGGGAATGCATTTGCAAAAGCAGATCGTTTGGGGACTCACCCTGTTTCGTGCTGGCGCCGGCGTCGTCCCTTGGGTACTGGCTTGGTCCGGTGGTCTCACCTGGATCGCTGCTGCGTTGATCCTGCCTGCTTTGCTCTCCGACATCTTCGATGGAATCCTCGCTCGACGCTGGGGCCTCGCCTCGACGCTTCTGCGCCGGGCTGATGGCTGGGCGGACCTCTGTTTCGTGCTGAGCTACACTGCTTTCTGTCTTGTGTTTCGCTGGCCGCAGCTTCAGCCGTTCGCGTTACCTGTTCTGGTATTGGGCGGCTTCAAGCTGGCATCGACGGCTCAGGATTTCCTGCGCTACGGACGCGGTGCGGCATTCCATTTCTGGTCGGCAAAGCTCTGGGCCCTGCCGTACTATGCGCTTTTGTTCGAACTGGTCGCGGACCTTGGAACGGTCTGGTTCTTCTGGCCGACATTTGTCATGGGTCTTGTCGCAATCACCGAAGAGATGGTTGCCGTGCTTCTGATACCGGTCTGGCTGCACGATCAGCCGCACATTCTTGCGGCGCTGAAGACAGCACGGCTGCTGCGAAACGACCGGACTATTCCGCCGCAAGTCTGAGGCCGCTGCCGGGATCTGTCAGCGCCTCGGCCACGCGGGCGGCGAGGCGGCGGGAGACGTCGTCCTTGGCGAGACGCGGCCAGTGTTCGGCGCCGTCCGGGGTGATCAGCAGGATCTCGTTCTCAGCCCCGCCCATCACGTCGCCGGAGACATCATTGGCGACGATCCAGTCGCAGCCCTTGCGGGCGCGTTTCTCGACAGCGAGCTGCTCGACATCATGCGTCTCGGCAGCAAAGCCGATGACGAGGCGCGGGCGGCCCTTCCGCTTGTGGCTGATCGTGCGCAGGATATCCGGGTTCTCGGTCAGCTGGATGGCAGGCGCCTCGCCCTGCCCTTTCAGCTTCAGCTTTTTCGGCGCGGCCTTGACCGGGCGCCAGTCGGCCACGGCGGCGACCGAGACGAACACGTCGGCCGGCAGCGCGTCCTCGCAGGCCTTCAGCATGTCGCGCGCGGTTTCGACTGCGACGACATCAACCCCCATCGGCGCCGGCAGCGCGACCGGGCCGGAGACGAGGGTGACACGGGCGCCTTCAGCCGCGAGGGCGGCGGCGATGCCATAGCCCTGCTTGCCGGAGGAATGATTTGAAATGTAGCGCACCGGGTCGAGCGGCTCGCGCGTCGGGCCGGCGGTGACAAGGGCGTGGACACCGGCAAGCCGTTTCGACGGCGGGGCGAGCGCCGCCTCGATCTCGGCTGCGATGGCGCTGACGTCCGGCAGACGGCCCGGTCCGAATTCGCCGCAGGCCATCGCACCGACATCGGGCTCGAGCACGCGCACACCGTCCGCGCGCAGGCGGGCGACATTGCGCTTGGTGGCAGCATGCTGCCACATCCGCACGTTCATGGCGGGCACCATCAGCACCGGCTTGTCGGTGGCGAGCAAGGTGGTGGAGGCAAGGTCATTGGCGAGGCCGTTCGCGGCCTTGGCCATCAGGTCGGCCGTCGCCGGGCAGACGACCACCAGGTCAGCCGAGCGCGACAGCTCGATATGACCCATCTCGGTCTCGTCGGTAAGATCGAACAGTTCGGTGAACACCTTCTCGCCTGACAGCGCCGCGACCGACAGCGGCGTGACGAATTCAGCCCCGGCTTTGGTCAGGATGCAGCGCGAGGCAATGCCGCGCCGTCCGAGATCACGGATCAGCTCAAGGCTTTTGTAGGCGGCGATTCCGCCGCCGATGATCAGGAGGATTCTCGGGCTGTTCATACGGTATTCTTGTCCGGTTTGAGGCTGTTTCTAGCGCAAAAACCTTGCAACGCCCCCATCAAATCCTCAGGATTGGCGGGCGCGCGTCAAGACTGTGTCAAGACTTGAGACCGCTCTGGCGGCAGAACGCCTAGTCCTTGACGCGGATCACACGCGACTGGGACGACCCGCTGAAATCGGTCTTGGCGGCCGCCCTGAAGCCCTTGTTGCCTTCGCTGGGCTCGATCGCTCGCACCGTCACCGAGGCGCTGGACGCGCCGCCAACCCGGTGCAGCACAAGGGTCTCGCGCGTCCCGCCGCAGGCGACCCGCACGATGGCGGTGCGCCGGTTGGCAGCCTGGGCCGCGTCGAGGGCGGCGCGTGTGGCCACTTCCGTTGCGGCCGAGCACGGGTCAGCCAGGGCCGGCGCCGCGAGGCTGAAAAGTGCCGACAGGGCAATGAGGAAACGTTTCATCGGGCAGCTCCATGGACGGCGACCCGTGCACGCTAGCCCACCCTTGCCAAAGTATTAACCGCTTACGCCCCGTGGGGGAGTTCGGCGCCGTCCGGCAAGCCCGGCCCGCGAGAAATTCGCGCGCCTAATTGACCGCGCGCACGGCCCAGGCAGCGGCGACCCCAAGCACACCGATCAGTCCGAACCATCCCCACCAGGGCGCAAAGCGCTGCGGCGGAGGGGGTGCCGGCTCGGCCTCGAGGCTTTTCTCGAACCGGTCCATCACTTCGGGAAGGCGTTTCAGGCGGTTCGTCACGTCACGGACGTTTTCGGTGATCATCCGGACGGCGCCCTCCGGTCCGAAATTGCGGCGCATCCAGCCTTCGATGACCGGTTCCGATGCGTTCCAGATATTGTGCGCGGGGTCGATGGTGCGCGCCACGCCCTCAACCTGCACCATCGTTTTCTGCAGCAGCACAAGCTCCGGGCGAAGCGCCATGCCGAAGGTGTGGGTATAGTCGAAGAGCTGCAGCAGGACGCGGCCCATGGAGACTTCTTCCGCAGGCCGGCCGAACAGCGGCTCGCCGATCGAGCGAAGCGCCTGGGCAAAGTCGCCGACCGACTGGCTGGACGGCACATAGCCGGCCTCGAAATGCACTTCGGCAATGCGCTTGTAGTCGCGCTTCAGGAAGCCCCACAGGATCTCCGCCAGGAAGCGGCGCTCCATCGGGCCGATCCGGCCGATGATGCCGAAATCGACCAGCGCGATGCGCCCTTCCGGCGTGAGGATCGCGTTGCCTTCGTGCATATCGGCATGGAAGACCCCGTGCTCGATGGCGCTGGCGAGGAAGCCTTGCGTGATGTCGTTGGCGAGTTTCCGGCGGTCGAGCCCGGGCCGGTCCAGTACGCCCGGCGCGGTCAGCGGCGTGCCGTCGATCCAGGCAATCGTCAGCACACGGCGGCCGGTGCGTTCCCAGTCCACCTTTGGAATGTCGAAGTAGCCGGTCTTCTCGTGAATGACCCGCATCTCGTCGGCGCCGCCCGCTTCCAGCCGCAGATCGAGTTCGCGCAACATCGCATTCGAAATCGTTTCAGTGAACGCGACCGGACGCAGCCGCCGGCTTTCGCCCGAGACGCCTTCAATCGTGCGCGCCGCCCGGCGCATCGCCGAAAGTTCGAGTTCCAGTTGCCGCTCGATGCCGGGCCGCAGGATCTTCACGGCGCGGTCACCGTCGGCAAGCGCCATCCGGTGCACCTGCGCGAGCGAAGCGGCCGCCACGGGTTCCGACAGGCCGGGAAACAAACGCGCAGCTTCATCGGCGCCGAACTCGTCGGCAAGCGCCGCGCGCGCCTGCTTCATCGGGAAGGGCGGCAACTTGTCCTTGAGGCGCGACAGGTCGCCCGCAACCTCCGAACCGAACACGTCCGGCCGGGTGGCGAGAAACTGGCCCAGCTTGATGTAGGCGGGGCCGAGGCCCTCCAGCGCGGTGGCAAGGCGCTGGCCGGGACGGCCCCGTGCGCCGCCGAACAGGCGCAGCACAGCGCCCGCAGCGCGGGCCGGAATCGGCAGACGGGACTGGTAGGCACCCGGCAGCACGACATCGTGCCGGGCGAGCGCCGTGCCCGCCCGCATCAAGCGCCAGTAGTCACCAAGCGCGCCCATTCAACGATTTCCTGCCACAGTGGAACCGAACGCCTCGCCGGCGCGTTGTTTACTGGTTACCCACACTTGAAGAGCGAGTTCCGTCATGTCCGAATCCCCCTCATCCAACAAGTTCCTGTACCTGATCGTCGGCATCCTGATCGCGGCCGCGGTTGGGTTCGGCATCTACTACTTCACCGAAGGTCAAGGCGGCCCGGACAAGGTCGAGATTTCCGTCGGCGAAGACGGCATCAAGATCGACGGAAACTAGGCGGGCCATGGTCACGCCGCCCAGCCGAAATGCAGGGCGGCGATCCCGCCCGAATAATTGGTGACGGAGACCTGCCGGAACCCGGCACCTTCGATCTCGGCCTTGAACACCGATTGTTCCGGGAACTGACGGATCGACTCAACCAGATACTGGTAGCTCTCCCGGTCACCCGCAACCAGGCTGCCGAGCGGCGGGATCACGGCGAAGCTGTAGGCATCGTAGGCCTGCTGGAACATCGGCGCAGTCATGTGGCTGAATTCGAGCACGGCGAGGCGCCCGCCGGTCTTCAGCACACGGCGAAATTCCTTCAGGCCCGCCACTCGGTCCGCAAAGTTGCGGATGCCGAAGGAGACGGTGACCACGTCGAAGCTCTTGTCCGGATAAGGCAGCTTCTGGCCATCAGCGCAGACCCAGTCGAGGCGGCCTTCCCACTTTGCGTTATCCGCGCGGGCCTTGCCGGCTTCCAGCATGGCGTCGTTGATGTCGCACACGATGGCCGTCGCGTGGCGCGTATCGCCGCGCCGCTGACCCGCCTTGTCGGCCAGTTCAAGGAAAGCGCGCGCGAGTTCGCCGGTGCCGCCCGCCACGTCGAGGTGACGCTCGCCCGGCTGGGGGTTCACCTTGTTCATCGCGTCATGCTTCCACAGCCTGTGGACGCCAGCGCTCATCAGATCGTTCATCAGGTCGTAGCGCGAAGCAACCGACCGGAACACGCCTTTCACCCGGGCGACCTTCTCGGCCTCCGTCACCTCTTCAAACCCGAAAGAGACCTTGCGCTGTGTTTCGTCCGTTCCAGCCATGCCGAGCCACCTTACATGCCGCCGTCTGCTTAGCGTATATGCGATAAGGATGCCTGAATTACCTGAAGTCGAGACAGTTCGCCGCGGACTTGCCCCTGTCATGGAGGGTCGGCGCATCCTGCGGCTGGAACAGCGGCGGGCGGACCTGCGCTTTCCCCTGCCCGACCGGTTTGCCGAGCGGGTGGCGAATGCCCGGATCGACCGGCTCGCGCGTCAGGCGAAGTTTCTCACCGCGCACCTCTCCACAGACGAAGTGCTGGTGATGCACCTCGGCATGACCGGGCGGTTCACGATCTCGGGGGAACCGCCCGGCGCGTTCCACCAGGCGACCGGCGGAACAATCGCCCACGACCATGTCGTCTTCCACATGGAGGGCGGCGAGACGGTGACCTATAACGACCCACGCCGGTTCGGGTTCATGGAACTCTGGCCTGCCGCGACATTCGAGGCATATCCAAGGTTAAAGGATCTCGGGCCGGAACCACTCTCGAACGGCTTTTCCGCCGCCTATCTCGACACCGCGCTGAGGGGCAAGGCGGCGCCGGTCAAGGCCGCGCTGCTGGATCAGTCGATCATCGCCGGGCTCGGCAACATCTATGTCTGCGAAGCACTTTACCGGGCGGGCATATCGCCCAAACGCCTGTCACGGTCGATCCCGGGGCTTCGCGCCGCACGGCTGGCACCCGCGATCAGCGCGATCATTGCCGAGGCGATTGCAGCGGGCGGCTCGTCCATTTCCGACTTTGCGGGAACGGACGGCGCGCTCGGCTACTTCCAGCACCGGTTTGACGTCTATGACCGCGAGGGGCAGCCGTGCAAACGCTGCGGCGGCATGGTCCAGCGGATCGTGCAATCGGGAAGATCGACGTTTTACTGCCAGAGCTGCCAGAGGTGAGGGCCTATCGCCCCGCCTTCAAACCCAGCTTCTTCAGCGGCGAGCCCAGCCCGCCGCCGACCAGCGCGGCCAGTACGGGCGGCGCGGGCCAGAGTTTCGAGACCGGCGCGGCAAGCCAGTCGCGCACCCAGGGCAGGAGCTTCGAATCTGACTGGTAGACCGGCGTGAAGGCCCAGGTCATCAGCTGGTAGAGGCGCACATGCGCCGCGCGCTGACGGACGTAGAGCGCCGCGGTCTCGGACGCCGTGCCGCCGCCGCGCACCGCCCGCGCCAGGGCAAACGCGTCCAGCAATGCCATGTTCGCCCCCTGCCCCAATTGCGGGCTGGCCGCATGCCAGCTGTCCCCGATGTGGATCAGTCGACCCTCAGCGGCGGGCCAGTGGGTGCGATGACGATAGCGCGCGAAGGTCAGCTGGTCATGGTCCACGATCTGATCGACCAGCATCGCGGTTTCCGGCCAGAGCGCGCGGGCGGCATCTTTCCAGTGCGCCAGCGGCGCCGTCCGGAACGCCTCATAGGCCTCGCTGCGGATCGACCAGAAATAGGTGAGGCTGTCGGCGTCGCCGGCCCGCGCCCGGCCGGAGGGCATGATACCCGCCATCTTTCGCGCCGCCTGATAGCGCTGTTCGAGGGCCTCGGCATCGAAGGGACCCTTTTCCGGCCAGGGCAGCGTCGCCCAGAGCGCGCCATACGGCAACGCCTTCGCCGGCGCTGACGACAGCACAGAGCGAACCCCCAGCGCGTCGATCACGAGGTCGAACGGCCCCTGCGCGCCGCCCTGGTGATCGACCAGTGTTCCGGTCTCCGGATTCGCCGCCGTGATCCGCGTCGCAGGCACGAGGCGCGCTCCGGACGCTGAGGCGGCCCCTTCCAGTAGTGTAAACAACGCCGTCCGCTGGATGCCGATCCCGTGCAGGGCGGGGCGCAAGGCGGCGTAACGTACATCCAGCACCGAGCGGCCCGTATCGGCGGAAACGCCCCACAGCCGGGTGATCGGCGCGCCAAGCCCTTCGGCGGCGTCCCTCAGGCCAAGCTGGTCAAGAATGACAAGGCCGGTCTCCTGCAGCATCAAGCCGGACCCGACCGGGCCAGCGGCGTCGAACTGGTCGAACACCGACACACGGTGACCGTCGCGGGCCAGGAACGCCCCGGCCGCAAGACCGCCGATGCCGGCACCGGCAATGCCAATATTCAAACAACGACTCATGACCCTGTTTAGCCCTGCTCCTTGTGCCGGGCGCAAGCCTGAGCCAAGGTTAGTTCCGAAACGAAACTGGAGGATGCCATGTCAAACGGAGCTGCCTTGATCGTCGGCGCAGGCGATGCCACAGGCGGGGCCATTGCCCGGGCCTTCGCCCGCGAAGGGCTGACGGCCTGCGTCACCCGCCGGGCACGCAACCTCGATTCGCTGATGTCGCTGGTCTCCGGGATCGAAGCAGACGGTGGCCGTGCCCGCGCATTTGGGGTCGATGCGCGCGACGAAGACGCGACCATTGCCCTCATCGATCAGATCGAGAGAGAGGCCGGGCCGCTGGAAGTCTGCGTCTTCAACATTGGCGCCAATGTCAGGTTCGGCATTACCGAGACAACCAGCCGCGTCTACCAGAAGGTCTGGGAAATGGCGGCCTTCTCGGCATTCCTCGCCGGGCGAGAAGCGGCGCGTGTGATGCGCCCGCGCGGGCGCGGCACGATTCTGTTCACGGGCGCGACCGCAGGCCTGCGCGGCCGCGACGGCTTTTCCGCCTTCGCCGGCGCCAAGCACGCCTTGCGGGCCCTCGCGCAATCCATGGCGCGTGAACTCGGCCCGCAGGGTATCCACGTCGCGCATGTTGTGATCGACGGCGCCATCGACAGCCAGTTCATCCGCGAAAACCTTCCCGATGCGGACGACCGCCGCGCGCGCGACGGCCTGCTGATCCCGGACGAGATTGCGAAGAACTATGTCTGGCTGCACCGCCAGCACCGCTCAGCCTGGACACATGAACTGGACCTCAGGCCGTGGAACGAGACGTGGTAGCCTCGTCCCAATCCGACACGCCGCAGCCCCCTGCGCCTCAAACCATACCGCCGTCTGTCGGCAGGCCGAACAGGATCCGCCCGCCGAGTTCCAATGTCGAAGGCGCCGTCACGATATGTTGCGTGATGGCGTGGGCGTCCCGGAACCGGCGTTGGAGATCGCTGGACTCGAACAGGGCCGCACCGCCGCCGAGATCGTACAGCGTCCGGCAGATATCCGCGCCCGTGCGGGTCATGTGGGTGCAGGCGAGGCGCAGGTCCGCGCGGACGCCCATCGGAATGTCTTCGGCCTGCCGGGCGACCTCCCAGACCCTGTCGATCTCCGCATACAGGTAGGCCCTGGCGGCGCGCCACTCGGCTTCGCACCGGGCAAATTCCGCCTGCACCGTCTGGCGTTCCGACAATGTCTTGGTGGAGCCCTGGCTTTTCTTCACGGTGGCCAGGGCATGGAACGCGTCCAGCGCGCCGCGCGTATTGCCGAGCGCCACGGCGCAGACGCCCAGCGACAGCAATCCGAAAGCCGGAAACTTGAACAAGGCGCCGGTCTCGCGCGGGCTGTCCGAGACGAGGGAGACCGAGCGCCCGGCCGGGACGAGGATGTCCCTGACTTCGAAATCGCCTGAACCTGTGCCCTTGAGGCCCATCACATGCCAGGTGTCATGCAGCACCGCGTCACTGGCCGGGAAGACCATCATCCGCGTGTCCGGCGCGCCGGAGGCAAGGCGCTTCATCTCGCCGTTTTCCCAGATCGTGCAGCTGCCGCAGAGCCACGTGCAGTTCGCCGAGCCCGAGCCCCACTGCCACCGGCCGGAGACACGGTAGTGTTCACCTTCCGGGATCGCCCGGCCCATCGGGGCAAAGACGCCGCCCGTGATCGTCATCGGGTCAGCGTAGATCTCCTGCGCAAAGACCGGCTCCATGTAGGCGGCGTTGAGCGCCGTGGTGGCGCCGATCATGGCGCACCAGCCGGCGCTGGCATTGGCGGCGGCGAGCGTCGCGGTCATCTCGACGATCTCGCGCGGCGTCAGTTCGAGGCCGCCGAATCGCTTCGGCGTGATCATCCGGAATACGCCCGCAGCGGCCATCTTCTGCGCCAGATCGGCTGGCAGGCGCCGCACCGCCTCCATCTCGGCTGCGCGCGCGGCCAGCTCCGGCAGAAGCGGTTGGAGCGAGGCGGCGAAATCGGGGGCGGTGCGCGTATCGGTCATGCCAGACAGCTAACCCGTTTCACGGACGCTTCAAAGCCTGAGCTCGGCGTGAATCTTCGCGGGCGCGGCATGCCGCCACGACATGACCAGGGCCGACCGCAGGGTTGCGGCATCACACGCCTTCAGCCAGATCGAGGTCGCGCCCTTCTCGCCCCATTTGTTGGGCACCGGAAAGAAGATGTCCGGCTCGGCCTCGCAGACCATCCGCTGCTCGTCCGGCGTCAGGAACACGTTCGCGAATTCATGGTGCGGCGGCAGTGTGCAGAAGACCTTGCCCTTCGGCGCATCCACCCGGAAGCTCGCCCATTCGAAGTGCGGCTTCTCCACCGCGCGAGGCAGCGCGAGGGCGGCGGTGCGCAGGCGAGCGGGCGTGATCACCGGAATATCCTCGGCTTGTTGGCCTGGAAGCGCGCGCCGGCTTCGCGGTAGCGCAGCCCCTTGCCATCCGGGGCCAGGGCATAGGTCTTCTCGCGCAGGAACTCCATCAGGCCGCGTCGTTTGCCGGCCGCCTCCAGTTCGTCCGGCGTCAGCGTCTCGCCGATCTCGACGCGCAGGGTCTTGCCCATCCGCCGGCGCACTTCGCGGAAAACGAGAGCGAGTCGCAGCTCCAGCGAAAGATGCGAGGCGATCTGGAAGAGGCGCGAATTCTGGCCGTCGAAAAAGATCGGCGTCACATGCGCGCCGCTCTGTGTGATCAGCTTGGCCGTGAACGGCTTCCACTCGTCATCGACCGCCAGCGGATCAAACGGACGCGGTGTCGTGGCCACCCCGCCACTCGGAAACACGACGATGCAGCCGCCGCCCTTCACATGCGCGAGCGCGTCCCGGCGCATGGCGACGTTAGCTTCGACCGCCTCGCGCGTACCCCCGAAATCGACCGGCAGGAGATAGGGCCGCGCCTCGGGCAACGCGTCGAGCACGGAATTGGTCAGCACCTTGAAATCGGATCTCCGCAAGCTGATCAGCCAACTGATGATCAGGCCGTCGAGCACGCCGAAGGGATGGTTTGCGACCACCACCAGCGGACCCTCGCGCGGGATCAGCGCATGCCGGCCGGCGGAGAACAGCACATCCAGATCGAGCAGCCGGATCGCCGCCTCGAAGAAGGGCACGTCGCGCGAGAGGTCTGCGCGGTAGTGATCATAGAGTTGCTTGATCTTGGGCTGGCCCGACAACCGCTCGACGGCCCGCACGAGACGGCGCTTCAGCGGATCCTCGAAATAGGAGGCGTAGGAGAGTTCTGGCTCAAAGATCATTGAGATACAATGTTGAACCTTTTCCAGGAGCATTCGCGACATAGCGCCAGAAACCAATTCGTTCGACTGAATCAGCTTCGCACCTTGTTTCCAGCCAACCCATCGCGACTTCGTATTCTGCCTTCAAACGAATCTTGCCCAATTCGATCGCCTGAGCGTCGCTTTGAGCACGAATAAAACGCGTCGCATATGCCCCTTTGGGGTCGGATGCTTGATTGGCCCGGACGTTTCTGGTGTGAAAAACGATCTGATAGAATGGCATCTTACAGCCTCCACATCCGCGCGAGGTTGTTCTTCTGCATGTCGGACGAGCCGCCGACGATGGGCATGCCCAGCAGGTCGCGCACATTGCGCTCGATGTCGTAGGCGTCCGACAGGCCGTAGGCGCCGATCACCTGCTGGCAGGCGAGACCGATCTCGACGCCGGTATCGGCGACAAAGAGCTTTGCCATCGCCGTCTCGGCCGAGCAGGGCTTGCCTTCACTGGCGAGCCAGGCCGCATGATAGAGCATGTGCCGGCAGGCCGAGAGTTTCGTCCGTGCCGTGACGAGCTTGTGCGCGACGGCCTGGTGCTTGCCGATGGGCTTGCCGAACTGCACACGCTCGCCAGCATACTTCCATGCCTCTTCCAACGCGGCGCGTGCGATGCCATAGGCCACCGCCGTGATCTCGATCTTCTCGACATCCAGCGCGCGCCCGGCCAGCGCCTCCCAGCCCCTGTTCCACTTTTCCGGTCCCCCGACGATGGCGCTTTCCGGCAGGCGCACATCATCGAGGAACACGTCCATCGAATGGGTGTAGCGCAGGTTCGCGTGTTCGATGGCCTGCATGCTGACGCCCTTGGCGTTCGTCGGCACAAGGACGAACGTGAGATTACCATGCCGGTCGCCCGGCTCACCGGAGCGGCAGAGGCAGTAGATATAGCCCGACCAGTCCGCGCCGGTGCACCAGCGCTTGGCGCCGTTGAGGATCAGCTCGCCGCCCTTGCGTTCAACGCGCGTCTCGACGCTCGGCAGGTCCCCGCCAACATTTGGCTCCGACAGGCCATAGCAGAGGAACATCTCGCCGCGCGCGATCTTCGGCAGCAGCGCCTCTTTCTGCTCCTTTGATCCGTTCTCGGAGATGTTCAGGCCGCCATAGAAGGCCGCATGGATGAACGGCCCGGCCATACTCGGCCCGCCCTGGCAGAGTTCCTCGATCACGGCGGCAGCGGCATAGATATCCTCCCCCTGCCCGCCAAATTCCTCGGGGATCGTCAGGCCGATCAGGCCCATCTCCGCAATCTCGCGGAAGAGGGCGCGGTCCCAGGTCGCCGCCTTATCCCATTCGCGCCGCTTCTCGCGCGGCATCTTGTCGGCGACCCAGCGCGACACCTGTCGGCGGATTTCGGTGACGTGTTGTGGTTCGGCGGCAAAACTGATGGACATGACTGGTTTAGACCTGTGTTCGGCCCCGTACGAAGGAGGCCCGCGTCGCCTTCAGTGATTGCGCGGCAAGCGGTTGCCGTGTTTACCCATGCCCATAGGCCGACTCTCCATGCGTCGATGAATCAAGTCCGTTGGTTTCATGCTCCGGGCTGACCCGCAACGCGATGACCCGCCGGATGGTCAGCAGGATCGCAGCCGACAGGATCGCTGAGTACAGGCTGACACTGACGACACCCGTCAATTGGGCGAACAGCTTGTCCGCGAATGGTGTGCCGCCGAGGCCCGGCGCCATCGGACCGAAAGAAGCGAGGAACGGAATCAGCAACGTGCCCAGGATTCCCCCTACGCCGTGGACCGCGAAGACATCGAGACTGTCATCGATCTTCAACCGTCCGCGCACATAGACGACCGCCATGTAGCAAGTGACCGAAGCCAGGCCGCCGATCAGTAAGGCGCCGGCCGGACCGACAGAGCCAGCCGCCGGCGTGATGGTCGCGAGGCCGGCAATCGTTCCGGTCGCAATGCCGACCAGGGTCGGCTTGCCATACTTGACCCATTCGATCGCCATCCAGACCAGCGCCGCCGTCGAAGCCGAAAGATGCGTCACCAGCATCGCGTGCCCCGCCGCCGCATTGGCCCCCAGCGCGGAGCCGGCATTGAACCCGAACCAGCCAACCCAGAGCATTCCGGCGCCCAGCATCACAAAGGCCGGATTATGCGGCGGGCGCAGTTCGGAAGGAAAGATCGCGCGCTTGCCCATCAGCAACACAAAGACGAGCGAACTCACGCCGGCGGTCGCGTGTACGACCAGACCACCCGCAAAATCGCTGACGCCCATGTCGGCCAGCCAGCCACCACCCCAGACCCAGTGCGCGACCGGCGCATAGACCAGCAGAAGTCAGAGTCCGCTGAAGGCCAGAACGGCCGCAAAATTCACCCGTTCGGCGTAGGCTCCCACAATCAGGGCCGGCGTGATGATCGCAAAGGTCATCTGGAACATCACAAAGACGGTCTCGGGAATTGTGCCCACTGTGGCGCCAGGCGCAATCCCGGCAAGGAAGGCCTTGCCCAGACCGCCCCACATCTGCCCTGCCCCTGCCGCTGGCCAGTTTCCATCACCGAAGGCGATCGAATAGCCCGCCACGAACCAAAGGACCGACATGAGGCAGGCAATCGCGAGACATTGCGACAGGACAGAGAGCAGGTTCTTCCATTGCACCAGGCCGCCATAAAAAAGCGCCAGACCGGGCAGCGTCATGAACAGCACCAAGGCGGTGGAGGTCAGGATCCAGGCTGTGTCGCCGGTATCTGCCCAGGCGGCCCCGGCGCCTGACAGCATCGTCACAAGCATGATCGCCGCGCGCGTAAGACCGGCACGGCCAGTTGGTCTGGTGTTTATCATAGGCGCCCTCCCAAAGCGTCCTGCGTCTGCGTCATGCCCAATACGCGGGCGTGCACCGCCCGTCATGGCATCCGCCAGCAATCACAGCGGAGTGACCAAAATTTCGCCGCTCGGGCAAGCGCGCAATTGCGCCCGCGCCCGATGCCGTCACGGAAAGCGGGACGCCGTGCCAATTTCTTCAAGCACGAACGGGGTCGTCTGGTAAGTCTGGTTGATCCAGTTGCCGAACAGCAGATGCGCGTGGCTGCGCCAGCGGTTCAGCGGCGGGCGTGCCGGGTCGTCACCGGGGAAATAATTGTGCGGCACGGCAATCGGAATGCCCTGTGACCGGTCACGCTCGAACTCTTCCTTCAGGGAGAAGGAATCGTACTCGACATGATTGAACATGAAGAGGCTGCGGCTCGGCCCATGCTGCAGCAGGCTCGGCCCCGTCCGCTCGCAATCGACCAGAAGGTCGAGCTGCGGACGCGCCAGAACGTCTTCCCGGCGCACCTCGGTCCAGCGCGAGACCGGGATCAGGAAATCGTCCGAGAACCCCGACAGGAAGGGCGAGGCCGGTGCAAGGTTGCGCTGGCGGAAAACGCCGAACGCCTTCTCGTCCAGCTGGTATTTGGGCAGGCCGTGGAGGTGGTAGGCCGCCGCCATCGCCCCCCAGCAGATGTAGAAGGGCGAATGCACGTTCGTCCGCGTCCAGTCGAAGATCTGCGTCAGCTCATCCCAGTACGTCACCGCCTCGAACGGCAATTGCTCGACCGGCGCGCCGGTGACGATGAACCCATCGAACTTCCGTTCCCGGATTTCTTCCCAGGTCTGGTAGAAACTGATGAGGTGTTCGGCGGACGTGTTCTTCGGCTGGTGGCCGCCCACCCGCACGAGCGTCAACTCCACCTGCAGGGGCGAGGCGCCGATCAGACGGGCCATCTGCGTCTCGGTGCGGATCTTGTTCGGCATCAGGTTGAGCAGGCCGATCTGCAGCGGACGGATATCCTGGCGCACGGCATCGGTCTCGCGCATCACAGCCACGCCCTCGCGCTTCAGCGTCTCGGCGGCAGGCAGCGTATCCGGAATCCTGATCGGCATGGCAAACGTCCTTCTCGGCCCGCTTCAGGCTTCAAACGCCTCGCATGGGGGAGAAAGGCAGGCCGCCCCCAGGGCAGTCCTGCATCTCGGCCCTTTAGCGACTTGTTTAACGTGGCTGCAAGCCGGCCGGCCAAATCACCACGATGGGGATTTAGTATGACCGGAGCGCGGCGTCAAATGGGGTTTGAGACCCCTGATTCCACCTGCGCAGCGAGCCGCCCGAGTGACGCCTTCAAAGCCCAAGCTTGCGTACCGGCAATCAGCCAAATCAAATGCGGCTCCGCTACGACTTCCAGTTTGCACTTCACCAGGCAGGCGCCAGCGCTTTCCTGCTCAATCTTCCATTCCTGCCGGGCCAGTTTCAAATCGTGACCGCTAATGTCTATATCCAGTTGCATGTCAACATCAGAGCGTCGCAAGACCGAAACCTGAAATCGTGACCGGATCACCAGAAAAAAATCGTTTGAGCGACAACCATCTGCCCCTCGCTCATATCGCCCAAGGGAAATTCCGTATGCCGCGAAAAGACTCGCATTCGATCCGCAAAGCCTTTCCATGACAGGAGGCGCTTCCAGACCCGCATCGCAGGAGCATGAACCCTCTGTTCGAACTCTCTGTCGGTTTGCTCAGTCTTCAATCCGTCAATCATCACCAGATGGTCCCTGCCCTCACTCCCCCGTCAGCTTCGGCGCGCGCTTCTCCTTGAAAGCCGCCACCGCTTCGCGCCGGTCGCCCAGGTAGTTCGAGACGCTCTCCCAGCCGATGCTGGCGTCCATCAGCTGCGCCGCGAGGGCCCGCAACGGGATGTTGGCGGTCGTCTTGGTCCAGCGCACCGCCCATTTCGGATTGGCGAGGATCTTGCCCGCAATCTCGTCCACCTTCGCGTCGAGTTCTGATCCGGGCACGGCGTAGTTGATGAGGCCGAGGCGCTGGGCTTCCGGCGCGCTCAGCAGGTCGCCGGTCATCAACAGCTCCTTCGCCTTGGCAAAGCCGATCAGCTGCGGCCAGATCAGCGCCCCGCCATCGCCGGCCACGAGGCCCACCTTCACATGCGGGTCGCCGATCTTCGCCGTCTCGTCGGCGACGATCACATCGCAGAGCAGCGCAATCGTCGCTCCAAGCCCGGCGGCGGCGCCGTTCATCCGGCAGAGGACCGGCTTCTCCATCTGCAGCAGGGTCACCACGATCTGCTTGGCGTCCCAGCCGATGGCGCGGAAGCGTTCAGGATGGGCGATCTGTTCCTCGAACCAGTCGAAGTCCCCGCCCGCGCAGAACGCCCGCCCCTTCCCCGACAGGATGATCAGGTCGCTCTCGGTGTCGCGCTGCAGGCAGTTGAACACCAGCGCGAGCTCGGTGTGCATCTGCTCGTCCACCCCGTTCACCGGGTGGGACGACGTGATGAAGGCCGTCAGCACACGCCCCTTACGCTCGAAGGTGAAGCGCTCCCATTTGTCGTTCGTGATGTCGTAGTTCGCGCTCATGTCTTCCTCCGCCTGATTGCCCGCAAGCCTAACCGGCTGCGCGCCAATGTCACGGGGGATGACCGCGCCCCGGCGCCGCGCTAGACGCCTCGCGAAACAGAAGGACACACCCGCCATGCCCAGAGACACGCTCTTCCTCCTGCCGCCCGGCTTTGCCGCCAATGGCCAGCGGGAATTCTGCCCCGAATGCGCGGAAATCTGGGGCTTGCTTGCCTGGTATCCGGCGCTGAAGGAAACGCTCGACATCGTGTATGTCGGCATCGACCATCCCCGCGCGCCGATCACGGCCCTCCTCGGCGACGGCCGCCACAATGCGCCGACGCTGGTGCTGCACGCGGCAAGCCCCCGCGCCGAAGGCATCCCTTACACTTACGCAAACGGCCACGCCTGCCTGCCGTCGGCCCGCCTGATCGCGAGACACTTCGCCGCCCTCCACGGTACACCCGTTCCGCGCGGACACTGACCCGTCTTGCGCCGGCCTCCCGCTGCATCACGGCGCGCCTGCCGCCCCGCACTGGATATCCCTGGCAGAGACGGTTAAATCCCCGGCAACAAACTTTTTGCTGAGGATTCGAGATGAAGATGACTGAAGCCCTGAAGGGCGGCGCCGCCGCTATCGCCCTGGCCACCACGGCCGCCTGCGCGACGGCCCCTGCGGAGAAACCCGCCGAAGTGGTCGCCGAAGCGGCGCCAGCCCTGCCCGAGATCACGGTTTCGGACGCCGAACTCGAAGGCAATCCGTTCCGCGCCGAATGGACAACGCCGTACGGCCTGCCGCCCTTCGACGCCATCACCGACGCGCATTTCAAACCGGCCATCCTCAAGGGCATGCTGGAATCGCGCGCCGAAATCGAGGCCATCGTCTCCAATCCGGACGAGCCCACCTTCGAGAACACCATTCTCGCGCTCGAAGTGTCCGGCGAAGCGCTGAACAAGGTGCTGAACGTGTTCGGCAACCTGTCGAACACCGACACCAATGACACGATCCAGGCCCTCGAAGCCGAAATCTATCCGATGCTGACGCGCGAGCGCAACGCGGTCACTTTCAATCCGGTCCTCTTCGCCCGCGTCAAATCGGTCTATGACCGCAAGGACAGCCTCGGCCTCGACGAACAGGACGCCCGCCTGGTCGAACTCACCCATCGCGGCTTCGTGCGCGCCGGCGCCGGCCTCTCGCCGGACGTCCAGGCCGAAGTGGGCGATATCAACGAACAGCTCTCCACCCTGACGACCCAATTCGGCCAGAACCTGCTGGCCGCGACCAAGGCTTTCAAATACGAAGTGACCGACGAGAGCCGCCTTGCCGGCCTTTCGCCGGACCTCAAAGCCGCCCTGAAAGTCCCGGGCGAAGACCGCTGGCTGATCGGCGTTGATCGCGCCGTCTTCGAGGACGTGATGAAATCGGCCGAGGACCGCGAACTGCGCCGCGCCCTGTTCGATGGCTACCGCCTGCGCGCAACCTCGGGCGAGACTGACAACGGCTCGCTCGCCATCAAGATCGCCCAGTTGCGCGCCCGGAAGGCGGAGCTGATGGGCTACAAGAGCCACGCCCACTATGTGCTCGAAAACCGCATGGCGAAAACACCGGACGCGGCGATGGACTTCCTCGCGCAAGTGCTCGCCCCGGGCCTCAAGCGCGCCAATGAAGAGGTCGCCGACATGCAAGCCCTCGCCGGCGACACGCTGACGATCTCGGGCGAGGACTACTGGTACTATTCGGAAAAGGTCCGTGCCCAGAAATATGCCTTCGACGAGGCCTCCCTGCGTCCCTACCTCGAAGCCGGCGCCGTGCGCAGCGGCACCTTCGCCGTCGCCTCGAAACTCTTCGGCATCGACTTCACACCGGTCGAAGTCCCGGTCTGGAACCCGACGGTCCAGGCCTGGGACGTCACCGACAAGGAAGCCGGCGCGTCGCTCGGCCTCTTCATGGCCGACAACTATGCCCGCGCCTCCAAGCAGGGCGGCGCCTGGATGAGCGCCTACCGCGAGGAGTCAAATGTCGGCGGCAAGTCGATCCGTCCCCTGATCACCAACAACCTGAACCTCACCCAGCCCCAGCCGGGTGAACCGGCGTTGATCAGCTTCAGCGAAGCTGAAACGATGTTCCACGAGTTCGGCCATGCCCTGCACGGGTTGTTGACCAATGTTCGGTATGCGTCCTATTCGGGAACCTATGGCGGGCCCGACTATTCGGAATTCCCGTCGCAGGTTCTCGAGCACTGGGCGATCGAGCCGGAAGTTCTGGCGATCTACGCACGTCACTACGAGACCGGCGAGCCGATCCCGCAGGATCTCGTCGACAAGATGAACAATGCCGCCACCTTCAACCAGGGCTTCGCCACGACGGAATTCATTGCCGCCTCCCTGATTGATCTCAGCTGGCACATGCTGTCATCCGAAGAAGCCGCCGCGATCACCGACGCGCGCGCCTTCGAGCTGGACGTGCTGAAGAAGTACAACATTCCCGAGGTCATCGAGCCCCGTTACCGGTCGCACTATTTCAGCCACATCTTCGCGGGCGGCTATTCGGCTGGCTACTACGCCTACCTCTGGGCCAACATTCTGGACTCGGACGGTTTCGCCGCCTTCAAGGCAACCGGCGACATCTTCGATCCGGCGCTCGCAGCCGACCTGAAGAAATGGGTCTTCCAGTCGGGCGGCCTGCGCGAGACGGACGAACTCTACCGCAACTTCCGCGGCAGCGACCCGACGATCGAGCCCCTGCTGCGCGACCGCGGTTTTGCCGAGGCTGCACCGAACTGAGCCCCGGCCGGAGCGCCGCGACAAACAAAAGCCCCGCCAGCGATGGCGGGGCTTTTTCTGTTCGCGGTTGCCGGAGCGCCCGGTCAGCCGCTGACCGATTCCTTGCAGATCACCGCGCGCACATCGTCTTCCGTGCGCGCCTTGCGCAAGGCATCGCGCACCGGGCTCTGACGGAACACGCGGCTGACTTGCGCCAGCGCGCGAAGATGATCCGCACCCGAACCATCCGGCGCAAGCAGCATGAAGATGAGATCGCACGGGCGCTCGTCAATGGCCTCGAAGTCCACGCCGTGCAGCGCACGCATGAACCCGCCCACCGGCTTCTCGAGTCCCGGCAGCCGGGCATGCGGAATCGCGACGCCTTCGCCCACACCGGTCGATCCGAGCCGTTCGCGTTCCATCACGGCGTCCTCGATGGCGCGGGCGCCGATCCCGGTCGCTTCGCTGAGCGCTTCGCACAGGACGTGTATGGCCTGTTTGCGGCTCGACACGTCCTGAAGGGGGATAATCACCCCGCCTTGCAGAAGGGCACTCAAATCGGTGGCCATCAATCTACCGTTCCGTCACTCAAGCGCGGGGCGCAATCTCGGGGTCAACCCAGCCAATGTGCCCGTCGGGCCGGCGGTAGACCATATTCAGACCATCATGACCAGCATTCCTGAACATTAATGCTGGGACATCTTGCAATTCGAGCTGCATGACTGCCTCCGAAACGGTCATTGTGCGGATCTGTACGCTCGTTTCCGCAACTGTCAGGGGAGCGTCGCCTCCGTCTGTACCTGCATCTTCTGAATCATCCGTATCCGAAACCAGAATCAGGGCTTCGGCGGCCAACACAGCCGGCATCGGCTGCGGCGCCGAGGCGTGATGGTCCTTCAGGCGGCGCTTGTAGCGGCGCACCCGCTTTTCCATTTTTTCGAGGCTGACTTCCAGCGCAGCATAGGGATCGTCGGCCCGGCCGGTTGATTGCAGCACGATTCCGGACGGCAGGTGCACATTGCAATCGACTTCCACGAACGGGCCATGCTGCGAGACGAACACGCTGGCTTCGCCGGTGCGGTTGAAATACTTCGCGACAGCGGCTTCCAACCCGTCCTCGATCCGTCCTCGCAGCGCTTCACCCAAGTCCATATGCTTGCCGGTGATCTGAATCTGCATGGGCGTCTCCTTTGCGCATGTCGGGGGTCAAGTATGGCCCAAACTAACATCCGGCGCGACCCCCAATAGGACGGCGCGAAGGCAAAAATCTGTAACCTTCAAGCCTTTGTGTGGTGCGCCGCCTGCCAGATCCGGAAGATCGCGGGACCTTCGATCAGGTAGCGCCTGGCCAGGCGGCGGGGCTGCGAGGCCAGCCGGAACAGCCATTCCAGCCCGGCCGCGCGCATCCAGTCCGGCGCCCGCGCCACCCGGCCAGAAAGGAACTCGAGGCTCGCCCCGCAGCAGAGCGCAACGCCGACTGCGTCGTCTCGCCCCAGTGCGGCCGCCGCCACCATCTCCTGCTGCGGGCTGCCGACACAGAGGAAGTGGAACCGCGCCGGGTTTGCCGCGACGAAGGCGGCCGCCGCCGCTATGGCGTCCGGATTCGTACGTAGAGGGTTCGGCGGCTGGTGCCAGCGGATATCGGTCAGGCCGTATCTCGCCTTCAGCGCCGCGATGTCCTCGTCCACGCCGCCGATGATCACGACCGGTTCATCTGCGTGGATCACCGTCTCGAACAGGCCCGCGACCACATCCGCCCCCGGCGAGGCCGGCAGGTCCAGCCCGTCAAACTTCGCCAGGCGCGCGAGGATCCGGCTGTCATTCAGGACCAGCCCCGCCGACCGGTAGAGCGGCCACAGCTCCGGCTCCCGCTCCAGCCGCACCCGGTGGTCGGCGTTCGGCGTCACGACATAGGAAAACGCCTGCCCCGCCGGAACCGCCCCCAGCCGCGCCACAGCGGCGCCCGTCTCCATCGCCTCAAAGTCGAACCCGAGAAAGGCAACCTTGCCTGCCGGTGCATTCACCTTGTCCATCCCTGCCCTTTCACGGAAGTCTCAAGGCGAAGCAAGCGGCGTTCCACCTCGCGCCTCCTGCTTCTCCGCTTTCGCATAGCCGTGCTTTTTGAGGAGGCCGCGCAGTTGGTGGTAGGTCAGGCCGAGCGCTTCGGCGGCCTTGCCCTGATGTCCTCCGGCGCGGGCGAGCGCCGCGTCGAGGAGGCGTAGTTCATAAAGGCGCACCGCTTCCGGAAATCCGCCCGGAACCGTCCATAAGTCGGGGGTCTCTACAGGGGCGGTTTGTGGACGGTTTATGGACTCTTTTTCGGGCGCGCCAGCCGGTCTCCAGGGCGAGGCAAACGGGTCCAGCGCGGCCGGGTCGAACTGCACCGGATCGTCCGGCGCCGTGATCAGCGCCCGGTGCGCCAGCCGCTCGGCGAAATTGCGCAGCTCGCGCACATTGCCCGGCCAGTCATGCGTTTCGATCGCGGCAATCGCCGACGGCGCAAAGCCCGGAAAATCCTGCGCCAGTTCCACCGCCATCCGCCGGGCAAAGAAGTCCGCCAGCAGGCTCTTGTCGCCCGGCCGCGCCCGCAGTGGCGGCAGGGTGATCACATCGAAGGAGAGCCGGTCGAGCAGGTCCCAGCGGAACCGGCCCGCCTCGGCCAGCCGGGGCAGATCGGCGTTGGTGGCCGCCACGATGCGCACATTCGTGTTCAGCACTTTCGAGCCGCCGACCCGCTGGAACTCGCCATACTCGACCACCCGCAACAGCTTTTCCTGCAGGGCCTCGCCGGCAGTGGCGATCTCGTCGAGGAAGATCGTGCCGCCGTCGGCCAGCTCAAACCGCCCGCGCCGCATCTCGGTGGCGCCGGTGAAGGCGCCGCGCTCGTGGCCGAACAGCTCGGAATCGAGCAGCGATTCGGTCATCGCCGCGCAATTGACCTTCACAAACGGCCCTTCCCAGCGCTTCGACAGGAAGTGCAACCGCTCGCCGACCAGCTCCTTGCCGGTGCCGCGCTCGCCGATCACCAGCACCGACCGGTTCAGCGGCGCCACTCGGCTGGCATGCTCCAGCGCGGTCAGCCAGGCAGGGGATTCACCGATGAGTTGAGTGGAACGGTCCATGATGCGGCGTATATAGCGAAACAATATTGTCAATTCGACTATTTTTTTAGTGCTTTTCACCGCAACATTCCGAAGCGCGCACGCCTGAAATCTTTTTTCCTGTTATTTATCAAGTCCCTAAAAGATTAATTTGAAACTGGCACGGTCCTTGAAATCAGAAATGCCATCAGGCGACGGGCGTTGCCAACCCAACCGAAGGACAAAAGAAGACGATGAACGACCAAGATTACCGCTACCCGCCTCGCTCGGACTCCGGCCGTTTTGGCCGCTGGCTGACCACGCGGTCTGCTGAAACGTGGATGTTCTTTGCCGCAGGCGTGTTCCTCGGCGGCTTCTTCTTCTGATCCCGGCTAAAGAAAGGAATTCAAGATGGGTCTGTTCTCCCGCCTCAGCGACATCATCAACTCGAACCTCAACGCGATGCTTGATGGGGCTGAAAATCCCGAAAAGATTGCCCGCCTGATCATCCAGGAAATGGAAGACACGCTGGTTGAAGTGCGCACCGCCGCCGCCCGCGCGATGGCCGACAAGAAAGAGATGGAGCGCGACATCGTGCACTTCTCCGCCTCACGCGACGAATGGGCCGCCAAGGCCGAGCTCGCCATCGACAAGGGCCGCGAGGACCTTGCCCGCGGCGCGCTGCTGGCCAAGCAGAAGTCCGAGTCGGAAATCGAACGCCGCGTCTCCGCCATGGGCTATGCCGAGGAGGCCTTCGCCAAGCGTCAGGAAGACCTGACCAAGCTGCAGGCCAAGCTCGACGAGGCGAAATCCAAGCACCGCGCCCTCGTGATGCGCCGTGAGGCTGCCGAGCAACGCATCCGCATGCGTAGCCAGCTCTATGATGGCCGCGCC
Organism: Hyphomonas sp.; assembly: GCA_013791775.1. Lineage (GTDB taxonomy): Bacteria > Pseudomonadota > Alphaproteobacteria > Caulobacterales > Hyphomonadaceae > Hyphomonas. The sequence goes on from VMTE01000028.1 coordinate 60,103, forward strand.
GACGAAGCGATCGCCCGCTACGCCAACCTCGAGCGCAAGGTGGACGAGATGGAAGCCTATGCCGACGCCATTCGCGGCGGCGAGCCCAGTCTCGCCCAGGAGTTTGCCGAACTCGAGCAGAATGAAGCCATCGAGAAGGAACTTGCCGCGCTGAAAGCCCGCAAGGGCAAGACCGCGTCGAAGAAGGCGGAGGGCTGATCCATGCTGATGTCCGTCCTCACCCTCGCCGGTGTCCTCACCCTCATCTGCGCCCCGGGCCTGATTGCGGAAAGCCGCGCCAATGCCCGGGCCCGCCGGGCTGAGGGAGACGCCTGATGGACGAGGCTTCCATCGCCCTGATTGCCATCGTCAGCACCCTCGCGCTGTTCGTGGTGCTGCCGGGTATGATCCTGCACTACATCACCCTGTGGCGCCGGCAGAAGACCCTGCAGCCCGATGACGAACGGATGCTCGAAGATCTCTGGCGGTCAGCCAAGGCGATGGAGCGCCGCATCGAAACGCTCGAAGCCCTGCTCGAAAAAAACGAGGCGGACGCCCCGCGCCGTCCGCCTCGCCCGTCCCGCTCCACTTTTGAAGACTGAGGAAACGCCTCCATGTCCCGCTCTTATGACCCCTACGGATCCCGCAACCCGAAACGCTTTTACCGCTCGCGCACTGACAAGGTCGTGGCGGGTGTCTGCGGCGGCCTTGCCGACCGCTTCGGCTGGGAGCCGCTGCTCGTCCGCGTCGCGGCCGTTGTCCTGTTCTTCTTCATGGCCGGCCCGCTGGTCATCGTTGCCTATGTCGTGGCTTGGGTGATCACGCCCTACGCCCCGCTTGGGTATGGCAGCGTCAGCCCCGAGGAAGATGCCTTCTGGCGCGGTGTGTCCGACCGCCCGCGCGCCACCTTTGGCACGATCAAGTACAGCTTCATGGATCTCGATGAGCGCCTGAAGAACATCGAACGCACCGTCACGTCGGACGAATGGCGACTGCGCCAGGAATTCCGCGATCTCGAAAAAGGCAACTGAGGCCCGCCCTCGTGCCGCCCTCTCAACCTCTGACTTTCCGACCAAGGACCGGATCCATGACCAAGGGGACACTTCTTCACAACAACCGCCTGCTCGGCGCGCTGGCTCTCGCTGCCTTCGCGGCGGCGCTGGCCGTCTCGCAGATGCAGGGCGGCGTCTCGATGGAACTCGGCGAGCTGATGCTGCGCGTCCAGCCTCACCAGGAAGGCGGCCTGCTCGTCTCCTTCATCAAGGCGTCGTAAGCGGCTCAGCCGCGCCGCAGCGCGCGGAACACGAAGCGCATCGGGCTGACCGCCCGCAAGGCGCCGAGTGACGCCGGCGCGGGGTCGCCCATCAGCCGCGCGGCCAGCACAGCGGCCGCCCACGGTGCCCAGGTAAAGCCGCGCGCACCATACCCGCTCGCCACATACACTCCGGCCATCAGAGGGGCGTCCGCATCAACCGGCCGCCCCTTTTTCATGGGCTCGAACCGTGCCGGCGCGGCGGCGGCATCCGGCACGGCGCCGATCAGCGGCAAACGGTCCGGCGTCGTGGCCCGCAGGCTGGCGCGCGACGACACGTCGCCGTCCACCGCATCGCGCACCCACCAGGGGGAAAGCCGCTCCAGCCCGGCGAGGTTTTCCGCGCGCGCGGCCGCCGTCCCTTCCGGCGCGTAGCCTGGACCGGAGGCTTCAAACGTCGCCCCCCAGACCCGCAGGGGGCCCGAGGCCAGGGCGTAACTGCCCGACGCCATCGCCGAAGGCGGCGCCAACACGTCGCGGATGACGCAATCGACCTGGCCCAGACGCGCCGCCAGAGGCAGCGCCGGCGCAAGATCGGTGACGTTCATGCCGCAGGCCAGAAGCACCGCATCGAAAGTCCGTCCGTTGACGGACCGGTCTTCGAGGCGCGCATCCACCGCGCCGCCGAAATGGCACCGCGCCCCTTCCAGCAGGCGCGCCACCAGCGGCGCCGGCCGGAAGATCAGCGCCCGCTTGTGCAGGAGCCCGCCGCCGCGCGCCGCTTCAAGATCTTCCAGCGGCAAGGGTGGATCGGCGAGCAGTTTTGCGAAGCGCGCCGCCTCGCCGGCATTGCGCGGCGATTGCAGCACATCGGTCGTCTCGGCTTCCGGGAAGCTGCGGTAGAAGTCCCGCGCCGCCAGATAGGCGTCGATCAGCAGGCCCGCCTCGGCCGTGCTGCCGGCATCAAGGCGGGGCATCAGCAGCCCCAGCGGATTGCCGCTTGCCCCCTGCGCCGGGGCGGGCGCCGGGTCGAATACCTCGACCTCGACGCCGCGGCCCGCCAGCGCGTTGGCCAAAGTCGCCCCGGCGATACCTGCGCCGAGGACAGCGACCCGCTGCGGCGGCCGCGCCGGACCGCGCAGGCCGAAGGGATCTGCGACGATGGCAGGTGCGCGCACGAGCCGCGCTTCCAGCCGTTCGCGCTTGCGTCCGTGACCTTCGGCCTTCGAGACCTCGAAGCCCGCATCCGCAAGGCCGCGCCGCACCGCGCCGGCCACCGTGAAGGTGGCAAGACGCGCGCCCGGCGCTGACCGCGCGGCGATCTCGGGATAGATCCACCCGTCCCACATCTCGGCATTCTTCGCCGGGCTGAAGCCGTCGAGAAACCAGGCATCGGCGCGGAACACGCTTTGCGGCAGCATCCCGCGAATGTCGCCGAGATGCAGGATGAGGCGGATCCCCTCGCCCGGAAACCGCAGCTCGCGCACGCCGCGCACCGGCCCCGGCCACTGCGCGAGCAGAAGGTCTGCCCCGGCAGCCAGTTCCGGCCAGGCGGCGAGCGCGCGGCGCGCATCTTCCAGCCGGAGCGGATAGCCTTCGAAGCTGACGAAGGTGAGACGGGCCTCCGGCGCCGGACGGTGAGCCTGCCAGAGCTGGCGCAGCGCCAGGAAATTGAGCCCCGTGCCAAATCCCGTCTCGGCGACGGTGAAGTGCGTGCACGCGGTCCAGGCCTCCGGCAATCCGCAACCCCTCAGGAAAACGGCGCGTGTTTCAGCCAGCCCGTCCTGCGCCGAGAAATAGACATCGTCGTGGTCAAGGGCGGCAGGTGCGCCGTCTGCGCTCCAGTTAATTCGGGGAAAGGGAAGGAGCCGCGTCATTGAGAAGACCTAACCCGGACACCCTGCCTTGAGTAGGGGCCGGTTTCCGGGAACCCCTGTCGATGCTTCTGCGTTGACTGTTTGGCCGCGCGTCAGCGGCCCATCGAAAGGACACTCAAATGGACAAAGAACATCTCAAGGGCGCTGCCAAGAAGGCAGAAGGCCAGATCAAGGAAACCGCCGGCAAGCTGACCGGCGACAAGAAACTTGAAATCGAGGGCAAGGCCAAGAAGGTCGAAGGCGAAGTCCGCCAGAAGCTGGGCGACGTGAAAGACGCGCTGAAGAAATAGTCCGCGACGGACGATTCCGGGGGCTGGGGCCCTTGCCTGCATAAGTGCTATCTCGCGGGTGTGCTTGCCGATCCGGGCGGGCGCGTCCACTTCGTGCCGGACACAGCACGAGGACGCCGCCATGAACGATTTCATTGTCACCCGCGAAGACGGTCCCACGGGCGGTCGCTACCTCACCACCCTCGACGGCCACACGGCCGAAATGACCTACTCCAAGGCCGGCGCGACCCGGCTGATCATCGACCATACCGGCGTACCCGATGCGCTGCGCGGAACAGGCGCCGGACAGGCGCTGGTCAAACGCGCGGTCGAAGATGCCCGTGCGGCGGGAACCAAGATCATCCCGCTTTGTCCATTTGCCAAAGCGCAGATCGGGAAGCATGTAGAGTGGCAAGACGTGCTCGCCTGAACGCGGGCCGGACCAATGCCATCAACGGAGGCTGGATAATGGGAATTCTGCTGCGGATTGTCGGTGTGCTCTGGTGCGCTGCCGGAACACTGATCATGGTTGGCGCGGCGATGGGCACCCTTGCCGGCACGGAGTCCGGTGACCGGAACGCCGCCTACAATGTCGGCGTGTTCGTCGGAGCCGGGCTTGTGCTGACACCGATCTGGCTGACCGGAATCGCCTTCTTCCTGTTGCCGGGATGGATCCGCAAACAGGTGAGCCGCTCGCCGGCGCAGCTGTTTGCATGAGCGCGGCTGATATCATCCACGACCCGGCCCGCCGGCGCTACAGCGCCGTGATTGACGGCATTGAGGCCTATCTCACCTATGAACGCCCTTCGCCCGGTGTCCGCCACATCACCCATACGATCGTACCCAGCGCCCTTGGTGGGCGAGGTCTTGGCAAGCAGCTCGTCGCCCGCATCCTCGGCGACGTGATGGCCGCAGACGAACGGGTGTCATCGTCCTGCTGGTTTGCAACCGGCCTCATCGACACGAACCCGGACTGGGCCGGCCAGCGCGCATGACAGCCCTGCCCTTCTGGAAAACCAAAAGCCTCGACCAGATGGACGATGCCGAATGGGAATCGCTGTGCGACGGCTGCGCCAAGTGCTGCCTGCTGAAATTCGAGGACGAGGATACCGGCGAGATTGCCTACACGCGGCTGCACTGCAAGCTGCTGGACGCGGCCACCTGCCAATGCGCGAACTATCCGGACCGCAAGGCGTATGTGCCCGATTGCGTGAAGCTGACGCCGGCGGGCATCGAAGAGTTGCGCTGGATGCCGAAAACCTGCGCCTACCGCCTGGTGAACGAAGGCAAGGACTTGCCGGACTGGCACCATCTCGTGTCAGGCGACCGCACGCGCGTCCATACAGAAGGCCACTCCATCCTGGGGCGGACGGTTTCGGAAGAGACCGTCTTCGAGGAAGACCAGGAAGACTGGATCATCGACTGGGAAGGCAGCGAGCCCTAGAGCCCCGGGCGTTCAATTTGCGTCAGCTGATGGCTGTATCGTGGGGTCTGGCCAGGCGCGACCGGAGCCTGATGTGATCATCAGGCGAGGATCGGGGCGCCGCCAGGCCGCGCGAGACGGCCAAGCCTGCCGCCACCCTTCGGGCCACCGTCTCTTCCGCCGTGGCCGTGTTGCTGTCCTTGACCGGGCCTAGGCGGCCGGCCGTGCGGGCAGGTCGTTCTGATCGTCCCGGCGGTGCAGGAAGGGCGACGTGACGCGGCGGACAAGGCTGGCGGTGCTCTCGTCGGCAATCCAGCGATAGACCCGTGCGGCGGGATTGCGCGACTGCCGGATGAACGCCGAATCGCGCAGGCGGGCATAGGCCAGGCTCAAGGCCAGGGCCGCCGCGCTCGCCCAGGCGAAGCGCACAGGATCTGGCGGAGCAGACGGATCCCAGAGATGCACTGCATAAAGCAGGATGTTTCCGAAGCAGAAGGTGAACAGACTCGTCCGCCCAAAGATCATCCAGAAGGAGTTGGTGCCGATACCCGACAGGCGCCGGATCGCCGTGAAAGCCTCCACGAACAGCACCGCCGCCGTGCAGCCGAACAGGAGGTAGAGCGGGTGGTTCGTGTTGCGCAGCATGATGCGCACATCTGGTTGTCCGAGATTGTAGCCACCGGCGATCACCCAGGTGACGGTGACGCAGAACAGCACAAGGAAGGCCGCGCGGAGTTTCCAGTCCGGTCCGGACAGCAGGAACTCCCGGCCCGGACGCGCCTGCCAGAAACGGCCCAGCAGCATGCCGAAGACCACAAAGCCGACGCCATGGATCACCGACGGGCCGGTATGGCCGAAATACTGGCCGCCATAGATGAAGGCGGACAGTGTTTCAGATCCGGTGAAGCCCTGGACCGGCGGAATTTTCGAGACGACCGGAAAGAGCAGATGCACGGCGATGACGAACGCCGCAAGCGGCGCAAGGCCGCGCGTCACGCTGACATGCACCAGCAGGGGTGCCGCGAGGAGCAGCATGGAATAGAATTTCAGGATGTCCGTGAACGGCGTATCGCCCAGGAAGAGCGCGCAGCGGATGAAGTAGGTGAGCGGCAGACCGGCGGCGATGCACATGCCGGCGCAGGTGATCACGTAGAGCAGCCAGCATTGCAGCGACCGGGTCAGCAGGCGCTGGATGATCTCCACCCGGCGGCCGGCCGCATACTGGCGCGCATAGACCAGTTGCAGCATGCAGCCGAAAAGGCAGAAGAAGACCGGCGGCGAAATGCCGAGAAAGAACCGCAGGGATTTGATGGCGATACCGCCTTCCCCCATATTGGTAGCCGTCAGGGCATGACCAATGATCACGAAAATGATCGCGACCGAGCGTGCGAGGTCGATCCCCAGATACCGCATGCGTTCCTGCTCCCTAATCTTTTCGGATGAGGCCAAAGCAAGTTTGGCGCCAGACGGGCCGCGAGGCTCAATCTGTAGCGCCGCAACGGCCCCTTAAGGTAAACCGGCGACAAGAGCGGCATGGACGTTTTGCCCGCCTTCCTGTCCCATCTCGGGAATGAACGCCGCATGGCGGCCAAGACGGTCGAGGCCTACGGCTCCGACCTGGCCACATTCTTCGGCTTCCTGCGCGGCCATCTTGGCGCCGAGCCGACGCCGAAAGCGCTGGCCCGCCTGAAAGCGCGCGACATCCGCGCCTATCTTGCGGCGCGCCGGCGCGACGGTCTGTCGGACGCCTCGATTGCCCGCCTGCTCTCCTCGATCAAGGCGCTCTATCGCTGGCTCAGCCGGGCGCACGGCGTCGAGAATGCCGAGATCGGCTACCTCCAGGGACCGCGCCGGGCGCCCCGCCTGCCGCGTCCGGTTTCGATCGAAGCGGCGAAGGACATTCTGCACGAGGCCGACACTGAACCGGACGCCGAGCCGTGGATCGCCGCCCGGGATGTCGCGGTCCTGTCACTGCTGTATGGCGGGGGTCTGCGCATTTCCGAAGCGCTGAGCCTGACCGGCAGCCATGTGCCGGCGCCGGAACGCCTGCGCATCACCGGCAAGGGCGGCAAGGTGCGCATCATTCCCCTGATTGCGCCGGTGCGCGAAGCCATCGACGCCTATGCGAAGATCTGCCCGTTTGCTCTGACCAAAACTGGAGCCCTGTTTCGCGGGGCCAAGGGCGGGCCGCTCGGTGCACGGATCATCCAGGGCCGGATGCAGATGCTGCGCGGCGTGCTGGGCCTGCCCGAGACGGCAACCCCGCATGCCCTGCGTCATGCCTTCGCGACCCATCTTCTCGGCAATGGCGCAGACCTGCGCGCCATCCAGACCCTTCTCGGACATTCCTCGCTTTCGACCACGCAGGTCTATACCGCCGTCGATTCGAGCCGCCTGCGCGCCGTGCATGCGGCGGCCCATCCGCGGGCCTGACGTCAGGGGCTGAGCGCCGCCGTGATCGCATCGGCCAGCAATCGCCCGGCCGGCGTCAGGCGCAGCTCGGCGCCGCTGATCCCGGCCCATCCCTTGTCGATGAACACGTCGATCTTGTCGCGGGCGACCGGCGCGCCGGCCACCGCTTCGATGCGCCGGAGGTCGATCCCCTCCCCGGCGCGCAGTCCCATCGCCAGGAGTTCGCGCGCAATCTCGAGGGGCTCTAGGCGGGCTGCGCCGCCCCACCCGTTCTGCAGGGCCTGGACATTCGCCATATAGGCTTCGGGCCGGCGTTCGGCTTCGCTGGCATAACGCCCGCCGCCCACCGATATCCGTCCGTGTGCGCCGGGACCCACCCCGATCCAGTCCCCGCCCCGCCAGTAGATGAGGTTGTGGCGGGACTGGTGGGCCGGCGAAGCGGCGTGGTTTGACACCTCGTAGGCCGGCATCCCGGCCGCCTGCGTTACGTCTTGCGTCAACTCATACAGATCCGCCTGCGCATCATCACCCATCGGCACGATGTCGCCGCGCCGGGCGGCCAGGCCGAACGGCGTCTTCGCCTCGAACGTGAGTTCATACAACGACAGGTGCGGCGCACCGAGGGCGAGCGCATCCTTGAGTTCCATTTCCCAGCTGGCCGGGGTCTGGCCGGGACGGGCATAGATGAGGTCGATCGAGACCGACGGGAACACCTTCAGGGCGCGGCTGACCGCCAGCGCCGCCGAGGCCGCGTCATGGTCGCGCCCGAGGAAGGCGAGCGAGGCATCACGCAGGGACTGGACGCCGATCGACAGGCGCGTGACGCCCGCGCGCTGCAGGCCAATGAGGTCTGCCCGCAGCACATCGTTGGGATTGGCTTCCAGCGTGATTTCCGCGCCGCGTTTGATGCCGAAGGTTTCTGCCGCCGAGAGCAGGATCGTTCCGAATTCATCCGGCCGCAACAGGGCCGGCGTCCCCCCGCCGAAATAGACCGAGTCCAGCGCGCCGTGGCCTGGCATGCGCGGCCGGTGGGCCCGGATGTCTGCGGCGATGGCACCCACCAGCGGGCCGCTGTCGCGGTCCTTGGCGGCAAAGACGTTGAAGTCGCAATAGGGACAGATGCGGGCGCAGTACGGCCAGTGCACGTATAGCCCGAAGCCGAAATGGGGTCCGAAGGGAGCAGGCGCGGGGGCGGCGCTCACGACAGCAGCGCCGCGCGGAGTTTCGCTACGGCGTCGGCCCGGTGGCTCATGGCGTGTTTCCGGTCAGGATCCATTTCGCCGAACGTGATCGTCTCGCCGCTCGCCACGAAGACCGGATCGTAGCCGAATCCGTGGGACCCGCGCGGCGGCCAGACGAGATGGCCGTGCACTTCGCCTTCGAACACCGCCTCATGGCCGTCCGGCCAGACGACCGCCAGCGCGCAGACGAATTTGGCCGTCCGGTCGGGCGATCCGCTGGCTGCCAGTTCCGCCTCGACGCGTTCCATGGCGCGGTGGAAGTCGCGCGGCTCACCCGCCCAGCGGGCGGAATGGATGCCAGGCGCGCCGCCAAGGGCGGTTACCGCGAGTCCGGAATCGTCCGACAGGGCTGGCAGCCCGGTCGCTTTCGATGCGGCGCGCGCTTTCAGCAGCGCATTTCCCGCGAATGTCGTCTCGGTTTCCTCCGGTTCGTCCAGCCCGAGTTCGAGCGCCGAGACCACCTGGAACCCGTGCGGACCGAACAAGGCCTTCAGTTCCTCGACCTTTCCGCGGTTGTGTGTGGCGGCCAGAAGGCGCCCCGGAACGAGCCTCTGCGACGATTCGGCGGATTTAACTGCCATATTGGCTCCATTCTTGCGTTGTGCGCGAACTCATATATCGTTATTCGGTAATATTGGGACAAGGCTCGCGCTGAGTCCCGGTTCATAAACCATCAAGGATAGAGGGTGAAAAGACCACGCATGCCCAGCACCGGACGCAACTCCATGGCAGAAGTCATGACCGTGCTCGTCACGGTTGCGATGTGGATTGTCGGCGCGATGGGCGTGATCGGCATTCCGGTCCTGGGAATCGGCCTGATGGCGAGCCTGTCGGGCGGCACCACCGAGTTTCCCGGCATCAAGGCGCTGGCAGACGGCGTGATGCCGGGCCAGCTGGTGATCGGGCTGGCCGGCCTCATCGTGATCGTGCCGGGCGTGATCTTCATCTGCCTGCAATTGCGGCGGATCCTGCTGACGCTTGCTGAAGGCGATCCCTTCGTGCCGGAGAATGCCAGCCGCCTGTCGAGCATCGGCATTGTGATTGCGGTGATGGAGCTGATCCGGATCCTGACGGTGATGGTTGTCCGTCTCGTCCCCACCCTGGTCGGCAACGAGCCGCCCCGCCTCTCGACTCAGTTCATACTGTGGATCTCGGTTGCGGCGCTGTTCGTGCTTTCCCAAGTTTTCCGTGAAGGCACCCGCCTGCGCGACGAAGAAAAAATGACGATCTGAGGAGCGCCCGACGCAAATGACCATTCGCGTGACCCTCGACAGAGTGCTGCTGGAGCGCCGCATGTCCCTGACAGAACTGTCAGAGCGTGTCGGCGTGACGCTGGCCAATCTTTCGATTCTCAAGACCGGCAAAGCCAAGGCCATCCGGTTCTCCACACTGGAAGCGCTCTGCCGGGAGCTGAAATGCCAGCCGGGCGACATCCTGATCTTTGACACTGAAGACGAAACCGGCGAGCGACGCGTCGCCGCTGAATAGATTTCGCTTCCACCAGGGCGGAAACCAAGGCATTATTCTCCCATCTGCAACGCAGGTGCCGGTGGGTGTTGAATATGCCGCCTGACAACGATTTTTCAGAATTCGAGCGGCTCCGGCGCGCGCTGCACGGCGCAGACACACTGCTGCAGGTTCAGTTCGCGATGCAGACCTTCTGTCACTTCGCCGGCGTCCGGATGCTGAGCTATTTTCACTACCCGCCCATCGGCGCGGCAGACTTCGGCCCGGATATCCCGATCTATGCCTTCGGTTTCCCGCCGCAATGGGTCGAGGCATATCGCACCCAGGGATTCCTGCAGATTGATCCGCTGCCGCGGGTGGCCGCCCAGCGGACGGTTCCGTTCTGGTGGTCGCAGATCGAGGAGCTGACACGTCTGGACGCGGCAGAACGCGGTTATATGCGCCAGGCGCGGCAAGCCGGATTGGGAGACGGCCTGGCCATCCCGGTCTTCGGGCCGAATGGCCGTAACGGATATTACGCCGCCGGTTTTGACAAGGACGCTCCGCGCCCGGACGAGTCCGTCGTCTCGGAGCTTCATGCCGCCTGCCAATTCGCGCACCTGCGCTTCTGCGATCTGATCCTGCAGTCCCTGCCGGAATCCGTGACGCTGTCGCAGCGCGAACGCCAGATCCTCGGATATGTCGTGCGCGGCCAATCCAACCAGATGATCGCGGACAAACTCAGTCTGTCCGCCAATACGGTCGATACCTATGTCCGGCGCTGTTTCGACAAGCTGGACGTCCATGACCGGGTAACAGCCGGCCTGCGCGGGTTGGCGCTGGGGCTGGTCGCGTGATCGGCAGGATGCGGCAGGATTTCTGCAGCAGTGTCACGGATTCCCGTGGCAAACCTCGTCCCCGGCGCCCTTACCTGTCTCCCATGAGCTGGATTGATATCATCACGAACGAACTGCCGCGTTTGCGGCTGTACGCGTCCGCCGCGCTGGGCAGCACCGCCAGCGGCGATCTTGCCGTGGAGGCCGCGCTTGCCACGATCTTTGCGCAGCACCTGCCCGACCCGCCCGAGCGCGTGGTTCTGTTCAGGCGGCTCGACCACCAGGCCCGGCGCACCAGCCCGATGCCGGACAGCGAGCGGGAAGAGCTGCTGAAGCATGTCGGCGGGTTCGCACCTGTCGAAGCTGCCGAAATCGTCCGGTGGGGCGGCCGCGCGCTGCGGCGTTCAGCGGGCTGAGGCAATCGCGTCGCGCTGGGCGGCAAACAACGTGTTGCAGCCCTTTTCCGCCAGCACGATCATCGCCTCGAGCTCCGGCCGCGTCATCGGGCGCGATTCACCTGTGCCCTGCACTTCGATGAAACCGCCATCCGAACTCATCACCACGTTCATGTCGGCTTCGCCGCTGGAATCTTCCGGATAATCGACATCGAGAACCGGCTGGTTCTGGAACAGGCCGACCGAGATGGCCGCCGCCTGTTTCTGCACCGGGTCCGCCTTGATCACGCCTTCGCGCTGCAGGTACCGGCAGGCAATGGCGAGCGCGACAAAGCCGCCGGTGATCGAGGCGGTGCGCGTGCCGCCATCGGCCTGCACCACATCGCAGTCGATGGTGATCGTGTTTTCGCCGAGGGCTGTCAGATCGATGACCGAACGCATCGAGCGGCCGATCAGGCGCTGGATCTCCTGCGTCCGGCCGGACTGCTTGCCTTGCGCCGCTTCGCGCCGGCCGCGTGTGTGCGTCGCGCGCGGCAGCATCCCGTACTCGCCGGTCACCCAGCCCTGCCCCTTACCTTTCATCCAGCCCGGAACGCCCTTTTCCCAGCTCGCCGTGCACAATACGTGCGTGTGGCCGAACTTCGCCATGCACGATCCCTCGGCATAGCGGGTCACCCCGGTTTCGAGGACAATCGGGCGCAATTCGTCAAAAGCGCGCCCGGACGGGCGGAGAAGGCTGGGCATGTCGCGGAATCCTTATAGGTTCCGGCCTGATTTGCGGGTTTTGTGCGGCATGTCCACACCCAAAGGACGCGCCAGGGGAGTGAGGGGCCGAACATGGCAAGTGATATCGAGATAGCGCGGGCGGCGAAGAAGCTGCCGGTCAGCGAAGTTGCCGGACGGTTGGGCGTGACCGCCGCCGACCTGATCCCCTATGGCCACGACAAGGCCAAGCTCTCGGCCCGGTTCATCCGCAACCTCCGCCCCAACACCCTCGGCAAGCTGATCCTCGTGACCGCCATCAGCCCGACCGCCGCCGGCGAAGGCAAGACCACAACCTCGGTGGGGCTTGCCGATGCCCTCAACCGGATCGGCGAAAAGACGATGCTCTGCCTGCGTGAACCCTCGCTTGGCCCCTGTTTCGGCAGCAAGGGCGGCGCAACCGGCGGCGGACTCGCACAGGTCGTGCCGATGGACGACATCAACCTGCACTTCACCGGCGACTTCCATGCGATCACCTCGGCGCACAACCTGCTCGCCGCGATGGTCGACAACCACATCCACTGGGGCCACACGCCGCGCATCGATCCGGCGCGCGTTACCTGGCGGCGTGTGATCGACATGAATGACCGCAGCCTGCGCGCGGTCGTGTCCGGCCTCGGCGGACCCGGCAACGGCACGCCGGCCGAAACCGGTTTTGACATCACGGTGGCGTCGGAGGTGATGGCCATCCTCTGCCTCGCCCGCGACGCCGCAGACCTCGAAGCGCGCCTCGCCCGAATCATCGTCGGCTACACGCGCGAGCGCGAAGCGGTCACGGCGGCCGACATTCACGCCGTCGGCGCGATGATGGTCCTGCTGAAAGACGCCCTGCTGCCCAACCTCGTGCAGACGCTGGAAAACAATCCGGCGCTGATCCATGGCGGCCCGTTCGCGAACATCGCGCATGGCTGCAATTCGGTGATCGCCACTCACGGCGCCCTGCGCATGGCAGACTTTGTCGTCACCGAGGCTGGTTTCGGCGCAGACCTCGGCGCGGAGAAATTCTTCAACATCAAATGCCGCCAGGCCAACCTGGTGCCGGATGCGGCGGTGCTGGTGGCGACCGTCCGCGCCCTGAAGATGCACGGCGGGTTGACCAAGGACGATCACGCCACCGTCAGCTACAGCGCGCTGCAATCCGGCCTCGCCAATCTCGGCCGCCATATCGAGAACCTTCGCTTATTCGGCGTTCCGGTGATCGTGGCCGTGAACCGCTTCACCACCGATACGTCCGGCGAAATCGCCGCGATCGAAGCCTATTGCGCCAAGGCGGGCGTGCCGGTGGCGCTGTGCACGCACTGGGCGGAAGGCGGGCGCGGCGCCGAAGGGCTGGCCCGCGCGATCGTCGAGCTTACCGCCAAACGCCCGGAACCGTTCGCCCTGCTCTATCCGGACGAGATGCCGCTGTTCGAAAAGATCGAAACCGTTGCCCGGCGCATCTACCGCGCTGCGCGGGTCGAGGCGCCGCGCGCGGTGATCAGCCAGCTGAAGGGCTGGGAGGCGGCCGGGTTCGGCAACCTTCCCGTCTGCATGGCCAAGACGCAGTACAGTTTCTCCACCGACCCCTTGCTGCTCGGCGCGCCGGAGGATCATGTCGTGCGGGTGCGCGAAGTGCGCCTCTCCGCCGGCGCCGGCTTCATCATCGCCCTTTGCGGAGACATCATGACCATGCCGGGCCTGCCGCGCCACCCAGCCGCCGAGGGCATGCACCTCAACCCGGCCGGTCAGATCGAAGGCCTGCACTGAATAGTCGCCTCAAAGCGTGCGGCCTATTGAACCCGGACGCTGCGCTCCTTACTCCATGAGCATGGCCGAGCGTTTCGAAACAGAATCCCTGATGCAGCGCCTCGACCAGCGCTCCCGCGACATATTCCGGGAGATTGTCGAGGGCTATCTCGCAAGCGGCGAACCGGTCGGCTCGCGCACCCTGTCGAAAGGCGGCATCCACCTTTCCCCGGCCTCCATCCGCAATGTGATGGCCGACCTTGCCGAACTCGGCCTGCTCGACGCGCCCCATATCTCCGCCGGCCGGACGCCCACCCACAAGGGCCTGCGCCTGTTCGTCGATGGCTTCCTGGAATACGGCGAACCCTCGAAACTCGACAAGAAAGCCATCGACGACCGCCTGGCCGCTGCCGGCGCGGACCTTGAAGGCGTTCTGGGTGAAGCCTCGGACATTCTGTCCGGCCTCACGGGCGGGGCCGGCCTCGTCTCCTCGCCCACCCGCGATGCCCCGGTGCGGCATGTCGAGTTTGTCCCGCTGACGGGCGGCGATGCGCTGTGCGTTCTGGTGACCGAAGACGGCGATGTGGAAAACCGGTTCATCAAGGTGCCGGACGGGCTGCCCCTCACCACGCTGATCGAGGCGGGCAACTACCTGTCCACACGGCTCAAGGGCCGCACGCTGGCGGAAGCCACGAGCGAAGTGCGCGAGGAATTGCGCACCCGCCGCGCCGCGCTCGACACCGCCGCAACCGCGCTCGTCGAAGCCGGCCTCGCCCAATGGGGCGGCGAAGCGCCCGGCCGGGGCCGCAGCCTGATCGTGCGCGGGCGCGCCAACCTGCTCGAAGACGCTAAGGCGGCCGACGATCTCGACCGTGTCCGCCAGCTGTTCAACGAGCTTGAACGCCAGCAAAGCCTGCTGGAAATACTCGACACGACCCGGGGCGCGGAAGGCGTGCGCCTGTTCATCGGCTCGGAAAACAGGCTTTTCCCGCTCTCGGGTTCAAGTGTGATTGTGGCTCCCTATATGGGAGGCACGAAGCAGGTTATCGGGGCACTCGGCGTGATCGGGCCTACACGGCTGAATTATGCCCGCGTTATCCCGATGGTGGATTATACCGCAAAAGTGGTTGGCGAGATCCTCGCTGGCCGGCGCGGCAAGGATGGGAAGTCATGAGCGATACATCGAACACGGGCGACGCCGCCGATCTTGAGAACGCACCCGGCACCGAAGACGCCGCCACGCCGGCGCCGTCACCTGAAGCGGTGATCGCCGCGCTGGAAGCCGAAAAGCGCGAACTGCATGACAAGTTCCTGCGCCTCTTCGCCGACCTCGACAACACCCGCAAGCGGGCCGAGCGCGAAGTCGCCGAAGCGCGCGTCTATGCCATCGGCAAGTTCGCGGGCGACCTTTTGAACGTCGCCGACAATCTCGCTCGCGCCCTCGCCGCCCTGCCCGACGCCGAGCGCGAGACCCTCACCGACGCCGGCAAGAACCTGCTCGGCGGCATCGAGATGACGGAGAAGGAACTGCACACGGTCCTGACGCGCTACAACGTGGTGCAGGTCGACGCCGCCCCCGGCGCCGCGTTCGACCCGAACGTGCATCAGGCCGTCGCGCAGATCCCGTCCGACCAACCCGCCGGCACCATCGCCCAACTCTTCCAGCCCGGCTGGCGCATCGGCGAACGCACGCTGCGCGCCGCCATGGTCGCCGTCAGCGCAGGCGCGGCGAACTGAGGAAACGGCTCTGGTGCACTTCGGCCTTCGGCCTCACTGCACCCTACGCGGTGTGCCGGATGTAGGGCGCAGTGAGCGCAGCGAAGTGCACCAACTAGCCAATATTACTCCCCCACCACCTTCCACGCCGTGACGGTGCCCGGTGTCCAGTTCGGCACGATCACGATATCTTCGAACACGGAGAGATCGTTCTGCAGGATGCCGGCTTCTTTCGTGTCGATCAGCTTGGTGACCACGCCGTCCGCGCTGACATGGTGGATCTCGCCCGGCCAGCTGGACACGAGATAGCCGCCGCCCGGCACGAGGCCAACGCCGTCCGCATCCACCATGCCGGCCGCAATCACCGTCTCGGCGTCCGGCCCGCGGAAGTCGATCAGCTTGCCCTCGGTCATCGTGGTGATCAGCAACCGGTCACCGTCGCCGAGAATGCCGTTGATACCCGCCCAGCCCTCGGACGCGGCGAACACGCTCGCGCTTTCCAGCGTGATCTTGTGGATCGTCGCGGTGCCTGAATCGGACACCAGCACATCCCCCTTCCAGACGGTCATGTCGTTCAGGAAGCCGGCGCCCTCGATCAGCACCTTGCCCTTGGCCTCGCCGGTTGCGGCATCGAACAGAGCCACGCCGTCCCGGTCGGCCGCGTACAGCACGCCGTCCATCACCGTGAGGCCCGCCGGGGCATCCATGCCCACGGCAAACTTCGCGGACGCCAGCGAGCCGTCGGCGTTCAGCTTCGAGATATAGCCGTTGCCGTCCCTGGCATCTTCCGGGCCCGGACCGATATTGGAGATGAAATAGCCCCCGCCCGGCGCCAGCGCGGCGCCTTCCGGCGTTTCAAACCCGCTCGCCGTCCACAGCAGCTCCAGTGAACCGGGGACCGGCGCGGGCGGCGTTACCTCTCCTTCCGGCACGGGCAGTTGCGGCTCGGTCGGGGCCGGCTGACCGCAGGCCGCCAGGGCCGCCGCCGAGACGGCCAGAATCAGAAGGTTGCGCATGCGTGTGTCTCCCCGGGCATTTTGCCTGCGGGAACTATGACATGACTTTCCGCCCGGGGGCCAGAGACCAACCCGGCCGGAACACGTCCAGGACGAGCACGCCCAGCAGGCCGGACATCACCAGCGGCGGCATCACCAGCAGGACGTCGGGCCGCCCGGCCAGCGGGGTCCAGAGCGGCAGGGCCATCACCAGCGCGCCGCCCGCCGCCGTCCACCCATCCGTCCGCCGGCCCGCCGCGAGGCTTGCGGCGATCATCGCCAGCAAAGCGCCGAGATCATAGTTGAACGCATAGGGCGTCAGCACGAACGTGGCCGCCAGCACCAGCCGCGCCCGCGTCCAGTCATCCGGCGCCCGCCACAGCGCCGCGAGCGCCGCCAGCCCGAGCGGCAAGGTGAGCGCGAGATGCAAGGCGAGCGCAAGATCGGCGCCGA
This sequence comes from Hyphomonas sp., assembly GCA_013791775.1. Taxonomy (GTDB): domain Bacteria; phylum Pseudomonadota; class Alphaproteobacteria; order Caulobacterales; family Hyphomonadaceae; genus Hyphomonas. The sequence continues at coordinate 76,884 of VMTE01000028.1, forward strand.
TCCCGAGCGCCCGCAAGGCGGCGAACCAGGTCGGTATCATGGTGAGGAACAGGCCCTCCCAGTGCGATGCGACGAAGCGTTGGTAGGGCAATGTGTCGGTAAAGAAGGCGCGCCAGATCCCGGGGCCGAAGACCAGCAGCGACAGTCCCGCCAGAAGGGCGGCGAAGATCGCCGCCCAGGCGATCACCGCAAAGCGCCGCTCCGCCAGCAACAGTACCGGGACCAGCAGGCCGAGCTGGGGTTTCAGGGTCAGCAGCGCGATCATCAGACCCGCCGCCATCGGCCGGGACCCCCGCCAGAGCAGCGCCTGCAGGAAGGCCGCCCCGAAGAAGAAGCCGTTCTGTCCGGCAATCACCTGCAAGATGAGGAAAGGGAGCAGCAAGACCACGACCAGCCCGAAGCCGGATCCCGCCCCGTCCCCTTCCCGGTTCCGCACAAGACTGCGCACGGTCCACAGAAACCAGCCACCGCTCGCAAGCAGGAATACCGCATACGCCGCCGGATAGGGCATCAGGCCGAGCGGCGCCGCCACGAACAGGAACGGCGGCGGATAGGACCAGTTCCGGATCTCCATCCCCTGCAGGCCAAACGCGGCCTCAAGGGCCGCCTGATGCGTCTCCTGCCGGAACAGCGGCGTCACATCGCCCGCCAGGGCCAATTTGCCCGCCAGCCAGTAGTTCGCCAGGTCGCGGTTCGCAAAGGCCGGCTGCGGGTCGCTGCCCGCCAGCCCGGCCAGCACCTGCGCTAGCTGGGGCAGCCAGAAGGCCGCATTGGCCGCGCACAGCAGCAGCATCAGGCCGAGGAGGCGCCCCTGCCCGGCGCCGGGCAGCCCCCCGTCAGGTCTGGTCATGCTCTGCCTGTCCATGCGCCCGCCTGCAATCTCTGCACGCCCCAAACTAGGCCTCCGGGTTTAAGAATTTCTCATCCGGCAGGGCAATCCGGCGTTTCGTGCCCGTCCGGCCCTCAAAGGCGGCAGAAATCCCGGACGCGGCAGATCGTCCGGCGCGTCCTAATGTGCATCTCCCCCTTGAGCGGTGGGGTATTCTTCCCATATCGCAAACCGAACAGGTGAGTGGCGTCAAAACCCGTCCTCACCGCTCAAAACGTGAAACTTGATAGAGCCATTGGCGGCCGGGGCTGCTGAGCAGACCGAACCCAAACCCCGCGAACGGCAGCTGACAGAAGAGAGAGACAGTATGAGCAAGATCATTGGCATCGACCTCGGCACCACGAACTCGTGCGTGGCCGTCATGGAAGGCGGCGAAGCAAAGGTCATCGAGAACGCCGAAGGCAATCGCACCACCCC
>VMTE01000009.1 GCA_013791775.1 Hyphomonas sp.
CTGCCAGCTCCCCGCTCGTTGCCGGAGGCTCCGCACCAGCCGGTTACCCAGCTCGCACGCTCCGGTTAGAAATGGTCGAGAAGGCTCGACCAGAGGCATCCCTGCCTCACTCAACAGATGCGACTTTCTGGTCGCACCGTGGATAGCCCATTCTTCGGCATCGGGCTCCGGGCTGGCGCGCAGCATCGCCGAAACTTCGCGCCAGATTTCGTCGGGCGTCGTGGCCTCGATCCAACGTCCGTGCAGGCGTCCGTTGTTGTAGGCCGCGAGGCACGCGACGTAGATGCGGGGCCTGTCCTGAAGGGTTGGCGCACCCGCAGTTCCAAGAAGTGCAACGGTCGTGGTCTGGTCGGTCATGTCTGTCTCCTTCCCGCCCGTTCTTTTCCGCATCAGGCGGAGGTGGGCGGCGAGAAGGCGCTTGGCCGGAGCGCATAAGGGCGCCGCGCAAGGGGAAGCTGTAGGTATGATGCCTACGGACGTTTAAACGCAATCAAGTCCCGCCCCCTTGCGCGGCGACCGCGCTCTGGCAAACGCGCCGTCCGCCCACCCCCGGCTGAGGAGGAACATAATTGAGGCGGAGGCAAGCTCGATCAGACCTGCCACGCGCGCTGCCAACTGGAATGAGCCGAAGATCAACCCGGCGGGCATGCTTCAGTTCAGAGCGGCTCTGTCCCTGCTTCGAGGAGAGACAGGTATCGCTGATACACAAACACCCGCCCCCGCGCCTTCCCGGTGACCTCCTCAACAATGCCGAGTGCCTGCAGGCGCTCAAGCGCTGCCGTCGCCGTCGGAAACGTAACGCCGGAAAGCTCAGCCGCCGTGCCGATCGTCAGGAGCGGGCGCTTCTGAAGGATTGCATGCAAAGCCTGAGCGGCCGGCGCCCCACGCCCAAGCCCCGCGATCTTCGAAGCATCTTCGGCGAAGATCGCAGAAATCGACCGCGCCGCTTCATGCGCCTGGCGCGCCACATCCCGCACACCGGTCAGGAAGAACTCAAGCCAGGTCTCCCATCGGCCGTGCTCGCGCACTTCCTGAAGCAGCGCGTAATACGTCGCCCGATGGGATTTCAGGTAAAGGCTGAGATAAAGCAGCGGCTCGTCGAGGATGCCCTGCTCGCAGAGATACAGCGTGATCAGCAGTCGCCCAAGCCTGCCGTTGCCATCAAGGAACGGGTGAATCGTTTCGAACTGCACATGCGCGAGGCCCGCCTTGATGAGCGGCGGCAGGCCGGAGTCCGTCTCGTGAAGGAAAGCCTCAAGATTGCTCATGAGGTCCAGCACGTGCTGAGGCGGCGGTGGCACGAACAGGGCGTTTCCGGGCCGTGTCCCACCAATCCAGTTCTGAGAGCGCCGGAACTCGCCCGGCTGCTGGGTGCTTCCCCTCCCAGAGGACAGGAGAATGCCATGCATCTCCTTCAGCAAGCGGAGCGATAGCGGGAACCCGCCGCGGATGCGGTCCAGGCCATGCGTCAGCGCCGCGACATAGGTCGAGACTTCCTCGACATCGTCGAGCGGTACGCCGGGCGCGGCCTCATCTTCGTAGAGGAGCAGGTCGGACAGCGAAGACTGGGTCCCCTCGATCTGGGACGAGAGCAGCGCTTCCTTGCGCACATACATGTAGAGGAAGAGCGAGGTGTCGGGCGCCACGCTGCGAACCCCGTCCAGCCGGCCAAGCGCGAGCATGGCCTCGCTGGCGAGTAAGGACAGGCCGGTCATGTCGATCGGGGGCCGGGGCGGCAGGTCCGGCGGCAGGAAGGCGCGCACGGTCTCGCCGGTGACAGTGCTCGTCACCCATTTGCCTTTCCGGCCGCAATCCTGCGGAGCTGACATGGTCGATCCTTTAATAGCGCCCATTCGTTATTAAAGGATAACTCTATACGCTTTAATAGCTGATTGGGCAATTAAAGGCTTCCGCCCTGTCCGGAAACGAGAAAATTGCCGGGTTCGGCCCAACCCGCCGAGCAAGAGTCCAAAATGTCCCAGGCAGCCAGGCCAACCTCTTAAGGACTCGCGCGCCCCGCCCGAATCTTTCCATGACTCCCGTATCATGGCGCTACACATCAGAGACTTCCGTCAGAGCGATGCCGCTGAGCTCACCCAGCTCAGCGAGTCTGCCCACGTTCTCGGCGCCCTGCCCTCGCCTGAGGCTGGCGCCCGCATACTCATTGGCCTGCGCGGGCACCGGCTCACCGGCGCCATCTGGTTTACCCTCAAGGGGCAGACCGGCATCATCTCGTGCATCGCGGTCGCCCAGGCCAATGGCTGGCATTCGGATGTCCAAGAACTCATCGTTGAAGCAAGCCTCTGGCTCAGCTCACGCGGCGCGGCGCACATCGACCTCATGACTATTCCGGGCGACGAGGCCCTCATCGCCTCCCTGATGGAACTAAACTTCAGGACCGACGAGCGCACGGGCGTCATGCGCCGATTATTGCCCGCTCAGAGCGCTGCCTGAACCGGCCCCGCATCGAGCGGCCGCGACCCCTCTGACCGCCATCGTTTTGAGCGACCCCGCTCCACCGGTCACCTGCGGACAGTGGGAAGCGCGGCCGCGCGGACCTGCCGGCGAGACCCAGCCACACGGCCTTTTGCCGAATGACCGGATCCTCATTGAGCCTCGCCGGGCAGCCCGGCGCGCTCGCTTTGTATCCAAACGACACTAGTCCAGCCGGGCGAACAGCCCCGCGCCTCTGGCGCGGGCAGGCCGCGAAGGGCCTCAGGCCTCCTTACGCCGCGCGCAGATCTCCGCTGATCCGCGCCCCGAGAAGTTCGGTCAGGTATCCACCGTCCCGAAGACTTTCTGCTTTGCGGATCACATAGCGCAGGGACGCGCGCAGCGCGCTTCCATCATTGCCCCATTCTTCCGCAACGGCGGCGGGGCCGTGAAGGAGCGAGGCAATTTCGCGCTGGCTCATTCCGGCTTTGAGACAGTCGAGCGCGATGACGCCATTACGCAGGATCTGCGTCGTCTTCGTCCAGCGCGCCGCTGACGTGTCCGGACCTTTTCCGTAGAGGCGGAGCGCTTCCTTCTGGACTTTCAGCTTGCGCTCTAAATCGATGAGATCTGGCGTCTGCATTTTCATTCTTACCGGTTCAATACTGAGATGAGACATGCCGGTGCAGCGCACCTGGACGATGCATCCCTTTCCGCGGATCAGGAGATATTCACGGGCCGCGGTGTCGGTGACGTGTGTAATGCTGCAGTGATGTACGGTCCGGTCCCAGATATCGCAGCGCTCACCCGGCAGGCGCGGCGTGCAATTCACCTCGACCTGGTCGGGAAACACGTAATGGGTCCAGACCGCGTCGGCGTCGATTCCGCTCAAATCCGGATCCGGCATGAGCACCAAGCCCCAGCGCTCTGCGAGGCCCTGCGGCACGCGCGACCGGAGCAGCCGGATGGGGGCGCAGGGCGCCTTCCTCTCGGAAATGTCGGCATCCTTCCGGCTGGCCGCATCGCGGCGCAGTTCGTCATTGCGCCGGGCGTACTCCCAGGCCCAGCGATCCATAGGAAGGCGGGACAGGTAATCGTAGGGGGCAGTCTCTGCGCAGGTCTCGAGTGTAAACGTCTTCATTGCAGTCCTCGTTCTGCCCACAGGCAAAGCAAATTTCATTCCAAAGAAGAAATGTGCGACAATTTTGCCCGCAATAGGGGAAATTGAATCTCCTCCGTATAGGGATCATTAATCTTCAAGGCCGCCAGTGCTTGCCGGGGGCCATGCCTGGGGACTTGCGGGTGTTTGCACAGGCCTGCCGCAACTTGCACAGGATGGCCCCGCGTCCAACTCACGCGAGCGCCTGAAAGCTGGGAGCTTGTCCGGGACAGGAGAGGTCCCGCGCCCCATGAGCTACCGCTTACACCAGCAGGAAACAGAATGCCGGCGCAGCCTGATGCTGCGCACTGCCTTCTGCCCGGTGGTTCGAGAAGCGCTCGATGCGGCCGACACGATCGAAGTGATGGCCAATCCCGATGGCTCGATCTGGATCGAGAAAGCGGGCGCAGGCGTCATCGTTTCAGAGCACATCCTGGATGCCGCCGACCGGGAACGTGTGATCCGGCTGGTCGCCTCTGGCGCGGGTGATATCGTCCGCGCGGGGCATCCGATCATTTCCGCCGAACTTCCGGGGACCGGCGAGCGGTTTGAAGGCTTGCTCCCACCGGTTTCGACATCGCCGTGCTTTTCGATCCGCAAGCCCGCCTCGTCGCCGTTCGGGCTCAGCGACTATGTCGAACAGGGTAGCCTGTCGCCTGCCCTTTGCGCGGCGCTCAAGGAAGCGCTCGGCGCGCATGCGAACATCCTGATTGCGGGCGGCACGTCTTCCGGCAAGACGACGTTCACGAACGCGCTGCTGGCAGAGCCGGTGCTCGCCGCCGACCGGATCATCATTCTTGAAGACACGCGGGAGCTTAGCTGCGCGGTGCCCAATGCCGTCCAGCTGAGGACCCAGCGCGGCAGCGTCTGCCTGCAGGAACTTGTCCGCTCGACGCTACGCCTGCGCCCTGACCGGATCATTGTCGGGGAAGTGCGAGGGCCAGAAGCGCTCGAGCTGCTGAAGGCCTGGAACACGGGCCATCCCGGCGGGATCACGACGCTGCATTCAAATTCTGCGCTCGGCGCGCTGAGGCGTCTCGAACAGTTGACGCTTGAAGCGACACCGCGCGCCCCGTTCGATCTCATCGCCGACGCGATCGACGTGGTTGTCTTCATGAGCCGCGCGAACGGCGCCCGCCGCATAGAGGAGGCGCTACGCGTCCTCAGCTTCGACGGCGACGGCTACGTGACCGAGCCGCTCGTGTCGCGGTCCCTTACCCTCGTCAAACACGGAGACTTCACATGACGAACAACCAGACCGACCATGGCAGGAACAGCGCCCGCAAAGCGGCGATCCTGATTGGCCTCACCGCAGCCCTTACCCTTCCGGCCCATGCTGCTGGCACGGGCATGCCCTGGGAAGGTCCGCTCGACCAGATCCTCTCCTCGATCGAAGGCCCGGTTGCCCGCATCGTTGCGGTGATCATCATCACGATCACGGGTCTCACCCTTGCGTTCGGCGAGACGTCGGGCGGTTTCCGCAAGCTGATCCAGATCGTGTTCGGCCTGTCGATCGCGTTCGCGGCAACGAGCTTCTTCCTGACCTTCTTCTCGTTCGGCGGCGGGGCATTGATCTAATGACGGAGGGGTTCGAGATCCCGGTCCGCCGGTCCCTGACCGAGCCGGTCCTGATGGCGGGCGCGCCGCGCACGGCGGCCATCGTCATCGGGACTGTGGCCGCAGCGGTCGGGCTCGGCCTGCAACTCTGGATCCCCGGCCTCCTCATCTGGATCGGCGGACATTCTGCGGCCGTGTTCATGGCCCGCCGCGATCCGGACTTCATGACCGTCATGGCCCGCGCGATGCGGCACAAGGAGTATCTCTCATGCTGAACCTCGCAGAGTATGCAGACCGCCCGAGGCTGCTGGCCGACTACCTCCCCTGGGCCTGTCTCGTGGCGCCGGGTGTGATCCTCAACAAGGACGGCGCATTCCAGGCGAGCTTCCGGTATCGGGGACCGGACCTCGAAAGCTCGACCGAATCTGAACTTGTCGCCGTCACTGCGCGTCTCAACAATGTCCTGCGCCGGTTCGGCACCGGCTGGGCGCTCTTCTTCGAAGCCGTACGCCGCGAAGCGCCGCCCTATCCGGAATGCGCCTTCCCTGATGCGGTCTCCTGGCTCGTCGACGAGGAACGCGCCATCGCTTCCGATGAGTCCGGCGCGCGCTACGAGAGCGACTATTACCTGACGCTGCTCTGGCTGCCGCCGGAAGACCTCACAGGTCATGCTGAACGTGCGCTCGTCACCAAGGCGAAGACCGAAGACGCCTATGCCTGGCGTGCAAGGCTGGAAGAGTTCCAGCAGCATGCCGCAAGGGCGTTCGACCTCCTCTCCACTGCGCTCCCCGAGATTGCGCGGCTGACGGACAGCGAGACCCTCACCTATCTGCATTCGACTATCTCGACGAAGCGCCACCCCGTCGCCGTCCCGGAACTTCCCGTCTTCCTCGATGCCGTGCTGGCGGACGAGCCGTTCACCGGCGGGCTGGAGCCGATGATCGGCCAGGCCCACATCCGTACCCTGACGGTCCTCGGATATCCGGCCTCAACGCTGCCCGGCATCCTCGACGAACTGAACCGTCAGGGGTTCGGCTATCGCTGGGTGACGCGGTTCATTGCGATGGACAAGGCCGAGGCCGAGAAGCTGCTCTCGAAGAAACGGCGCCACTGGGCCGCCAAGCGCAAGTCGGTTGCCGCGATCCTGCGCGAGACCATGTTCAATGAGCCGACAACGCTCGTCGACAATGACGCGGACAACAAGGCGCAGGACGCCGACGCTGCGCTGCAGGAACTCGGGAGCGACCTCGTCTCCTATGGCTATGTGACCACCACGGTCACGGTCATCCATGAAGACGCGCGACTTGCAGAGGAGCAGGCCCGCACGCTGGAGCGGATCATCAACGGCCGCGGGTTCACGGTGATCGCCGAGAGTCTCAACGCCGTCGAAGCCTGGCTTGGAAGCCTACCCGGTCACCCTTATGCTAATGTCCGCCAGCCGGTGCTGCATACGCTGAACCTTGCGCACATGATCCCAGTCTCGGCGGTCTGGGCGGGCGATGCCTGGAACCGCCACCTCAATGGCCCTGCGCTGATCGAAGCCCAGACCGGTGGGTCAACACCGTTCCGGCTCAACCTGCATGCCGGCGATGTCGGGCATACGATGATTGTGGGCCCGACGGGCGCCGGCAAATCCGTTCTCCTCGCCATGCTGGCCCTGCAATGGCAGCGCTACCCCGGCGCCCAGGTCTTCATCTTCGACAAGGGCGGATCGGCGAGGGCCACCACGCTGGCGCTCGGGGGCAAACACATCCGCTTTGGTGACGGCCGGCAGCCTGACCTCCAGCCCCTGGCGAACATCGATACATGGCAGGGCGCCGGCCTTGCAGCCGGCTGGCTGCAGGGACTTCTCGAACAAGCGGGCCTCAAGCTGACGCCGGAACTCAAAGCCCGGCTTTGGGAAGCCCTGATGGCCCTCGCCTCTGCGCCGCCGCGAGAGCGCACGCTCACCGGTCTCTCGCTCATGCTGCAGGACCGCGAGCTGCGCACCGCGCTCGAGCCTTACACACTCGAGGGCCCGCTCGGACGGCTACTGGACGCCGACGAAGACACGCTGGCGCTTTCAGATCTCGCCTGTTTCGAGATGGAAGAGCTGATGCACCTCTCCGGAGCGGCGCTCCCCGTCCTGACACATCTCTTCGACCGGCTTGAAGACCGGTTCGACGGCCGGCCCACGCTGCTGATCCTCGACGAGGCCTGGCTGTTCCTCGACCATACTGCATTTGCGGGCCGCATTCGCGAATGGCTGAAGACCCTGCGCAAGAAGAATGTCGCGGTCGTGTTCGCGACCCAGTCCCTTGCCGATATCACCACGAGCAGCATTGCGCCGGCCCTGATCGAATCCTGCCCGACGCGGATCTTCCTGCCCAATGAGCGCGCCGGCGAGCCGCAGATGCGCGAGGCCTATGAACGGTTCGGGCTGAACGCCCGCCAGATCGAGATCATCGCGCGGGGGACGCCGAAGCGGGACTATTACTTCCAGTCGCCCAGAGGCTGCCGCCTGTTCGATTTGAGCCTTGGCCCTGTGGCGCTCGCCTTCGCCGCCGCTGGCACCCCGGAAGACCAGGCCACAATCGACCGCGTCATGGCCGAGACCGAAGGCGAGGGCTTCGCCGAGACCTGGCTCCACGAAAAAGGCCTCGCCTGGGCGGCAGACCTGCTCGCCCGATGGCCGGGCCATCCATCCGCCGAGCAGCCGCACAGCCAAGCCTTCCGCCCACAGATCCTTGCCGCCGAATGAGCCGCCCCATGCGCCGCCACCTTGCCTGCCTGCTGATGACCACCGCGCCCCTGATGGCCGCGCCGGTGACTGGCCTCTTCGCGCCGCCTGCGATGGCGCAGGTCGCCGTCTATGACCCGGCAAACCATGCCCAGAACATCCTGCAGGCCGTCCGTGCGCTGCAGGAACTCGAAGGCCAGGTCCAGCAGCTCGCCCATGAGATCGAAATGCTCGAGAACATGGCGCGTAATCTCGAGACGCTGCCCGTCTCCGTCGCCGAAAGCATCATCGGCCAGCGGATCATCCGCATCCAGGATGTGCTGCGCCGGGCGCAGGGCATCGGCTACTCGGTCGACGAGATCGAACGCGACTATGAAACCGCCTACCCGGAGGATTACGGGACGACGACACCGGGCTCCGTGCTTGTCGAAGATGCCCGGGCCCGCTGGCGCCAGTCGCGGGACGCCTTCCGCGAAACACTCACGGTCTCGGCGGCTGCACTCGAAGACAACGAGACGGATGCGGGCGCCATCCGCAGCCTTGTCACTCAAAGCCAGGACGCCGTCGGCGCGCTGCAGGCCGCGCAGGCCGGCAATGAGCTCTCTGCCATGACCAACCAGCAGCTGATGCAGATCGAGGCCATGCTCGCCGCCCAGCACCGCGCCGAAGCGCTCGAAGAGGCCCGAAAGCTTGCTGAAGCGGAACGTGGCCGCGCGCGCCTCCAGACCTTCCTCGGCACCGGAGACTAAGCGCCATGGAAGAGATGGATGTCATCGACCGGTTCCTGGCGACCTTCATCCGCTACATCGATAGCGGGTTCGGCCTGCTGCAGGGAGATGTGGCCTACCTCACCTCCACCCTGATCGTCATCGACATCACGCTGGCGGGCCTGTTCTGGGCCCTGTCGCAGAACGCTGATGTGGTGGCGGGGCTAATCAAGAAAGTGCTCTATGTCGGCTTCTTCGCGTTCCTGCTCGGCAACTTCGCCGGGCTCTCACAAATTATCTTCGACAGTTTTGCCGGGCTCGGCCTGAAGGCTGGCTCGAGCCTGATCACCGCCGAAGACCTGATGCGGCCCGGCTACATCGCCGGCGTCGGTTACGGCGCGGCGCTGCCGCTGCTTGAAGAGGCCGGGGAGATGATGGGGCCGATCGCCTTCTTCGAGAACTTCATCCTGATCGCCGTGCTGCTGATTGCCTGGGCGGTGATCCTGATAGCCTTCTTCGTACTCGCGGTGCAGCTGTTCGTTGCGATCCTCGAGTTCAAGCTGACCACGCTGGCCGGGTTCGTGCTCGTCCCCTTCGCGCTCTGGAACAAGACCTCGTTCCTCGCCGAGCGGGTGCTGGGCAATGTCATCACCTCGGGCCTGAAGCTTATGGTGCTGGCGATCATCATCGGCATCGGCTCGACGCTTTTCTCAACCATCACCGAGGCGTTCGCGGGCACAGAGGATGTCACGCTCGCCGAAGTCATGGGGACGGTGCTCGCGGCAACCGTCTTCCTCTGGATGGGCGTGTTCGGCCCCGGCATGGCGTCGGGCCTGATCACCGGCGCGCCGCAGCTCGGTGCTGGCTCGGCGATCGGCGCCGCCGCAGGCGTGGCAGCCGGCACGGTTGCCGCCGGCCTTGGCGCCAAGGCTGCGCTGGGCGCCGCCGCAGGCGGCGCGGCAAGCGCCGTCAAGGCGGGCGCCTCGATGGCCGGCGGCGCCCGCACGGCGTTCGATCTCGGGTCAACGGCTTCTGGAAAGAGTGGTACGGCAGGCTTTGTCGCCGGCCTCGGCGGCGTTGCCCAGGCCGCCGGCGACACCGTGCGCCGCGCGGCCTCCGGGCCAGCCAGCGCTGTCCGCGATGCCTACCGGCGCGGCGCCCGCGGCGCGTTCGAATCCACCAGCGGGTCAAGCTCATCCACTGCCAAGAGCCCATCCTCCTCACCGCCCGACAAAAGCCCCGGCTGGGCGCGCGGCATGCGCGCCTCCCAGAGGCTAGGCGAGGCCCGCCAGCTCGCCATGCACAGCCTGCGCGACGGTGATCGCGGCTCTTCGGGCGCCGCCCCCTCCCTGAACAACAAGGACGAGTAACCCCATGCGCTTCAAACGCCCCACCACTCACTATGGCACCTCGCCCTATCCCGAGACGCCCTACCAGAAAGCCGGACAGGTCTGGGACGAGCGGATCGGCTCGGCCCGGGTTCAGGCGAAGAACTGGCGGCTGATGGCGCTCGGGTGCCTCGCACTTTCATTTGCCACTTCCGGCGCGCTGATCTGGCGGAGCCTGCAATCGACGGTGACGCCTTACATCGTTGAAGTCGACGAGACCGGCGCGGCAAAAGCCGTCGGCCCGGCGACCGAACCCTACACGCCGTCTGATGCGCAGATTGCGCATCACCTCGCCGGGTTCATTTCAGATATCCGCAGTGTCTCCACCGATCCGGTCGTCGTCCGTGAGAACTGGCTACGCGCTTATGAGTTCGTGACCGCGCAGGCTGCGACCACCCTCAGCGCAGAGGCCGAAGCCAATGATCCGTTTGCGGATGTCGGCAGGCGCTCGCGGACGGTGGAAGTCGTCAGTGTCGTGCGGGTGTCGGGCAAATCCTTCCAGGCCCGCTGGATCGAGAAGACCTATGAACAGGGCGCGCTGCGCGAAGCCAAAAGGTTCACCGGCATGTTCAGCGTCGTGACCCAGCCGCCGCGCGACGCGGCGCGCCTGCGCACCAATCCCCTCGGCCTCTACATCGCTTCGCTCAGCTGGGCGGAAGACCTCGTCACAGGAGACAGAAAATGATCCGCAGCCTGCTCATCACCTCATCGCTAGCGGCGCTTGCCGCCTGCACCACCCCGCCGGATCCGGAGCCGACGTTCGACGACAGCGTGTTCGTCGCAGCAGTACCGCAGGAGGAACCCAAACCTGAGCGCGTCGAAATCGTCGAGACTGCCATCCCCCTGCCGCTGCCCGGCCAGATGAAGCCAATAGATGCAAAAGCAGAAAAGCCTGCCAAAACGCTGTCTCCGGACAAGGCAATCGAAGAAGGCCGTTCCGGCGCCCTGATTGAGCCCTCGCTCGACGGGTTTGTGAACGCTGTGCAGGTCTATCCTTACACGGAAGGCGCGCTTTATCGGCTCTATGCAAGCCCGGGCCAGGTCAGCGACATTGCGCTCCAGCCCGGCGAGAGCCTTGTCTCGGTCTCTGCCGGCGACACGGTGCGCTGGGTCGTGGGCGACACCGCTTCCGGATCAGGCGCAACGGCCCGCGCTCATGTCCTTGTAAAACCGGTCAATGCGGGTCTCCGCACCAACCTGATGATCGCCACCGACCGGCGCACCTATCATCTGGAACTCGAATCCACGTCCGGCAGCTATATGGCCGCGCTCTCCTGGCGCTATCCGCAGGACGAGCTCGCCGGGATCGCCGCGCGCAACGCAGCTGCCAGGGAGGCGGACGCCGCCTCAGTCGATCAGGGCCTGAACCTTGATGCCCTGAACTTCGGCTACCGGATATCTGGCGACAAGCCGGTCTGGACACCTGTCCGCGTCTTCGATGACGGACGGCAAGTGTTCATCCAGATGCCGGAGGACACTCAGTCCTCTGACCTGCCGCCGCTGTTCGTGCTGGGCACCAGCGGCAAAGCCGAACTCGTCAACTACCGGGTCCGCGGCAGTTACTACGTCGTCGACCGATTGTTCGAGGCGGCGGAGCTGCGTCTTGGGACAAGCCCGCAGACAAAAGTGCGCATCACGAAGGGGGCGGCAAAGCCAAAGCCCCGCCTGTTCGGGGGCTGATGCGATGACCGAGCCCAAGACGTTCGATGCGCATGCGAAGGGGCTGCAGATCCGGCAGAAGCCGCGCAGCGTCTCCCGGATCAATCGCAAGGTCCTGATTGCCGGCGCGGGTCTCGGCGCGATGGGCCTGTTTGCGGCGACCAGCATCGCGCTCGCCCCGCCAAAACTCAATGATCCGGCAGAGGCAAAGGAACTCTACACGGAAGGCAGCACACGAAAGCCGATCGGACTGTCAGCCCTTCCCGCCAGCTATGACGCGCCGGAGATCCCGAAGCTCGGCCCGCCGATGCCAGGCGACCTTGGCTCGACCATCCTCGAGACCGAACGCAGTTACGGGATCGAAGCAGACTATCAGACGGACTTCGAAACCGATTTCCGCCCGAACCCCGTGTCAGAGGCCGAGCGCGCCCGCCGGCTCAAGGAAGCGGCACTTGCCGAGGAAGCCGCCCGCGCGCCGCTCTTTTTCCGGCTCGAAGACCGCGCGCCGATACCCATCAAAGCTTCATCGCCGGATGTGGCCGCCACGCTGACCTCCGAACTGATTGCGCTTACGCGGACGCCGCAAACACAAGTCACTGCCGGTCAGGGCGCAGGTGACCTCAACCTGCAGGACCGCAAGTCAGAGTTCGCGGGCACATCACGCGCCGATACGCGCAACCCGAACCGGATCGAAGACCCGGTCTCGCCGTTCCAGCTGATGGCGGGCGCATTGATCCCGGCGAGCCTCATCACGGGTATCAATTCTGATCTTCCGGGAACGGTCATCGCGCAGGTCACGCAGAACGTTTATGACACGGTACGCGGCCAGCATCTCCTGATCCCGCAGGGCAGCCGCCTGATCGGGCGCTACCAGTCGGAAGTCTCGTTCGGCCAGGACCGCGCCCTTGTCGTCTGGGACCGGATCCTGATGCCGGATGGCAGCTCCATCACGATTTCCGAGCCTGGCAGCGACGCGTCTGGTTATGCAGGCCTCAAGGACCGGACCGATCACCATTGGGACAAGGTGTTCGCAGCTGCCGGCCTCGCCACCCTCCTTGGCATCGGCGCAGAGCTCGGCCCTGGCGAAGATCGCGATATCGAGCGCTCCATCCGCCTAGGTACCACCGACACGATCAATGAAGCCGGCCAGCGCGCGGTCGATCGCAGCCTCGGCGTCCAGCCCTCGATCACCGTTAGGCCCGGCTGGCCGGTGCGCGTGATCGTTACCCGCGACCTTGTACTTCGTTCCTACGAGGAGCCTGCCCGATGAATCTCCGCCTCGGACAAATCCCGGACCGCACGCCCGCCAAGCTGACGCTTGCACTCGATCCGGAAACCCATGCCGCGCTGACCGACTACGCAGCGGCCTACCAGCAGGCCTATGGCCGCGAAGAACGCGCCGAGACACTCGCCGCCGCGATGATTGAGAGTTTCCTGGCGTCTGACGCCGGATTCAAGCGGGCCCGCAGGGCCCTTCACACCACCGCCAGCAAAGGAGACTGACCCATGGCACAGATCGGCGCATTTACGATGAAGGACGGAACCTGGACGGGGACCATCCGTACGATGACAATCAATGTCAAAGCCCAGCTTGTTCCCAACAAGGAGAAGGGAAAGAGCAAGGACACACCGGACTTCCGGCTTTATGCAGGCGGCGCAGAACTCGGCGCGGCCTGGCGCCAGGACTCAAAAGATGGCGAGACGCCCTACCTCGCGGTCAAGCTCGACGATCCGAGTTTTGCCCAGCCGATGCGGGCAGCCTTCTTCGAGAACGAGTCCGAAGGCACCGGCGTCATGGTCTGGAACCGGGCAAAACCCGCCTGAGACGTCGGACCTTACGTTCATGAGCCTAAGCCTCAAGGATCTGGAAGAAGGCCGCCGGATCGCCGCGCTTGTGGTCCGCTACTGCGGTGACAAGTACTTTCCGCTTTTCGACAGGTTCGACCGGGAAGTCCAAAATCGGCGTTCGGCGGCCGACCGGATCGAAGCTGCGCTTAGCCGCCCGAACGCCGGCCACCGCTCGGGGAGGCCGAACACTTGATTTCTTCAGAAATAAATGGCATGTATACTTTCACAGGAAAGGATGCGGCCATGACCCAGGCAAAGGCAGTCAACGCTCAGGAGCGGGCCCGGATACTGACCATGGCGGTCGTCAGGGCAGCGGAAAAGCTTGGTATCACCGGGCGCGACCTCGCCACGATTCTGGGGGTTTCGGAACCGACGATCTCCCGGATGCGCAAGGACGAGTTCCGGCTCGAGGAAGGCACCAAGCCTTTCGAGCTGGGAGCGTTGTTCGTTCGCCTGTTCCGTTCGCTCGATGCGATCACAGGCGGCGACAGCAAAGTGGCGCACGCATGGCTTCGCAATGAGAACCGGGCGCTGGGCGGCCGGCCACTCGATCAGATCAAGACGATAGCAGGACTGACGCATGGCCTTGCCTACCTGGATTCCCGGCGCGCTCCGCTCTGAGCAAAAGCCGCTGCAAGGCGTTTTCTGGCGCTGCGTGGAGGCACAACATGTTGTATCCACGCTGCAGCTTGTCGACACGCTGGACGAGCAACGCGTCCTTGAAGACATGCTGGAAGAAACCAAGCCGCCTGTTCCGCCTGAATGCGCAGGCCTGCATTATCTCTACTTGACGCCGTTCCGGTACGGGCTCTATCCGAACGGATCCAGGTTCCGCCGCGCGGGCCAGACACCCGGCGTCTACTATGTGTCGGAAGAGCCAGCGACGGCCATCATCGAAACCGCGTTTCATCTCCTGCTGTTCTACGCCGACTCGCCCGGAACCCCGTTCCCCGCCCAGCCTAGCGAACACACAGCTTTTGACGTGCCGGTGCGCACCGATGCAGCAATCGATCTCTCCGCAAAGCCGTTCAATAGGGCAAGCGACCTCTGGATGCATCCCTCAGACTACGAACCATGCCAACAACTCGAAGAAGCCGCCCGCGCCGAAAAGGTCCAACTGATCCGCTACACGTCCGTCCGTGACCCGCAGCAACGTCCCAACGCCGCAATCCTTAACTGCGCAGCGTTCGCCGCTAAAGCGCCGTCACAAAACCAGACCTGGCGGCTCCTCTTCAACAAAGCCGGCATGCATGCGATCTGCGAGTTTCACAGGGTCAAGTTCAGCTTACCATCTGATCTGTGGTCGGATGATCCATGATTGATGGAGTTCGTTTGGTCAAATGGCTGATGGATCGTCAATTACAGTTTTACGCGGCACCGAATTCGGGCGCTTTCGTATGGAAGGACAAGATCTGCGAAGAACCTTAGACAGTCTGCATATGGCACAGTAAGAGCCTCTAAAGACTTGGGCCTAGATCGGCCGGGCTTGGCCCAATCCTGCCGATCGGTAGCATTGCTGCGGAGTTAGCCCGAGCCGCTGCGTCGGTTATTCCCTCCGGTGCGCGACAAGCGTTATCACGAGTGCATCCCGAAAGCCGGGCCGACGGGGATCCATACGGCGGATCGGCGCAACTGCATGCGCCAGGCAGCGGTCATTGAGAAAAACCAAGTCTAGCTCGTTTGCGAGCAAAAGCGCTTGTATCTCCTTGCCGGTCATGTCGGCGACGCGTGTTGTCCCGCCTGACACATTGAGGCGCTTGATCAGTATGACACAAACCCAGTCTACGCCGTCGCGATGCATGCCTTCGGGTGTCGGAAACGCTTCCTCGTCAGCGTGAGGCTCAATCCGAAACTGGTGTACCTCGATCCTGTGAACATTTTCCTGACCAGGTTCGAGCTCAGCTATAAGTCGCCCGCACGCGACAACGAGATCACGGAGAAGTATGCTTGCGCCGACGGTCGCACCGATTGGCTCGAACCAGCGCTGCACGCCGCCATTAAGCGGGTTGTAGTCGCGGCTTTGGAAGTGAGGCTGATGTTCACGCCGTAGCAGTACTCCCCGGCGCAATTGAAACACCGCATGGCGACGCCGACGATAGCCGCCGCCGTCTGCCATGTAAGTGTCTGCGCCTAGATCGTTCCAGCTTTCCGCGAAGGCGTCCCAGCTTTCAATTGATTCACTTGTGAGCAGCAACTTCGTCGCTTCCCCGTTCACGAAAGTGCAGCCAGAGCGCCGAACCTCATCCCTCATGCGATCGAGCAGCGCCGCGGGACTAGGCGCGGGCGCGCCTGTCATGAGCAACCATCAGGCGTGCACACACCGCCAAGCTCACCGCTGGGTCGCGTGCTCCCGAGCGGGCGCTCGCCGATCAGTGTGGCCAATTCTGCACCGAGCTGCAGGTCGGACAGGTGACCGAAAGCATGTGTCCTCAGACGACCCTGGCGATCAATCAACAGCGTTGTCGGCGTGCCGCGCATTTCATAAGCGCGCATGGTGAGTGGCGGTCCGCCCGAACCATCAGGCTGGTCAACACCGACCGGAAAGCCAATGCGGTATTCATGCAGGAAAGCCTCCAGCGACACCGGCATCATCGCCGCGTGGTGCTCGAACACCGTGTGCAGACCAATCACGGCTAAATCGTCCGGAGAAAAGGCTGCGCGCGCCCGCTGAGCCTGCGGCAGACCTTGGCTCACGCAGCCGGGGCAGAGCATCTGAAACGCGACCGCGAGGATAACCTTCCCTCGCAAAGCATCAACTGAGAGAGGCACGTTTGTGTTTAGCCACTGGGCGATTTTCCACTCAGGTGCAGGCGCCGATTGGATCGTCATGCTATCTCCGGATCGAGCCAGTAGGCGTTGGCAGCAGCGATCGTGTTGAAATGCACTGCAACGATGTGGCTGATCTCGATCAGCAGCCCGGCATTCTGGTCATAGTCGGATCGAAGGGATCTGCGAATGTCTGCATCTGGCTGGGTTGCCTTCACCGCCAACCGGGCCAGCCGGATGGCGAGGTTGAAGCCTGACAGCGGATCGGGTGTGCGCAATGAAAAGACCTCGCCCGTCATTGCACGTGACCCGGCAGGCTAAGGTCATCAGAGGCGATATCGAAAACATCGCGCACGCAGAGCAAGGGCGCATGCACATTGGCATTGACCTGCAAACCAGCCGTCACCGCATCAAACCGGACATCTTTCAGTTCGTATGCATCGGCAAACGGCACCCGTACAGCAACAGCGGCTGCATCCATGGTCACTGGAATGTCGGGACTGTCGATCAGGATCGGCAAGCCGGGCCAGGTCGGTGGGACGCGTGGGCTCTCCCCTTCGGGGATGTCTTTGACTTTGAGCGCGCCTGGTCCGCAAGCATCATCCGGCGCCAGCACCACCCAATGGCTGTGCCAGAGATAGCCATCATCGTCTTTGCTGCCGCTTGCGTCTTCATCATAGAGGGGCGTGTCGTCGAAGTCCGGATGGGCGGTGACAGCGAATGCGAGAATTCCCTGATCGGGCTCGAACCCGACTACGGATGAGTCCAAGGATGTCGGCCAGACGTATGAGAAGACCTCGGCAGAAGCAAGCGTTCCACGCGCTGTCGGGCGGGTATCGCCTGCTTTTCCCGACACATGCATGTGAAAGACGAGAGCATTCGAGTCCCGGGTGACGCGGGCATGCACGATATCAAAGTCGGCCATCGTCGCATCGGTTTCATCGTGTATCTCGCCTTCCTTGTTTTCATGAACATGGTGGCCGTGCCCGGCGACCGAACAAGCCGTGCTCAAGGTGGCGAGCGTGCCGAGGAGCACGAGTGAGTGCAAACGCATTTGATCTTTTCCCTGATGGTTGTGCTTCGATTGAAAACTTAGAAGTCGCCGGCGATGACATAAGGCCGCGCCCAGAGGATGGCGTGCAGCCAGACAGACTTCGTCCAGGCTGCATGCATGGCGTCTACATCGTCTGGTGAGTTGCCAGACTTTGCGAGGAAAGGCCTGACCGTGACTGAAATCGGGATAGCGAGCGCGAGCAGCTGACTCATGGGGATATGCGGCGCGGCGCTGACACTGTCTGTCTTGTTCTTGCCGATACGGTGATGACGCCTGCCGATTTCATCCTGCCAGGCGAGCCAGGCCGCGTCGAAGTCTGCTCTGCAGGTATCAAGGATCCACTGGCCGAAGCGTTTGCGAACGGCATCCAGATAAGGGCCGACGGGCTCACCGGTTTCAGTGGAGAAGTAGCGCAGCAAATGGGGATTGCTGCCGACGAAGCCGTACCAAACGTCAAGGATCGCCTCGACCTGCGGGGCCAGAACGTCATAGGCGCGTCGCAGGGCCGCGACATCGTCGGGCCCGAACAGTAGTGAGGCTTTCAGTTCCTCGAAGTCCCGAAGAGATACTGGCGAAGGCGGCAGAGCCGGGTCGTTGAGGCGATAGCCGGGGATCGTTGTCACGCAGGTCTCCTTGCGAGGAAGAGGAAAACTCGTTAGTATTGACTCAATACTAACAGGCTCAGATGGCGTCAATGAAAAAGAGCGACTCGCTACTAATTTCTTCCGGCTTGCGCGCAGTCCACCTGATTGAGCGGCTCGGGCGATTGCTGCGTGCTGGTGATCATGCGGCCGGGCTCAACCCCGCCCAGGCCGAAGCACTGCGCTACCTTGCGCGGGCGAACCGGTTTTCGCGCACCCCGGCTGCACTTGCCGAATATCTCGGCTCCACGCGTGGGACGGTTTCGCAGACCCTGCTTGCGCTTGAGGCGAAAGGGATGATTGACCGCAAGGCGAACGCCCGAGACGGCAGATCAATCATGCTGGAACTCACCCCTTCAGGAATGGAGTTTCTCGGCGACGACCCTGTTCGGATGATCGCAAGGGCAATTGACGCAGGCTCCGCCGCGTCGAGCCTGGCGGATGACCTGGAGGCGGGACTGCGAACATTTATAGCCGAGCGGGGCGGGAGGGCGTTCGGTGCCTGCCACACCTGCCGCCATTTTCGTTTGAATCAACGATCCGGCAATCATCCGCACCACTGTGCCTTGCTGGATGAACCCCTCAGCGATGCTGATAAGTCGATGATTTGCTTGGAACAGGCTGACGCTTAACGCCTGTCAGGCATCATACGCAGGAGCAGCGGAGAACCGCCTGATCCATCGTGGCCGCTTAGTTAAGCTCCAACGACGATGTCGCCTTTCGGAGATAAATTGCCGGAGCAGCACCGCATGCGAGAGACAGCTATCGGCGCAAGAGCGGCCTTTGCAGTGGGCCGCCGGGTGACCGGATGGGCCGCGCACTGCTCACTTCCCTGACCTTTGGCGAGGACCGAGATCGCGCGATAACACCCCTGAAAGCTTGCCGCCCAACGCCCACTCCGGATTTTCCCGATCAAGTAACGCCATCACGCGAACATCATACGGATGCACAATCTTCAGGAGCTCATCCCTCCGATATTCCAACGATCCCCCGTCCCCGTAAACCGGCCTCGTCGTCTTGTGACCCATCAGCAAGCAGCGCAGGCCATAGTCGACATTGGCCTCCTGCATGCGCTTCTCGAACGCGTGCCTCAGCGAATATATCTTATGATCAGGCGTCTCCAAGAGGCCGCGGTTGCGGAAGTTCTTCATCATGTTTGCCGAGAAAAGCTCGCCCTTGTCATAGTAGTGGGCAAATGCCCTCGGCGCCGCGCGCCTCGCCGCTTCCAGCGAAATGCCGACCAGCGGGATGTCACGCTCGGATGTGTCGGTCTTCACCTCCCGGTCATTCCGTGCCCGGATGGAAATATAAGGTACCGGCTCATCGATATGGAAATCCTCGACCCGCAGGTTGATGATCTCGCTCGGCCGGCAGCCGGTCTCGATCAACATCAGGGTGATGAGCTGAAGTTCCGGGCGCCATTTTCGGGTCGCCCCGGGCGCAAGGATCTTCTCCCGCACCCATTCGCTTGAGAAGGGCGGAACTTCGGTGCGCGTCTTTGCTTTGAAGTGCATATTGCGGAACGGGTTCGCCCGCTCTTCTTCCCCGACATGCTTGAAATAGTCAGTATAGAGGGACCGGATATTGCCGATGTGCCGGTTTGCCGTATTGGGCGCGATGGCCTCTGCCTTGGGATCCTTCGGCTTCACCTGCCCGGCCCAGTGCTTCTGGTAGTCGAGGGCGAGTTCGCGGGTGATCTCTTCGAGGGGAATGTCGCCCGCGAAGTCGATGAAGTACTGGATGGAGGTTCGCTTGGTCTTCTCCCAGGCGGCCTGCTGGTTTGGCGATTTGTAGAGCTGCGCGTTGTAGGCAATTTCGCTGACGTAGATCTGGAAGGCCTCTGACACGGTCACCGTGGGTTTCGGCGCCCCGCCGAGCAGGGCTTCGGCGTCGCGCACCTTGGGTATCTCCTGAGGCCCAGCGCCGTGGTGGACGGCAAGAAGCCGGGCCAGCGCCTCCTCGATGGGCGCCGCCGTCGCGAGATGATCGATTGGCTGGTAAGTGAACCCGCTGGCAAGCGCCTTGACTGTGGCCATCCGGTAGCGACGGCGGACCGCGTCTCCGGCTTCCCGATTGGAAGCAGGGCCTGCCTCTTCGGCGATCAAGAGAGATGCCCAATAGTGGTCGTCCGCTTCAGCGAGGAGGTCGCGCTTGTGGCGTGCCTGCTCAAGGGAGGTTGTGCCCAGGGACTCCTTGATCCGCCGGCGCGTATCGAGACGCGCAAACCGTTCCGGGACCCGGCGGTTGTACCACCAGACCCGGCCTCTTTGCTCGAGGTAAGAATTGTCTTCGACGCGCTTCATGGCGCCGCCCATTGGTCCACAATCTGGTCCCAATTTGGTCCACAGATTCCGGCCATTTTAGGCAACGAGATCCAAACGAATCCCGAAAATCCGTTTGAAATCAAGTGCTTATTGGGAGCCCATTTCGTGAGAAATGGCGCGAGTGACGGGGCTCGAACCCGCGACCTCCGGCGTGACAGGCCGGCACTCTAACCGACTGAGCTACACCCGCGTATTTTCTGGCCGCCCCTGCGGGCGAAGCGCCTCTCTAATCGTGTCGCCGGGCCGGGTCAAGCGCTGCTGTTGCGCGCCGTGCAGCGGTGTGCGTGGGCCAGAATACTGCCATTTATTCTTCATCTGCCATTCAAGCGACACAGTATTTGATCATCTGCTATCGAGACCCAGAGAGGGATTCGGACCATGAAGCGTATCGCCCTGATTGCAGGCGGAATTTTGATTGTTTTGATCGGCGGCGTCCTCACCGTCCCGTTCCTGATTCCGAAATCCGTGTACCGGGCCCAGATCGAGCGCGCCGCCGGCGAGGCGTTGCAGCGCAAGGTCACCCTCGACGGCGACGTGCGCCTGTCCCTGTTTCCCCGTATTGCCGCCAGTGTCGGCGGCATGAAGGTCGCCAACCCCGACGGGTTCGACGGGCACTACATGATCGAGGCGGGCGAACTGCGCGGCGCCGTGAAATGGGCGCCCCTGCTGTTCGGTCAGCGTGTGGAGGTGCATGAGCTTGCCTTCATCGACGCGTCCGTCTCGCTCGAGAAGAAGGCCGACGGGCAGACCAACTGGGTGCTCGAAGAGGCCGCGCCTGCCCAGCCCGGCGTCAAGGCGGGCGGCGGTTTCAACGGCGCGGTCGAGAACCTGCGCCTTGAGAATGCCAGCCTCACCTTCCGGGACGACGCCGCCGGCACCCGCTACGAGCTGCGCGAACTGGACCTGACGGCTGCGATGACCGCGCTCGACGCGCCGTTCAAGCTGGACGCCGAGGGTCTGTTCCAGGGCCAGCGCTTCGACATCGCCGCAACGCTGGACTCGCTCGACGCGGCGACCAGCGGCAAGCCGGCCAAACTCGATGCCACCCTCGGCACGGCCTTCGTCAAGGCCCGCTATGACGGCGCCATCACGCTCGGCGATGTTCCGTCCCTCGACGGCGCCTTCGATGTCAGCTCCGAAGAAGTCAGTTCCCTGCTCGAGTATGCCCACATCGACGTGCCTTTCGACCTCTCGAAACTGGGCAAGATCAATGCCGAAGGCGATGTCGCCGGGGCGTTCGAAACGCTGGCAATCAACGTCAGGAAATTCACCCAGTCCTCGGACCTCGCGAAGACCAGCTTCACCGGCAAGATCAATCTGGGTCCGGCCCCGGCCATCGACGGCAGCTTCTCGTTCGACGCGCCAAAGATTGACGCACTGGCCAAGTTTGCGGCGCTCGACCTTCCGGTCAATGCCGCGCCGCTCGGCGCGCTGGATGTCGAGGGCACGCTGAAGGGTTCGCTGACCGAGCCCGCCCTCGCCTTCGAGAAACTGCGCGTCAAGGGCCCGCTCATCACGGCCAACTATGCCGGCGGCATTGCACTTGGCCCGGCGGCGCAACTCGGCGGCAAGCTCACCTTCGACACACCGAAAGCCGGCGAGCTCGCCCGCCAGCTCAACCTCGACCTGCCCGCCGCCCCGGCGCTGGAGAAAGTGCACTTCACCGGCAACCTGTCCGGCCCCGTTGATGCGCTCATGCTGACCGGCATCGACTTCAAGCATGACGGCGACTTGCTGAAAGCCACCTATACCGGCGAGGTTGCGCTCGCCGCGCCCGGCGCCTTCAAGGGCAAGCTGACGGCCTCGAGCGAGAAGCTGCGCGACTTGCTGGCCGCCGCCGAGGTTGACCTCGAACCCGGCTCGACGCTGCAGACCTTCGCCGCTACCAGCGATGTCAGCGGCACCTTCACCAACATCGCCCTCAATGCGCTCGACCTGAAACTCGACCAGATCAGGGCGACCGGTAATGCCGGCATCGACCTGACGGGGCCAAAGCCGCGCCTCACCGGCAAGCTCAACATGGGCGCGCTGGACCTGTCACCCTTCCTCGCGCCGGCCGACCAGAAAGCAAAGCCTGCCCAACCGCTGCAGGCCTGGAGCAAGGACAAGCTGGATCTCGCCGGCCTCTCGGCGGCCGACGCCGACCTGCAGATCACCACGACCCAGATCACGCTCGGCAGCGTCAAGCTGACCGACGCCGCACTCACGGCGAAGCTGAAGGACGGCAAGCTCGCCGCCGACCTGTCGAAGTTCAAGGCGTTCGGCGGAAACTGGGAAGGCCGCATGACGGTCGATGCGACCTCGGCGGTTCCGGCGGTCGCCTTCGCGATGCAGGGTGACAGCGTCGCGATGTCGAACCTGCTCGGCACGCTCGCCGGCTTCGACAAGCTGGCCGGCACCGGCGCGTTCAAGGTGGACGCGGCGACCCGGGGCGACTCGCTGGACGCGCTGATGCGCGGCCTGAACGGCGAAATCTCGACCAATCTCAACGAAGGGGCGCTCAAGGGTCTCAACGTCACGCAGATGGTGCGCAGCGCCCAATCGCTGCAACAGGCCCTCGCCACCGGCAAGCTGAACAGCATCGACTTCCGCAGCGTGCTGTCACCCACGGCGGAAACCGACTTCACCAGGTTCGACAGTGTACTGAAGATCCAGAACGGCGTTGCGACGGTGGACCTGCTGAAACTGATCAGCCCGGCCCTCGGCATTGACGGAACCGGCAGCATCGATATCGGCGGCCAGAAACTGGATGTGCGCCTGGCCACCGCCATCGACAAGACGGGTCAGGGCGAGGGCGCCGTGATCCAGCTGAACGGCATTCCGGTGCCGGTGCGCCTGTCCGGCAGCTGGAACCAGCTGAAGGTCACGCCGGACTTTTCGGGCGTCCAGTCGGCGCTGGAAGCGGAGATCAAGGGGCGCCTGATCGATGAGATCACCGGCGGCGCGGGCGGCGACGCAGGCGGCGTACTTGGCGCGGTCCTCGGCATTCCGCCGCCGTCCGCCGATACTGGCACACCCGCCCCGGCGGACGGCGGCGAAGACACAGGTACGCCTGCCGAAGCGCCGCCGGCAAAGTCGCCGGAAGAGGAGCTGGAGGACGCCGCCATCGACGCGTTGGGCGGCCTGTTCGGGCGCAAGCCCAAGGCCAAGCCTGCCGATGACCCCGCCCCCGCGGCCCCGGCAGATCCGGCGCCGGAAGAGGCGACTCCCTAGCTGGCCGACAACGAACGCTTGCCTTCGTCGAAGGCCAACACATTGGCCTCGGCATCCGTGCCGAGCGTCTCGATCGTCGCGCTGCGCTGATCGGTTTTCGGGCGGATGTCGACGATGTGCGACAGGCTGTCGAGCGGCTGCGCGCGGCTGATGAGGAAGCCCTGCAACTCGTCGCAACCATGGTCACGCAGGAAGTCGGCCTGATACAGCGTCTCGACGCCTTCCGCCGTGCACCGCATGCCGAGCGACTTGGCGAGGTTCAATGTGGCGACCGCAATCGCCCGGCTGTCCTGGCGGGTCTCGATGTCTTTCACGAAGCTCTTGTCGATCTTGATCTTGTCGAACGGGAACGAGCGCAGGTAGCTGAGCGAGGAATAGCCGGTTCCGAAATCGTCGAGCGCAATGCGCACGCCGAGATCGCGGATCTGGTGCAGCCGCTTCAGCGTGAACTCGGTATCGGTCATCAACACGGATTCGGTGATTTCCAGTTCGAACCGGTTCGGCGCGATGTTGTTGGCGGCCAGGGCGTTGACGATGGTTGAAATCAGCGTCGCCGAGTGGATCTGCAACGGCGACAGGTTGACCGCCACCTTCACATGCTCCGGCAGGCGCGCGGCTTCGGCCAGCGCGGTGCGGATGACCCATTCGCCCATCCGCGTGATCAGGCCGTTGTCTTCGGCCAGCTCGATGAACTGGTCCGGGAATACCAGGCCGCGCGTCGGGTGCTGCCAGCGCAGCAGCGTCTCGGCGCCGATCATCTTGTGCGTGCGGGCATCCACCTGCGGCTGGAAATAGACGCGCAGCTCGTCCTTGTCGATGGCGTGTTCCAGCTCGGTCTCGGTCTGCATCCGCGCCTGGGCATGGGCTTCCAGCTGCGGGGTGAACATGCACCACTGCGCCTTGCCGGTCCGCTTGGCATCATACAGCGCAAGGTCGGCATGCTTGAGGATCTGGCGGGTATCGGTCGTGTACGCATCAAATATCCGGACACCGAACGATGCCGAGCAATGCGCCGTCGAGCCCCAGATATTGTAAGGCGTGCGCATGTGGTCCGTCAGGCGGTGGAAGAAGTCTTCCAGGGCGCCGCCGGCCGGGCGCTCCACGATCAGCGCGAACTCGTCACCGCCGAGGCGGGCCACCATGTCGGTCGTTTCGACCATCTCGTTGATGCGTCCGGCCACCTGGCGCAGCAGCTCGTCGCCCGCCGGGTGTCCCAGCGTGTCGTTGACCCATTTGAAGTTGTCGAGGTCCATCCAGAGCAGCGCACGCACGGTATGCGGCGCTGGCGGTTTGCGGACGATTTTCTCGAGGTGTTCCTGCAGGGTGATACGGTTCGGCAGGCCGGTCAGGCCGTCATAGTGCGCCATGTGCGCCATGCGGTCTTCGATCTGCTTCGACTGGGTGATGTCGGCGGCCACACCGCGAAACCCGCGGAACTGGTGGCCGTCGAAGATCGGCTTGCCGGTCAGCGACACCCAGCACTCTTCGCCGTTCTGATCGCGCACATGCAGCACGACATCGCGGAAGCCCTGCTCGCGCTTCATCGCCGTTTCCAGAACCTTGCGGGACTCGTCGGCGGCGAACAGGCCGACCAGCGAGGCGCCCTTGGTCATGAACCCGGCGCTGTCGGAGCTGGTGTCGATCACCAGCGGAATGTCCTCCAGCTTGCCATCGGCGCCGGTCTGCCACAGCCAGTCGGATGTGCTTTCTTCAAAGTCGCGCAGCAGCAGGCCGATCAGTTCGGACTGTTCGCTCACTGCCGCTTCGCCGAGATGCTGCTCCACGAATTGATTGGTCGACCAGCGAACCGCAAACACGAGAAGGGCCATGTAGACGATCAGCAACACCGAGATGAACTGGTAGGCCGTGTCCTGCTGGAACTGCATCGACAGGATCAGTCCCACGCCGACCGGAATCGTGAACGACAGGGCCGCGTCGGGAATGTGCGACAACAGGAACGCGCCGGCAAACATCATCCCGGCCATCACGATGCCCATGACCATCTGACCCTGGGTATCGACCGAACTCATCACGACCAGCGGCGCAATCGCCCACAGGAAACCGTTCAGCGTCGCGCCGCGCGTCAGCGATTGCAGCTCCTGCTCGGCGTCGCGGGACTTGCGCCAGCCAAACTGTTTCTCGAACAGGTCCTGGCCAAGCGCGAACAGCGAGAACAGGACAAGGCACCCGCCCCACATGGGCAGGAGGTTTCCGATCATCGACTCCCGGAACGAAAGCAGGATGACGGCCGCGTTGAGCAGGTTCGCCAGGACAATGACGAGCATGATGCTCCGGAAGGACGCGAGCTGCTTCTCGCGCAAGCTCGAAAGATGTTTTTCGGGAATCTCGGCGGCCTTCGTTAGCGAGGTCTTGAACCCCTGCCGTCCGGTATTTTGTTTGGTATCCATCTGAAATCGCTCTCCAGCCCTGTCAGACGGGCCCTGTGCGGGATAAGGACTACCAAAACAGCGTGAATTCAGGCTTCCGGGCGGCACGGCACTTGCGGGCTTTGCGTTTACCGCTCGTTCAGAAACAGGCGGGCGAAGCAGGGTTGCCGGGTCAAATGCGCTGCCCCCGATTGCCGCCGGCGCCTTCGGCCCTTAAGTCTCAACTGCCCCGTAACCGATACAGGAATGACCCCATGGCCGCCCACCGATCGATCGTCGACTTGATCGGCAACACCCCCCTGTTGCGCCTCAACGGCGCGTCTGAGGCCACGGGCTGTGAAATTCTCGGCAAATGCGAATTTTTGAACCCCGGCCAGTCGGTCAAGGACCGCCCCGCCCTCGGAATCGTCCGCGAGGCCGAGGCGGCGGGCCTCCTGAAACCCGGCGGAACCATCGTCGAGGGCACCGCCGGCAATACCGGCATCGGGCTCGCCCTGGTCGGCAAGGCGCTCGGCTACCGCGTGGTCATCGTCATGCCGCGCACCCAGAGCCAGGAGAAGAAGGACGCCATCCGCCTGCTCGGCGCCGAGCTGATCGAGGTGGACGCCCTCCCCTACGCCAACCCCAACAATTACATCCGCTATTCCGGCCGCCTCGCGGAAGAACTCGCCGCCAGCGAGCCGAACGGCGCCATCTGGGCGAACCAGTTCGACAATCAGGCCAACCGCCGCGCCCACTACGCCACAACCGGCCAGGAAATCTGGCAGCAAACTGGCGGCAAGCTTGACGGTTTCATCTGCGCGGTCGGCTCCGGCGGCACGCTCGGCGGCGTCTCGCTGGCGCTGAAGGAAAAGAACCCGAAGATCCAGATCGGCATCGCCGATCCCGGCGGCGCCGCGCTCTACGAGTATTTCAAGAACGGCGAGCTGAAAGCCGAAGGCACCTCGATCACCGAAGGCATCGGCCAGGGCCGGATCACGGCCAACCTTGAAGGCATCAAGGTGGACAAGGCCTACCGCATCCCGGACGACGAAGCCCTGAACATCCTCTTCGGCCTTGTCGAGACCGAAGGCCTCTGCCTCGGCGGCTCGTCAGGGGTCAACGTCGCCGGCGCGATCCGCCTCGCAAAGGACCTCGGCCCCGGCCACACGATCGTGACGATCCTGTGCGACTATGGCAACCGCTACCAATCGAAACTCTACAACCCGGAATTCCTGCGCGGAAAAGGATTGCCTGTTCCGTCCTGGATGGAGAAATAGGCATATGGAAACAGGTGATCCCCTCGTCAGCGCCGACTGGCTGCTCGACAATATCGAAGCCCCCGATCTGCGGATCGTGGACGCAACCTGGTTTGCGCCGTTCACCAACCCGCCGGAAACCGGCCGCCAGGCCTGGATGCGCGGACACATTCCGAAAGCGGTGCATTTCGATATCGACGATATCGCCGACACCTCCACCCACCTGCCCCACATGCTGCCGGATGCCGTGAAGTTCTCCTCGCGTGTGCGCCGCCTCGGGCTCGGCGATGGCAACCGCATCGTCATCTACGACCAGAACAACTTCTTCGCCGGCGCCCGCGCCTGGTGGATGTTCCGCGTGATGGGACACGACGACATCAAGGTGCTCGATGGCGGCCTCAACGCCTGGGTCGAAGCCGGCGGCGCACTCGACGACCTGCCGCCGGTCACCGGTGAGCGCCACTTCACGCCGCGTGTGCGCACGGACCTTGTGATGGACGCCAAGGCGCTCGAAAATCTGGTCGGCGCCGCGAAGACCACGATCATCGACGCCCGCCCCGATGGCCGCTTCTTCGGGCGCGATCCCGAGCCGCGCCCCGGCCTGCCCTCGGGCCACATCCCCGGCAGCATCAACCTGCCCGGCAGCCAGCTGATCACCGGGACCGGCCGGATGAAATCGGCGGCAGAGCTGAAGATGCTGTTCAAAGATCCCGCCGCGCCCACGGTCACCACCTGCGGTTCCGGCATCACGGCGGCGATCACCGCGCTGGCCCTCGCCCGCCTCGGCAACTTTGACGTCGCGGTCTATGATGGTTCGTGGACGGACTGGGCGTCCGATCCGGCCCGGCCAATCGCCACGAGCGTCTCGTGAACAAGGACGACGCCGCGCCCGAAACACGCCTGATCCACACACGCGCCGGACGCCTCGGCCGGGTGACCGTAAACCCGCCCGTCGAGCGCGCCTCCACGGTACTGTTCCGCGACGAGGCTGGCCTCTACGGCGCCAAGCCGACCTACGGGCGCATGGGCCTGACGGTTCACCGCGAACTCGAGGCTGCCTTGTGCGAACTCGAAGGCGCCACATCGGCCCGCCTCGCCTCGAACGGGCTGCAGGCCTGCGCGCTCGCCCTCACGTCCTGCGTTTCGTCCGGCGACCATATCCTGTTCCCGGACTGCGCCTACGGGCCGACGGCCCGCTTCTGCGAGCAGCGACTGCGCGCAACCGGCGTTGAAGCTGCCCGCTACGACCCGCGCATCGGCGCCGGTATCGAGGCGCTGTTCAAGCCCAACACAAAGGCCGTGTTCATCGAGTCGCCCGGCTCGCTGACCTTCGAGGTGGCCGATACGCCGGCCATCGTCGCGGCCGCCAAAGCGCGGGGCATCCTGACGATCTGCGACAACACCTGGGGCGCCGGCCTCCTGCACCAGCCGCTGGCGCTCGGCGCCGATATCTCGGTGCAGGCGCTGACCAAATATGTCGTCGGCCATGCAGACGCGTTCGGCGGCGCGGTGATGACGCGCGACGCACGCCTCGCCGCGCGGATCGCGGCGACCTCCGAGGAGTGGGGCATCGGCCTGGCGCCGGATGACGCCTATCTCGCGGTGCGCGGCCTGCGTACGCTGGCCGTTCGCTTGCGCGCGCATGAAGCGTCCGGCCTCGAGATGGCGCACTGGCTGGCCGCGCGGCCTGAGGTGGCCAGCGTGCTTCACCCGGCTTTGCCTGCCCACCCCGATCATGCGCTGTGGACGCGGGATTTCACCGGCTCCAACGGCCTGTTCGGCGTTGTCCTGAACCCGGTTCCGGACGGCGGCATGGAGCGCTTCTTCGCAGCGCTTTCCTTGTTCGGTCTCGGCTTCTCCTGGGGAGGCTTCGAAAGCCTGGTCATTCCCTGCGACCAGCAACTGACCCGCATGAAGGGCAGCTGGACCGAAGGCCGGGCCGGGCCGCTGCTGCGCCTGCATATCGGTCTCGAGGCGGTTACTGACCTGAAGACAGACCTTGCGGCGGCGTTTGCGGCATTGTCCGCAGGCTGACGTCCGCTTCGGCCTGCAGCATCTCCGGCCGTTCGAAATTCTTGAGGATGAACAGCGTCTCGACGTCTGCGCCGACTTCAGTTTGCGGCGCTGACGGCGGCCACAGCTGTTCGTCGGTCTCGCGCTGCGCGACACACCGGCGGGCCCGGCTGGCGAGATCGACAAAGTCGTCCGCACTCGGAAGGGCCTCCAGGACGCAGCCATCAAAATACGGATACTGCACGCCGGGCGCGCACCCGAACGACGAGCGGTCCGGCCGCGCGGCCGTCATCACCATCCGGTTCGGCGCCGCCAGCGCGGGAACAAAACCGCCGGAATAGCAGGCCGAAACGATCACAACCGTTGGGCGTTCGCCGCACCATTGATCGACAAGGCCGGCCAACCGGTCGGGGCTGAGCAGGCCCTCCCGTCCCAGCACCATGCCGTCCGGCGATCCATGCGAGGTGAAATAGAACAGGCATCCGGCCTTTGCCGCCTCGGCCTTCGACCCGAAGGCGGAGAAGACCACATCGGACGCGAGCGCCCGGCCATTCTGCGCGTTCGGGCGCAATGACAGCGCGGTGATATTGTCCGGATTGAAGCCGACCGCTTCAAAGCCCTTGGCGAGCGCGCGCCGGGCATTCTCGAAGGCTTCGATCGGCGCCCCGTTGCTGTCGCGCCAGTCGGCCGCCAGGATTCCGACGGCCCAGTCGTCATACCCGCCGGGCTCGATGGCGACCTGCGCCTGACTGCGCCCCCCGAACATGGCGGCCATCAGGAACACCAATCCAAACAGAAGCTGCAAGCGCATCCCGTTCCCCCGAGGTACAGAGTCCTGTCAGCATATGACCAAGTCTCGCACATGCATGCAATACACATTGCTGTGCGCCTGGGCGGGTCTATTGCGGGTAGGTGTCCAGCGACGGTTCGCGCAGCCAGCAATCGCAGCCGGCGTCATATTGGTAGGCCTCGCCATAATCGTTGATGCGGGTGGCGGGGACGGAAAAATAGCCCGGCACATAGTCGCTGGCCGGGTCACCATAGCGGTCAGCGTAGCCATCACCGGTATCGTCGCAGACGAGATAGCCATTCGCATTGAAGTCGCAGCCATAGGCCGGAACCAGGGTCATGGTGACGGACATCTCCTCCGCCGCCATGTCGAGTCCGGCCGCAAAGGCTTCCAGATCCGCCGTCTCACAGCCCGCAAGCGCCAGTGCACCCGCGCCTGCAAGCAAAAGGCGCACGCGGACGTCCGCAAGTTTCATCATGTCAGCACCCCCAAGGCCCCGATTCCCTTGACGCTATTTTGCGGGGAGACCGGATGAATGCAAGCTGAACCGGGCGTCACGCCGGCTCGTCGCTGACCTTGACCACCAGCTTGCCGAGGTTCTTGCCTTCGAACAGCCGCGAGAGGCTGGCGGGGGCGTTCTCGAAACCCTCGACGATGTCGGTCTCGAACTTCAGCTTGCCCTCCATCAGCCACATCGCCATCTGCTGGATGCCTTCCGGGAAGCGCGGGAAATAGTCGATCACGATGAAGCCCTTCACCAGCGTGCGGCGCATCAGCAGGTTCGCGAAATTGTAAGGCCCCGGCGTCGGCGCGGTGTCGTTATAGGTCGAGATCAGGCCGCACAGCGGCATGCGCGAGAAGTCGTTGAGGCGCGCCATCACGGTGTCCATGATCTTGCCGCCGACATTCTCGAAGTTGATGTCGATCCCGTTCGGACAATGCCGGTCGAGCGCGGCGCCGACATCTTCGGACTTGTAGTCGATGGCGGCATCGAAACCCGCCACCTCGGTCAGCCAGCGGCACTTCTCCGCGCCGCCTGCGATGCCGACGACGCGGCAGCCTTGTATCTTCGCAATCTGCCCGACCATCGAGCCGACGGCGCCCGCCGCCGCCGACACCACGACGGTCTCACCCGCCTTCGGTTTGGCAATGTCCATCAGCCCGAAATAAGCGGTCATACCGGTCGCGCCGAGCGGGCCCATATAGGCCGTGAGCGGAACACCCGGCAGACGCGGCAGCTTCGCCAGCGATGCGCCCGGCAGCGTGTTGTAGATGGCCCAGCTGGCGAGGCCCGTGTTGACGATGTCGCCCGGCGCAAGGCCGTCGAAGCGGCTCTCGGTGACGATGCTGAGACCGCCGCCGCGCATCGGATCGCCAATCTGTACCGGCGGCAGGTAGGCATCCATATCGCTCATCCAGATCCGGTTGGTCGGATCGAGCGACAGGTAGATTGTCTTGGCCCGCACCTGACCCTCGCCCAGTGGCTCAAGAGCGCTCTCCACCAGTTCGAGATCGCCTGGCTTGAGATCGCCCACCGGCCGCTTGCGAAGTACCCAGGTCCTGTTCATTTCATTCGTCATCGCTTCCTCCCGCTCGCTTGCGGGGCAAGCTAGAGCGAATCCGCCTCAGCGCAAGACGCCGCGCTTCATCTGCCAGAACGCGTAGGCGAGGAACACGAAGCCCAGCCCCATGATCAGCCAGGGGAAGAACTCCTGCCCTTCCATTTTCGGGGCGTTCTTGTCCATGACGTCGGTGACCACGCTGATGATCGACGCGATGAACGCGGCCGCAAACAGCGTGACCGCCGCTTCGCGTTTCATCAGCAGGGCGATGCTGCCGAGCAGCGCGCCGAACACGCCAACCGCCCAGACACCGAATACCCACCACGGCATGGCAAACCAGTAGTCGAGCATCTCCTGCGGATAGCCGGCCAGATAGGCCTCGTTCTTCGTGACGGTCATCGTGAAGTCGACGCAGCCGAAGCCGTTCCACAGCACACCGATGATGCCGACCAGCCAGATGTGCCAACCCGCCTTCACGCCGTCCGGCGATGTTTGTTCTGTCATGTGATTTCCCTCCCCAGAGAGGCGCCACCCTACACCGGTCCGCGCCGTTCACCAATCCACCTCGCCCGGCCGGCGAGCGATCAGCGAAGCACGCCGTGCTTGCTCTGGTGATAGGCGTAGTTGAGGATCAGCAGCGAGACGACGATGATGCACACGGCAAACACACGGTTGGCGTCATAGTCAGCCGCCGGCCGCGAGTAGCTCAGCGCGGTCGCGAGCAGCGTGGACGCGGTGGACCCGGCCAGCACCCGCACCGACCGGCGCTGTCGCCGCAAGAGCATCACCGCGCCGATCAGCGCCGAGAAGACGCCCAGCGCCCAGACCCCGAAGACCCAGGCCGGCAGGGTCGCCCAGTATTCGCGCGCCGCTTCCGGGAAGCGGTCCATGTAGGGCGGAAACCGGGTGAGTGTCGCAAGGAAGTCGAATACGCCGACAGCGCTCCACAGCAAGGCTGCTGCACCGATCAGGTAGAGATGCCAAGGCGCCTTGAGCACGGGCTTCTGCACCGGCGGAGAAAGGGCCACGGCTTCGTCGAAGGCGAGGTCACTTTGCATGCCTCATTTTTAACACACTTTCGCAATGCGCAAAGCGGGAATCGGTTCGCCTTACAGTAGTTTAAGCCGGGTGCATTGGTCATTGACAGTGCAAACCGTTCTGGCACCTCATTGTTCAGATTGTTTGACGGAACTGGGGGACGGTTTGTCTGCAACATCAGAACTACCTGTCGCGCGCCGAGAGCGCTTCTTCGTTTATCTTTCCTGGCTGTTCGTGCTGATCGCCATCGGCGGCTTCATCCCGACCTACTGGTCACCGCTGATCAACGGCACGTTCGGCGGCAAGCCAGTGCTGCATGTGCACGGCGCGGCGATGCTGGCATGGGTCGGGCTGTATGCCTGGCAAGTCAACCTGGTGGCCAACCGGCAAGTCGCCCATCACCGGGCCTGGGGCATGGCGGGTGTCGCGGTGCTCACGGCGGTGGCTTTCACCATCGTGCTCTCGGCGATCAACTCGATGAAGGTCGCCGGCGGTATCGGCCTGCGTGACCAGGCGCTGGCGTTCAGCATCGTGTCGCTCTCAGGTCTGGCGGTGATCGCGGTTCTGGTGGCGCTCGCCGTCAGGAATACCGGCAAGCCGGATGTCCACAAGCGATTGATGACGTTATCCTTCGTGCCGCTGCTCGAAGCCCCGATGGCGCGGCCGTTCCAGGTCCTGATGACCCCGCCCGGCGTCGTCGGGCCGCCGCCGGTCTTCGTCACCGTGCTGCCTTCGCTGGTGGTCGATCTCATCATCGTGGCGCTGCTGGTCTATGACAAACGTACGCTCGGCCGCTTCCACCCGGTGACGCTCTGGAGCGGCGGCGCCATCATCGCCGTGCAGGTACTCTGCATCCCCCTCTCGGGAACACCGGCCTGGATGGCCATCGCCCGGTTTGTGGAAAGCCTGGCCGGATAGGTGCGGATGGGTGACGCGCCCGCCCCCAGCGGCTAAACCCTCCGCAAAGCAGAGGAATCGCCCATGGCCACGGCCCCCGTCACCGAAAAAAGCCACCTCTACCTGATCGACGCGAGCGCCTATATCTTCCGCGCGTTCCACGCCCTGCCGCCGCTGACGCGCCAATCGGACGGCCTGCCAATTGGGGCGGTCGCCGGTTTCTGCAACATGCTGTTCAAGCTGCTGGAAGACCTGAAAGGCGCCGAGCGCCCGACGCACTTTGCCTGCATCTTCGACGCCTCGGGCAATACGTTCCGCAACGATTTCTTCCCCGCCTACAAGGCAAACCGCGCCGAGACGCCCGAGGAGCTGGTGCCACAATTCCCGCTGGTGCGCCGGGCCTCCATCGCGTTCGCGGCCCATGCGGTCGAACTCAAGGGCTACGAAGCCGACGACCTGATCGCCACCTATGCCCGCCAGGCCGAAGCGAAAGGTGCGCGCGTCACCATCGTCTCCTCCGACAAGGACCTGATGCAGCTTGTCTCCGGCAAGGTGCTGATGCTCGACCCGATGAAGAACAAGCTGCTTGGCCGGGACGACGTGGTCGAGAAATTCGGCGTCGGGCCGGAGCATGTCGTGGATGTGCAGTCGCTGTCGGGTGACAGCGTGGACAACGTGCCCGGCGCGCCCGGTATCGGCGTGAAGACGGCGGCGCAGCTGATCGGCGAGTATGGCAGTGTTGAAGCGCTGCTGGAACGCGCCGGCGAGATCAAGCAGCCGAAGCGGCGTGAGACGCTGATCGCGTTCGCCGACCAGGTGCGCATGTCCAAGCGCCTCGTCACGCTGATGGACGATGTGCCGGTGACCGTGACGCTGGAAGACCTTGCGGTTCAGGATCCGGATCCGGCAATCCTTCTGCCCTTCCTGGAGGAGATGGAATTCCGCACCATAACCCGCCGCGTGCGCGAGCAGATGGAGAAGGAGGGCGCCATCGCGGCGGCCGCGCCGGAAGGCGCCGCCATCGACCGCTCGGCCTATGCCTGCATCCGCGACCTCAAGACACTCGAAGACTGGGTGGCCCGCGCCACCACACAGGGCTGGGTGGCGGTGGACACCGAGACCGACGCGCTGGATTCCGTAGGCGGAGGATTGGTCGGTGTGTCGCTGGCGCTGGCGCCGGGTGAGGCCTGCTACATTCCCCTCGCCCATGTCGATCCCGACATGGCGGCGGGCAACGGCGACATGTTCGGCGCCGACCCGCCGCGCCAGATCCGGATGGCCGAGGCGATCCAGGCGTTGAAGCCGATGCTCGAGGACGCCGCGACCCTGAAGATCGGCCAGAACATCAAGTATGACCTCAGCGTCTTCGCGCGGCATGGCATCCGCGTCGCCCCGATTGATGACACGATGCTGATCTCGTTCTCGCTGAACGCGGGCATCCACAATCACGGCATGGACGAACTCTCCGAGCGCTATCTTGGCCACAAGCCGATCTCGTTCAAGGAGGTCGCCGGCACCGGCAAGGCGCAAAAATCCTTCGCGCAGGTGGCGCTCGACAAGGCCACCGAATACGCGGCCGAGGACGCCGACGTGACGCTGCGCCTCTGGCAAGTGCTGAAGCCGCGCCTGCGCACCGAGCAGGTGACCACCGTGTATGAAACGCTGGAACGCCCGCTGGTGCCGGTGCTCGCGGCGATGGAACAGGCGGGCATCAAGGTGGACCGGCAGATGCTGTTGCGCCTGTCGGCGGATTTCTCGCAGCGCATGGCCGGCCTTGAGGCGCAGGCGCACGAGCAGGCGGGGCGCGCGTTCAATATCGGCTCTCCCAAACAGCTCGGCGAAATCCTGTTTGACGAGATGAACATTCCCGGCGGCAAGAAAACCAAGACCGGCGCCTGGGTGACCGACGCAGACGTGCTCGAAGGTCTCGCGGAGGAAGGCCACGCCCTGCCCCGCACGATCGTCGACTGGCGGATGCTGTCGAAGCTGCGCTCGACCTATACCGAGGCATTGCAGGCCGCCATCAAGCCGGAGACGGGCCGCGTCCATACCAGCTACATGATGGCGGGTGCGCAGACCGGGCGCCTCTCCTCCACCGACCCGAACCTGCAGAACATCCCGGTACGGACGGAGGAGGGCCGCAAGATCCGCGAAGCCTTCATCGCGGAGGACGGGAACGTCCTCGTCTCCGCCGACTATTCGCAGATCGAGCTGCTCATCCTTGCGCACATGGCAGACATCCCGGCGCTGAAACAGGCGTTCAAGGACGGGTTGGACATCCACGCGATGACGGCGAGCGAAATGTTCGGCGTGCCGGTGGAAGGCATGGACCCGATGGTGCGCCGCCAGGCCAAGGCGATCAATTTCGGCATCATCTACGGCATCTCCGGCTTCGGGCTCGCCCGCCAGCTCGGCATTCCGCAGGCGGAAGCCGCCGCCTATATCAAGGAATACTTCAAACGCTTTCCCGGTATCCGTCAGTTCATGGACGACACGAAAGCCTTCGCCCACGAGACCGGCTTCGTGCGCACGGCGTTCGGCCGCAAGATCAACCTGCCGGACATGAAGGCCAAGGGCCCCGCCCGCGCCTTCGCCGAGCGCCAGGCGATCAACGCCCCGCTGCAGGGCACCGCTGCCGACATCATTAAGCGCGCGATGATCCGCATGCCGGACGCGCTGGCGTCCGCCGGCCTGAAGGCGCGGATGCTGTTGCAGGTGCACGACGAACTCGTGTTCGAATGCCCGGAGGCCGAAGCGGCGAAGCTGATCGAGGTCGCGCGAAAGACCATGAGCTCGGCCGACGGCCCGGCGCTGAAACTCTCCGTGCCGCTGGAAGTCGAAGCCAAGGCCGCGAAGACCTGGGCGGCAGCGCACTGACGGCCTTTTCAAATGCCCCACCCTGACCCTCTCCACGCTTCGCGCGAGGAGGGTCAGGGTGGGGCGAGGCAAAACACCAACATCCGGACAGGGTCTCCCCTTCCGGTGATTGCGTCGTTCGGGTCCTGCGGATGGGCGGTGCCCATGGGTGCGGGAACTGAAGCGTAGAAAATAGGGTAGAATAGTCCGGTGTCCCCGTGGCCACGGAGCCCGTTCATCCCAGCCGCTTCCAACGCTGGCGAAACCATTCGCCGCCGCCGGACCCGCGTGAGGACTGGCCGTTCTCCTCCTCGGCCTCACGCTTGAAGGCAGACTAACCCGGGTGCGGACCCGGCCGGATTCGTTTCCTGTGAAAATCTCACCCTACTTGTCAATCCCGGCGAACGCCGGGACCCAGACTCTCAAACGCTGCAAGGGTTTCCGGGTCCCGGCGTTCGCCGGGATTGATGACAGGAGAATTTGTGCGAATATTGGCGCGGATGTGGTGCGCAGGACCTTTTCTATGCACCCAATTCCCACCCTCTCCGCAGATACCTGCGGAGGCAGGTATCCAGATGATCCGGCAAAACCTTCGCCATGTCTGGCCCCCTGCCTGCGCAAGGGTCTTCGGTGAGGGGCGCGTTGGGCTCACCAGCGCGGGCGCGCGCGGAACAGGCGGCGTTCAAACTTTCACACTTGCGGCGCATTCCGCCGCAATGAATCGCACGGCTGCCGCAATCCGCGCAAACGCCCGCCGCACTCCGTTGATTTTGTTGAAGCTCCACCAATGGAGGGCTTTTGAAATGAACCGAGCTGTGATTGAACCTACTGGACGCCCAACTGAAGCGCATTCAAACTTCCGGCTGGCGGAAAAGGACAAGGCGATGACGACTCTGGCACTGGTGGACGACGACGAAAACATCGTGGCATCGCTCAAGATGTTTTTTGAAGCCGAAGGCTATCAGGTGCGCACCTACCATGACGGCGAGTCGGCCCTGCCCGCGCTCACCGAGAGCCCGCCGGACATCGCCATTCTCGATGTGAAGATGCCGAAGATGGACGGGATGGAGCTGCTGCGCCGCCTGCGCCAGACCTCCGAGCTGCCGGTGATTTTCCTGACGTCGAAGGACGAGGAAATCGACGAGGTGATCGGCTTCAACATCGGCGCCGACGATTTCGTGCGCAAGCCATGCTCCAACCGCCTGCTGGCCGAACGCGTGAAAGCGGTGCTCCGCCGGGCACGCGGCGGCGTGGCCGGGCCCGAGGAAGGCGACTCCAAGCCCATCGTGCGCGGCAAGCTGGTGCTCGACCCCAACCGCCATGCCTGCACCTGGGACGGCAAGCAGGTGCGCCTGACGGTCACCGAATTCCTGATCCTGCAGGCGCTGGCCACCCGCCCCGGCTACGTCAAGAGCCGCGACCAGCTGATGGACGCGGCCTATGACGACCAGATCTATGTGGACGACCGCACCATCGACAGCCACATCAAGCGGCTGCGCAAGAAATTCCGCGAAGTCACCGATGAGTTCGACGCGATCGAAACCCTCTACGGCGTTGGCTATCGCTATACGGAATAGACCGCCAGCGGAGATCTATATTGGCGGGGCGGGAGACGAGAGCTCCCGCCTCGTCCAGTCCTATGCCGCGTGGCGGCACAGCCAGATGGCCCGCAGCCGCCGGGTGGAATACCTCCCGCACTGGAAGATCAGCGCCGCGAAACGGCTCGCCGCCGAACTGATGGCCGACGGCCATCCGCTCGCCCTGATCGGTCACAGCTGGGGCGCCGACACGGTGCTGCGCACCGGCCCACGACCTGACCGCGCCGGCCTTCGTGCTGGGGGTCGATCCGGTGGCCAAGCCGGTGACGCGGCTGACCGCGCGCGACGGCCGGCCGGCGGCAGCGGCGCTGGTGATACACGTCGATGCCGCGCCGGAGACCTATGACCGCTCGGATCTCGTGAAAGCCGCCGGCTTCCTGACCGGCGGCGGAACGCCCCGCGCGTTCCTGAATGCCGACACGCGCATCGACACCGCCCTCAATCACTGGAACTTCACTGGCATGATGCGGGCGCGCGGGCCGGATGGCCAATCCGCCGAGGACTGGCTGGCCGCCTTTCCCGAACGCCTCAGCCAGACAGCTGGCTGAGACGCCAGCTCCAGTTCGGCAGGGCGACGGTGAGAAACAGGAAGACGAGACCGACCAGGCCGCAGAGGGGCGAGTAGATCCGCCGGTTGAGCGAGAGGTAGGGCTGTTCCGGCGCCGCGCGCTCGAAGGCGGGCAGCACGCCCGCGATCCCCCGGCCGAGGAAAACGAAGGACAATAAGAGCCCGACCGGCACCAGGAACGGCTTGGAGCGCGGCACAGTTTCGCTGAACCCGCCCATCAGGAAGGCCGCCATCGCCGCCAGCAGCAGCAGCAGGCTCAGAACGAGGAAGGCGCGGCGCGACGGCACACGGGTGATGCCGCGGCGGCCGATGACGGAGCGGGCGAGCGCCTGTTCGTTGGCAAACGGAAAGGTGAGCCCCGCCGCCCAGAGGAGGTAAAGCAGGGCGCCGGCGGTCAGCGCCGCCGCCAGACTGTTGCCTACGATCTCGGCCAATCCATCTTACTCCCGCCAGTTGCCCGTCTGAACTCTACATGCAGGCTTTGCTTGCCGCCAGACCCGCGATTGAATAGCCAGAAGACCGATCCTTACATCATTGAGAGACAAGAAGGAGTGCCCGATGTCCGATCTAGAGAACACGCTGCTGCTGGAGACGTCGAAAGGCCTGGTGACGATCCGGCTCCGTCCGGACCTGGCGCCCGGCCATGTCGCCCGCATCAAGGAACTCGCGCGGGAGGGGTTTTACGACGGAATCGTCTTCCACCGCGTAATTGCCGGCTTCATGGCCCAGACCGGCTGCCCGAAGGGTACCGGCACCGGCAACTCGAAGAAACCGGACCTGAAAGCCGAGTTCAACGCCGAGCCGCACGTGCGCGGCACCTGCTCGATGGCGCGCACGTCGGCGCCGAACTCTGCCAACAGCCAGTTCTTCATCTGCTTTGATGACGCCTCCTTCCTCAACCGCCAATACACGGTCTGGGGCCAGGTGACCGACGGCATGGACGCCATCGATCAGCTGGCAAAGGGCGAGCCGCCGCGCAATCCGGACCGTATCGTGACGATGCGCGTCGCCGCAGACGCCTGAGGCTGGACCGGGAGACGCCGTGAGGGGGACGACAGGGCATGGCCGAGAAAGGGACTCCTCGCCGCGCCCGTGTGCGCCGGACGACGACGATCCTCGGATCGCGCATCGCCCGGCTGATCTTCGCCTCCAACATGGCCGGCCTCGCGGTTCTCATCATCGGCGCGATGGTGCTGAACGAGATGCGCGCGGGCTTCGTGGCCTCGAAGAAGCAGGACCTCGAAGCGCAGGCGCAGATCTTCTCCAGCCTCCTGTCCGATGACGCGACCACGCCTGAGCCGGGCCTCAACCCGGACGCGGCCCGCCAGACGCTGCAACGGCTGAACCTGCCCGAGCGGGTGCGCGCGCGCATCTTCACGCCGGACGGCGAACTGGTCGGCGACAGCTATTACCTCTCCGAGCGCGTCGATGTTTCGGCGCTGCCGCCGCTGAGCGAGCCGGGTTTCCTGGCGCGCACGGGACGCGACCTTTCCGAATGGTCCAGCAGCGCGTTCGATTTCTTTTCGCCGCGCCGCAGCTCCGAAGCGCTCCGTACGCAGAGCTTCGAGGAGGAGTTCAAGGTCGCCGCCCTGGGCGGCCAGGCCGCCAGCCAGCGCTTCTCCGACCGGGGCAGCCGGGTGATTTCCGTATCAATGCCGGTGCAGCGCGTGTCGGCCGTGGTGGGTGTGCTCGTGCTGGAGGCCAGCGACATCGACGAGATCATCCGGGCCGAGCGGGTCGCGCTGGTTCCGTTCATCGGGGTCGCCGTGCTGATGGCCTTCTTCACGTCGGTGATGCTGACCCTCGGGATCGCGCGGCCGCTGCGCCGCCTGTCGCTGGCGGCGGACCGGATCCGCTCCGGGGCGTCCGACCGGATCGACGTGCCCCTGCTGACCCAGCGCACGGACGAGATCGGCGATCTGGCGACCTCGATCCAGAGCATGACCGAGGCGCTGCTGGAGCGCATCGAGGCGAACGAACAGTTTGCCGCCGATGTCGCGCATGAACTGAAGAACCCGCTGACCTCCATCCGTTCGGCGGTGGAGACGCTGGAGCGGGTAAAGGATCCGGACGCGGCCTTGCGGCTGCGCCAGGTGATCGCCTCGGACGTCAAACGACTCGACCGTCTGATCACGGACATATCCAACGCCTCGCGCCTCGAAGCCGAGATGACCCGCCTGCCAAGCGAGCAGATCGACATTGCCCGCTTCGTGCGCGACATCGTGCGCACCTATGAGGGGATCGGCGACGGCGAGTCCGCCGTGCATGTGTCGTTCACCGATGCGACCATGGGCGCCCGACTGATCGTGCGCGGCCGCGAGGGACCGCTCGGCCAGGTGCTGAGGAACCTCATCGACAATGCACGCTCCTTCTCGCCGGGCGGATCAACCGTCGATGTGCGCCTCGAACAGACCAATGAAGGCCCGCGCACGATTGCGCGCCTGACGGTCGAGGATTCCGGTCCCGGCGTGCCGCCCGACAAGCTGGAGACGATCTTCAACCGTTTCTATACGGACAGACCCAAGGGCACCGCCTTCGGCAACAATTCCGGCCTCGGCCTTTCCATCGTGAAACAGATCATCGCAACGCACCGCGGCAAGGTCTGGGCGGAGAACCGGACGGAAGCCGGCGCGAAGTTCACGGTGGACTTGCCGGCGATTTAGTTTCTGCCCCGTTCACACTCCCGTGACTACCAAATTGCGGATTGACGCACGCCCCTGACGCGTGAGACCTTCTACCTTCGGTTAATGGGAGTTCGCGATGTCATCAATCTATTCCGCAGCCCGTTTGTACGGTGCCGCGTGCGCAACCATCCTCGCAATGCTCGCGAGTCCTGCAATAGCACAAACCGTCTCGGACGACCCCGAGCTTCGTAACCCGAAAGTGGTCGTCACAGAAACCCGAATGGATCAAGCCAAAGGCTATTTGAAAGAAGTGATGCCGAAGGGCACCGACATTCTCAGAAAAGGCCTGCCGCGTTGGAACAGTGAGCTATGCGTGAGCATCATAGGGCCACCCGTGGATCAGGGTCAGTATATCGCCGACCGGATCGCGCAGCGCGCCATGCAGGTCGGGCTGAAAACAGGTGGACCGGGCTGCGACACGAACCTGCTGATCATCGTGACCGACGCACCGGAAATGCTGCTGCCTCGCGTTATTAAGGAACATGAAGGCGTGTTCGGATATCCAGGCGATTCCGGCATCGACGTCTCGGGCACAAGCGGGCTGGCAAAATTCGCAACGGAGCAACGTCCTGTGCGCTGGCGCCAAGTGATTGAGACTGTGAGCGCAAGCGGCATGCCGCTCGATGGCGACGCCATCACAGGTGATAGTGGTCTGGCGGCGAATATTCCGATCGTGCGGAACGCCGACGCCTCACGAGTGAGGTCCAACGTGCGGCGCGAAGTGAGCCGGATGATCGTCGTGGTCGATACGGGTGAAACCGCTGGACAACCGCTCAGTGCTGTTTCGGACTACCTCGCTTTCATATCGCTGGCTCAGGTCGATGGCGAAGCAGAAGCAAACGATTATCCGAGCATTCTGAGCCTGTTCAAGTCGCCCGACCCGCCGCGCGAAATGACCGAGTGGGACGTCGCTTACCTGTTCGGCACATATGGGTCCGAAGCTACCGCCGTGAACGCCAGTGCGCAA
The DNA here is from genome assembly GCA_013791775.1 of Hyphomonas sp. Lineage (GTDB taxonomy): Bacteria > Pseudomonadota > Alphaproteobacteria > Caulobacterales > Hyphomonadaceae > Hyphomonas. The sequence goes on from VMTE01000009.1 coordinate 42,067, forward strand.
CTGCGCGACATTCGGGATCTTATTGTGAAATATGACCCGGAAGCGCGGCGGAAAACACACTGAAGCAAGGCCCGGCGCCAGCTGCGAATTGGAGAAGCAGCCTATGAAGCAGACATTGATCGTCGCGGCGCTGGTCCTTTCCTGAAACGTCTCCGGGATCGCCGGAGCGGAGACCGAAGAAGCCGGATTGCGCAGCTTACCTTCCGAGATTCACTCGGGGGCCTGCTCACGGAGCTTCAAATGTACCGGCCGGTACAGGCGTGGACACAAAGCTCGGACATCATCACCTGTTCTGGCGGTTCTCGATCAGGTCGGTGACGACTTCGGGGTCGGCGAGGGTGGAGGTGTCGCCGAGGCTGGCGAATTCGTTCTCGGCGATCTTGCGCAGGATGCGGCGCATGATCTTGCCGGAGCGGGTTTTCGGCAGGCCGGGGGCGAACTGGATCAGGTCCGGCGAGGCGATGGGGCCGATCTCGTTGCGGACGTGCTGGACGAGGTTCTTGCGCAGCGCGTCATCCGAGACGACGCCCTGGCGCAGCGTGACATAGGCGTAGATGCCCTGCCCCTTGATGTCGTGCGGATAGCCGACGACGGCGGCC
>VMTE01000010.1 GCA_013791775.1 Hyphomonas sp.
AAGATCCCCGGTCTCAAGGCTGAGCCTCTCCGCACCGACGGCCAGCGCATCCTGCAAGACCTCAACACCGCCGCCCGCACCGCCGCGCTGAACTCGTCCTGAAAACGTCAGACGTCGGTGGACAAGAGCCCCGCCCCAACCCTCCCCGTACCGGGGAGGGGACAGGCCCCGTTGTCAGGCACGCACTCGCACCAACTGCTGACCTGTCCCCTCCCCGCGCAAAGCGTGGGGAGGGCTAGGGTGGGGCCTCTTCACCACCGCTGGGAACCCGCATCAGCCTGTGCTAATCCTGCCCCATGCGCCGACTCCTGCCTGCCCTCGCAGCCCTGCTTCTGCCCGCCTGCGCCGCAGCGGCCGAACCCGCACCCACCCCGCCGCCAGCCGCCGCAACGCCGGCGCCGCCCTGCACAGGCGCAGCACATCACGACTTCGATTTCTGGCTCGGCGACTGGGAGGTCTTCGCCGCCAACGGCGCCCGGGCCGGCGAAAATGCGATCACCCGCGCCGAGTATGGCTGCCTTCTGGTCGAGCACTGGACCGACGCCCAGGGCATCACCGGCCAGAGCTACAACTTCGTTGATCCGGGCACGAACAAATGGCGCCAGCTATGGGTCAGCGGCGGCGCGGTCATCGACCTGTCGGGCGGCCTCACCGAAACCGGCGCCATGCGTCTCGAAGGCACCATCGCCTACCAGGCGGGCGGCCCTGCCTTGCCCTTCCGGGGTGAATGGACCCCGAACGCGGACGGTTCCGTCACCCAGCACTTCCAGCAAGGCGACCCCGCCACCGGGGACTGGAGCGACTGGTTCACGGGAACGTATGTGCGGAAAGTGGCGGACTAAAGCCGCGTTACATCCGCGAGCTTCACCCGGACCTGCCTCAGCCCCGCAACCTCGAAGATCCGTCCCCGGACCATCACCGGGTCCGCTACCAGCGGCCACACGCCGGGTCCGAAGGCTCGCCCCCGCTCGTTCAGGAACAGCAGCGCGGCCTTGCCGTCGCCGCAGCGGCCGGTCTCGCCAAAGGCCAGCGGCAGGCCGCCCCGGGCGCACAGCGCCGCGCAGGCCTTGTGTGTCTTGCCATGCCCGGGGCGCATCGCGCCGAACCAGCATTTCGCGTCGAGAATCTCACCCGTCATCACGGCGTCGCCAAGATCCGTCTCCGGCCCCGGCCGAAGGCGCCCCGGCGCCGGATCGGGATAGATCCCCTCCACCGCCATCATCGCATGCTCGCCCCGCTGGATCAGCGTGCCGGTCACGGCCGCGCCCGTGAAGGTCAGCGCCGGGCGGACCGAAATCCGGTCCTTGCCCGCCCCCACCAGAAAGACCGGCCGCAGGCCATTGCCAAGATCCTCCGTCAACAGATGAAGGTAGGGCTCCGGATAGATCGTGCCGGTCACCGCGACTTTGCGGCCCTGGTCCCAGACGCCGGGTCCCGGATGCGGCGCCGCTGCGCCAAGCCCCAGCCCGAGCGCGCCTGCGCCCGCCACCAGCCCGGCGCCGGCCGCCAGCAGGCCGCGCCGCGTCGGCCCCGCCAGCTCGCCGCGCCAGCCGACAAAGAAGGGATCGTCCGCCATCAGCCCGCCTCCCCGGCAATCGAGGGCGCAATCGGCGTGCCCGGCGGCTGCGGCGAGGGCTCCACGAAGACCCAGCCACCGGTAATCCGTGTGCGGTAGGTTGGGATCTTCTCGGTAAAGGGCGGCGGCGAACAGCCATCCTCCGGCCGGTACTGGAAGCCATGCCAGGGGCATACGATACACCCGTCCAGGATGCGCCCCTCGCCCAGCGGTCCGCCCTGATGCCGGCAGGCATTGGCCACGGCGTAAACCTTCGCGCCGTCCCGGAACACCGCAATCCGCTCGCCCATCGGCGGCACCAGGATCACCGCGCGCCCGTCCGGAATCGCCTCTGCCGGCCCGGCGTCGAGCCAGCCCTCGCCCTCCGGCGGCCCGTCCACCGCCCGGTCGCGCCTGCGCTCCAGCTGCCCGGCCACGATGTGCAGGCCTGCCACGAGCAGCGCCGACCCGCCCGCCAGCGCCGCCTGCGCAAGCCCCTTCTCGCCCTGCACCGCGCCCAGCATCACATGCCCCACAAGCAATCCGTAGGCGGCATAAACCGACATGTGGATCCACTTCCACAGGCGCGGCCCCAGCACATGGTTCCAGAAATCATGGCTCGTCGCCGCCATCACGAACAGGATCAGCAGCGCCAGCGCGCCCAGGCTCTCGAACGGAAAGCCGCCGAAGGATCCATAGCGGGGGTTGGAGATCAGCAGCGACACGAAGGCATTGACCTCCGAAAACCCGTGATACCAGAGCACCACCAGCCCGCCATGCACCAGCGCGGCGGCGAAGCACGCCACGCCGAGATGCCGCCGGTTGTACAGCACCGGCAACACGCGCGGGGTCAGCCGCGCCAGCGGGCCGATGCAGAGGATGATCGTCAGCAGACTGAACGCCGCCGCCCCGCTCGCGCGGATCAGCAGCTGCACTTCGCTGGGATGCTGCCCCGCCGGTGCCAACAGGATGCCGGCCCCGGCATGCGCCGCGAGGAAGGCCGCCAGCCCCGCCAGCAACACACCGTCATAGGCGCGCTTGAACCGGTTCCAGCCGACGATGACATAGCCTGCCGCCATCACGCCGCCTCCAGCACGGCAGCGGCGGCGGCCGCCACCCGCGCGCGTTCGGACAGCGCGCTGAGCACCACCCCGGCCAGCACCAGCGCCAGCAGCGGCCACACCAGCGCATGCACCCGGCGCTGGCCCCGCGTCACGCCCGGTCCTCCGCCGGCCGCACACCGGCGAGCCGCAACAGCACGACCGGCCACAACGCCGCCAGCCCCGGCAGGATCACCAGCCGCACCCGCCAGGGCAGACGTCCCGGCGCCAGCCGTTTCAGCCCGAACAAGATGACACCGATGCCGGTCACCAGCCCAAAGCCAAAATACAACGCCAGCCCTCGCCAGATCGCCTCCGCCAACGCCACGCTCATCCTTCACTATCCTCCCGTATGTCCGACAGGGTTAGCGCGCCGCGCCGGGCGCGCAAGTCACGTTTTTGCGCCGCGCGCCGGCCCGGGTTTTCGGGAAGGCCTGCTTTTGCTAAACTGCACCGTTCGTCACACGGCAGATCGGGGGCCCCATGCCTATTGAAGTTCATCCGTCTACAGAAGTATCCGGCGCGCGCCGCCTGATCCTGCTCGGCGCAGTCCTCTTCCTTCTTGGCCTGCTCTCGGGCCTCGTGACCGGCCTGATGGCCAACCCGCGCATGGGCCTCTCCGCCCACTTGCAGGGGATCACCAACGGCGTCTTCCTGATCGCCCTCGGCGCCATCTGGCACCGGGTGAACCTACCGCCCGGCCTCAAATCGCTCACCTTCTGGCTCTTCGCCTTCGGCACCAGCCTCAATTGGCTGATGACCCAGTTCGCCGCCCTCTGGGGCACCAGCATGATGACGCCCCTCATCGGCGCAGGCCACAACGGCACCGCTGCCCAGGAAACCTTCGTCACTGCTGGCCTCCTCGCCCTCACCGTCGCCATGATCGCAGGGGCCGTGCTGTTAATCGCAGGACTGGCGCGACAGGCGTAAGCCGGGATGAAATCCCGCCCTACCCGATGACACGGCGCCCAAATCCCCCTAAATGCTCCATATGAGCAAAAATCTGGACATCCTTGCGGCGCAGCTCAATCCGGTGGTCGGCGATATCGGGGGGAACCTGGCGCTGGCGCGGGCCGCCCATGCCGAGACCAGGGCCCGGGGCGCGGACTTGGTGGTGCTGTCGGAACACTTCATGCTCGGCTATCCGGCCGAGGATCTGGTGCTGAAGCCGGCGGCGGTGGAGCGGTCGATGTCGGCGGTCCACCAGCTCGCGCGCGATACGGCGGGCGGCCCGGCGATCCTGATCGGCAGCCCCTGGCGCGAGGCCGGCAAGCTGCACAATTCCGCGCTCTGGCTGGAGGGCGGCGAGATCCGCGCCCGCCATGACAAGCGCGAGCTGCCGAATTATGGTGTGTTCGACGAGAAGCGCCACTACACCCCCGGCGACGGGCCGGCGGTGGTGGTCGATTTCAAGGGCGTGCGGATCAGCTTCGCGATCTGCGAGGACATCTGGTTCGAGCGCGTGCCCCGCGCGGCGAAGGCGGCGGGGGCGGACCTCCTGCTGGTGCCCAACGCCTCGCCCTGGCGGCGCGCCATCCAGGCCGAACGCGCGGCGGCCTTCGACCGGTGGGCGGACCTCGGCCTGCCCTACCTCTTCGTCAACCAGATGGGCGGGCAGGACGAGCTCGTCTTCGACGGCGCCTCCTACGCGACCAATTCCACCCACGGCGCCCGCTGCGGCCTCGTCGGCCAGTTCGGGACAGGCTACGCCCTCGTCGCGTTTGATCCGTCCACGAAGCTGTTCGCGGGCCTCGGAAAAAGTTGCACGGCAGACCTTGACGGCTGGGCGGCGGAATACCGCGCGGCGATGCAGGGCCTCGGCGACTATGTGCGCAAGAACCGGTTCCCCGGCGTCGTGCTCGGCATGTCCGGCGGCATTGATTCGGCCATCACGGCGGCGATTGCCGCCGACGCGCTCGGCCCGGACAAGGTCTGGTGCGTGATGATGCCGTCGAAATATACGTCTACGGACAGTCTGGAAGATGCCAAGGCCTGCGCCGAGGCGCTCGGTTGCCGGTATGACACAATCAACATCCATCCCGGCGTCGAAGCGCTGGGCGGGATGCTGGCGCCGGCCTTCACCGGCAAAGCCGTCGACATCACCGAGGAGAACATCCAGTCCCGCCTGCGCGCGGTGACGCTGATGGCGCTGTCGAACAAGTTCGGCCACATGGTCGTCACCACCGGCAACAAGAGCGAGATGGCGGTCGGCTACGCGACACTCTACGGCGACATGTGCGGCGGCTACAACGCGCTGAAGGATTTCTACAAGACTGAAGTGTTCGAACTGGCGAAGTGGCGCAACGCGAACGTCCCGCCCGGCGCGCTGGTGGACCGCGGCGAGGTGATCCCGGCACGGATCATCACCAAGCCGCCCTCCGCCGAGCTGCGCGAGGACCAGAAGGACGAGGATTCCCTGCCGCCCTACCCGGTGCTGGACGATATCCTGCGCGGCCTCGTGGACCTCGAGGAAGACGTCGATGACATCCTCGCGCGCGGCCATGACGCCGCCACCGTGCGGCGCATCGAACACCTCGTCTATGTCGCCGAATACAAACGCCGCCAGGCCCCGCCGGGCGTGAAAGTCGGCGGCAAGAATTTCGGCCGCGACCGGCGCTATCCGATCACCAACCGGTTCCGGGATGATTGATCCGCCCAAAGACGAAACAGTTGCAATCTTGCGTCACCCTCGACCGGCGCAGCCGGTCGAGGGTGACGCAAGGCACCGATCCGTTTGCCGCCGCTCTATTCCTCAGACGGCGGAATGATTTCCTGTTCGGAGGCGTTGACGCCGTAGGCGTCCGTGGTGATGGCTTCGCGCACGGCGTCCGCGTCGCCGGGCAGGATGTCGGCGGCGTCGCCATAGCCGGTGATCGGCGAGGGAAACACGCCCGGCTCCTCGATCACTTCATCGAACATCAGCCAGCCCTGCTTGCCGCCGAGGCAGGAGACGCGCACCCAGAGGTCTTCCTCCAGCGAGGCCGCGCCGATGTCGGTGACGTTCGACAGCTCGCCCTCGTTGATGTCGAACTCCCGGCCGTTGAAGGACAAGACGGTGAACCCCTCGCCGATATAGCGCAGGTAGGTCAGCACATCGCCTTTCTTCAGGGCCAGCGTCTCGATGCCGGCATCGCCGACAAACTCGATCTCGGTGTCTTCCAGCACCGTCACCGGCACCTTCTTGGTCGCCACGAAATATTCGAGGTCGTCTTCCGCCGTCCGGACATTGTTCCACAACTGGTAGTTGGCATATTGCGGCAGGAGGCAGGTGATGTCCTGCGGATCGGTCGGGTTCGGGCGCGCCCGGGCCGGCACCTTCACCGCCTCGTCCAGCACCGCGAAGCCCGGCGGATATTCGCCCGGCCAGCCGGGGCTGAGGAACCAAGTCGTGATGTCGTAGCCCGACAGGGCCGCGTAATCGAGCGCCGGGCGCACCGGCATCTCCGCCGGAGTGCCCGCAGGCCCGGCCGGACCGGCGCCACTGGCGGCCGTTCCCGGCGATGCGCCGTCCTTTTGCCCGCAGGCCGCCAGTAACAGCGCCCCAGCCAGCACCCAGCCAAATCTCATAACCCACTCCCGGAATTGCGGCATCGTAACTGTACGTGAAACAAAACAACAGCAAGAATGTGGCCGAGGCGCTTGGCTTTTGTCCCGATTTGATGTCGAAAGCGGCTTTCCCAACCCCGGAAGGCCGAGTTGCCCATGACCGCCCCTGTTGTCCGATTCGCCCCCTCGCCCACCGGGCGCCTGCATGTCGGTAACGTGCGCACGGCGCTCGTGAACTGGCTGTTTGCCCGCCGCGAGGGCGGCAAGTTCATCCTGCGGATCGATGATACGGACCTCGAACGCTCCACCCAGGAGAACGAGGATATCCTCAAGGAAGACCTCACCTGGCTGGGCCTGACCTGGGCCGCGACGTTCAAACAGTCCGACCGGTTCGGCATCTACGATGAGGCCGCTGCAAAGCTGCGCGCGCTGGGCCTGCTCTATCCGGCCTACGAGACGGCCGAGGAACTGGACGTGAAGCGCAAGATCGCCCAGTCGCGCGGGCGGCCCCCGGTCTATGACCGGGCGGCGCTGAGCCTGACCGATGCCGACCGCGCAAAGCTGGAAGCCTCGGGTGTAAGGCCGCACTGGCGCTTCAAGCTCTCGGGCGAACGCGTCGAGTGGAACGACCTCGTGCGCGGCCCGCAGAGCATCGACACCTCGTCGGTATCGGACCCCGTGCTGATCCGCGAGGATGGCAGCTACCTCTATACGCTGCCCTCGGTGGTGGACGATATCGAGGCCGGCATCACGCATGTCGTGCGCGGCGAGGACCATGTGACGAACTCCGGCGCGCAGATCGAGATCTTCATGGCGCTCGGCGGCAAGGCGCCCGAGATGGCGCACATGCCGTTGCTGGTCGGCGCGGATGGCTCGGCCCTGTCGAAGCGGATCGGCTCGCTCTCCGTCGGCCAGCTGCGCGACCAGGGCATCGAGGCGATGGCGATCTGCAGCCACCTCGCCAAGCTCGGCACGTCGGACAATATCGAGCCGCGCAACAGTCTCGACCAGCTCGCGGAAGAGTTCGCCTTCTCGAAGATCGGACGCGCCCCGGCGCGCTTTGACGAAGCCGACCTTGAAAACCTCAACGCCGTCCTCGTCCACGCCCTGCCGTTCGCGGCGGTGCAGGACCGCCTCGCCGCGCTTGATCCGCGAGCGGACAATGAGGCCTTCTGGCTGGCGGTGCGCGAGAACTGCGCGCGCGTCTCATCTGCCAGGCCGTGGACGGAAATCATCTTCGGCCGGATCGCGCCGGACATCGCCGCCGAGGACAAGGACTTCATCGCCGGCGCCGGCGCGCACCTGCCGGCCGGCGAGCTGACCGGCGCCAGCTGGGGCGAATGGACGAACACGCTGAAAGCCGCCACCGGCCGCAAGGGCAAAGGCCTCTTCATGCCGCTGCGCAAGGCGCTGACCGGCATGGAGCACGGCCCCGAAATGGCGGCCGTCCTGCCGCTGATCGGCCGGGCGCGGGTGCTGGAGCGATTGGGGGGATAGAGCATTCTTAACCCCTTCTCCCTTGGGAGAAAGGATTGGGGATGAGGGGGCGCGACGCTTCCACCTTCATCAATATTGGCCGGCGTAGCGCCCCCTCACCCCTGCCCCTCTCCCAAGGGAGAGGGGGCGGTCGCACTTTGGTGCAACCTTATCTAGTCACACGAACTATCCGCTTCGCACGTCACACGCCCCACATCCCGCCCCTCGGCGAGATCGCGCACCCAATCGACGGCCCGCGCATCACTCACTTTGGTCGTGTACAGACGGTCATAGCGCAACAGCGTGTGATCCTTGCCGGCGGCCGAATAGGACCGGAAGTTCGGGAGGTCCGCTGCCAGTTCGTCGAGGTTGGCCTGCATCAGACCGCGCACGGGGTCGCCCACGCCCATCAGGGCGAGGAACATCTGCTGCACTTCGTCATCCACGTTGTTGAACTGGCTCATCCGCATGTCCGGATGGCGGGCGGCCGTGACCCGGTAGAAGTCTTCGGTGGTGAACGTCGCCCGGTCGAACGCAGCAAGCTCCGGCCAGTCCGGCATGCTGGTGAACGTGCCCCAGGTTTCCAGCAGGCCCGAGACAGCACCGGCGCGGTAACCGCCAGCCCCGCCGCCATACTGCACTATCTCCGCCTGCGGATAATGATCCGCCACGACGCCCGCATAGAATGGCGAGGCAATCGCCCCGGCGCTGCCGCCGCCGACGAACACGCGGGAGGGGGCGGGATAGTTCGCATAGACCCAGTCGAGCGCCGACTGGACGTTGGCCTTGCCCCGGTGGTGGATGGTCAGCGCCTGGCCCGCGCTTGTGGTGTAGTCGATGTCCTTCGCGCCGAGATGGGCGTCCCCGGTGCAGTAGGACACGAACACCTGGGTCCAGCCCGCGAAGGGGTTTTCCGGGTTGGCGGCATCAAACGCGCCGCCCTTGGTGGCCGGGTTGTTGGCGTCCATTTCGGCGAAGGGCGTGTAGGCGCCTGCCCCGCCGGACGGATCGCACAGGTCGCCCGACCAGCAGGCGCCGCCGCCGTTCAGGAAGATCATCACGCGCGAAGCGTCCCCCTCGCGGACATGGAAGGTGTAGGGTGTGCCGGTTGCGCACAGCGTGTCGCCGCCGGGCGAGATCGCGGTCCAGGCGGCGGGCGAAGGCGGCGCTTCGGGGACTGCCGCCGCAGCGTCTTCAGCGCGCACCGGTTCGTCCGGCGTCTGGCACCCGGCCAGAAGGGCAAGCATAGCGGCAGCGGCGAGCAAGGTGCGAGTGGGCATGGCGTTCCTCCTGCGGCCTCTGACGGGCCATCCGGAGGCAAGCCTAGGCGGGCCCGCGGGGACTGGCAATCAGTCCGGTATCGGGAGCGTGCGGCCGGATGCCCCGGGCCTGTTCCCCCCAAGGAGGGAATGGTGCGGTCAAGAGGACTCGAACCTCCACGGGTTGCCCCACAGCGACCTCAACGCTGCGCGTCTACCAATTCCGCCATGACCGCACGACTGGTCTCTTTGAGGCAGACGGGCCGTATAAGGCGGCGCTCCGGCTTTGTGAAGCCCTGAAAGACGCCTATATCGCCGGGGCCATGACAATTCTCCCCGACGTCGACTGGGCGGTCTCCGACGCCCCCGTAGCCTACGAAACCGCGCTGGCCGTGATGGACGCGCGGGCGCGCGCGATCCGCGAAGACGGGGCGCGCGAACTGGTCTGGTTCCTGGAGCATCCGGCGCTCTACACGGCCGGCACCTCGGCGCGAATCGGCGACCTGAAAGACCCGTCCCGGTTCCCGGTCCATGACGCCGGGCGCGGCGGCCAGTACACCTATCACGGGCCGGGCCAGCGGGTGGCTTACGTGATGTTGGACGTCGGCGCACGGGGCCGCGATGTGCGCGCCTTCGTGGCCAATCTCGAGGCCTGGATCATCCGGGCGTTGGCGGCGTTCAACGTCGAGGCCGGGGTGCGCGAAGGCCGCGTCGGTGTCTGGGTGGACCGGACCGAGGCGGGCGGTCCGCTGCGCGAGGACAAGATCGCGGCCATCGGTGTGCGGCTGAAGCGCTGGGTCTCGCTGCACGGCATCTCGCTGAATGTCGAACCGGAGCTGGAACACTTCACCGGCATCACGCCCTGCGGCATCGCCGATGAACGCTACGGCGTCACCAGCCTCGCCGGGCTCGGCCGCATCGTGTCGATGGACGAGGCCGACATGGCGCTGCGCGATGCGTTCGAGGCCGTGTTCGCAAGCCGGCTGGTGCGGGTGGCGGCGCCGGAGACGGCTTCGGCGGTGTAGGCCCCACCCTAACCCTCCCCGCTTGCGGCAGGCGAATCGCATTTGGCTTTGAGTTTTGGCGTTGCGTTGATTTGGGAATGGGATTCTTTGGGTAGCCGCTTGTATGGAGGCGGCGATGGGCTCGAAGCACGATCTTTTTCTGGAAGTATCTGATCCGCGGGCTGAGAATGCGCGGCATGATTTCTGCGATATGATGTTTATTGCCTTGAGCGCAGTACTTTGCGGCGCGGAGAGTTGCGCGGACATGGCTTTGTTCGGGCGCTCGAAGGAGAAATTCCTGAGGCAATTCCTCGACTTGCCCTATGGTGTACCGAGCCACGATACGTTCTCGCGTCTGTTTCGCGCGATTGATCCGGTGGAGTTTTCAGGTCTTCTGGAGCGCTTCTGCAAGGCCTTCGGTTCTGCGCTTCGCAAGGGAGCGGCCGGCGTCATTGCGATCGACGGCAAGGCCTGCCGGCGCGGTTATGATGCCGGCAAGATGCACGTGCCGCCGATGAGTGTCACGGCCTGGGCGGCGGGCGTGCGCTTGTCGCTCGGCTATGTTGCCGCCGAACATGGCGGCGAGGCGGCGGCGGCGCTTGAGGTGCTGCAACTTGTTGATATTGCAGGAGCGACGGTCACCGCCGATGCACTGCATTGTCATCGCACGATGGCGGGTGTGATCTGCGAAGGCGGCGCGGATTACGTCCTGACGCTGAAGGGCAACCAGCCCGGACTGTTGCGCGATGCGCGTACTGAACTCGATGCGAAAAAGGGGCGCAGCGCGGCGCGGGAAGACAGGCGCCATAGCGGTCCTGTCATGCGCCGCGTGCGGGTCGTTTCTGCGGGCGATATGGCGCAAAAGCACGATTTTCCGGGACTTCGCGCCATCATTGTTCTCGAAACCGAAACAGGCGGGCAGACCAGCGAGCGCCTTTTTCTCGCCTCTCGTTTGTTCACGCCGCGTGAAGCAATGCACATCATCCGCGCTCACTGGGACATCGAAAATGGCCTCCACTGGAGCCTCGATGTCACGCTGAAAGAAGATGAAGCACGTGCCCGCAAAGACAATGCACCGCACAATCTCGCAATCCTGAGACGCCTCGCGCTCAATCTTGCGCGATCCGTCAAAGACAAAAACTCCCTGCGCGCAACGTTCAAACGTGCCGCATGGGACGACGCCTTCCTGCTCAAACTCTTCGCCCAAATGCGATAGGCCTGCCGCTTGCGGGGAGGGTTAGGGTGGGGCGAGGCTAGACCCCGTCTGCGATCTCGTCCGGTGTCAGGTGGCTGCCGGTGCGCAGGCGGCCTTGGCCGCCGTTGGGCAGGCGCGCCACATAAGTGAGCGTCCAGAGCATGACACCGAAGGAGGCGAGGGCCCAGATCGGCAGGGCCATGCCCATGCCGGTGGAGACGGCCATCTCGCGCTCGCTCGGCGGCGGGCCCTGACGGCCCGGCGGGCCGCGGCGCGCTTCGCCCTTCGGCTTGGCTTCGGCCTCGCCGTCCTTGGCCGCCGCCTCACCGTCCTTGGCGGGCGTTTCCGTCTTGGCGGCCGGCGGCTTCATCATATCGCGGTGCTGCGCGGCGCCCATGCCGGTGCCGGCATAATAAGCCGCCATGCCGAGGATCATCGGTACAAGGACGATCACCGCCAGCCAGGTGGGCCGGCCCGCTTCGGCGAGGCGGCGCGAATGGGCGGAAAACGAGGTCAGGTCGGTGATGAAGGTGAAGACCGCAAACGGCACCAGCAGCGCCGGCACGGTGAACAGGGCAATGTTGACCGGCGTGTTCAGGAAACCGGTCTTGACGCCGGCAATGCCGAGGACGGCCGCCGTGAAGGACGGGACGATGTAGAGCAGCACGCGGCCCATGAACATGAAGGTCCAGGCCCGGCTGAAATGCAGCTTGGTCGATTCGCCCATCGGATTGAACAGGGTGGCCAGCCAGTTCATGGCGCCCGGATCGTCCCGGTAATCCCGGATCCAGGGGCGGTGGCTGTCGATCTCGCCGGGGGCTGCTTGCATGGGTCGGTCGCCTTCTGCGGGTGGTTCAGGTAAATGTGTCTGCGGCGCCGGGGCCGTGATCCGCCGGCCGGCCGTGGCGGTTCGGTTGCGGATCGGTGCGCATGCGGTAGGCGGCAAAGCCGGTGAGCCCGCTGGCCAGCAGGAACGCCGCCACCGAGGTGACCACGGACAGGCGGGCATATTCCGCCGCCCGCTCCGCCAGCGACTCGAAGGCCGCCACGAAGCCGCTGGTCTCCATCAGCTTCTGGACCTCGACCTGGACGGCAAAGGCGCCCGGCGAGAGCACCGGCAGCAGGAGCGCGGAGAGGATCATGTTGACGACGCTGAAGCCGAGCAGGAAGGCGATCCAGAACCAGGCACTGAGACCGGCATCATGCAGGCGCTTGGCGAACAGGCTCAGATACGGAAACACCAGCGTGTACTGGAGGATGCCGAGGTTGGGAGAGACAATCGCCGACAGGATCGTGAGGATCATCATCGCGCCCGTCAGCAGGATCAGGCCGCGCGCGAACGGCGCCGGCGCCAGACGGCCTTGCGGCTGGAGGAACAGGAAGCGGTAGTCCATGGGCGGAGTGTCGTTTCCTTGGAGGGGAAGTCCAGCGTTCATAACCGCCCCTTATCAATAAACGATAAGACGGCGCAAGAAAAAAGAGCCGGGTTGCCCCGGCTCTCTTCATTTCATCCCCCGGCGGAGATCAGGTGAAGGCAACGGCCGCACCGGCGGGGCCAGGTCCGTACTGGTTGTCGTTCGGGTCGGTCTTGAACAGGCCCATAATCCCTCCAAGGATTCCTGTGGTGATCAGGGTCGTCACAATGGTGGGCAGGATCGTCGCTTTTTGGGCTTCGGCCACCAGCGTCATCAGGCCAGCGAAATCCCCTGCGCTCGAAGCGGCATTCACCTCCCGCTGGTATTCCACCATGTCGTAGCCAGAAATACCAATCAGAATACTGCTGAAGATGTTGTTCGAAATGACCCCCACGACGATCAGGATTAACATGAACCAGCCGGTCTTGCCGTTATCGTGGAAGCGCTTCGCGTGGACAGCGATCCAGCACCACACGGTTGCGAACGAAAGAAGACCCAGGGCGATCGACACGTAGGTGGTAAGGACGGCGATGATGGCCGACATGCCGAAGATTGTGAGCACCGCGCGCCAGTAAGTCGGCTGGTCGATACGTCCGTTGGGCGTAAGAAAGAGTTCCATGTGGTCCAAGCTCCTGTCGGCGGGGGCTGCCCCCTGTAAGCGTTCCCGGTGACAGCTCTTTGACAGGCAGGTTCGCCCGGCTCCGCCGCTGTGTGCGGAGTATAGCAGGCTGAACCGGTTTCAGGAATGTTAAGCGGCGCGGAACGCCGGATTTCAGGCGAATTCGACCATGATCTCGTCGGCGGCGACGCTGTCGCCCGCTTTGACGTTGATGGCTTTCACCGTGCCGTTGGCACCGGCGCGGATGATGTTCTGCATCTTCATCGCCTCGACGATGCAGACCGCCTCGCCTTCCTGCACCTCCTGGCCGAGCGCGACCTCCATCGAGACGACAAGGCCCGGCATCGGCGAGATGATCAGCTTGGACGTGTCGGCTTTCGGCTTCTCCGGCAGGCGCGCATGCAGGTCGGCGACGACCGGCGTGCAGACGAGCGCGCGCAGCGCCACGCCGCGATGGCGGAAGATGTAGCCTTCCGTGCGGTCGGCAAACTTCACCGCGAAGGGCTTGCCGTCGAGCACGCCTTCTACGAGGTGTTGGCCGGGGTGCCAGGAGGTGACGAGGCTGTGCGCCTTTCCGCCGTTCACAGTAATCTGGGCGTCGCCGTCCCGCCCGATGTCGATCGTCACCGGATGGTGCTTGTCGCCGAGGATGACGACCCAATCCTTGCGGGCGGCGGTGACCGGCGACAGGCGCCCGGAAATCTGGCGCGCGCGGCGGTCAAAGAAGGCGTGGACATAGGCGGCCGAACAGATCAGCTGGGCTTCCTGCGTCCTGGTCGGCGCGACGCCCTCGAAGCCTTCCGGGAACTCGTCCTTGATATAGGCGGTTGTGATGTTGCCGGAGCGGAAGCGCGCCTCGTCCATCACGGCGGCGATGAAGGGGATGTTGTCCTGGATGCCTTCGATCTGGAACCGGTCGAGCGCCTCGCCGTGCACGTCGAGCGCCGTGTCGCGGTCCTTGCCCCAGGTCACCAGCTTGGCGATCATCGGGTCATAATACATCGAGATTTCGTCGCCTTCGCGGACGCCGGAATCGACGCGCACTTCGCCTTTGCCGAGCTTTCCTTCCGCAGGCGGATGGAACCGCTTCAGGCGGCCGATGGATGGCAGGAAGTTGCGGTACGGATCTTCCGCATACACACGGCTTTCCACCGCCCAGCCATTGATCTTGATGTCGGACTGCTTGAGCTTCAGCTTCTCGCCGTAGGCGGAGCGCAGCATCTGCTCGACCAGATCGATGCCCGTGATCATCTCGGTGACCGGGTGTTCGACCTGCAGGCGGGTGTTCATTTCGAGGAAGTAGAAGCCCTTGTCCTTGCCGGACGCGACAAACTCCACCGTGCCGGCGCTGTCATAGTTGACGGCCTTGGCGAGCGCGACGGCCTGCTCGCCCATCTTCTTGCGCGTCTCCGCATCGAGCAGCGGCGAGGGCGCCTCTTCGATGACTTTCTGGTTGCGGCGCTGGATCGAGCATTCGCGTTCGTTCAGCCAGAGGCAGTTGCCATGCTTGTCGCCCAGCACCTGGATCTCGATATGGCGCGGCTCGAGGATGAACTTCTCGATGAAGATGCGGTCGTCGCCGAAGGACGCGGTCGCCTCGGCCTTCACGGCCGGGAAGCCTTCTTCGACTTCCTTGTCATTGGCCGCGACGCGGATGCCCTTGCCGCCGCCGCCGGCCGAGGCCTTGATCATCACCGGATAGCCGATCTCGCGGCTGATCTTCACGGCATGTTTTGTATCGGTGATCAGGTCCATGTGCCCCGGCACGGTCGAGACGCCGGCTTCGGCGGCGAGCTTCTTGGAGCTGATCTTGTCGCCCATCGCGTCGATGGCGTGGGCGTTCGGGCCGATCCAGCCGATACCTTCTTTTTCGAGGCGTTTGGCGAAGGCGGCGTTCTCGGACAGGAAGCCGAACCCGGGGTGGATGGCCTCGGCGCCGGTCTGGCGCACGGCGTCGATGATCTTGTCGGCGAGGAGGTAGCTCTGGGCGGCGGGCGACGGGCCGATATGGACCTTTTCGTCCGCCATCTCGACGGCCATCGAGCCGGCATCGGCGTCCGAATAGACCACCACGGTCCTGATGCCCATCCGGCGGCACGTTTTGATGACCCGAACGGCGATTTCACCCCGGTTGGCGATCAAAATCTTGCTGAACATGCGCCTGAAAGCCCCTCAAACTGGAAGATTTGTGTCGCAGTTAAGCCGGGCAAGCGGCCTTGTCCATGCTTGCCGGTAGGGTAATCCCGCCCCCTGCCCCTTGCGGCGAAAATTCGCTCGACTAGGCTGCGAACCATTCAAAACATACCGGGGGAGACGGGGCGGATGACACAGGGACAAAAATGGCTGCGGCGGGCCGGGATCGGCTTGTCGGCTCTGGTCATTCTGCTGGGCGCCGGCTGGTGGCTGATCGGGCCGGACTGGCGGGCGTTGCTGGCGAATCCGCCGTCGGGCCGGGACGTGTTGTTCTGGTCGGTGCCGCAGCGCGACGCCGCGTTCCGGATGCTGGACGCGCTGCCGATGATCATCGAATCGCGCCCCATCAAGGCGGGCGGCGCGGTTCGTCCGCTGCCCGAAGGCGAACCGCTGGACCTCGGCGGCGAAGTGGACCTCGACGCCTTCTTCGAGGCGCAGAACGGCGTCTCGCTGGTGATCGTGCAGGATGGCCGGATCCGGCTGGAGCGGTATGCCAACGGTTTCACCCGGGACGGGCGCTGGACGAGTTTCTCGGTGGCGAAATCGCTGACCTCGAGCCTCGTCGGCGCGGCGATGAAGGACGGGCACATCAGGAGCCTCGAGGACAAGGTGACCGACTATATCCCGGACCTCGCCGGCTCGCCCTATGACGACGTGACGGTTGCGCAGCTGCTGACGATGACTTCGGGCGTGGCGTGGAACGAGGACTATGAAGATCCGCAGTCGGACGTTGCGCTGTTCGACAAGCAGGCGGCCGAAGACGGCAAGAGCGGGATCGTCACCTACATGCGCACGCTGGGACGCGCCCATCCGCCGGGCGAAGTGTGGAACTATTCGACCGGCGAGACGAACCTGATCGGCGTGCTGGTCAGCGCGGCAACCGGCAAGCCGGTGGCGGAGTATCTGTCGGAAAAGATCTGGAAGCCGTATGGCATGGAGCAGGACGCGACCTGGCTGCTCGGCCAGGATGGGCACGAGATTTCCGGCTGCTGCATCCAGGCGACGACGCGCGACTTTGCCCGCTACGGCCAGTTCATCCTGGACGGCGGCGTGACACCGGAAGGCGCCGTGCTGCCGGCCGGCTGGCTGGCGCAGGCAACCGTCCGGCAGGCCGACATCGGCGAGGCAGGCTTCGGCTACGGCTTCCAGTGGTGGACCTGGGATGACGGCGCGTTTCAGGCTGACGGTATCTTCGGACAGGGCATCTTCATCGACCCGGCCCGCAAGCTGGTGATTGCCTCGAACGCCAACTGGAAAACCGCCCTCGGCCTCGATGACAAGGAATGGCCGGAGCGGGCCGACTTCTACCGCGCCGTGCAGGCGGCGGTGGACCGGGAAGCCGGGCCGTAGCGCCGCTGCGGAGGGCAGACTTTCGGCGGCCCTTGCCGTGCGTGGTGTGATATGTTAGTGAACACTCACTACAACGGAGACCCAGCATGAGCATCATCCGGCTTGATCTTGCCGCCCTCGTGAAAGCCGGCAGCCTGTCGGCCGACGAGGCGGCGCGGCTGAACGGCCTTGCCCTGCCCGACCGGCGGGGCGGACTATTGGTCAATGTGCTGCTGATCTTCGGCGCGCTGGCGGTGGCGGCCGCCGCGATTGCGCTGGTGCCGAATGCCGGGACCGGACTGTTCCTCGCGGTGTCGGCGCTGGCGGGCGCGGAGGGGCTGCGCCGCTTCGGGCCGGGCGAGGAATTCAAGGTGTTGTCGGCGGGCCTCGCGCTGATGGGCACGCTGGGACTGGCGGGCTGGGTCGCCTGGCAGTTTGGCGATGCACCCTCGGCGACGCAGCCGGCCCTGCTGGTCACGATGGTGCTGGCGGCCGGCGCGGTCTGGTTCCGCTCGGCCTTCCTGGCGGCGCTCGGCGTGGTCGCGCTCGGCGCGGTGTTCGGCACCGGCTCAGGCTACTGGCATGCCTCCTACGCCCTGTTCGTGGAAGAACCGGCGCTGACCATCTTCGTGTTCGGCGCCCTGGCGGCCGGGCTCTATGCCGTGCGCAAGCGCGCGGCGGAGGCCTGGTCCGGCCTGCTGACGGCGGCGGCGCGCACGGCCATGTTCCTCGTCCACTTCGCGTTCTGGGTCGGCTCGCTGTGGGGCGACGTGATTGGCGACGCGGGCTGGAGCGGCAACCGCTATGATGACTACGCCGCCTACGAGGCCTGGGAGAAGACGGCGCTGACGGTGCCCGAATGGCCGTTCTCGATCGGATGGGCGGGGCTGGCCATCGCGCTGGCGATGCTGACGCGGCGCGGCGGATTCCTCTCGGTCAGCGCGCTCGTCTTCCTCGGCATCCACGGCTACACGCAATACTTCGAGACCTTCGGCGCCGAGCCGGTGACCCTGCTGATCGCGGGCCTCACGCTGGTGGCGCTGGCGGTGGCAACCCCGCGCCTGATGAAACTCTGGAAGGGCGGCGCCTGAGGGTTCGACCCTTACCTTGAGGATGCGGAAGGCCAGGCTCGGCTCCTGTTCAGGAACGGTTCAACTTGCGGGCGCGATGAGCTCGGCGAAAATACATCAGGCTCAGGATATCACCCCCATGCAGCGCGCTCGGCTTCTATCCCTTTTCGCGGTCGTCTTCTCGGTGGGCGGCTGCGCGTCCACGACCACCGCAGAGCTCTATCCTTCGCCGCAGGAACCTGTCTGCGCAGACTCCGCCACAGCCCTGATCCTGTGGACGCCGGCGTGGCGCGCGGACCAGAAGGACGTGCCCGCCCGGGAAGCTGCGGCCGCCGAGGGCCTCGATCAGTTCTTCGCGAACTCGGGATGTTTCAGGTCTGTTTCACTTGAGCGGTTGCCGCAGACCGCCAGCGAAGCGGCGCAAACGGCCGCCGCCGAGGCGGCCAGGCGAAACGAGACGGTCGTTCTGATCGCGGTCCGGGAACTGGGCCCCACCGTCGAGATTGGCGCAACACTGGCGCTGGTCGAGGGCGCAACCGAGGTTGTGCTCGAGGTTTCGGAATTCGCGCCGGGCAAGGCAGATCCCAGGACATTCACCGTTCATTGGCGCAGTGGCGGTCCGGGCGTCGTCAAGGGCGTCGCCAGTCTCCCGCAGGACATGCAGGCCGCGCTCGCGGCGGGACTTCAGCCGCCCGCGCGGTGACGCCCCGCGCTATACCCCCGAGCCCCGGACGGCGACTCACGGCCCACCCGGCGCCTGGTCGTCGATGCCTTCGATTTCGGCTTCGAAGGCGCGGACGCGGGCGGTGAGGGAGACGAGGAAGGCGGTGGACCAACCGATCAGCAGGAAGCCGTTGGCCCCTTCCGCTGCGCCGAGCATGCGCCAATCGTCCGACAGGATCACGTCGCCGAAGCCCACCGTGGTGAATGACACGGTCGAGAAATACAGCGCCGTTTCGAGCTGTTGCAATTCGCCGACACCGAGGTAGGCGAAGGCATAGATCCAGATCTGGAGCGAGTGCAGCGCGAACAGGCCGAACACGACCGTGAGGATCGCGATCCCCTGCTTCACGACGGTGGAACTGCGTCTCGGGTGCCCGCCCAACCGGCGCAGCATAGCCATCAGGCCCACCAGCCCGGCAAAGTGAAGCGTGAAGGTGACGGCGACCAGGAGGGCGGCGACCAACAGGTTCTCGAACAACAGCAACATGGTCAGCCACCTCTCCGGGAATGGCGGGACGTTAGGCCATAGGCCTTGCACTTTCGTTGACGGCCCCGGAATGTGCCGCCACAAACACCAGAAAACACCGGAGGACTGTCATGCCCGCGCCCAAGGACCTTGAAGGCCGCCACGCCCTTGTCACCGGCTCCGCCGCCGGGCTGGGGCGGTCGATTGCCCTGAAACTGGCCGAGCGCGGGGCCAGCGTGATCGTCAACTGCACGAAGTCGATGGCCGACGGCGAGGCCACGGTGGCCGATTGCCAGAAGGCCGGCGCGCAGGCGCGTCTGGTCCAGGCGGATGTCTCGACCGATGAAGGCTGCGCCAAACTTGCCGAAGCCGCCGCACAGGGCGGACGCCTCGATATCCTCGTCAACAATGCGGGCATCACCAAACACGCACGCGACCATTCCGATCTCGACGCCCTGACGCGGGAAGACTTCCTGCACACCTATGCGGTGAACGTCGCCGGCCCCTTCCTGATGCTGCAGAAGACCAAGGCGCTGCTGGTCGAGGCGCACCGGCAGACCGGGCGGGCCTCGGCGGTGCTGAACGTGTCCTCCATCGCGGGCGTGACCGGGATCGGCTCCTCGGTCGCCTACGCCGCCACCAAGGGCGCGCTGAACACGATGACCCTGAGCCTGGCGCGCGCGCTGGCGCCGGCGATCCGCGTCAATGCGGTCTGCCCGGGCTTCATCGGCACGCGCTGGTTCAAGGACGAAATGAGCCCCGAGCAGTACGCGAAGATGGAAGCCGGGGTTGCCGCCTCGGTGCCGCTGCATGTGGCGAGCGGGCCGGATGACATTGCCGACTCGGCGGTGTTCTTCCTCACCGACGCTTCCCGGCACGTCACGGGCGAGACGCTGCTGGTGGATGCCGGCATGCACCTCGGCTATGCGCCGCTGGTGGCCCGCTGAGGCGGAACCTGTTGCGAAACTGCCACAGGGGTGGGGATTCGCTGCATCGCACAAAGCTGAGGCATGGCGCTCATTGCCTGCCCAAAAGCCCGGCGAACCGGTCCCGGCGCAGGCATTTACGCACGGTTCACCATCGAAATTCCGATCACGCCCCGGCAGCTTCAGGCGTGGCGCTCGATCAGGAGCGTGATGACAGAAGCGAGGTTTCCTCCAAATGAAAAAACAACTCTCACGGGCCAGCCTTCTTGCCGCCGCGTTGATCGCAGCCGCCGGTACCGCATCGGCCGAAGGCGAATTCTCCGGCAACGTGGCCATTTCCTCTGACTACGTGTGGCGCGGCGTCTCGCAGTCGAACGGCGACATGGCGATTTCGGGCGGCTTCGACTACGCGAACGGCATGTTCTATGCCGGTACCTGGGCGTCGAACATCGACTTCGAAGACGCCTCCGACGCGAACGTCGAAATCGACTTCTACGGCGGTATCGCCAGCGAGTTCTCCAACGGCGTCACCTGGGATCTGGGCGTGATCTACTACGTCTACCCTGACTCCGAGGATTCGGACCTCGACTTCGTCGAGCTGAAGGGTGCGCTCGGCTACGCCTTCGATGCAGGCCTGTCGGTCGGCGCCGAGGCCTATTACGACCCGGACAACAAGAACATGTACCTCAACGCGACGGCCGGTTACGCCCTCACCGAGAACTTCGGGGTTGATGCGAGCGTCGGCAACTACCAGTTCGATGCAGGCGGCGACTACACCAACTGGTCGCTGGGTGCGTCCACGTCGGCAGCCGGCTTCGGCTTCGACCTGCGCTACTGGGGCACGGACGTCGACAACGTTGAAGTTGCTGATGACCGCGTCGTGCTGACCGTTTCGCGCAGCATGTAAGCCATCCGGCTTGCTATACACGGCCCTGGAGCCGCATGCGGGTTTATTCCTTTCCCCGCATGCGGCTCTTTGCTTTTGTTAACTCACTCCGGCTGGAAGTTGCGCGCAGACGGGGTTATAGGCATGGACTTTCCCCGGGGAGAGGCTTCATGCGCATTGGCGTTCCATCTGAAATCAAAAAACAGGAATCCCGTGTCGGTCTGACACCGGAAAGCGTGGGCGAGCTGGTCCGGGCGGGCCACAGCGTGCTGGTCCAGTCCGGCGCCGGGCTCAATTCCGGCTTTTCCAACGAGGCCTACACGGCGGTCGGCGCCGCGATGGCGCCGGACGCGGCGGCCGTTTTCGCCGGCAGCGAGCTGATCGTGAAGGTGAAGGAACCGCAGCCGGAAGAGACCGCGCGGCTGACCCCGGACCATACCCTGTTCACCTATCTCCACCTTGCGCCCGATCCGGTTCAGGCCAGGGGCCTGATGAAGTCCGGCTGTCTGGCGATTGCCTACGAGACCGTGACCGATGACGAAGGCGGCCTGCCATTGCTGCGCCCGATGAGCCAGGTGGCGGGGCGGATGTCGATGCAGGTGGCGGCCTGGGCGCTGATGCGCACCAAGCGCGGACGCGGCATCCTGCTCGGCGGTGTGCCGGGCGTGGCGCCGTCCAAGGTGGTGATCATCGGCGGCGGCGTGTCGGGCACCCATGCGGCGGAAATCGCCGTGGGTATGCGCGCGGACGTGACCGTGTTCGACCGCAACAATGTGCGCCTCGGCCAGCTCGACGAGCAGTTCCGCGGCAGCCTGAAGACCATGTACTCGACCGCCCACGCGCTGGCCGAAGCCATCAAGGAAGCCGACCTCGTGATCGGCGCGGTGCTGATCCCCGGCGCGGCGGCCCCGAAACTGATCAGCCGCGAACAGCTGAAGACGATGAAGCCCGGCGCCGTGCTGGTGGACATCGCCATCGACCAGGGCGGCTGTTTCGAGACCAGCCACGCGACGACGCACGAAGACCCGATCTACGACGTGGACGGAATACTCCACTACTGCGTGGCCAACATGCCGGGCGCGGTGCCGCGCACCTCGACCTATGCGCTGAACAACGCCACCCTCCCCTTCGTGATGCAGATCGCCAACAAGGGCGCCCGCGCCGCCATCAACGCCAACAAGCACCTCGCCCACGGCCTGACCGTTGACCAGGGCACGATCGCCCACAAGCTGGTGGCGCGAGACCTCGGCGAGAAATATGTCCGGCCGGACTGGCTGACGGTGATTTGAACCGGGGCGCAGCCGCTGCGCGCGCGGTCTACTCCTTCGCCACGCCGCCGCGCACCATGACGAACTCAACCGCCTTGAGGACCTTCACATCCTTCAGCGGGTCTCCCTTGACGGCGATCAGGTCAGCGCTCTTGCCGGGCTCCAGCGTGCCAATCTCTGCCGACAGGCCGAGGAGATCGGCGGCGTTGACCGTGGCCGCCTTGATGGCTTCAGCCGGCGGCATGCCGAACTTGACCAGGAGTTCGAACTCGTCGGCATTGCGCCCGTGCTTGGAGACGCCGGCATCCGTGCCGAACGCGATTTTCACGCCGGCAGCATAGAGTGTTTCGAGGCTTTTTCCGGTGATGCCGATGCGCCATTCGATCTTGGCTTTCACGTCCGGCTCATAGGCGTCGGGATTGGCTTCGAGGCGCTCAATATATCCGTTCACGGTCGAAAGCGTCGGGACATAGTAGGCATCTGACGCCACAAAGGCGTCGATGGTTTCCGGGTCGAGGATCGTGCCATGCTCGATGGAATCGACACCGGCGAGCAGTGCGAGCCGGATGCCGTCGGCGCCGTGGGCGTGGGCGGAGACCTTCTTGCCAAAGAGTTTTGCGGTTTCAACGATGGCGCGCGCTTCATCCTCGAACATCTGCTTGCCGAGGCCGGCGCCGATGCGGCTGTTGACGCCGCCGGTGGTGGCGAGCTTGATGACGTCCGCGCCGCGCGCGACCTGCAGGCGCACGGCGCGGCGGCAGTCATCGGCGCCGCTGCAGGTGTTGCCGGCCGTGTTGAAATATTCCCGCAGTTCATCCCGGAAGCCGAGCGAGCCATCCATGTGCCCCGCCGAGGCGGAGATCGAGGCGCCGGCATCGAGGATGCGCGGGCCGGTGACCTGGCCGTCATTGACGGCGTCGCGCAGCGCCAGCACGGCGCCATCACCGTCCCCGAGATTGCGCACGGTCGTGAAGCCGGCGCGCAGGGTTTTCATGCCGTTATCCCAGGCATTGAAGGCCTGCGCGGCGGGCGAAAGGGTGACGTCTTCGAGCTGTCCGGCGAGGCCGCCGGCGTCTGACGTCAGGTGAACGTGCGAATCGATCAGGCCCGGCAGGACGTATTTGTCCTTCAGGTCGATGACGCGGATCTTCTTGTCCTTCGGCGCCTGAAACCCCGGCGTGAGGGAGACGATCCTGCCATCGGTGACGATGATCGTCGTCTCGCCCAGCGGCGCCTCGCCCGGCACGGCGAGCACCTTGCCCGCCTGCACGTAGAGCGTTTCGGCGAGCGCGGGCAGCGCGAGGACCAGTGCGGCTGCGGCCACGGCAACGGATCGCAGGATTCGGGAAGAAGAATTCATGTAACGGCCCTCCGGGGAAACCAAGCATAATCTGGCATATGTGTTATCAGACGCGCGCGGCGAGAAAACCCTCGTGGTCAAACTGCAGTTGAGTCAAGTTTCAACGGTCAGACAGGAGGCCCCCATGATCGAACTCATCATCGACAAACGCACCCGCGACCTTGGCGGCGGATTTGAAGTCGGCCGGGTGCTGCCCTTCGCCAAGCGGCGGATGGTCGGACCCTTCATCTTCTTCGACCAGATGGGACCGGTGGATTTCGCGCCTGGCATCCCGCGCGCGCTGGACGTGCGCCCGCATCCGCATATCGGCCTCTCGACCGTGACCTATCTCTATTCCGGCGCGCTGACGCACCGCGACAGCCTGGGCTTCAAGCAGGAGATCCGCCCCGGCGCGGTGAACTGGATGACGGCCGGAAAGGGCATCACCCATTCGGAGCGACTGGAGTTTGCCCGGATGAACGGCGCGCATATGCACGGCATCCAGGCCTGGGTGGCGCTGCCGGCCGAGGCCGAGGAGACCGACCCCGGATTCTGGCATCACGCCGCAGACAGCCTGCCGGTTTGGACCGAGGCTGGCCTCCGTGGACGGATGATTGCGGGCGCCGCCGAGGGGCTCGACGCGGGCGTGAAGGTGAACTCGCCGCTGTTCTACATGCACTGGGACATGGACGCCGGCGCCTCGCGCGGCGTGCCGGCGGACTATCCGGAACGGGCCGTCTACGTTACAACCGGCTCTGCCGAGGTTGACGGACAGGTCCTGAACGCCGGGCAAATGGCCGTGCTCGGCAAGGGCGATGCGCGCGTCACGGCCCGCGAACCTTCGACCGTAATGGTGCTGGGCGGCGAGCCGGTCGGCGAACGGTTCATCTTCTGGAACTTCGTATCCTCCTCGAAAGCGCGTCTCGAACAGGCCAAGGAAGACTGGAAGCAAGGCCGGATGAAACTGCCGGAAGGCGACACGGACGACTTCACGCCCATGCCGGAAGGCTGAGGCCCGACAGGACAAACGACATGAAAACCGAAACTGTCACATTCCCGGGCGCAGCCGGGCAGACCCTGTCCGGCAGGCTGGAACGGCCTGTTGGCATACCGCGCGCCTGGGCGGTGTTTGCGCACTGCTTCACCTGCGGCAAAGAATCGGCCGCTGCCACGCGCGTTTCCCGCGCGCTGGCCAAACACGGCTTCGCGGTGCTCCGGTTCGACTTTGCCGGCATCGGCCATTCGGATGGCGCCTTCGCGCAGACCACCTTCTCGTCCAACGTGGACGACCTGGTCGCGGCGGCAGACTTCATCAGGTCCGTCTACGGACCACCTTCACTGCTGATCGGGCACAGCCTCGGCGGCGCAGCCGTGCTGGCAGCCGCCGGCCGGATTGCGGATGCCGCAGCGGTGGTCACCATCGGCGCACCGGCGGATGTCGCGCATGTGGAGCAGAATTTCGCCGATGCGGTTGGCACGATCGAAGCGCACGGTGCGGCGGATGTGAAACTGGGCGGCAAGCCCTTCACCATCAGCCGTGACTTTCTTCAGGACATCCGCAACCAGCCGCAGCTGAAGCGCATCGCCGCGCTGCGCAAGGCCTTGCTCATCCTCCACGCGCCTGGCGATGGTGTGGTCGGAATTGACAACGCCACCGTCATCTTCCAGGCCGCAAAACACCCAAAGAGCTTCGTCTCGCTGGACAAGGCCGATCATTTCCTGACGCGCCCGGAAGACGCGGCCTATGCCGCCGATTTGATTGCCGGCTGGTCGGCGCGCTATGTGCCGGTGCCGCCCATGCCGGTGCATCCTGAAGGCTACGTGGTTGCCGAAGAGACCGGTGATGGTCTGTATGCAAACCTTGTCCATTCCGGACAGCACATGATCCTCGCCGACGAACCGAAGGATATCGGCGGCCAGGATCTGGGCCCCTCACCTTACGATCTGCTCGCCGGCAGTCTCGCCGCCTGCAAGTCGATGACGATGCGCATGTATGCAAACCAGAAGAAGTGGGACGTGACGCGCATTGCCGTCGCCGTGAAGCACGACAAGGTTCACGCGGCCGACTGCGCCGATTGCGAAACCCGGGAAGGCAAGATCGACCAGTTCACGGTCTCCATCACGCTCGAAGGAGATCTCGACGACACCCAGCGCGCGCGCATGATCGAGATTTCCGGGAAATGCCCGGTCCACCGCACGCTGTCGGGCGAAGTGAAAATCCGGACCCAGGTGACCGCTTGATCCGCTCTCGCGGACCGGCAAGAGTCGTTGATTCATCCTGCGCCTTCATTCGGTCCCCCGGACCGAATGATCCGCTGCGCGGACCGGCTTGGATGGTGCGGGCGGCCGGGCTTGAACCGGCAAAGCCTTTCGGCCGAGGGATTTTAAGTCCCTTGCGTTTACCAATTTCGCCACGCCCGCACTCGGCCCGAGGGTTAGGGCGCAGCCGGGCGGATGGCAAGCCGCCCCCCGGTTTCCCCGGCAGCCAATCCGCGCTAAGCGGGAGGCGCAAACCGAGGGGCTCAAGGACCAGACGATGACCGAGACGGGCGAGACACTCCCGCCGCGCACTCCTGCGCCCTCCGATGCCTCGGGCGGCGGGCGCGGCGCGCTCTACGGCCTGTTCCTCGGGCCGGCGCTGGGCCTGCTGATCGCGCTGGCCCCTGCGCCGGACGGTCTGGACCGGATCGGCCTGATGGTGGCAGGCCTCCTG
Source organism: Hyphomonas sp. (assembly GCA_013791775.1). Lineage (GTDB taxonomy): Bacteria > Pseudomonadota > Alphaproteobacteria > Caulobacterales > Hyphomonadaceae > Hyphomonas. The sequence continues at coordinate 26,083 of VMTE01000010.1, forward strand.
GTGCTGATGGCGGTCTGGTGGGCGAGCGAGGCGGTGCCGATTGCCATCACCTCCCTGTTGCCGCTGGCGATCCTGCCGCTCATGGAGGTGATGCCGCTGAAGGCGGTGGCCGCGCCTTATGCGGACCCCACGGTGCTACTCCTGTTTGGCGGGTTCATCGTGGCGCTCGCCATCGAGAAATGGAATCTGCACCGGCGCATCGCGCTGAACGTGCTGGTGGTGTCGGGCGCACGGCTGAAGCTGCTGGCTGCCGGTTTCATGCTGACCACCGCGCTGCTGTCGATGTGGATTTCCAATACGGCGACCACGCTGATGATGGCGCCGATTGCGATGTCGGTGGCGCTGGCGGCCGGGGGCGGTGCGCGGCTGGCCGGGGCCTTGCTGCTGGGCGTGGCCTATTCGGCCTCCATCGGCGGTCTCGCTACACCGGTCGGCACACCCACCAACCTTATCGCCATGGGCTGGCTGGCCGAGAACGCCGATATCACCCTCACCTTCCGCGAGTGGATGGCGATCGGCTTGCCCATCGTGGGACTGATGTTGCCGGCCGCCTGGCTGGTGGTGACGTGGGGGCTGAAATCCGATGCAGCCGGCGCGCGGGCGGCGCATGACGAAATCCGGTCGCAGCATCGCGGTCTCGGCCCGGTCTCGCGGCCCGAGGCCCGCGTGGCGGCCGTGTTTGCCGTCATCGCCTCGGCCTGGATTTTCCGCGAGCAGCTGGTCAAGGTGCCGGGCCTCGCGGGCCTCACCGACATGGGCATCGCCATCCTCGGCGCGGTGGTGATGTTCCTCGTGCCGCACGGCGACGCGAAGGCCAAGGCGGCAGGACGCGGCTTTGCCTTGCTCGACTGGGACGACGGCAAGTCGATCCCTTGGGACGTTGTGCTGCTGTTCGGCGGCGGCCTGTCGATTGCCGCAGCGGTTCAGGCTTCGGGCCTTGCCACCTGGCTGGGCACCTCACTCGCGGGGCTCGCGGTGCTGCCACCCATCCTCGTAATCCTGATCATCGTGACGCTGCTGATCTTCCTGACCGAAGTGATGTCGAACGTGGCGGCGATGACCACCTTCCTGCCCGTGCTCGGCGCGATGGCGGCGGCGACGGGAATAGATGTGACCAGCCTGGTGATCCCGTGCGCAATGGCGGCGTCCTGCGCCTTCATGCTGCCGATTGCGACCGGGCCGAACGCCGTGGTGTTCGGCACGCGGCAGCTTTCCATCGCCCGGATGGCCAAGTCAGGCCTCTGGCTGAACCTTGCCTGCATCGCGATCGTGACGGTGTTCTTCGGGGTGTGACATCAAACTGTATTTTTTGTTTCGGCTTTGTCACAAAACATCCATGAAATGCGGTTAGGGCCTCCCCAACAACCGCAGCACAGAAGCGCTGCGCAACGATTTCAGGGGCTGGATGATGCACCGCAATTTCGTATTCGCCTGCCTGGTGCTGGCGCTTGTGGCACCCTGTGCGTCAGCAGAAAACCAGGTCTGGACGACGCTCACCCTCAAGAAAAAGCCATCGGCCGATTCACGGTATGAGTTCGAACTGAACACCGAAATGCGCTACCAGCCAGACGGCGACCTCGACACGATCGAGATCCGTCCCGGCGTGTCATACCGGCTGGACAGCGGCATGAAGGTCAGCGGCGGATACCTCTTTGGCAGCACCCGCCGCGCCGGACCCGACCGCCGCGAGCATCGCCTCTGGCAGCAGCTGTCCTATGACATCGCAGAACTTGGCGGCGGCAAGCTGGGCGGTCGCACCAAAATGGAAGAGCGCTGGCGCGAGGGCGCGGACGGCACAGGCTGGCGGCTGCGCCAACAGCTGGCATACGATGCACCCATCACCGGCACCAAGCTGAAGCTGAACCTGAGCGACGAAGCGACCATCGGCCTCAACACAACCGGTTGGGGACATTCCGAAGGTATGCAGGAAAACCGCGCCAAGGCCGTGATCAAATGGAAGACCGGAAATCTGGATTGGGAAGCCGGCTACATGAACCAGTACCGGAACGGCATCAACGGCGCAGACGACCAGTACAACGATCACATCGTCATCGGACTGTCGGCCGGCTTCTGAAGGCTTCGCAATAAAAAAGCGCGCCCCGCTTCCGGGACGCGCCTCTTCAGTTTGCCACCGAAGCAGCCGCGCACAAGGCGCGGCGCCGGCTGCGAATCTGGACTTACGCCAGTTCGATCGTGCTCACGGCGATCTTGCCGGAGCGCTGATCTTTGGCCGTTTCGAAGTTGACCTTCTGGCCTTCGTTGAGGTGCGCGATGCCCGAGCGCTCAAGCGCCGTCACGTGCACGAAGACATCATTGCCGCCGTTTGCAGGCGCGATGAAGCCGAAGCCCTTTTGGCTGTTGAAGAATTTCACAGTACCGTTCGTCATATAAGTCAGTCTCATACCAGTTTGTGGGCTGACAATGCGTCAGCCCTTGCACATCGAGATTTTGGAGGGTTTGTCTGAAACTGCGCCCTTTTGGGGAGCTGCGCCCGATTGTCCGGCCAATGTCGATTGCGGGCATATGCGCCCCGGACCGCCAAAGTGCAAGTTATTTATCTGTCAGGATCAGGGCTGTCCCAAATCGGGAACCGCTCAGCTGACCCGCTCGAACACGGCCGCGAGGCCCTGGCCGCCGCCGATACACATCGTCTCGAGGCCGTAGCGGGCCTGGCGGCGGTCCATCTCGCGCAGCAGGGTGGCGAGGATGCGCCCGCCGGTGGCGCCGACCGGATGGCCGAGCGAGATGCCGGAGCCATGCACGTTGAGGCGCGCAAAATCCTCCCTGGCGAATCCCAACGCCTGGGTGCAGGCGAGCACCTGCGCGGCGAAGGCTTCGTTGAGCTCGATCAGGTCGATATCCTTCAGCGTGAGACCGGCCTTCTTCAGCGCCTTCTCCGTGGACGGAACAGGGCCGATGCCCATCACCGCCGGGCCGACGCCGCCGGCCGCCCAGGAGACCAGCCGCGCCATCGGCTTCAGGCCGTACTGGTCGGCCAGCTCGCGCGTCATCACGAGACAGGCGGAGGCGCCGTCATTCTGGCCGCTGGCATTGCCGGCGGTCACGGTCGCGTCGGGATCCTGCTTCAGCCGGATGGCCCTCAGCTTGCCGAGCACTTCGACGGTTGAATCCGCACGCGGATGTTCGTCCTTCGTGACGACCGTGTCGCCCTTGCGGCCTGGCACGGTGACCGGGATGATCTCCGCGTCGAACACGCCGCCGGTCTGCGCAGCCACAGCCTTCGCATGGCTGGCGGCGGCAAACTCGTCCTGCGCGGCGCGGGTAATCTGGTAGTCGCGGCGCAGGTTCTCGGCGGTTTCGAGCATGCCGCCCGGCACCGGGAAGTTCTTCCCGCCGGCCGTGACGCGGCCGTTCACGAGGCCGTCATTGATGGTCATGTTGCCCTGGCCAAGCCCCCAGCGCAGGCCGGTGGAATAGAACGGCGCATTGCTCATCGATTCAGCGCCGCCCGCGATCACGCAGTCCATCGCGCCGGTCGCGACCTGCATCGTCGCATTGATGATGGCCTGCAGACCGGAGCCGCAGCGCCGGTCGATCTGCATGCCGGTGACTTCGACCGGCAAGCCCGCATCGAGGGCCACGACCCGCCCGAGCGCGGGCGCATCCATCGAGGAATAACACTGCGCGAAGATGACATCTTCGACCTTGTCGCCGGGCAGCTTCGTGCGTTCCATCAGCCCGGCCACAACCGTTGCGCCCAGCACGTGCGCGTGCACATCGCGGTACACCCCACCAAATCCACCCACCGCTGTCCGGACAGGCTCACAGATCACAACGTCGCGCATGGCGGTCTCCCAGATTTTTCGCTGGCACGGTGATAGGCCGGGCGCGGGGGCAGACGCAACCGGGGGCCGGACCTGCCGTAGCGGCACAGGTGTTAACCCGCCTGCGGTTTGACGAATGAAAACGATCCCGACACGCTCATAGAGCACAATGCCGAGCTGCTATTCACGTCTAAAGCATACTTGCCATAATCTTCATTTCCTTTGCACGTTCATCACGCTGCGCGCGGTCAATCGCTATGCGTTTGTCCCCGACCGTCAACTTTCCAGGAGACATGGCAAAGAATGGCGCTCCTCTGGCAAAAGCTACCACGCCCGTGCTTTGAAAATCGCGAACTTCCACTATTCCATCATCAACATCGCCAAACGTAAAATATTGAGGATGCGATCTGACGACAGATCTCAAATCGTCGTCTATAGACGCCAACACGGCCGCATAACCTGACGCAGGTCCCATGTACTGGGTGATGCGGTTCTTAACTATCAAGTGAATCTTCGGCAGCACCAAACCGCCCTCGACGATCTTGGTCGAGAACATATGCTGTGCATATATCTCTGACGGAAGCTTCAAACCAAATATCAGCGAGAACGCATTCTGAATTGCGCGACGTGACGAGTCATCTGCCATGACAGGCAAGACCAGTTTGTTACAACTTGCCAATGCCACTTGGGTGTAGATTGAGAAGCTTGGGTTCATATCGATGAAGACCACGTCGTAATCTTCTTCGATGCCGGCTAAAAAGTCCTTCAGCCAGCTGACGATCTTTATCCAAGTATTGGTGCCGGGAATTTGATTGTTCGCCAAAGTAGACATGGCGTTTGCCTGCAGCTCAAGCAAAGGGTCGCCCGGCACTAGGTCAATGTTTTTTGGGATCTGTTGGTTGTAACGTGCAGGATTGGCAATGAAGTTGGACGACGAGAAATCTCCTGCGTCATAGGGGCGAGGAAGTCTGAGTTGGAAGTATCCACCAACACTACACCTCGGCGTCTGCCCTTGTACGGACAGCAGGTTTTTACCGCCGTTACCCTCAAGTCCTCCAAGGAACAATTCCGATAGATTGGCCTGCGGACACACGTCGATTACTAGAACGCGAACGCTCGGGTTGTCGTGCGCGTACTGACAGATCGATTGGAATGCCAAGCTTGTTTTGCCTGTGCCACCTTTGTTATTCCAAAACCCAATAATGTCCATTTTAAACCTCTTTATGTTTCTTGGAGACATTTATAGGTCTATTTTGGACATGTCAATGGTCGATTCAGCCCTGCTGGTCCCGGCCTCGCGCCGTCACCTGCTTGCGGGCTTCCTCGACCGATTCCGCCGAGACGGACGATGAGTGTTCGATCGAGCGTTTGACTTCTTCCTTCAAGGCGGCGGCGAAAGTCATGCCGAAGCCGTCATCGATCAGGGCCTTGTATGTCTTCAGCAGGTCCGGCTGCGTGCCGGTCATTTCTGCGGCGAGCTTGAGCGCCGCAGGCACGAGGTCTGCCGCCGCGTAGACGCGGTTGACGAGGCCCCACTGCTCCGCCGTGTGCGCATCGAGGAAGTTGCCGGTGAAAGAGAGTTCCTTGGCGCGGCTGATGCCGATCAGGCGCGAGAGTTTCTGCGACAGGCCCCAGCCCGGCACGATGCCGACGCGGGCATGGGTGTCGGCGAACTTCGCGTGTTCGGAGGCGAGCAGCACATCGCACATCAGGGCCAGTTCGAAGCCGCCGGTGATGGCAAAGCCGTTGATCGCGCCGATGATCGGCCAGGGATAGGCGGCCAGCGCGGCGGCCATGTTGATCGCCTTGGAGTCTTCATCCGCGCCGAGGGCGAAGCCGGTCTGGCCGGCTTCCTTGAGGTCGATGCCGGCGGTGAAGGCGCGCCCTGCCCCGGTCAGCACGACGGCGCGGATGTCTTCGTCTTCCTTCAACTCGTTGAACACACGCACGATCTCGGCCCGCAGCGCGCGGTTGAGCGCGTTCAGCGCGTCCGGGCGGTTCAGCGTGACGAGGGCAACGGCGCCGTGGCGTTCGATCAGGACGATGGGTTCAGACATGGGGTTTCCTCCGGAATGTATCAGGTGCGTTTCTTCGCAACGAGGCGGTAAAGCGCAATGCCCGCCGCCACCAGTGCGATCAGGGCTGCGGCCCAGAACAGGTTCATCTTCAGCGGCGTCACCCAGGCCTTCGGCTCCAGCACATAGGCAGCGCCCGACAGCGTGATCGCCTGCAACGTGTTCTCGGTGAGATCGACGATCAGCACGGCAAATCCGGGGATCGCCGCGAGCGGGCCCCACTTGCCGAAGAAACGCCAGGCCATGCCGGCAAAGAAGAGACCGAAGGACAAGGGATAGGCCGTGTCGAGCAGGACCGTGATCCAGAAATGCGCGGTGCGCTGACCGGGGCTCATCGCGTCATACGCCGCCCGCGTATCGGCGGGCGCCGAGGTCATGTCCAGGAACTGGCCGCCGACCGCCGGCGCGAGCGCGAGGAAGGCGGCGGTGATTACAACCGTCAGCACAAAGAGCGTCCAGAGGACCGGCGTGCGGGTAATCAGGTTCATCACTGGATCTCCGGAATTGCGCCCAGGCTGCGGGCGAGGGCTTCGAGGCGGGACTGGACAACGGCGAGCGCCGCCGGGTCGGTCGAACGGGCAACAAGCGCCACGCCGTGATCGTCAATTGCGCCGTACCAGGGATAGGACCCGATCCCGACGCCCGGCGAGTCCTGCGCGATCTGCCCGAGGGCTTCGGCCAGATCGCCTTCGCGCAGTCCCTTGCCGCGCACGGTCACCTTGTGCACCACCGCGCCGGACCGGAGACGCGGGCCGATATCCTCCAGCATCGCGCGGGCAATCTGCGGGACGCCGGCGAGGGTGAACACGTTTTCCATCTGGAAGCCCGGGGCGCCGGAGACGGGATTGGCCACCAGGCTCGCCCCATGCGGCACACGGGCCATGCGGCGGCGCGGCGCGGTGAACTCGGTGTTCATGGCGGCGTAGCGGGCGGCCATGTCGCGCAGGGCGTCCGGGTGTTCCGAAATGCCCACCCCGAAGGCCGCCGCAATGGCGTCTGCCGTGATGTCGTCATGCGTCGGGCCGATGCCGCCGGTGGTAAAGACGTAGGTGTACTTCGCACGCAGGGCGTTCACCGCCGCGACGATCTCGTCCTGGATGTCCGGCACGGTGCGCGCCTCGAGCACCGGTATTCCCAGCGGCTCGAGGAACTGCGCGATCTGCTGGAGATTTATGTCGCGGGTGCGTCCCGAGAGGAGTTCGTCCCCGATCAGCAGGACGGCGGCGGTGGGCTGGTGTGTCATGTCCTCCCCTCTGCCACGGCACACGGCGGCGAGAAAGGGTCATTGGGGGGTGGAAATTTCACCCTTTCGCTGCGATATTGCAAAGATGACAGACACAGACCTCCTCCTGCCCCTGCGTACGGGCGAAATCCGCATTCACGACGCCGAAGGCTTCGAAGGCATGCGCCGCGCTGGCCGGCTCGTCGCCGAATGCCTCGATATGCTCGTCACCGAGGTCAAACCCGGCGCGACGACCGAGTATCTCGACCGGCGCGTCTTCGAGTTCGTGCAAGACCATGGCGCGACCTCGGCCACCATCGGTTACCGGGGCTATCGCCATGCCTCGTGCATCTCGGTCAACCATGTCATCTGCCACGGCATTCCCGGCCCGAAGGCGCTGAAAGACGGCGACATTGCCAATATCGACGTGACGCTGATCCTCGACGGCTGGCACGGCGATCATAGCCGGATGTTCGGCGTCGGCGAGGTCAAGCGCAAGGCCGAGCGGCTGATGGAAGTGACCTATGAAGCCATGATGGCCGGCATCGCGCAGGTGAAGCCCGGCAACCGGTTCGGCGATATCGGCGGCGCGATCAGCGAAGTTGCACGCCTCAACCGCTACGCGGTGGTGGATGATTTCTGCGGACACGGCCTCGGCCGCCTGTTCCATGACGAGCCGAACGTGGTTCACTCGTCCGCCTACGGAACGGGCCCTGAGCTGAAGCCCGGCATGTTCTTCACCATCGAGCCGATGCTGAACCTCGGCCGCAAGGACGCTGCCATCCTGCCGGATGGCTGGACCGCCGTGACGCGCGACCGCCAGCTGTCCGCCCAGTTCGAGCATTCGTGCGGCGTGACCGAAACCGGTGTCGAGATTTTCTCGGCCTCGCCGAAGGGCTGGCATGAGCCCCACAAGGTTCGCCCCTGATGCGTCTCCCGGTCGTTGCGGCCGCGCTTCTCCTGCTCGTCTCAGCCTGTTCGGGGAAAACCGGCGCACCAACTGTGCCGGAGGCCGCCATCGCCGAAGCCGCGCGCGGCGTGGTGACCTATCCGCTTTCGCTGGACCCTGATTGCCGCGACGGGCGCGCCCGCAGCTATGATCAGTGCTCGGACCAGTTCGCGATCTACTCGGCCGCGCTGGACAAGGCCCGCGCCGGGAACAAGACGCTGCTCGTCATCATCGGCGCCGAATGGTGCGGCTGGTGCCACACGTTCGACGCCCACCTGAAAGGCGCCACCGGCCGATTCGATCACATCACCGCGAAGAAACGCGGCGATGTCAGCGCCGGCGCCCTCGCGCTGGTGCGCTATGTCGCCGACAATTACGTGGTCGTGCACATCGAGGACGACTTCGCCCCCGGCGCCGACGAGGTGATCCGCTCGGCCGGCGCGGAGGCCTATTTCCAAGAATATTATCCGACGATCTTCGCCGTCGGCCCGGACGGAAAATTTGCCGCCAAGCTCGACCACAAGCACGTGAAGATCCAGATCAACGGCATCGGCGCCTATGCCGGCTATGACCGCGCCCGGCTGATCGAAGAACTCAAACGCCTGCGCAAAGCTGCGACCTAGAATTCCAGTCTCACCGGCTTGACGAGTCAAAATGTTCTTGTAATGTTCCCGCATGCTCTACGCGTCGGTCTACATCCTCGCTTCCAGGCGCAACGGCACACTCTACTCGGGCGTGTCCCGAAACCTCGAAGCGCGCATCTGGCAGCACACGTTCAAATGAAGCGCGCCTCCTCTTCCCCCGGCTTCAAGGAAGCGAGCGGTGCGTTCGGGTTCGCAGGCGATGCGACGGACGCCGCGCCGCACTGGAGCGGCCACCGGGAGCGGCTGCGGACCAAGCTGCTGAACCGCGGCGCCGGGGCGCTCGACGATTACGAAATCCTCGAAGTCCTGCTGATGGCCTTCATCCCCCGCCGGGACGTGAAGCCCATCGCCAAGGCGCTTCAGGCGAAGTTCAGGACGCTCTCCGCCCTCCTCGCCGCGCCGGCCGAAGAGATGGTGAAGGTGGACGGCGTCGGCGAAACGGTCGCCGCCTACCTGAAGGCCATCGCCGAGCTCAACTCGCGCGCCGCCCGCGAGGAGATCAAGGCCCGCGAGGCGATCTCCTCCTGGTCGGCGCTGGTCGAATATGTCCGCCGCGAAATCCAGCACGAGGCCCGCGAGCAGTTCCGCGTTCTCTTCCTCGACCGCAAGAACCAACTGATCACGGATGAAATCATGGGGCGCGGCACGGTCGATCACGCGCCGGTCTATCCGCGCGAGATTGCCCGGCGCGCGCTGGAGGTCCAGTGTTCCAGCCTCATCCTCGTGCACAATCACCCCTCCGGCGACCCGAAGCCCTCGCGCGCCGATATCGACATCACCCGAGAGATCATCGACGTGCTGCAACCCTTCGACATCACCGTGCACGACCACCTGATCGTGGGCACCGCCGGCGTCGTCAGCTTCCGCTCATCCGGCCTGATCTGAAACGGCCTCGGCGTTCACGGCCGGCGCGCCGCTTGCGTTCCGGATTGAAACTGTGTCCAGGTCTGAAAACAGAATGCCGCCCTCCGGCCGGCCAGGGACGCATTGAAGCGGGTGGTCGAGGCAGGCGTCTCCGTCCCGCCCGTGCCGGTTTCAATGCGCGCCACGCGCGAATTTTCCCATCGGCCTGCCTGACCTGACGATAAGGCTTGCAGGGCGGCGCAGCCACGTTACCGTCGCGCATCATCGAGCGCGCCGCCAGAAGCGCGTTTTCCCTGGGAGGCGACACAATGACGGCCACTGCGGCTGCGGCTGACAGCGCGAACGGACACATCACCGGTTACGGTACCAAGGCGTACCGTTCCTATGTGCTGGTCGCGCTCACACTGATCTACACGCTGAATTTCATCGACCGCACCGTGATCACGGTCGTCGCGCAGCCGATCATCAACACCTTCAACCTCTCTGACGGCCAGTGGGGCCTGCTGACCGGCCCGCCCTTTGCCCTCTTCTATGCGCTGATGGGCATCCCGATCGCGATGTGGGCGGACCGGGGCAACCGCGTGATGATCATTTCGCTCTGCGTGATCATCTGGTCGCTGATGACGCTGTTCTGCGGCCTTGCGGCCAGCTTCGTCTGGCTGCTGCTGTTCCGCGTCGGCGTCGCTATCGGCGAGGCCGGCTGCACGCCGCCTGCCAATTCGATCATCACCGACTACTATCCGCCCAAGAGCCGCGCCAACGCGATCGGCATTTATTCGATGGGCGTCACGCTCGGCGGCGTGCTCGCCCAGCTTTTCGGTGGCCAGCTGGCCAGCCTCAAGGGCGAGACCTTCGGCGGCTGGATGAATGCCATCGGACTTGGCGGCCTGATGTCCGGTATCAACTGGTCAGAAGTGGAAGGCTGGCGCCTTGTCTTCGTCATCGTCGGCGCGCCGGGCCTGATCGTCGCGCTTGTGCTCTGGCTCACCGCCCGCGAGCCGCCGCGCGGCTTCTCCGATCCCAAATCGGCCAACCCGGAAAAGGCCGGCTTCTTCGAGGCCTTCAAGGAATTCGGCGCCAAGCCGACCTTCTGGACCCTGTCGCTCGGCGCCGCCTTCGTGGCCTTCGTCGGCTATGGGCTGATCAGCTTCCAGGCGCCGTTCCTGCAACGCGTCCACGGGGTCAACGTGCGCGATGCGGCCATGCTCTATGGCGCGCCGCTGGCCGCCGTGGCGGCATTCGGCACCTTTGCGGGCGGCTTCCTGTCAGAGCGTCTGGCGCCCCGTTTTCCCTCGGTCGCCGCCTGGTTGCCGGGTGTCGGCCTGCTGATCGCGGTGCCGGCCTACGTGTTCGCCTTCCTGGCGCCGACCCTGCCCATGGCCTTCGGGCTGTGGATCGTCGCCGCCATTGCGCACTACGCCTACCTCGGCGCCCAATATACGGTATCGACCTCGATCGTCAGCCCGCGCTCGCGCGCCACGACCGTCTCGGTGATGCTGCTGATCATCAGCCTCATCGGCAACGGGGTCGGCCCGCTGTTCACTGGCATGATGAGCAGTGCGTTCATGGCCGGCATGGTCAAGAAAGCCGGACTCGAGGACGCCTTCGCCACGTTCAATCCGGGCCTCTGCGCCGCCAATGTGGAAGAGCTCGGCGTCAACGGCCCGGCGCTCTGCTCCGCCTATGCCGAAGGGCTGCGCCAGTCGATGGTCGCCACGGTGCTGTTCTTCGTGATCGCCGCGACGTTCTATTTCCTCGCTGCGCGAACCTACCAGAAGGACCGCTGGACGCCCGCCACCTGATCCCCCTCGCCCTTGCCTGACTGACCGTGGAGACCCGCATGACCGACGCCGCCACCCCTGGCCAGACAACTGCCGAAGCCCTGCCGGGATACCAGACCGGTTTCAGGACACCGCTTTACCGCGGCTATGTGCTCTCTTCGCTGCTCGTTGTTTACATCTTCAACTTCATCGACCGTTCGATCTTCGCGATCCTGACGGAACCGATGAAAGTGTCGCTGAAACTCGAAGACTGGCATATGGGCCTGCTGGGCGGGCTTGCCTTCGCGATCTTCTACACGACCCTTGGCATTCCGATTGCGCGCATTGCCGAACGCAAGAGCCGGATGCTGATCATCGTCATCTCGCTGTCGCTGTGGAGCCTGATGACCGTGCTCTGCGGCTTCGCCACGAGCTTCATCACCATGTTCATCTTCCGTCTTCTGGTCGGGGTGGGTGAGGCTGGTTGCACGCCTCCCGCGCAATCGGTGATCGCGGACTATTTCAAGCCCACCAGCCGCGCGACCGCCGCCTCGATCTACGCGCTCGGCGTACCGCTCGGCGGCATGATGGCGGGCCTCTCGGCGGGTCCGATCAACGACTACGTCACCGGGCACAATGTCCACGCCCTGTTCGGCGCCTGGGGCTGGACCTGGGCGCAGAACCTGATTGCCTGGGAAAACGTTGAAGGCTGGCGCATCGCCTTCGTGGCGGTCGGATTGCCCGGCGTGCTCTTCGCAGCGATCCTGGCCTTCACCGTGAAGGAGCCGCCGCGCGGCTACAGCGATCCGCCGGGCGCCGACCGCAAGGGCCCGCCCGAAGCCTTCCTCTCCGCCCTCGGCGGCCTGATGCGCAAGCCGACCTATGTGCACGTCGTCATCGGCGCTTCGATTGCCTCTTTTGCCGGCTACGGCATCGCCGCTTTCTCGACCTCCTTCCTGCTGCGCACCCACCATCTGACGCTGACCGAAGCGGCGCTGATCTTCTCGCTGGTGCTGGGCCTGATGGCGGCGCTCGGCGTGTTCCTGTCCGGCTTCCTCGCCGACAAGCTGGCGAAGCGGTTCAAGACCGCGCTGTCGTGGATGCCGGCCCTCGGCATGGGCCTGTCGGTCCCGCTCTACTGGATGGGCTATATGGCGCCGAGCGTGCCGCTGATGCTGCCGCCGCTGATGCTGGCGGCGACGCTGCACTATTTCTACCTCGGCCCGATGTATGCCGTCTCGACCGGCGTGGTCGACAGCCGGACCCGGGCGACCGCCGTTTCGATCACCCTGTTCGCCGTGAACCTGATCGGCATCGGCCTCGGCCCGACCCTGGCGGGCATGCTGTCCACTTTCCTCAAGTCGATGCTGCTGGCCGGCGCCGACGTTGGTGTCACGCTCGACATCTGCAAGGCTGCAGCCGGTCTCGGCCCGGACCAGATCGCCGCCTGCACCTCGGCCAATGCGAAGGGCCTGCAATGGACGATCGTGATCTTCGCCACGCTGTATGGCTGGGCCGCCCTCCACTACCTGCTGGCGGGCAAGACGCTGACGCGTGACATGCTGTCGAAAACTGCGTAAGCCCGCCGCCGATGGCGGTTTACACCCAAGTTTCCGATGAGGCGCTGTCGGCCTTTCTGGCCGCCTACGACCTCGGCGCGGCCCTTTCGTTCAAGGGCATTGCCGAAGGCGTGGAGAACTCGAACTATTACCTTGAGACGGAGAAGGGCCGGTTCATCCTGACCCTGTTCGAGAAACGGGTGAATGCCGCCGAGCTGCCCTACTTCATCGGGCTGAAACAGCATCTGGCCGGCAAGGGCTATCCCTGCCCGCAGCCGGTGATGGGCCGCGACGGAGAAGCGCTGCGCACGCTGGAAGGCCGCCCGGCGGTGATCGTCACTTTCCTCGAAGGCCTGTCGCCCCGGCGGCCGAATGTGCGCCAGTGCCGGGGGCTGGGCGAAGGCCTGGCGCGGATGCACCTCGCCCTCGCGGACTTTGCGATGACGCGCGAGAATTCGCTGGGGCCAAAGGCCTGGGCGCCGCTCTGGGCGGGCCGGGCGGAGGCGGCTGAAGCCTTGCAACCGGGCCTGTCCCCGCTCGTCGAAGCCTGCTTCGCCGCGCTGGACACGTCGCCGGCCTTCGATGGCCATCTGCCGCGCGGCACCATCCATGCCGACCTGTTTCCGGACAATGCCTTCTTCCTGGGCGACACCTTCTCCGGCGCCATCGACTTCTACTTCGCCTGCACGGACGCGCTCGCCTATGACCTCGCCGTGTGCCTCAATTCCTGGGCTTTCGACGAAGGCCATGCGAGCGATGCCTCGGGCCTTGAATACAACTATTCGAAGGGCGCCGCGCTGATCGCGGGCTACCAGTCCGTGCGTCCGCTGAGCGGTCCGGAGCGCGACGCCCTGCCTGTGCTTTGCCTCGGCTCGGCCATGCGCTTCTTCCTGACGCGGCTGGCGGACTGGACCTCGACACCCCCCGGTGCCTTGGTCCGGCCCAAGAACCCCCTTGAATATGCCGCGCGTCTCGCGTTCCATCTCAGGACTACCAAGGCAGCCGAGTACGGACTTCAGGGGGTATAGATGGGTAACATGACCGGGTTTCGGCGCAGCTTTCTTGCGGCGGCAACTGTACTGGCGATGGCGCAGGCGCCTTTCGCCCTGGCCGAGCCGATCAGCGTGACGGGCGGCGCGGTGCAATTGCCCACCTCCGGCCTGATCATCGACCTGCCGGTCACCCAGGGCCAGCCCTACAAGCTCAGCGGCAGCTGGGCGCTCAATGCGGCGGGCGACCTGTTCGACACCCGCGACGTGATCGACGAATTTGACCCCGCGACCGGGGCGCTGGTCGCCGGCAACTGGATCCAGCTCGGCTATTTCAATGCCGGCGGCTGCGCCAACCTGCTCGCCCAGATGAGCCATGCCGCGCCGGTCATCTTCAGCGAAACGCTGTGGGGTGAGCAGTGGTCCGTGCTGAACGGCGTGTTCGATTTCGAGAACGACCTTGGCCGCCGGCCCGCCGCCGCGCTCTGCCGCGAGAACGCCGATGGTGAGGCGCTGCTGCTGCAACACTTCATGGTGGACCAGCCCGAGACGCTGGCCTACCCGGCGCTGATGACCAGCGTACGCGCTTCCGCCGTGCTGGCCGCCGCCTCGCGCGCCTATTCCGCAAACCGCTTCGGCGACATCCAGCCGACGCGCCGCCCCGAGGTGAAGGCGCGCGGCGAAGGCACGCCTGCACGCCGCGTCCACCTACCGAAAGCGGGCCTCGACGTGGACCTGCCGGACGACGGATACCTCTGGCTGCTCGCATCGGACGGCGACGCAGAGACGGACATGCTGAACCGCTTGCTGCCGACCCTGCCGGAAGTTTCGGTCGAGGTGCTGGTGGCCGGCGGCTATACCTGCAGCGAAATGATCGCCTCGTTTGATGATCCGGCCATGCGGGACGTGACCCCGACCGGGTTGCCGGACGGCTGGATCGCCAGTCCCGGCGTCGTCGTGGGCGACGAGATCGAACTGATCGCCTGCCACGATACCGGCGCAGACGCCCTGCTGGCCGGCATCTTTCAGGGTACGGATGATCGGGACGTCTCGGCGCTGGCGCCGATCCTCAATGCCTTTGCGGCGGCGGAGGTGAGATAGCCCGTCATGCCCGGCGAACCCGGAAGGGCGGACGACACACTCCCCGCCTACGCGACGACGCCGCGGCCGAAGCGGGTGAAGCGGATCCGGCTGGCGCTGCTGGTTTCATCCTTTGCCGCATGCCTCAGCGTGACGCTGATGGGCTTTGTCTTCAAGTGGCTGATGCTGCTAGCCTTTGGCATCATGGGTAGCCCGCTTGGCGTCGGCGAAAGCGGATTTCTCGGCGGCGCGCAGATGGCCTTGCAACTTGCGTCGCTGAACTTCTTCCTCTTTTTCATCACGGTGCCTGCCGCCGCGCTGGCGCTCGGCCTGTCAATCGGTCGGTTTCCGCACAAGGGGATTACCGCGATCAAGCCTTACCTGCGCTGGGGTGGGATCTGGGGCGCCATCCTGGTTGGCAGCACGACATTCGTGTTCGGCTGGTTCGGCGGAGCGGAATCGGCGGCCGGCGCGCTGGTGGCGGGCAGCCTGGTCGGCGCCATCGCGGGGGCTTTCTGCGGATTCCTGCTGCACGCCATCGTCGCCCCGGCGCGTCAGCTGACGGACGTGGACGTCAACGTCTTCGGACCGGCTTGACGCTCCCGGCGAAGCGGGCCACCTCGCGGGCATGACCGACAGAATCGAAATCTGGACAGACGGCGCCTGCAGCGGCAATCCTGGCCCGGGCGGCTGGGGCGCGCTGATCCGCTGGAACGGCCACGAGAAGGAACTTTTCGGCGGCGACCCGGCGACCACCAACAACCGCATGGAAATGATGGCCGTGATCGAAGCGCTGGGCGCGCTGAAGCGGCCGTCTAAGGTGACGCTGAACGTGGATTCCACCTATGTGAAGGACGGCCTGACCAAGTGGATCAAGGGCTGGAAACGCAATGGCTGGAAAACCGCCGACAAGAAACCTGTGAAAAACCAGGACCTGTGGATGGCAATGGAAGAGGCCTGCGCCCGGCACGAGATCACCTGGAAATGGGTGAAGGGCCATGACGGCGACCCCGGCAACGAACGCGCCGACGCCCTCGCCCGTCAGGGTACGGACGAAGCGCGACGGCGCAAGTAACGCAGGCGGACGCGGCGAGGCCCGGCCGGTTTGCTCGCGTCTCGGGAATTGGCACACTCTCTCCGCAGGCCCTTGAGAAGAGGGACTACTTTGCTTCTTCCTTTCCGCTCGTCCCCGCGCAGGCGGGGACCGGGTGAGGCAAGCGCCTCGCGAGACCCCCGCCTGCGCGGGGGTGAGCGGAAGTTAGAACCCCGGGGATTGGAATGAGCCCGCACCGTTCGCTCTTGCAGCGGACATGAAAACGCCCCGGCGCAGGGGCCGGGGCGTCTGGTATTGCAGCCGTAAAGATCGCCTCAGGCGGCTTCTTCGATTTCGTTCGTCTTCTGGCTCGGGCGCGGATCGCGCAGCACATAGCCGCGGCCCCAGACGGTCTCGATATAGTGGTTGCCGGCGGTTGCCTGCTGCAGCTTCTTGCGGAGCTTGCAGATGAACACGTCGATGATCTTGAGTTCCGGTTCGTCCATGCCGCCATACAGGTGGTTGAGGAACATTTCCTTGGTCAGCGTCGTGCCCTTGCGCAGCGAGAGCAGCTCGAACATCGCGTATTCCTTGCCGGTCAGGTGGACGCGCTCGCCTTCCACTTCGACCGTCTTGGCGTCGAGGTTGACGACGATTTCACCGGTGCGGATCACGCTTTCGGCATGGCCTTTCGAGCGGCGCACGATGGCGGTGATGCGGGCGATCAGCTCGTCCTTGTTGAACGGCTTGGTAAGGTAGTCGTCAGCGCCGTAACCGAGGGTTTTCACCTTCGCCTCGATGTCCGGGTTGCCCGACAGGATCATCACCGGCGTGTTGACGCGGCTCATGCGCAGCTGTTTCAGGACCTCAAAGCCGGAGATGTCCGGCAACGACAGGTCCAGAAGGATCATGTCGTACTCGTAGACCTTGCCGAGATCGACACCGTCTTCGCCGAGGTCCGTCATATAGACGTTGAATCCTGCGGCCTTCAGCATCAGCTCAATGGAGCGTGCCAGTGCCCGATCATCTTCAATCAATAGGACGCGCATCGCTCGTCTCCCGAATCACTTGAGGCTGGTTTAGCCCGATTGTTAACACTTGTGAATCCTAACGCCTCAATCTTGTTAACAAGTTAATGAGGTGTACGGATACTGACGATTTATTCACTAATCCCAACACGGATCATAAACCCACCGCGGCAGGTTGCCCTTCGCCCAGAAGGGTTTGGGCGACAGCCATCACATCCTGCACCGGCTGGGCCTGTGGATCGGTGGAGATCAGCGTTCGCTGGCACCGGATCGCATCGCGAACCTTCGGATCGCGCATTACGGTTCCCGCATGTCTTGGACGGAAGCCGAGGAAAGTGGCACAGGCGCGCGCGATCGCTTCATAGGTTCGCTGGCCCGCTGCGCGGGTGTCGGCCTGGTTGATACAGATGATGGGTTCGACATTCGGCGCATAGCCGCGCAGCACCTTGATGAAGGCATAGGCGTCGGTCATCGAGGCGGGGTCATCGGTGATCACGACCAGCGCCTTGTCGCCGGCGCGGGCGAGGCGCATGCAGTTGGCTTCGATGCCGGCACCGAGGTCGAGCACGAGATGGTCATACTGGAGCGCCAGCGCCGACAGGCCGGCGGCGAGACGGGCGACTTCCTCGGGCGGCAGTTCGGCGAGCGCACCGGAACCCGACCGGCCCGGCAACACATCGAAACCGCCGCCGCCGGCGCCGCCATCGACCGGCGTGACCGCGTCATCGAGTTCGACCCAGCCGGCCACGACGGCGGCAAGGTCTGTTTCCGGCGCGATGCCGAGCTGGACGTCCACGTTGGCGAGGCCAAGGTCGCCGTCGACCAGCAGCACCCGGCGGCCGGCTTTGGCCAGCGACGAGGCCAGCGTGATCGAAATGAAGGTTTTCCCCACCCCGCCCTTGCCACTCGCCACCGCGATGATGGAGGCAGGCGTGACCCGCGGTGCGGGCCTCGCGGCGGGACGGTCCTGGGATCGGCGCATGGTGAAACTCATGGGATCAGGCGGCTCCTCTGAGAGCGATGACATCGCCGCGGGATTCCTCGATGAGAAGCGCGGAGAGCCGCGAAGGCGCCGCCGGCACCAGGCCGCCACCGATGAACGGTGTGATGGCGAGGTGCGAGAAGGCGATGCCCGCAGATGTCAGGGCTGCGATGGCGCCGCCCCGGCGGCGGACGACATCGAGCTTGGTCAGGATGGCGCGGCGGACCCCGGCGCGTTGGAAAGCGCGGGCGGCTTCGGCGAGATCGTCCGGGTGGCCCTCGGCGGAGAGCACGAGCACCGGTTCGGCGCGGATGGCGGCGACGAGATCGGCGAGGCTGGCGAGGTCGTCGCCTTCGAAGGGGTTGATGGCCGGAAGGTCGATGACGCAGCGGCGGTTTTCGGCGCGCAGGGTGCGCAAGGTGGCGAACAGGGCGTCCGGCGTTTCGGCGACGCGGATCTGGTCGCGCTCGAGTTCGAGATAGGCGGCGAGCTGGGCGCCGGCGCCGGAGCCGTCGAGGTCGGCGGCGAGCGGGATGATTTCAGCGCGGGCGACCGAGGCGCGGCGGGTGAGCTTGGCGGCGGTGGCGGTCCGGCCATGGCCGGGCGGGCCGACGAGGAGGATGTCGCGGTCGAGGCGCGCCGGAATGGGATCGCAGGTGATCATGCGGCCAAGGCCTTCGGCCATCGCGTCTTCCGGCGCCGAGAACTGGCCCGGCAGGCGGCCGGCGCCTTCATGCGCCACCCGGTCGGCAAACCGCTGCGGGGCGCCGTGCCAGAGCAGCGCGTCGCGGACGCGCGCAAACATCGGATTGTCGATGCCCCGGCCATGGCCGCCGGCGCGGGCATCGCGGAGGAAAACCGGTTCATTGCCGATCGCGGCGGCGCCCATCCGGTCGATGGCCGCACGGACTTCGACACCGCCATCGACTTCGCGTTCGGAAAGAATCACGGCATCAGAGCCCATCTCCGCAAAGATCTTCGCTTTGGCAGCTTCCATAGATTCTGCAGCGAACATCTTCATGCGCATGGGGCGGCTTCCTCGCAACGCTGGGCGGGCCGAGCAGTGATTCTGCCTGAAACCGCGAAACTCAGGGTCCAAGAGAGCCGGGAATTGGTTAATATTTTGCCAAGCCGGATTAGGATTTACCCGGAATTCATTTCCCCGGCGCAAGGCTGGCGAGCGCAAGAAGACACGGATTGATGACCGCCAGCCCCCTGCCTTCCCTAACGGAAACTGACCCTGTACCCTTGTTGCGGGGCACCCTTCAGGCGGCGGACCGGGCATTGATCTTCGCCGGCATGCTGCTGCTGCTGGAAGTGGCGAAGTTCCTGACCGTCGGCAACACGGAGGCTGTGGACCTGACCGGCGCCGGCAATCCGGTCGCCCGGGCGCTGTGGTATCCACTCTATTTCGGGCTGATCCTGGCGCTGGGCGCCCGCATCAGCGCGCTGCTGCGCGTTCTGGTGCCGGCCTGGCCGATCTTTGCGCTGCTCGGGGTGACAGCGGCGAGCCAGATCTGGTCGGTCGCGCCGGAGGTCACCTCCCGCCGGGTCGTGGCGGTCACTTTTACCGCGCTGTTCGGCATTTACCTCGCCTTGCGTGAGGACCGGCTGGACACGTTGCGGACGGCCGGCGCGGCGATGCTGGCGGCGGCGCTGTTCAATCTGGGCACCGTAATGGTCAGGCCGGGGGTCGGCATCGACCATGTGGACCATATCGGCGCCTGGAAAGGCATCATGGTCGAGAAGAACGCGCTGGGCGGGGAAATGGCCCGCGCCGGCCTCGTGCTGGCGTGGCTGGCCCATGCGGACCGGCGCTGGCGGACGCTGTGGATGGCCGGGTTTGCCGTCGCAGTGCTGCTGGTGCTGGGATCGACCTCGCGCACGGCGCTGCTGGCACTGGCGCTGCCGATGGCGGCGTTTGCGCTCTACCTGTTGGGCCGGCGTTCGCCGGTGGCGGCGCTCGGCGTGTTTTACCTGGCGGTGACGGCGGCCGGGGCGGCCGCGCTTTACGTCTGGCTGGCGCCGGAACAGGCGGTCGGCCTGATCGGCAAGGACCTCACCTTCACCGGGCGGACCGGAATCTGGGACGCCTGCATGACCAAGATCCTGGAGGTTCCATGGACAGGGTACGGGTTCGGCGCCTTCTGGGTGGAGCCCTACGGGCCGTCCTATGATGTGCGGGTGCAGGTCGAATGGATCGTGCCGAGCGCCCATAACAGCTGGATCGAGACCGGCCTGGCACTGGGCTTTCCCGGCATGGTGCTGCTGGGGGTGCTCGTCGTGCTGGCGCTGGCGCGCAGCGGTCTGGCGGTGCTGGGCGGGGCGACACCGTGGATTTTTCTCGGCCTGATGCAGCTGACCCTTTTCTCGATGTCTGAAAGCCTGATCTTCTGGCACCCGAACACGTTCAGCTGCACGCTGTTCGCCTTCTATGCGACCCTGGCCCTGATGCCGGCGGCGCGGCGGCAGAAGAAGCCAGGCGCTTAACTTCCCCCACACCCGTTTCGGCCTAGTCTCCTGTCTGGACACAGAGGGATCGAGACCATGCACTTTGGCGAAATCATCGCACTGGTGGCGCTCGGGTTCGGTGCGGCGCTGGGGCTCGGCGGGCTGTTTGCGCCGGATTGGGCGGCCGGGATCGTGCGCCTGAAGGCTGACCCGGAGCGGCCGGGCGGGTATTCGGAGTTCCGCGCCACCTATGGCGGGCTGTTCCTGATGCTGCACCTGACGGCCTTGCTGATGCTGCTGCAGGCGCCGCCGGCGATGGCGCTCGCCGCCCTGCTGCCGGTCTCGGCGGGCTGGTTCGGGGCCGCCATCGGCCGGGTGTTTTCGATCAGCCTCGACCGCGGCAAAGGCGGCGAGGCGAAAATCCTGCCGGTCTGGATGGGCATCGAAATCGCCCTCGGGCTTGCCATTGCGGCGCCCTTCCTGCAGTTCACCGCCTGAAGCCAGACAGAAAGCCAAACCCATGCCGGAGCGTCGCGAGACGGGCCGCCCCAACCGGAAACCTTCCGGCGCGCGCCCCACTGCATCAATGAAACCTGCCCCCCCGAAAACCCCGGCCACCGATGCCGAATGGAGCGAGGGCGGCGAGCGAATCGCCAAGTATCTCGCCCGGGCCGGCGTGGCCTCACGCCGCGAGATCGAGCGGATGATCGAGGCCGGCGAGGTGAGCGTGAACGGTAAGGTGCTCACTTCGGCGGCGTTCAAGGTGACCGGGCGGGAAACCATCAAGGTCGGCCGCAAGACGGTCGAGGCGCCGGACGCCACCCGCCTCTGGCGCTATCACAAGCCCTCCGGCCTGATCACCACGACCGACGACCCGGCCGGCCGGCGCACGATCTTCGACGAGTTGCCGAAGTCCCTGCCCCGCGTGGTGACGGTCGGGCGGCTCGACCTGACGACCGAGGGTCTGCTTCTGCTGACCAATGACGGGGAGCTCGCCCGCTTCCTCGAACTGCCGCGCTCCGGTCTGCAACGCACTTACCGGGCCCGCGCCAAGGGCACGGTGACGCCGCAGA
Organism: Hyphomonas sp.; assembly: GCA_013791775.1. GTDB lineage: Bacteria > Pseudomonadota > Alphaproteobacteria > Caulobacterales > Hyphomonadaceae > Hyphomonas. Next base: position 47,577 of record VMTE01000010.1, read on the forward strand.
AGATCGACGAACTGGCGAGCGGCCTGACGGTGGACGGCGTGAAGTACCAGCCGATCATCGCGGTGTTCGACCGCGAGATGGGCGCGAACTCCTGGCTGACCGTGACGCTTTCCGAAGGCAAGAAGCGCGAAGTGCGCCGCGCGCTGGAATCGGTGGGTCTGACCGTCAACCGGTTGATCCGTATCAATTATGGTCCCTTCCTGCTGGCCGACCTGAAGCCCGGCCAGGTGGAGGAAGTGCCCGCGAACGTTCTGGCTGAAGCGCTCGCGAGCCTTGGCGCGCCGATGGACACGAGCCCGGCCCGCAAGGCGCCTGCCCCTAAGTCACACCTTGGCAGGGGGCCGCGCACGGATACATTGAAGCCAAGACGGAAAGATCCGCGACGCCCCTAAATTCCGGAGGAAACGTGATGCCCCAATCCGCAGCAGGAAAGTCTGTGATCGTGACGGGGGCCTCAAGCGGAATTGGCGCGGCCACCGCCCGCAAGCTCGCCGAAGCCGGCGCCGACGTGATGTTGGCGGCGCGCCGGGAAGACCGGCTGAAGGCGCTCGCCGCAGAGATCGGCGGAAATGTTAGATGGCGGGTGACCGATGTGACGAACCACGCCGACATGTTGAAGCTCGGCGAAGACACGATCAAGGCATTCGGCAAGGTGGACGTGATCGTCAACAATGCCGGCATCATGCCGCTCTCGCCGCTGGCCAACCGCCGCGTGGCCGAGTGGGACCAGATGATCGACGTCAACATCAAGGGCGTGCTCTACGGCATCGACGCGGTGCTCACGCACATGCTGGCACGCGGCGACGGGCATGTGATCAACGTATCGTCCGTAGCCGGATTGATGACCAACCCGACGTCGGCGGTCTACAGCGGCACCAAGCATGCCGTGAAGGCGATCTCGGAAGGGCTGCGCAAGGAGACCGCCGGAAAGATCCGCGTCACCTGCGTCTATCCCGGCAAGGTGAACACCGAGCTTGGCCTGTCCATCAAGGACCCGGCGGTGATCGCCGGCATCGGTGCGCGCTTCAACTACACGGGCCTCGAGGGCGAGGACATTGCCAATGCGATCCTGTTTGCGATCGCCAGCCCGCGCAACATGGGCATCAACGACATCGTGATCCGCCCCATCGAACAGGAAATGTGATCCCCCCGCCATGACTCTCCAGAATGTGACCGACACCTACCAGCAGGAAGTTCCGCCGGCGCCGCCGAAGGTAAAACCGGTCTACCCCCTGGCGCCGCCGGTGGACCTGACCGACGCGGAAGTGTTTTCCCGCCATGGCGGCTACACGCACGAGGCCTTCGCGGCGATGCGCGACAAGGCGCCGGTGATGTGGCACCCGGAGCATGTGGCGGCGGGGTTCTGGGCGGTGACGCCCTACGAACTGGTCAAGCAGGTCGAGCTCGACCCGGAGACCTATTCGAGCCAGCGCGGCGGCATCCTGATGACCTACGGCCTGCCGGACCAGCCGCGCCATCCGCTGCTGCATTCCTCGTCGCTGAACAGCCTGATCAATCTCGACCGGCCCTATCACACACCGCTGCGGATGGAGCACATGCACTTCTTCCGGCCAGGCTTCGTGGCCGGGCTGAAACTGCGGGTGGACGCCTATGTCGGCGAATTGCTGGACGCGATGGCGAAGCAGGGACCGGTTGTGGACATGGTGGAGATGTTCTCCGCCGAACTGCCGCTGTTCACCTTGTGCGAAATCCTCGGCGTGCCGGCGGCGGACCGTCCCAAGCTGGTGCACTGGATGCACTTCCTCGAGTCCTCGCAATACCAGGCCCAGCAGGAAGGTCTCGGCAATGTGACGCCCGAGCAGATCATGGCGTTCATGGGCGAAATCCAGGCGATGTTCGAGTTCGGACGCCACTTGCTTGAGGAGCGCCGGCGCGAGCCGAAGGAAGACCTGTTGTCCGCCATCGCCAACGTAAAGATCGACGGCAAGCCGCTGTCGCCGGAATTCCTCGACGGGTCGTGGCTGCTGATCGTGTTTGCCGGCAATGACACGACACGCAACTCGCTGTCGGGCACGATGAAATTGCTGACCGAGTTCCCGGACCAGAAGGCGAAGCTGCAGGCCGAGCCCGGCCACTTCCCGAACTTCGTGCATGAGGCCATCCGCATGGTCACCCCGGTGACCTACATGCGCCGCACGGTGACGCGCGATACAGAGCTCGGCGGGCAGAAACTGTCCGAAGGCGACAAGGTGGTGATGTACTATCCTGCCGCCAACCGCGACCCGGCAAAGTTTGCCGACCCGAACCGGTTCGACATCACGCGCGAGAACGCCAAGGAACATCTCTCCTTCGGCCAGGGCCCGCACGTCTGCCTCGGCCAGCGCGTCGCGAACATGCAGCTCGAGGCCGCTTACCGGCAGATCCTTACCCGCTTCCCGGATGCGAAATGGACCGGCGAGATGACGCTGGCGCCGAACAACTTCGTGCACGCCATCTCGTCCCTGATGGTCGATCTCGGCAAATGAGCGGCGATCTTGTCACGCGGGCGGACTCCGGCGGCCTTGCCATCCTGACGCTGAACCGTCCGGACAAGCTGAACGCGCTGACCGTCGGCATGTTCCGCGCGCTGCGCGATCATGTAAGTGATCTCTACAAGGACGACTCCGTTGGCTGCGTCGTGCTGCGCGGCGCCGGCAAGTGTTTCTCGGCCGGGCATGACCTGGCCGACATCGCCGAGGGCGAAAAGGTGCCCTCGCGCGGGTGGCATTCGGAAACGCTGCGGCTGATGGAGAAGCTGCCCAAGCCGGTGATCGCGGCGGTGCACGGGCATTGTTATACCGGCGCGCTGGAAGTGGCGCTCGCGGCTGATTTCATCATCGCGGCGGAGAGCGCGCGCTTCGGCGATACCCATGCGAAATGGGCGCTGACCCCGATCTGGGGCATGAGCCAGCGCCTGCCCCGCCGCGTCGGCATTGCCACGGCGAAGCGGCTGATGTTCACCGCCGAGATGATCAGCGCCGCCGAAGCCTTCCGCATCGGCCTCGCGGAAAGGGTCGTGCCGGACGCGGCCTTCGACACCGCCATCGAGGACATGGCCCGGCAGATCCTCGCCAATTCACCCTTCAGCCATGCCGCCAACAAGCGTCTCCTTGAAGCGACGGATGCGCGCGACATCGACAGCGGCTTGCAGTGGGAAATCCTTAACAACGAAGGCGTAGGAGCTGATATGCAGGCGCGAATCGGCGCCTTCATGCGCAAAACCTAGATTTCAAGGCCAAGGGGACGGCTTTCATGGCAGACTTTCTGATACGGCGCGCAGACCTGCGCGACACGGTTTGGACAAACGCGGCGCCGGGGCCGCTCGCAGATGGCGCGGCGCGCCTGAAGGTCGAACAGTTTGCCTTGACCGCCAATAACGTGACCTACGCCACCTTCGGCGAAGCGATGGGCTACTGGAATTTTTTCCCGGCGACCGATCCGGCGTATGGCCGTGTGCCGGTCTGGGGCTTTGCGACCGTGGTGGACTCGAAGGCCGAGGGCGTCCCCGAAGGCGCGCGCGTTTATGGCTACCTGCCGATTTCTGAATCTTTTGACGTTGTGCCGCAGCGCGCCGGCAAGGAAAGTTTCATGGACGGCGCCGCCTGCCGCAAAGGGCTCGCGCCGATCTACAACACCTATATCTTCACCAGCGCTGACCCAAGCTATGACCCCGGACTGGAAGCGCAGCAGATGCTGTTCCGCCCGCTGTTCACCACCGGGTTCATGATCGACGATTGCCTGATGGAAGCCGGCGAGCCGGTACCCGAAACGGTCGTGATTTCGAGCGCCTCGTCGAAGACCGCCCTCGCCCTCGCGCATTGCCTGAAGCAGCGCGGACAGGTCGAGGCGGTCGCGCTCACCTCGGCGGGCAACAAGGCCTATGTTGAAAGCCTTGGCCTGTATGCGCGCGTGTGCACCTATGACGAAGCCGACCGGCTGCATGCCCGCGGCCTCACCGCCTATGTCGATTTCCTCGGCCGGCCAGCGCTGACCGCCGATGTGCACAACGCGCTGCGGGACCGGCTGGTGCGCAGCCTCGTGATCGGGGTGACGGACTGGGAAGGCAACCGCGCGCCGATTGCCCTGCCCGATCCGCAACCGGAATTCTTTTTTGTGCCAACCTATGCGGCCGACCGCGCGAAGGCGCTGGGTCCGGACGTGCTGAACGCCCGCCTCGGCGCGGCGCTTGCGGGATTCTACAAGGCTTCGGCCGCCTACCTCACCCCGCAATCGGCAAAGGGCACTGCCGCGATCGAGACCGCCTGGCTCGACACGCTGGACGCAAAGATCCCGCCGTCGAAGGGCCTTGTACTTAGTTTCTAACGCGCGATGACCTTGAACTCGGTGCGGCGATTGCGTTCGTAGGCTTCCGGCGTGGTGGCCGCATCCAGCGGACGCGTCTCACCGAAGCCAACCGAGGTCAGGCCGTCTTCGGGCACGCCCTTGCTGATCAGATACGTTTTCACGGCATCAGCGCGATCCTGCGAGAGCTTGAGATTGTAATCATCCCCGCCGCGCGCGCTGGTGTGCTCGCCGATCTCTGTGACGAAGCCCTGACACAGCGTGGCGACGCCCGCGAGCGCATCGAGCAGGCCGCTGCTGGCCGGCGAAATCCGGGCATTTCCGGATTCGAACAGGACAGAGTGATCGATCATCGTCGCATTGAAAGCCCGCTGGCAGCTGGCGAGACTGGCGCCGGTTTCGGCCAGGGCCACCAGACCTTCACCCACGCCGCGCTCGCCGCCTTCAACCGATATGCCATCGACGATCAGGAGCCCGGATGACACGGTTCGGGCAAGTGCGGCCTCACCCGCCGTGAGCGCGGCCGCCTTGGCATCAAGGCTGGGAGCCATGCCGGTCAGGGCGGCCACCCGGCCACGGATTTTCAGTCCCATCCAGGGAAAGCCCATCTCCGCAAAGCCGGACTGGATGTCCTTCTCCGGGCCGGAGCTGGTCGACAGGCTGGCCTGGGCGGCGGTAATGGCCAGCAGGTGGCCGTCGCGGAATTCGTACAGGCCTTCGGCGAGCGTGACGCATTGCTCATCCCCGGCGGCCTCGGCAGGGCCTGCACCGGGCGGCGGCGCATCGCACGCTCCCAGCACCAGAAGTGTCAGGATTGACGCGCAAACTGTTCCGGAACGGTAGGCAACCATGTGTCGTCTCGCAGCAAAAGGGCCGATGGCCCAGCCATTAACCGACAAGCCCATGCAAGCCTTGAGCCGGGCGGGTGGAGCGGCAACAAACCGCCGCCGCCAGCCCGGAAATTCAAGTATTACTTCAGTTCCTTGTAGATTTCGCCGCCTTTCATCACGAAATCAACCGACTCCAGCTCCCTGATATTCTTCAGCGGATCTTTGGTGACCGCGATCAGGTCTGCGTACTTGCCCGCTTCAAGCGTACCGATGTCCTTCGACATTTCGATATGTTCGGCCGCAACCACAGTGGCCGCCCGGATCGCCTCTTCGGGTGAGAAGCCGGCCTCGACCATCAGCGCGAATTCCTTCGCATTGTCGCCGTGCCGGGAAACGCCGGTATCGGTGCCGAAGGCGATGTTGACGCCGCCTTCACGGGCGCGGCGCAGCATGTCCAGCAGGAGCGGGGCAACGATGGCGGCCTTGGCGCGCGACGGCGCCGGCAGCCAGGGCTCGTTGACCCAGGTGCCGACTGTGGCGCCGGCCAGCACGGTCGGCACCAGCGTGGCGCCGTGTTCCCTGAACAGCGCAATCGACTCCGCATCGACATACGAGCCATGCTCAATGGAATCGACACCGGCCCGCAGCGCGGCATCGACGCCGCTCTTGCCGTGGGCATGGGCGGTCACCTGCCGGCCCATGGCATGGGCCGCCTCGACGATGGCCGCCAACTCCTCGTCCGAAAATTGCTGCTCCAGCCCGGCCGCCGTGTTCGACAACACGCCGCCGGTCGCCGTGATCTTGATGACGTCGGCGCCTTCCTTGATCTGCTGGCGCACGGCGCGGCGGCAATCGTCGGCCCCGTTGCAGATCGACGAGCCGGTCATGGCGGCCATGACACGGGACGAATAGCCGTTGATGTCCCCGTGCCCGCCGGTGATCGACACGGCGCTGCCGGAAGCGCGCAAGCGCGGGCCGGGCACGGCGCCGCGCGCAATCGCGTCCCGCAGGCCGAAGACCGCATCGTTCGGACCGCCCACATCCTGCACGGCCGTGAAGCCGGCCATCAGCGTCGTGAGCGCGAAGGCGGCGCCGTCGAAGGCGGCATCCACGTCCGAATTCTCGAAGTCCCTGATCCGGCCGGTCGGGCTGAACTCGTTGGTGATGTGGACGTGGCTGTCGATCAGGCCGGGCAGTACATAAGCCGCCTTGAGATCGATCACCGGGTACTTCTTGTAGGCGGTGTAGCCCGGCGTGATCGAGACGATACGACCGTCCTCGACACGGATCGTCTGCTCGGAAAGATACCCCTCACCCGGCACGGCCAGCACATGGCCAGCGTGGATGACCGCGTCCTGCGCTGCGGCCACACCGGCCATCGACAAAGCCGCAAAGGCGGCGGCGGCAAGTTTCGACATGACAGTTCCCTCCCCGTGGAATTCTGGCCGGAGCTTAGTGCGGCGCGCGCCAGAAGCAATCCGACAGGAGGTCCGGGCAGCGGGATCAGCCGGAGGGCAGGTCTTTCAACGCGCGCACCACCGCCTCGGCAATCGCCGGCACGGGGTGGCGCGTCAGGTCCTTGTCGATCCAGGCCACGACACGCTTCGACAGGTCGTCCTTGGCGGACTTGCGGATATGTCCGAGCGCGATAGGCGGCGCCACCACAACCATCGCCTTGAAGGCACCTGCCGCAGCGTCACGCTCAAGATCCTCGACGATCTGATCCAGGAACCGGTCCTCGGCAATCTGGTGCAGGTCCGGTGCCTCTTGCGCCGAGCGGCGGCCGTCGGCCGACTGGAACGTCCTCGGCGGCTGGTCACGGCCCTGCTCGTGTGTGGGCGGATTGTCCAGATCATGGACGCGCAGGCATTTCAGCTCCGGCGCAGAGGCCGTGCCTTCATTCTCGAACACGATGGCGTGGCCGCCATCTGCCACAATGACCCAGTTACCGGTCTTAAGTTGCATGTAAGCCTCCCTGACTGCTGGACGATTACCGCAGACCATACCAGTTAACGCAGCCGGACGCGAAGGGTATGTCGGGGAAACTACCTAGAGCCCCGGTGTCAGGCCAGCCGTTCTTTCGGATAATGGGGGTAGCTGGCTTTCATCACGCCGTGATTGAGCAGCATCTCGGCGAGCTGTTTCCCGCCTTTGGCATCGTAGAACCTGGTCCGCACCCAGTAATTCTCCACACGGCGCGATTCCGACAGGGCAACGATCTCGCGGCGCACCAGGTAGTCCTCGCCGACGAAAAGCGGACCGTCGATCATCCGGATCTCGAGATCGGCGAACAGGCCGATGCTCGGGTTCTTGACCGGAAAGCGCGCACCGTGGCTGGAATAATTACCCAGCACACTGATCATTTCAAGCGGGATGACGGCCTTGCCCCAGGGCGAGGCCTTGGCATCGGCGTACATCGGATCGGTCTCGGTGATGACCTTCAGCTTGTCGGCCAGCGAGAAGGGATAGAGATCGCCCATGTGCTGATCCGGCCCCATGCGGACAATCTCGTTGTCGCGGCCGGTCATGCCGACCTTGAGATCCGCGAGGATGACGAGATCGCCCGCCGGACGCAGCGCCTTCATGCGGCCTTCCAGCAGCGTCTCGCGGTGGTCCGGCCCGATACTCGCGCTGGCTTCGAGAACGGGCGTGCCGTCTTCCTTGAAGGCGCGGGCGAGCGTGCGCGTGGCCCCCGGCGCCGGCCTGTCGATCTCGGCACGGACTTTCTCTCCGTCGAACACCATGTTCAGGAAGTGGGCAGAGAAGCAGCCGCGCTCGTACCAGTCATTGCCCCAGACGCCGGCCAGCAGCGGCACGAACTGGGAGAAGTGCGTCGGCCCTTCGATGGGCCCGGCCTTGATGCCGAGGCGCGCGGCTTCGGCATCATCATGCAGCGATTTGTGGCCGGCATATTTCTGCTCGGTCAGCAGATTGACCGGGCTGCGCAGCGCACCCTGCAATACATCGCTCATCTGAGTTTCTCCCGGCTGTTTCTGGTCTGGTACTATCTCAGGCTTCAGCGGCGTGTTTGTCCAGCCGCATCCCGGCGAATGCCAGGATCACCAGCATTGCCGACAGGCCGAGCGTGAGCATCGCGGTGCCATGCCAGCCGCCGTGTTCGTAGACCCAGGTGGCGCCCCAGCTGGCCATGCCACCGCCGATAAACATCAGCACGATGTAGGCAGTCATCAGCCGCGTGCGCACACCGGCAGGCTGGCGCAGGAAGGTCATGCGGCCGGTGATGTCGATCATCGGACCGACGAGGTTCAACAGCACGAGCGGAACCAGCAGCAGCCACAGATTGTGGCCAAACAGGCCGAGCAGGCCGACGGCCACGAACTGGACGAGCGAGATGATAAAGCGCGCGCGCCGCGCGCCGGTGCGGTCTGCCCAGGCACCGAGCCGGGGCGTGGTGGCGAGGTTCAGCAGCGAGATGGCGGCTAGGTATCCGACCGTGTCGGCGCCGTAGCCCATCTCCGGGCTGGTGAGATGCAGGCCGAGCGCCAGCCAGACCGACAGGAAGATGCCGAAGCCGAGCCCCTGGATCGTCCCCGACAGCAGGACTTCCGGATGCGCCCGTACAACCGGCACGAGCGAGAAGACCAGCGCGAAATAGTTTTGCGGCGGCGCCTCTGCGGCCGACTTGTCGCGCCCTTCCATCAGGCGCGGCAGCAGCAGCGTGATGATCAGCATCGCGCCGGCCGCGCAATAGTAGACCGTGCGCCAGCCGAGATGCTCACCGATCCAGCCGGCCCCCACCCGCGCCACGAGAATGCCCGCGATGACGCCGGTGGTCAGCGTGGCGGTTGCCGCGCCGAGACGCGCGGGCTCCACACGTTTCGACGCGTAGGCGGGCAGCAGATAGGGCGTGATCGTCGAGAAGCCGAGGAAGGTGGACCCGGCGACGAAGACCCAGAAATGGGTGGCGAAGGCCATGACGACGAGGCCGGCGAGCTGGCCTGCCGCAAAGATGATGGCGAGCTGGCGGTTGCTGAACCGGTCGCCGAGCGGCAGCAGCAGGAAGATGCCCGCCGCCAGCGCGATCTGGTTGAGCGCCGGCACGAGACCGATCTCGGAGGGCGACACGCCGAAATCCTTCGCGACCAGCGCGATGATCGGGTGGATGTAATAGGCGTTCGCCGTCACCACCGCCGCCGCGAGGGCGAGCAGCAACAGCTGGCGCCCTGACAGGAACCGCCGGTCAGCCTCACCGGCCGGCGTTCCGGATGCCGGCGCCGTCACCCCTCCATGCCGGCGCGGCGGGCATAGTCCGCCGCAAACTTCGCCAGCGGAACGACGCGGGCCGCGTTCGATTCGGCGTTGGCGCTGTTGGCCGTGCCGTCCCGCACCCGCCCGATGATGCCCTGCAGGATGCCGGCGAGGCGGAACGCGTTATAGGCGAAGTAATAATCCAGCTGCGGCAGGCCCTTGCGGCCGGTATGCCCGCAATACAGCGCGACATACTCTTCCATGGTCGGGATACCCCAGGCCTTCAGGTCCGGGATCGCCATGATCGAGCCGCGCGTGGAATCGCCCGGCGGCATCACCCAGTTCATCAGGTGGTAGGAAAAGTCCGCAATCGGATCACCCAGCGTGCAGAGCTCCCAGTCGAGCACCGCGATGACGCGCGGCTCGGTCGGGTGCAGCACCATGTTGTCGAGCCGGTAATCGCCGTGCACGATGGTCGTCATGTCGCCGGGCGGGATGTTCTGCGGCAGCCACTCGATCAGCTGTTCCATCTCCGGAATGTGCATGGTCTCGGAGGCCTTGTACTGCTTCGTCCAGCGATGGATCTGGCGGGCGACATAGTCGCCCTCCTTGCCGAAGCCTTCCAGGCCCGCCTTCTTCCAGTCCACATTGTGCAGGTCCGCGAAGGTCTTGACCTTGGCTTCATAGATCTTGCGGCGCATGGCGGGCTCATATTCCGGCAGCGTGCCGTCCCAGAGGATGCGCCCCTCCACCATGTCCATCACATAGAACATGGTGCCGACCACGCTCTCATCCGTGCACAGCCCGTACGGCCGCGCCACCGGGTAGCCCAGCGGATAGAGCGCGTTGATGACCGTATATTCCCGGTCCACCGCATGCGCGCTCGGCAGCAGGTTGCCCGGCGGCTTGCGGCGCATCACGTACTTCTTGTTGGGCGTGACCAGCTGGTAGGTCGGATTCGACTGGCCGCCCTTGAACTGGCGCACTTCGAGCGGGCCCTGATAGCCCTCGACATGGGCCTGCATCCACGCGGCGAGGTTGGCTTCGTTGAACTTGTGGCTCTCGACGACCGGTTTGGTGCCGGAATACAGGTCCTGTGCGTTGGCGGCCTCTGCCATTTCGGTCTCCCTAAGTTCTGCCGGAATTGTTATACTACCATACTGATACCACCCCGCGCGCCAAGACCTGCCGCAACGTCGGCGGCGCCCCCAGACAAGGAGCCAGCCGGCATGTATCGTATCGCAACCCTGATCCTGCTGGGTTTTTCGCTGTTCGCCTCCCCGGTTCACGCCAAGACGCTCGATCCGGCCGGAAAGATCCGCCCGGACCTGCTGGAGCGCGCCGTGGCCGCCCTCGACACGCGGGACGGAGACAGCCTTGATTCAGGCAAGCTGGTGCTGGTCGATTACAGCCTGCATTCCAGCAAGGAGCGCCTGTTCGTGCTCGACCTCGAAACCGGCGACGTGACGGCCTTTCGCACCGCGCATGGCAAGGGCTCGGACCAGGACCATGACGGCTATCTGGACAGCTTCTCGGACGTGCCGGGCTCATCGGCCAGCCCGGAAGGATTGTACCGCGCCGCCGAGGAATATCACGGAGCTCATGGCCTTTCCCTGCGTCTCGACGGGCTCACCCCGACCAACGCCAATGCCCGCTCGCGCGCCATCGTCATCCACTCGGCCGAGTACGCAGAGCCGGACCACCTCAAGAAATACGGCAAGCTCGGCCGCTCCAACGGCTGTATCGTCTTCTCGTCCGCCGACCTTGCGGGCTTCCTTGAGAAAGTCCCGAAGGGCACACCGATCTTTGTCGGGAAGTAACCCCTTGATCGGCCGGCCCCGGCAAGGCTAAACCCCCGGCCATGACCGATACCCCTCCTGACCGCCTCTCCGTCAATCCGCGCAGCCCGCACTATGACTATGACCTCCTCATCCGGGGCGTCGGCGTGCGCTTTCGCGGCGAGGAGAAAACCACCGTCGAGGAGTATTGCGTCTCCGAAGGCTGGATCAAGGTCAGCGCCGGCAAGGCGCTGGATCGCAAGGGCAATCCCCTGACCCTGACGCTCAAGGGCCCGGTCGAGGTCTGGTTCAAGGACGAACCGGCGGCCTGATCAGCGGACAGCCGGCAAAACCTGATCACACTGCGTCAGGTGCATCTCGCGGATACGGTCCAGTGCCCGGTGGATGATGCTCCGCTCCTTGTCGTACATCAGCTCGAGCGTGATACCACGCAGGCTGAGGATCAGGATGCGCGCATGCAGCCGGCAGAGGTCGAGATGCGTCTCGTTCACGCCCGCCGCCAGTACCAGTTCTGTCGTGTACTGATCAATCTCGGTTTCGATCCGCCGGGCAACCGGCCGGAGCGCCTCGGCCAGTGCGCCGTCCCACCGCGCCGCCAGCAGGACTTCCGTGACCGTTGCCGCCTCCGGAATGTTCTGCGCCTCCCAGAAGACGTCACACATCTGGCGCACCCTCTGGACGGGATCCTCGATCTCGCCGCCGCGCTTGCGCGTGTGCTCCACCATCGCCTGCATGGCCGTCTCGATGGCCGCCGTCATCAGCGCGATGCGCGTCGGAAACTGGTTCAGCACCGAGCCGCGGCTGATCCCCGTTTCTTCCATCACCGCCTCGATGGAGGTGCCGGCATAGCCGAGCGCATGCAGGCAGCGGATTGCGCCGCCGATCAACGCCTGGCGCGTTGCCGCGCCGCGGCGTGTCCGGCGCCGTGCAGCGTCAGCGGTGACCGTCTGGGAAGTCGATTTGCTTGGCATGGCGCGAATAAGACGGCTTGGCGACGCAGCGTCAACCACCCCCGAAAAGAAAATTGGTCAATATTGACTATTTAACCATTGGGGCTAGGCTGATCGCAAGTTGCCGCGTTGCGCCGGGCCCGAAGGCGCATGAACCGCCCCGCGCGGACCCTCATACCAAAACGGGCACAAGGAGGAAACACCATGAGCGAAACCAGCCTCACGCCACACGCCGCGCCCGCCGCCGGCTACGAGATTTACCGGACGTCCACGGCCCCCACGCTCGACGAGACGGCGCATATGGAAGTGGTCGGCATGAACCCCGAGTTCGAGGCCGGCATCACCCGGGCGCTGGAAGCGGGCTTCGCGGAAGGCAACGTCGTCAAGACGCTGTTCTCCCGCCCGGGCTTCAGCCTCACCTATGCCTGGTTCAAGAGCGGTTTCCCGCTTCCTCTGCATACGCACGATGCCGATTGCCTTTATTACATCGTCGCGGGCACCCTGCAGCTCGGCACCGACACGCTCGGCGCCGGCGACGGGTTCTTCCTGCCCGCCGACAAGGCCTATCGCTACACACCCGGCCCGGACGGGGTCGAAGTGCTGGAGTTCCGCGGACAGGAAAACTTCAACATCAACTTCCTCGCCAAGTCTCTGCCGGCCTGGGAAAAGATCGCGAAATCGGTCTCCGAGCGGCGCGCCGACTGGACCGGCGAAGTTGCGCCCAGCAGCGCGCTCCACGCCTGATCCGCCGGCGAACCAAAGGCCCCCGTCATGCGCGCTGCCACCCTTCACGGCCAGACAATTGCCATCCGCGACCTGCCCGATCCGTCCCCGGCCGCCGGCCAGCTGCTCGTCCGGCCGGTCTTCACCGGCATCTGCGGCAGCGATCTCAGCCTGCGCAAGCAGCTCGCCGGCCTCGCCGCGACCCTGGCGCCCGAACACCTGCCGGTGATCATTCCCGGCCATGAATTCTCCGCCGAGATCGTCGGCATTGCGCCGGGCACCGACACGAAACTGAAAGCCGGCGACCTGATCACCGGCCTGCCGTTCACGCATACCCACGACGGCCCGCAGACCATCGGCATCTCGCCCGGCCATGGCGGCGGCCTCGCCACGCTCACCTGTATCGACGCCGTGCGCAGCTTCCGCGTTCCGGAAGGTGTGCCGGCCGACCTTGCCGCGCTCACCGAACCGCTCGCGGTGGGCCTGCACGCGGCCGGTCTGGCGAGCCGCAACAAGGGGTCAAACGTCGTCATCGGTTGCGGCCCGGTCGGGCTCGCCGTCATCCTGTCCCTCAGCCTTCAGGGGCGCGGACCGATCCTCGCCGCCGACTTCTCGCCCGAACGCCGGGCCGCCGCTGCCGCGCTCGGCGCGGATATCGTGATTGATCCGGCTACGGAGTCTGCCTTCACGCACTGGGATGATCTCGGCCTGACGCCGCATCCGATGTCGCCCCTGCTGGCACGCGACTTCCGCGGCCTGCCCCCCGGTGCCAACATCTTCGAGTGCACCGGCGCGCCGGGACTGATCGATCAGATCATCAAGGGCACCCCGCCGCACAGCCACATTGTCGTCGCGGGGGTGTGCCCGCACGAGGAGAAGCTCTCCCCCCTCGAAGGCATCCTCCGTGAACTGACGCTGGAGTTCAGTTTCGCCTACCGCCCCGAGGAATTCGCCGCCGCCCTCGCCCTGATCGCCGCCCACCCGCGCAAGGCGGCCCGCCTGATCACCAGCCGCCAGCCCCTGGCGAATACCGAAGCCGCCTTCGACAGCCTCGCGGGAAATCCCAGCGAAATCAAGATTCTGATAGATCCGAACGCCTGATCTGGACAGACGCCCGAACTTGATTCAACCATGGCGGTGAACGACAAGCCCTTCGGAGCGACGCCTGATGCCCATTGTCCGCAGACTGCTGGATCAATGGGCCGATCCCGGGAGTCAGCCGTTTGCTCTAACTAAGCGCCCGCCATCCGATGTCGCGGCGGCAGAAGCCTTCCGGCCAGTCGATGGCATCAACGCCCGCATAGGCGCGGTCCACCGCTTCGCGCAGGCTGTCGCCGCTGGCGGTGACGTTCAGCACACGGCCGCCGGCCGCGACCAGCGCGCCGGCCGGATCAACATCCGTACCCGCATGAAACACCGTGACGCCCGGCAGGTTATTGGCGGCGGCCACACTCTGGATCAGCGAGCCCCTGGCATAGCTGCCCGGATAGCCTGAACTGGCGAGCACGACGCTCGCGGTGGGCCGGAACCCATCAAGCTCCAGCAGCGACTCGAACGCCGCCTCATTGCCTTTCAGCCCGCCGGTCGCCGACGCCAGGATCGCCGGCACGATGTCTCCCGCAAGGCCCGCCATCAGCACCTGACATTCGGGGTCGCCGAAGCGCGCGTTGAACTCGACCACTTTCGGGCCCTCGGGCGTCACCATCACGCCGATATACAGCACGCCCTGATACGGCATTCCGTCCTTCGCCATGCCGCGCAGCATGGGCCCTGAAATCTCGCGCTTGATGCGCGCCATGACCTCATCGGTCACCACCGGCGCCGGCGCATAGGCGCCCATGCCGCCGGTATTCGGGCCGGTATCGCCGTCGCCCACCCGTTTGTGGTCCTGCGCCGCCGGCAGGTAGACCGCGCCCTCGCCGTCGGTGATGACGAACACGCTCGCCTCTTCGCCGTACATGAATTCCTCGATCACCAGCGTCGCGGAGGCGTCCCCGAACTTGCCGCTCAGCATTTCATCGATCTCGGCGTCCGCCTGCTCCAGCGTCCCGGCAATCACCACGCCCTTGCCCGCCGCCAGCCCGTCCGCCTTCAGCACATAGGGCGCCGTCATCATGCGCAGGAACGCCTTCGCGAGCCCCGCTTCGGTAAACTCGCCATACGCCGCCGTCGGCACGCCGTACCGCTTCATCCGGCCTTTGGAGAACGCCTTCGACGCTTCGAGCTGCGCGGCCGCCTTCGAGGGCCCGAACACGTCAAAACCGCGGGCCCGCAGGATGTCCGCCAGCCCCAGCGCCAGCGGCGCCTCGGGCCCGATCACCACAAGGTCCGGCTCGATCTGCAGGGCGAGCTTCACCAACCCCGCCACATCATCGGCCGCGACGTCGAAACACGGGCCGATCTCGTGCATTCCGGGATTGCCGGGCGCGCAATGCACCACATCCACCAGCGGCGAGGCCGCCATCTTCCAGGCCAGGGCATGTTCCCGGCCGCCCGATCCGATAAGGAGTATGTTCATGGGGGCGCTTGATGCGCGGAGAAGCCTCCGGGATCAAGCCGCAATGCAGGTCCTGCGGTCAGCGCGAACAACTCCTATGTGCCCCGCCCCCTCCTGTTCTTGTCCCGCATAGGTTTACCTCC
Organism: Hyphomonas sp.; assembly: GCA_013791775.1. Taxonomy (GTDB): domain Bacteria; phylum Pseudomonadota; class Alphaproteobacteria; order Caulobacterales; family Hyphomonadaceae; genus Hyphomonas. The sequence continues at coordinate 63,030 of VMTE01000010.1, forward strand.
CGCTCGCTTTGATTTAGCGTCTGCATGCAATCCGGGAGAGTCAGATGAACTGTACCAAACGCGTTTCCGTGATGCTCGCCAGTGCGGCCGTCCTGACCAGCGGCGCCGCGTCTGCCCGCGAAGGCAGCCTTCGTACGCTCGCGCCAACCTATGCCGAAGAGGTTGCGATTGCGCCGGACAACATGGATCTCATGGGCCGATGGCGCGGGAAGATCTGCCCGAGGGTCACCGGCCTTTCCGAAGACCAGGCGCAGTATGTCGCCGACCAGATCGCGCGCCGGGCCCGGGAAGTCGGGCTCAAGGTACGCGGCGAAGGCTGCAAGTCCAATATCAGCGTCTTCTTTGTCGAAGATGGCACGCGCCTCGCCAATGCCATCAACAAGCAAGACCCGGCAACGTTCCAGTATTTCCCCGAGCCCTATGTAACCACGCTTGGCCGCAGGCGGCTCAACAGTTTCATGAATGACTTCCGGCCCGTCCGCTGGTGGCACATCGGTACCGTGACCGACCGGTCCGGCCGGACATTGACGGGTCTCAATGCCCGCAACGGCGCCTCTCCCCAGAACTCGACACAACGGATTTCCGAATCCAGTTTCGATGCGACGTTCGAGGGCGTGGCCACAAACCGCCAGGCGGAGGCAACCCGTCTCGACAAATCGACCCGAAACTCGTTCTCCCAGGTCTTCATCATCGCCGACACGCTGCGCCTCGACGACAAGCCGCTGGCCGAAGTTGCCGACTACATTGCCTTCGTCAGTCTCGCCCAGATCAATCCGGATGCAGAACTGGGCACGGCGCCGAGCATCCTGAACCTGTTCGACAGATCGGCGGCCGAAGCGTCGCGGCCAACGGAGCTGAGCGACCTGGACAAGACCTATCTCGACAGCCTCTACAGCATCGACACGCTGGTCACGAGCAGCCAGCAGCAAGCCCGCAAGATCGCAGATCGCATGACGTCTCACCTGCCGGAATAGGGTCTCGACATCGCTGTCCGCGCGGGGGAAAATCCCGCGCGGGCGAGATGGAAGGAGCGCCAATGAACAACCGCACCCACCAGGTCTGCGTCTCCGGCGGCGGACCTGCCGGGCTGATGCTTGGCTACCTGCTCGCCCGGCAAGGCGTGGATGTCGTCGTGCTGGAAAAGCATGCGGATTTCCTGCGCGATTTCCGGGGCGACACGATCCATCCTGCCACGCTGGAAATCTTCCACGAGCTCGGTCTCGCCGAAGGTCTCCTCGCCCTGCCGCACCAGAAGACCGAGCGTATCTCGCTGACCCTGTCCGGCGAGACGATCCCCATCGCCGACTTCACGCACCTGCCGGTCCGCCATCCGTTCGTGGCGATGATGCCGCAATGGGACCTGCTCGATTTCCTCGCCGACGAAGCGCGCAAGTTCCCGAACTTTCATCTCCTGATGTCCACGCAGGCGCGCGGCCTGATCGAAACCGGGGGCCGTGTCACCGGCCTCGTCGCCGAAGGGCCCGGCGGGCGAATCGAGATCCATGCCGGCCTCGTGGTCGCCGCCGACGGGCGCGGCTCGCAGCTGAGGGACGTCTCCGGCCTGGCGCTGGAAGACATCGGCGCGCCGGTGGATGTCTTCTGGATGCGCCTTGAGCGCAAACCGGACGAAACCAACGAATCCCTCGGCCGGATCACCGAAGACGGCTTCCTCGTGCTGATCAACCGGGGCGACTATTGGCAATGCGCCCTGCCCTTGCCGAAGGGCGATGCCGACAACATCCGGGCGCAGGGCCTGCCCGCCTTCCGCGACCGCATCCGCCGCATCGCGCCTTTCCTCGGTTCCGCGCCGGACGCCCTCACCGACTGGGACCAGGTGAAGCTGCTTACCGTGCAGGTGAACCACATGCCGAAATGGTGGCGTCCCGGTTTCCTCTGCATCGGCGACGCGGCCCATGCCATGTCGCCGGTCGGCGGGGTCGGCATCAACCTGGCCGTCCAGGACGCTGTGGCCGCCGCCCGCATCCTCGGCGCCCACCTGAACGCGGGTCAGGTGCCGGACGACGCCCTCGCCAAAATCCAGAAGCGCCGCGACTGGCCGGCCCGCATGGTCCAGCGCGCGCAGGTCGCCGCGCACCGCTTCGTGCTTGTGCCGGCGATCACGGCGAAGGGGCCTCTGAAAGTGCCGTTCGGGCTGCGCTTTTTCCAGTGGTTCCCGCTGCTGCGCCGCCTGCCCGCCCGCGCCATCGGGCTGGGCCTGCGCCCCGAACACTGGACCCTTGCGGATTGAAGCCCTTGCCGCCGGCCCCAACCCTGTCCAAAACCCTTGAATGTCAGAAACGCCTGCCTCCAACGACCACGCCCAGTCGGTCTCCGAACTCGCCGCCAGCCTGAAGCGGACGATCGAGACGAACTACGACCATGTCGTGGTGCGCGGCGAACTGGGCCGGGTGACCCTCGCCAAGTCCGGCCATCTCTATGCCGACCTGAAGGACGACAAGGCCGTCCTCAACACGATCATGTGGCGCGGCCAGGCCGAGCGGCTGACCTTCCGGCCGGAGGAAGGCCTCGAGGTGATCGCCACCGGGCGCCTCTCGACCTATGAGGGCCGCTCCGCCTACCAGCTGATCGCGAGTTCGATGCGCCCCGCCGGCGCCGGCGCGCTGATGCAGCTGCTGGAGGAGCGCAAGAAGAAGCTCGCCGCCGAGGGCCTGTTCGATGCCAGGCACAAGAAGAAACTGCCCTACCTGCCGCGCACCATCGGCGTGATCACCTCGCCGACCGGCGCCGTGATCCGCGACATCCTCCACCGTATCCGCGAGCGCTTCCCCGTCCGCGTCATCGTCTGGCCCGCCCTCGTGCAAGGCGAGCGCGCCGCCGAGCAGGTGACCGCCGGCATCCGCGGCTTCAACGCGATGACCGGGCCGGACCGGCCGGACGTGCTGATTGTCGCGCGCGGCGGCGGTTCGATCGAAGACCTCTGGCCCTTCAACGAGGAAATCGTCGTGCGCGCCGCTTTCGACAGCGAGATCCCGCTGATTTCTGCCGTTGGCCACGAGACCGACACGACGCTGATCGACTATGTCTCCGACCAGCGCGCGCCGACGCCGACTGGCGCCGCCGAGATGGCCGTCCCGGTACGGACGGACCTGCTGCTCAGCGTCGGGGAGAACGGCCAGCGCCTGAAGCGCGCCCTGACGCGCGCCCTTGCCCGCAGCCGCGACAAGCTTGCGGCCGCGCGCCTGCCGCGCGCCGAAATGCTGCTCCAACCCGCCCGCCAGCGGCTCGACTTTGCAAGCGCAAACCTGCCGAAAGCCGCCCTTGCGCTGACCCAGAAAGCGCGCCTGAAACTGTCGCGCCTGCAACTCTCACCCGCCATGCTGAACGCCGAGATCCGCCTCGGCCGCCAGCGCCTGCGTGACACGGCCGTGCGGGCCCGTCCGGCCCTGATGCGCCTGATCGCAAAGCGCACGGCCGCGCTCGGCGCCGAAGCCAAGATGCTCGAGACGCTGTCCTACACCGCAACGTTGAAGCGCGGTTACGCCCTCGTGCGCGACCCGCAGGGCCGCCTCATCCGCTCCGCCGCGATTGCGTCGGGTGCGGACGAGTTCAGGATCACCTTCTCGGACGGCGACATGACCGCCGCGCCCCTCGATGGCGCCCCGCCCGCCAGACCCAGACCTGCGCCGCCGCGCCCCCGGGGCGGCCAGGGCAGCCTGTTCTGACGCCATGCACCCCGCCCCGCTCTTCCTCGAGTCCGATCCGGAAACGCTCCTCGCGCGCGTCCGCGATTTTCCCTTCGGCCTCGTCTGCGCCAACGGCGAGACCGCGCCGCTCGCCGCTCACACGCCTGTCCTCGCATCGCTTGAAGGCGGCGCCGTGCGCCTGCGCTTTCATCTGTCGGCGCACAATCCCCTCGCGCGCCGCCTCGAAGCGGGCGCCGCCGCGCTGATCGTCTTCACCGGCCCGAATGCCTATATCTCGCCGGACTGGTACGGCCCGGTTCCCAATCAGGTTCCGACCTGGAACTACCTCTCCGTCGAGGCCGAAGGCACGCCAGCGCCCACCGACGCCGCCGCCTTTCTCGACGCGCTCTCCGCCCGGTTCGAAGCCGCCCTCGCGCCCAAACCGCCCTGGACCCGCGACAAGATGGACCCCGGCGCGTTCGACATGATGCTGCGCGGCATCCGCGCCTTCGAGCTGACGCCCCTCCGCTTCGAAGGCATCACCAAGCTCAGCCAGAACAAGACGAGCGAGGCGCGGGAAGGCGTCATGGCGGCTCTGTCTGCATTGCCGGATGGCGACGCGACTGCAAATGAAATGAGGAAACTCAATCCCTGAACTTCACCCCGGAGATCGCACCTGTTTTCATGCCGCTCACCCCGGCGGAAGCCGGGGCCCAGACCAAAGCCGGGCAGCAAGGCCGCCTCACTGGACCCCGTCTTTCGACGGGATGAGCGGAAGATTTCAGATGCATCGCCAAGCCGGTGACCAACGTGACGCAAGGGCGAACTCTCGCCAACGCCTTCGCCAACCTCTAAACTCCCCCCATGACCGCGCCCCTGCCTCCCGCCTTCCTCGCCGCCGCCAAGGACCTGCTCGGCCCGAAGGGCTGGAGCGACGATCCGGAAAAACTCACCGCCGCCGCGACACCCTGGCGCGGCACCTTTCAAGGCGAGACGCCCTTCCTCGCCCGCCCGGCCTCCACCGCCGAGGCCGCCGCGTTGGTCAAGCTCTGCGCCGCCCACCGGGTCGCGATGACCCCGCAGGGCGGCAATACCGGCCTCGTCGATGGCGGCACGCCGCATGGCGAGATCTGCGTGTCGATGACCCGCATGACCGCCGTGCGCGAGGTCGATCCGTTCAACAATTCGATGACCATCGAAGCCGGCGCCACGCTCGTCTCCGCGCAGGAAACCGCCGACGCAGCGAGCCGCCTCTTCCCGCTCTCCCTCGGCTCGCAGGGCACCGCTACGCTGGGCGGCCTGATCTCCACCAACGCCGGCGGCGTCGCGGTGCTGCGTTACGGCATGATGCGCGACCTGATCCTCGGCCTCGAAGTCGTGCTGCCCTCCGGCGAGGTCTGGGACGGCCTGTCAGGCCTGCGCAAGAACAATACCGGCTATGACCTCAAACACCTCTTCGCCGGCGCTGAGGGCACCCTCGGCCTGATCACGGCGGCCACCTTCAAGCTCTTCCCGAAAGTCCAGCGCGCCACCGCCTGGGTGATCGTGGCCAGTCCCGGGGATGTGGTGAAACTGCTCGCGCTCGTGCGCGACCATGCCGGCGATTCGGTCACCAGTTTCGAGATCATTCCGGCGAACGCCGTCGCCATGGTGGTCGCCGACATTCCGGGCACGCGCGATCCCTTACCGGCGAATGCCGAATGGCGTGTACTGATCGAAATTTCCCAGCCCCGCGCTGAACAGGCCGAGGCCCTGCTCACCGCCGCCCTTGAAGCCGGCGCCGAAGCCGGGCTGGTGCAGGACGCCGCGATTGCCGCGAGCGAAACCCAGGCCAAGGCCTTCTGGCTCATCCGCGAGTCGATCCCGCTGTCGAAACGCGCCTATGGCGCCGCGCTCAACCAGGACATCTCCGTCCCGATCAGCCGCATCCCCGCCTTCATCGACGCCTGCAACGCCGCCGTGCGCGCGCACGCACCGTCAGCGGACTTCGTCATCTTCGGCCATGTCGGCGACGGCAACCTGCACTATTCGGTGGTCGAGCCCGCCGGCGCCGCCGTGCCCACCCTCAAGGCCCACGCAGAAATCGTCACCCGCACCGTCTTCGATACGGTCACCGCTTTCGGCGGCTCGATTTCCGCCGAGCACGGTGTCGGCCGCCTGAAGCGCGACGAACTCGCGCGCCTTCGCCCGCCGGCCGCCACGCAGGCCATGCGCGCCATCAAGACCGCGCTCGATCCGCTGAACATCATGAATCCCGGCCGCGTCGTCAGCGTCTGAACCCGGCGTTTTTCAAGGCCCCTTCCAAAGCGTTAACGCGAAGCTAACCAAACTTCGCGAACCCTGCCGCTTCGCAGAACGCGAGGGAACAACGCCATGGTCTGGTACACCGATTTGCGCAACGAGCGCCTGTTCACGCCCGCCGAGCGGGACTGGACCTCGCGCCGTCTGCTGGATCTGCGCGCCCAGCTCGCCTCGCCGCCGCCCAAGGGCGTGCCGCGCCGGACGAAGCATGCGAGCCTGATCATCGGTACCTGGAACATCCGGGACTTCGACAACAACAAGTTCCGCCACGGCCCCCGCCGGCGCGAAAGCCTCCACTACATCGCCGAGATTCTCTCGGCCTTCGACGTCTGCGCCCTTCAGGAAATCAACGAAGACCTGACGCCGCTGAAGGACGTCATCCGCCTGATGGGACCCGGCTGGGACTTCATCGCCACCGATGTGACGGTCGGCAGTTCGGGCAACCGCGAGCGCATGGCCTTCGTCTTCGACAGCCGGAAAGTCCGCTTCCGAAACATTGCCGGCGAGATCGTGCTGCCCAAGCATGCGCTGCTCCCCGGCGAGCAGCAGTTTGCCCGCACGCCCTTTCTCGTCAGCTTCCAGGCGGGCTGGTTCAAGTTTTCGCTGTGTACGGTGCACATCTATTTCGGCGAGGAGTCCAAGGGCTCCGAGGGCTACCAGCGGCGCGTGCAGGAGATCGAGTTTCTCGCCAAGGAAATGGCCGACCGCGCCGAGCGTGAGCGCGAGAACTATATCCTGCTCGGCGACTTCAACATCAAGAACCCCATCGACGAAACAATGCAGGCCTTGACCAAGGCCGGATTCCAGCTTCCGCCGGAACAGTATCCGTCAAACCTTCTCGGCACGAACTATTACGACCAGATCGCCTTCCGCACACGGCCGGACGAGTTGACCTTCCTCTCCTCGGGCGCGTTCGACTGGTCGCAAACCCTGTTCCGCCCGGAGCATTACGATCACTACGCCCCCGCGCTTCCGGCCCGCCACCGCGATCTGGGGCCAGACGGGGCCCCCGGCGACAAGGGCAAGGACAAGGAATACTATTCCAAACGCTGGCTGACCTGGCAGATGTCCGACCACCTGCCGCTCTGGGTCGAGCTGGCGGTCGATTTCTCAGACGCCCACCTCCTGAGAAATCTCGATCCCGCCTTTGAGAAATCCGGCGCCCCGGCCCAGCCCGAATCGCAGGATGACGAAACCGGTTCTGCGGAGGCGCCGGCCGGGCTTCCCGAACCCGTCCGTACAAGAACCAAAGGGCGAAAACCACCGAAGATAGCGCCGCCCGAAAAGAAAGGTACGCTCGCCCCGGCCCCGAAGATGACGGCCGGTGAAGCCTGGCGCATTTTCAAATGGGTGGCTGGTGGCGGCATGGACCGGATGCGAAAGGCCCGGAACGCGGACAAGACCGCCGAGAAACCGAAGAAGGCGAGAAAGTCGAAGGCTTGAAGCGGCGCCCTAGCGCCGTCCGAACAGCTTTTCGATATCGGCGAGCTTCAGCTCCACATAAGTCGGGCGGCCGTGGTTGCACTGGCCGGAATGCGGCGTCGCCTCCATTTCCCGAAGCAGGGCGTTCATCTCCTCGCCGTTGAGGCGGCGTCCCGCGCGCACCGAGGAGCGGCAGGCCATGTTGCCCATCACCGCCTCGAACCGCTCGGTCAGCGCGAGGCCCGCGCCATATTCGGCAAAGTCGTCCGCAAGGTCGCGCAGCAGGCCGGCGGCGTCCATCTCGCCGAACAGGGCCGGCGTCGCGCGCACGCAGACCGCACCCGGCCCGAAGGCCTCAAGCTCGAGCCCCAGCGCGCCCAGCTCCTCGCTCCGCTCAAGGACGCGCGCCGCCTCGTCCTCGCTCATCTCCACGATATCGGGAATCAGCAGTGCCTGACGGCGCACACCGCCGGCTGCCATCTGCCGCTTCATGGCTTCGTAGACGAGGCGCTCGTGCGCGGCATGCTGGTCAACGATGACGATACCGTCCGCCGTCTGAGCAATGATGTAGGTCTCGTGCACCTGCGCCCGCGCGGCGCCGAGCGGATATCCGGAGACCGGCGGCGCGGCCTCATCCGCCTCCACCCGCGCCGAGGGGGACCCTTCATACTCGAACGGCGCGCGCATGCCCTCGGACACCGCGCGCGGCAGGCTGACCGGCCGGTAGCCCTGCGGCGCCGGTGCCTGCCAGAGTAGGCCCGCCACCGGCGCTTCGGTCTTCGCCCGGCCGAGCGCAAATCCGGCCACCGTGGTCGAGGCCCGGTGCCCGGCGCCCGCCAGAGCGTGGCGCAGCGCGCCGATCATCAGCCCCCGGATTCCGGCCGCGTCGCGAAAGCGCACTTCGGTCTTGGCGGGATGGACGTTGACGTCCACCTCTTCAGCCTCGAGGTCCACAAACAGGGCCAGCAAGGGGTGGCGGTCGCGCGCCAGGAAATCCTGATAGGCGGCGCGCACGACGCCGGTGAGCATCCGGTCCTTCACAGGCCGTCCGTTCACGAACAGGAACTGCATCTGGGCATTGCCGCGGTTCAGGGTCGGAAGGCCGGCAAAGCCGGAAAGCCGCGCGCCGTCCCGGACGACCTCGACCGCGACCGCATTGTCGCTGAACTCGCGCCCCATGATCGCGCCAAGCCGCGCCAGCCGGCCGGCCTCGTCGCCGGTCTCGGCCCCGTAGCGCAGGACATTGCGGCCATTGTTTTCCAGCGTGAAGGCCACCCCGGGATTGGCCATCGCGAGACGCTTGACGACATCGGTAACCGCCAGCGCCTCGGCGCGTTCGCCGCGCATGAATTTCAGCCGGGCCGGCGTGGCGTGGAAGAGATCCGACACATCAATGCGCGTGCCCGTCTCGCCGCGCCCGGTGAAGGCGGCCGGCTTCGGGCCTTCGATCCGTCCGGCGTCGGAATATATCTCGGCCGCCGCGTCGCCGGCGGCGCGGCTGATGATCCGCATCCGGCTGACCGACGCGATCGACGGCAGCGCCTCGCCGCGAAACCCCATCGTGTGGATGTTCAGGAGATCGACCCGGCCGTCAGCGTCCGGCACCAGCTTGGAGGTAGCGTGCCGCTCCAGCGCCACCGCCAGATCCTCCGCCGAGAGGCCGCAGCCGTCATCCTCGACCGTGATGCGCTTGAGCCCGCCGTCTTCGATTGCGACCGAAATGGTGCGCGCACCAGCATCGAGCGCGTTCTCCACAAGCTCCTTCACGGCGGCGGCCGGCCGCTCCACCACTTCGCCGGCGGCGATGCGGTTGACCACCTCGGGCGGCAGCCGGAGGATCACGGGACGGGGACGCGCAGAATCAGCCATCAGCCGACAAGTTTAGCCCCTCGCGCGGCCCCTGTCGCGCCCGGCGCGCACGGTCAGAGAATCGGCTGGTCGCGGTCGCGGATCCAGATGGACAGCAGCCATTTCTCGCCGAGCGTGACCGGCAGGCCCGCGTGCAGCGTGCGCTTGTCGGGGGAGCCGTCGTTGAGCACGTTGTCGAAGGCGATCATGCCGCCGGTGGGCGTGCGGGCGTGTTTCTGGATACTCTCGAACCAGGTCTGCCCCTCCATGAAATTCTGGTTCAGGTAGACCAGCGCGGTCGTGCGGCGCTGGCCATATTTCGCCAAGCCTTCCGCGAAATGAGGGTTGGCGGGATCGAGGAAATCATAGTGCAGGCCGTACTCTTCCCCCACGTCGTAGTGGAGCACGTTCGGCGCCTCCTGCCACTTGCGCGGCCGGCCCGTCGCCGCCGCGATGCGGGCGAGGCAGAGCTGCATGACCACGTCGGTCTGCAGGATGCTGAACCCGGTTCCGGAATTCGTCCGAATGCCGTCCTGGCGGCGGCCGCCGGCATCGGCGTCGTGCACGCGGGCTTTCTCGAGCCGGGTCGAGGCCGCCGCGATCCACCAGTTGCACATCGGCTCGGGCAGAACATGCTCGGCCGCCGTCACCCAGGGCGATTCCGAGAACAGGAGCGGCGCCGGCGGATTGAGGAATTCGGCCAGCGTCGCGTCATCGCGGATGCCGCAGGACTGGATGCACAGCAGCTGCGCCTGGGCGGAGGGATCATCGCTCTGGGCGGCCGCCTCCAACATGTTGAGCGCGGCGCCGAAATTGACCGGACCGCCAATGCCGGCGGCGAGCAACACGGCGCGCCAGCGCACGGCTTCCGGGAACCCGGCCTTGACGCCCGCGTCGATCCACTTGACGCCCACGGCCGGATCATTGGGGGCGCCGTTTCCGACCACAAGGCGAAGCCCGAGTTCGGTCGCGGCGACCGGGTGGCCGTCTTTCGCGGCTTTCAGGATCCAGTTGAAGCTCTCTTCCATCTTGCCCTGATTGAAGAGCGCCCGGGCCAGAAGCAGGGCTGCGTCCATATCGCCGGCCTCGGCCCTGGGTGCGAGTTGGGCCGGCGAAAGACCAGCGGCAGTGGTGTCAGTCATCGTGAGGTTCCTCGGGAAATGGACGCTTCGGGCGTTGATACCAGCGACACTCCCCCGCGACAAACCCCTCGCTCACCTGGCCGTGGCGGGTCATCCGCGGAATGTACGTAAAGCCTTCGTGCCGCAGTATGGGGCAGTTGAGTTTGCGTCGCGATCCGGCGACACTGCGTGCAAGCACCAAGACAGGACACCCGACCCATGCGCACACACCTCCTTTCCAGCCTTTCGGCGTTCGCCCTGCTCGCCCTGGCCGCCTGCGGCGGCGGGACGGACGCACCGGCAGAGTCCCAGACACCGGCCGCCGCACCGGTCGCCGCCGTCGTTGAAACGCCGGCCGCCGCCGAGACCCCTGCGGCCGCGCCGGCGGCTGTACCCGGCGCGCCGAGCCCGGAATTTGCCGCGCTGCCCGCGCCCTACAACACGGCCAGCTACGCCGCCGGCAACCGCACCTTCAAACTCTGCCAGGCCTGCCACATCATCGCTGAAGGCGGTGGGAACCTGGTCGGCCCGAACCTCCACGGCCTGTTTGGCCGCCCGGTGGCCAGCATCGAAGGCTTCGACTATTCGCCCGCGCTGAAAGCCGAAACCTTCACCTGGACGCCGGAACAGCTCGACCAATGGCTGGCCAACCCGCAAACCTTCGTGCCGGGCAACCGGATGAGCTTTGCGGGCGTGCGCAAGCCGGAAGACCGGTTGGCCGTGATCGCCTACGTGATGAGCCAGTCCGGATACGTCGCGCCGGAAGCCCCCGCCGAGCAGTAAGCCGTAATGAGTTAGTGGCGCGCGACCAGGGCGACGAGCACCGCGTGTTCGTCGAACTGGCCGCCGAGCTCCTCGCGGTAGCCGAGCGAGACATCGACCAAGTCGAAGTGGACGCCGATCTGGTTCTCGATCTTGATCGAGTCAGCGGTCTGGTTGCCGTCTTCGAGCCAGACTTGCTGGGTGAGGAAGATGTGCCGGGACAGATCTGACCCGTAACCGATCTCGACACGGGCGCGTTCGCAGCCGTTGTCCTGCTGGATATAGGCCGCGTCGGCGAACAGGTAATACGGCCGGCCTTGCCGCGCGTTCGAGTAGCCGAGCCCCGCGCGCGCCTCGAAGCCGAGGCCGCTGCAATCGGTGAAGCCGGTCGATGTGCTGCCATAGACCGGGCCGGCTTCGGCGCCGAGGGCCCAATGGCCGCGCGCCAGCAGCTTGCGGCGAAGGGTGATCCGGTAGGCCTCCCGGTCGAAGGTTTCATAGCCCGGATAGGTCACGGACTCGGCCTTCGCGGTCAGGGTCCAGTCCCCGGTGAGGCCGTATTCGCCATAGGCATCGGCGCGCCAGCCCTCCGCATCGCCCAGCGTGTCGTGCGCGATCAGCGCCCGCGCATACCAGCCGTCATCGTCGCGCACCCAGGGGGCCGCGCTGGCCGTGCCCGCGAGCGACGCGAGCGTCAGTATCTGTGCGAAAAGCCCCCGCATGGTGACACCTTAAGGTGGAGGCGGGCTGCCGAAAAGCGGGAATCTGATGGCGGGCAGCACGAGCGGCCGGACGCAGCGGGGGCTGGCCGGGTGGGGTTGCGTTGAGGTGGGGGGCCCTCTTTCCGCTCGTCCCCGCGCAGGCGGGGACCGGGTGAGGCAAGTGCCTGGCGAGACCCCCGCCTGCGCGGGGGTGAGCGGGAACTAGGAAGTGTTGGGGTTTGGGGTGAGGGCCCCCTCCGTCATTCCGCGATGCGGAATGCCACCTCCCCCGCAAGTGCGAGGGAGGATTAGGGCGTGGCAGGCGGATAGCTCGATTAGACCGAGTACAGACACCGGCACATCGCTCGCCCAGACGGGGTCATCCCAGCGGGGTTTGGTGGGGGCGAAGGGCGAAGGCGCGGCGAGCTTGTCGCCGATGATGTGGATGCGGACGCCGCCCCACCAGGTGATTTCGAAGA
>VMTE01000017.1 GCA_013791775.1 Hyphomonas sp.
CTGCCAGCTCCCCGCTCGTTGCCGGAGGCTCCGCACCAGCCGGTTACCCAGCTCGCACGCTCCGGTTAGAAATGGTCGAGAAGGCTCGACCAGAGGCATCCCTGCCTCACTCAACAGATGCGACTTTCTGGTCGCACCGTGAATCGCGTGTTCTTCCGCTCCCGGCTCCGGGCTTGCCGCCAGCATGGCGCGAGCCTCCGCCCTGATCTCGTTCGGCGTGGTAGCGTCGATCCACCGTCCGTGCAGGCGTCCCGCATTGTAGGCGGCGAGGCACGCGACGTAGATGCGGGGCCAGTCCTGAAGAGTTGGCGTACCAGAAGTTCCAAGAGGTGCAACGGTAGCGGGATGGTCAGTCATGTCTGTCTCCTTCTGCGCCGCGCGTTCTTTCCCGGTCGGGTGGGCGGCGGAAAGGTGCTCAGCCAGAGCGTAAAAGGGCGACGGTCAGGCAGGCCAGGAAGGCCGCCTACAGACGATCTCGAAGCCCTGAGTTCCGCCTGCTTGGCCGGCGACCGCGCTCTGGCAGATGCACCGTCCGCCCACCTGACAGGGAAGGATTTTGATTGCGGGAAAAGACCTGAGAGACCGGACGGGTTTGCGTCGGCTGGGTGGGCTTGATGGGCCAGCACCTCAACGACCGCAACTTCGGTTTGGAGCTTCAGGTGCACTGTTCGGAAGATGGTGTGGCGTGACCGGCGCCAATCACAAATCCAACACACATCAGGCACCGACCCGACGGATCAGTTTGATTTTATCGTTCAGATTCGTCCGCCGGCGTGTAGGCACCAGAGTGGTTGCGCCCGTTCGCTGTCGAAAACGCGTCGCGCCCCTGGCCAAAGGCTACCAGACGAAGGTGCTGATTCTTTTGATTCTCAGAGTCGCGAGGCTAACTTCAGCTCGACTGAACTGATAATCCTCTCCAGACGAATTCGTTCCATATTGTCTTACGCAGGCGCCCTAAGGCGTTCTCCAAGCGGTCGGCTTTCAGCCCAATCCGCAAGTGTCCTCAACTCACCCTCGCTCACCCCCTCAAGATGAGTCTTTCCATAGTCCATTGCATCATACAAATTCTCAAGCTCCAGCAGGAGTTTTGATGGATCGCCCAGCAGCGCATCCTCAAAACCCGCAAGAAAGACGTCGAGAGCGTAGTGCGTAAAACGGATTTCCGAGTTAATCAGGAAAGAAGCCAAGTAACTTAAGATTGACCAAAACCCAACAACAAGCAACGATCGCTCGCCAGTCGAATCGGGTCGCTGCGCCAACTGAGAAAATTGGGCTGATAGCTGCGTGCATACCAAAATGTCAGGCATGAGCGACTGCTTCGTCAGAACCCGAATTTGATGAACATCGATCTGCGAACCCACGCCGATACTTTCGCAGGCAGCTTGTGTGCGGACCAAAAAATACGTGAACACACGGATCGTCGATCCGACGCTCGCACCACTCAGCATTTCAAGCGATTCTCTATAAGCTCCAACCACGCCACTTTTGGTGAACGGCACTATTCCAATCCCCGCTTCTTGATCTCCGCCTCACAGGCCGGGCAGAATTGGCGACTTGCCGCAACACCAACGACAGTCTCTCCAGCTTCCTCCGCAGCGTTGATAGCTGTCATTTCGGCATGCCCAATGCCTGAAGCAGCTTGCTCATCCAATGTCAGCGCTGATCTTTGAGCGGGGCTGAGCAAGTTTTCGCTGGAAGCAACGAAAGTTCTTCCAGATGCCGTAGTAGCAGTTGCAGTCGTACGCATCTTTTGCGCTATTGGGTCGAGGATATTGTGTATTTCGTCAACACGAGCGGACATCGCTGCCTTGATATCGTCCACTACTCCAGAGCCAGATTGTCCCGGATCGCCGAGCATCTGAGCAGCACCGATTCCTGCTGCGTTGACTGTAGCGGCATTCGCAAGAAGTGTGGCTCCAGCTGCTTGGCAGCCTCCGGCTGCACAGGCACCGCCAGCGGCCACCCCAGCTGTCGACGCGACGTACCCTCCCGCTGCCACCGTCGTTAAGTTCAGACCTAGGTTAGCTCCTTCGCGATTGTAGTATCCCAGATTTTGACCTGAGGTCGAGGAAATTGGCACTGGGCCGCCCATCATGTGACAAACCACGCCACATTGCTCTCTACCCTCCGGATCGGTCGCATTCAGCGGATCATTCGCGACATAAGCGTAGAGGTTCATCTGGTCGGCATAACCGACCGGATCAGGCTCGAGGAACCTTCCCAGCCCTGCATCGTAGTACCGCGCGCGGTAATAGTAGTTGCCGGTTTCAGGATCGTAGCGACGCCCCGTGTACCGGAACGGATTAGCCGAACTGACCAAGGGCAGCTGCACGCCGAACGGCGTGTAAACATACTTGTCCGACAGATCACCGCGATCAGGCGATCCGACCGTGCCTACAGAGAGCGCTATGATGTGACCCAGACGGTCAGGATGGTACAAGTAGGTCGCGCCCCCGGCCTCGATCATCGCGACATGCTGGTCGATCACCGTTCCCGGCACAAACCGCCGCAGCAGGCTCCCGGCCGACGAGTATTCAGCGATCTCCATGCTGCCCGCATGTACCCAGGATTTTGCAGTTACGCCTGTCCCCGTGCCGCTCACACTCATCCGGCGGTCCATCGGGTCATACTTGTACGTCGCAGAGAAGGCGCTTCCGGTGGCCTGAACCATCTGTCCAAGCGCGTTGTGCTCATACTGCCGGGTGCTCTCCGGTCCGCCCGAAATCGACGAAAGGTTTCCGTTGAGATCGTAACCGAAGGTGCGTGTCGATCCGCTTTCGGTCACGGAGGGATATTGGTCCAATGTATTGGCAGAGGCGTAGGTCGCTGCGGGTTTGCCGGTACCGTCCCAGAGCCAACCTGTGTCCGAAGAGCCTGATGAGATGAGCTTGCCAGACTTGTCATAATCGTACGTGAACGTGACTTCGGCGTTCGCGCCCGTCTCGCCCGCAAACACATGGCGCATCTGCTCGATATCGCCGTCCGGCTGGTAGGTATATTCGACAACGGACGCTGCTGCGCCACCGGTTCCGCCATACTCGATCTTGTCCAATCGTCCGTAGGCGTTGTAGCTATAACTCGCGAGCAGCTTCTCATCGCCATCGCCCGTAACACCGTCGCCGCAAACGTGCGGCAGGCTTGTACAGGCGGCGACGCCATTCGGATCTGCCCAGACTTCCTTGAGCCGCCCGTTCACATCGTAAACATACCGCGCCGTCCAGTTGTCCGGCCAAATGATCGCGGTCTGATTGCCAAGCTGGTCATAGCGGAACCCGACTGTGCGCACCGCTGCGCCTTCGGTCCGGGTCTCGGAAAGCATGCGCCCCAAGGAATCGTACGCATAGGCGAGCACAACACTGGTTGAAGCTGCGTAATTACGAGTTATCGAGGTGACCCTGCCCTCCTTGTCATAGGCATAGACCTGCTCGTCCTGGTAGACGCGCGTCGTCGAGCCGGGCGGCGAGGCGACATCCCGCCGCCTCGACAGAACCCTCGAGTAATCGTCGTACGTGATCGTGGTCAGATCATTCGCCCGGTTGAACTCCTGTGAGGGCTGGCCGTTCTTGAGAAGCGTCGACTGCTCCCGCGTCAGATCGGGAAACTCCAGCTTGTAGATCCGGCCGTAGGAATCCACCGATGCCTGAGAGCGGTAGGCGTCGTTGAGGCTCTGGCAGTTGGCGTCGACGCCGCGCGGCGAATAGTAGGAAACCGGCTCCTCCCAGAACGACCAGGCCATCCGCCGGGAGCTCTGCTGAAGCGGCGTCCCGTAGGCGCCCCGGATGCAATAGAGCTTTCCGTCGGGCAAGTAGGCATTTTCTGTGCGCCGGTCCTCTCCGTCATAGACTGTTTGCAACCACCCCCGGTCATCATACGCAAACTGCGAAAAGTCACCTGCAGGATCGGTCGTGCGCGTACGTTGCCGGCGCGCATCATACTGGAAGCTGGTCGTCAGAAGGCTGCCCGCGCCGATCGGGTCGACATTCACCCGGTCGATGAGATGGCGCGGCAGATACTCGACGGTCTGGGCGAGACCGTCCGGCAGGGTAACGCCCGTCAACCGCCCCAGGCTGTCATAAGTCGCGCCGGCCGTGCGCCCCTTTCCGTCGGTGACCGAGGTCACATTGCCGCGCGCGTTATAGCTCAGCGTCGTCGTCACCGACGACTGGGCGTGCGACACAGCGGCCAATGAAGCCATCGCAGTCAGAACGATACCGCTCAGCGCAATTCGCGGGAACCAACGGGACGTGATCATTGCTCAGGTCCCTTCCGGATGCTGGGTGATGGTCTTCAACTGGTATTTGTTTGCCGGGGTGTCATACCCGTATGAGGCACGCCGCCACTGTCCCGACTGGGTGCGCACCCGTTCTTCGCTCACAAGGCCAAAGGGACCCGCGTAGGAATACTCCTTGCACGCCACATTTGCAGAAGTACAGGTTGGGTCATCGCTGGTGATGTCCGGCGTTGTGTCCTTGAAGGGGCCGGTTTCGCGGATCAGCTGGCCGTTCGCGTCGAAGGCCATGGTCGTCGAATAGCCTTCGGGATCGGTGACTTTTGTGACCTTGCGCTTCCAGGCCGCGTCATCGAACCGGTACCGGGTTGTAAGTGGGGGTCCTGAATACTCGACGCCGGCGCTGGTCGTGCGTGGACGGACAGTCACTTCGATCCGGTTGCCAATGTCATCGTACGCGTATGTCGTTCGCGTGTGCCAAGTATTCGCCGGGTCCGAGATATAGCGGCCGCGTTCCTCGATCACGCGCCCCGCCGAATCATACGTGTACTCGGTGTATCGGTCTCGTTGATCGAGGGCGGAGGCGAGACGTCCGCGCTGATCGTAATACTGCTCAACCGCGTTGTTGTAGGGGTCCTTCACGCTTGAGCGATATCCAGGCACGATTGAGTAAGATGTGGTCTTGCCCAGTGCGTCGGTGCGGCTGAGCGCTCCGCCGCCATACGCATCAACTTCCAGCACAGTGAAGGGAACGGGGTCGTTGCCGACAAAATATCGCTGCTGACTGCAGTGCGTCTTCGTCAAGCGCCAATCATATTCGCCTTCGACGAAGCAGTCGGCAGCCGAGGCCAACACCAGGGGCAGATCATTCTGGGTTGCGTAACTGACTTTTTCAGAAGGACTTCCGCAATTCTGTCCGCCGGAGATCTGGCTGGCCGTCTTGAAGACCGGGCTCACCGTTGAACCTCCGACACAGCCGCCGAGGATGCCGCCTCCAACGATCGGCAGACCGTGCAACTCGGCAATGTCAGACGCATCGTTAGCGACCTGTACACCCGTTCCGGTTTGCGCAATCTCCCGGCCGAAACTGTTTCGGACGCGCTTCAAGCCAGGATCCTTGCACCCCGTCTTTGTGTCATACTCGAAACTTGTCACCACGCCGGGACCGGTCTGGGTCTGGGTGATACTGAACTCTCGCTCGACTCCCCAGAATATGCGCTCAAGCGCCAAAAGTTCGGTTGGCGAAGCGCTCGTGAAACCCATGCAGTCAACGATCTGTGCATCGGTTTTTGTTTCATTGCCCAGGGCCTGCTTCGGAGTGATCACCCGGAATGTCGAACTCGCTCCGTTCCGGTTGTCATAGGTGAAAATCACGTCACGGTAGCCGAACTTGTTCTGCGGCGGCAGGAAGACAGGCGTGCCCGTTCGCGTCAGGACAGCGACAGACTGGGGGTCGGACAAGTAGGCGCCGGCCGGATTTCGAACGAATTGCTCGACCCCGCCAAGCCCAAGGTTGACGGTTGCAATACCGTCCGCCAACTGATCCAGTGCCCATGTCGTAGCAAGTGCGCTTGCAACTGCGCGCCTGCCTTCGCTCATTCCAGCATCGGCGTTGAGCGCATAGACGGACTGGATCAGAATGATCAGCGCCGCTGCATCACGCGGCGCGCGGCTTCCGGTCTGCAAATTGACATCAAAGCCCAGCTGCAGGCTTTCGCGCGCATTCGACGAAACTTTTGTCGTTGAAACCGTCGAACCGATCCGGCCGAACTGTTGATCAAAAAATGCAACAGTGCCCGCAGCAACGCCGCTACCCTGGTAACAGCATCCTTCCTGGATTTCAACACTGTCTGCGCGGCTGTCCGTATACTTGACGACATACCCAAGCGCTTGGGCGCCCGACCGACCACCGGAGGCGACGAGGACAGGCAACTCCACCGTGATCTTGCCAGTATCCGGATCCACGCCAACGAGCGAATCTGTATTGAATAGACCGTCATTGAGCGCAGTGACGAATTCGTCGCGCATGCCAATCTGGTCGGTACCGTCCAGCGCCGCATTGCCGGCGCCTCCCTTGATGATATAGCGCTCACCGTTCATTTCGTCTGCAAGCAAAGCGACGTAGCTGCCATCGGCATGAACGCCGACTATTGACTGATAGAAAGTCGCTGGCCCTGTGGTCCCACCGCTCGGACTCGTCGACGTACCGCTCCAATCCCTCAAGGTGCGGGACTGCACCGGACGGTCTGGAACCACGAGCGTAAATCCAGACTGCACGTAAGCCTGAATCAGGTCCTTGTCGCCAACCGAATAACTCGTTGTCTGGGTCATCGCCGTCGCATAATTGGCGCTGGTCACTGTCAAGAATTTCTGGCTGCGTCCAGCATCAAGGTGCGTATCGATAAGGTCAGCGGGCGACACCCGGTTGGCAAAACTAAGTCCGCTAAGACTTTCCAGCGATGCGCTTACCTCGCCAAGGGTTTTCATAGCCGCGACTTCATTGACAGCGCTGGCCGACATGTCCGTCACGCTCACCAGCGAACTCATTGTCACCAGCTTGAGGGCGCCGCCTTCAAACGTCCAGTTTGATTTGTAAGGCGGCGACCATTGTTGGGGCGTCCAGTCGAACACGACGAACTGGTTGCCGAGGAAAGCAGCGGTGTGATGGTGAATGACCTTTTGCTTCAGCACACGCGCGACGAGGCGGCGGATCGTGTTCTGACGGGCAAAGAATTCTTCGATCTGCGCAACATCGTCGAGCCCGTTGGCGTCATTGAGAGGGGCCATTGGAACCGACAAGTATGTCCCCGAGTCCTTGTACCATTCGCGAATGATCTCATTCACGCCGTCGGATGAGACGCCAACATCGATGCGGATGATTTCCGACATCGTGGTCTGATAAGCCGACGACAAGCCGGGACCGCGATCGGCAATCGCTGAGTCCAACTTGTAGCGAACATCGGAATAGTTGCCGCTTGAGGCCGCATAGGGATGATCAATTGCGACCTCGAACGGCTTTTTGGTTTCTGCCCCTGTGATACACGAAAGGATATCCACGGGGACATCGCTTTTGAGCCGAAGGAAACGGTCATAGGCAACCTGATCACTCCAGGCCGGATGAACCGGGTTCGAACTCAGCGGGTCATGGTACCCAGGCGTGAACTGAACCTTGAATTGCTCATCGGCGAAGTAGGTCAACGCATTGCAGGCCGAGACGGAAATTTGTACTCGGAAACCATCCGGAATCGCACCGGTCCATGTCGCGTGAAACTGGCTCTGCCGCGGGTTCGTGGTGAACCGGTCCGACGTGCGAAACCTCGGCTGAACCTCCATTCCACCAAGAAGTTCGATCGACGCCGTCCGGAGTTTCGCAGGTGTCGACATGACCGTTTCGAAGGCAGCCGCGCGCGCCGCGAGTTCAGCTCTCAGGGCCGTCTTGTTCGCACCCGTGATCTGGGCCACGCCATTGATTGTGGTCTCTACGGAAGAAGCGAATGTCGCATTGGCGATGCCTGTCGATGTCACACCCGACGCCGACCACAGATTGTCGCCTGCGAAGGCGCTCTGCGCCTTGATGGCCGGATCGAACGCATACCAGGTGCCCCCGATCTGGGCTTCGACCCAAACATGCAGAAGCGAGACGGCGGTAACTGTGGGCGCACCCGTCACAGCGCCGGGGATCCCACCGTCAGCCAAGATGCTCGTCACCACAGCCGAGTTCGCCGATCCGAAAAGGCTCGCGGTGTCGGCAGGGTTCAAAGTCACTTCGCCTAACCGGAGGCGAACCGGCACGTTCGCTGCGCGCAGCAGGTCGCGCATCAGTTCGGCCTGATCAAACGCTGTGCCAGCTTCATTGAGATACGCGCCCAGACCGCCCTTCGTGATACCGAACATCGGCACATATTCAATTTTGTTGTGGACGAACTCGAAGATCCGGTCGGGGTTGTTGTCGAGCCGCCTCGCGAGCGACACCAGAATCGGATGCACCGGCTCGGTCAGCGCCGGACTGTTGAGATCATAAGCCGGCAATGCCTGGCCGGGCGAGATAAGCGTCCCGCTCGCGCTGCGAATCCCCGGCGTCGCCGCCTGTCCCGGAGGCGGCGGAATAGCAAGGGCTAACTGCGCTTGAAACCAGATGACCAATGCAAGGCACGCGCGCGAAAGCAATCTGTTCATTCAAGGATTCCCATGTGCAAGGACCGAGCGACCGGTAACTGAATTTGATCGTGCGCTGCGCCGGGGCGGCTTCGTAATCTGCCGTGCCGCAGTCGGGCAGGATTAGACTCTTCCGGACATACTCCCATCGTGTCTTCCGACAGCCACGATAGCCGGAATGAACGAGACGAAACGGCACCTATTTTCATGCGCGCCCACCTCGGTGACCTCCAACCAGGAACAATACTCCGGGTGAGATTAGTATGTTCCGATTGACGAGTATGACAGGACATCGAAATCTCGGAATGCTTGTAAAGCCAGACACCGATCTATGAGTGATCAGCGCTGAACTAGGACTACGTTCGCAACTGCAATTTTATTCTGTATGCAGATGGGTACGAAATTTCTCGAACCATTTCCGAGGCTTGACTGGTCCATGAATTTTTCCTCCCGGGAGAAGTCACTCATAGCCTCGGCGAAGGCCACGCTCCTCACTTACGGTCAAGTAGCCACACAATCAAAAGATGATCAATCCGAAAACGAAAAAATCCGGTGCGCGCCTTTTAGGATTCGGTGATTTTACATTCGACCTGCATTTTATCTCGCTTAATCAAGATGTTCAGAAAATTCCAACAAGAAAGTCGGATAGGGAGTTGCCTACGTTGCAACGCTGTGCGTAATTGACTTCCGGTCGGACATACGGTTGTGGCTGCAACCTGCGGAGGATGTCATGAAGTATCCGTTCAGCCGCATTGCAGGTTTTTGTGCGGCCATATTTTTGCTGCTTTCGATAACGTTCCAGTCCTCTGCACAGGCTCAGGGAGTGAGCTACTCATACGATGCTCTGGGAAGGTTGTCGCAGATGACCTATCCGAGCGGGGCGGCAATTACCTATGTCTATGACGCTGCCGGCAACCGGACGGCTGTCCAGATAGCCGCCCCCGTAAATCAGCCCCCCGTCGCCGTTGGCGATGCGACATCCACAAACTCCAACACCGCGAAATCCCTCGATCCGCGTACCAATGACAGTGACCCCGAAAGCGGCGCCCTGACCATCGTCTCGGTCACCACGCCGTCGAGTGGAACAGCTGTCGTCACCGGCGGCGGCACCGGCGTCACTTACACGCCCGCCGCAAACTTTATCGGAACGGCGACGTTCAATTACACCATTCGCGATCCCGAGAATGCGACCGCCACGGCGACCGTCACGGTCGCCGTCAACAACCAAGGGCCCGTCGCGGCCAATGATACGACGTCCACCAACTCCAACACCGCGAAATCCCTCGACCCACGCACCAACGACAGCGACCCCGAGGGCGGCGCCCTGACCATCGTCTCGTTGACCACACCGTCGAGCGGGTCAGCCGTCGTCACGGGCGGCGGTACAGGCGTGACCTATACACCAGCTGCAAACTTCATTGGCACCGCGACCTTCTCGTACACGGTCCGCGATCCCCAGAACGCGACCGCAACGGCGACTGTAACCGTGACCGTCAACAATCAGGGCCCCGTCGCGGTAAATGATGCGACATCGACCAATTCCAACACAGCAAAATCCCTCGATCCGCGTACCAATGA
>VMTE01000018.1 GCA_013791775.1 Hyphomonas sp.
CACGCCTGATTGACGCGCCGCGACAATCAACCCGACAAACCTCTTGCGCGCGTCAATCAATGACGCAATCATCCAAAAACCGCGACACCAGATTCTCATCCTGATTGTCGCGCGCTTCTCATCCAGAATGTCGCGCTACAGGCAGAAGGCATTCTTCCTGAACAACTGAGCCCGCTTGATCGGCTGGTGCATGTGGGCAGTGCTGGCATGGGCGCGCTGGTCTACGAACCGGATATGGGACCAGAAGAGAGCGTTGATTCTATCGATCTTGACCGCCTGGCAGGACAGGCGCTGGAGGTGCTGGAGGGACGGGCGGACGAGATTCTAAGTGAGCTCATCTCCCTGAATGGATCTTCTGCCGGTGCGCGCCCCAAAGCGATGATGGGTTATAATCCGGCCACTGGCGCGATGATTCACGGGGCGGTCCGACTACCGGATGGTTTTGAGCACTGGCTTGTGAAGTTTTCGAACTCACAAGACGGAATCGATGCTGGAGCGATTGAGCATGTCTACGCTCTGATGGCGAAAAATGCCGGAGTAGACATGATGGAGTCGCTTCTCTTGCCCGCCCAAAAAGGAGCGGGGTTTTTCGCCACCCGCCGCTTTGACCGTGAGGGCGAAAGGCGGATTCACGCACATACCGCCTCCGGCCTTCTGCATGCCGATCATCGCACTCCCTCGCTCGATTATGAAGATCTTGTGGCGCTGACCATGCGGTTGACGCGCGATATACGCGAGGTAGAGAAGATGTTCCGGTTTGCCGTGTTCAATGTGCTGGCCCACAACCGCGACGACCACGCAAAAAACTTCACCTACCTGATGGATGAAACCGGTCATTGGCGAGTTTCCCCAGCCTATGATTTGACCTTTTCTTCAGGACCGGGAGGCGAGCAGACAACTATGGTCAAAGGCGAAGGGAAGGCGCCGGGAACCGTGCACTTGTTAAAGCTCGGGCTAGATGCCGGTTTGGCAAAGAAGAGCATTCAAGAAATTATAGCGCAGACGCGGGATGCGTTAGGCGAGTGGGCCATACTGGCCAAAGCGCAGGGTGTTCGCCCCGCCAATATCAAATTGATCGAAGATCGGATTTTGAGCACAAAATAAGATTCCAGCGCCATTCAGGCGAGTGGCGGCACTGCGCCTGAGCTTGAAGACAATAGGCTTCTATTCTAATCATAATTTGATAAGAATAATCTGGTTATTCTCCTCATCCTGCGCTATAATCTCTTCAGAGGGTGATCAGAACATGTATATCCATGAGCGCGACCAGTGGCCGAACTTCCGTTGGAACGAGGCCAAAATAACAAAGCAACTGGCGAGCCTCAGGCTGCGCCAGGGCAAGCTGATCGGGCGTATGGAAGCGCTCGGCATCACGCTTCGCAGCGAGGCCGTCCTGCGCACCCTCACAGAAGACGTACTCAAAACAAGTGAGATCGAAGGCGAGAAACTTGATCCCGATCAGGTCCGCTCCTCGCTCGCCTGCCGCCTCGGTATCGAAATCGGAGCGCTAACCCCTTCCGACTGCGATGTTGAAGGCGTGGTCGAGATGATGCTCGACGCCACGCAAAACTATGCGAAGCCGCTTGATGCCGAACGTCTATTTGGATGGCATGCAGCGCTCTTCCCAACAGGCCGCAGCGGCATGAGCAAAATCGTCGTCGGCAACTGGCGCGATGATTCCGATGGACCGATGCAGGTTGTCTCAGGCCCCATCGGCAGGGAGCGCGTTCACTTCGAAGCCCCGAAAGCAAAACGCCTGCCCGCTGAAATGAAGGCGTTCATTTATTGGTATAATGCGAACACGGACCTTGATGCCGTTCTCAAAGCAGCGCTTGCGCATTTGTGGTTCGTGACCATCCACCCCTTCACGGATGGGAATGGGCGCATCGCGCGCGCCATCGCAGATATGAGCCTTGCGCGCTCAGAAGAAAGCGCGAACCGCTTCTACTCCATGTCAGCTCAGATCAAGAACGAGCGGAACGTTTATTACGACATCCTGGAGCACACCCAAAAAGGTGATCTGGACATCACCGACTGGCTGACATGGTTCCTGGACTGCCTCGATCATGCTTTCGTCGGTGCAGAGACGATCCTCGCCTCAGTGCTACGCAGAGCAAACTTCTGGAAGAAGCATGCCCAGACCAATCTCAACGACCGCCAGAGGCTCATGCTGAACAAGCTCCTCAACGGCTTCGAAGGCAAACTCACCTCATCCAAATGGGCGAAGATCACAAAGTCTTCCCAACCCACAGCAGGCCGCGACATCGAGCAACTCATTGCGCTCGATATCCTTCGCAAAGACGAAGCGGGTGGACGCAGCACGTCGTACTCTCTCGTTGTCTGGAGAAAAGAACATCTTGGAACTGTAGCGCGACATTCTGGATGAGAAGCGCGCGACAATCAGGATGCCCTCAGCAGAACGGCCGCCACGAACGCATGCATCTGACCCTGAAGAATCAGACGACAAAGCCGGCCGCCGCCAATCACCTCCAGCAGCAGGAGCGATTCGATTGCTTCATCCGGGCGTTCAATGGCGAGCGGCCCCATGACGGGCTGGGCATGGCCTTCCCCGCGAGCGTCTGCACCCTGTCACCGCGCCCCTTCGACGGCCTGCCCGACATCGACTATCCGTTCCACGATCACGACGCCCTGATCACCGCCTGCGGCAGGCTCTGCATGCACCGGAAGAAGATCAACATCTCCACACTGCTCGCCGGACATCGCGTCGGTCTCAATGAGGTCGGTGACGGCATCTGGCTCGTCGCGTTCATGCGCTATGACCCCCGGGTACGTTGATCTCGAGGCCAGAACACTACAAGCTCCCGACAACCCGTTCGGGGCGAAAGTGTAACCTTTCCCTCCGGAACGTTCTGTTACCTATGTGTCCGGGCCGGACACAGGTCGGACAGATAGGGGTGGTGGGCCCGGCAGGATTTGAACCTGCGACCAAACCGTTATGAGCGGTCCGCTCTGACCAACTGAGCTACAGGCCCCTGCACAGGTCGTTTAGGCGCCGCGCGGGTGCCTTGCAACGGCCTTGTTCGGGTTCGAAGAGAGGCGTACCTGTTTTGCACAATGGAAAGGGAGTTTCCGATGTTCCGTCCTGCATATTCTGTCGCGGCCCTGTTGATGGCTGCGGCTCCGGTTGCTTGTGCCCAGATGCCGATGACCGCGAAAATGGCGCCGATGATGGCCAGTCCGGCGATGATGGAAGGCATGAACCATAACTCGATCCAGCCAGAGACCACGCTGCAGATCAACGCCGAAGCGAAGATCAACCTGGCGCCGGACATTGCCTACATCACAGCCGGCGTCACCGAAGAGCGTGCCACCGCCAGCGAGGCGATGTCGGCCCAGTCCGCCGCCATGAACGGCGTGTTCAAGGCGCTGACCGCTGCCGGTATCGCCGCGAAGGACCTGCAGACCTCCGGCCTCAGCCTGTATCCGCGCTATGACTATATCGAAGTGAAGATGAAAGACGGCAGCTCGCGCGGCGAGCAGAAGCTGGCCGGCTATGTGGCGACCAACCAGGTGACGGCGCGCGTGCGCAATCTCGACACGCTGGGCGCCACCATCGACAGCCTCGTGAAATCGGGCGGCAATACCTTCTCCGGCGTCACCTTCGCCCTCGAGAACGATGCGGAGATCAAGAACCAGGCGCGCGCGCAAGCCATGAAGGATGCGATCGCGAAGGCGGAGCTCTATGCCTCGGCGGCCGGACTGAAAGTCGGGCGGATCGTGACGATCACAGAAGGCTACGAGTATGCGCCGCAGCCGATGATGATGGCGCGGGCCGAGATGGCGATGGACGGCGCAGCGCCGACGCCGGTGGCCGGCGGCGAAGTGGGCGTCACGGCCAGCGTCAGCGTGCTGTTCGAACTGGTGAAGTAGGGTTTGAGGGGCGGCGGATGCGTATCCGCCGCTTCACGGTCCGCTCATCCCCGCCGAGGCGGGTGTCTACAGATACCCCTCGGCCAGAAGGTCTTTCATGTCGATGAGGCCGAGCGGGAGGCCGGCATCATCGACAACGAAGGCGTTGGAGATGCGGTTTTCGCTCAACCGTTTGATCACGAATTGCATGCGTTCTTCCGGATCAATCGTGCGGGGCTTTGCCGTCATCACGTCATGGGCCGGCGCGCCGGTCTTGCCGGCCATCATGGCGCGGCGCAGGTCGCCGTCCGTCACCATGCCGACGAGGGCGCCGGCGGTGTCGATGACACCGGCGCAGCCCTTGCGGCCTTCGGAAACGGCAAGGACGAGGGCTTCGAAATTCGCATCGGCCCTGACCAACGGCAACGGTTCCTTCCGCTCACGGACATAATCTCCGGCGGTCTGCAGCGAGCGACCGAGCTTGCCGCCCGGATGGCGGAAGCCGAAATCTTCCCGCGAGAATCCGCGCCGCGCCATCAGCACGATGGTGAGCGCGTCGCCGAGGGCAAGGGCCATCGTGGTGGAGGAGGTGGGGGCGAGGCCGTTCGGGCAGGCTTCCGGCACGGTCGGCATCAGCAACAGGACATCGGCATACCGGCCGAGCGTGGACTCGGCCGCGCGGGTCATCGCGATGATGGGGATCTCGTTGCCCTTGCAGTAGCGCAGGAGGTCAACCAGTTCGCGGCTTTCGCCGGAATAGGAAATTGCGATCACCACCGAGCCGGGCACCAGCATGCCGAGGTCGCCGTGGCTGGCTTCGGTCGGGTGGATGAAGAAGGCGGGCGTGCCGGTCGAGGCGAGGCTGGCGGCGATCTTCTGGCCGATATGGCCGGACTTGCCGACGCCGGCGACGACCACATGCCGGTCGGTCGAGAGAATGACGTCGACCGCTTCGAGCAGGGTGCTGCCGAGCGAGGCCTCGAGCTTGTCGAGGGCGTCGCGCTCCGTGCGGATCACGCTACGGGCGAGGGTCAGGTCGGAATTTGCGCTCACGGTTCAACGGCTCCCGGGCCAGTGCAGGACAGCGAGCGGCGTTGTGCGGTAGCCGGGCGGCTTCGGCAAGTCCCCGGGTGCGCCGGAGGGGTCAGCGCTTGGTCTGGCGGAAGACGTAGTCGGCGACGTCCGAGCCCGGTGCGGGGTGGGCCGTCTGGCGGGCCTGGTACTCGGCAACCGTGAGCCCGGCTGCAGCGGCAGCGCGTTCTTCGGTCTGGCGGGCTTCGTATTCGGCGACCGAGAAGCTGGCGCCGGGCGCCGGGAGGGCTGGCGAAGGCTGGACGGCGGCGAGTTCATCCGAGCTGTCGCCCTCGACGACCATCATCTCCTCATCCATGCCTTCGTCGGTGCTTTCGACCAGCGTGAGGTTGATGGCTTCGGCCTGGAAGGCGCTGAAGGGCTTGCCGTTGAGCATCGGTTCGGCGGCGGCGTTCGGGTTGGCGGGAACCTGGACTGCGGCGAACACGGTGGTGCCGCGCAGTTGCGGCGAGCTGGGGTCCGCCGGGCCGCCATAGGTGGCGAAAGCGGCTTCGACGAGGGCGGCAACGTGGTCGTTGCGGGACTTGGCGGAGGCGCCGCCCAGCATGACGGCAATCACGCGGTGGCCGTCGCGCTCGGCAGAGGTCATCAGGTTGAAGCCCGACGCGCGGGTGTAGCCGGTCTTGATTCCGTCCACACCAACCACTTCGCCGATCAGGTCGTTGTGATTCTTGTAGACCATCCGGCCCCAGGCGAATTTCTCGTTCTGGAAGTAGTGATAATACTGGGCGTGTTGTTCGAGCAGGGCATCGGCGAGCAGGGCGAGATCGTGCGCGGTTGTGACCTGCGCGGTATTGGGCAGACCCGACGCGTTCTTGAAGGTGGTGTTTGACAGGCCGAGGTCGCGGGCCTTTTCTGTCATCTTCACCGCAAACTTGCGTTCGGTGCCGCCGAGGTGTTCGGCGATGACGACGGCGACGTCGTTGGCGGATTTGGTCACCAGCGCCAGAATCGCGTCTTCGACCTTGATCTTGGTGCCGGCCTTCAGTTTCAGGTTGGACGGGGCCTGAGCCGCCGCATTCTTCGACACGGTCATCTTGTCGGTGAGCTTAACGTCCCCGGCATTCAGGGCATCGAACAGGAGATAGAGCGTCATCACCTTGGTCAGCGAGGCCGGGTAGCGGGCGTCGTCGGCATTTCGCTCGTGGAGGATTTCGCCGGTGTCCGCGTCCATGACGAAGGCGGCGTACTTTTCAGCCAGCGCGGCGGGGGCCAGCACCAGGGCCGTGGATCCGATGGCCATCGACGTCGCCGCAGAGCGGTAAAACGAAAGGCTGAGCAGCGCCATTACAGGCAACCTCCAATACTCGAAACCCCGGCGTTCCCGGATTGAACCTAGATTCGGCGAAACCAGTTGACCACACCTTAACACAGCATGTCCGCTGACAGTTTTGTAAGCCTTGCAAGATGAGTGCAACCTGAATGGCAATTGCTTAATGTTGCAGCGCACAAAATTTATTGCATGTGCGAGGTAGATGTGTTATTCAAAGCACACCTCACCGAAAAAGGATTCTCCCAATGGCCAAGACCACCGCCTCGACCACACGCGCCAAAGCGGAAGCCCGCCCGGCGGCTGCGACGTCCAAACAACTGGATGCCGGTATGGACCAGATGGCAGACTTTGCCTCCAAGATGACTGGCTTCACAGAAGGCGGCGTCAAGGCCCTTACTGACAGCGCGGTCGCTTCGACTGAAGTGATGCGCGAAATCGGAACCCGTAATGTCAGCTTCATGACCTCGGCCATGGAACAGGGTGTCGAGCTGACCCAGACGCTCGCAAGCCTGCGCGATCCGCGCGAAATGTTCGAGCTGCAGTCCGCGTTCGCCAAGTCGATGTTCTCGGCCTTCACGACCGAGATGTCCGCCCAGACCGAGCTTTGCGTCAACGCCTGGCGCAACGCGACGAAGCCGTACATGGCCTCCTTCTCGAAGTAAGTCCCGCGTCCGGGACGGCCTGCAAGGGCCCCGGCACACGGAAGTTACAGTCGATTTCAAGGGCTGGACCTCATGGGTCCGGCCCTTTTCGTGGGCCGGTGACCTTGCGTCCTGCTTGCGACTCGCGGGCGCTCGCCACACAATGCAGACGGGACAACGCGGGCGGGAGCCAGGCGATGACGATATTCGACCGGCAAGGTGTGGAACTGACAGGGGCATCGCTGCGTGCGGCGGAGCTGTTCGACCTCGGATGCAGCCGGTTTGCCCGGTTTTGCGGCGATCCGCTTGAACCTTTCCGCGAAGCGCTGGTGGAAGCGCCCGAATTTGGCATGGCGCTGGTCGCCAAGGCCTGGATCTATGTGATGTCCACCGAACCGCAGGCGACCGCTGCGGCCCGGCGCATGGTGGATGACCTGGACGAGATGTCGCTGGGGCCGCGCGAGACGAGCCATTTGCAGGCCCTCAAGCTGGCAGCCGGCACAGAATGGACGGCGGCGGCGCGGGCGCTCGACCTGCACGGCGCCGAGTATCCCTGCGACCTGATCGGCTTGATGGCCGGGCACCAGGTGGATTTCCTCACCGCCAACGCCCGCAACCTGCGCGACCGGATCGCCCGCGCCCTGCCGGCCTGGGAGGGTGTGGCGGGAAAGTCCCACCTGCTGGGCATGCTGGCCTTCGGCCTTGAGGAGATGGGCGACTATCGCCGCGCCGAGGCAGCCGGGATGAAGGCGCTGGAGGCTGATCCGGATGACAGCTGGGCGCACCACGCGGTGGCGCACGTGCTGGAAATGCAGGGGCGCGCGGCTGAAGGGCGGGACTTCATCCTCAGGCGGCGGGCGCATTGGGCGCAGCCGGAGAATTTTCTGAAGGTGCACAACTGGTGGCATCTGGCGCTCTGCCATCTTGAACTGGGCGAGCTTGATACCGCGCTGGCGCTGTATGACGACGAGGTGCGCGGCGAGCCGACGACGGTGGCGCAGAACCTCGTGGATGCCTCGGCGCTGCTCTGGCGCATCCAGCTGCTGGGCGGCGACCCGGGCGAACGCTGGGACGAACTGGCCGACACCTGGACCCAGCACGCGGACGGAAAATGCTATCCGTTCAACGATGTGCATGCCGCGCTCGCCTATATCGGGGCAGGACGGCGCAGTGATGCGACCGATCTGGTGAAGATCGCCCATGAGGGCAGCCCGGACCATGAGATGAACCGCTGGATGCGGGAAACGGGCGAACCCCTGATCGACGGGTTCCTGCACTTTGACCGCGGTGAATTCCCGGCGGCCATTGAACCGCTGATGCGGGCGCGCCAGATAGCCAACTCGTTCGGGGGTAGCCATGCCCAGCGCGACGTGATCGACTGGACGCTGATCGAGGCGGCGATCCGGGGCAAGAACCTGCCCATCGCACGGGCGCTGGTTCAGGAACGCCTGGCGCTGCGCCCCGACAGCCGCGTCAATATCGCCTTTGCCCGCCGCGCTGGTTTGCGCACGCACTGACACAGACAGGATTTCGCCCATGCCCGGTTTCATTGATTTCAAGACATTGCAGCGGCCGGCGAGTCCCAACACCGCTTTCCTGGCGCCGCCGGGATTTGCGTCGGCGGCAGAACCTGATGGATCGCCGCCGGTGTATGATGCCGCGCCGGGCGAGCTGTACCAGCGGGCGCTGCGTTTCGTCACCGACCGGGGCGGGTGGCAGTTGGGCGAGCAGGATCCCGCCAGCCTGCGGCTCAGCTTCATCGCGGTGTCGCCGCTGATGCGGTTCAAGGATGATGTGGATCTGCAGATCCTGCCGGTGGACGGCCAGCCCGCCAGGTCGACTTTCGCCGCCTATTCGCGCTCCCGGGTCGGGTATTCCGATCTCGGTGCCAACCGGAAGCGGCTGGACGCGCTTTCCGGCGCATTGATGTCGCCTTGATTTCGGGCAGAGCTGTGATGAGGCGCCAATTGCATCTTCAATCTCGTGCAGGAAGGTATATCTTGTCCGACATGAGCATCGTTTTCGACCCGATCCGGATGGCGGGACCACCTGCGCCGGGCGCCCCTCCGGGGGGCGGAACGCCGGGTGAGGGCGATGGGATCAGCTTCGATCTGGCGACCGAGACCCGGATCAAGACGAAGAAGCCGTCGCTTTACCGCGTGCTGCTTCTCAATGACGACTACACGCCGATGGAATTCGTGGTGTTCATCCTCGAGCGGTTTTTCAACCGGTCGCGGGAGCAGGCAACGCGGATCATGCTGCACGTCCACCAGAAGGGCGTCGGTCTCTGCGGGGTCTATACCTACGAGGTGGCCGAAACCAAGGTCGCCCAGGTTCTGGACCTCGCCCGGCGCCATGAACATCCGCTCCAATGCGTCATGGAGAAAGAAGACTAGACGCCCCATATGAAAAAAGACGAACGTTCCTAGAAACACGACCTTACGAAAAGGCTGCACTCCTTGCCCCGTCTCTCCCAATCTCTCGAAGCAGCTCTGGAAAAGGCGCTCTCGCTCGCGTCCGAACGCGACCACGAGTACGCCACACTGGAGCACCTGCTGCTGGCTCTGACAGACGACGAGCATGCGCGCGATGTGATGGGCGCCTGCAAGGTCAACATTGACGAGCTGCGCATCGACCTCACGCGCTACATCGACGAGGAATTGTCGAGCCTGATCGTGGATGGCAGCGACGGGCGGGTACAGCCGACCGCCGCGTTCCAGCGGGTTGTGCAACGCGCCATCCTGCATGTTGAAAGTTCCGGCCGCGAGGAAGTGACCGGCGCCAACGTGCTCGTGTCGATTTTCTCCGAACGCGAAAGCCATGCTGCCTACTTCCTGCAGGAGCAGGACATGACGCGGTATGACGCGGTCAATTACATCTCGCACGGCGTGGCCAAACAACCCGGCATGTCGCGCCCATCGACCCCGCGCGGCGCGGAATCGAACGAGGAGGAGCCCGTCAAGCAGGGCCACGAAGCGCTCGATACCTATTGCGTGAACCTCAATGCGCGCGCCCGGGCGGGCAAGATCGACCCGCTGATCGGCCGCGACATGGAAGTGAACCGGTGCATCGAGGTTCTCTGCCGCCGCAACAAGAACAACCCGATCCTGGTGGGCGACCCCGGCGTGGGCAAGACCGCCATCGCCGAAGGCCTCGCCAAGCGGATCGTCGATGGCGAAGCGCCGGAAATCCTGGACGATGCGATCATCTGGTCGCTCGACATGGGCGCGCTGCTCGCCGGTACGCGTTATCGCGGTGACTTCGAGGAACGCCTGAAATCGGTGATGAAGGAACTCGAGCAGCAGGAAAAGGCGATCCTGTTCATCGACGAGATCCATACGATCATCGGCGCCGGCGCGACCTCCGGCGGCGCGATGGATGCGTCGAACCTGCTGAAGCCGGCGCTTCAGTCCGGCGGCCTGCGCTGCATGGGCTCGACCACGTTCAAGGAATACAAGCAGCACTTCGAGAAGGACCGCGCGCTCAGCCGCCGGTTCCGCAAGATCGACGTGGTGGAGCCGACCGTGCCCGACACGATCAAGATCCTCACGGGGCTGAAATCGAAGTTCGAGGACTTCCACGGCCTCAAATACACCAACGACGCGATCAAGGCGGCGGTGGAGTTGTCGGATCGCTACATCACCGACCGGAAATTGCCCGACAAGGCAATCGACGTGATCGACGAAGCCGGCGCCGCGCAGTGGCTGCTGCCCGCCTCGAAGCGGAAGAAGCAGGTCGGCATCCGTGACATCGAGGCGGTGGTCGCCAAGATCGCGCGCATTCCGCCCAAGCAGGTGACGTCGGATGACGCGGCCTCGCTGAAATCGCTGGAGAGTGATCTCAAGCGCGTCGTGTTCGGCCAGGACGAAGCCATCGTGGCGCTGTCGGCAACGATCAAGCTGGCGCGCGCCGGCTTGCGCGAGCCGAACAAGCCCATTGGTTCCTACCTGTTCACGGGTCCAACCGGCGTCGGCAAGACCGAGGTGGCCAAGCAGCTGGCGTCCATCATGGGCGTCGAGATGCTACGCTTCGACATGTCGGAATACATGGAACGCCATACTGTCAGCCGGCTGATCGGTGCGCCTCCGGGCTATGTCGGGTATGACGAGGGCGGCCTG
The DNA here is from genome assembly GCA_013791775.1 of Hyphomonas sp. GTDB lineage: Bacteria > Pseudomonadota > Alphaproteobacteria > Caulobacterales > Hyphomonadaceae > Hyphomonas. Next base: position 10,995 of record VMTE01000018.1, read on the forward strand.
TTGACCGACGGCGTGGACCAGCATCCGCACTGCGTGCTGCTGCTCGACGAGATCGAGAAGGCCCACCCGGACCTGTTCAACATCCTCCTGCAAGTGATGGACAACGGCGCGTTGACGGATGCCAACGGCCGCAAGGTCGATTTCCGGAACGTGATCCTGATCATGACCACCAATGCCGGTGCGTCGGACGCAGCCAAGAACTCCATAGGGTTCGGCCGCGGCAAGAAGGACGAGGAATCCGATGAGGCGCTGAAGCGCCTGTTCACCCCGGAATTCCGCAACCGTCTCGACGCGACGATTGCTTTCGGCGGGCTGACGCCGGAAATCATCGACCGCGTGGTCGAGAAGTTCATCCTGCAGCTGGAAATCCAGCTGGAAGATCGCAACGTCTCCATCGAGATATCGAAGGCCGCCCGCGAATGGCTGGCCAAGCGCGGCTTCGATCCGGACATGGGTGCGCGCCCGCTGTCCCGGACGATCCAGGAATACGTCAAGAAGCCGATGGCCGAGGAGCTTCTGTTCGGGAAGCTGATGAAGGGCGGCCTCGTGAAGATCGGCCTCGACGACAAGAAGGACGAGCTGACCTTCAAATATCTCGCGGAGCCCGCGAAGAAAAAGAAAGCCACCAAGGACGAAGCCGAAGAACCGGCGGCGTAGGGCCGATTGTTTCTGCAAATTGCGAAGGGCCGTCCCGATGGGGCGGCCTTTTTGCTTTCGGGGAGAGGTGACGTTTCCCCTAAGTCAGCGCTCGCCAAGCCGCGCCAATCGGCTAACGTTGCCGCAAAACAATCGGGAGAAATTCATGGCAGTCAGCGGCAAGTGCGATCCGAAGTTCGCGAAGGTCAAGGAAGAGTTAGAGCGTAGCTTTGCCGAGCGCGGCGAGGTGGGCGCGAGCGTGTGCCTGTCCGTGAACGGCGAAACGGCGGTGGACCTGTGGGGCGGGATGGCGAATCCCGAGACCGGTGATCCGTGGCAGGAAGATACGATCTCGATTATCTTCTCGTGCACCAAGGCAGCGGTGGCGCTGTGTGCGCACATCCTGATCGACCGGGGGCAGCTTAACCCCGGTGCGCGCGTGGCGGAATACTGGCCCGAGTTTGCGAAGAACGGGAAAGAGAAAACCACCGTCCAAATGATGCTGAACCATGAGAGCGCGCTGCCGACATTGCGCGATCCCGTGAAGCCGGGCGGCTATACCGACTGGGATTACATGACAGGCCGCCTCGCAGACGAGGAACCTTTCTGGGAGCCGGGTGTGCGCAATGGCTATCACATGATCAGTTTCGGCTGGACCGTGGGCGAACTGGTGCGCCGCGTCTCGGGAAAATCTCTCGGCACATTCTTCCGCGAGGAAGTGGCTGAGAAGACCGGCGCGAAATTCTGGATCGGCCTGCCGGACAACGAAAAGGTGCACATCGCGCCGATCCGGCAATATGCGCCGCAGCCGGGCGATCAGCCCTCGGAGTTTACCGTCAAGCTGATGACGGAGCCAGACTCCATCCAGCACAAGAGTTTCATGAACAGTGGCGGCTGGGACTTCAACGACCGCAAGAGCCAGGCGGCGGAGATTGGCGGCGGCGGCGGATTGTCGAACGCGCGCGGGCAGGTGGCGTGGTATACGGAGCTTGCGACCAATTCCGGAAAGCTGGTCTCGGCCGACCGGTTGGCGAACATGACGATGGTGAGCACGGCGACGCAGCGCGATGCGACCTTGCTGATCCCGACGCGCTTCGCCTCGGGCTTTATGAAGTCGATGGACAACCGCAAGGGCGGCTTCGGGCCGGGCACAAGTGCGATCCTCGGCGAGAAGGCGTTTGGCCATGTTGGCGCGGGCGGCTCGATAGGCTTTGCAGATCCCGAGTGCGGTCTCGCGTTCAGCTATACGATGAACCAGATGGGCAGCGGCCTGTTGCTGAATGAGCGCTGCCAGAGCTTGATCGATGCGGCGTATACGGCGCTCGGATACCGCACCAATGCGCCGGGGGCGTGGGTGCGTTAAAGCACGTCAGCCTTTGGCGAAACGGATTTCACCGGGCGCGAGACCTTCGAGGGTCCATTCGCCGACCTGCGCGCGGATCAGGCGCAGCGTAGGATGGCCCACAGCGGCAGTCATGCGGCGCACCTGACGATTGCGGCCTTCGGTGATCGTCAGTTCGATCCAGCTGTCGGGTACCGACTTGCGGAAGCGGATGGGCGGATCGCGCGGCCAGAGGTTTTCCGGCTCGGCAAGCGCGCGGACCTTTGCCATGCGGGTCATTCCGTCCTTGAGCTCCACGCCGGTGGCGAGCGCGTTCAGGGCCGCCTCGTCCGGAATGCCTTCGACCTGTGCCCAATAGGTTTTCGCGAGGCTGTGCTTGGGGTCGCTGATGCGCGCCTGAAGCGGACCGCTGTCGGTGAGCACGACAAGGCCTTCGGAATCATAGTCGAGCCGGCCCGCCGGATAGACGTTCGGCACTGGCACGAATTCCTTCAGCGTGCGCTTTCCGCTGCCTTCATCCGTGAACTGAGAGAGCACATTGAAGGGCTTGTTGAGCAGAATGATTTTCAGTTGACCGCCTCGTGCAGCATCTTGAGGGTTGTCAGCAATTGTTCCGCGCCCGACAGCGCGAGGCAGCTGGGGGCGTCGCACAGGGCCGCGTCCGGATCGGTGTGGAATTCGAGGAATACGCCGTCGGCGCCGGCAGCGACGGCGGACTTTGCGATGATGGCCACGCCGTCGCGGCGCCCGCCGGTCGAGGCGCCGCCGGTGCGCGGGTCGGCGCCGGGCAGCTGGACGGCGTGGGTGGCGTCAATCGTCACCGGCGCGCCGAGCTTTTTCATTTCCGGAATCGCGAGCATGTCGACGATCAGGTTGTTGTAGCCGAAACTGACGCCGCGCTCGCAGAGGATCACGCCAACGCCGGGGGCGACTTCGGCGATCTTGGAGAGGATGTTCTTTGCGTCCCACGGCGCCATGAACTGCGCCTTCTTGGCCTGGATCAGCGCGCCGTGCTTTGCGGCAGCTTCGGCGACCGCGACAACGAGATCGGTCTGGCGCACGAGAAAGGCGGGGAGTTGCAGAATGTCAGCCACCTCGGCAACGGCTTCTGCTTGCCCCGGCTCGTGCAGGTCGGTGACAATCGGCACACCGAGCTTGGCCTTGACGCTGGCGAGGGTCCTGAGGCCGTCCATCCCGGGGCCGCGATAGGACTTGATCGAGGAGCGGTTCGCCTTGTCCCAGCTCGCCTTGAAGGCGTAGGGCAGGCCAAGGCGGGCGCAGATCCGCTTCAGCTCGGCGCCGACTTCCAGCGCGAGCGCCTCGTCTTCCAGAACGTTGAGACCGGCGAGAACCGCCAGCGGCCTGCCGGTGCCGACGGCCCAGCCGGAGGCTTTGTGGGTGACAACGCTCATGGGTCGGCTCCTTCTTGCTGGCGCTGACATAGCGGAAAAATGCTGTCGCGCAAAAGCCCGCAGAACAGAGCGTCCGAATCAAAGAAGCCGCCCCTGTCGAGGAGCGGCTTCCGTGAGCCCATGGGGCAATCAGGTCCGGGCAGCGTTTCAGCGGCCCTACCGTATCTCTAGGCGCGGGTCAGAGGCTGCTCCAGCCAGACACCATAGGACACAGACCCAACGGCCTCACCTGGTTTCTCACTCGACATGGATCACCTCCTTTCACGCGTGCAAAACGCACGGCCTTTTGTCCCGGACCATCCGGGACGGCTGAGACCTAAGCATGATTTGCGCCAATGTTAAGTTAACAAGGTGGTGATTGCGGCTCGGTCCGTGCCCGGTGCACAAAAAATGCCCGGGGCGCTGCGAAGCGTCCCGGGCCTGAGTGAGCCTCAAAAGGGGTCCAAAGAGGCAGTGCGGGTCAGTCCGTGATCAGGGCGCCGACGACGAGGCCGATGATGGCGCCGGTTGCGACCGACGCGAGAATGGCGTCGCCTCGGTCATTGTCGCGAACCCAGTGATAACCGTAGGGCGGCTCGTAGAGGCCGTAGTTGTAGTAATCATGGATATAGACCGTCCGGCGGGGACCGTAGCTGTAATAGTTGCCGACGTCGTAGCGCGGGCGATAGCCGGAATAGTAGTAGGGGCCGTATGAGCTGCCATAGGTGATCGTGACCGAGCTGCGCGGATAGTAGGTGTAGGACGGGCGGTAATAGTCGCGCCGGTGATAGTCGCGCCTGTAGTCATCGCGCCTGTAGTCGTCGCGGCGGTCGTAACGCCGGCTGTCTCGCCGGTCGTCGCGATCACCCCGGTAATGGTCGTCGCCGCGCCGGTCATATCCGCCGCGGTGGTCGTCGCCGCCACGGCCGCGGCCCTTGTCGGCCTGCGCGACGGGGGTGAGAAGGAAACTGGCGGCGGTGGCTGCAGCCAGCAAGCGGGTAAAGGTCTTGATTCCGGACATCGTTAAGCCGAGCCTTTCTTCAGTGGGTATACATGGCGCCAGCCCGCAAACTCGATTATGGGCACTGAAACCATTTGTTGGGGCAAATTTCCGCCCCTGCGTCTGAACTTTGGCTGAACAGGTCCTTCAGGTTTCTGCGATGAGCGAATTCGGTGACCTTCGCATTTCCCCGGATCTCACGCTGCCGGCTTGGGAGCTGAGCGAAGCCTTCGTGCGCGCTTCGGGGCCGGGCGGGCAGAACGTCAACAAGGTTTCGACGGCGGTGCAGCTGACCTGGCAGGTGGCCGCTTCCTCCCTGCCGGCCGGCGTGAAGGAACGGTTCCAGAAACTCTACGCCAGCCGGATCACGGCGGACGGCCGCCTCATACTTGAGGCGAGCGAGCATCGAAGCCAGCTGATGAACCGTCAGGCTGCGCGCCAGCGGCTGGCTGAAATGATCCTCAAGGCTTCGGTTCCGCCGAAGCGCCGGATCAAGACGAAGCCGACAGCCGGCAGCGTGCGCCGCCGGATCGCTTCGAAGAAGAAGCGGGGCGAAGTGAAAGCCCTGCGCGGCGGCGTCGGAGACAACGATTAGGACTGACTGAAGCGTGCGGCAGGCGTCCGTTTGATCGCGGCCAGGCAATTGTGGAGCCAGCAACGCGGATGCTCTCGCCGGGACGGTTCGGTAATGGCTTCACGCCATTGTCCCGTTCGGAACATGATGCATCTGCTGACAAATGCTGAAGGCTACGCGATTCACTGCGTCACGGCCTGCCTGGCGGAAAGTACGTATGAAACAAGCCGGTAGCCCTGATGTATTTGTGGCTCTGGCGCAGGCAAAACGTTCCAATGCTTTCGGCTGTCGCAGCCACCGGGTTTCTCGCCCCGAAGGCGTGTCTGGTAGGAACGGCAGTATCAACAAGCTATCAGAACTGAGGGCACACTGACAAATCTGTGTGTGTGCACTTGCCTTTGGAGTTGTCCTGAGTGTCCCGGAACGTCAGAGAGAAAGAAACGCAGGCGTGCTTTGATATCCGGGGCCTGCGCCGCGTCTACGGCAAGGGGCCGGCGGCGGTCGAGGCATTGCGCGGTGTTGACCTGAAAATCCCGGAGCGTGAACTCATTGTGATACTTGGCCCATCGGGCAGCGGCAAATCCACCTTCCTCAACATCGTAGGCGGGCTAGACAAAGCGACAGCCGGCGAAGTCCTGTTTCGCGGATTGGACCTTTCAAAAGCGTCGTCCACTGAGCTTACAGAGTATCGCCGCCGGAACGTCGGATTCGTCTTCCAGTTCTACAATCTCATGCCCAGCCTGACGGCTTGGGAGAATGTTGCCCTCATCACCGAGATTGCAGACGCGCCGCTCGCTCCGGAAGACGCACTTGCACTTGTGGGGCTGAGCGACCGGATGGACCATTTTCCGGCGCAGTTGTCCGGAGGCGAGCAACAACGCGTTGCAATCGCGCGGGCCGTTGCCAAACAGCCTACGGTCATGTTGTGCGACGAGCCCACAGGGGCGCTCGATTCAGCGACCGGAGTGAAAGTCCTGGAAGCACTTCTCGACGTCAATCGTAGCATTGGCGCAACGACGCTCATCATCACGCACAATGCAGGTGTCGCTGAAATTGCTGACAGGGTCGTCGTCTTCGCGGATGGAAAGGTGAGGGAGACAAGGGTGAATCAGGCGCCGATAAATCCCAGGGATGTCACGTGGTAGAGCGTTCTTTCTCACTCAGGACCCTCGGGATGCTGGATCGCAAGATGCTTCGCGACTTCCTTGGCATGAGGATTCAGGCGATTGCTATTGCACTGGTGATCGCCGGAGGCGTCTCAGTGCAACTGTTATCGTCGGGGCTAGTAACTTCCCTGGAGGAGACGCGACGGGCGTACTACGAGCGCAATCTGATGGCCGATGTCTGGGCGCCTGTCGTGCGGGCGCCGCAGGGCGTAATTGACAGTCTCCGGCAGATCGCTGGCGTCCAGGCCATCGAAGGGCGGCTGCGATTTGGCATTCGCATCGACATGCCGGCAAGTCAGGGCCCTGTGCTCGGCGAAGTTATCTCGATCCCGGAATCGCACGAACCCTCTGTGAATCGGCTTCATGTTTCCATGGGCCGTCTACCGGCAAACGGGCGGCGGGATGAGGCCGTCGTCCTCAAGCGCTTCGCCGAAGCCCACCGTATCGGGCCGGGTGATAAAATTTCGTTCATCATCCGGGGACGGCAGGTCCAGGTGATGGTCACCGGCCTCGTGATGTCTCCAGAACATGTGTATGCGATTGCGCCCGGTGAGCTTGTGCCGGATGAAAAGCGCTTTGGCGTTCTGTGGATGAACGAGCGCGCGCTTTCCGAACTGGCAGGTTGGGAAGGAGCGTTCAATGAAGCCGTGCTCCGGCTTTCGCGCGGGGCAAGCGTATCCGGTGTCCTGGGGCGACTGGACAGTGAGCTTGCCGTCTATGGCGCCGTTGGCGCGTTTGACCGCAGCGACCATGTCTCGGACGCCTTTGTATCCAGCGAAGTCGATCAGCTGCGTACGCTGGGACGTGTCGTTCCGCCCGTGTTCCTCGGTGTGGGGGCGGTTCTTGTCTATGTCGTCATTTCGCGGCTGGTCATGGTTCAACGCCCCGCGATCGGCTTGCTGAAAGCCTACGGGTATTCCGACCGGGAAGTGTTGATGCACTTCCTGAAACTTGTGGGCCTGATCGGTTCACTCGGCCTGCTGACAGGCGTTCTGCTCGGCATCTGGTTTGGTCGCGAAATGGCGCGCCTTTATATCCGCTATTATGATTTCCCGTTTCTGCTGTTTCGGGCGGCAGTGTCGGACTATGTCGTGGTTGGTGCGGTCTCAGCGCTCTCGGTGCTGGGAGCTGGCCTCCTTGCTGTCCGCGCGTCTGTTGCCCTGAATCCGGCGGACGCCATGACTCCCCCGCCGCCCCCGGATTATTCAAAGGCAGCAGGCATCGCGATCACTCGTGCACGCTGGATTGACCAGCAAACTCGAATGATCCTGCGGCAGATTATACGTTGGCCCGGACGAGCACTGGTCACGGTTGGCGGCATTGCCGCATCACTTGCGCTTCTCTTGTCCGTCCTGGTCATGATGGATGGCATGGAGCGCATGATCGCCAGCTATTTCAGTGAAGCAAACCGTTATGATGCCGTCGTTACCTTAACCGAGGCGCGTGGTCCGACTGCACTTCACGACGTGCGGCGCGTGCCGGGTGTACTGGCCGCCGAACCCTTCCGCGTTGTGACGGCGACGCTGCGTTCTGGTCCCTCTACCGAACGGGTCGCGCTGATTGGGACCTCTCCTGACAGCGAGCTCGCCAGGCTGATCGACTCTGCGGGCAAAGAGGTGCGACCGCCACCTTCCGGACTTGTCCTGTCGGATGACCTTGCTCGAAAACTGAAAACCGGCCCGGGGGACACCATCGAGCTGCAGATTACCGAAGGCAGGCGCCCGAACGAGCCAGTAGAGGTCGCGGCGCTGGCGCGCACCTATCTCGGGTCCGCCGTTTTGATGGATATCACGGAGCTCAACCGAATCATGGGCGAGGGAGCTGTCATTTCCGGCGCCTATCTCAAGACTGACGCGGCTCAAGAGGATCGGCTCCGTACAGAACTCGTGCAAGCGCCGGGCGTTGCGACGGTCTCCTTCCTTGGTCCAGCCGAAGACCGGCTTCGGGCCCTGATGGATGAAAACATAGGCGTCTCGCTCACCGTTTTCGCATTGTTTGCCGCCATGATTGCGTTGGGCGTCGTGTATAATTCGGTACGCATCAGCTTCACCGAGCGGCAGCGCGAACTTGCCTCTCTGCGTGTCCTCGGCTTCTCGAAAGTGGCGGTGTCCTACATCCTGTTGGGGGAGGTTGCTCTCCTGACCCTGCTGGCCGTGCCGTCTGGCATTGGAGCCGGCTGTCTGCTTTCAATGTATTTCGCCGAGGCGATGGGCTCTGAGCTCTTTCGGTTGCCGCTTGCCTTCGTGCCGGCCACGATGGCAACCGCCAGTCTGATCGTGATGGGAACTGTCGTCTTGTCGGGACTGATTGTGAGGCAGCGGATCGACAAGATTGATATGGTAGAGGCGCTGAAAAGCGCGTGAGTTTCAGGGCTGACGCAATGACGATCAAGGCATTCAAACCAGGCTTTCGCCTCATGTTCTGGACGGGTGCGGGTGTCTTGCTCGCCGGTCTCCTTGTCTATGCTTTCTGGCCGAAAGCTGTGCTGGTTGATGTTGGCGAGGTCACACGCGGCGAACTCGTTGTGGAGGTCAGGGCAGAAGGCAGAACCCGCGTTCGGGATCTCTATGTGGTTGCCGCGCCATTGACAGGGCGTCTCCAGCGCATCGGAAATCGGACGGGAGAGCCGGTCCGGAAAGGGGACGTGGTCGGCAGACTGGATCCATCCGAGTCGGCCCTGCTCGACCCTCGCACGCGTGCAGAAGCGGAAGCGGCGCTTGCAGCCGCCACAGCCACATTGAGCCTTGCGCAAGCGCAGCTTTCTGAAGTCGAGGCCGTCGAAGCGGATGCTGCGAGGGAGGCCGAGCGGGCGCGCACCCTGTTCGCAAAGCAGGTTGGTTCCCGCGCCGCAGTGGACAGGACAACGACGAATCTGGAGGCGGCGTCGGCGCGCGTTGCTGCCGCCCGGGCAGCTCTGGCGGTGGCTGAAGCCGATCAGAGCGGCTCGAGAATGCGACTAGATCCTCCCGGAGCATCGACAGGTGCGCCACGGCTGCGAGAGCTGCGCGCACCCGCCAGTGGCAAGATTTTGCGGGTCCATGTCCAGAGTGAAGCCATCGTCGCGGCTGGCACGGCCATTCTGGAAATCGGTGATCCCGAGCGTCTGGAGATTGTTGCAGAGTTCCTGTCTGAAGATGCCGCGCAGTTTCGTCCGGGGGCGGAAGTTCGGTTGACGGGATGGGGCGGGCAGCCGTTGGCAGGCCGGGTCCGGACCGTCGAACCCTCGGGATACCTGAAGATTTCGGCTCTGGGCGTCGAAGAGCAGCGCGTGAACGTTATCATTGATCTGAACGAGCCTCCGGCGGACCAGGTGCTGAGCGATGGGTTCCGGATTGATGCCGCCGTTACAGTCTGGTCTTCGCCGGATGTCCTGCAGGTGCCCGTCTCTGCCCTGTTCAGGGATCAGGGGGCATGGTCTGTGTTTCAGGTTGCGGACGGACGGGCGAAGCTGGTGCGTGTCGAACTCGGCTACCAGAATCAGAGCCAGGCGGCGGTCAAATCAGGTCTTTCCGCCGGAGACCTTGTCGTTCTGTACCCGGATAGGTCTCTCGGAGACGGTCAACCGGTACGTCAGCGCCTGGACTGACCGGGTCGCCCGGCCTCCTGAGGCGATCTTGGTCGATCTGAAGACCGCCTTGGCCGGTGCCAGGGCCGCAGGAGTCACTACCACACCATTGCCAGAGCGCCCGTTCCTGCGAGGACGACCGCCTGAGAAGAGGCATAAGAATGGGCGCCGAAGCGCACGTTTTTCCGTTATGAATGCGCGAATTGTCGTGCTCTTCATGTTGGCGGCCGCGATGCAATTCAGACTAGCCGCCGCAGTCGATTTTACTTCGCCACCTTCATCTCAAACGCAACGAGATCAATGCGAAAGCAGGACGGGTACCGGGGATTTGGAGATCAGGAAGTGGCTTGGGCCTCCCAAGAGGCGCTGGGCCAGCTTCGGATGCCTGTATCCCCCCATCACGATCATGTCGGCGCCGAAGCCCTGCGCGGCTTCGACGAGACGTTCGCCAACCGGTTTGCCGAGACTATCTGCATTCTGAACTGTCATCTTCAGGCCGTGCCGGGCGAGATGGGTCGAAATATCCAAGCCGGGCGACGCGCCGTGCTCGCCTGCGCCGATCTTTGCATCCACTGTGACGACACAGACCTCCGCCGCCGGCGAGAGCATCGGCAATGCGTCGTGAATGGCGCGCGACGCTTCACGGCTGGCATCCCAGGCAAGCAGCACTTTCTTGCCCAGAGGGGTTGGCTTCCAATTCTTGGGTAACGCAAGGACGGGCCGGCCGGCGCCAAAAAGGGCGCCTTCAATGATTTCGCCGTGATGATGGTTGTCCGGCTGCGGCGGCATTCGCGCGACAACCAGATCGGTATATCGCGCAAATACGGCCACGGTTCCGGCAAGCGCAGTATCAAATGTCTGCGTTTCCCGAAGCTCTATAACAGCCGCCGCCTTCTGAATGTACTGTTTCAGGCTGCTGCTGAAAGCCTCAATGTGTTCCCGGGTCGCCTGCAGCATCGCCAGGAACTCGGCCTGACCACCGATCATCCCATCGCCGAAGATCGGCGCTGGTTGCAGGCCAATCGCGCAGCAGCTCAAATGAGCTTCGCGAGCCAAGGCAATACCGCACGCCTGGTCGATCAGTCCGAAATCGGATTCATTGGACGAAATGCAAATCGAGAGTTCACGAAAGCCCATGGCATTGCTTCTCCTGCATTGAAACGTATTTGACAGCCGGAACGTCTTCCAATCAAATAAGCTCTGCGCGTTCAAATTGAACGATACGGAAATATACCTATCCCGGTGCAACGGGAGGCATTCATAAGATTGGACGCCGCGATTGTACCCTCGAGACGCCGGGTGGCGCCGGTCACGTCAGCCGCTTCGTCAGCGTAAGGGATCGGGCCGCAACGGTGAGACAGGTCGGGCAGGAGACTTGTAGGAGATCGTGCATGACATCGATTGACTGTCCGATCTTCGACGTTGCGTTCGCCGACTTGCGGCCAGCGCCCTGTATGCCGCGCTTTGCCAGTTGCTGGGCGGTGCCAGCCCGAGTGGTCACTGACGAGACGTCGCCGAAAAGGTTAGTGGGCGGATGATTGCTGCGGAAGACGTGACTCTCAAGGTTCAGGGATTGGGCAGCGAAGAAGCCCGTCGCCGGCTGCAAGAACTCGGGCCAAACGAAATGGATCCCGGGCGCAGCAGATCCGTGATCGCCATCGTTTTCGAGACGCTGAAGGAACCGATGTTTCTGCTGCTCATTGCGGCGGCGACCATCTATGCCTTCATGGGCGATCTGGGCGAAGGCCTGTTTCTGCTCGGTGGCGCCGGGGCGGCTATTGGGTTGGTCATTTTCCAGGAGGCCCGCAGCGAGCAAGCCCTGAGGGCGCTTCGGCAACTCGCGCAGCCACAGTCGCGCGTATTGCGCGACGGCGCAGATTGCCGGGTGCCGGCGAGGGAAATCGTGCCGGGCGATATAGTTCTTGCCGGCGAAGGAGAACGCCTTCCAGTCGATGGCCTGCTCGTCGCAGGAGACGTCCTTAGTGTCGATGAGTCGGTGCTGACGGGAGAGTCGGCGCCAGTGGCCAAGACACCATCCCAGGACGCGTCTCTGGCCGACGAAGGAGCGAGGCCTGGTTCAACAGCCACACATCATGTGTTTGCGGGAACACTCATCGTCCGGGGACAGGCAGTTATCCAGGCAACCCGGACGGGGGCGCAGTCTGCGCTTGGCCGTATCGGCAGCTCTCTTGCCGACATCGAGCATGAACGCACGCCGCTGCAGCAATCCACAGGCAAGCTGATCGGTTATCTCGGTCTTGTTGCGCTGGCATTCTGCAGCCTGACTGCGGCGACATACGGCCTGCTGCTCGGCGACTGGCCCGGCGGCGCACTCGCTGGCATCACGGTTGCGATTGCGCTGATACCTGAAGAGTTCCCGATGGTCCTCGCGATCTTTCTTGCGCTCGGGGCCTGGCGACTGGCCACGCACAAGGTCCTGGTCCGGCGCAGCGCGGTGATCGAGACGCTTGGGGGGGCAACGGTACTTTGCGCGGACAAGACGGGTACGCTGACGGAAAACCGGATGCAGGTAGCGCGTCTTTGGACACAAGAAGGCCAACAGGTCATCGTGCCAGATGGCGACATGTCGGCGCCTGTGCGCGAACTTCTGCAGATTGCCGCGCTGGCTTCGGCCGTCCGGCCTGTGGATCCCATGGACCGGGCTGTTCGTGCCTTGAGCGGCGCGGCAGCGCTGACTGGAGCGGGCATGGCCCCGGAACCCGAACGCGCCTGGCCTCTGACCCCCAGCCTGCTTGCCGTCATCCAGCTGTGGCAGATGCCAGATGGTGCTCGCGTGGCCGCGGCAAAGGGGGCGCCCGAAGCGATTTTCCGGCTTTGCCGCCTGCCACAAGACCAGGCGGCGCATATGATGAGCATCGTCGAGTCCTATGCCGGTCTTGGCCTGCGGGTCCTTGGTGTGGCCAGCGTTCACCTCAAGGACCGGATCTTTGAGGATCCCCTGTTGGGAGACTTCCGGTTTTCGGGCCTGATCGGTTTTATAGATCCGCTGCGCGCCGAGGTGCCACAAGCCCTTCAGGAAGCCCGACGCGCCGGTATCAAGGTCGTCATGATCACCGGGGATCACCCGACAACCGCAATGGCGATTGCAGCTGCGGCCGGCATCGATACGGCGGCCGGATTTATGGTCGGGTCCGAGATCGAGGAGCTTCCGTTTGAGGTACTCTGCGAGAAGCTGAAGACGGTACGCGTTTTTGCCAGGATTGCCCCTGAACAGAAGCTCAGGATCGTGCAGGCACTCCGGCAGGATGGCGAAATCGTCGCCATGACCGGCGACGGCGTCAATGATGCGCCTGCCCTCGAGGCGGCCCATATCGGCGTTGCGATGGGCCAGAGAGGTACGGATGTTGCCCGCGAAGCCGCCGACCTCATCCTGCTGAACGACAGCTTTGCGTCGATCGTCGGGGCGGTCCGTCTCGGACGGCGCATCTTCTCAAACCTCAGGCGTGCCATAACCTACATAATTGCGATCCATATCCCGATCGCAGGCCTTGCCCTTCTGCCGTTGCTGGTCGGCCTGCCGCCACTTTTCTTTCCCATGCACATCGTGCTTCTGGAGCTGGTGATCGACCCGACCTGCGCACTCGTGTTCGAGGCCGAGCCCAGTGACAGAAAGGCAATGCAACGCCCGCCCAGACGCTCCGGGGAACTCTTGTTTGGCCGCCGCGAGCTGGTCTTTGCTCTCCTGCAGGGCGCGGGACTTCTCGCTGCGGTTTTCGCGCTCTACTGGTCGCTTCTGACAGTCTGCGGAGCCGCCGAGCCAGTCGCGCGGGGCGCAGCTTTCATCGCGCTTGTCGTCGGCAACCTGGTTCTCGCGCTAACCGATTCTGCCGCCTCCGGACGCATCTTTGCTCCCCATCGGCGCGTCTTTTGGGCGATTGTGGCTGGCGTCGCCGTGGTGCTCGTGATTGTTTTCACGATTGATCCGGTCAGCGCCATTTTTGCAGTGGATCTGCCCGGGGCGGGGCTGTTGGCAATCGCGGTCGGGATCGGGCTCGCTGGCGGTGGCTGGACAGCGCTGCGGTTTCTTTGGCCTGCCAACACCCCCGAGCGCCCCGAAGGGATTCCCAAATGACAGCACTGGAAACATGGGCCAAGGGTTACGGGGTCATCCGGCATTCTGAGCAGACCCGGGATCGGATCGCGACCCTTGCCAAAAGTCTTGTGGAGACAGGCGCGGCATCAACCGAAGACTTGGTTTACGAAGTCTTGTTGGCTGCGGATCGCCTTGCAAGTGCAGCCATGTGGATTGTAGTCCATATGACCTATGCACGCCGAGTTGACCTCTCCGGCTCCTATTTGGCGGCCACGGATTTCAAGTCTGCGCCGGAAGGCCATACCGGCGGATCACTCAATGTCGTGCCGGCCTATGTCGGCTACCTCGCGGCCAACCTCCTCACGGCGACAACCAGGGGCTGGATACTCGGGCAGGGTCATTGTGTTGCTGCAATCGAGGCCGTCAATTGCCTGGTTGGTAATCTCACAGACCGGCAAGTAGACCGATACGGATTCAGCGAAGCCGGCATAAGCCGTCTGTGTGCAGACTTTTACAGCTACGAGATCGACGCGGATGGAACCGCATCGACGCCGCTCGGGAGCCATGTCAATGCATTCACCGCCGGCGGCGTGTCCGAGGGAGGCTATCTCGGCTTTGCGGAAACACAGTATGTCCACATGCCGCTCCCGGGAGAGAGTCTGGTTGCCATACTCAGTGATGGCGCGTTCGAGGAGCAACGCGGAGGTGACTGGGCCGAACGCTGGTGGCGACATGAAGATTGCGGCTTTACCGCGCCTGTGATGATCCTGAACGGGCGACGGATCGAACAGCGTACTGAGATACGACAAGATGGCGGGGCAGACTGGCTCGCTCGATACCTTGAGGTCAATGGATTTGATCCGATCGAGATTGATGGCCGGGATCCGGCAGCATTTGCCTGGGCGGTTCTGGAATCGGAAAGGCGACTCGCCGAGGCGGCCAAAGCGATCACGCAGGGAAAGTCAGCTTATCCTGTGCGCTTGCCTTTTGCCATCGCAACCACCGAAAAGGGATTCGGTTTTCCGGGGGCGGGAACCAATCGCGCACACAATCTTCCGCTGGAACGAAATCCGCATACCGATGAAAAGGCGAGGAAAACGTTTAATGCCGGCGCGAAGGCGCTTTTTGTGCCGTTTGACGATCTGGCGGCAGCCCGGCAGAAGTTTATGCAGCATGAGTCGCAACACAGAGAGAAGGAGGGCCGCAATCCCTTCGCCAGCCGGAATCCCGAGGCGCCGGTTGTGCCCGTCCGTGAGCCATTCCCGGCAAGCTCGGCGCTGGCCGCCATGGACCATTGGTTTGTATCGTTCCACGCCGCCAACCCGAACCACCGGTTCCGGGTTGGTAACCCCGATGAACTCAAGAGCAACCAGATGGGCGCAACGCTTGCCCAGCTCCGGCACAGGGTCAATGCGCCTGAAGAGGGATCAGAAGAATCCGTAGACGGATCGGTGATTACCGCCCTGAACGAAGAGGCGGTCATTGGCGCAGCGCTGGGCAACAAGGCGGGATTGAACCTCGCTGTCTCCTATGAAGCCTTCGCGGTAAAGATGCTTGGCGCGCTGCGCCAGGAGATCATCTTTGCGCGCCAGCTCATGGAAGCGGGGCGACCGCCTCAGTGGATCGGTGTCCCCTTGATCGTGACCTCTCACACATGGGAGAACGGCAAGAACCAGCAATCCCATCAAGATCCCACCATTGGTGAAGCGCTCCTCGGCGAAATGTCTGATGTCGCGCGTGTCATTTTTGCCGTCGATGCCGCGACGGGTGTTGAGGCGCTCCGCCAGATATATTCTGCACGCGGCGTTATCGGGTGCATCGTCGCCCCCAAGCGGGCGACCCCGGATGTGTTCACGGACGCCGAGGCAAAAGCGGCCTTCGGGACCGGAGTTGCCCAGATCAGGGACGAACCCCGTGCATCACTCCAGCTTGTTGCCATCGGCGCCTATCAGCTTGCTGAGGTGCGGCGTGCGGCGGATCGGCTAAGCGAGCGCGGCATCAGCGTCAATGTCACGGTCATCCTGGAACCGGGTCGCCTCCGTTCGCCCAGGGATCGTTTCGAGGAGAAATTCGTGGTCTCAGATCAGGTGATCAGGGATCAGTTTCCGCCCGGTCTTCCACGCCTGCTGGCAACCCATACCCGTCCGGAGATGATGACAGGCCTTCTGAGGCGGATCGATGAGGGGGCATCCCAGTTTCGGGCTCACGGTTATCTGAGCCGAGGCGGAACGCTGGACGCGCGAGGCATGCTGTTCGCCAATCGCTGTACATGGGCTCACCTGATCTTGTCCGCAGCGGGCCTTCTTGGCGTTCCGGCTGCTACGCTCCTTTCGCCATCAGAACATGCCGCAGCTGTCGGGCGGGGCGATCCAATGGTGCTGCGCTGACACGCTGGCTGGAGCGTATCCTGCAATCACTGCCCGAGGCGTATCCGCGCGGGCCGGCAATGGAGATTGAGTCATGACGTCCTTGTCGTTTTTTGGAGGGACCGGAACTGTAACAGGATCGCGGTTTCTGGTTGAGACAGGCCAGTCAAAACTGCTGGTCGATTGCGGGCTGTTCCAGGGGTACAAGCAGCTCCGGCTGAAGAACCGGCAGCCTCTCGGCTTTGATCCTGCCGGCCTCGACATGGTCATCCTGACCCATGCCCATCTCGATCACAGTGGCTACCTGCCGGCCCTTGTGAAACAAGGCTTCAGGAACTCGGTCCTCTGCACGCAACTGACGAAGGAACTTTGCGAAATCCTCCTGCCGGACGCCGGACGGATACAGGAAGCAGATGCAGAACACGCAAACCGGGAGGGCTACTCGCGTCATCATCCGGCCCAGCCCCTGTACACTGAGCACGATGCGCGCCGGGCCATTCGTCAGTTCAAGACCTGCGGGTTTGGCGAGGCGCAGGACCTTCCCAATGGTCTGAGCGTGAAGTTCCTGAGAGCGGGGCACATCCTTGGCGCTTCGATTGTTCAGCTTGACCTGGGCGACAGACGAATAGTCTTTTCCGGCGACCTAGGCCGATACAATAGTCCGCTCATGCACCCGCCTGAACCCGTGAGATCGGCCGATTACCTTGTGGTCGAGTCGACCTATGGCAACTCGGTTCATCCCGAAGGGGATCCTGAAGACCTGCTCGAAGACGTCATCCGCCGCACGGTGCAACGCGGCGGGACAGTGATCGTTCCGAGTTTCGCAGTCGGACGTGCCCAGAGCCTGCTCTACCACCTCAACCGGCTCAGCAAGTCTGGTCGGATCCCGGTCGTGCCGATCTATCTCGACAGCCCAATGGCAATTGATGCATCAGACTTGTTCTGCCGGCAGGATGGTGGAGCCAGGCTTTCGAAGGAAGAGGCGCGTGCCGCATGCTCTGTTGCGCAGTATATTCGCGACGCGGATCTATCTGCCAGCATCATCGCTGATCCCCAGCCGAAGATTGTGTTGTCGGCGAGCGGAATGGCATCGGGTGGGCGTGTGCTGAACTATCTGAAGAGATATGCGCCCGACCCTTACTCCACTATCCTCTTTGCAGGCTATCAGGCCGGTGGGACCCGTGGCGCGCACATGCTTGCCGGAGCAGATCAGATCAAGATTCATGGTAGCTGGCACAAGGTGCGCGCTGAAGTCCTGACCCTACACACGCTTTCTGCGCATGCCGACGCGAACGAAATCATGCGTTGGCTATCAGGCTTTGAGGCGCCGCCGCGCAAGACGTTCGTCGTGCACGGTGAGCCCGATGCTTCAGATACATTGCGCCACCGAATACAGGAGGAACTGGGTTGGGACTGCGAGGTGCCCGAGCAGGGGCAGCGGGTCGAGCTTGCATGAAACCGCTTGGATTGAACGAGTTGAGGGCGCGCCAGTTGGGCCTTCTGACGCATGACGAAGCGGTTGCCTTCATCCGGTCGGATAGTGATGTCAGCAAGTCCGAAGGCTTGAGCCCGCATGGCCGGATCAAACTTCAGTGCAATGGCGCAACAGTGTATGCGAGCCTGTACCAAGTGACCTCTGACCTTATCGATCATAACGAAATCGGCCTGTCCGAGTATGCGTGGACAAAGCTTGGATTGACCGGCCCACAGCCTGTCACTGTCTCATCGGCCCCACCCTTGCAGTCCATGACCCATGTTCGCGCCAAGATGTTCGGTGAGGCGCTCAGCACGGAACCGGCAGCGGAGATTGTTCGGGATATCGTGGCTGGACGATTCTCCGACATTCAGCTGTCGTCATTTGTAGCAGCCTGTGCATCACCCGTCCTCACGGCAGCCGAGACGATTGCCATGACAAAGGCCATGGTCGAGACCGGCAAGCGGCTCGTTTGGCCGGCCGGGAAAATCTATGACAAACACTGTATCGGCGGCCTGCCCGGCAACCGCACGACGCCGATCGTCGTGGCGATCGTGACCTGCTTCGGCCTGACGATGCCGAAGACGTCGTCCAGGGCGATCACGTCTCCAGCGGGTACAGCCGATACGATGGAAACGCTGACAAATGTTGCGATGGATATGGCGGCAATGCGGCGGGTTGTCGAAACAACAGGGGGCTGCTTCGTCTGGGGGGACAGCGTCGGTTTCAGTCCGGCGGATACATCGGTCATCCGCATTGAGCGAGCGCTCAATCTGGACGTGGACGGGCTGCTGGTGGCTTCAGTCTTGTCCAAAAAGATTGCGGCAGGCGCAACGCACGTCGTGATAGACATGCCGGTAGGTCCGACCGCCAAGATGCGCAATCTCGCATCTGCGGCCCACTTGTCGGACCTATTCCGGCAAGTCGCAGGTGCTTTCGATCTTGAAGTCCGAACAATCATAACCGATGGACGTCAGCCGGTGGGCCGAGGTATCGGTCCCGCGCTTGAGGCCGAGGATATTCTCTCCGTTCTGGACACCCAACCGCATGAGCTTTCTGACCTTGCGGAGAAGTCATGCGTGCTTGCCGGCGCCCTCTTGGAGATGGCCGGCATTTGCGCCGAAGGGGCAGGCGCCGACCTTGCCGGCACCGCACTCCGAGACGGCCGGGCCCGAAGGAAGTTTGAGGAAATCTGCACCGCGCAAGGCGGGTTCAAGACGCCCCCTGTCGCCCAGTTCAGCCGCCCCATCCGTGCGGTAAGATCCGGGCGGGTAATATCCATGAACAATCGCATGATCGCGCGGGTCGCAAAACTGGCCGGCGCGCCGGATGATGCTTCGGCGGGAGTACGTCTGGCGGTTCGGCTGGGCGACAGGGTCAAGCAGGGAGATACCCTGTTTACACTTGTATCGGGAACTCGCGGCAAGATTGCGTATGCGATGAACTATGTGGCCGAAAGCCCTTTCATCGTCGAGATAAGCTGATGAAACCTGATGTGTTCTTCGTGACGCCGGGCGCCGAACACCTGGCGCCGGCATTTTCGGCGGCGGGGCTGATTGAAGGCGCCGGCGTGTTTCGCAAGTTCCCAGACGGGGAATCTTATGTTCGCCTACTGGACGATGTATCCGGTCGGCGTGTGGTGCTCGTCAGCTCCCTGAATGATCCTGATCAACGGCTGATGAGTGTGCTGCTTGCGGCAGGCGCAGCGCGCGCCAATGGCGCGCGGGAGATCGGATTGGCGATCCCCTACCTTCCTTACATGCGCCAGGATATTGCCTTTCATGCAGGCGAGCCGGTGAGTTCAGTCCATTTTGCAGAGATACTTGGCCAGTTTGCCGACTGGATCGTGACTGTCGATCCGCATCTTCACAGGTTCAGCTCTCTCGGCGAGGTGTTCGGTTCTATACCGGCTCGACCGGTGACAGCAGTTCCTGCAATTGCGGACTGGATAAAGTCGCAGTACATCCGTCCGCTGATCATCGGTCCGGATTCTGAAAGCGGACAGTGGGTGCATGCCATCTCGGAAATTACGGGAGCCCCTGCGCTGGTCCTGACGAAGACGCGCACAGGCGACAGATCTGTCCGGATCGACATGCCGGAGATCGGGCGTTTCGGTGCCTGTCAGCCGGTCATTGTCGACGACATCGTTTCGACGGGCACCACAATGGTGAGGCTGGTTTCAGACCTCCTGGACAAAGGATTTAAACCGCCGGTCTGCTGCTGCGTGCATGCCCTGTTTGTCGAAGGTGCGCACGCGCAGCTGCTGGAGGCGGGCGCCCTGCAGATTATCAGCTGTGACACAGTCCCACACCCGTCGAATAGGATCGCCATCGGAAAGTTGCTTGCCGAAGGTGTGCTGACCTGCCTTGGCCGTTAGGGTTTTCTGGGCCGAAATTGCCAGAATACCGGCGCCGGCACACAGCACATTCAAAGAAGGGCGAGGCAGTCTCGTGCGATCTCGCTTTCTTCATCTGCGGGCAGAACAAATACACTTACCGGTGAACCAGGAGGGGAGAGCAGGGTGGCACCTTGCCGGTTCGCATCTGTGTCGATGCGTATACCGGCCCATTCAAGCCCCGCCGCGATCCCGGCACGCGCGCGCCAGGAGTGCTCCCCGACACCACCGGTGAAAACCAGCGCATCAATGCCGCCGAGCGCGGAGATATGCGATCCGCATTCTCTGACGGTCCTGTAGATGAAGAGTTCAATAGCTTCCTCCGCCTCTGCGGTACCCGCAGCTTCGAGCTGTCGCAGGTCACCCGAAATCCCGGATACGCCCAGAAGCCCGGATTGCTTGCGCAGCATCTGCGAGACGTCGTCTACGCTCATGTGCCGCTCGCTCATAAGGTAGAGTAGCAAACCGGGGTCGATATCCCCGCACCGGGTGGCCATCGGAATACCGCTGAGGGCGGAAAACCCCATGCTGGCCGCAATGCTCCGGCCATTCAGGATGGCGCAGAGGCTTGATCCGCTGCCCAGGTGCAGTGCGAGTGTCCGCTGCTGCCGGTGTGCCGGGAAATGTTCCGGAAGGTGGCGCGCAATGTGTGCATAGGAAAGTCCGTGATATCCATAGCGCAGGATTCCGCTGTCCATCATCGCCCGTGGCAGAGCGTACATTTGGGCGATCCGGGGCTGGGTGCGGTGAAAGGCCGTGTCAAAGGACAGGGTTTGCGGCAGGTCCGGCCGTGCCGCGTTCACCGCTCGGATGGCAGCAAGGTTGTGGGGCTGATGATCAGGCGCCAGGGGGCACAAGGTCTCGAGTTCCGCGATGAGCTCAGGCGTCGCAGTCCGGCTTGCATGATTATGCCTGCCGCCCTGGACGACCCTGTGTCCGACCGCCACGAGAGGCTGATCCAAGGCTGCCTCCATGGCCATGACCAATTGCGGGGCAAGGACGGATAGTCGGAGATCCGAGATATCGGCGCCAGCCAGAAAGGCTCTTGCCCGGTCGCCGCTTCCGGCCGTCGCTGTAAGTTTGGGCGTGTCCGGCAGTCCGGCAAGTTCAGCGCGCAGCAGACGGGGGCCAAGCCCGCCAGATTGTGCCGACCCATAAGCAGCCAGCTTGATGCTCGATGAGCCGACATTGAAGGTCGCGACGATCCGCCCCGTCATTCTGGCCGGTTCTGCCAGACCAGGTAGGCAGCCGCCAGCGCTGCTGATGCCGCCCGCTCGGCGGGGCTGTCGGCACGGCTTGTGAGGACGATTGGAACCTTGGCACCGAGTACGATGCCTGCCGCTTCGGCGCCGGCGAGATAGTCGAGCTGTTTGGCAAGCATGTTGCCGGCCTCGATTCCCGGAACGATGAGGATATCTGCGGCCCCTGCCACGGGTGAATACAGGCCTTTGGCGAGAACGGCTTCAGGCGACATCGCAAGGTCGAAGGCAAGCGGCCCGTCCAGGATTCCGCCCCTGATCTGGCCGCGGTCAGCCATCTTGCAAAGCGCAGCTGCGTCGATTGTTGATAGAATAGCCGGATCGACGAGTTCGGTTGCCGACAGGATCGCGGTCAGCGGTGTGTCGATACCCAGAGCGATGGCCAGATCAATTGCGTTCTGGGTGATCCAGCGTTTCGTCGGCAGGTCAGGCGCAATGTTGATGGCGCCATCCGAAATCAGGATCCATTTCGACCAGGCGGGCGTTTCCATCACGAACACATGGCTCATGCGTCGCTGGGTGCGCAGTCCGCCCTCACGCCGGACGCAGGCCGCCATAAGCTCGCCGGTTGCGATATGCCCCTTCATGATGATCGATGCGTTGCCCTCTGCCGCCAGCCGGACAGCTTCGTCAGCGGCTGCATGACTGTGCGGCACGTCCACAAGTTCCAATCCCGAGACGTCGAGCGCGGCGACTTCGGCCGCCGCCATGATCTTGTTCCGGTTTCCAATAAGTATGGGATCTATTAGGCCGAGCCTTTGCGCCTCAAGCGCACCGGACAGGGAGAGCGCATCGACAGGATGGACCACGGCGCATCTGTGTGCAGGTCGCCCCACGCGGTCCAGCAGGCGGGCAAAAGGTTTACGCGCAGTTTCTTCTTCAGCCACCTGCTTGGTCCTTGCTGTTCAGTCTGCCGCCAACAGTCGCTGCTCAACCGTCTTAAGTTGTGCACGCTCGCCGACACCTTCAGGCTCAAGGGTGTTGCCCAGCAAGGTTCATTCCCTCGATTCATTCAGCGCCGGTCAGAAACTGCTTTTTGACAGACAGCATCCGAGTCGTCCGACGCGCATCATCTTTGATGACGCTCAGATCATCAAGCAGGGTTTCAAGAATATCCACGGCGCCTCGAATATCGAGGAAGCGCTTCAACTTCAGGCGTGGGCCGATGCGTCGGTCGAACGCCGGTGCTAGCTTTTCAGCGCGGCGTCGATGGCGGCTTCGACAGCCGGGACGTTTGCGCCTTCGATATGCTGGTCACCGATGAAGAAGCCCGGCGTTCCGCCGACATCGAGCAGCTTGCCGAGCTCTTTCATGTCGGCGAGTTGCTTCTGCACGGCGGAGGATTTCATGTCGGCCCGCATCTTGGCGACGTTGATGCCCACCGCGCCGGCGAGTTCATCGATCTTCTTCTCGGTGAGGTCGTCGTTGCTCTTGAGCGCCATCAGCGCCATGTGCAGATCGACATATTTGCCCTGTTTTCCGGCGGCGAGGGTTGCCAGCGCCGCGTTCTCGCTGATGCCGCCGAAGATCGGCAGTTCCTTGTAAACCACGCGCACCTGACCGTCATACGCTTCCGGAAGTTCGCGCACCCAGTCGGCCGAGCGTTTGCAGAAGCCGCAGCGATAATCGAAGAATTCCACAATCGTGACCTTAGCATCAGCCGGGCCGATCGAGTAATCCGAGGCGTGGGCGTAGAGCTTCTGGGCATTGGCCTTGATGGCCGCCTGGGCCGCAGCCGCCTTGGCGGCTTTCTCCCGGTCGCCGAGCGCAATCAGGGCTTCCTCGACGACTTCAGGATGTTCCACGATATAGTCGTGGATGATCTTTTCGAGCTCGGCCTTGCTTGCTGTGCCCGCTTCAGGCTGGGCGCAGGCGGGCAGGAGGGCGATCGCCGTGAGGGCCAGGGCGAGGAGTGGTTTCTTGAGGATGGGCGTCATGCGGCGTCGGTCCTGTGGATGGAAGAGGGCGGACTATAGGCAAGCCCGCGTGCGCGTCCACCCATGCTCACACAAGCGTTACCGCCGGTCTGCAGCCGAGAAATCCCCGAACGGCATTTCGCGGCCCGAAATTTCAAGCGAGAGGCGAGAAGCCCGGCCGTAACGCTCGTAAAAGACGCGGTTGTCCGGGTTGTTCGGATCCGTGATCAGCAAGATGTCGTCGGCGCGGCGATAGGTCGTCGTGCCCTTCTCGAGCGACTGGACGGCGCGCCGGGCAAACGAGTTGGCGCGGACAATGTCGCCCACCCAATATGCGGACTCGGCGGTCGCGAGCTGCGCTTCGGCGCGGCGATCCTGGTGTTCCAGCGTGATGGCGAGCTGGGCCCAGGCGAACGCGTTGTCAGGTTCTGCAACCAGCGCGTCACGCAGCGCCGTTTCAGCGGTCACGGTGTCGCCTTCAGCGTCCCTGGCGTTCAGCGAGCGGGCGTAGTTGATCAGGAACAGCGGCTGGCCGGGAACAAGTTCGAGCGAGCGCTTGTGCGGCTCGACCGAGTCCGCTGCGCGGCCGCTTTCGAACAGGATCTGGCCTTTGAGCTCATTGAAGTACGGATTGTCCGGTTCGTCCGTCAGCAACGACTCGACCTCGTTGAGAGCGATCTGGATGTCCGAAGCGCGGAAGGCAGAAATCGCCCGGGCGTAGCGGGCCGCTTCACTTGTGTCTGTAGCGGGATATTCGCGGCGCACCTTCAGCGGCGTGTCGAGAAAACCGATCAGCTTGGCGCGCATCATGTCGAACTGGTGCTGCGTCGTGTCCGTCGGTGCGACGTCCATGAGGCCGGTTGCCTCAGCCAGACCGCGAACGGTGCGGATTCGTTCGGAGGCCAGCGGGTGCGAGCGGAAATAGGGATACCGGCGCGCGTCCGAGAGCACTTCCTGATAGCGGAAATTCTCGAAGAACTCGACGAGACCAGCAGGCGATTCGCCCAGCGCGGAGAGATACTTGACGGCCGCCGCGTCGGCCGAGGATTCTTCGGCGCGCGTGTGCACGTAGAAGTTCAGAGCGGCGAACTGGCTCGAGCTGCCGATCAGTGCGGCGCCGGCGCCCGGCTCACCGGCCGCGATGGCGAGGATGCCAAGGCCGATCGAAACGAGCGCGGGGCGCATTGCAACCGACGCGGCACGCAGGCGTGCGACGGTATGGCCGCAAGCAATGTGGCAAATCTCGTGACCGATCACCCCCTTGATCTGGCCGGGGCTTTCGGCGGCGGTGAGCAGGCCGGTGTGGAGGTGAATGCGTTGGCCATTGGCGACATAGGCATTGAGAGACGAATCATTGAGCACAATGATCTGGACATCCTTCGGAACAAGGCCGGCCACCGAGAGGATCGGGTCTGTCCATTCGCGCAGTGTCTCTTCGATTTCGGCGTCGCGGATGACACTTTGCGCCGATGCCCCAAGTGCCAACATGGCCGTGAAGGCAACCGCCGCGACGGCTCGAAACAGGTTTGCGGCCATGCAGGAAATCTCCAGTCCAAGTTCGCAAGTCTAAAGCCGAAAGCCGGCAAAAGCGAGGCTTCGGGGCGCCCGTTACTGAAATGTCAGGTCCCGCCTGACGCGAATGTGAACGTCAGGATGGGGTCAAGGCTGATGCCGGTTTCGTCGCCCACTTGCGGTGCGAGGCTGTGCAGCGCGAGCGATTGCAGGCGCAGACCGGCGCCTTCGAGCGTCAGGCGCACCATGGGGCCGGCGAGGCGACGGTGGGTGACCTTCAGGCGCACGGAAGACGCGGGATCGATCAGAACGCCTTCCGGACGTACGGCGAGCCCGGCGCCGCCCTTCGCGGCGAGGTGTCGCCAGGCGTCCGGCAATGCGGCAGCCGGGATTTCATTCACCGGTCCGAGTGATCTGGCGACCGGAAGGCTCACCGGCCGGCGATACACCTCGTCCGGACTGCCGCACTGCAGCAAGCGGCCGTGGCGCAGGATGGCGATGTTATCGGCATGCGCGAGCGCTTCGGCGGGGTCATGCGTCACCATCAGGGCCGGGATGCCGGCCGCCCGCACAGCAGTAAGCGCCGCCTCGCGCACGGACTCGCTCAGCATCGGGTCGAGACCGGAGAAGGGTTCATCCATCAGGATTGCATCCGGCTCCGGCGCCAGGGCGCGGGCAATGGCGACGCGTTGTTGCTCGCCGCCGGACAGTTCGTGGGGATAGGCGCCGGCGCGATCCTCGAGACCCAGCAATCCGGTCCAGTGGCGGACACGCGCCTCGGCATCGTTCCGGGGGAGATGTCTCAGGCCGAAGGCGACATTGCGTGCGGCGGTCAGATGCGGGAACAGGGCGAAGTCCTGGAAGATCAGGCCGATGCGGCGTTGTTCGGCGGGAACGGTTCGTCCGGGAGCGGAGAGTATGCGGTCTCCGAGCCGGATCTCGCCGCCATCAACGGGCTCGAGGCCGGCGAGCAGGCGAAGCAAGGTAGACTTGCCTGCGCCGGATCCTCCGAGCAGGGCCGTGATGACGCCGGGTTCGAGCGTGAGCGACACGTCATCGACCACGGCGCGGGCGCCGTAGCGGCGCGTGACGCCCCGCGCTTCAAGGCGGTGTTTCATGCGTCGCTCCCCGGGCGGGCGCGCGACATCTGCCAGGAGAGGAGCAGGACGGGCAACAAGCCTGCGACGGTGATCAGCAAGGCCGGCAATGCCGCAAAGGCGAGACGTTCATCGCTGGCATAGGCATAGGCGCGAACCGAGAGCGTATCCCAGTTGAAGGGGCGCAGCATCAGCGTTGCGGGAAGCTCCTTGAGGGCCTCGACAAACAGAACGAGCGCGGCGGCGGCGGCGCCCGACATCGCGATCGGCAGATCGACGCGAAGCGTCCGCTGCAGGGGTGTGGCGCCGAGGCTTTGTGCGGCATGGCCAATCGAAACCGGCGCGCGGGCCAGCACGGCGGCAAGCGGTTCTGTGCCGGCCGCCGTGAAGCGTGCGGCATAGACCCAAGCCAGCGCCGAAAGGGCGACAAGGCCAGACAAGGTCACCGGCAGCTTGCTGATCACCGCCAGCGCGCCCAGCGCCAGCACGGCGCCGGGGATGGCATAGCCGGACGAGGCCGCGATCCGGGCAAAGGTGGCGAGCGGGCCCTTGGCGCGGATCGACAGGGCAATCGTCAGGGCAAGGATGAAGGACAGGCTTGCGCCGGCTGTCGCCAGGATCAGGGAGTTGCCGAGCGCGTCCCATATGTGCGTACCTTGGGCGCTCGACTCCAGGCTGCGCCAGACGAGGCGGCCGATGGGCAAGGCGAATGTGATCAGGAAGAGCGCGGCGCAGAGCGCGGTAGCGCCGATGGCCGCCGGCCGCGTGAGGGTCACGCGCGCGATCTGCCGCCAGCGGATCGAACTCTGCTGCGTGCCGGCGCGGCCCCGGGCCCGGCGTTCCACAATGACGAATGTGAGGATCAATGCGAGCAGGACAAGCGCAAGGCGCGCGGCGGCGGCAGGTTCACCAAAACTCTTCCACGCGCGCACGATGCCGTAGGTCAGCGTGGGGACGCCGAGGAATTCTGCCGCGCCGTAGTCGGCTGCCGCTTCCATCAGCGCGAGCGCAAGTCCTGCGGCGATTGCGGGCCGGGCGGCTGGCAGGGCGACCGACCAGAATGTGCGCGAGGGGCTGGCGCCCAGGCTGCGCGCCGCTTCCATTGTGCAGACCGACTGCGAGATGAAGGCGGCGCGCGCCGTCAGGTACACATAGGGATAGAGGCTGCAGGCCAGCACGAAGGCGAGACCGGGCAGGGAACTGATATCCGGAAACCAGTATTCGCGGGCTGACCAGCCGGTCGCGTCGCGCAAGGCCGATTGCAAGGGCCCGGCGACGCCGGCGAGGTCGCCCCAGGCATAGGCCAGCACGTAGCCGGGCGCCGCCAGCGGCAAGACCAGCAGCCATTCAAACACGCTGCGCCCCGGAAACCGGAACATGGTCACGATCCAGGCGGCCGGCACGGCCATCAGCAGGCAGAGGATGGCCGTCAGCGTCAGAACGGACAGTGTTCCCATCAGGTAGCGCAGCAGCAAGATGTCGCGGATGTGCTCCCATGCGGCGCCGCCGCCCTCGGCCAAGCCGGTGACGAGAACGATGGCAACCGGCAAGGCGATGACGAGTCCTGCAATCAGGACCGGGATCTGGCGAAGCGCGGGCGCTGCGAAGGCCGGTGCCCTCAGTTCCATCCGGCGCGGTCGAAGATGGCCTGCGCTTCCGCCTGATGGGCGCCGAGCTCGGAGAGCGGGAAGTCGCTTTGTTTGAAGTTTGCCAGCAGCTCTAGTCCCTCGGGCACCGGCGCGCTGGCAACGATCGGATACTCCTTCGTCTCGGAGGTCAGCAGGGCCTGGCCGTCCGGCGTCGTGAGGAACTCGATGAACTTAACCGCGAGGTCGGGTGATCTGGATGTCGATGACACTGCGGCGCCGGTGACATTGATGTGCGTGCCGCCGGCATCCTGGTCCGGGAAGGACACAAGCGTCTTGGCAGCGGTCAGGCGCTCTTCGGTCGTGCCGGTAGCGAGGCGGACCCAGTAATAATGATTGACGATGGCGGCGGCGCACTGGCCGGCAGCGACCGCTTCGATCTGGGCGGTGTCGCCGCCTTCAGGCGGCCGGGCGAAGTTTGAGGCAACGCCTTTCGCCCAGGTCTCGGCCGCGTCGCTGCCGAGGCGCCCGATGATCTCACCCAGCAGGGAGAGGTTGTAGATGTTGGTGCTCGAACGCACGCACAGCTCACCCCGGAGACGGTCTTCCGCCAGGTCCGCGTAGGTATCGACTTCCTCGAGCGGCAGCAGTTGCGGATCATAGACGATCACGCGGGCCCGTTTGGCGAGGCCGAACCAGTGGCCGTCCTTTTCGCGCAGTTGTTCCGGAATGGCCGCTTCCAGCGCGTCGGACCGGATCGGCTGCGTGAATCCCTCCCGCTGGAACTGGTACAGAGCGCCGGCGTCGGACACGATGATCACATCGGCCGGGCTGTCGGCGCCCTCGGCCTTCATGGTTTCCAGGAGCTCCGGCGCGCCGGATTCGCGCACGTTGACCTTGATGCCGGTCTCTTCCTCGAATTTCGCGTACATAGCCTTGTCGGAATCATAGTGCCGGGCGGAATAGATGTTCAGCACCTGGCTGGTGGTCCCGGCGGCCGGGTCAGCGGGTTCGGCCGCGCCCGGGTTTTCGGCCGGGGATACCGGCTGGCCGCAGGCAACAAGCGCGGCGAGCGATGCAGTCGCGATGAAAGCTCGGAACATCGGAGTAATCCTTCTGGTTTGGCATGTTCCCAATCACACTTGAGAATGAATCGCAATAAGTAGATGTCGCGACCTTTTCGCCACAACGGGCAAGAAAATAGCCCGTTTCTTGCACAGGAGGGTTCGCCCGGCAGGCGAGCCGTGCCAGCAATACAATGTTGCAGGTGCGAAATAGCTTCTGTTGGGTTGGATTGTCTGTTAACGATTGGTGAAGGAACGGGGGTTGCGATGACTGACATTGTTCTCGACTTCGAACTCGATAGCGAAGACGCTGACGTCCAGCTGTCGGAAGCGATTGATACCTTTCTCACGCTGCAGGAATCGGCAGTCCGCGACGATCCCTTCGATCTCGACCTGATGGTGCGCACGGTATTCGGCCCTGGCGGCGAGCGCCTGAAGCGTCTCGTGTTCCAGCAACGGGAAATTGCAAACGCTTTCGATTCCTTCTGGTCGTCTTTCCGCCGCGCCTCCTGAGGCTCTTTCGCTCAGTTGAATGTCGCCGGCCCGGCCCCTAAACCGGGCTCAAGGCACATCCGGCATGACATTGTTTTCCGCGTCTCCTCGTATCGGCATCATCGGCGCAGGCATTATCGGCCTGTCAGCCGCTTACGAACTCGCCATCCGGCGCGGCGTGCGGGTGACGCTGTATGACGTGCGGACGCCGGGCAGGGGTGCAAGCTGGGCCGCAGCCGGCATGCTGGCGCCAGCCTTTGAAGCGGCCGCCGAGCCGGGCGTGCATCCGCGCCTGTTCGATCTCTGCCTTGCGGGCGCTGCGCTCTGGCCGGAATTCGCAGATGACCTGGCGGCCCGCTCGGGCACCCGCGTGGGCTTCGACGCGGCGCCCTCCCTGGCCGTCGCCCTGGACGCCGGCGAGATGTGCCGGCTGGACGCCATCGCGGCGGTCCTCGCGTGGAAGGGAATCGCGCACGCAAATTTGTCGGGCGATCAGCTTCGCGCGCTTGAACCGGCGCTCAGCCGGGCTGTGCGCAGCGGTCTTGAGCTTTCCACGGATTTCCGGGTCCACAACCGGCAAACGGTAGAGGCTCTGCTGAAAGTGCTGCGCGCCAGTCCGAAGGTAGAGTTCGTCTCTGGCCCCGCACCGCTGAAATCCATCGGCGGCAAGCTCGTGCTCGAGGGCCATAACGCAATTCTCGCGGCGGCCGGATGGGAAACGGCAACCATCAAGGTCGAGGAAAACGGCGAGCTCTACAGCCTCGTCAACTGGGAGACAGCGCTCGACGACATCGAGTGTTTCGGCGGGCAGATGCTGTCTGTGAAGGCGCTGGACGGCGCGCCGGCTCGGGTTGTGCGTGCCGGGCCTGTGTATCTCGTACCGCGCGGCGGCGAGGTGGTGATCGGCGCGACGGTCGAGCCGGACCGGGTGATCGAGACGCCCGAGCCGGACGTGATCGAAGCGCTCCGCCAGGATGGCGCGCGCCTTTGCCCCGGCCTTGCAGACGCGCCCATCCTTGAAAGCTGGGCAGGTGTGCGGCCCGGAACGCCTGACCATGCCCCGTTCCTGGGCGCGACCGCGACGCCCGGCCTGTTCGTAGCGGCGGGACATTACCGTAACGGCATCCTGCTTGCACCGCTGACCGCACACATCCTGGCCGACTGTATGCTGGAACACGGGACCGGCGAACTGGCCGGAGCGTTCACAACCCGGCGTGCCTATTGCCCGGCGGCCTGACGCTGGACGAGTGGGGGCGTGCGCCTTAAGTCTCGGCGCAAAAGGGAGACCAGAAGATGCATACGATCCAGCCGATGACCGAGGATCAGGCGGCGATCCGCGACGCCGTGGCCAGGACGCTGGAGCCGTTTGATGATGCCTACTGGCTGAAGACTGACGAGACCGGCGAGTGGCCGGAAGCGTTCTGCGCTGCCATGGCGAAGGGCGGCTGGATGGGCATTGCGTTTCCGGAGGAATACGGCGGCGCGGGGCTTGGCCTGACCGAAGCGGCCATCATGATGCAGACGGTGACGCGCACCGGTGCAGGCTTTTCCGGCGCTTCGGCGATCCACCTCAACATCTTCGGGCCGAAGCCTCTGGAGAAATTCGGCAATCCCGAGCTGAAGCGCGAAAATCTGCCGAAGATCATATCCGGTGAAGAGAAGATGTGCTTCGCCGTGACGGAACCGAACTCGGGCCTCGATACATCTTCGCTGGAAACCAAGGCCGAGCGGACCAACAACGGCTATGTCATCAACGGTCGCAAGATCTGGACGACAGGTGCTCAGCGTGCGGACAAGATTCTGATCATCGCGCGCACCACGCCGAAGGACCAGTGCTCCAAGCCGCATCTCGGCCTGTCATTGTTCTACACCGATCTTGATCGCAACAAGATCGAAGCCAACCCGATTCCGAAAATGGGCCGCAAGGCGGTTGAGTGCAACACGCTGTTCATCGACGGCCTGGAGGTGCCCAAGGAGCACCTGATCGGCGAAGAAGGTGCGGGCTTCAAGTATCTGCTGCAAGGACTGAACCCGGAGCGCGTCCTGTTCGCGGTCGAGAGCGTCGGTCTTGGATTTGCGGCGTTGGAGCGGGCGGCGCAGTATGCCAAGGAACGCGTCGTCTTCGGCCGGCCCATCGGCCAGAACCAGGGCATCCAGCATCCGCTGGCTCGTTCGTGGGCGGAGCTTTCGGCGGCCGAACTTCTCGCCTACAAGGCGGCCGCTCTCTACGATGCTGGGCAGGAGTGCGGCGCCGAAGCCAACGCCGCAAAATATCTCGGCACCGAAGCCGGCTTCACCGCGTGCGAGACGGCTGTTCTGACGCATGGCGGAATGGGCTATGCCAAGGAGTACCATGTCGAGCGCATGATGCGCGAAGCCATGCTCGCCCGCATCGCCCCGGTCAGCCGCGAGATGATCCTCAACTTCATCGCCGAGCGCGTGCTCGGCTTGCCAAAGAGCTACTGAGCGGAAATGCGTCCGCCTCAATGAAGAGAGAAAAAGTACTGGGCGTCGATTTTGGCGGCGTCATTTCCGATCGTGTCGCTGACAATTCCGACACATCCTTCTTTGCAGGCCGTTTCCTCGAAACTCCGATGGTCGATGGCGCGATGGATGCGCTCTTTCGGCTCGTCAACGGGCCCTTTGAGGGGCGGGTCCACGTCATCTCCAAAGCGGGCCCGAAGATCCAGGAACGCACGCGACTCTGGATGAACCATCATCAGTTCACGGATCGCACAGGTATTTCTGAGGCCAATGTGCATTTTTGCCGTGAGCGCCGGGACAAGGCGCCGATCTGCAAGCGTCTGGCGGTCACCCATTTTGTCGATGATCGGCTGGACGTGCTCGGCTACCTTGAGACCGTGCCGGTCAAACTGTTGTTCTGCGCGCGGATCGGCGATACCAGAGACCATCCCGCCCCATTGCCGACAGGCATAACCAGGGTGATCGGATGGGCCGAAGCCGAGGCAGCGCTCACAAGCTGAACCGGGTTAGCCGGGCCCCGCGCCTTTCATCAGCTCGAAGAACTCTTCCGTGCTGTTCGTGCGCGGATAGGGCGTGGCGGGTATGGGCACGCCGAGATGGGCGCAGAGCGGCTCCCAGCCATCCTTTGCCGAATGGACGAGCAAACGATCCGCCGGGATCGCCGCTTTCACGGCCGCCTCATGCGCCTTGAAGACTTCAATCATGCCCTCAGGATCAGTCACGCCGCCCAGGCTGCGATCGATGACAACGCGCGTGACCATGGTCAGCCAGTCCGTCATCGGAGGCGGCCAATTGGGGCGGTCGAGCAGGACTTTGAGGATCGTATCGGAGAAGCTCTTCACCCAGCTTTCCGGCGTGCGCGACGACAGGATCACCTTCGCATCGGGATAGGCCGCAGCCATTTCGCGCCAGAAGGCGGCTGTTGGCCAGTCAACGGCTGACTGATAGCCGTCGAAGATGGCCTTGAAGTCCGGTTTGCCATCAGCCGCCTCGCTCCAGAGCTGCACCTGCGCCGGGCCGGTCTTGATGACTTCTTCCATATGGTGGCACGGGCCGAAGCCCAGCTGCTCAAGCGCCTGCTTGAGCGACAGTGTGCCCGTGCGGCCGAAGCCGGCACTGAATACCTTTATGGTCATTTAGTCCCCCTGGCGCATTTTGCGTCGTTGGAATGATCATACCATGAAGGCTGAACCCCGACTATCGCTTCCCGAAGAAGCGGATCGCCCCGAACAGGCCGGCGATGGCGGAGCCAAGCCCGCCCAGCAGGACGAACAGCGGGTTGGCCTGATCGGCGAAAGCTATGGCGCGGTTGATGCCGGAGACATTGACGGTCACCGTGTCCTGGAAAGTCCGCAGCGGGGTGACCGCATCGGAATCGATCGCGAACACTTCGAACACGAGGTCATGCTCCCCCGCCGTCATCGGCGTCACCGACCAGCGCCAGGTATTCTCCGTCAACGGAGAAAGAGACTGCACCGGCGGAGAGGCGGCCACGATGTTGAAGCTCGCCCCGGACAGGCGCACTTCCACGCGGTCGGAAACCTTCGCTTCGCCTTCCTCGATGACGCCGCGGCCGGGCAGGGCGTCGGCGGCCGTCTCGTCGCCGGTGGCGTCAATTGCAAATGTCACGTCAAAGGCGCGTTTGTATTCGGCCGAGCGCGGCGTCTCATGGGCCACGGGCACGGTCTGCAGCCGATCTTCGAACGACGGCTTCGGGGCGGGCGGCGAGACTGCTGCGGAGACTTCGGCCGGTTCGCTGGACGTGCGCTGCTCGGGCGGCGGCATCATTGCGGCGGGATCGTCCACGGACTGGGTCTGAAACATGAATCCCGTATCGGCTTCCGGCATGGCCGACTCGGTTCCGGCAATTGCTTCCGATTCTTGTGCGCGTTCGGCTGACTTGGCCAAGGCCGGGGGAGCCGGCGCCGCTTCAGAGGCTGCCGCTTCCGGTTCGGCCACCGCGACTTCGGCCATGGGGGCGGATTCGACCGAGGCTGTCTCGAAAGCCATGTCCTCGGCCGCGGCGACCTCGACAGAATTCGGCGCCGGGGCAGCGGCAGAGGAAACTTCTTTCGGGGCGTATTCTTCCAGCAGCGCGGCGCCGCCAAGGCCGGCAACGACGAGGCCCGCGATCACGAGCAGGACGGACAGGATGCGCAGCATGACGGAGACTCCCCAATGGTTCGTTCGACTGTATCAGACCTTCAGGCGGCCGGAAAACTGCTTCGGCTCGCTTCATAGAAGGCAATTGCGGCAGCATTTGACACGTTGAGGCTTTCCATGGCGGCCGCAATCGGGATGCGCGCGAGTTCGGCGCAGGCCTTGGCGACGGCTGGACGAAGGCCGGGGCCTTCGGCGCCGAGTACGACAGCGATCTTGGCGGCGCCTTTCACGGCCAGGTCGAGCGGACGTTGGCTCTCCCCCGCGAGACCCACGGTGTGGAAGCCGGCCTCTCCGAGCTGTTCGAGCGCCCGTGCGATGTTCACGGCGCGAACTTCGGCGACTGTTTCGATGGCCCCGGCCGCGCTTTTGGCGACGACGCCCGTGATCGGCGGGGCGTTGCGGGTCTGCAGCACGAGGCCGGTGAAGCCGAACGCGGCGGCGGAGCGGAAGATGGCGCCGAGGTTATGCGGGTCCGACACCTGGTCCAGAACCGCGATGCGGGTGGCGCCTTCGCCGATCAGGTCTTCGAGCGCCACAGGGTCCAGCGGCTCGGCCTTTACGGCGATGCCCTGGTGCACCGCGCCCGGCGGCAGGCGGTTGTCGAGATCCTTGCCCTGCACGATCTGCGGCGTGATCTGGGTCTTCGGCAAGCGCTGGCCGGCGTTTTCGGTCACGAGAAACTGGTGGAAGCGGCGTTCCGGGTTGGCGAGGGCGGCCAACACGGCGTGTGTGCCCCACAACCAGACCGGTCCGCCCTCGACTTCCCGCTCCGGGCGGGGAAATCGACTGGGATCCGACCGGCCCTGCAGAGGGGAGGAAGGCCGGTGGCCCGGCCGTTTTGCATGGTTGCGCGCCATGAGGTTCATCCTTATAAGGCCGCTTCCGGCGTGGATCGGGGGTTTGGAAACTGCCCTTTTGAAGCGCTGGCGCGGCGGCGTCAAACGGCGTTGGCGCGGGTCCCGTGGAGGGATGGGAGAGTGGTTAAATCCACCAGACTGTAAATCTGGCCGCCTAGCGTACGCTGGTTCGAATCCAGCTCCCTCCACCACCCCGCCCAGCACCGCCCGCGCGGCGTGGCCCTGACGGGCGGGTATAGCATAATGGTAATGCACCAGCCTTCCAAGCTGTGTATGTCGGTTCGATTCCGTCTACCCGCTCCAATCTCTCAGCCCATTACCCGTCAAAGCCGCCAGACGCGGGCCCGGCGCCGCGTGACGCTTTCGAGGTCGAGATTTGTCTCGATGTCGTATTCCGCCAACGGCGGCGTCGCATCCCGAGGCGCGTAAGCCCGGCCCGGATCTCCGGCATAGACGAGTGTACCGCGCGCCGTTGCCCTGCCGAGCCAGTCCAGAAACTGCTGCGCCATCTGTTTCTGGTAGAAGATGTCGCCGGCGAGGATCACGTCGATGTCCGGCGGCGGCCGGTCCAGCAGGTTTCCGCCCAGCCAGTCGATGGCGACGCCGTTCGCTTCGGCGTTCAGGGACACGGCTGCTTCGCACAAGGGGTCTATGTCGTTGGCCAGCACCTGCGCGGCGCCGGCCCAGGCTGCGGCGATGGCGATCATGCCGCTGCCGGTCGCGATATCGAGCACCCGTTTGCCGGCGACGAGTGCAGGCCGCTCCAGAACCAGCCGGGCAACAGCCTGTCCACCGGCCCAGGGAAATGCCCAGAACGGCGGCTCGATGCCTTTATGCTCAAGATCGGCGTCCGTAGCCGTCCAGATCGGCGTGATTTCATCAGCTTGCCAGATCTGCATGGGGCCGGTTCCGCCGGGGCCATTCTGCTCAAGGCCTTCAACTCGCCCGAGACGCGTATTTGCGCGGATGAAGGCCCGTTTCGATTCCAGGCTGTCGCCCCTGTTCGTTTCCGGAGTCTGTGATAGATCCAGCGTATTCTCCATCCCGGACTCCCGCTGGACAGTGATCGTCTCAACAGGCGTGTGAGAATTGCAAAACTGTCAGACAGTTGCGCTTATGCGCGGTTCAGGCTTGTCTGGCGAGGGTGTCAACCGCGTCAGGGACCTTCATGCTCGCACCGATACTTGAAAGCTCGGCGTTCCAGATCGGCTTCGTGCTGGTTCTGGTGGTCATCGTGTTTTTTGGATTCGTGCGCGAGAAGATCCCCGCGGACGTTGTCGCGCTGCTCGCCATGGGCGCGCTGATGCTTACCGGCATCCTGTCGGTGGGAGATACGTTGTCGGTCTTCTCCAACGCGGCGCCGATCACGGTTGCGGCCATGTTCGTGCTTTCAGCCGCGCTGGAGCGAACCGGAGTCATCGATTTTGTCGGGCGGATTGTCGCCCGAACCGCCCAGAAGGGGTCTCCCGTCCTGGCCGTGATCGCCATGATGGCCGGGGTCATGGTTTTGTCGGCCTTTATCAACAATACGCCCGTTGTGATCATCCTGATCCCGGTCGCCATGCGGCTCGCGCGGGCGATCGGTGTGTCGCCCTCCAAGCTACTGATCCCGCTGTCCTTCGCCGCGATCTTCGGCGGCACGACAACCCTGATTGGTACGTCCACCAACATTCTCGTGGACGGCGTGGCCCAGCGCGAAGGCATGGCCGCCTTCGGCATGTTCGAGATTTCGATGGCGGGCATCATGTTTGCCGGCGTCGGCATTCTATACGTGTCATTGCTCGGCCCCTTCCTGCTGCCCAAGCGGGAGACGCTGTCCTCCATGCTGCCGGACAACAAGGAGCGCCGCTTCGTTGCGCAGATCCTCATCCCGCTCAGTTCTGCCCTGGTTGGCAAGAAGATCTCCGAAACCGGGTTCACGGCGGAAAAGGGGTTCACGGTCATCGACGTTTTCCGGGAAGGCCTGTCGCTGCGGACCAACCTGAAGGACATCGTGTTGCAGGCGGGTGACCGGATGGTGCTGCGCTCGCCGGTGTCTGAAATGCTGACACTCAAGGAAGCCGGCAATATCGCCATCGGCGCGCAGGTAAACTCGCCGGCATCCTTCGAACCGGTCCAGACCACAGAGACTGTGGTGATGGAAGGCGTGATCGGTCCGCAGTCGCGCCTCATCGGCCGCCGGCTTGCGGGACTTGGCCTGGCGCGCCTCTACGGCGTGTACGTCCTCGCCATCCACCGCCGCGGCGAGAATATGGCCCGCCAGATTGACGACTTGCGTTTCGAGGTCGGCGACACGGTTCTCATCGAGGGTCCGCCGCGCGGAATGCGCGAAATGTTCGATGACGGGGCTTTGAACAACCTCACCGAAAGCACGGAGCGTTCGATCCGCCGCGACAAGGCCCCGATTGCGATTGGCGCCGTGCTGCTCGTCATGGCGCTTGCGGCGATCGAACTGATGCCGATTGCCGGCCTGGCCATCATTGCGGCCACCGCCGTCGTGGCCTTTGGCTGCCTTGACCACCAGGAAGCCTACCAGTCGATCCGCTGGGACATCCTGATGCTCATCTTCGGCATGCTGGCGCTCGGCATTGCGATGGAAAAGACCGGCGCGGCGGCGCTGGTCGTCGGGTTCCTGAGTACCATCTCGGCCGGTATGGGGCCGCTGGCGCTGCTGGTGATCGTGTATTTCTTCACCTCGATGGTCACCGAGATCATGAGCAACAACGCGGCGGCGATCCTGATCACGCCGCTGGCCATTGGCCTCGCCGAGCAGATCGGCATCGACCCGCGTCCCTTCGTCGTGGCCGTGATGTTTGCCGCCAGCGCCAGCTTTGCAACCCCCATCGGCTACCAGACCAACACGCTGGTTTACCGCGCCGGGGGGTACAAGTTTCTCGATTTCGTCCGGTTCGGTCTGCCGCTGAATCTCATCTTTGTGGTGGTTGCCGCCTTTGTGATTCCGATCTTCTGGCCGCTGGTTCCGGTCGCGTCTTAAGGCATTGCCGGTTTTTCAGGCAGGCCGTCGAACGGTCTGCCCGGCGTTTCGGCAGGGGCAGGCACACTGTGCCTCTCAGGCGAAGGCCGTTGAGCCGCGGGCAAACCCGCGTAAGGTGGTGCGCATGGGAGAATCTCCGGCGTTTTTCAATGAGATGGATGGCAACGGGGACCGCGCGCGCGCGCCCTATGCCCGTTATTGCGACTGGTTCGCCGCAGAACCGGGCGAACGGCTGCGCCGCAAGGCGCGGGAGGCAGAAACCTTCTTCCGCCGCACCGGCATCACCTTCAACGTTTACGGCGCTGAAGCGGCCGACGAACGGTTGATCCCCTTCGATATCGTGCCGCGCATCATCTCGGCGAAGGAGTGGTCACGTCTTACCCGCGGCATCGAGCAGCGTGTGCGGGCGATCAATGCCTTCCTCAACGATATTTACCACCGGCAGGAGATTCTGCGCGCAGGCCGGATCCCGGCGGAACTGATCGAAAACAACGATGCGTTCCTGCCCAAGATGATCGGCGTCTCGCCACCAGGAAACATCTACACGCACATTGTTGGGGTTGATCTTGTCCGCACCGGAGAAAATGAATTCTTCGTGCTTGAGGACAACGCCCGCACGCCCTCCGGCGTCTCCTACATGCTGGAGAACCGCGAAACGATGCTGCAGATGTTTCCGGAGTTGTTCACAAAGATTCGTGTGCGCCCGGTCAGCGACTATCCGAAGATGTTGCGCCGGTCCTTGGCGGCTTGCGCGCCGCCAGCCTGCACGGGCCGTCCGGTGGTTGCCGTGCTCACGCCCGGCATCCACAACTCTGCTTATTACGAGCATGCCTTCCTTGCCGATCAGATGGGCGCTGAGCTCGTGGAGGGACGTGACCTGCGCGTCGTCGATGGTCGCATCGCCATGCGCACCACGCTCGGTTACACGCCGATTGACGTGCTCTACCGGCGCGTGGACGATGACTATCTCGACCCGCTGAACTTCCGGCCGGACTCCTATCTCGGGGTACCCGGCATCCTCGACATCTACCGCGCCGGCGGCATCACCATCGCCAACGCGCCGGGCACGGGCATCGCCGATGACAAGGCGATCTATTCCTACATGCCGGACATTGTTCAGTTCTATACCGGCGAGAAGCCGATCCTGAAGAACGTGCCAACCTGGCGCTGTTCGGAGGCGTCGTCGCTCGCCTATGTGCTCGAACATCTGGCCGAACTCGTCGTCAAGGAAGTCCACGGCTCCGGCGGCTACGGGATGCTCGTCGGGCCGGCCGCGTCGAAGAAGGAGCTGGAGGCGTTCCGCGCCAAGCTGGTGTCGAAGCCCGTCAACTATATCGCTCAGCCGACGCTTGCCCTTTCGACGGTGCCGATCCTCACCCGCGCCGGCCTAGCGCCGCGTCATGTCGATCTGCGGCCCTTCGTGCTGATGTCGCCGGACGGCATCGAGATCACTCCGGGCGGCCTGACGCGCGTGGCGCTGAAGAAAGGCTCGCTGGTCGTCAACTCGAGCCAGGGCGGCGGCACCAAAGACACCTGGGTTCTGGAGGAATAGGCGCAATGCTCGGCAAGACCGCAGGCGGCCTGTTCTGGATGTACCGCTACCTTGAACGGGCGGAGAATACCGCGCGTCTGGCGGATGCGGGTTTTCGCATTGCGCTGACCCGGTCAGACCATGCCGAAGACGAATGGTCGTCCATCATCGACACGGCCTGGGCGCGGCCGGCCTTTCTCGAATCGGGCGGCAAGTTCGATGGGCCGAGCGTCATCAACTTCCTGCTGCGCGATCCTGCCAACCCCTCCAGCGTCATCTCCGTCACCGAAGCGGCGCGCAACAATGCGCGGCTTGTGCGCACGGCGTTGACCCGGGAGGTGTGGGAAGCAGTCAACGAAACCTGGATCACGTTGAAATCCGCGCTCGCCCGGCCGGTGCGCGAGACCGATCTGCCCGACGTGCTGGCGCTGATCCGCAAGCAGAGCGCGCTCGTGCGCGGCGCCACGGTCGGCACGATGCTGCGCAACGACATCTACAATTTCGCACGTATAGGCACCTTCATTGAGCGGGCTGACAACATCGCCCGCATCCTCGATGTGAAATATTATGTCCTGCTGCCATCGGTACATCTCGTCGGCTCCATGTTGGACAATGTGCAGTGGGAGACGATCCTGCGCGCGGCGTCGGCGGAACGTTCGTTCCGTTGGCTGTATGGCGGTGAGACGCGGCCGCTGACGATCGCGAACTTCCTGATCCTTGACCGCCGGATGCCGCGCTCCTTGCTCTATTGCGTGCGAAAGATCGCCGGAAACCTCGGATACCTGTGTTCAGACTACGGAGTACGCCGGCCGAGCCTCGATTTCGTCCTGGGCCTGCGCGACGAGTTGGAAGAGCTGACCATCGACCACATCATGGAACGCGGGCTGCACGAGTTCCTGACAAACTTCATCAACTGCAACAACCAGCTTGCCGGTCATGTCGAGCAAGACTTCCGCTTCAACAGCTGAGGGAAGATCGATGCGCCTCCGGATCAGTCATGCGTCACGTTACACCTACAACAGTCCGGTTTCGTACGGTCTGCTCCAGATCCGGCAGACGCCGAAATCCAGGGTAGGGCAGGAGGTCCTCAATTGGAGCCTGCGGGTTCAAGGCGGAAAGATCGAAGCCGAGTTCGAAGACCAGAATGCGAACTGGGTTCAGCTCATCAGCCTGGATCAAGGCGCCGAAGAGCTGATCGTTTCGAGTGAGGGCGAAGTCGATGTGGAAGACCGGGCCGGTGTGATCGGGGCCCATCGCGGGTTCACGCCGCTCTGGCTGTTTCGTCGCACGACACCCCTGACGCGCCCCGGTCCGCTGCTGCGCAAGTTGGTGAAAGCGTCTCCGGATGCGTCCGGAGGGGATATTCCGCGCCTGCACGCGGTCGCTGCCCAGGTACGCGAGGCTATCCAGTACGAACCCGGCTGGACCGATGCGGATACAAGGGCCGAAGATGCGCTCGAGGCTGGCCACGGCGTCTGCCAGGACCATGCGCATGTGTTCATCGCTGCGGCGCGGCTGCTCGGGTATCCCGCCCGCTATGCCGGGGGCTACCTGATGATGAATGACCGTATCCATCAGGATGCAGGCCATGCCTGGGCAGAAGTGCATGTCGAGCGCCTTGGTTGGGTCGGGTTCGATATTTCGAACGCGATCTCGCCCGACAGCCGGTATGTTCGCGTGGCGACAGGTCTTGACTATAGCGAGGCTGCGCCTGTTTCTGGCATGCGCTTTGGCGCGTCAACCGAATCGCTGGACGTTTCGATCCAGGTGCAACAACAATAGATAATCCGCCTAACGGTTTCCTTCCATGACTTACTGCGTCGGTCTCAAGCTCAGTCGCGGCCTGATGTTTCTGTCCGATACCCGCACCAATGCAGGGGTCGACAACATTTCACGGTTCCG
Organism: Hyphomonas sp.; assembly: GCA_013791775.1. Taxonomy (GTDB): domain Bacteria; phylum Pseudomonadota; class Alphaproteobacteria; order Caulobacterales; family Hyphomonadaceae; genus Hyphomonas. The sequence continues at coordinate 51,816 of VMTE01000018.1, forward strand.
CAAACAGTTCACCTGGTCGGTACCGGGCGAGCGGGCGCTGGTGTTGATGACGGCCGGCAACCTGGCCACTACGCAGTCAGTCGTGAGCCTGCTGGAAGAACGTACCAAAGCGCCATCTGATCGGCGCCCTTCCATGCTCGAGCTACCAACCATGTTCCAGATTGCGCGGCATGTCGGCGAGACGCTGAAGGAAGTCATCCATTCCAGTGCGGTGAGTGGTCAGTCGGCCGACTCGTCCTTCAACTCCACGCTGATACTCGGCGGACAGGTGAAGGGCATGGAGCCGCGCATGTTCATGATCTATCCGGAAGGCAACTTCATCGAGGCCAGCGATGACACGCCGTTCTTCCAGATCGGCGAAACGAAGTATGGCCGGCCCATTCTCGTGCGCGCCTATGATCCGAACATGGCAATTGAAGACGCAGCGAAGCTGTTGATCGTATCATTCGATTCGACAATCAAGGCGAACCTTTCGGTCGGCTTGCCGCTGGACATGCAGGTGATCGAAAGGGACACGCTACGTCTCGGCCCCAGCAAACGCATCGAGGCAGACGATCCCTATTACCAGACGATCTCGAACGGATGGGGAAACGCCTTGAAAAGAGCGTTCGACTCCCTGCCGCCATTTACCTTCTGACCCGCAGGCGGAGCGAACGGCATCCGGGATTCCCGCCGCGTCTATTCTCCCCTATCGCGCATCCCGGCCTTGCGTCCGCAACCCATTTGGTTAGGCTGACGGCCGTTCGGAGGCTGTGCTGTGGGCACGGCGTGACAACAGGCATTCGGGGACATTCGCATGATCTTTGATCGGGTTAAGTCGCTCGACGCGATTTTGGCGACGGCTGAGAAAAAGTCGCTTCATCGTTCACTCGGCGCGTTCCAGCTGACCATGCTGGGTATCGGCGCAATCATCGGAACAGGTATATTCGTGCTCACAGCTGCGGCGGCCCAGAAGGCCGGTCCGGGGATGATGTTCTCCTTTGTGATCGCCGGCTTTGTCTGTGCGGTTGCGGCCCTTTGCTATTCGGAACTCGCCTCCATGGTTCCGGTTTCTGGCTCGGCCTACACCTACACGTACGCCGTGCTCGGCGAACTGATGGCCTGGACGGTCGGCTGGGCGTTGATCCTCGAATACGCGGTGGCTGCGTCGGCGGTGTGTGTTGGCTGGTCCGGCTACGTCATGGGGTTGGTGCATAGTACAACTGGATTCAGCTTGCCCGAATTCCTAGCCAGCGGGCCGGCCTGGGGCCTCAACGGGTTTATCCCGACGGTCGATTTCAGCCACGGCGTGATCAACCTGCCGGCCATCGTCGTGGCTGGCCTGGTCACCTGGCTGCTCGTGCTTGGCACCAGCGAAAGCGCCAACGTCAACGCCGTTCTGGTTGCGATCAAGGTGACCGCGCTGACCGCCTTCATCGTGCTCAGCCTGCCCATCCTCAAGGGCGAGAACTTCTCGCCGCTGATGCCTACCGGATTCTTCGGGGAGAACGGGCTCGGCGTCGTCGGCGCCGCTGCCTCGATCTTCTTCGCCTATGTCGGCTTTGATGCGGTCTCGACGGCGGCGGAGGAAACCAAGAACCCGCAACGAAACGTGCCGATTGGCCTGATCGGCTCGCTCGGCATCTGCACGATCTTCTACCTCCTCGTCGCGGCCGGCGTCGTCGGCACGGTCGGGGCACAGCCTGTTCGCGACGCGGCGGGCATGGTCCTGTCGCCCGACGGGGTCGCCTTCGCGGACCGCTGCGCACAACTCAAAAACCTGGGCGAAAACCCCATCGCCTGTTCCAAGGAGGCGCTGGCGGAAACGCTCCGCCTGATGAACTTTGGCCTGGTGGGTGACCTGGTCGGCCTCGCCGCGTCAATCGCGCTGCCGTCGGTCATCCTGATGATGATCTACGGCCAGACGCGCATCTTCTTCGTCATGGCCCGCGACGGCCTGCTGCCGGAAAAACTCGCAGACGTTCACCCCAAGTTCAAGACGCCATGGAAGATGACCATCTTCACCGGTATCTGCGTTGCTGTGGCTGGGGCTTTCTTCCCGGTTGGTCAGTTGGCGGACATTTCAAACTCGGGCACGCTGTTTGCCTTTTTCATGGTTGCGCTTGCCGTGATGATCCTGCGCCACAAGGATCCGGGCCGTCATCGTCCGTTCCGCACACCGTTCGTCTGGATCGTTGCGCCGCTCGCTGCTGCTGGCTGCCTTGGTCTCTATCTGAACCTGCCGTTGATTGCGAAACTCGTGCTGCCGATCTGGGGATCGATCGGTCTGCTGATCTATTTCCTCTACAGCCGGGGCCACAGCCATGTGGGCCGGGGCCTCGCCGAAGTGCACGAGCTGGATACGGATGCACCGCCGCCGGTTGTGTGATTTTGAAACCCTGGATTTCGCCGGCGCAAGCCGGCGAAATTGCGTTTGGCGTCAGGCGGCGCCGGGCGGCGGGCTGAACACGATGGCGGCATTGCCAAAGGCCTCCCGGTAACGGGCAAGCCGTTCGGCGCTGATAGTGCGCAGGCCCATGACGGGTTCGAGGATGACGAAGGTGTCGCCGTCATATCCGGCAATCAGCACATAGTGATTTAGCATACCCTTGCCGGTCATTTCGGAGAGCTGCGCGCTTCGCGACATCACGAAGGCTGCGGGAAAGCCCAGCACAGGGACGTTGGCGCCCGGCAATTGCCAGCCTTGCACAAAAACGGACGGCACCCGGACCGGCACCAGTACGGGGCGGCCGGCTTCCAGCTCGCGCACCACATCCGCCGGTTGCAAGCGCACCGCGCTCGCGAGCAGGCCTTGCTTGGCCGCAAGCGTGACGATCTCGGCCATGGAATAGCCGGACGTCATGTCAGCGGGTGGAGAACCCGCAAAAATGCCGGCGCCGGAAACATGGCCGGGACCGAGCCAGTAATTGGTGAGGCTTGCAAGCGCGTGCGCGCCGCAAGCCATGCCGTTGATCTGGCGGTCATGTACGACCGGCAGCAAAAGCGTGGATGGCGGATCAACAGCCCGGTCAAAGACCTCAAAGCTGTTGGCAGCGCTTCGCGCGGCGAAAGCGTCGGGACTGGCGCTCGGGGTGGTAGCGCAAGCGCTGACCCCGAACGCCAGCGCCGCAGCTGTCATTCGCAACATCGTTCAGATCGCGGCTGCGACCACAAGAACGATCACGACAAGGCCAACGATGGCGAGCATGTTGTTGGTGGACATGCCGGCATTGTAGGCTTCCGCTTCTTCAGGGGTCACGAGCTGAACCGTGTAGCCCTGTTCCTGGTAGGCAACGACCGTGGCGGCCTCTTCCGACGACAGGCCGTAGGATTGCAGGTCAGCGCTGCTGAACGGCTGGGCTTCAACGCTGCGGAACTGGGCGGCAGGGGCTTCGGCGAACGCGAACGGCGCCGCGACTTGCGAGATGGCAAAGGCGGCGGCGATGGCTGCGGGAAAATGAATTCTCATGGAGTCGTCCTCTTTCGTTGCTTTGACCAGAAAACCCGCAAGCCACTTCAGCCCCCGCTTTACGGGGCTTGCAGCGAGGGGAATCTGATGACCGCCTGTTGGCGCAGTCTTCAATTCAACGCACGAAGGCAAAGGAAGTTCCGGTCAGACCCCGAAATGCTTCGACAGTTTCAGGCCCTGGCCCTGATAATTTGAGCCCTGACCGCCATACAATGCCTTCGGTCGCGCGCTCATGGGCTCGTAGATCAGCTTCGCTACCGGCTGGCCGTGCTCGAGGATGAAGGGCACATCGCGCGAGCGAACTTCGAGCACGGCGCGGCTACCGGCCTTGTTCATCCCGAAACCCGGGTCGAAGAAGCCCGCATAGTGCGCGCGGAACTCGCCCAGCTCGGGTGCAATCGGCGCCATCTCGGCGGCTTCGTCCGGAGCGACCTTCACTGTTTCGCGGCTGACGAGGATGTAGAACTCCTCTGGATTCAGCACGATGCGGCCATTGCGCGGATAGACCGGTTCCCAGAACTGGCTCGCCTCATGCGCGCCCACCGCGCGCAGGTCGATGACGCCGGAATGGTGCTTCGCGCGGTAACCGGCCGGTTGACCCGCCGGCGGCTCAAGGTCGATCGAAACGACCTTTTCCTTCAGCGTCTCCGGTTTTCTGCGTTTGAACCGCAGCTGGGCCAGGCGGTCGCCGGGGCGGACCATGATCGGGAAGGTACGCGGGCTGACTTCCAGGTAGAGCGGTCCGGAATAGCCGGTGACGACTTCGTCAAAGGCTTTCCCGCGATTCGTCACGAGGCGTGTGAACACGTCGATCCGGCCTGTGGAACTTTTCGGGTTGGCACGTGCGGCAAGGCCGGCCGGCAGGCGAAGCGACTCCTGCAGGGGCACCAGATAGACGCAGCCCGTCTCCAGCACCGCGCCCTTGTCGGTCAGGTCGATCCGGTGGAGGTGGACGCCCGGATCCTGCAGCAGATCCGCCACGGCGCGGTCCTTTCCGGGCAGGAAACTGGCGCGCAAGCGGTAGGCATCTTCGGCGAGGCGCAAGTCCAGGCTGGCCGGTTGGACCTGACCCGGCTCAAGCGCCAGCGTGCAGCGGATCGCTCCGTTCGCCTCCAGAGCTTCAATTTCGAAGTCGGGAAGAACCCCGGCCGAATCCGCCATCACTTGCACCCCATAGGCCATCAGGCATAAGTCCCTCTCCCGGAAACACAAGGATGAGCGCTGACATGGCTGACGCACCCGGCTCAGATGACCCAAGGAACTGGAAGCCCGCCACCCAGGCGGTGCGCGGCGGCCTCATGCGGTCTCAATTTGGCGAAATCTCCGAGGCGATCTTCCTGACCTCCGGCTATGCCTACGACTCGGCCGAGCAGGCCGAAGCCCGCATGGCCGGCAAAGAGCCGGGCTTCGTCTATTCGCGTTATGGCAGCCCGACGGCCGAGATGCTGCAACAGCGCCTCTGCCTGATCGAAGGCGCCGAGGCTTGCCGGGTCACCGGTTCGGGCATGGGCGCCATCTCGTCGGCCATTCTGGCTCCCCTGAAGGCGGGCGACCGGGTCGTTGCGGCCACCGCGCTCTTCGGATCCTGCCGCTGGATCCTCGCCAACCAGATGCCGAAATTCGGCATCGAGACCTGTTTCGTGGACGGCGCCGACATGGACGCCTGGGCGCGCGAGATCGGCAAGGGCTGCCAGCTCGTACTGATCGAGAGCCCCGCCAACCCGTTGCTCGACGGGGTCGATATCGCTGCGGTCGCTAAGCTCTGCAAACAGGCCGGCGCGCTGCTGGTCGTGGACAACGTCTTCGCCACACCGGTGCTGCAGCGTCCGTTGGACCTTGGCGCCGATGTCGTGGCCTACTCGGCGACCAAGCACATGGATGGGCAAGGCCGCGTCCTCGCCGGCGCAATCCTGACCCACGAAAAGCTGATGACGGACGTGTACGATCCCTGGCTGCGCCATATCGGCCCGGCCTGTTCGCCGTTCAATGCCTGGGTGGTGCTCAAGGGCCTCGAGACGATGCAGCTGCGCGTCGAGGCGCAAAGCCGAATCGCCGCAACACTTGCCGATCTCGTGGCGGACCACCCCGCCGTGCGCGCCGTGCGTTACCCGCACCGCAAGGATCACCCACATTACGAAATACATAAGCGGCAGATGAAGTCCGGCGGAACGCTGATGGCGATCTCGCTCAAAGGCGGCCAGGACGCCGCGTTCCGTTTCCTCAACGGGCTCAGGATTGCCGATATCTGCAACAATCTGGGTGATACGAAGACGCTTGCCTGCCATCCATCCACGACGACCCACCGGGCCCTCTCGGACGCCGAACAGGCCGCGATGGGGCTCGACCGCAGCTGGGTGCGCGTGTCCGTTGGGCTTGAAGATGTCGAGGATCTTGCGGCAGACTTCTCGGGCGCGCTTAACGCGCTGTGAAGAGTGGATTACCTAGCCTCACCCGATGGCCCGACGTCCTGCGCCTCCGCAATATGAAGCCGTGACGGACGGTGTGCGCATCCGCGTACGTCCACGTTTCCTGCACGACGAGTCCGAGCCCGGCCGTGCCCGGTTCATGTGGTCGTACACGGTCGAAGTCGAGAATGAGAGTGCGCAGGTCTGGACCATCGCCCGCCGGCATTGGAAGATCATCGATTCCGCCGGGCGTCTGCAAGCTGTGGACGGAGACGGCGTAATCGGCCAGACGCCGACCCTGGGACCGGGCGAGCGCTTCACCTACATGTCAGGCGCACCGCTCGCGACGCCGTCCGGCATGATGAGCGGAACATATGATCTCGTTGGCGAGGACGGCCGGGAAATGGTCGCCGTGATCCCGGCCTTTTCGCTCGACAGTCCGTACGATACGTCGCGGCCGAGCTGACGGGCTTACTTCACTTTGCGCGGAATGCCGGCCATCGGTTCGCCCGTGTCGATGACGTGAAAATTCAGTGCGATGAACTCAGCCGTGAACAGGGCCTGCAGGTCGCCGGGGGCGAGGACACCCTCCCAGGCCGCAAGCTGTTCCGGGCCGCTCTCGGCGAACAGTACCGTGGCGCCGGCTTCGTCCACAAGAATGGCTCCGTACTCCTGAAGCGCCCTGGCGACGACTTTCGCGCTCGGCGAGAGGAGCGTGTTGTCGATGTCATAGTCCGGGTTCAACTGGATTCGCGCGCCCATCGGCAGTCCGAGATGACGCTCGCTGGCGGCATCAGCGGCACCCAGCGCGGTGCTGGCCGGTGGCAGGAACTTGCCGGTCTGGGCGAGCGGATAGGCAAAGGCCAGCGCATGGTCGATGCGCCCGGCTTTGACTTCCTCGACCCGGATCAGGCCCGCCATCAAGGGTATGCCCGATGGCCGGGCGCCAGCTGACAGGTCGCTGCGCTCGGCTTTCATCCACGGCATCGAAACGCCGGTTCCGGAAAGGTCCACGGCGGCGCCGAAGCCGGCGAACCAGTCTCCTTGCAGTGTCTTGCCAAGCTGGCGCGTGTCCCAGGCCAGGTTGCGGACCGGATCAACCAGCGTGAAATAGTTGCTCTGAGCCGGCGTCGCGTCTTCGGGCAGTGCGTCGGCCGGCAGCGGTACGCGTTCGCCGGGCTCGAAACCCGGGCCATATCGGCCGGGATAGAGTGCGCGGACGGCGCGCTTCGGCGCTTTCGAAGAGTCGAAGTATTTAACCATGACCGACCATTCGGGCATGTTCACATACAGGTCGCCGCCAACGCCGAGATCTGCGACGAGTACGTCTGATTTCGGGTCAATCTTGGCGTCTGCAGGGATCCTGGTGTTCCAGGGGCTGTCAGCCGAAAACGGGCGCCATCCCGGTGCGGCAGACGCCGGTACGGTCAGGGCGGTCGGGGGTATCTGGCCGGTCTGGGCACATCCGGTCATCAGGGCGGCGCCGAGCAGGGCAACCGCTGGAAATATCTGGCGCAACATCGATTTGGTCTCCGAACGCAGTTCAGCCCAGGATGTTGCAAGATGCCTGCCAGCTCGCCTCGCAGACGAAATCGCAACAAAATCAGCCGCATTGGTGAACGACCAGTCTGCCACGGCTTTACCATCCCGGCGATTGCCCTCTTCAGCGTCAGGCGCTAACCGGGCGGCGAAGCGGCTGGGGTGCCCCCGGTCCGCACGGACTTTGTCCAGTGGCAATTGGAATGTGATGGAATTCAGGATGCGCTTGCCAGGTTCGCTGCTTTCGTTCGCCGTCATGGCCACCGCCGGATCGGTTCCGGGGCTGGGTGCAGCGCTGGCTCAAACGGGGCCCGCCAGCGCGGGCGAGGACCGGTATGAAGCGGTGATCGTAACGGCGCGGCGCCGTCAGGAAGCCGTCAATTCGGTTCCGGAAACCCTGACGGTCTTCCAGCGTGACGACATTGACCGCATTGGCATCTCGAATCTCAGGGATGTGGCAAACCTCACGCCGAACTTCACCCTTCTGGACAATTACCGGCCCGGTCTGGAGCGATTCCAGATCCGCGGGCTGATCTCGCCACAAGTGGGCGAGCCCCCCTTGGCACTTCTGGTTGACGGGATTACGGCGCCCGACACGGAGTTCATAAACCAGAACCTGTTTGACATCGCCCGCATCGAAGTGCTGCGCGGTCCGCAAGGGGCGATCTACGGGCGCAGCGCCGTGGGCGGGGCGATCAACATCGTCACCGTGGAGCCCACCGCCGAGTTTCAGGCCAGCCTTCGGGGTAGCCTCGCCAATGGAGCGACGCATGAAGTGTCAGGGACGATGTCCGGGCCGCTCGTCCCGGACAAGCTGCGGTTCAGAGTTGGCGGCTACTACAGTGAAAGCGATGGCCTGATCGAGAATGCCTTTGCCGGGGAAGGCGCGGACGCGTCCCGCCAGCGCGGCATCTTCGCGCAGATCAATGCGGACCTTGCGCCCGCAACACGCATGACGATGCGCGCGCAATACAGTCATTCCGTGGACGGAATAGGCTACTACAATGCCGCAACCACGACACGGGATTCGATTGAGGATTTCTCGGTGCCCGTCTCGCAGAACGTGCTGGGCGACAACGAGCGCGAGGTGGTCCAGATCAGCTCGAAGTTCGAACACGATTTCGAGTTTGCGACCTTGTCGCTGGCGGGCGGCTTCTCCAAGGCAGACGATGATGGAATTGCCGACGGCGATATCATTTCAGCCCCAAGCGACGGCGCGACCTTCTTTCCGAACTGGCAGCAAGCGCTGGATGCCTATGAGGCCTGGACGGCCGAGGGGCGCCTGACCTCGAGCGGCGACGGACGGCTGAGCTGGGCGCTCGGCAGTTTCTTCCAGGACAAGAACCGGGTCAGTTCGTTCAGCGTGTACGACGATCCGGCCGGCACGGCGCGTCTCACCCGCGCAGACCTTTCACCGGCCCTGTTGCTGTTTGCGATCATGGACGATAACAGCAGCCGTTCCTGGGCGCTCTCGGCCGAGACAACTTATGCGTTCACGGACAAGCTGTCTCTGAGCGTCGCCGGGCGGTTCGATGAGGACCACCGCCGGTCGGTCGATCCCCGGGACATCGCAGCAACGCTCTCCAAGGCGACGTTCAGCGAGTTCCAGCCGAAGGTTTCGGTGTCTTACCGCGCGGCGCCGAACGTGCTGGCCTATGCGGGCTACTCGCGCGGTTTCCGCAGTGGCGGGTTCAACGAATACAGCCCGGTCGTCTCCCGCCAGTTCGAAGCGGAGATCACCGACAGCTATGAGCTTGGTGTGAAGTCGTCGGCATGGAACGGCCGGCTGACGGTCGATGCGGCTGTCTTCCGAAATGAACAGGATGACGCGCAGTTCACGCGGTTCAATCCGGCGAGCTTCACGCTCGAGAATGTCGGTATCGACCGCGTACGCTCGCAGGGCGCCGAGATTGAAGTCAGTATACGGCCGGTGGACAGTTTGCATGTGCGGTTCGGCGCTGGATTTGTGGATTCCGAGATTGAGGCATTTGCGCGCGATCCCTCGCTGGTGGGATCGAAGATGCCTTATGTGTCCGATTACAATTCAGCGCTGATGCTGGACTATGAAGAGCCGGTCTCGGGAGAGGTAAGCGTCACCGGCTATCTTGCTTACCGGACCGTCGGTCCCCGGAGTTTCAATCTGGATTTTCCGGATCTGCGCGCGGCGTCGCATGAGTTCGTCGATCTCAGGGCGGGCCTGCGCGGCGCGAACTGGCGTGTCACGGCATTCGCCGAGAACCTCTTTGACGAGCGCCAGCCGGAGGATGTTTTCGGGTTGTTCAACGGCGCTGTTGAGCTTGCCCGGCAACCGAACCGTCCCCGCAAATACGGCATCGAGCTGCGCCGGGATTTCTGAGCCGCGAAGTTCAGTAGAAGTATGAACGGCACACGTGAAGGCGCCTCGGGCTCGAGGCAGATTGCCGGTCGCCCTGGTTCCACAGCGCAAAATCGATTTCCCGGGCCGTCACGGAAATGCCTTTGCGCTGGAGCTCCTGGCGCAGCAGCTCGCAGGCGACGATACTGTTCGCGCGAAGCTCTGTTTCGGCGCGGCTGCCCATGTGGAGGTCTTCGCCTGCCTCAATGCGCGTCGAAAGATCGTCCGCATACACGAGAATGCCCTCTGCCTCGAGAATGAAGGGCAGCATGTTGTCGGCAAACACTGTGAGGCGGTCCAGCTCCTGAATGTGCAGGGCGGCGAGACCGTCTTCGGACGCTGCGATGGCGATATCCTGCACGCAGATCTGCGCCCGTTTCAAAAAGCTGACTTCACGCCCGTCGAGCAGCGCCTTGTCGCGGAACATCGGCATCCGGCACAATTGGGCGACCATTCCGGAGGCGGTGTGATCGCTGACCGACAGAATGTTGCGGAAACGTCCGCCGAGAACCTCGTCCGTAAACCGCCCCAGCTCGCGCAGGGCGTCCGCGAACCAGATCGTCAGCTGTGCAAGTGCGGGGTCTGCCGTCTGACCTAGAATATCAGAGACCTGTCCCGGCCGCATGGCCTTGAGAACGTCCGGCGACGGAACACCGTCGCGCACAATCCAGTCGCGCAAGGCCGTTGCCACGGCGTAGTAACCCTGCTCGCCCCTGTAGGGCGCCAGATGCCCGAAGAAACCCGATCCGAAATTCAGCGTGTCGAGCACCAGAAAATAGGCAACCGTTTCTTCCGGCTCGCCAAGCAGATGATGTGGCGTGTGGCGCATGGTGGAGGGAAGCGCGGCCGCGAGGGAGCCGGCGACATGCGAAAGGCGAGACGTGTCGATGCGCACCAACCGGGACGCCTCTGTCGCCCGAAAGCAACTTGGCAATACGTCGCCGAGACGTCCGTGCCCGGCCGGCTGCGTCATTCGCCGAGCCAGACGCTTCGAGCCGGCTCCAGCGAGCCCGCTTTCAGGCCCGCGCGCACATCGGTCATCACCCGGTTCATGGTTGCAATATTGTGCGTCGTCAGAAGGATCTGCGCGAGCGTCTCGCGCGCTTTCAGCAAGTGATGAATGTAGCTCCGGCTCACCGTCTGGCAGGCCTCGCACGGACACTCCGGGTCAATCGGTGACACGTCATGCCGGAAGATCGCGTTGCGCAGGTTCAGCGCGGGCTCGCGCTTGTGGATGCCGCAATCGGCCGCGATCTGCGCCGGAACAAGCGCCCAGCCATGGCGCGCCGCCCGCGTGGGCGAAACACAATCAAATGTATCAATGCCGAAGGGAACACAGCGGAATATGTCTTCGATACCGCCGATGCCGAGCAGGTGGATAGGTTTCTCGCAATTGAGACCTTCCGCAGCGAACTCGACCACCTCGTACATCTGGGACTTGGAATTGCCGAGGCTGCCGCCCACAGCGAATCCGAAGAAGGGCTGTGCACGGAGGGCCTCTGCAGCGCGCTTTCTCAGGTCCGGATAAACGCCGCCCTGGGAGATTCCGTAAAGGCCCTGCGCGCCGGCAGAGCCGTGGCGGGGCGCGTAGCCGTCGGTGGGCTCTGCATAGAAGGCGAGGGAGCGTTCCGTCCAGCGCTGAGTGCGGGCGAGTGAGGCTTCTGTATAGTTCCGGTCCACATGGAACGGCGTGCATTCATCGAAGGTCAGGATGATGTCGGCGCCGAGCAGGCGTTGTACACGGATGGAGCTCTCCGGTGTCAGCATCACGCGGCCGCCATCGATATAGGAACGAAACGCGACGCCTTCCTCGGTGATGCGAAGCACGGCCTTCTTGTGGGTCTCGACCTTTCTGGCGCTCTTGATCTCGTCGGCGACACCGCCATGAGCGAGAGAGAAGACCTGGAATCCGCCGCTGTCGGTCAGGAACGGGCCGTCCCAGCCGGAGAATTTGTGCAACCCGCCGTGGTCGGCCACGATCTGGGCGCCGGGCTGCAGCATCAGGTGGTAGGTGTTCGACAGGATGATCTGGGTATTCGATGCCTTGACGGACGACATGGGCACAGCCTTCACGTTGGCTTTGGTGCCACAGAAAATAAAGGCAGGCGTCTCGACGATGCCATGCGGCGTCTGGAGCCGGCCCAGACGCGCCTTGCCGATCGCGGGGCAGGGCGTGGCATCGAAACGAAAACCGGGAAGTTCAGGATCTTCCCACGTCGTGGCGGGTTGCATTTGTCCGGTCATGCGCGAACCTCCTCAACGGGCAGCAGATACCGGGGCGCATGCTTGAACACGCGGCGGGAGAGATACATGAAGGGCGTATCCAGGAGCGCGATCAGCACACGGGCGGAAAAGGTTCCAAGGATGTAAGTGTACACCAGCGTGTCCCAGGGAACCGGTGTCGCCGCAAAGATCCGCCAGGCGAGCAGCGAGAAGACCGTATTGTCGATCAGCGCAGCCACGATGGCGGACGCATTGTTGCGCAGCCAGAGCGCGTTGCCGTGTGTGCGGCGCTTCAGGTAGGCGAACAACCAGACGTCGAGGTGCTGGCTGATCAGGTAGGCTGCGAGACCGGCGACCAGAAGGCCGAGCTGGGGCTGAATCACTGATTTCAGGGCCCGCTCCGTCTCGACAGCGAAGCCGTAATCGGGATCGGTGATGTCGGCATCTATCGGCCGGTAGCCGAGCGTGAGGATCATGAAAATGTTGAACAGGAGAACGCAGCAGAAACCGAGCCAGATGATCCGCCGCGCTAGGTGCGTGCCATAATACTCCGTAACGAGATCAATCGCGAGATAGGTGCTCGAGAACAGGATCGTGCCCAGCGCCACCGGATGCGGGAATATGCTGAACTGGACGACTTTCAGCACCTGGATGTTGGCGCCGAGGATGGCCACGACCACGAACGCGACCAGGCCATGGATGCCGAAAAAGCGCATGAGCACGAGGACGCCGCTATACGCGGCCAACAGCATGAAAAAGGCAATCACTCCGGGCGGAGCGCGATTCATGGTCTCTACGAAGATACTGATATATTCGTGCACAGCTTTGATTTTCCGGAAAAATTACTGATCGCCGCTTCCAAGAACCCGCCGGATCGGATGATCCGGACCCCGGTTGTGACCCATTTGCACGGTCGTGCGCGTGTCGCAAGGCGGCCGGGGAGCGTCGTCCTAGTTAACTTTCTGGCGCTTAGCAACTCGTCCTGGACAGGGTGCTGACGAGACAATCGCGGGGCAACATCAGCCATCTGCAATCATGTTGTGCCGGAGAGTCGCGTTCGGGATGTGATCTGAGCCATTATTTCGTTCAACTCGCCTCTCAGGGGGGGGCGGATGAATGAAGTGATGAACACGCAGGTGAAATACCGTCTTGCCGTGCCCGGCGACCTGGAGGCGCATGAAAGACATGCTGATGTCTTTCGTCTCGCCTTGAACGCAAGCCGGCGACCTGATGATCGACGCAAAGCGCGACGCAGTTTCAGAAGTGGTCCATGCAAGTTACGCGCAGGCGGCATCGACGCCAAAAAAATGGCCCGCCGAAGCGGGCCATTCTGAATTCAGGTGTTGATCCGATCAACCGCCAGCGGCGAGGCGGACACGATCGACCGGTACGTCGAGCACTTCAGCCCAGGGAGCGCCGCCATTTGCCGGTTCCCAGTAAACGTTTCCGGAAGTTCCGCATGAGGTAACATCCTGACGGAGCCGGTACACGCCATAGGTGCCTGGCAGATCGGCCGTTGGCGGATCATTGTTCTGGTCAAAATAAGTGGTGGTCACGCCGTTCACCGTCATCGTTGCGCGGATGCGGCCTTCGCCGCCACTCAGCGGCTGGCCGATGATGCCGGTCGGTGCGCCGGTTTCGTCCATGGGCGCGTGCACGAAGCCGCGAACCTCGAGACGTCCTCCCTCGGTGCAGCGAATGCGCAGCGCAGAGATTTCTGCCACGCCTGGCGTTGCCACGAGGTCCGGGCGGTTTTCGCCGAGCTCGAAGGCCCAATAGACAATCGCTTGCTCGGCATTCGGCGCGCCCGGTTCCGGAAAGATCTTGTCGTCCGAGAAGAATCCCTCACCGGCAAAGGTTACCGGCACATCAATCGTGCCGCCGAAGCTCTTGGTTGTCATGTCGAGTGCGAAAAGGCCGGCGTCTGTCAGCGGACCGGCCGTGAGGCGCGGGTCCTTGTTCGGAATGAACACCGGCCCGTTGTTACCGCGTATATAGTCGCCCGGCCCATCACAGTTCGGTGCCGAGCAGGAGCTGTCCGTCACCACACCCAGCATCACATTTTCGGCGACATCCGAAAAGACTTCTGACGCGGTGATGGCGCCGGATGCGGTGTTGTACAGTCCGGTCACGATCACGGTGCCACCCAGAAGGCCGGGGCGACGACGGCCATCAAAGGTCGCGCCGCGCATCCACTGCGTAACGGTCATCGTGCGGTTCGGATTGTTTGGACTGGCGGTTGTGGAGCGGTCGCCCGTTGGTGAAACGAACTCGGTCGTTTCAGTGACGAGAACCGGTGCGTTCATCACCGTCAAGGCGCCGGAGGTTGTCGTTGTGGCGGTGTAAGCCGACAGCGGTCCTTCGATCTCGACAAGCACGTCAACGCCTTGCGCTTCGGCGGTGACGTAAACGCCAGCGAGCGCTGCGGCGCAAGCCGCAGACATCATGATTTTCCTGAACATAGCGTCCCCTAAATTTCCTTTTGAACCCAGACTCAACTTGCGGCGCGCCAGTCTGTCCCACGGCGATCCGATTCATATAAAAGCCTGAATACTTCGGCAGGTGCAAGTAAATTCGCTGCCTGCGCGATTATATTCAATAGATCCGTAGCTAGAATGGCGCTCCGGCGGATTGTGCTAACCACACCGCGAATCCGCCGAGCGCGATCCATGGGCCGAATGCGATGGCCGAGGTGGCACTGAGCGGTGCGGACCGGCGAACCGACGCCGAAAGCGCCGCCAGGATTCCCGTCAGTGACGCGAGCAGAAGGACCGGAGCGATCCCCGTGGCGCCCACCCAAATGCCGAGCGCGCCGAGCAACTTGGCGTCACCGCGTCCAAGCCCGTCGCGGCCGCGCAAGCGCCGGTACGCAAACTCCACAATCCACAAAAGGCCATAGCCGATCACGGCGCCGGCAACATGGATCGGCCATGCAGCAGGCCGGGTCAGGGCGACCATCACCGCTCCCAGTGCGAGCACCGCCGCGTTCAGGGCGTCCGGCAGAAGGTACGTGCGCAGATCAATTGTTGCGAGGGCCAGGAGCAGCCACCCAAGCAGAGCGGTCAGCGTCAGGGTGTCAGGCGGCGCCCAGAATACAGCCGCAACGGCCACTCCGGCGCCCGCCAGTTCCGTGACGGGCACGGACCAGCCGATGGGGCTCTTGCAGGTGCGGCAACGCCCCCGCGCAGCCACCCAACTGATCAGGGGGATCAGTTCATACCAGGCGAGAGGCCGGTCACACGCCCTGCAACGCGAACGGCCGGTGACCCAGGATTCCTCATGCGCGAACCGGTCGGCACTGGCATCAATGGCGGACCCCACCAGCAAGCCCGCCAGTACCAGAAACAGCTCGAACGACGTCATGGAAGCGCACACCTGCGGCGCCGCCACGCTTGGCGTGGCGCAAAAAATGCGTATCCTTTCAGATTGTGGGACAAGGACATTCTCAAATGCAACGGGACGCTCGGATCAGCCGCTCGCAGGCGGGCTTCAGCCTTATGGAACTGCTGGTGGCGCTTGTCATCCTGGCTCTCGTGATGGGTATCGTCGCCCCGCGCGTGATCGGCTATCTGAGTCGCGCCAAGTCGCAGACAGCCGAGGCGCAGGTAAAGAACATTCAGGGCGCGCTCGATCTTTTCCTGATCGATGTGGGCCGCTACCCGACCGAGAACGAGGGCCTGCAAGCCCTGATCGAAGCACCAGCAGGCAGTGCCGGCTGGGCGGGCCCTTACCTCGACGACGAGGAAGCGGTCCCGCTCGATCCCTGGGGCAATGCTTATCTCTTTTCGTCGACGGAAGACGGCCTGCGCGTGCGTGTCTTTTCGCTCGGCCGGGACGCCGCTGAGGGCGGAACCGGTGAAGACGCCGATATCGGCCGTCCTGGAAAATCTCAGTAACACGGGCTCGGATCGGGCAGGCTGGCGCCAGCGGCCATCACAGGCTCGGGGCCTGCTGCGCGCTCTTCGATCCTCCGGCGATTTCCCGACAGGATTCGTTCCTGCGGCCCGTAGGTCGCCGCCTCACCGGTGACGAAACCGGAGCGCGTCTGCGCGATCACTTCGACAATCACGGGCGCGCCGGCGAAGGGCGCGGCCGTGCCGTCGCCCGGGTCGGCCCATGCCGCCTCCGCCAGCAAGGCGCCGGCATCCGAACCGAGAGCCTGAATGGCGGCAAGGACCTCGGGCGACGCAAACAACGGATCCATCTGCACACTGTGGGAATGCGCTGTGACGTGCGCCAGCAGGGCGGCGACGAGCTGCGGCGGCAGGCCGAGTACCTCGGAGAGCTCCCCGGTGCGCGTGAACGGCCGGTTGGCCGGGCCATGGCCCAGTCCGGCGCTCACGTAGTCCTGATACTCTGCGCCGCCCGGCCGGATTGAGGTGTCACCGTCCCGGTAGTCGGCGATGCGGGCGGCATAACTGGCGGCGTCAGGGCCCCGGACGCCCAGCACGGCGATCAGCGCGGCGAGTGTCTCCTCCTGCGCGGCATTGATGTCGATGAGCGCGGTGACCGGGCGCGCATCGATCAGCAGGCGGCCATCTTCGACATCGCACACGATCGGGAAGCCGATGGAATTGCCGGCCGTCGGCTGTGACAGGCGGGCCAGCGCAATGCGCTGTCCGCTTTCGATCATCAATTGCGCAGAAACGGCGTCGCGCAGCCTGTTGCCTTCCAGCGCATCCAGATGGGAATCGCGTGCAATCAATGCGCCGATGACGGCCATCAGGCCGATCGCCCAGACCACAAGAATGAGCGCGGCGCCCCGGTCCTGCGCCTTGCGCGCACCGGAGCGCCGCCGGGTCATGACGCGGTATCGTCGGCCGGTACTGCCGGCGCATCGACGGCGGTACGGCGGATGAAGGTGCTCTCGATGGATTTCATGCGGCGCACGAGATCATCGGTAACCGCCAGCGAAGCATCGGTCGAGCGCACGACGCGGGGCGTGATCATAACCAGCAACTCCGTGCGCTGAGTGTCGGTCGTTGTGGTCGAGAACAGTTTTCCGAGGAAGGGAACGTCCCCGAGCAGTGGAACTTTCGTTTTCGTGTCGGACAGACGCTCGCGCATCAGGCCGCCAAGCGCCACGCTCTCGCCGTCACGCACGGAAACCGATGTGCTGATCCGGCGCTGCTGGATGGTCGGCGAGTCGATCCCCGACGATTGGGTGGCCACTACGTCGCTGACCTCCTGGTCAATCTCAAGGATCACCAGACCACTATCATTCACACGGGGTGTGACGTTGAGGATGATGCCCGTATCGCGGAGTGAAACGGAGTTGACGATCGGGGCATCCGGATTGGTCACGCTGACGGCCGACTGGGTGACAACCGGCACCTGGTCGCCGACCTGCAGTGTGGCTGTACGGTTGTCGAGCACCATCAACGACGGCGCCGACAGGATCTTCACGTCCGTGATGCCAGCGACCGCCGACAGGGCGGCGCGTCCGTCCTGACCGGAGAACAGCACGGAGAAGCCCGGGAACTGCGAGGCAACAGCGCCGTTCGCGGCGTCGCTGAACGTCGTGTTGAATTCGCCGCTCTGGAAGAACCAGGTCAGGCCGTAGGACAGGCTGTCGGTCAGCGTCACTTCGGCAATCGTGGCTTCCAGGAACACCTGGTTGGCCATGGCGTCGAGGTGGGAGATCGCGTTTTCGAGGATGCCGAACTGTTCCGGCGTTGCGAGCGCGACAATCGAATTGTTGGCGTCATCCGCGATGATCCGGGCGGCCGGGCCTTTGCCGCGTCCCCCGTTCAGCGATACGGCGCTGAGGCTGGCGCCGGCCACGCCTTCTTCGCCGTCCCCCGTCGAGGAGAAGACGGGCTGATCGCCGGGACGCAGACCATATTCACCTGATCCGCTGTCACCGGTATCGCCGGAAAGCGCGTCCGTGATGATGGCGGCAACTTCCGTTGCGGCGCGGTTCTGGATCGGGATCACGTAGAGCTTCTGACCTCCTTGGCCACCGGAGCGGTCGAGGCGCGAGATCCAGGCCTTGCCTTCGGAGATATACTCCGCTTGCGGACTGACCACGACCACTGTGTTCAGGCGGTCAAGCGGGACGAAGCGCATGACGCCGGCAAGCGGGCCGCCAGTGCTGGCGCCGAGAACAGTCTCGAGATCGGAAACGATCTGACTTGGCGAGGAATAGGTCACCGGCACCGACGCGAACGACATGCCTTTCATCCAGTTCACGTCAAACACAGCGACGAGTTTTTCAGCTTCCGCGATCGCTGAAGAATTGCCGCGCAAGATCAGGATGTTGCGGATGGGGTCCACTTCGGCAGAGACTGACTTGTCAGCCTTGCCATTGAATATCTCCCGCAGGGACTCGGCCGACACGTAGCGCGGCGCGATGATCTTCATGTTCGTGTTGCCGCCAGCGGCGTTGGCAGATTGCCCCGCGCCGATGATGCGATAAAAGCCACCGGCATCTACGAGTTCCGCGCCGCGGCTGGCCAGTACGCTTTCCAGAAGGCGCAGCGCGCCCTCACGGGTGACGGGCCGGCTCGTCTGCAGCGATACGTCGCCCGAAAGCGGTGTTTCGACGACATAGTTTTCGCGCAGGATATCGCCGAGCACTTGCTGAACAGCGTCAGCTACCGGCACTGCGTTGAGATTGATGGTGATCGCGCCGCGCTCGCGGCCGGCGCTGTCGTCCAAGGATCCGGTGAGGCGTGCCGGATCGCCGAGCTGTTCGAAGCGGCCATCGTCCGGTGCAGCGGCTTCCGCAACATCAGGGGCGGTTTCGGGCAACGATGCGGACTCGCTCGACGCTGCTGGAGGCGGCGTGAACGGCAAGGCATAGGTCGGCAGAGGCGTTGACGGATTGGACGTCGTCGTGGTGCACGCTGCGAGTGCGACAGACGCCACCCCGCATAGAAGCAGGCCGCGCAGGCCCTTCAATACCGGCTGTTTCGTAATCATTCTACTCTATCCCCGCCTTCTGCCTGTTCAGGATGTCCCTTTAGCGACCGGGGTAGAGCAGGAGAGTCGTTCTGAACTCCCCCCTTGAAAGAGCCACGCGGTCGGCCCGCACGCTTTCAAGAGTCCACCCGTCGATCGAGTTCCCGAGGTTCACCCACTCGATGTCGCCTTCGACATTCCGCTGGAGTGATGCACGGGCCATGCCATTTGCCAAAACCACGCCTTTCAGCTGGAAGGGCGCTTCAGTCAGTTCCGCGCCGCTGCCCGCGCCTGAGGTCGACTCTGCCGCAAACGGCTGGCGGTTTGGGTGGAACAGCGGCTTTTCAGCAGATGCCCGGGCCCGATCAGCCGACGCGGTCAAGGCCGGCATTTCCGGCGGCGTCAACGTCGGGCGCACCTCAGCTGGCATCTCGACGCGGCTCATGGCGCCCGTCGAAAGCAAGGTCAGTCCCAGCAGGAGCAGGCCGCAAACACCGGCCAGAATTGCCGCTACAAAAGCTGTCGGTCCCCTGACAAAGCTCATCTATTTGTCCTCCGGGAGCGCATAGGCGTAAACGTCCAGCCGGACCTGCAGGACAGGCGCCTGGACATCGCTCGTCAGGCGGCTGCTGCCTGAGGAGAGCTGGAAATTCGCCTCGCGGACAAACAGGCGCGGGTTGGAATGGTCGAGCGCAAACAACGTGTCGCCGAGTTCGCGTTGGGTGGCCATCGCGATCACCCTGACGCCCGCTTCGCGCAAGTCTCCTGCGCGTTTACCGTCGAGCGGCTGGATGCTTTTCAGGTCAGCGCCTGCGTCCTGGAGGATCCGGCGCACGATGGCCTGAACGCTGGCCGCGGCCTGCGCATCGGTCGAGGCGGGCAGGGCCAGGGTGGTGGCGCGGATATTCGCCACGCGGTCGTTCGAAGCACCTTGCATGATTTCGGCGGACGCCGCGATGCCGCGCCACTTGGCAAGTTCGGCCTCGCCCTTCCGGATTTCTGTCTGCTTGCCGGCAACCATGTCGCTCACGGGGACCGCGACGACAAAGGCCGCGATGGCAAGGGCAGCGACCAGAAAGCCGCCGGCTATCAGGTTCTGGCGATCACGGGGCAGGCTGTAGAGATTCATCCGTTGTCCTCCCCGTCAAAGGACGGCGTGGCAATGACATCGCTCTCCAGCAACAATTCGATCCGGAACCGATCTGCCTCAAGACGATCATCTCTCATCATGGACGACACGACCCGCGCGCCGGCGACGCCGCGAATGGATTCGAGCTTTGAAATAAGCCCGTCCGAGGACCGGGACAGTCCAACCAGCGAAATCTGCTTGCCGTCATAGGCGAGCGCTTCGAGCCAGGAGTCTTCCGGCAGGGCGGCGGCGATTTCATCGAGCAGCGTGGTGAACCGGACCGGGCTGGCGGAGCGCTGCTCGATCATCCGGATGGTTTCGACCCGCGCCATGGCCTGGCGTTGAAGCTCGAGAACCGAAGCTGCCTCGGCGCGCACGGCATCTGTTTCCCGCTCCAGCGTGGCCAGCTTGCGGTCCATCGACATCAGGCTCAGCGTGCCGGTCAGCGCGGCCAGCGCCAGTGCGCCGAGCGCCAGGCCCCGGTTGAGCTGGGGCAGGAAGGCATCGCTTCGCGCCCTTTGGGATTCGGGCAAAAGGTTGAAGCCGATGGGAGCACCGTCCGGTCCCGCCACGTCGACGCCGGCAAGATCGATGCGTTCAGCGGCGGCCATGGCGACCAGTTCTGCGATGAGGGTCCGCTTGACGAGCGCCTGCTCGGCAAGCAGTTGGCCCCCTTCTTCGGCGCCGGCAATCACGCGGCAATCGTCATGGACTTCGTCGAGTTCGAAGGGCGTGTCCGCGGCGATCTGCAGGCGCATGGCATTGCGCATATGCTGTTCAGACGTTGCCGGCAGGCGCCGTTGCCGCAGGAAGGCCTCATCGGGCGAAAGCAGCGCGAGCACGTCTCCGGAGCGAACTTTGGATCGTGCGCTCGCGTTATCGGCGAGTGATCCGACAGGCAGTCCGTTCTCGGAGTAAACCGTGAAGGTGTTACCGTCACGACGGATGATCACCCAGTTCCGGTTTGGTACGAAAGCTGCCTTCAGGCAGGCGGGCAGCATTCCGGAAAGCGTGGTGGCCCACCAACGGGCAAATTCGCGCGGCGTCATCGCCGAAGCGGCAGGCGCGCGATCGCTTCCGAGGGTAGTCCCCTGGTCGATAGGCATGTTCTGTCCCCGGCACCTGCCCAATCTCCCCCGAGACTGGAAAGGGCTCGCTTCTATTGTTGATGCAAATCGCTAGGAGTCAATTCACACCCTTTGCGGTTCGCGGTCTTCTATGATGTTATGCAAATGGCACACCACATGCTTGGCCGGGGGGCTGGCACCGTGTGCTGAGTTTGTGTGGGGACACTGCAGGCATGAAGACGCAGGCCAAATCGGGCGGGGCGCGGTCATCGGATGGCCGCAAGGATGTGTGGAACCTGCTGGGGCAGGCGCTGGTCGCCAACCGCCATTTGAGCGATGCCAAGCTGGCCCGCGCACTCTCCTCCGTGGAGAAAACCCGCGAGCCGCTTCCCTCGGTTCTGATCAAGCTCGGGCTCTGCTCGGAGGATGCCGTTGCGGCGACGCTCGCGGAAGTACTTGGGCTCAGTCATGCCAAACTGTCGGGTACGCCCCGGATTCAGGCTGACCTTGCGGGGCTGCGTCCTCGCTTTCTTCTGGATTCCAATGTCATGCCGCTGGCTGTCGAAGGCGGCGAAGTCGTTCTGGCGATGGCCGATCCGCTCGACGATGAAGCGGCCAATGCCGTGGCCTACAAAACCGGTCTTCAGGTGCGCCGGGCTGTGTCCACCCGCTCAGATATCCGCGCCTGGTTGTCGGCCATAAAGCCGGGCAACGACATCGCTGCAGTCGATGAACCGACTGTCTCGGTTTCGGACACTGACATAGAGCGCCTGATCGATCTGGCGCGGGGTGCGCCCGTCATTCGCTGGGTTGAGGATGTGCTGGCGATGGCTGTCGAAGCGCGCGCTTCGGACATCCATATCGAGCCGGAACGCGATCATGTGCGGGTCCGCATGCGCCTCGACGGGGCGATGACTGCGGTTAACCTGCCGGTGGCGGGTACGCCCGAAGCGCTGGTTTCGCGGATCAAGATCCTCGCCAAGCTCAACATTGCCGAACGCCGGTTGCCCCAGGACGGCCGGATCCGGACGGCGGTGCGCGGCCGGGATATCGACCTGCGTGTCGCCACGATGCCGAGCCTGCACGGGGAAACCGTCACGCTGCGCCTGCTCGACCAGACGGCGGCCCACCTGGACCTTCCGGCCCTTGGCCTGTCGGATCACGCGCGCGCGCGCCTGATCGAAGCCTTTGCCAAACCGAACGGCATCACGCTGGTGACCGGTCCGACCGGAAGCGGCAAGACGACCACCCTCTACGCCGCGCTGCGCCACCTGATGAGCCCGCAGGTGAAGTTCATGTCAGTCGAGGACCCGGTTGAATACGAAATTCCCGGCGTGTCGCAGATCCAGGTGAAGCCGGAGATTGGAATGACCTTCGCGCGGGCGCTGCGCTCGGTACTGCGCCACAACCCGAACGTGCTGATGATCGGCGAAATCCGGGATCTGGAGTCGGCCTCGATTGCCGTAGAGGCGGCGTTGACCGGCCACATGGTGCTTTCCACGATCCACACGAACAATGCGCCGGCGACAGTGACCCGCCTGCTGGAGATGGGCATCGAGGACTATCTTGTTGCCAGCACCGTGAACGCGATCTCGGCGCAGCGCCTTGTGCGATTGCTGTGTGACACCTGCAAGCGTCCCGAGCCGCCCCCGCAGGCGATGCAGAGCCGGCTCGCGCCACTGATCGGCAATGCCTTCAACACGCACTGGTGCGCGGCGGCAGGCTGTGAACAATGCCGCGGTACGGGCTACAAGGGCCGGATGAGCCTTGCGGAAGTGATGGCCATGTCTCCGGCCATCGACGCAGCCATCCTGGAAAAAGCCTCCGAGAGCCGGCTGCGGTCGATTGCGCGCAGCGAAGGCATGCTGACCCTGTTTGAAGAAGGTGTGCGCGCGGCGGCGGCAGGCAAGACATCCTTGGCAGAAGTCTTTTCGGTCATCGGGATGGACCTTCCCTGATGGCGCGCTTTCGCTACCGGGCCTATCAGGCGGATGGCCGTGTGGTCAGCGATTTCCTGGTAGCGGGGTCGGAGTCCGATGCCGTTCGCGACCTGATGACGCTCGGCCTGACGCCGTTCGAGGTGACCGAAACAGGCGCGGCGTCCGCCCGCACGCCGGCCTCTGGCGCCGGCCGGCAATCGCCGCGTGTGCTGGCCGGATTCTGCCGGAACCTGGCGTCGATGCTTGCCGGCGGCCTGCCTCTGGACGAGGCCCTGAAGCTGTTGGCCAGCGATCCGGAAGACAAACGGGTGGCGCGCCTGTCGTCCAACCTGCGTGCCAGTGTGCTGAGCGGCCGGTCACTCGCCGAGGCGATGGCCGAGCTGCGTTCGCCGCCCCCTGACTATGTGATTGGCCTGATCCGTGCCGGAGAAGAAGGGGGATCGACCGTACCGGTTCTGAACCGGCTGGCCGGGTCCATCGACAACGAGTTGCGCCTCGCCGAAGCAGTGCGCGGCGCCCTCATTTATCCGGTGATCCTGCTGCTGACCGCCCTGGTCTCGATCGGTATCATTCTGCTGGTCGTCGCGCCGGCGCTCGAACCGGTGCTGGAGTCTTCCGGCGACAACACGCCGGCCGCCGCCGATTGGCTGATGAAAGCCTCGCACGGTTTGCGTGACAGCTGGCCGGTGCTGACGATTGCGCCGCTCGCGCTGTGGCTTGTCAGCATGAGCTGGTCGAGAACCGCCGCTGGACGGCGTTCGATGAGCCGGCTGATGATGCAGTTGCCGGTTGCCGGGCCGCTGATCCGCGACATGGAATCCGCGCGTTGCCTGTCGTCCCTGTCAGCGCTGCTCGAAAACGGCGTCAGCCTTGTTCCGGCAATGGAAATCGCCGGGCAGGGCGCCCGCAATCCGTTGGTGCGCCAGTCGATTGACCGGATCGCCGGCGAGGTCCGGGTCGGTGTACGCCTGTCGGATGCGATGGCTGCCGACGGTTTTATGCCGATGGCGGCGTCACAGCTGGCTGCGGTCGGCGAACGGTCCGGCGACATGGCCACCCAGCTCGCCCATGCGGCGACGATCCTCGAAAGCCGCAGCAGCCGGCGGATTTCCACGCTCACGACCCTCGCAGGCCCCGTGATGACGCTGGCACTCGGCGTCCTGATCGGCGGGATCGTACTCACCCTCCTCAGCGCGATCATGAGCGTCAATGACCTCGCGCTCTGACCTCCGGAACGCGGCAGGCTTTTCCCTGCTGGAGCTGATGGTGGCCCTCACCATCCTTGCGCTCGCCATGAGCGTCGTCTCGATCTCGGCTACGCGCCGCAGCCCGTCCTTCGAGATGCAACGCCTTGCCGGCAACGTGGTGAGCCTTCTTCGCGAGGCGCGGCTTGACGCACAGACCAGCGGCCGGCCCGCCTGGGTTTCGTTTGATGCAGATGCCCGTGAGCTGAGCCGCAACGGCGGCGAAGGGGTTTCGATTCCGGAGGACGTGGATGCAAGTCTCGTGTCGTCCGCATCGGCCGGATCGCCGGCGATCATCTTCTTTCCGGACGGTTCATCGACCGGCGGCGAGTTCGCTCTGGAAGGCTCCGGGCGCCGGGAGCGGGTGACGGTCGACTGGCTGACGTCGCGCATCGAGCGGCTGGATCCGGCATGACACAGCGCGGCTTTACCTTGATGGAAACCCTTGTGGCGCTGGTGATTTTCAGCCTCGCCAGCATGTCTTTGCTCGAGCTTTATTCACGATCGGCGCGCGCCAAGGCGGCTCACGATTCGCTGATAGAACGGACCAACCGGGCGCAGGAGCTGTTGGTCGATATCGATGTCGATCGCACCTACGAGCCATCCCGCCGGGGCAGCGATCCGGACGGCACGGTCTGGGATGTCACCATGGCGCCGGTCGGGGTGCAGCTGGTACGTATCGACATAAAAGTGACCGACCGGGCAGGGCGCGAGGCGCATCTGCAGACTCTGAGATTGCCCGCTGAGCTGCACATGGACGCAGGCCCATGACCCGCGTGCGCCGCGCCTCGCCGGGCTTCAGCCTCCTCGAAATGCTGGTGGGCCTGACCCTGCTGGCACTGATCTCTGTGGCCGTGACCCAGTCGGTGCGCACGGGCCTGAGGCTGTGGCAGGCGGCTGAAGCCAACGACAGCGAAGGCGAGTGGCAGCAGACAGGTTGGATGCTGGAGCGCTGGATGTCGCGGGCCCTTTCGCCAAGGTCGTTTGACCTCGACAGCCGCGTGATTTTCGAGGCGCGCGCGGACGGTGTGCGCTTTCTCGTGGATGGCCAGGTCGGCCGCAAGCCGGCCGGATATTCCCGGATCGGCCTTGTCGCGAAAAGCAATCCCGTATGCCCGAACCAGTCTGATTTCGTTGTCACCTGGGAGGATGTTTCATTCGCGTCACATTTCGCGCCGGGCGCGAGCGACGAGCGGGTCTTGTTCGAATGTGTCGATGGCCTGGTGTTTGACTACGGACCGGTTTCGCCCGCCGAGGGCAGCCCGTTTCCGAACGACTCATCAGGCGCATCCGCCGAACTGCCACGCACCGTCCGCATCCGGTTTACCGCAGGTGGCAAGACGCGGTCCCTGTCAGCCAGCCTCCTGTACGCAAGGTAAACCCTGTGATTTCGCGTCGGCTCTGGGGCTGATGTACTGCCATTTCCGCGAGCAGTGCTGCGCGAAAATCCCGCTATACTTGAAGCGCCGCAAAGATTTCTGATTTTAGCCTTAATTTGATGTGGACGCGCGCTCAGCCCTGACTTATACGAGTATTGTGCTTGGATCGGGACAATCCGTGCACGGCATTTTTTCATAACGTCATCTTTTTGGGAGGGGGACGTGTTGGGTGGGATTTCGAAGCTGGCCGTCGGGCTGGCTGTGTGCGCATTTGGCGCCTTCGCGAACAATTTTGAAGCTCAAGCACAACTACCGGTGTGTGGCAGGACGGTGAAGGCGGAGGTTGTCGCCTTCGACCAACCTCTGATGTTCAACCGGATTGGCGCGCAAAACGTCAACGGCATGATCTATGCCCTCCGGTCGGATGTGGTGGACCAGTCGACGGGAAAACCGGAGGCTGCAGGTGGTACGCTGACCGCCGGCAACGTCGCGCTTCGCCCCGACAAGCGGCCCCGGCCGATCGTGCTGCGCGTATCGGTTGGCGACTGTCTCGAAGTCAAATTCACCAACCTGCTCAGCTCCCAGTCGAACCCGCGCAATGCGACGCCGGCGATCATGCAGATCGACGATCAGGTCGCCGAACGCCGCGCTGGTTTCACGCCGCTGGGCCTCAGCGCCCTCAATTCTGCCGGCGACACTTCGTCCTTCGTCGGCAAGAACGCCAACACGCTCGCAAACCCCGGGCAGACCAGAACATACCGCTTCTTTGCTGACGCCGAGGGCGCCCACCTCGTGCTGTCGCATGCGGTGACGTTCGGGGGCGAAGGCACCGGCGGCAACCTCTCGAACGGCCTGTTCGGCGTCGTCCAGGTCGAGCCGGTCAATTCCAGTTTCCACCGCAGCCAGGTGACCGAAGAGGACATGCGCCTCGCCACGATCGGCACAACGCCGACCGGCCAGCCGATTCTCAACTACGAAGCGCGCTACCCCAACCGGGCCCCCTGGACGATCGAAGGCAAGGCCGGCAAACCGATCCTCAACATGCTGGACATCAGCGGTTCCAGCGTGAAGCTCGTCGCCAGCGATGTCACGGCAATCATCTCGGGCACCAATCCGGACGGATCGTTCGTACCCGCGACCTATCCGCTTGAGGCCCAGGGCAAACGTAACCCCGCCCTGCCGAACCGCCTTGAACCGTTCCGCGAGTTTGTCGCCATCTTCAACGATGAAACGGTGTCAAAGCAGGCGTTTCCGTTCTGGTACGAGGATCCGGTTTTCTCGCATACGCTGCACGGTGTGGGCGATCACTTCATGATCAACCAGGGCGCGGCGGGCGTCGGCTCGGAAGTCATCGCGAACCGCCTTCGCGTCGGTCCCGCACATGACTGCCTGTCATGCGCCTACGAGGAGTTTTTCCTCACGTCTTTCGCGATGGGTGATCCGGCACAACTGGTCGATGTTCCGGCCAATGCCGGTCTCGAATTCTGCACGCCGCAACCCGGCGATCCGTTCTGCGAACGTGATCCCAGCATCCGCGCGTCGTATGTGAAGTACCCGGACGATCCGGCCAACGTTTCGCATTCCTACGTCGGAGACTTCGTGAAGTTCCGGAACCTGCACGCGGGTCCGAAGGAGCATCATGTGTTCCACCTTCACAATCACCAGTGGCTGGCAAATCCCGACGATGACAACTCCAACTACAATGACGCCCAGGGCATCGGCCCGGGCGGCAACTACACGTATGAGATTGCCTTTGGCGGATCGGGTAACCGGAACAAGTCGGCCGGCGACGCCATCTATCACTGCCACTACTATCCGCACTTTGCACAAGGCATGTGGGCCCTGTGGCGCAACCATGACACGTTCGAGCCGGGTACCCAGCTCGATGTAGCGGTCGGCGCTGACGGCTATCACCGCGATGCGTTTGCGCTGGAGCGCGGCAAGCCGGCGCCGGGCGCGCGGGCCTATCCGGATGGCGAAGTGCTCGCGGGCGCGCCGATTCCCGCCCTCGTTCCGCTGCCGGGCAAGGCGCTCGCGCCGATGCCGGGACGTGTCTATGTTGCTGCCGTCGACAAGAACAATGATGGCCAGCCGGAATCGAGCCAGGCGGTCATCGACCGGGCGGACACGGATCCGTCGCTCGTCGATACCCGCACGGTTCTCGCGTCCCTGAACCCGGCAGACCCGGCCAACCAGCTGAACCCGACCGGCCTCAAGAATCCCGGCTACCCCTTCTGGGTCGGCGGCATGGAGGGGGCTATCGGTCAGCGCGCGCCCTCGCCGCCGCTCGACATGGCGCCCAACCCGGGTGACCCGACCACAGGCGGATGGGATGGCGGCTTGCCGCGTCACTTCCTCGATGGCTACGCCGTCGGCGGCCTGACCGAAGAGCACCAGACCCGCTTCTCGTTCGAGAAACACCTCGACAAAGCCAAGGCCAGATATCTCAGCGAGTACGGCAACGATGTCGAACGGGCCGCCATGTCGTTCCACGCGACGCGGTTTCATCCGTCATTCCGCCAGCTTCTGAATGGAACGGTTCAGGCTGCGTCGTTCCGCGCGAACGGTCAGATGCCGCATCCCGGTTCGCCTTTCTTCGAGCCGTGCGTGGATGACGAAGGTGATCTCTTCACGACGGGCACGGTCGGCCAGTTCTTCTCCGGAACGGCAGGCAGTGTTGCCAACACCTTCACGGCCGCATTCGGCGCCGACAATCCGCGCGTCTACAAGGCCGCGAACATCCAGCTCGACGTGGTCTTCAACAAGCTCGGCGACCACTTCCCGCAACAGCGCATCATTACGCTCTGGGAAGACGTGGCACCAACGCTCGCCAAGACGCGTCCGCCGGAGCCGTTCGTGTTCCGCCTGAACTCGTATGATTGCGCGATGTACTACCAGACGAACCTGGTCCCGGAATTCTACATGGTGGACGACTACCAGGTGACCACGCCGACCGACATCATCGGCCAGCACATTCACCTTCCGAAGTGGGACCTCGTCTCAGCCGACGGTTCGGCCAACGGCTGGAACTATGAGGATGGTGTTCTCGGAGCCGAAAGCGTCCGTAACCGGATCGAAGCCATCAACCGCTATACGCTGGAAGAAGGCACCGGCGAGCCTGTGCTGACCGCCCTGGCGCACCCCTTCTTCGGGGCGGGGCCAAACGGCAAGTATCTCGGTGCCCGCACGATGATGCAGCGCTGGTTCGTGGACCCCCTCCATAACTTGAATGGACGCGATCGCGGTCTCGGTGTGACCTTCACGCACGACCACTTCGGTCCATCGACGCACCAGCAGGTGGGCCTCTACGCCACGCTTCTGATCAATCCGGCGGGCTCCGTGTGGAAACACAACGAGACTGGCGTATCGCTCTATACCCGTGCAGACGGTGGCCCGACCTCCTGGCAGGCGATGATCCTGGCGGGCGACATTGACGGCGACGGCGAAGATGACTCGTTCCGCGAGTTCTATCTCGAGGCACAGGATTTCGCGCACGCCTACAACAAGGATGCCTGGACCGGCGTGAATGCGAATGGCGACCCGGCACCGCCCACGGACGACTCGTTCCGTTACGCTCTCAACCCTTCGGTTCGTAAAGCCAAGGCGTTCCCGGATGCGGTGATCCTTTCGTCCGTGTGCCCCGGTGGTCTGCCGCGGCCCTGTCCGGAAGCCATTTCGGCCGATGATATCGGCACGTTCGTGATCAACTATCGCAACGAGCCGGTGGGTTACCGTGTCTACGATCCGGACAAGATCGGTCCGGATGGAAAGCCCGGCATGCAAGCCGATGGTCTTGCGGGTGACCTCGCTTACGCCTTCCAGACGCGGACGGATCGCAAGATCCCGCAGTTCAATACGAAACTTGGCTCGACGCCCTATCCGGCGATGACGAAAGACGTGCGTGATGGTGACCCCTTCACGCCGATCCTTCGCACCAATGCGGGTGACATTGTCCGCGTGAAGATCCAGGCCGGTGCGCACGAGCACGAGCACGTGTCGTCGATCCACGGCATCAAGTGGCTCAGCGGCGGCGGCGGTTTCGGCACCAGCCCGAACTCGGGTTGGCGGTCTTCGATGCAGGTTGGTCTCTCCGAGAAGGCGTCGTTCGCGTCTTCGATGTTCGGAGACATCGATCAGGTCACGACGGCATCTGACTACCTCTATACGTCCGACTCTTCCCAAGAAGGGTTCTGGACGGGCAGCTGGGGCTTGATGCGGACCTATGAAACAGCGCGCCCTGATCTGGCAAACCTGCCGAACAATCCACGCGGTGTCCCGATCTCGATCACCAACCGGAACCAGTTCAACGGGGTCTGTCCGAAATCGGCGCCGGTCCGCAGCTACGACATCACGGCTGTTGCGGTGAACAAGGTCATCAATACGCCTTACAATACGTCGATCATTCCAGCGGACGCCTCTGCATTCATGCACGTAGGTGGATCGCTGGACCCGAACGGCGGTACGCTGCGCTACAACACGCGCGGCACATCGCTTTCAAATGGCGAACAGGGCCCGCTGCATGACCCGACCGCGCTGGTCTATATTCCGACGTCTGATCTCCGCAAGGACATCGTCACGGATGCGGACCGGGCCCAATGTGCCAACCGGTACGGCGGTGTGGAAAACCCAATGTGTCCGGCAAAGTTGCCGAACACCTACAAGTTCGAGCCGATCTCGCTCCGGGCCATTGCGGGTGAGTGCATCGAAGTGACATTGCGCAACCGTCTGCCCACCCTGGTGCCGGACCTCGCGGGCTATGTCACGCAGCACTACACGGTCATCCGTGATCGCTCCGATCCGGCCGGCTACACGACGTTCAACAACAACCTGATCCGTCCTTCGAGCCATATCGGCTTTCACACCCAGAAAGTGGAATACGACATCTCGCGGGATAATGGCGTGAACGTGGGCATCAACCCGGTTCAGACCATCGCTCCGGGCAGTACGCGTACCTACCGCTTCTATGCTGGCGATCTCGAGCTGGGACCGCGGGCCTATGGCTCGGGTGAAGGCAAGGGCGGCGGCGCGTCGGGCGGCCTCTGGGGCAATACGTTCGAGATGGTTGCGCGTCCGGTCGAGTATGGCGGCATGCCGATCATGCCGGCAGACCTGATCAAGCAGGGTCAGAAGGGGCTGTTCGGTATGCTGACGATCCTTCCGCAAGGCTCGACCTTCACGGTCGATCCGGAAACCACAGCCCAGGCAACCGTGGTGCTTCCGGGTGGCCAGCAGGTCCGCGACTTCTCGATGATCATCCAGAAGGCCATCAACCTGCGCTATCGCGACGGTACGCCGGTCGAGAACATCGCCGGCGAAGGACCTGGTGTTCCCGAAGACGCGCACGATGCGGGCGCAGCCTCGATCAACTATGGTACTGAACCGCTCTGGTTCCGCTTCGGCCTGGCTGCAGGATCGGATTGGGGCATCGGCGGCGCCGGCCACGTTGATCCGGGTGGTGAGGCTGATCCCGGCGATGGCACATTGCCAACGCCAACAGGTCCGGGTTTCGCAACGCTGACCAACGCTTTCCGTGCCTATTCGAACGCGTTGACAGGCGGAAATGATCCGCAAACACCAGTCTTCAAGGCCAAACCAGGTCAGGAATTCCGGCTGCATGTGTCCACACCAGTGGGTTATGCCCGGAGCACCACGCTGGCGATCCTCGGCCACAACTGGCGCGAAGAACCGTTCATGTCAGTGAACGGCCCGTCGGATGTCATGGCTGACACCTGGCGCGCGCGCTACCGGTCGACCGCCGACAACATCGTGACCGGCACGGCCTGGAACATCCTGACCAAAGGGGGCGGATCACAAGGTGCGCCGGGAGACTATCTGTATCGGGACGTGGCATCCTTCGGGAACACGAATGGACTTTGGGGCATCGTCCGGGTCGAAGAACCGGCAGTCACGCCGTAGATCTGCAGTTCCGGGTGGGCATGGTTTTTGCTCACCCGGTGCTCTGGATTGTAGAGAGCCGGGTACCTGGACATGACGCCATTCTGGAAATCTGATCGCTTTCGTCAGGTCGCGCCTGCGATGGCACTGGCAGCCGGCGTGTTCGTGATCGGCGCCTTTCTGGTCTTCCGGACTGAACCCGCCGCCGTTTCGGGAAAATCAATCTCGCGCGAGGGGCTGAAGGTCGACTTTTCGGTCACATCCGTGATCGCCCCCGGCGAACCGCTCAAGGCGGGTGAAATCGCCCGGGTCAGCCTCAAGTTCACCGACACCAATACCGGCAAGCCGGTAACCGGTCTGTTGCCGGCCGCCTGGATCGATCCGCTCCGCCAGGGCACGCATTCGGACCAGGAGTCGTGCCGTGCGTCGGCGGCCACCTATCTCAGCGGATATGTCGGCATCCGGCCGATGATTGACCTGAACAGCTATTATATCGTCGTGCTGAATGCCGACCCGACGATTGCCGTCATTGATCCGATCATCGGCGTGCGTGGCATCACGAAACTGCTGACCCAGGTGATCCTGCCGGGGCCGCCGGAAGACTGGGCCCGGTCTGCAGACGAGAAGCAGGTCTACGTTGCCATGCCGACGGCCGATGCCGTGAGTTTTGTCGACCTGGACTCCTTCCGGCTGATCGACACGGTCAAGGTTGGAGAGAGCCCTACGCGGATAACCGTGCAGCCCGACGGCCGCTACGCCTGGGTTGGAACTGTCGGTGCCAAATCCGGCGTGTCGGTCCTCGATACCGAGAAGCTGGAAGTCAAAGCCCATATCGAAACCGGCAAAGGCCACCACGAACTGGTCGTGACCTCCGACAACCGGTTCGCGCTCGTCAGCAACCGGGATGACCGGACGGTGAGCATCATCGATGTGAGAAAGCTAAAGAAAACGAAGGACGTCGCGGTTACGGGCCTGCCCATCTCGCTGGCCTATTCGCCGCTGTCCAAATCGGCCTATGTCGCCGACGGCGAAACCGGGAACGTGCTGGTCCTGGACCCGGCGTCCGGCAAGATCCGGGCAACCATCCCGCTGGAAAAGGGGCTGGGACCCATGCGGATCACACCGGACGGGCGCTTCGGTTTTGTGGTCAATCCGTCCAAGGATGTTGTATATGTCTTTGACACAGCCAACAATCGCGAGGTCCATCGCCTCGATGTCGAGGGCGAACCCTTTCAGGTCGTATTCTCGCGGTCTTATGGTTATGTCCGCTCGCTTGCGAACAACACGGTCTCCATGATCCGGCTTGCCGATATCGGCGGCAGCGAACAAGTGGTGATTTCGAATTTCCAGGCCGGCGAGCGTCCGCCCAAGGACTCGCCGCATCTTCTGCCATCGGATCTTTTCGCGACGGCCGTGACGGAGGCCTCCACGCTAGTCGTCAGCCCGGGTGATGCGAACGTCTTCTATTACATGGAGGGCATGAACGCACCGATGGGCAGTTTTGGTAACTATGGTCACCGCCCGCTCTCGGCCATTGTCGCAGATCGCACGATCAAGGAAGTCGCGCCGGGCGAGTACAATTCGACGGTCAAGATCCCCGTGGAAGGCGACTACCAGTTCATTCTCACGCTCGACTCGCCCCAGATGATCGAGTGCTTCGATTTCGCGGCGGCCTTGAACCCCGAACTGGCAAGCGACGAGCTTCCGCTGCGCATCGCGTATGACAACCGGGGCGGCATGCTCACCCCGGCCGGCGAGGAAGTGAAAATCCACTTCACCCTGAACGACACGGCCAAAGGCGGCGCGCCCTATGAGGGCACGGACGTCAAGGTTCTGACCTTCCGGGCGCCCGGCCAGGACCGCACCGAGCATGCGGTGAAATCGCTGGGCGATGGCAAGTACGAGTTTGCCTTCACGCCAGAGGTCTCCGGCGCCTACTATATGTATCCGTCGGTTGCGAGCGCCGGGCTCGACTATTCCAAACTGCCGTTCATCACGATCATCGTTCAGGATCCGGGCACAGGCGGGGGAACGCCGTGACCCGTCATTCGCGCCTGCTTCGGGATGTCCTGACACTTTCTGTTTCAGTTGCCCTGCTTGGGTTGGCGGCCGGGTGCGGCGACGCGAAAAGCAACGGAAAGTCGGACCATGACGGCGCGGGCCACGTCCATTCGGCCAGTGCCGCGACCCTGCCGCCGACAGGTTCCGAACAGCAGGCACTTGTGGTGCTCAGCGACGCGCCCATGCTGGATCAGACCGGCGCCGAGCGCCACCTCAAGACAGATGTAGTCGGTTCACGGATCGTCGTGGTCGATTTCATTTTCACCAGTTGCCAGACGATCTGCCCCGTGACGACAGCGCTTCTGGCGCAGGCCAAGGGCAATCTGACCGACATGCCGTCAGATATGGTCACCTTCGTTTCGATGAGTGTGGATTCCAGCGTCGATACACCGGAGCGGCTGGCGAGCTTTTCCGCCGCGCACGGTGCTGACTGGACGTTCCTGACCGGTGACAAGCACGTGATGGACGAGGCGCTCACCTGGCTGAATGCTTATTCGACCAATCCGGAAGACCATGCTGCGATGATCCTCATCGGCGATGCAACGACCGAACGATTCACGCGCATCTACGGCATGCCGGACCCGAAATTCGTTGAAGCGCGGGTGCGGGAGCTGGTTGATGCCCGCACTCGCGATTCTTCCCAGCACAGACACTGAGGTCAAACCGATGCCCACGTTCCGCCCCATCCTCCGCCTTGTCGCTGCGTCCGCAATGGGCGTCCTGTTCAGCCTCGGCGCCCTGGCGCACGGCGGCTCGCACGAGCCGGGCGGGAAGGTGGAAACACGCAATGTGAGCGCATCAGACACGGAAGCGAAGGCCCGCGAGTATTTCACCGACACGGTTCTGACCAGCCACACCGGCGACAGTCTGAAGTTCTACTCCGACATCCTCGAAGGCCGCACAGTTGTGATCAGTTTCATGTTCACCACCTGCGAAGATGCCTGTCCGCTGATCAATGCGACGCTGCAGCGCATTCAGGAACGCCTGAAGGACCGGATGGGGAAAGACATCTTCATCATCTCGATCACGGTCGATCCGAAAGTCGATACGGCGCCGGTGCTCGCGAGCTACCGCAAGCAGTTCAAGGCCGGTGCGGGGTGGCTGTTCTTCACCGGTTCGGAAAAGAATGTGGAAACCGTCAGCGGCAAGATGGGACAGGTCTTCGACAAGGAGGCCCACCTCACGGCCCTGCTCGTCGGCAACACGAAAACCGCGCGCTGGCGCAAGATTCCGGCAAACCTGAGCGACGCGATCATCGCCGCGCAGATCCAGGACATTGCCGATGGCACATACGACTAGAACGTCGGCGCTGATCGCGCTCATCTGCTTTCTGCTGGTGCCCGTCGCCTGCGCCGAGCGTTCCGCCTCGCAGGAGCGGGGGCGCGCGATCTATTTCGGTGACAATGGTTCAGCGCTGGACGGCGCCGAGGTGCAGATCGGCGCGCTCACGACGAAACTCCCGGCACGGACGTTTCCGTGCGCCTCGTGCCATGGCCGTACCGGTTCGGGACAATCCGAGCGGGGCGTTAATCCCAGTCAGATCACGCGGGACGCGCTGACACGTCCGTATTCGGTGAAGGAATCGGCGGGCCGCAAGCGTCCGCCCTATACGGCGGCGACGTTCCGCAATGCGGTCCGCAACGGCAAGGATTCCGGCGGCAACGCGCTCGCCGAGGCGATGCCGCGCTTCAACTTCACCGACAAGCAGCTGGCCGACATCTGGGCTTTCCTTGAGGTCATTGATGATGTCACCGATCCGGGCGTCAGCGACGACGCGATCCGGGTGGGCGTGGTGGTCGATGCGGCGAACCCGGTCACACAGCCGCAGCAGAAATTGCTGAATGTGCTGGCCGCAGACATCAACAAGATCGGCGGTGTCAACGGACGGGCCCTGACATTCGTGCCTTTGACGCCCAAAGGCGCGGCCGGGGACACCGTCTTTGCGCTGATCGTCCCGCAAGGCGCGGCCCCCGCAGGACTGGCGGCGGACGTGCCCGTGATATCGGTTCTTCCCCCGCCGGTTGCTGCCGCGGGCGCCTTTGCGCTGGTGACCAGCGAAGCCGATCAGGTCGCCGCACTGAAACGCTTTGCCGCCGAAACCTGGGGCGTCGTTCGCGTCAAGGATGCCTGCGCCGCACGGAAAGGCGACACCGTCCTGCTGGCGGCGGCAAGCTGCGCTGGGTCGGCCAAGGTCGCCAGCCGGGTCCTGATGACCCAATCTGTCTTTGCCAGCACTCCGCCGGCGAGCCGGTCGCAATTGCCGCCCGACAGCTATGTGTCGATCGCGGCGCCGCTCAGCCGGATCGCCCCGAATGCGCAGGCGGCCTTCGCCAAGACCCGCTCGCGGGCCGGCAACGACAAGTCCGCCATTCTCGCCGAGGCAGACGCGTATTCGGCGGCGGCATTGTTGGTGGAAGCCCTTATGCGGACGGGGCGGGATGTGTCGCGCGCCGGCGTCATCGAAAACATCGAGGGTATCCGCAATTTCGAAGGCGCGATGACCCCGCCCTTGTCCTTCGGCCCGAACCGGCACGTCGGGTCGCGGGGCGCCGAAATCGTCCGGTATGACGCCAAGACCGCGACCCTCGCCCCTGGCGGAACCTGGATCGACACCGACATGTAATCGCCACTGGGACGATTAGCGGCGATTACTGTGATTACTTTCCGGTATTAAGGTTAAATCCGTAGTCTTTGCCTTTCGCGCTGTTGACCCATGTTCAGAGTTGGCGTTTAACTTGCATCCAGATGTGTGGGGACGCATCAGTTTTTGCAGAAGATCGCAAGCTGGTGTCCTCCAGGATGAGGGCGCACATTATGGTGGTACTGAAACAGATATTGTGCGTCGCATTGGCGGCTGCAGCGCTCGGAGCGGCCGAACCGGCGGCGTCCGCACAGGAGCTGGTGTACACGCCGGTGAACCCGTCATTCGGGGGCGACAGCTTCAACGCCTCCCACCTGATGGCTGTGGCAAACGCCCAGAACGACTACAAGGATCCGAGCAGCACGGCGACCGGCAACACGCAGATCGACCAGTTCCTGCGTCAGTTGCAGAGCCGCCTGCTTTCGTCGCTGGCCGCGCAGGTCAACGATGCGATTTTCGGCGAAAATCCGCAGGATTCCGGCACGATCACCTTTGGCGACCAGACCATAACGTTCATCCGCTTGCTCGACTCCGTCTCGCTGACGATCACCGACTCGACCACAGGCGCCGTCACCGAAATCTCCATTCCGCTGCTGGGCGATGCCAGCCAGGCCGATCCGGCCGGCCAGATCGCAACACTGCTCGGGGGCTCGGGTGAACTCTCTGTCGCAACCGGCGACACGTCCGGTGATCCGTTGACGGATTTCGACAGCCTGCTCACCGGGCAGGGCGATCTCGTTCCGGGAGGCGGCTGAGATGTTGGCTTCCCTTCGCAAGTTCGCTTTTGCCGTCGCCGTCTTGCCGATGATGGCCAGCGCCTGCGCCACCATTCACGACGATCATCCGGGCCTCATCCAGCAACCCGCCGTGTCTGAAGTGCGCACCGATACCCAGTCGCGCCTTCGCTCGTTGCCGGGCCCGCGGGAAAAGGCAGCTGTTGCTGTCTATTCCTTTGAGGACCAGACCGGCCAGTTCAAACCGTCCGATGGCGTACAAACGCTGTCGCGCGCGGTGACGCAGGGCTCGACCTCGGTTCTTCTCAAGGCCCTCCAGGACGCGGGCGATCGCAGCTGGTTCACGGTCATCGAACGCGAAAATCTCGACAACCTGTTGAAAGAACGCCAGATTATCCGCGAGATGCGCAAGCAGTATCTCGGCGAGGAGGAGCTGAACGAAGCTGCCCTTCCGCCGCTGCTGTTTGCCGGCATCATCCTCGAAGGCGGCATCATCGGCTACGATACCAACACGCTCACGGGCGGCGTCGGCGCGCGGTTTCTCGGCATTGGCGGGAAAACAGATTATCGCGAAGACAAGGTCACGGTCTATCTCCGCGCCGTCAGCGTGAAGACCGGCGAGGTGATCACCTCAGTGGTCGCGTCCAAGAAGATTGCCTCCGTCGGCGTGGCGGCCAATGCCTTCCGCTATGTCAGCTTCAAGGAACTCCTCGAAGTCGATACCGGGATCACCACCAACGAACCGGACCTGCTCGCACTGCGCCAGGCCACCGAGAAAGCCGTTGAACTCCTCATCATGGAAGGCGCCGCCCTCGGCGTCTGGCAGTTCCAGGACCAGGTCGCCGGCGCAGCGCTTCTCGAAAATTACCTCGCCGAACGCGACGGAATTGTTGACGAGCTGGATCTGGACTTCGCGGAACAGCCTGCGTCGCCACCTGTGAAGAAGGCCGCCGCCTTGACGGGCAAGAGCCGCACACCGCCGCCTGCTCTCCAGGAAACGAAGCCGGAAGTTGACCTGATTGCCGAAGCCGCCGTCGAAGAGTTTGTTTCGCTTGAGACTGCAGCAGGGAATCGGGCACCGGGGCATCTGAAACTGGCGGAGGCTGCGCCGGCCGCGCACGCGTCGGCCCCTGCCGGGCAGGAACGGGATGCACCGTGGACAGCTATTCTGCCTGCCAGGGTAAACGAGACGGCCCTGCCGCTTGTACCGGCGGGTTACTCCGTATCTCAAGAGTTGAATCCGGTTGCGCAGGGCGGGCTTCAGCCGTTCTCCTGGACCGGGTACAAAATGAAGCGCGTGGTGGGGCCGGCATTTGCCGGCTACTAGCTGACGCGCCAAACGACGAATGGCGCCCTGTGCGCCAATCTTGCCAGCCTCCGGGGACACGTGGGGCGGGGTTAATCTTGGGGGCTCGTCGCGTTTGGCGGGCCGGGACGCACTACGGGAGAAGCAAACCATGCGTATTAAACTCATGACCGGGGCGGCACTCGCCCTCGTGATGACGAGTCCGGCATTCGCCAACTCGTCGAACGTCACACAGAACAACGCGGCACATTCGGCGATTGTGACCCAGACCGGTGGCAATGCCGGTTCTTCGGATATTGATCAGAACGGTACCTCAAACTCCGCAACCGTCGATCAGTCGGACACGGCCGCCTCAGGCCTCGGCGCAGCCCACAACTCGAGTGATATCGATCAAGCCGGCACGCTCAACATCGCAGGCGTCGAGCAGATCAACACCGGAGCTGGCGGAACGGACGTGAACTCGTCAACGATCGGTCAGACCGGCGATAATTCGACCGCCATGGTTTACCAGGATGGCACCGGCAACACGTCGGGTGTCGATCAGTCGGACACCGGCATCGCCTCAGCCGACATCAAGCAGAGCGGAGCGGACAACACGTCGCTGGTCAATCAGCAGGGAACCAACGGAACTGTCACCGTCGATCAGGGCTTCACCGGCGGCTCGTCGGAAGGCAGCCTTGCCGATATCCTGCAGACCGGCTCAGATGGCTTCGTCACGGTCGGGCAGGCCGGCAGCGGACATACGGCCATGGTCACGCAAGGTGGTTCCGGAAACGACGCCACCGTCGATCAGTCCGGCGAAAACAACTTTGCCAGCGCGTTGCAGTCCGGCGCATCGTCGCTCGTCCAGATCACGCAGATCGGAGCCGTGCTTGGTTCGTCCGTGTACGTTGAGCAGACAGGCTCAAACTCGCAGCTCTACGGCAACCAGAACGGATCCGGCAACGTGATCGGCGACGCCGCCGCTTTCCTGCAATCGGCCAGCACGTCCGTCGCCTCATTCGATCAGGACGGCACCGGAAACGTCGTCGACGGTTCACAGGCCGGTTCGCTCAACCAGATGTTCGTCGAACAGGATGACACCAACCAGTATGCCTCTGCCGTCCAGTCCGGCACGAGCAACTTCATGGACGTGAACCAGAGCGGCAACGGGAACGACGCAAGCGTCGATCAGTCCGGCACGTCAAACGACATCCTGCTGAACCAGGCCGGCACGCTCAACCTTGCGAACATCGTCCAGGGCGGCACCGGAAACGAAGCCTTCATCGATCAGCTCGGTGCGGACAACGAAGTGGATATCAACCAGACCGGCGACGCCGGCCTTGTGGACGTCTTGCAGAACACTGCGGGTGCGTACGCGGAAGTGACCCAGTCGGGTGGCACGGGCAACGAAGCCTACGTGACCCAGGGTTCGCTCGATGCGGTCTCGATCATCACGCAGGCGGGTTCGAACAACTACGCGTCCATCAACCAGTAATTCGGGCCCTCGGGCCCTCCTCAGGGAGAGGATCATGAAAAGATACCTCATTCTCGCTGCTTCGTTTTCGGTACTCGGTTTCGCTTCGGCGCAGGCCCAGGTCTTTCCGTCGGCGACGCACGACAACTCCGCCAGGATCACCCAGACGGGCAATCTGAACGTGGGTACGATCAATCAGGCGGTCAACAATATCATCAATGGTCAAGGCAACGCCGAGATCATCCAGTCGAGCAACCGCGGCGACGCGGCGATCACGCAGACCAACGCGAACAGCGCGGTTCCCGGTGGTTTCGACAACACGGCGCTGATTGACCAGCGCCGTATCCGCAACACGGCATCGATCGACCAGATACATGATTACAATGCCACCCGCGACAACCGGGCGACGATCGTTCAGATCACCCCCGATGCGCTGGCTTCGATTGGCCAGCGCGGCGACAAGAACACGGCGACGATCCGCCAGTTCAATACGTCGTCAACGCCGACTGCGAGCATCCAGCAGAACGGCAAAGTGAATACCGCGATTGTCCGGCAGGAAGGCGCAAACGGCTTTGTGGATGTTCGCCAGGGCACGTTTGATGCCGGTGCCGGCATATCGCCGGAAACATTCAACAGCCGCGTCGAAGTCGATAACCTGGGCCTGAACGCCAACATCTTCGTCTCGCAGATCGGCCAGACGCATATCGCTGACATCAACGAGGACGGCGCCAACGGTACCATCACGGTTGAGATGGAGGGTTCCTTCAACGATGTGATCGTGACACAGGAATCAACCAACGGAACCGTCGAAATCGCGACAATGGGCACCAGCTTCTCGAACGATGTTGTGGTCGTGCAAGACATCTCGGATGTCGGCAGCACGGCGCGCGTCACGCAGTCCGGCTTCTATGGCCGCTCTGAAATCGAGCAGCTCGACAGTGTCGCCGGCGGCGGCGACAATCTTGCCGATGTTGACCAGTCGGGCGTCGCCAGCGGCGTCGGAAACATCGTCTCGACGATTCTCCAGAATGGCGGATTGAACGACGCGTTTGTAACTCAGGCCGGTGCCTTCTCGCTGTCGGACATCATGCAGACGGGCGTCGGTCACACGGCAACCGTCACACAATAGTTGGCGGCGGTGAAGCCTCGTCGCTTCATCCAGACGGGGGCGGCCTTCGCGGCCGCCCTCATGCTGGCCGGTTCTGCGGTCGCGCAGGTCTCCGGCGAAGATTCCCTGCTCGGCAGTCTCGACCTCAAACCCCAGCTCGGTTCAGGCACGCTGTTCGCCGAACCCGCACAGGCGAGTGAACTGAGCGAGGACCACGCAGACCATGAGAACACCTCGGTTGTCCGCCAGTACGGTCTCGGCAACCGCGCGGAGGTAAACCAGACCTCGTCCGCCTACGGCGCATTCGCGATTGTCAGTCAGTACGGCGAAGGCAATCTTGCCGATGTGCATCAGTGCGGCTGCGGAAACTTTGTCGACATCGTCCAGGATGGGACCGCCAACCTGTCCGAGATTACCCAGACCGGCCGGGGCAACGTCTTTGTCCACCGCCAGTATGGTGACGCACTGGCGGTGTCGGTCACCCAATACGGCGGCGCGCAGATCGCCATCACCCAGACGGGACCGTGACATGCGCCCCGTTCCGCTTGCCCGGCGCCTGCTGCTCGTTTCTGCATTGACACTTGTGATGGCCGGCGCGTCGTCGGCCGACGATGACCGCTCGGCCAACATCAACCAGGTGTCTAAGTCCGGCACTCTGGCCGAACGCTCCAGCGCAGCCTTTGACCAGATCTCGACGGTCGAGTCCGGCCGCAGCGGCGTTTCGCAGATCGACCCCGCCCTGGCCCTCAAGGATACGCCCGGCCCTGACCCGCTGAGCGCAGGAACGCGTGCGGCGTCCTCGAACCCCTGTATCCTGACGCCCGAGCAGCAATCGATCGTCACCAGCCTGGAAGCCCAGGGCAGACTGTCCGCCGGCGACTGTGAAATGATCGCCTGGTTTGCCGAGCCCGGCGACAAGTCGGAGGCCGATGAGCGCCAGTCTGTCGCCGAATCCGTGGTAGCCGGGGCGCCTGACCTGCTCGGCCGCGATTCCGAGGCTGACCGGCTGGCCAGCGAGGCCGAAGATCAGGCCCGGGCCGAAGCGATTGCGGCGGCCGTGGCCATCAGCATCTTTACGCCGCCGCCACCGGTTTCGCCCGGCAAGTAGCGGCACTGCCGGAAACCATTTGTGAACCATGCGGCCTCACATGATGCCGGTTCCGGGTGTATGCCCGTGTTGCCGTCATCCAGAGGAAATTCCGCGCATGTCCGCCGCTGCCACCGCTTCGATAGCCCGCATTATCGCCCGCGAACTGAACGTCGAGGAAAAGCAGGTGTCTGCGACCATCGACCTGATCGGCGAAGGCGCCACGGTGCCGTTCATTGCGCGCTACCGGAAGGAACGCACGGGCGGCCTCGACGACACCCAGCTGCGCCACCTCGCGGTCCGCCTGACCTACCTGACGGACCTGCATGCCCGGCGCGACACCATTCTGAAATCCATCCGCGAGCAGGGCAAGCTGACCCCCGCGCTCGAAAAGCAGATCCACGCGGCCGAAACGAAGGTGGCGCTCGAGGATCTCTACGCGCCGTTCAAGCCGAAGCGCCGCACCAAGGCGACCATTGCGCGCGAGGCCGGCCTCGCGCCCCTCGCGGAACAGTTGCTCGCCAACCCCAATCTCACCCCGGCCGAAATCGCCGCAAACTTTGTCTCGAAGAAAACCGGCATCACCTCGCCGGAAGAGGCGCTCGAAGGCGCCCGCCACATCATAGTCGAGACCCTGTCGGAGACGCCGGAAATCGTCGGCGCCGTCCGCGAGAAGATGTGGACCGAGGGCAAGGTGAAATCGACCGTCGCCAAGGGCAAGGCGGAGGAGGGCGCCAAGTTCTCCGACTATTTCGACTTCGACCAGCCCATCGAGCAGCTGCCCTCCCACCGCCTGCTGGCGCTCCTGCGCGGCGAAAAGGAAGGCGTGTTGAAACTGAACCTCGATATTCCCCACACGAAGGATCGTCCGCACCCGGCGGTCGCGGTAGTGATGTCCAAGGCCGGCTTCGCCCGGAAGGGCCGCGCCGCAGATGCCTGGCTTGCCGAAACGGCGGAAGCGGCCTGGAAGGCGCGCCTGGCCCCGGCTTGCACCAACGACCTCTTCGCCCGTGTCAAGGAACGCGCCGACGGCGAAGCCATCCGCGTCTTCTCAACCAACATGAAAGCCCTCTTGCTGGCCGCGCCGGCGGGCCCGAAAACCGTGATTGGCATCGATCCCGGCATCCGCACCGGCTGCAAGGTGGCGGTGGTGGATGCCACCGGCAAGGTGCTGGAGACGGCCACGGTCTATCCGCACGAACCCAAACGCGACTGGGCCGGCGCGCTCACGACGCTCGCCCGCCTGGCAAAGAAACACAAGGCGGAGCTGGTCAGCGTCGGCAACGGCACCGCCAGCCGCCAAACCGACAAGCTCGTCGCCGAACTCTCGGCGAAGATGCCGGAACTCGGCCTCACCCGCGTCATGGTCTCTGAAGCCGGCGCCTCGGTCTATTCGGCCTCGGAACTCGCCGCGAAGGAATTCCCGGATCTCGACGTGTCGCTGCGCGGCGCCGTGTCGATCGCCCGCCGCCTGCAGGACCCGCTGGCCGAACTTGTGAAAATCGAGCCGAAAGCCATCGGTGTCGGTCAGTACCAGCACGATGTGGACCAGTCCGCCCTCTCGCACTCGCTTGATGCGGTGGTCGAGGACTGCGTCAACGCAGTCGGGGTCGATGTGAACACCGCGTCCGCTCCGCTGCTCTCGCGGGTATCCGGCCTCAACGAGACCCTCGCCTCGAACATCGTCGCCTTCCGCAATGAAAACGGTGCGTTCAAGTCCCGCGCCGCGCTCAAGAAAGTGCCCCGCATGGGCCCGAAAGCGTTCGAACAGTCCGCCGGTTTCCTGCGAATCCGGGAAGCAAAGAACCCGCTCGATGCCTCGGCCGTGCACCCGGAAGCCTATGAAGTGGTGGAGCGGATTTCCGAGAAGACCGGCCGCGAGCTGAAAAGCCTGATCGGCGACAAGCCCTTCCTGTCCAAGCTGAAGGCGCGCGATTTTGCCGACGCCCGGTTCGGCGAACCAACCGTCAAGGACATCCTCAAGGAACTCGAAAAGCCGGGCCGCGATCCGCGTCCGGAATTCAAGACCGCGACCTTCAAGGACGGCGTCGAGACGCTGTCAGACCTGAAGCCCGGCATGATGCTGGAGGGCGTCGTCACCAACGTGACCGCCTTTGGCGCCTTCGTGGATATCGGCGTCCACCAGGACGGCCTCGTGCACATTTCGGAACTCTCCGACACCTTCGTGAAAGATCCGCACACTGTGGTGCGTGCCGGGCAGGTCGTGAAGGTGCGCGTGAAGGAGGTGGATGCCGCCCGCAAGCGCATCGCTCTCAGCATGAAGTCCGAATCGGCGGCCGAGCCCCGCGGCTTTGCGGGCGGACGTCTCTAAGCTGATACGGTGACGGCATCCGGAGCGCGGGCCGGCTGCCCATTCGGGCGAAGCATGTTGATCGCGGTCATCGACCATTTGCGGTGGAAGATCAGCAGGTAGGCAACATAGGCGAAGCCGCCCGCCGCAATCTTGAGTCCCAGGCGCAGCCAGGGATCGAAACCCGCCGACTGGATATCGACCAGCCAGACGGCGCCCACCATGACAATGCATGCAGCATAAGCCGGTAGCGCCGCCAGGAACAACCCGATCGCTTTGGTATGCATGTCCTTCAGCAAGACGGGAACGGTGAGAATCAACCGCACGCATTCCAGGACCAGCAGCGACGAGACGACCGCTTCGACGGAGAATTTCGTCAGCCAGAGCGAAGCGCCGATGACAATGATTATATCCAGCACGGAGTAGGCGATGAGCAGGTTGAGCCGCTTCACGGCGACCAGCGCCGCGTTGCGGAAATAGGTCAGAGGTGAAAACAGGCCCACCGCGCAGAGGATCACCAGGATCGAGGCGGTTGGC
Organism: Hyphomonas sp.; assembly: GCA_013791775.1. Taxonomy (GTDB): domain Bacteria; phylum Pseudomonadota; class Alphaproteobacteria; order Caulobacterales; family Hyphomonadaceae; genus Hyphomonas. The sequence goes on from VMTE01000018.1 coordinate 96,603, forward strand.
GCGAAGTCCGGGCTCAGCGTCACCGCGATGACGTCCTTGCTGGTCAGTGCGAGGCCGCCAAAGATCGGCAAGGCGATCAGGGCCGACATCTGCGTCAGCCGGCGGTACAGCATGTCGCGGTCGCCTTTGGTCTGCGTGCCCTCCGAGAGCAGCACGACCCAGAGTGAGCTGATGGGCGCGATGAACGTGCCATAGAGAATGTCCACGAAGCGGCTGGCGATCCGCATGAAGCCGACCGCAGCGGCGCCAAAGCCGAAGGCGACAACCAAGTCGAGCACCCGCATGTTCGACGAGGCAATGGCCTGCGCGGCGAAGATCCGGCCGGCATCCTTGAGATAGCTGGCGGCAAGCGGCGGCGAAAAGTGAAAGCCCGGCCACCAGCGCACGCGCAGGGCCATGATCACTGCCGACACCGTAACCTGCGTCCCGCGCTGGGCGACAAGCGCCCACTCCGATATCGGGCTGAATACCACGGCCAGCGCCACAGCGCCGCCGACGATCGCACTGATGATCCCGCGGATTGCGCCGCCTTTGAAATCATGGTCGCGCATCATGACGGCGTTGGGCGGCACCGACAGCGGCACCGGCAAGAGGGTGAGCGCCAGAACCGGCATCATGTAGGTGAGGCTCGGCTGATTGTTGGCCTGCGCCAGCCAGCTTCCCGCGAAGGCGCAGACGATGATCACACACACCGTGACACCCATCATGGCCCAGAAGACCGTGTCCATTTCGTGCGGCGTGAACGCGCGCCGTTGCACGGCCGCATCAAGGCAAGCGGAGCGCGCCTGGAAGTTGAAATAGTCGACGATGATCACGCCGAGTGCGAACAGGCCGAACACGGCCGCGTCGAGCTTGTAGGTCAGGAAGATGAACACGAACAGCGTGACGCAGTTGGTGGCCAGGTTGTTTGCGATGTTCCAGATCATGGACGAGCCGAAGGCTCGGGCCAGCCGCTTTTCGTGCCGGTTGGACGCCTGGTCCTCGGCCGCCAGATCGGTGCGGATATCGTTCATGGGAGGGGTATGTAACTCACGGTCAGAAAAGCAAGGCGGTCAGGCCATCGAAGATGCCATTCAATTGTTAAATGTACGTGCGTCGAACGTGTCGGAACACTGGCTCGTTTCGTCGCCTGCGGCGCGGTAGCTGATGCAATAGAACCGGGCACGGGCCCCGTTCTTGAAGGTTGGGCGCCCGTGCCACTCGTACTGGTTCCTGGTGCCGCTCCAGAGTTGCAAAATGAGACGGCTGGGCGACTGCGGAATAGAGAGATCAGACGGCTTAGTGCTGTAGGCAAGGCGGTCATCGACATACCAGCGGATGGCGTCCGGATCCCATTCGAAGGCGTAGAGATGAACCTCCTTGCTGGCATCGAAGCCGAGCGGAATATAGATCGAGCCATGCTGCTTGCCGTCTGTAAAATAGTTCGCGTGCAGCTGGGTCAGGTCCTTTCCGAGAAACTCGATGTCGATTTCGTCGTGAGGATCACCGAACTGGCTGTGCGTATGGGTGAACATTGCAGACACCGTGCCGGAACCCGGCGCGGCCTGCATCACGACTTCGTAACGTCCGAAATGGTGGAAGCCGCGGTGCTGGTATTCGGCGCCGGCGATACTCTTGTAGGCCGTCTTCTGACGGCGCACTTCAAGTTCGATCCGGTCTTCCATGAAGTGGATCAGCTCGGCCTTCCAGGCCGGGTGGTCTGAATTGGGATAGTAGAAGTCCGACTTGTACCAAGTCTCGTCGTCATGCGCGCCGCCGAAATGCTTCACGAATGACGGCGCAAGTTCTCGCTTCGCACGGACGAGTGACGTGGCGGCCGTCGCGATGGCCGGCGCGGGCGGAAGGGACGGGGATACGAAGGCGGCCAGGGCGCTGATGAACGCGGCCGAGATCAGGCTGAAGACGCCGATCTTCCAGACCTCATATGTCTTGGTTTTTCCGCTCGGAGCCATGCGCGAGGCCTCGGTTTTGAGGGGCGGAAGGCGCCGGAACGCGTCCCTGAAGGGAGGGTTTCAGGCGGCGGGCATCGGGCCCGCCAGATCTTACTTCGCGCCGTCGGACACAAGAACAGCCGGCACAGTCTTGAGAATGATCATCAGATCGCCCCAGAAGGTGCGGGTCTGGACGTAACGCTTGTCGAGCTCGACGCGTTCCACATAGCCGACATTGCTCCGGCCGCTGACCTGCCAGAGACCGGTGAGACCGGGGCGAACGCTGCAATAGTGGACGAAATCATCGCCGTACTTCGAGAACTCGGAGTACTGGATCGGGCGGGGGCCGACGACCGACATGTCGCCGCGGATGATGTTCAGAAGCTGCGGGAGCTCGTCGATCGAGGTCGCGCGGATAAACTTGCCCAACTTGGTGATGCGCGGGTCGTTGGTCAGTTTCTGGGTGAGTTCCCACTCGCGTTTCGCTTCGGGGTTGCTGTCGAGCACGGCCTGCAGCTTTTCGGCGGCATTCGGCACCATCGAGCGGAGCTTGAAGCACTGGAACGCGCGGCCATTCAGGCCGTAACGCGTCTGGGCATAGAGGGCTTTCTCGCCATCCTGCAGCCGGATCGCGATACCGATCAGGATCAGCAGCGGGGCGACGAACAGCAGCAGCAGCGACGCCGACACGACATCAAAGACGCGCTTCGCGCTGAAGTCCCCGCCATTTGGCGAGCCTTCGAAATCGTCGTCCGTGTACGTCTCGTTTGTCAGACCGCTGGTCTGATCGCCGAACCGGAAGTCCATAGAGGTTTCCCCTGTAAGTCTACATTGCCGCGTTTCAGGAGCGAGCTTCAAAAGGTGGCCCCACGCCGCCCGATCAAAGCTTTCCCTTGTCCTGAACTTGGCATTTGCAATTCATATACCACTGCTGCGCCTGCGAATTAAGCGAAAATTAGAAGTTTCTCCTGTGGGGGGAAGTATTCGTTAAATAATAGGCACTGCGATAACCGCAACGCAACGCGGCCGTCCAGATGTGGGATTCCGAGGGGGCGGGACGGCATGTCGCAGCCTGAAACAGCCATTTCGGGCGGCAGGGACCGCCCAGGAAAAAGGCGTCGCAGTGAAAACCGCGACGCCTCCTGGATGTTCGCCTTTGAAGGCCGGATCAGAAGATCCGTTCGCCGATCCGCAGCGTGTCGCCCGGTTTCACGACGGTGCCCGGCGTAAGGTCGTAGGCAATCTCGCGGTCGGAATCGATGCTCTTGATGTGGACCACTTTCTTGTTGGCGCGGTAGGTAAACCCGCCGGCGGCGGCCACCGCGTTCTGCACCGTGATGCCGTTGGTGTATGGGTACTCACCGGGCTGGCCGACTTCACCGAGAATGTAAAACGGGCGATAATTAATCACCTCGACGCTGACGCGCGGGTTAAGGATATAGCCGTTGGCGAGGGTGGTGGTGATCGACTGCTCGAGCATGCCGGTCGACAGGCCCAGCGCTTTCTGCTGGCCGATCAGCGGTAGTGAGATGGTGCCGGTGCCATCGACTTGGAATTCGCCGGAAAGGTCCGGATGGCCGAAGACGGTGACACGCAGCCGGTCGGCCGAGCCGAGTATGTAGGCGGTGGCAACCTGGGCTTGGGTATCGATCGTGGCTTCTCGGGCGCCGGCGGTTCCGCCGGTCGTGCCGCAGGCGGCCAGGGCGAGGGTCAGGGCTGAAAGGAGCAGGATATAAAGAGGACGAAACGCGGTCATGGTTGCGGTATTCTCCCAAGGGTCTTTGGCGGTTTCGCCGTTCCGGGCGAAGGATAGCTGATTCAAGTGCTCAGGAAAGCAACATCCGTGCCGATAAGCCGGGCGGCCGTCAGCTTTCCGGTCAGGAATGCGCCGGTATCGAGGCCGATGCGGCGTTCATCATGGTGGACCGTGTCCATCGGCGTATGGCCATGCACGACCATCTGGGCGAACGGCGCGGCGTCGTCGAGGAACTCCTCGCGGATCCACAGCATGTCCCGCACGGTCTGTTCCTCGAGTTCGACACCCGGCCGCAGGCCTGCGTGCACGAAGAGATAGTCTTCCGCGACATGGTAGGGCTTCAGCGACTGGAAAAAGGCGAGGTGTTCCGGTGGCAGTTTCACCTGGAACTCGTTCCACACTTTCGTCCAGGCATTGCGGGCGGCTTGCATCTCGTCGTGGGAATTGAGGCTGGCGCGCTGGTTCGGCGGCTGCAGGCCGTAGGAATACAGGGTCTCGGCGCCGCCATAGCGGGCCCACTGGCTGCCGAACGAGGCTTCGCGCATGAAGCGCAGCAGCGCCTCTTCATGGTTACCCATCAGGTAAACCGGATTGAACGCGTCGGCAGCGCCGCTGGTGAAGAAGTTGATCACGTCGCGCGACTGCAGGCCGCGATCGATATAGTCGCCGAGGAAAATAATCTGCGGTTTGAAACCGTCCGGCAGGTTGGCGGCGTCTTCCGCGATCAGCTGGACCAGCCGCTCGAGCAGGTCGCGCCGGCCGTGGATGTCGCCGATGGCGTAGATGCACAGGCCGTCCGGCGCCTTCGCGCGGCGGCTCACGGGCGCGCGTACGGCCGAGCGGGCGGCGGATGCCGGATCGTGGTCATCGTCGTTTGCCGGACCGCGGCGGAATCCCTGTTCAATGCGCGCACGCAACGCGTTCGCGGACCGGCCAATCGACTTGAGCCTGTCTCGAAGGGCCGACTGAACTCCCAATTTAGGGTAGGCCATGTTGAACATCCCGTCCGGCGAATATTTTACAAATCTTTACACCGAAAACCAAGATTCAGCGAGCAATTGCGGTATCACTGGGAAATATTGCTTCCCGGAGAAAGCCAACTGCCCAGCTTGTATGCATCGTACCCGCCGCCAGGCCCGCATACAGGCCGCAAGCCGACTTGTGCTTCCAGGCCACGTACACGGAGGCGAGCGTGAGGGTGGTCACATAAGTCAGCGGGATCAAAACGGCAGGCGGATACACCAGCGAGGCGAGCAGACCCGCCAAAGATCCTGCCACCATGGTTATCGGGAGCGCCTGGCGCATTTTGAGACGCGACCCGTGCTTAAGAACGTTGCGGGCCCGGCCTTTGCCATAGCCGTAATACTGCTTGGCCAGCCGCGCGACGTCGCCGCGCGGGGTGTAGCGAATGCGGATCGACGCATCGAGGTAAACACGCCCGCCGGCCTTGCCGAGCCGGACGTCATACTCGGCGTCCTCGTTATGGCTGAAACTCTCGTCATAGCCGCCGATCCGGCGGAACCAGGCAAGGTCAAACCCGGCATGGTGGCCATGATCGACCCAGCCCGAGACGTTGCCGCCGCGGTGTACGGCGCCGCCTGAGCCGAGCGGCGTATCGACGATCCAGGCATTGCCCTTTTCGAAACAGGTCTCACCCTCAGCGTCCATCGGGACCACCAGGGAGGCTGCGCCGGTGTCTGACAGCGAGCGGGCGACGTCGAGAATGAAATTCTCAGGGTAAATGGAATGGGCATCGCAGCGCAGCAGGATGCGGGCGGCGTCCGGCGCGTGGACCGTCGCAGCCAGGTTCAGTGCGGCGGATTGCAACCTTTTGAGGTTATGAATAACGCCAAGATTGGGAAATTCACCCTTCAACCGTTCGATAATGGCCACCGTATCGTCGGCGCTGCCGCCGTCAGCCACCAGAAGGGGCACCGTGCGCAGTTCTGGCGATCCCGTCATCAACGACCGGATGCAGGCCTCGATGTGGCGCGCCTCGTTCAACGCCGGAATGACGGCGAGGATCGTGGCCGGGTCCACCTCGGACCGGGCGCGTGCGGGCATCTGATTTTCAGTCTCAGCCATGTTGAACATCAGGTTGCGGACTCCGGGTGTCCGGACCGTTGAGCAATATTTGTTCCAGAAGGAGATTTATTTGGCGTTCAGCTGTCTTGACAGGCGAATCCGCAATTAACCATGCCATCGGTTGCCCCCCCTACCGCTGCGGACGGGCTTGCCCGAAGCGGCGGACTCCATACTGTGTGTCCAACCAACATACAGACATACAGGGAGAGAGCACATGATCGGCGTTGTTGCAAAACTCAAGATCCAGGACGGCAAGCAGGCGGAGTTCGAACAGGTCGCCAAGGACCTGATGGCCAAGGTCAAGGCCAACGAGCCGGGGTGCCTGACCTATCAGCTCTACAAGGCGAAGGGTTCGGCCACCGACTACATCTTCATGGAACAATATGCGTCATCAGATGCGCTGAAGTCGCACGGCCAGACCGAGTACTTCAAGGCGGCGGGCCCGAAACTCGGCGCCGTGCTCGGCGGCGCGCCTGAGATAGCCTACTACGACATCGTCGAATAGACGGAGCCTCGGCCATGGACCTCTCGCTTTCGCCGTCCGACCTCAAATTCCAGCAAGAGGTGCGCGACTGGATCGCCGCCAACTTCGATGACGACCTGCGCGCCCGCATGTCGCTGTCGAAGAACGGCTATATCGACAAGCCGAGCCAGGTGGCCTGGCAGAAGAAGCTCGCCTCGAAGGGCTGGATCGCGCCGAACTGGCCGAAGGAATATGGCGGCCCCGGTCTGTCCACCACGGAGCGCTACATCCTGCATTCCGAACTTTCGGGCGCCGGCACGCCAAACGTCGCGCCCTTTGGCGTCTCGATGGTTGCGCCGGTCATCATGGCCTTTGGCAATGATGAACAGAAAAAGAAGCACCTGCCGCCGATCCTCGCGTCCGAACTCTGGTGGTGCCAGGGGTATTCCGAACCGGGTTCGGGCTCTGACCTTGCCTCCCTCCAGATGAGCGCCGTGCGGGACGGCGACGAGTATGTCCTCAACGGTTCGAAAATCTGGACGACGCTCGCCCAGTGGGCCGACATGATCTTCTGCCTCGTGCGCACCAGCAAGGAAGGCAAGCCGCAGGAAGGCATCAGTTTCATCGTCTTCCCGATGACGCTGCCGGGCATCACCGTGCGCGCGCTGCCCACGCTCGACGGCCCGGCCGAGGGCCAGCACGAGATCAACCAGGTCTTCTTCGAGAATGTCCGCGTCAGGATCAAGGACGCGCTGATCGGCAAGGAGAACGAAGGCTGGACCTACGCGAAATACCTGCTCGAGTTCGAGCGGGGCAACGCCTATGCGCCCGGCCTGCGCCACATGCTCAGCAAGACCCGCAAGATTGCCTCGAAGGAAATCGATGGCGGCGAGCCGGTGATCCGGAACCCGGACTTCGCCCGCAAGCTGGCGATGATGGAGATGCGCATCGACGCGCTCGACGCCACCGAACGCCGCGTGTTGTCCTCGTTGTCGGCCGGGCAGAATGTCGGCCCGGAAAGCTCGATGCTCAAATGTGCCGGTTCCGAAGCCCAGCAGGCGATCACCGAGCTGACTCTGGAAGCCGCCGGCCTGTATGCCGGGCCGTTCATGCAGGACACACTGGCCCTGGCGGGTGCCGGCGCCAATGTGGACTCGCCCACGCCGTCCTACGCCCTGACCGCCGCGCCGAGCTATTTCAATTACCGCAAGACCTCGATCTATGCGGGTTCGAACGAAATCCAGCGCAACATCATGGCGAAGGCTGTGTTGGGGCTGTAAGGCCTTGGACTGACTCCCTTTTAGGATGGCCTTGATGACGACAGCGCTTGCCGACAAGCCGACCCTGTGGACGCGGCTTGCCTTTGGGCTGGGCGGGGCAGCTGAAGGCGTCAAGAACAACGGCTTCGACTATTTCCTGCTGTTCTTCTACAGCCAGATACTCGGTGTCCCGGCATCGCTGGTGTTTCTCGCGCTGATGATTGCGCTGGTCGTCGATGCCGTCTCGGACCCGGTGGTCGGATACTGGTCGGACAACATGCGGACGCGCTTCGGACGGCGCCACCCGTTCATGTACGCGGCTGTCATTCCGGTCGGCATCACCTACTTCCTGACATGGAATCCACCGGCCGGGCTGTCGACTGATCAGCTCTTCATCTGGCTGGTCGTGTTCACGATCTCGGTGCGCCTCGCCTTCACCTTCTACGAGGCTCCGAGCCATGCGCTCGCGCCGGAACTCACGGCGGACTATGACGCGCGCACCTCGCTGATGTCGTTCCGGTACTTCTTCGCCTGGGTCGGCGGGCTGTCGATCCAGATTTTCCTGCTCTTCTTCCTGCTTCGGCCCACAGCCGCGAATCCCTCCGGTTATTTCCACCTCGAAGGCTGGCACACTTACGGCCTGGTGGCCGCGATCGTGATCTTCGCGGCGGCGGCCATTTCCACGGCCGGCACCCATGCGCGCATTCCCTACCTCAAAGCACCGCCGCCGCAGCGCGCCCTGACGATCCGCACGGTCTTTTCCGAGATTTTCGAGACCATTTCGAATCCCTCCTTCCGGGCACTGTTCCTTGCGACACTGTTCGGCCTGATCGCCACCGGCGTTTCCGCATCGCTGAACCAGTACATCAATGGTTACTTCTGGGGCTTCACCACCACACAAACGGCCGGCCTGACCGTTGCCGTGTATATTTCTGCCATCCTTGCGCTGTTCATCGCGCCGATTGCCGGCAAAACACTCGGAAAGAAGCGCGGCGCCATCATCATCGGCTTCTTTGCGTTCACCATTGCACCGGCACCGGTGTTTGCCCGGTTGCTCGGCTTCATGCCGCCGATCGGCAGCGAAGCACTCTATAATATCGTCCTGTGGGTCACGATCTTTGACCTCGCCCTGATCATCTCGACGCAGATGCTGATGGGCTCGATGGTCGCTGACATCGTAGAAGACAGTGAAGTCCAGACCGGGCGCCGCTCGGAGGGCGTCTTCTATGCCGGGATCAGCTTCATCCGGAAGCTCGCCCAGGCGTCCGGCGTCTTTGTGGCTTCCCTTGTGCTGATGGTCGCCGGCATCAGGGAGGGCGCGGCGCCCGACCAGGTCACACCTGACGCGCTGAATTCACTGGGATGGGGCTACGCCGTCACGCTGCTGGGGGTGTGGATGATGATGATCCTGTGCGTCAGCCTGTACCGGATCAGCCGCGAATCACATGCAGAGAACCTTCGCACGCTGGGTGAGCGCGAGGCGGCTGCAACCGGCACGGGAGCGCCCTAACTGAAATGTCATGCATGTGCGAATTGCGCCGCATTTCGCGCCGCAATAGAGCCATGTTCATGACCGATCCCCGAACCATGACCAAACACGTTTCCAAGCTGCTCGCCTTTGCGAGCCTGGCTGTCCTGATGCTCATCACTGTCGCGCTCGCGCCGATGTTCGCCCAGGCCCAGCAGGTGCCGCAATCGCAGGAGCAGATCTCGCTCTCCTTCGCGCCGCTGGTGCGCCAGGCTTCGCCCGCCGTCGTCAACGTCTACACCGCCAAGGTAACCACCAGCCGCGCCACGACGATGGAGCAGCTGCTCTACGGCGTGCCCGCCCAGGGTACGGTGCAGAATTCCCTCGGTTCCGGCGTCATCGTCGCCTCGGACGGCGTCATCATCACCAACAATCACGTCATCCAGGGCGCCGACACCTTCCGGGTCGTGCTGAGCGACCGCCGCGAATATGAGGCCGAGCTGCTGCTCGCCGACGCGCGCACCGATCTCGCCGTCCTGAAGATCGACACCGGCACCGAGCAGCTGCCGACGCTGCCTTTCGCCGACAGCCGGGGCGTGCAGGTGGGCGATCTCGTGCTCGCCATCGGCAACCCCTTCGGCGTCGGCCAGACCGTCACCAACGGCATCATCTCCGCCACCGCCCGCACGGATGTGGGCGTGTCGGACTACTCCTTCTTCCTGCAGACGGACGCGGCCGTGAACCCCGGCAATTCCGGTGGCGCGCTGATCAACACCAAGGGTGAGCTCGTCGGCGTCAACACCGCGATCTACTCGCGCACCGGCGGCTCGGTCGGTATCGGCTTTGCGATCCCGTCCGAAATGGTCAAGCGCGTGGTCGATGCGGCCGTCAATGGCGGCACCTTCGTGCGCCCCTGGCTCGGTCTCGCCGCCCAGGCCGTCAGCTTCGACATCGCCAAGACGCAAGGCCTTTCCCGCCCGGTCGGCGTGATCGTCACGGAAGTCTATCCCGAAGGCCCGGCCGCCAAGGCGGGCCTGCGCCGGGGCGACCTCGTCACCGCCATCGACGACCGGGAAGTATTCGACGAGAAGGGCCTGAAATTCCTCGCCGCCGTGCGCAAGCCGGGCGAGCTGGCGAAACTCTCCGTGCTGCGCGGCGGCAAGTCCCAGACGATCAGCGTCCGCGTCCAGCCGCCGCCAGGTGCCACGGAGGCCGACGTCGTGCTCCTGTCCGACGCGTCGATCTTCAATGGCGCGCGCGTCATCGAGCTGTCGCCGCGTCTCGCCGAGGAGAACGGCCTCGACCCGTTCTCCAAGGGCTCGGGCATCTATGTCCATTCGGTCACGCGCGGGACGATTTCGCGCAACTATTTCCAGCCGGGCGACATCATCCGCGCTGTGAACGGCAAGCCGACGAAAACGGTCAAGGACCTGCAGGCGGTGCTGTCAAAGAGCGGCCGCAGCTGGGAAATCGAAATCGAACGCAATGGCCGCACCGTGAAGGGTACCGTCAAGACCTGACCGGCTCCGCATTGCCAGCCCCTCCCTAGCCATCCCCGTACCGGGGAGGGGACAGCTCATCGTGTTGGGCGAACCGAGCTCTGCCAAGCCAAGTGACATGTCCCTTCACCGGTACGGGGAGGGTCAGGGTGGGGCGAGGCAGGCTCACGACCAGATGGTTGCGCAAGTCACCCCTTGCGCCCGCCTGTATCCCTGTCGCCACCGGGAAATCCGCGCTGCGACTCCGGCAGGTTCCGCGCCGTGGCAGTATCCGCTCGTCGCCCCCCGCATGGCATGCAGGTGGCGGGCGGGGGCGATGCCCCGGCAGCGGAGACGGGCAGGTCGCGACTGTTCGTGTTCAACTCTAACCCTCAGCACTGCGGCCCGATTCGTCTCCGCTTGCTACACGCCTCAAATCCGGAAGGGGAAACCCCTGTCCGGCTTCAGGTGCTGGCGGCGCGCAGATTTTTTTCAGGCGCCTGCATCTGTTTGCCCGCCTCAAGGCATCTCGGTTCCGAGACCTGAGAGGAGCGCCCATGCGCATGAAGTCCACGTTAGCCGCCCTGTTCCTGACCGCAGCCTGCGCGTCGCCGCCGCGTGCGCCGGCTGCTGCGCCGTTGCCACTCGATGCAGACTTTGTCGCGGCCAAGGCGCGCGCCTTCGACCCGCGCGACCTGCAGCCGCGCCTCATCGGAAATCCGACCGAAGTGCTGGTGCTCGGCTCGCTGCACCTTTCAGGCACCCCGGACGGATTCGACGCGGCGGTGCTCGAGCCCTTGCTCGAACGCCTCGCCGCCTTCAAGCCGGATCTCATCGCCATCGAGAACCTCTCGGGCGAAAGCATTCAGAGCCTCAAAGCCTATGAAGCGATCTATACGGACACAGCGGCGTCCTATGGCGGACGGCTGCTGAAAGGCGCCGCTTTGGCCGAAGCCGGACTTGGCCTCGGACTGCCGGAGGCCGAGGCAGAGGCGCGCCGTGTGCTGAGGGAATGGCCCGCCGTGCCAACCCCCGCCGAGCGCCGGCACCTGGCCGCGCTGTTCACCGCCGCCGGTGACACCCACTCGGCGCTTGTCCAGTGGTGGCGCCTGCCGGAAGCCGAGCGCATTCCGGGCGACGGCGTCTCGCCGGACCTCGCTGCCTATTTCCAGCAATATGACACAAGGAAGAACGAGAGCCACCAGATCGCTGCCCGTCTCGCCGCCCGCCTCGGGCTCGAACGCGTCTATCCGGCGGACGATCACGCCGCAGACGATGTGATGACCTTCGCGGAGCCGGACCTCGTGGCCCTGTTCGAAGAGGCCGGCCTGCAGTCGATCATTGACGATCCGGCCAATGCTCCGATCATCAAGGCTGGCGAAAGGATGACAACGCCGGAGCAGGCGTTGGAGACCTACCGCTTCCTCAACACGCCCGAGGCCGGTGTCGCGGATGTCGCCCTGCAATGGGAGATGATGCTGGATCGTCAGACCCCGAACGATGTCGGCCGCATCCGAATGGCGGAATGGGAAGCACGCAACTTGCGCCAGGTTGCCCATATCCGCGAGGCGATGGCCGAAGTTCCCGGCGGCCGGGTGCTCGTCATCGTCGGCTCAGCCCACAAGCCCTGGTTCGACGCCTATCTCGGCATGATGAGCGATGTGAAAGTCGTCGATGCCGTGAAGGCGCTGGAGTAGGCCCGCGTCCGTCTCGCGCCGGCAGGTGCGAGACGGACCGCGCGCCGTGTTCAGCGCGCGTGAAGGATCACAGGCAGTTCCTCATAGCCGCGCACGAAGTTCGAGTGCACGCGCTTCGGCGGGCCCACAACCTCGATATGCTCGAAGCGTTTGAGGATCTCTTCCCACAGGATGCGCAGCTGCATCTCGGCGACGCGGTTGCCCATGCAGCGATGGATGCCGAAGCCGAAGGAGATGTGCCGGCGCGAATTGGTCCGGTCGATCAGGAACTCGTCAGCCCGCTCAATCACTTCTTCGTCGCGGTTGCCGGAGACATACCACATCACGACCTTGTCGCCCTTGCGGATCAGCTTGCCGCCGAACTCGATGTCCTGCGTCGCCACGCGGCGCATGTGCGGCAGCGGCGTCTGGTAGCGGATGATTTCCGAAACCATGTTGGTGATCAGAGTCGGATCGGCTTTCAGTTTCGCATACTCGGCCGGGAACTGATTGAGATAATAGACGCCGCCCGAGATCGAATTGCGGGTCGTGTCATTGCCGCCGACGATCAGCAGCATCAGGTTGCCCATCAGCTCCATCGGGTTGTTGACCATGTTCGCCGTGTCCGGATTGTGTGCCAGCAGCGAGATGAAATCCATCTTAGGCGGCGACGCAGCCCGCTCGTGCCAGAGGCGTGTGAAATATTCCACGCACTCGGTCAGGTGTTTCATCCGCCATTCCATGTCGGCGCCGACGATCCCGGCAGCGTCTGTGGTCGTTGCCACATCCGACCAGAACGGCAGCTTGTGACGGTCCTCGAAAGGAAAGTCGAACAGCGTCGCGAGCATCTGCGTCGTCAGTTCGATCGACACCTTGTCGACCCAGTTGAACCGTTCCCCGATGGGCAGGCTGTCGAGAATATTGACGACGCGCTGCCGGATAAGCGCTTCCAGTTCATGCAGCTGGGCCGGCGCGACCGCCGGCTGGGCTGCCTTGCGCTGGGCGTCGTGGATCGGCGGGTCCATCGCGATGAACATCGGCGGATTGATGCCGTCGCTCGGTTCCCCGATGCCGATGGCCGGCTCGGACGAGAACACCTTGTGGTTCGTATCGACGGCAACAATGTCGTTATACTTGGTGATCGACCAATACGCGCCGACCGCACTTTGAGGGCAGTAATGGACAGGCGCCTCTTTGCGCAGACGGCGGAAGTATTCCCAATGCAGGTCCTGCTCGAACAATTCCGCCTTTGAGACATCGAACGTCTCCAGCGGCAGAGTCCACGGATCCGGGATGCCGGCGCTCGCGCCATGCCAAGTGTCAGCCATTGATGTTCCTCCACGGGCCGTCTGGGCGGGCCTCTGCGGAATTCATACCCCGAAGCCTGCCCCTCGGGAACGCTTTACGTCGCGCCAATTGTGGTGCGGTGCAGCAGGCGGTCGTGGCCGGCATAGCCGCCGGTGGCCATGTGCAAGGTGCAGCGATTGTCCCACATCAGCAGCATGTCCGGGCTCCATTTGTGCCGGTACTGGAATTCCGGCCGCGTCTGCCAGCGGTAGAGTTCTGCGATCAGGGCGGCGGCGTCCTCGGGATGCATGCCGTCGATCCCGACGATATAGCCGGCCGTGCCGAACAGAGATTCGCGGCCTGTTTCCGGATGAATGTGGATCAGATCGTGCAGCTGGGTGGCACCGGCATCGTCCGAGGGGCGGATGTCCATGCTGCGGCCCTTGTCGCCGGCGCCGTAGAAGCCGGTCGGGGCGTAGGCGTTCCGGGCCGAGTGGACGGCACGCTTGCCTTCGATTCGTTTGCGCAGGTCTGCCGGCATCTGCTCCAGCGCGAGATACTGGTTCGCAAACAGCGTATCGCCGCCGGTGGGCGGGATGGTGATGCCATAAAGGCAGGTGCCCTGCGGCGGCGTCGCTTGGAAACTCCAGTCCGAATGCCAGCTCTCGGCGAAGATCGGGGCGGTCTCGTCCGCCTTGCGTTTGACCGCGATGATGTGCGGATGGCCGGGGATCGGCGCGATGAACGGGTCATCGCCGAACGGGCCGAAATTCAGCGTGAAGGCCTCCAGCTGCTCATCGGTGAGTTTCTGGCCCGGAAAGGCGAGCACCTGATGCGCCAGCCAGGCTTCGCGGATGGCTGCGGCTGTCTCCCGGGCGAGCGGCTTCGACAGGTCCACGCCGCGCACGCTGGCGCCGCAGGCTTGTCCCGAGGGGGTGACTGTCAGGCTCATCGTTTTCCTCCCGTTGTTTTGGGAGACCTTACCACATCGCCCGCGCTCGCCTAGAAAGCCGGGGATGAGCGACCTTTTCGATTCCGCCGGCCTGTCCGGAGACGCGCCCCGCCCGCTGGCGGACCGGTTGCGGCCGAAAACCTTGCAGGAGGTGGTCGGGCAGGATCATCTGGTCGGCCCCGAGGGCACGTTGACGCGGATGCTGGCCTCGAAGCGGCTCTCCTCTATCATCCTCTGGGGCCCGCCCGGAGTGGGCAAGACGACGATTGCCCGTTTGCTGGCGGATGCGACCGATCTCGAGTTCGAGGCGATCAGCGCGATCTTCTCCGGCGTGAAGGACCTGCGCGCGGCGTTCGACCGGGCCGAGGCCCGCCGCAAGATGGGCAAGGGAACGCTTCTGTTCGTGGACGAGATCCACCGCTTCAACCGCGCCCAGCAGGACGGCTTCCTGCCCTTTGTCGAAAGCGGCGTGGTGACGCTGGTGGGCGCGACGACCGAGAACCCGAGCTTCGAGCTGAACGGCGCGCTCCTGTCGCGCTGCCAGGTGATGGTGCTGAAGCGGCTGGACGATGCGGGGCTGGAGCAATTGCTGGTCCGCGCCGAAACCTCCGAAGGGCGCCGCCTGCCGGTGACGAAAGAGGCGCGCGCCATGATCCTGTCGATGTCGGACGGGGACGGGCGCTACCTGCTCAACCTGGCCGAACAGGCCTTCGCGATGATGGGCGAGCCCGGCCTTCTGGGGCCGGACGATCTCGCGCAGTCCCTGTCGAAGCGCGCCGCTGCCTATGACAAGGACCGCGAGGAACATTACAACCTCATCTCCGCCCTGCACAAATCCGTACGCGGATCAGACCCCGATGCGGCGCTCTACTGGTTCGCGCGGATGCTGGAAGGAGGGGAGGATCCGCTGTTCCTTGCCCGGCGGCTCATCCGTATGGCGAGCGAGGATATCGGCCTTGCGGACCCGACCGCGCTGATGATTGCGGGCGAAGCGGCGCGCACTTATGAGCGGCTGGGCTCGCCCGAAGGTGAACTGGCGCTGGCGCATTGCGTGATCCACCTCGCCACCGCGCCGAAATCCAACGCCGCCTATGTTGCCTACAAGGCCGCGCGCCGGGCTGCGGCCGAAACGGGCAGCCTGATGCCGCCGAAGCATATCCTCAACGCGCCGACCGCGATGATGAAGGATCAGGGTTATGGCTCCGGTTACCAGTATGATCACGATACGGAGGGTGGCTTCTCCGGTCAGGACTATTTCCCGGACGGCATGAAACGCCCGGTCTTCTACGATCCCAAGGGGCAGGGGCGGGAGAAGCCGATTGCAGAGATGCTGAAGCACCTTGCCGCGTTGCGGAAATCCCGCCGCGATGGCTGAGGCTGCGCCGGCCATTGCCCTTGATGCGGAAATGGCGGCCCGTTTGATTGCGAGCCGGTTTCCCGAACTTGCGGGCAAGGACATACGCCCGTTGGCCGCCAAGGGAACCGACAATCAGATCTTTCGCATCGGTGATGATCTGTGTGCCCGATTTCCGAAAGTTGCATGGGCCGCCGCCACGGCACAACGCGAAGCCGGGGCGCTGCCGCGCTTCAGGGGCGCGCCGCTGGCTGTGCCCGAAGTTTATGGTCTGGGCGCGCCGGGCGGCGGCTATCCTTATGATTGGTCCGTGCTGAGCTGGCTGCCCGGTGCGCCCCTTGAAGACGGCGCGATGGTTGATCCGGGGGTGCAGGTCCGTCAGTTGTCGGAGTTTTTCGGGCTCCTGCGAAGCATTCCGCCGGACCCTGCGTTTCGGTTCGGCAGGGAGAACAACGGTCGCGGCGCGCCGCTGGCGACCCGGTCGGCACCCTTCGAGGCCGCGCTCAAGAGGTTGCCGGGTCTCAACGGCGATTTCGCCAACAGGCTTTGGTCCGGCGCGCTGCGTGCAGGCGAGCCGAGCCCGCCGGTCTGGCTTCACGGCGACGTGCATCCGGGAAATGTCCTCGCCGCAGACGGGCAGATCTCGGGCATCATTGATTGGGGCTTGTGCGGCGTCGGCGACGGCGCCTGCGATCTCCTCACCGCATGGGCGATATTTGACCGCGTGCCGCGCGAAGCGTACCGCCGGGCCGTGAACGCGAGTGAGGCGGAATGGCTGCGAGGTGCAGGCTGGGCCTTGTCAATGGCCGTGATCTACCTGCCTTACGCCTATGAAAACGGTCTGCGCTCCGACATGTCGGAACGGATGATCGCCCGTTTGATGGAAGACTTCGCATGACCCGCAATCGCTCCGTACCCGAGATTTCGCCCCAAGAGGCCGCCGCCGTGCGCGGCATGGTGATCCATGAGGACAATTCGCTGATCGCCTTCAACAAGCCGGCGGGACTGGCGGTGCAGGCCGGCAGCGGCGTGGCGCAGTCGCTCGACACGATGATGGGAGCCTTTGCGAAATCCAACGGCAAGCGCCCGCGCCTTGTGCACCGGCTCGATCAGGGCACGTCCGGCGTCATCGTTGCGGCGAAGACCCAGCCCGTGGCGGCGATGCTGTCTGCGGCCTTTGCTGGGCGGGACGTGAAGAAGACCTATCTGGCGCTGGTGAAAGGGCGTCTGCCAACCGCTGAAGCAGGCGTGGCCGATGCCGCGCTGGTGAAGGTGGAGGAGGGCGGCAAGTCGCGGATGATCCTCGCGCGGCCGGACCGGAAAGGCGCGCAGGCCGCGCGCACGGGTTGGCGCGTGTTGGCGCGGCAGGGCGAGTTTGGCCTGATGGAGATGACGCCGGAGACCGGACGGATGCACCAGATCCGGGTTCACCTGATGTCGCTCGGCTGCCCGATCCTGGGGGATGCGCTCTACGGCGAGGGGCAGGCGACAGCGCCGCGCCTGATGCTGCATGCGGCGAAGTTGGAATTGCCGCACCCGGAGGGCAAGGCCTTCACGCTGTCCGCCCCGGTGCCGGAGGATTTCCGCGCCGCCGCTGAAGCGGCCGGCCTTCAGGCCGGATTGTAATAGTCGCGGAACCAGTCAACGAATTTCGAGATGCCGGCGCGATAGTCCGTGTCCGGCGTATAGCCGGTCAGCGCTTTCAGGAGGCGCACGTCGGCATAGGTCTGCATCACATCGCCGGGCTGCATGCCGAGCATGTTCTTGACCGCCTTGCGGCCGATGGCCGTTTCGATGGCTTCGATATAGTCCAGCAGGCGCACCGGCGCCGCATGGCCGATGTTGACCAGGCGGTACGGCGCGACCGGCGAAAGCGAGTCGCCGCGGATCATGTGGCTGCCCTGCTGGGGCGGCACATCCATCAGACGGCGGATCGATTCCACGAGGTCGTCGATATAGGTGAAGTCGCGCAGCAGGTCGCCGTTGTTGAACACGTCGATCGGCTTGCCCTTGAAGATCGCGTCGGTGAACAGGAAGAAGGCCATGTCCGGCCGGCCCCAGGGACCATAGACACTGAAGAAGCGCAGCACGGTTGTCGGCACGCCGTAGAGGTGCGCATGGCTGTGCGCGATCAGTTCGGCGGCCAGCTTGGTCGCGGCATAGATGGTCAGCGGATAGGGCGCCGAGTCGCGCTCCTCGAAGGGGAATTTCTGGTTGGCTCCGTAGGCGGAGCTGGTCGAGGCGAGGATCAGATGGCGGGCCTTGTGACGGCGCGCGAGGTCAATGATGTTGAAGGATCCGACCACATTCGCGTCGATGTAGTCGCGCGGGTGTTCGAGGCTGTAGCGCACCCCGGCCTGGGCGGCGAAGTGCAGGATGACGTCCGGCTTCACCCGCTCGAACACGCGTTCCATCGTTTCGGCGTCTTCGACACTGGAGCGGGCCAGCCGGAAATTCGGGAAGGCGGCGAGCCGGGCGGCGCGGTCTTCCTTCAGCTTCACGTCATAGTAGGGCGTGAAGGAATCGATGCCCGTCACCGAATGGCCTTCGCGCAAAAGGCGAAGGGCGATCTCACTTCCGATGAAGCCGGCCGCGCCGGTGACGACAATATTCATGGTGGCCTTCTGAACGCTCGGCGGCGGGGCTAGACGATCTGCAGGGCCTTCACAAGCGCCGCAACAATTACTACAGGTACAGATGACGACGGAAGCGCCCCCGCGTCAACGAAACGGCCCGCCAGCCGGAGCTGACGGGCCGCTTTCAGGGATAACCGGAGGCCCTAGCGTTCGCGCAGGCGCGGGCCCATGGCCATGGACTGGCCGGCGTTCACGGCATCGGCAACGGCGAGATCTTCGATCAGGGCCTGGGTGCGTTCATCCCCCACGAGCGCGCTGAGCACCGCCGCGGCGCGGACGGTTTCCGACGACACGCCGAAAAAGCCTTCCAGAGCTTCGAAGCCCGACTTGCGCTGCGGATAGTAAGCCAGCACGGGCAGCGTGGCGGTGTCCATCCCGGCCAGTTCCTGGGCCTTGGTGATCGCTGCCATGAAGCCGCCAAGTTCGTCCACGAGGCCGTTTTCCTTGGCCTGCGTGCCGCTCCAGATGCGGCCGCGTGCGATATTGTGGACCTGATCATACGTCATGCCGCGGCCTTCGCCGACCAGCGTGAGGAAGCGGTCATAGCCGCGCTTCAGCATTTCCTTCACTTCGGCTTCCTGAGCCTGGTTGAACGGCGACACGCCATAAGCGTCGGCAAAATCGCCGCCGATGCTGACCGTGTCGAAGGTGATGCCGATCTTGTTGGCCGTGCCGTCGATGGCGAACTTGCCGCCGAAGATACCGATCGAGCCGGTGATGGTCGAACGGTTGGCGAGGATCGCGTCGGCGCCGGTGGAGACGTAGTAGCCACCCGAAGCTGCCAGCGAGCCCATCGAGACGACGACCGGTTTGCCTTTTTCCTGGGCGCGTTCCACGGCGCGCCAGATCTGATCGGACGCGGTGGGCGAGCCTCCGGGGCTGTCGACGCGGAACACGATGGCTTTCACGTCTTCATTGTCGGCGGCGTCGAGCAGGGCGCGGGCGACATTGTCCGATGCGAAGGCGGGTGGTTCGGAGAAGGGCGAGTCCGAGCCGCCGCCGCCGGTGACCACGGCGCCTTCACCGCCCACGATGGCGATGACGCCGTCCTTGACCTTCGCTTTGGAAGCGGGCGCGGTGTAGAAGTTGAGGTCCACGAGTTCCGCGTCTTCACCGGCGCGGTCCAGTGCGGCCTGTTCGGCATCTTCCGGCCAGCCGAGCTGGTCAACCAGCTTGGCTTCCAGTGCTTCGTCGGCCGATTTCGGACCAGCTTCGAGCAGGGCTTTCATGGCCGGCATCGCCATGCCGCGATCTTCCGCGATGTCGGTCAGGGCCGTTGACCACACCGATGTGGCGAGGCTTTCCAACGCTTCGCGGTGCGGCGCCGTATAAGATGTCTCGCTGTAGGAGTTCGGCGCGTTCTTGTATTCGTAGAACGCATAGATCTGCGGCGTCAGGCCGATCTTGTCGAACAGGCCCTTCAGGAATTCCGTTTCGAACGTGACCCCGTTGATGATGAAGTCCGTACCCGGCTGCATCCAGATTTCTTCGGCGGCCGTGATCGAATGGTACGCAGACGGACCACCCATGCCGTACATGCCTTGCGTGTGCGCGATCACGAATTTGCCGGACGCGCGGAAATCCTTCAGCGCCGTGCGCAGCTCTTCGGCGCGCGAGGTGCCGATGCCGGTCATCGAACCGCGGATGTAAATTCCTTTCACGGACTTGTCCTGTTCGGCGCCTTTCAACTTGACCAGAATGTCCGTGAACCCGGGAACGCCGGAAAAGGCCGCCAGGCCACCCGTCGGCGCCTGGTCCGGCAGGCCGGCATTGAGGTCGAGCGTGAGAACGACTTCGTCGGGCGTGATCGGCTTGGAGCCGGCTGCGGCCAGGATCAGCCCGAACAACATGGCGAAGCCGACGATCACGAACAGGATCATTGCGACGAAAGCACCTGCCATAGACAGGAAGAAGGTTTTCATGACCGGGGCAATTCCTTTGCTGGTACCAGAATCCGGGGATTTCGATTTTCGGTATTGTTGATTATCGATAAAAAGTAAAGGGGCCGGGGCGGGAATAGAGCAGATCGAACTGTTAATGGGCGGCCTGCGGCGAACTTGGGTGCCCTGGTTTGAACAGACAACAGAACGGGAGTTGCCAGCTGCACAAAGAATAGCTATTTCGCGCGCTCCACAGTTGGGGTGTCGCCAAGTGGTAAGGCAGCGGTTTTTGGTACCGCCACCCTAGGTTCGAATCCTAGCACCCCAGCCATTTCCCGTGGATGACGCCTGCGTCAGTATTTCCATCGTTGTCATCTTGCTGACACTCGGGGCGTCTATCTCCCTAGATTGACACCAATTACTGCGAAGCGCTGGTTGCGTTCGCCAAGGGGCCGGGTATTTTCTAAACGAATCGTAAAGCGCGATTGATCCGCAATTAGAGGATTGTTACCGTTGCGGTTCATGGCTAAGGGCTTTGCGCGGTCAGGCGCTCAGGGCGCTTTGCCAGACTGTCACCAAAAGAGTGGGCGAAAAACGCTCCGGAAATGTCAGGGGATGAGATGGGGGCTCCCATCACTTCCACAAAAAACTCCCGGCTCATGTGTGTTCGAGCTGATGATCATCGGGACGCCCTCGAGAGCAGGTGCGCCCAAGACCCAGGAATTTGCGCGCCGGTTGTGTGCGACCGTTTGGAGAGTTGAGAGGCAAACCTCATGAAGAATATTCTGTCACCCGCCCGCGGCTTGATTGCTGCAGCGTTGATTGCGGGTCTGGCCATTCCGGCCCACGCCCAGCTTCGCGATGCTCTTGCCGTCGGTGAGAGCGCCACCCGCAAGGCTGAGCAGTCCCAGGACCAGATCAACCAGCTGGACGACGACCGCTCGGACATGGTGCGCGAATACCGCACCCTGCTGCAGCGCCGTGACGCCGCTGAACTTTTTGCCAAGCAGCAAGAGCTGGTTGTGCAGAGCCAGCGCGAAGAAGTTGCCTCGCTGACCGAGCAGCTCGGCTCGATCGACGACATCACGGCTCAGACCGTTCCGATGTTGCTCAGCATGATCGAAGACCTGAAAATGTTCGTCGCTGCCGACCTGCCCTTCAAGAAGGACATTCGCGATGCCCGCCTTCAGGCGCTCGATGGCATCATGAAATCCCCGAGCGTGCCGGCCTCCGAGCAGTACCGCCTGATCATGGAAGCCTACTCGGCCGAAATGGAATACGGCCGCACGGTCTCCTCCTGGCAGGAAACGATGACGATTGATGGCAACCCGACCCAGGTGGACATGTTCCTCTACGGCCGCGTCGCTTTCGTCTACGTGACCCCGAACGGCAAAGCCGCCCGCTACGACCGCGCAAGCGGTGAGTGGCAGCCGCTGCCGGGCAGCTATGTGCCGGAAATCCAGCAGGCGATCCGCGTCGCCCAAGGCAAGGCCCAGCAGGTTGTCCTGTTCGCTCCGATCCAGAAATTCTCGGTCCAGTAAGCGGCCAGTTCCCAGAAACGAAGGTTTACAGAGTTATGAAAACGTTCAAATCCTCCCTCAAGGCACTGGGCGCCGCATTCCTTCTCGGATCGGCCGCTCTCGTTGCTTCCGCACCCGCTTCGGCCCAGTCGCTCAGCGACGTGCTTGCGAAAGTCCGCCAGGACGCCAACCAGATGTCGGCGGAAGATGCCGCACGTCTGAAGCAGTTCCAGGCTGACAAGAACAGCCAGGCTGCGAGCATGGAATCGGCCCGCAATGCCCTCGCCGTTGCCGAAGGCAAGGCGCGCACCCTGAGCGCCGAGTTCGACGCCAACGAAGCTCAGCTGGGAGCTCTCGAAGCCCAGGTCACGGCCCAGGCCGGCGACTTCCAGGAACTGCTTGGCCAGTTCCGTTCGGCCGCAGGCGCGACGATGCCGGAAATCGCGAACTCCTTCGCGAACTTCGACTACAAAGACCGCGTCGATGGTATTGCCGAAATCGCTGAAGCGCGCGTTCTGCCGAACCGCGGCCAGCTGGAGCGTCTTCCGAAAGCCATGCTGCAGGAAATGATTGCCCAGTCGGAAGTCAAAACCTTCACGGCGCCGGTCAACGGCCTCGGCGATGGCGGCTCGATCGCTGACACTGAACTGGTTCGTGTCGGCGTCTTCACGACGGCCACCGCCAACGGCGGCAAGTTCGTCGAAGTGAAACGCGGTGAGCGTGGCGAAACCTTCCTCGAAGTCTTCAAGACCCAGCCGGCTGGCCCCTACGCCGGCGCGATGACCAAACTGGCCCGCGCCGCTGAAGGTGATCTGGTGAAAGCACCGGTTGACCCGTCGAAAGGCAACCTGTTCGGCATCCTCGGTGAACTGCCGAAATTCAGTGACCGCATCCAGCAAGGCGGCACGGTTGGCTATGTCATCATGGGTCTCGCCACGATCGGCCTGCTGCTGGCCTTCTACAAGATGTTCAGCCTCTTCACGATGGGCGCCGCAATGCGCAACACCGCGAAAACCCGCCAGGCTGGCACGGGCAACCCGCTCGCCCGCGTGTTTGAAGTCTACGAGAGCAACCGCAATCGTGACATCGAAACGCTCGAGCTCAAGCTCGACGAAAAGATCCTCCAGGAAGCTCCGGCCATCGAACGCTTCAACGACATCATCAAGGTGTTCGCGTCGGTCGCTCCGCTTCTCGGCCTTCTCGGTACGGTTATCGGTATGATCATCACCTTCACCGCCATCACCATCTACGGTGCCGGCGATCCGAAGCTGATGGCTGGCGGTATCTCGGTCGCTCTTATGACCACCGTGTTCGGCCTTGTTGCTGCCATTCCGCTGCTGCTCTCGCACGCCGTCGTTTCCTCGATGGCTCGCACCAACCAGCAAATGCTCGACGAACAGGCCGCTGGCCTCATCGCCGAGAAGATGGAAGCAGTTCACGGGGGACGGGCGTAAGCCTGTCCTCCTCCACCCCCTGGAGGAGTAACCCGCATGGGTTTTGGTGAGCTACAGGCCTTTCTGGATCGCGGCGGCCCCGTGCTGCTGGTCATCATGGCGACTACTTTCGTCATGTGGGCCCTGATCCTGGAACGGCTGTTTTACTTCCGGTTCGCGCACAAGCAGGTAGCTGCCGAGGCGATTGCGGAGTGGCGTTCGCGCTCCGACCGGAAATCCAAACTCGCACACTGGGTGCGTGAAAAGCTGGTGTCCGAAGTCCGGGCAAAAGCCGAACAGAACGTCCAGCTGACCAAGGCGATGGTGGCCCTGGCGCCGCTGCTCGGCCTGCTCGGCACGGTGACGGGCATGGTGGCGGTGTTCGACATCATGGCGATCACGGCGGGTGCAGACGCGAAGGCCATGTCGGCCGGTGTCTCGCGCGCCACGATCCCGACGATGGCAGGCATGGTCGCTTCGCTCTCCGGTATCCTGTTCACCTCCGGCATGGACCGGACCGTCAACCGGTCCGTTCAGCGGGTTGAAGATTCGATGGAGATCGACTGATGCGCGGACGCAAAGTAAGAAAACCGGACTCGGCGGAAGTCGATCTGACACCGATGCTCGACGTCGTGTTCATTCTGCTGATCTTCTTCATCGTGACCTCGACGTTTGCCCGGGAAGAGGCCATCGGCCTCGAACCGCCGCCACCGCCGGCACCGCCAGATCAGGAAGAACAGGAACCGACTCCGGCGATCCTTATTCTGGTTGATGAATCGAACCTTATCTCGGTCAACGGCCGGCCGACCGACATCAGCTCGGTTCGGGCGAACATCGAACGGGTTGTCGCAGAATCGCCTGAAAGCGCGGTTATCATCCAAGCTCACCCCAAAGCGAAAAGCGGCGTGGTGGTGCTAATCCGGGATGAGGCCTACAAGGCGGGCTTTACCACTCGCGTCAACATCCTCATCACCCAGACCTGAGCGCGGAGACGTCGAAAATGGCACGTGCAAGACGTGAATATGCCGAGACCAGCAGCGACATTGACCTCACGCCCATGCTGGACGTGGTGTTCATCCTGCTGATCTTCTTCATCGTGACCGCGCAGTTCATCAAGGAGCCGGGCGTGGCTATCGTCCGTCCCGAGGTGGACAACAAGGCGCCCGCCAAGCCGCTCGCGATCCTGATCGCCATCGATGCAAACAGCGATGTCTACATCGACAAGAAGAAGATCGCTCCGGCCGAGGTGGCGTTCACCATCAAGGATATGCGTCTCGACAACCCGCGGGGCGAGATCGTGATCCAGGCGGACGTGAACTCCGATGCCGGCGTGATGGTTGATATCATGGAGGCCATCAACAAGATCGATGGCACCACGGTGATCAACATCTCCGCCCAGACGAACAGTTAAGGAGCGCTGCGATGTTCAACAGTCCCTTCATGCGGTTCCTGGTCGCCACGGCGATTGCGGTCCCGATCGTGTTGCTGATCTTCCTGCTGATGAACGCCCTGATTTCGGTCAAGGAGTTGAAGCTGGCGAGCGGCGAGCAACGTGTGCTCGCGGCGATCACGCCCCAGAAGCAGGATTCCGACGTGCGCACCCGGCAACGGGCGAAGCCGCAGCGGATCGACTCGTCGGCCAAGCCGCCCCCGCCACCGAAACAGTCGGCTACCAAGTCGAGCATCAACCTGCCGACTCCGAGGATTGACGGCGCTGTTCCGCAGAACCTCGATCTCGGCCGGATGAAATCGCTCGCGATTGATCCGGTGGCCGTGTCCGACCGTGACGCCCAGCCGATCCGTCCGCCGACGCCGTCCTACCCGCAGCGCGCTCAGGAGCGTGGCCTTTCGGGCACCTGTGACGTGCGCTTCGATGTGGATACGCGCGGCAAGCCGTACAACGTCTCGGCGACCTGCTCGGACTCGATCTTCAAGTCGGAAGCCGAACGCGCCGTGTCGAAGGTGGAATTCGCGCCGAAAATCGTCCGCGGCAAGGCTGTCGAACGCCGCAACGTGGTCTATCCTCTGGAATTCAACATCCAGTAGGGTCCATTCGGGCCGGGCAGCGGGTTATCCGGATCCGCTGCCCGCCTTCCTCCGCTGCCCCAGGCCGGCGCTTCGCCGCACAGGCAGTTTGGCAAGTGAAAGAGTATGCCGCTGAAAAGCGGCCAGGAGAGAGAATGATGCGACTGAAAGTTTTCCTCAAAGGCGCAGTGGCGGCTGGCATCCTCGGTCTCATGGGAGCGGGCAGCGCGCTCGCCCAGAGCTGTACGGAAACCCAGTTCAGCTCGAAAACCGGCCAGCTGTACCTGGAAGCGGAGCAGGCCGCGATCACCAACAAGGATTTCGACACCGCGCTCACCAAGCTGAACCAGCTGCGCGGCATGACGCTGAACTGCTATGAAGAAAGCGCCGTGATCCGCATCTCGGCCTACATCAAGATCGAGAAGGGCGACCGTCAGGGCGCGATCAAGGACCTCCTCGACGCGGTCAACAAGGGATACGTCCCGGCCGCTGACATTGCCCAGACCTACTACAACATCGCGCAGATCTATCTGCAGATGGAAGACATCAAGTCGGCCCTGGACTACATGAAGAAGTGGCAGGGGGCCGGTGGCAAGCCGGACCGCCAGCAGAAATGGCAGCTCGCGGTGCTCTACCAGCGCGTTGACAATTACAAGGAAGCAATCCGCTGGGCCGAAGAAGTGCGCGCCGATGATGGTGCCAAGTTCGACCAGCAACTCTATGACCTGCTCGTCTTCCTCTACAACGATGCCGGCGAGAAGGCGAAGCTGGCCGAAGTGCTGGAAGTGCTGGTTGATCGCAACCCGACCGAGCGCAAGTACTGGGACGCGATCTCCGGCAACTATTTCCAGGCCAACGAACAGCGCAAGGCGTTTGAAGTCCAGAAAGCCATGTATCTCGGCGGTCTGCTGAAGACCGAAGACGAGATCATGCGGATCGTGAACTTCTACAACCAGTTCAACGCGCCCTACTATGCCGCGAAGGTTCTCGAGAAGGAAATGAACGCCGGCCGGATCAAGAAGACGGTTGAGCGTATGTCGCTGCTTGCGGACTTCTACCAGGTCGCCCGCGAACACGAAAAGGCGATCCCGGTGATCCGTCAGGCCGCTGAAATGGGCGGCGGCGGCGCGATGTACGAGCGTCTCGGCGCTTCTTACAGCGAGCTGCAGAAGTGGAAAGAAACCGAGGACGCGCTTCTGCAAGCGCTCAAACTCGGCGGCGTGAAGGACAAAGGCACGGTCTGGGTCCGCATCGGCCAGTCCCGATTTGAGCGCAATGACCGCGCAGGCGCCCGTGAGGCGTTCCGACAGGCCGGCAATTCCGGCGGTCGCAGCTGGCTCGAGTTCATGCAGTCCGAAGAGGACACCAAGGACGCGCTGGTTTGCTTCGAAGTCCAGTCCGCCGTTATGAACCTCGTGAACGAAGACAAGATCTGCAAGAAGCTGCAGGGCCTTGGCGACGAGCGTATGCCGGAAGGCTGCAAGACGGTCACCGACCGCCTCAAGGCTGGCCGCGAGAAGTTCGATGCCACGCCGCAGTGCAAGAACGCGCAGCCGGTCTGATCGGCTGATCCTTCAAGTCAAATGACGCGAAGCCCCGGACCGATGGTCCGGGGCTTTGTGCTTTGACGGGGCAGGGACGGGACCGATCAGAGCTGGCGGGAAATCTCGCAGCTATGCGTCCACACCTCAAAGAAAAACGCCGGCGGGTGAGGCCGGCGTTCTCGCATTCTGAATGTCTGTCGCTGGATCAGCTCGGCTGGCTGGAGATGCCGAAAGCGCTGGGTGCGGACGATGAGGACATCGACTTGCCTTCGCTGGCCGCCACCGGACCGGTTTCGCGCAGCGGATCGTCCGCATGCTTCACCTGGCCTTCAAACACGGCGTTTGACTGGATCTGCAGCGAGGAGTGGACAATGTCGCCCTTCACGTGGGCGCCGGATTCCAGCTCGACCTTGCGGGCGCGGATGGAGCCTTTGATCTTGCCCTTGACCTTCACGACCTCGGCCTTCACTTCGCCGGTGATCTGGCCCGAGGCGCCAATGGTGATGTCGGTCGCCGAAACGTCACCGTCCACGATCCCGTCGATCTGCAGCGCCCCTTCCGAAATGACCGAACCATTGATCTTCATGTCGGCGCAGATGATGGATGCGGCACGCGCAGCGGTCTTCATCGCTGCCCCGCGGATCGCATCCTGAGCCGCCGCCGTCTTCGGCGGTTCGACGGGGGCTGCATCCGGGGTTTTGTTACTCTTTGTGAACATGTCGGCCTGCTTTCAGGAATTTGTTGGGGTCGTATGGTTTACCATTGTACCACACTTCGTAGTGAAGGTGATCACCGGTACTGCGTCCGGTCGAGCCCATGCGCCCGACGAGATCGCCCAGATCGACGCTATCACCTTTCGAAACGGTGATCGACCTTAAGTGTCCGTAACGTGACTTGAAGCCATGCCCATGATCGACCTCGACCAGCATCCCGTAGCCCGAACGGGGGCCGGCATAGCTGACGGTACCGGGGCCGGTGGTGATGATCGGCGCGTCGCGGTAGGCTGCCAAGTCAACGCCCATGTGCGGCGACGGGCGCTTGGTGAAGGGGTCGACGCGGATGCCATAGGGGCTGGTGTAGCGATACGCCACGCCCACGGGCTGGCCGAGCGGAAGGCTGCTCACCATCTTCTCGTAATGCTTCATTTCGGCGATCCGAGCCCGTGCCTGGAAGATCCGGGTCATGAAGTCCTGATCGCTGACTGACCATTCGGCGGAGGAGGTCAGCGCGCCCATCGACACTTCCGGGCCGCCGACGCCGCCGCTGGTCAACATGCTGTCGGTGCCAACAGCTGTCAGCATGATTACGCCGCGGGCCCGCTCGGCCCGTTCGGCCGCATGGTCTTCCAGCAGGTCGAACAAGCGGTAGATATCCTGTTCGATGGCTTTGGGCGTGCCGCGCGGGGCCTGAACATGCAGGCCGGCGGTCATCGTATAGCCGTCGCGCGACTGGCGGCGGTCGGCTTCCTCGATCGAGGCTTCGACCAGAAGGGAGGCGCCGTCGCCTTCCAGGGCCGACAGTTTCTGGCCGTCGTCTTCGCGGATATCGTTCAGCAGCTCTTCGAGCGCTTTCTGTTTCTTCTCGAGATCGGCGGTTTCCTTGGAGCGCTCTTCCAGAAGAGTGCGCTGCAGCGATTCGCGGGCGCGCAGGTCCTGGACCCAGCGCTCATACTTGGCGAGTTCCTTGCCTTCGCCGCCGGCCACCGTGGTCTCGCCGCCGCCGAACACGAAGCTCGCTGTTGCAAAAATCGTCCATCCGGCAATCGCGGTTGCGCCTGCGGCCATCATGGCCTGCTGCCAGGGAGATACGGAAATATAACGGACAGTACCGCCGCTGCGGTGATAGATCTGACGCTCAGGAAAAGCGCGATCGAACGTCGCCTTGAGGTTCGAACTCCACTTCGCCATTCAAGCTACCCGTAAGTTGGAAACTACTCTTTGCGCTGCAGATATCCCTGCAGCCGGCTTCCCATTCCCCGCCGTCATACATACCCAATTCGACCCGGCGTGAAACCCCTGGATGTCATATATTTAGGCAATGTTCACACCTGAGCGTAAACTTCTCATTAACTTGCTGAAAGTTTCAGCAGGGCGACACTCTTCCGGATACCGGCCCTGTCAGTCCCCGATTGCGGCGAGCACATCCTCCGCGTGCCCCTTGACCTTCACTTTAGGCCAGATGCGGACGATCTTGCCGGTGGGGCCGATCAGGAAGGTCCGGCGGGCCATGCCCATATAGGTCCGCCCGTACATCGATTTCTCCTCCCAGGTCCCATAGGCGTCCGAGACGTCGCCGGCTTCATCGCTGCCGAGCAGCACGTCCAGCTTGTACTTGGCGGCGAATTTCCCGTGCCGGGTCAGCGCATCGCGTGACACGCCCAGCACCACGGCGCCGGCTTCGCGGAAGGCGTTCGCATGTGCAGTAAAATCCTGCGCTTCCAGCGTGCAGCCGGGCGTGTCGTCCTTCGGGTAGAAATACAGCACCAGATGGCTGCCGGCGAAATCCTTCAGGCGGCGTGTCCCGCCGGTCGTTTCGAGCCTGAAGGCCGGGGCCTTGTCGCCGGGTTTCAACTCAGTGGTCATGCTTTGCTCCTATGGTATGGGCCGGTTCACGCAATTATAGTTTCTATGTGCCATTGGACCTGCGGCAAGGCCGGGTTTTTCGAGGAGCCAACGTTTGGTCCGCCAGACCGCGTCGATCATCATCATGGAGATCCTCGGCGGTCTCATCCTGGTGCTTATGGCGGCCAGCGCGCTTCTCTTGTTCCGGCTGTCGAGTGGTCCACTCGATCTGGGCGCGTTTCGCGACGATGTCGAGCATGCCTTGTCGGAGGTGCGAGACGGCCGCGATGTGACGATCGGATCCCTGCAGCTCGAATGGTCGCCGCAGACCAAGCGCGTGCAGATCACGGCGCAGAACGTGCGTCTGTTCGATGCTGCCGGCCGCCCTGCGGCGGAAGCCGAGCGGGCCAATATCGTGCTCTCGGCGTCGGCGCTGGTGCTCGGCCGGATTGAAGTGATCCGCATGAGCCTGAACGATGGCTGGATCGGGCTTGACCATACCGGTGCAAACCTCTGGACGCTGGGCGGTGATCCGCTGCCGGAGATCAAGGCGCGGGTCTTGCCCAGCACGCCGCAAGGCTGGCTCGACTTTGCCAACACGGTCCTGCCGGAATGGCTCGCGGCGCTGAAACAGATGGACGAAAGATTCACGTTCGAGTCGCTCCGCCTGGAGGGATTCGAGCTGCGCGTCCGTTCCAGCGAATTGGCGCTGATCGGGACGGTCCAGCACACGACGGGCAACCTGACGCGCAACGCCGACGGCCTCAGCCTGACCGTGTCGGGCAGCGGGCTCGGCGAGGGGCTTCCGGGCGGGATTGCCATCCGTATGAAGACGAGCGAACTCGGCACGCGGATGCTCGCCGAACTGGGCGTTGCCGAATGGCCGCTGGGCGAACTGTTCCGGCGGACCGGGCTAGGCGGCGAAGGGTCGGAGGGGCTTGAGTCCTCGTTCGAGGTTTCGGTCGGGTTCACCCAGTCGGCGGGTATCGAAGAGGTGCGCCTCAACACCAACAGCGGCCCCGGCATACTGAAGCTCAATGGCGGCACACAGCCCGTTACGGACCTGCACATATCGGGCACCTATGGCCGGCCGGATGACCGCCTCGCGCTCATACTCGAATCGACGGGCACCGGCGTCTTCAAAGGGCATGTCGAGTTTGAACTCGAGCGCGCGCTCACCGGCGAGGGCTTTCGCCCGTTTCGCCTGACCAGTCCGGCGCTGACCGCAAACCTGATGCCCTTTCTCGAAGCCCCGATCGATATCGCGAGCCTCGAGGCCTCCGGCGAGGTCGATCTCAATGCGCTCGCAGCGAGAACCACCAAGGCCAAGCTGGTGATCGGCGGCGCGGCGTTCGAACTGGAAGGCGACATGGCCCGCACGCCGGATCAGCAGCCCGGCGAATCGCCGTTCATCGGAACGCTGGATGTACAGGTCCCCGGCGTCCTGCCACTCGAGACCGTGATTGCGCTGTGGCCCGCCCAGCTTGCGCCGGGCGCGCGCGACTTCGGCGCCACAAAGATTGATATGGGCACGGCGCGCGCCGCGAAGGGCCGCGTGACGCTGCAACGCGACAGTTTTGCCGAAGGCTTCCTGCGGGACACCGATCTCGAGGTCACCTTCGATGTGGACGGCGCGCGGGTGAAGTTCCTGGAAGACCTGCCGCCGGTCGAGAATGCCGCCGGGAAAGGGCGTTTGACCGGCAACAGTTTCAAGGTCGTGGTCAACAGCGGCGAATATGCCGGCTGGCAGGTGACCGAGGGTCTCGTTGATTTCCCGGCGTTCAATCCGCGCGGCACCGAGTTCCGGGTGTTTGCGAAGGGAAAGGGCCCGGCGCGCAACATCGTCAAGGTCCTCGGCGAATCGCGCCTTGAGTTCGACCTCGATCCGGCGCGGGTCTCCGGCGACGCCGAGTTTACCTATGAACTTTTCCGGCCCGCGCTCGACAACGTGCCTTACGAGCAGCTCCGCTTCACCGGTTTCGGCACGATCCGGAATGCCGGCCTGAAGGGCGCCGCCTTCGGGCTCGATCTTTCGGGCGGCGTGATGAAGGTCGATCTCGACCAGACCGGCATCAAGATGTCGGGACAGGGCGCGCTGGGCAGCTCGCCGGTCGATTATGTCTGGACCGATCTGTTCACGGATGACGGGAAGCCCGCCGTGCTCACGGCCAAGGGGTTTGTGACCGCTGATTTTCTCAACGGCTTCGGATTGCTCGGACGGGCGTACATGGCGGGTGAGGCGCCGCTGGATGTTGTCGCCACGCTCGATGGCGCCGACCTCAGGACCGCCGCCGTCAAGATCGACTTCACGGACGCCCGGCTCGACCTGGCGGAAGTCGGCTGGCTGAAACCGCGAGGCGGGGTATCGAAGGCGACGGTCGATTATGCGCGGTCCGGCGAGACCGCAACGTCGAAGGTGAACTTCAAGGCCGATGGCGCGGCGCTGGACGGCGACTTCACGCTGGACACCGCCGACTCCAAGCTGATCTCGGCGGACCTCCGCAGGGCCTACTTCCGCAATGTGGCGGACGTCAGTGTCAAGATGAGCCGCAGCCCGAGTGGCCAGTTCGTGCTGAACCTTGACGGCGCGCATCTCGACATTTCAGGCCTGATGCCTGCGCTGACCGGATTGGGTGGAGAAGAGACCGGCACGGTCTCGCCGATGTCGCTGTCGGCGGCCGTTGACCGGCTCACCGTGCGCCCAGGCCTCGATCTGCGCGACGCCAACCTTGTGTTGATGACGAACAAGTCTGGCCTGGAAACGCTGACCGCGAGCGGCGTTGCCGCAAGCGGCGCGCCGATTGTGGCGTCAATTGACGCGACCGGCGGCGGCGCGCCGAAAATCAATGTGACGTCCGGTGATGCCGGCTTCCTCGCCAGCGCGTTCCTGAACGCCGATTTCATTTCGGGCGGCACACTGGAGATGACCGGAACGCTCGAACACGGCGCGGTGCCGGCAAATCTGGAGGTGCAGATCTCGGGCGCGCGGATGAGTAACGCGCCGTTCCTGACGCAGATCCTGTCGCTGGCCTCCCTGCGCGGCCTCGCTGATACGCTGTCGGGCGAGGGCGTCTTGTTCAGCCGCATCGACATGCCGCTGAAGATCACCAAGGGCCGCTACATCATCAACGGCGCCAAGGCGCAGGGGCCGGCCCTGGGGCTCACGGCCAGCGGGTTCATCGATTCAAAGACCAGCGATATCCAGATCGACGGTGTGCTCGTACCGAGCTTCGGCATGAACTCCGCCCTCGGAGGAATTCCGATCCTCGGCGATCTCGTGGTTGGCCGCGACGGGGAAGGCGTGTTCTCGCTGACCTACGGCGTGCGGGGCAAGCTGGACAAGGCGAGCGTGTCGGTCAACCCGCTCTCGGCGCTCGCACCGGGCGTCATCCGCCGTATCTTCGAGAATCCGTCCGACACCAAGATTCCCGAAGCCAAGCCGCGCGCACCCGACGTGCCGCTCCCGCCCGAACTGCCGGCGATCAAGAACGAGACGTTTTAGGGGAGGGCTTGAACCCCTTTCCCTTGGAAGAGGGGCTTTCAGGTCAGCCGGCCTTGATCAGCGCGTGGCGTTTCTTGCCGGCTGAAATCTTGATGGCGCCGTCCTGCAGATCAGCGGCCGAGACATTTGCATTCGGATCGGTGACCAGCGCATCGTTCACGCGTATGGCGCCCTGCTCGATCAGGCGGCGCGCTTCGCCGTTGGACTTTGACAAGCCGGCAGCCGTGCAGGCCGCGGCGACCAGAAGCCCGGCTTCAAGTTCCGCTGCCGGAACAAGCGCGGTCGGCAACGCATCGGCCGAGGCGCCCTGGCTGAACACCGCCTTCGCTGCCGACTCAGCTTCCTTCGCGGCCGCTGCGCCGTGCAGCAGCATCGTCGCGGCGTTGGCGAGGGCCACTTTCGCGTCGTTGATTTCGGCGCCCTGAAGGGTTTCGAGCTTTTCGATCTCGGTCTTCGGCAAGTCCGTGAACAGACGAAGGAAGCGGCCGACATCGGCGTCCTCGGTGTTGCGCCAGAACTGCCAGTATTCGTAAGGGCTGCGACGGTCGGCATTGAGCCACACCGCGCCGTCGGCGGTCTTGCCCATCTTGCCGCCGGAGGCGGTGGTGATGAGGTGGGCCGTCAGGCCGAACGCCTTGCCGCCTTCGACCTTGTGAACCAGGTCCACACCGCCGACGATATTGCCCCACTGGTCCGAGCCGCCGAGCTGGAGCCGGCAATTGTGGCGCTTGAACAGTTCGAGGAAGTCGTAGGACTGCATCAGGAGGTAGTTGAATTCGAGGAAGGTGTAGGGCTGCTCGGCCGCGAGGCGGCGGGCGACGGTGTCCTGCTTCACCATCGTGTTGATGGTGAAGTGGATGCCGATCTCGCGCAGCAGCTGGATGTAACCGAGCTTGCCGAGCCAGTCGTCATTGTTGACCATGATCGCGTCGGTCGCGCCGTCGCCGAACTTCAGGAAAGGCAGGAAGGCCTTCTTGATGCCGGCGATGTTGGCGTTGATCTGGTCATCGGTCAGCAGCGGGCGCGACTTTTCCTTGTCGGTCGGGTCGCCAATCTTGGTCGTGCCGCCGCCCATCAGGGCGACCGGCTTACCGCCGTGGCGCTGGAAAATGCGCAGCATCATGATCTGCAGGAGCGAGCCGACATGCAGGCTGTCGGCGGTCGCATCAAAGCCGATATACGCCACCGGCGTTCCCGAGGTGCAGTAAGCGTCGAGCTCTGCTTCGTGCGTCATCTGCTTGATGAAGCCGCGCCAGCTCAGCTCGCGCAGGAATTCCGACTTGTATTCGCTCATGTTCTTGTGTCTCCGTGGAGCAGACGCGCGCCTAACACGGAAAGGGCAGGGCTTGAACACCGCTACGGAAAAAACAACGCCGGTCTGGGTTGCAGGCTTCATGTCGGGCACCTCGCTGGACGCGGTAGATGCCGCCATGATCCTGACGGACGGCGAGAAGGTTACCGAGTTCGGCCCGGCGGTGGAGCGCAAGTATTCGGCCTCCGAGCGGGCCATCCTGCAGGCGGCCACGGAGGCGGCCCGGGCCTGGAACTGGCAGGGGCCGATCCCGGAGGCTGCCTTCAGAGCGGCGCTGGATGTGATTTCCCGCACCCACTACGAGGCATGGCAGATGCTGACCGCCCCCACCCGGGCGCCCCAGCCGCTGCTGGCGGGCATCCATGGCCAGACGGTCCTGCACCGGCGCCCGAGGCCCGGCCAGAAGGGCGCCACGCTGCAATTGGTTGATCCGTTTGTCCTGCGCGCGTCGCTGGGCGTGCCGCTGGTCTGCGATTTCCGCTCGGCGGATGTGGAGGCCGGCGGCCAGGGCGCGCCGCTGGCGCCGGCCTACCACGCGGCGCTACTCGACCGGCTCGGCAGCGAGCCGGCCTGTGTGCTCAATCTCGGCGGCGTGGCCAACATCACGGCCCGCCTGGCGGATGGCAGCCTGATCGCCTTCGACACCGGCCCCGCAAACGGCCCGATCGATGAATGGGTCGAAGGGCATGGACGGGGCACGCATGACGCCGGCGGCAAGCTGGCCCTGGCCGGTACGGTGCAACCGGGACTCCTGGCGCAGCTCCTGAATCACGACTGGTTCAACGAGAAGCCGCCGAAATCCCTCGACCGGTACGACTTCAATGCCAGCGTCGTGCGCGGCCTGTCGGTGGAGGATGGCGCGGCGACGCTGACGGCGTTCTCGGCGGCGGCCGTCGCGGCGGGGATTGATCAGCTCCCGGAGAAACCCTCGCGGGTCATCGCCTGCGGCGGCGGGCGGCACAATCCGGCGCTGATGGCGGCGCTGAAGGGCGCGCTGGCGTGCCCGTTGATGACCGCCGAGGATGCCGGATGGCGCGGCGATTCCATCGAGGCGGAGGCGTTTGCCTTTCTCGCGGCGCGCCGGATGCGGCAATTGCCGCTGAGCTGGCCGATGACCACGGGCGTACCGGCGCCGATGACCGGCGGGCAGTTGTTCCTCTAAACCCGGGCGAGGTTTTCGAGCTTTGCGCCGTCGAGGCGGTAGATCGTCCAGTCCTCCATCGGCCGGGCACCGAGGGAGAGGTAGAAGTCTATGGACGGCTGGTTCCAGTCGAGGACGGACCATTCGAGGCGGCCGCAGCCGCGCGCGACGGCAAGTTCGGCAAGGCGTTTGAGCAGGGCCTTGCCATGGCCCTTGCCGCGATGGGCGGGGTCCACGAACAGATCTTCCAGATAGAGGCCCGGCTTTCCGAGGAAGGTCGAAAAGTTATGAAAGAAGAGGGCAAAGCCGGTGGCATCACCTTCCTCCTCGATCAGCAGCACTTCGGCATAGGTCTTCGGTCCGAACAGGTTCGTCCGCAGGCTGTCTTCTTCGGCGAAGCATTCCTGCTCGAGCTTTTCATACGCGGCGAGCGCGCGGATGAAGCGCAGGATTGTTCCCGTGTCCTGCGCCTCGGCAAACCGTATCCGCGCCATTCCGGTTGCTCCTATTCCTCGAAGTCTTCTTCTTCCTCGACCACATCGGCATCGACGCCTTCTTCGGCTTCAAGGCGGAGCTGCTGTTCGGCTTCGTTGAGGCGGCGCAGCAGGTAATCCTCGCAAACGCCGATCAGCTCCTCGCGCTTGTCCACGTAGAAGTGGTTGGCGCCCTTCACCTTGGTGCGGTCGACCTTGTGGCCCTTCTGGACGCGAACTTTCGTCAGGGCGCGTTCGATGTCCTCCGGCGAGGCGATCGAGTCGGCATCGCCCGACACGATGAGGCCCGACGCCGGGCAGGGTGCCAGAAAGGACAGGTCGTAATGGTTGGCGGGGGGCGAGATGGCGAGGAAGCCGTCGATTTCCGGGCGGCGCATCAGCAGCTGCAGCGTGATCCAGGCCCCGAAGGAATAGCCGGCGCACCAGACCAGGCGCGGGCTTTCCGACAGGTTTTCGAGATAATCGAGCACATAGGCCGCGTCTTCGAGTTCGCCGATGCCCTGGTCGTAAACGCCCTGCGAGCGGCCGACGCCGCGCGAATTGTAGCGCAGCACGCCGAATCCATGCCGTTCGAACAGCTGGTACAGCATGATCGTGACCGGATCCTGCATCGTTCCGCCCGCCTTGGGGTGCGGATGGAGGATCAGCGCAATCGGCGCGCCGGGATATGGCGGCTCGGTGTAACGCGCTTCGATCCGCCCCTGCGGGCCCGGAATGATGATTTCTGCCATCTGATCCTCGGTTTTTTCCAGTGAAGCGGGCGAGATAGGCCAAGTCGGCAGGAAAATGCAAATTTTTCTGCAGGTGCGGCATTGGCCGGAAAAGCCTATATAGGACCCCATGATCTATGCTGACTACAACGCGACCGCCCCGATGCGGCCGGAAGCGCGCGAGGCCCTCCTTGTGGCGCTGGACCTCGGCCCATCGAATCCGTCGTCGGTGCATCAGTCCGGGCGGGCGGCGCGGGCCGTGGTGGAGAAGGCGCGCAGCCAGATCGGCGGCGCCATCGGTTCGCGCGCCGAAGACATCATTTTCACCAGCGGCGGCACGGAATCACTGGCTCTGGCGGTCCACGGAGCCGTTCTGGGGCTGGGCAGCAAGGCCACGCTGATCGTCTCCGCCATCGAGCATGAGGCGACCAGCAAGGCTGCCGCGCATGCCGGCGTGCTGGTCGAGACCGCGTATGTCGGCCCCGATGGCCGGATTGACCTTGAAGACCTCAAAGCCCGCCTTGAAGGCTGGGATACCGCAGCGAAGGGCACGCCCATCCTCGCGCTGATGCTGGCCAACAACGAGACCGGCATCCTGCAACCGGTTGCCGAAGCCGCTGCGCTGGTGCGGGCCGCAGGCGGGCTGACGATCTGCGATGCGGTCCAGGGGCTCGGCAAGGTGCCAGTCAACGTGGCGATGCTGGGCGCCGACTATGTGGCGTTGGCCGCGCACAAGATCGGTGGGCCGCAGGGCGTCGGCGCTCTGTGGCACAGGGCCGGGGCGCCGCTGATGGCCCTGCAATATGGCGGCGGGCAGGAACGCGGCTTGCGCTCGGGAACCGAGAACGTGGCCGGGATCGCCGGGTTTGGCGCCGCGACCGAGGCTGCCGTGCGCTACCTGCCGAAATATGCTATGCTGTCAAAATTCCGCGACGCCATGGAGGCGCGGCTCAAGGCCGAGGGCGGCGTCACGGTGATCGGCGAGGCGAGCCCGAGGCTGGCCGGCACGTCCAACTTTGCCCGGCCGGGCTTTCGCTCCGAGACTCAGGTGATGGCGATGGACCTTGCCGGGGTCTGCGTATCGGCCGGTTCGGCCTGTTCATCCGGCAAGGTGAAACGTTCGCTTGTGCTGATGGCGATGGGCGCCGATGACGCCCTTGCGGAATCGGCTATCCGCACCAGCTTCGGCTGGGGCACAAAGCCGGAAGACTTCGAGCGCGTCGCCGACGCCTGGCTCGAAGCGGCCCGGCGAACCGTATTGAAGGAAACCGCGTGATGGATTGCTGCGGCGGAATGGATGAGCATGACGCGACCTGCACCGAGGTGAAGGTGAAGGACGGCGTGGATGCGGGCACGGTCGCGGCGGCCAAGCGCCTCGAGTCCGAGAACTATTCGGCCGGCTTCATCACCGATATCGAAATGGATTTTGCGCCGAAGGGCCTGTCGGAAGACACGGTGCGCTTCATCTCGGCCAGGAAGGGCGAGCCGGACTGGCTACTGGAATACCGCCTCGATGCCTATCGCCGCTGGTTGACGATGGAAGAGCCTGTCTGGGCACGGGTGAATTATCCGAAGATCGATTATCAGGCTTACTACTATTACGCCGCGCCGAAGGATTCGGCGAAGTACAAGTCGATTGATGAAGTGCCGCAGGAAATCCTCGACACCTACGCCAAGCTCGGCATTCCGCTGCGCGAGGCGGAAGTTCTGCTCGGCGTGGAGGGCGCGGCCGAGACGGCGGCGACGGCGCGCGAGAAGCCGCGCATTGCCGTGGACGCCGTGTTCGACTCGGTCTCGGTGGCCACCACGTTCCGCGAGGAATTGAAGAAGGCCGGCGTGATCTTCATGTCGATTTCCGAGGCCGTGCATGAATATCCGGAGCTGGTGAAGAAATATCTCGGCACGGTTGTTCCGGCGACGGACAATTTCTTTGCAACGCTGAACGCGGCGGTCTTCTCGGATGGCACGTTCGTCTATGTGCCGAAGGGTGTGCGCTGCCCGATGGAGTTGTCCACCTATTTCCGGATGAACGCCGAAAGCACGGGCCAGTTCGAGCGTACGCTGATCATCGCGGACGAGGCGGCCTATGTGTCCTATCTCGAAGGCTGCACGGCGCCGATGCGCGATGAGAACCAGCTGCACGCAGCGGTCGTTGAGCTAGTCGCGCTGGATGATGCCGAGATCAAGTATTCCACGGTCCAGAACTGGTGGCCGGGCGATGAGAACGGCAAGGGCGGCATCTATAACTTCGTGACCAAGCGCGGCGATTGCCGCGGGGCACGCTCCAAGATTTCGTGGACGCAGGTGGAAACCGGTTCGGCCATCACCTGGAAATACCCGTCCTGCATCCTGCGCGGGGACGATTCGGTGGGCGAGTTCTATTCGATTGCGGTGACCAATGGCCGCCAGCAGGCCGATACCGGCACCAAGATGATCCATCTCGGCAAGCGCACCAAGAGCCGGATCATCTCGAAGGGCATCTCGGCCGGCAAGTCGGACAATACCTATCGCGGCCTCGTCTCGGTCCACAAGAAGGCCGAAGGCGCGCGCAATTTCACGCAGTGCGACTCGCTGCTGATCGGGGACAAGTGCGGCGCCCACACCGTGCCTTATATCGAGAACCGCCGCGCCGATGCGCAGCTGGAACACGAGGCGACGACCACGAAACTGTCCGAAGACCAGCTCTTCTATGTCCGCCAGCGCGGCATCGGCGAGGAGCAGGCCGTGGCCCTGCTGGTCAACGGATTCGTGCGCGAAGTGCTGCAGGAACTGCCGATGGAGTTCGCGGTAGAAGCGCAGAAACTCCTGGAAGTGAGCCTTGAGGGCAGCGTTGGATAAGAAGCAGATCAGAAATGGCAAGTGGCAGGATCCACGCCAGCACCCCGTGCTGAAGAAGCCTTTTTCCTATTTCTTTCTGTTCCCCTTCTCTCACCCGTCCATTGGAGCCGGGACCGTCAGAGCGTTTTTCTGGGTGATGATCGCACTGGTTGGGGTTGAGATTCTTGTTCGCCTTGCAACAGCAGGCGGCACTTGATGTCTCCGACAGTCAACTCCCGCTCGTTAATCGGCCCGGAACTTGCTGCATTTTCCCCGAAACGGCCATTCAGGCCGCCCGAGAGGCTGCCATGTGGAAAGAAGTTGCTGCGCTCGTTGTGATTGTTGCGGCTGCTTTTGTTGCCCCGCTGATGGCCGCCGCCGCCTGAATTAAGGGGAAACCCGTAGGACAAGGCGGTCATAACGCCGCTTTGTGCTTTCAAATCGTGCCGGGGCGCCCTAAATCCCCGGCATGTTGAAGATCGAAAACCTGTCCGCCACCGTGGGCGAAGGGGAGGGGGTGAAAACCATCCTCCATGGCCTGACCCTGTCCGTGCCCACCGGCGAAGTGCATGCCATCATGGGCCCGAACGGCGCGGGCAAGTCCACGCTGTCCTATGTGCTCACCGGCCGGGAAGGCTACACCGTCACGGGTGGGACGGCGACGCTGAACGGCCTGGACTTGCTGAGCCTCGACCCCGAGGCGCGGGCTGCCAAGGGCATTTTCCTTTCTTTCCAGTATCCGGTCGAAATCCCCGGTGTGCCGGTGATGACCTTCGTGCGCACCGCGATGAACGCGCAGCGCAAGGCGCGCGGCGAGGCCGAGATTTCGGCGCCGGACTTCATCAGGAAATCCCGCGAGATCGCCAAGGTGCTGAGCCTGGATCCCGAGATGCTGAAGCGTCCGGTGAATGTCGGCTTTTCCGGCGGCGAGAAGAAGCGGCTCGAGATCTACCAGATGATGATGCTGGAGCCGCGCTTCATGGTGCTCGACGAGACCGATAGCGGGCTCGACATCGACGCGCTGCGCACGGTGGCCGAAGGCGTCAACGCCCTGCGCGCGCCGGACCGGGGCATGCTGGTCATCACGCACTATCAGCGCCTGCTGGACTATATCAAACCGGACAAGGTGCACGTTCTCGCCAAGGGCCGCATCATCAAGACCGGCGGGCCGGAACTCGCCCACCGGCTTGAGGCCGAGGGCTATGACGGCGTGCTGGCGGAGGCTGTGTGAGCACCGCGCTCAGGGATATCCTCCGTAATCCGACGGTTGCGGAACTCGAACTGGTCGCGCGCTATGCCGGCCTGAAGGTCGACGCCCGCCGCGAGCGGTTGTTCGAGGCCTTCGCGCTGACTGGCTTGCCGGGCCGGCGCGACGAGAACTGGCGCTGGAGCGATTTCAAGTCTGCCGTCACGGCGCTCGATGCGCCGAAGACGCCGCCGGCGCACGATCCGCTGGCGCGCGGCGGCGTGGCAACGCTGCGCTTCTCTCCGTCCGGCTTCGCCGCGCCGTCTGCCCTGCCGGCCGGCGTGCGCCTCGTGACCCGGGAGGACGTGCAAGCGATGGGCGGGGCCGAAGACGTGCCGCTGGGCGCGCTGGCGGCTGCACTGTCGGGCACGGTTCAGGTGGAGGTGAGCGCCGAGGCGCCGGTGCATCTCCACATGGTGTTTCAAGGTCCCGGCGCGATCCATGCGGCGCGGATCGCTTTCCTTCTTCGTCCGGGCACGGAGCTTCATGTGTCCGAAAGCCATCTTGGCGGCGCGGCGTTCTCTGCAGCGCTGATCGAGTTCACGCTTCAAGCGGGCGCGCGTCTCAATCGCACGATCTATCAGCGGGGCGGGGCGGGCGAAGTTCAGGCCATCACGGCGCTGATCGAACAGGACGCGGGCGCCGAAAGCGTTCAGACGGTGCTGGCATTCGGGGCCAAGGTATCGCGGATCGAGACGCGCCTCGTGCACCGCGAAACAGGCTCGAAGGCGACGCTCAACGCCGCCTATCTGGCCGGCAAGGGCTTCCATGCCGACATCACCACGCATGTGCGCCACGGCGCCCCGGCCTGTACCACGCGCCAGCAGACCAAGGGCGCGGTGCTGGATGGGGGGCGCGGCGTCTTCCGGGGTAAATTCCTCGTGCCGCGCACCTCGGGCCAGCAGACGGATGCCTCCATGCAGCACAACGCGCTGCTTCTGGAGGAGGGCGCGGAAGTTTTTGCCAAGCCCGAACTCGAGATCCTCGCCGATGATGTTCAGTGTGCACACGGAAACACGTCCGGGGCGCTCGACGGGACGCAGCTGTTCTACCTGCGCCAGCGCGGCATTCCGCTGGTGCAGGCGCGCGCGATGCTGACCGAAGCCCACATTGCGCAGGCGCTGGAAGGCGCGGGCGAACATGAGGACGCACTCAGAACGGAAGCCAGCAGATGGTTGGCGCCATGAACGTGATCGAGACTTCTCTGAATCCCTCTCCCCCCCGGGGACAGGGGGCTTTGAGGTTGTATACCCATGCCCCGTAAACTCGACCTGCCAGCTATCCGCGCCGAATTCCCGATCCTGTCCCGGCAGGTGAACGGGCATCCGCTGGTCTATCTCGACAATGCCGCCAGCGCGCAGAAGCCGGACGCCGTGATCGACGCGATGGCGAACCAGGCGCGCACCGCCTATGCCAACGTTCACCGCGGCCTGCACACGCTGGCCAACGAGGCGACCGCCGCCTTCGAGGGCGCGCGGGAGACCGCGCGTCAGTTTCTGAATGCGCCGTCCAAGGACAATATCGTCTTCACCAAGGGCTCGACCGAAGGCATCAACCTGGTCGCGTCCGCCCTCGCGGCCCGGATCCGGCCGGGCGACGAGATCGTGCTGTCGATCATGGAGCACCACTCCAACATCGTGCCGTGGCATTTCCTGCGCGAGCGGAACGGCGCCGTGCTGCGCTGGGTTGGCCTCACAGATGACGGCTCGCTGGACATGGACGCGATGCGTGCCGCCATCGGGCCGAAGACCAAGATGGTCGCCCTCACGCAGATGAGCAACGTGCTCGGCACGGTGACCGACATTGCCGCCGTCGCCAGACTGGCACACGCGGCCGGTGCCGAACTCCTCGCCGATGGCAGCCAGGCGGCGGTGCATATGGCGGTCGATGTTCAGGCGCTCGGCTGCGACTGGTATGTCTTCACCGGCCACAAGGTGTATGGGCCGACCGGCATCGGCGCGCTGTATGGCACCGCCGAAGCGCTGGACCGGGCGCGGCCCTATCAGGGCGGCGGCGAGATGATCGAGATCGTGACCACGGACCGCGTGACCTACAACGCCGCCCCGCACAAGTTCGAAGCCGGCACACCGCCCATCCTCGAAGCGGTCGGCCTCGGCGCCGCGCTGCGCTGGATGGGGCAGTTCGACGGCGCCGAGGTGGCGGCCCACGAGCATGCCCTCTACGCCCGCGCGCGGGAGGCCCTGCGCGGCATCAACGGGCTCACCGTGCACGGCGAGGCGCCGGGCAAGGGCGCGGTCCTCTCCTTCAGCATTGAAGGGGCCCATCCGCACGATCTCGCCCAGCTGCTGGACCGGTACGGCGTGGCGATCCGGGCCGGCCACCATTGCGCGCAGCCGCTGATGCAGCATCTCGGTGTTTCGGCGACTGCGCGGGCGAGTTTCGCCCTATATAATACTCCAGGCGAGGTGGACGCCTTCGCCGAAGCGCTCGCCAAGGCGCGAAAAATGCTGGTATAGGAAGGCGCATGGCAGACGATCTTGCTTCCCGGGACACGATGAACGCGTCGGAATCGACCGCAGCGTCGGCGATTCCGCAGGCCGAGCTCGACCGGATGACGGACGAGCTGATTGCGGCGTTCAAGACCGTGTTCGACCCCGAAATCCCGGTCGATATCTATGAGTTGGGCCTGATCTACAAGGTTGATATCGATGATGACCGCAAGGTGGACGTCGAGATGACCCTCACGGCGCCGGGCTGCCCCGTGGCCGGAGACATGCCGGGATGGGTGGAGACC
This sequence comes from Hyphomonas sp., assembly GCA_013791775.1. Lineage (GTDB taxonomy): Bacteria > Pseudomonadota > Alphaproteobacteria > Caulobacterales > Hyphomonadaceae > Hyphomonas. The sequence goes on from VMTE01000018.1 coordinate 139,888, forward strand.
GCCGCCCGAAGCGTGGAAGGCGTGGCCGACGTCGAGGTACGCCTGACGTTCGATCCGCCCTGGACCCCCGCCCGCATGTCCGACGAAGCCCGCCTCGCGCTGAACATGCTTTGATTGAAGGAGAGGGCGCGCGCCCCCATTTAAAGCCCATGGCCAGACGTCCCCGCCCCAAACCCGTCAAGCTCTCCGATGCCGCTGCGGCGCGCGTGCGCGAGATCATGGATGAGCGCGGCCTGGGTTACCTGCGCGTCGGCGTCAAGAATGGCGGGTGCGCGGGCATGGAATATGTCATGGATTACGCAGCGGCGCCCGAACCGCTCGACGAAGTCGTCGAGGACAATGGCGTGACCATCGTGATTGACGCCAAGGCCGTCTTGTTCTTGCTCGGCAGCGAGCTCGACTATGAGGTCACGCCGCTGCACGAGAAATTCGTGTTCCGCAATCCGAACCAGACCGACGCCTGCGGCTGCGGTGAGAGCGTGACCATCGTTCCGGCTGCGGCCGAGTGATCATCCGCAGCTTTGCGCCGGTTTCGGCGCCGGATGCCAGACTCCTGATCCTCGGCAGCATGCCCGGCGCCGCGTCGCTGGAAGCGGGCCAGTATTACGCGCATCCGCGCAACGCCTTCTGGCGTATCATGGGCGCCTTGTTTGGCGCGGCGCCGGACCTGCCGTATGCGGACCGTTTGGAACTTCTCAAGGCGCACGGCGTGGCGGTCTGGGACGTACTTCAGTCCTGCGAACGGGAAGGCAGTCTCGATGTTGGCATACGCGCCGAAGTGCCCAACAACTTCGCCGCCTTTTTTGCCGCACATCCGGACATCCGGCGCATCGGGCTGAACGGCGGCAAGGCGGCAGCGAGCTTCCGGAAGCTGTCGATCCTGCATCTGCCTACGGGTGTCCGCTTGGTGACATTGCCATCGACCAGTCCAGCGCATGCGGCGCGTGGGTTTGAGGAGAAGTGCGCACTCTGGCGGGCGGCACTGCTTTCTTGAACCCTTCTCCCAAGGGAGAAGGGGCATAGATAAATTCAAGCCTTCCCGTGGGCGGCCAGGTTGTCCGCCGTCGGTTTGGCTTCAAATCCGTTGGGTGGGTCGGGGATCAGCATCGCGCGCTTGACCGGCTCGCCGGTCGCTTCGGCGACGAGTTCGGCGGTTCGCGTTTCCACCGCTTCGGTCAGGCGCGCGATGAATTCGTCTTTCGGCAGACCCGGCGGGATCGGCTCGAGGAACTCGATGATGGCCTTGCCGGTGCGCCGCGGCGCCTCCTGCTGCTGCCAGAACACGCCGATATTGGTGGCGACCGGCACGACGGGAACGCCCATCGCTTCGGCCATGTGCCAGACGCCGGACTTGTAGCGGAAATGGTAGCCGACCGGGGCGAGGTGTCCTTCGGGATAGATCAGTACACGGCGTCCGTCGGCAGCGGCCTTCTGCATGCCGTTGGCCATCGAGGAGGCTTTCTTTTCGCCGCCGCCGCAGGTGTCGATGACGATGGCGCCGAGTTTCTTCAGGATGCCGGAGACCAGCGGGAAGCGTTCGAGGTGGTCACCGGTCACGAAGGCGAGGTTCGACACTTCGGGATAGACGAGGAACCCGTCGCCCCAGCTCTGGTGTTTCGAGGCGATCACGAACGCGCCTTGAGGCAGGTTCTCGCGGCCGCGCACTTCCTTGCGGATGCCGGCGACAAGGCGCAGTGCCAGGTTCATGGCGCGCGTGTAGCTCTTGATGATGGCGCGCACTGGCGTGTGGCCAGGCCAGGCCAGGAAGGGCAGGGAGGCGAGGATATAGATGACCGAGAGGATCCAGTAGGCGAACTGGAAGAGGTTGCCACGCATAGGAAGATGCTCCGTAGGCGAAGGATCAGTTGGTCTTGAGTACCGCAAGCACGGCGCGCGACATGGCCGGCGCATGCTGGGACAGCGGACCGGGCAGACGGTTGTAGATCTTGTTCTGGCCCGTCTGCATCACCACGCCGAGCGCCATCGCCGCCTTCAGCGCGGGATCGCCTTTCGGGATCACGCCCGACTCCATCAGCCCTCCGATGATCTTCTCGGTGATCGAGACCGGATCGTCCTCGCGGCGCTTGTCGTAGGGCAGGTAGCGGTTCATCGAAACGAGGTGGAAAGAGAACAGGAGGAAGTCCTCGTCCGCCAGCTTGCAATAGGCGGTGACGGCGGCGTGGACTTTTTCATCCAGCTTGCCGGTGCCGGTCAGGGCTTCCGTCAAAAGCACCGAAAGCCGCTGGTGCGTTGCCTGGAACAGTGACAGGGCCAGTTCGTCCTTGCCTTTGTAGTGGCGATACAGCGCGCCCTCGGAGACGCCGGCCTTGTCGGCAATCTCGCGCGTCGTGGCGGCATCGACCCCTTCATGGATGAACAGTTTCAGCGCCGCCCGCTCGATCTTCGGTTTCGCGTTGCGGACCCGCAGCTTCTTTTCGGGTTCCCTGGCAGGTGTTGTGGCCGCGCGTGCCATGGCAAATGTCTCCGGTCTTGATGGCTTGCTGTTTAGCAGGCGCATCGACCATTTGCAAGTGAGTATTCGCTCACAAAAGCGGGAAATTCGTGAATCCCGCAGAAACCATTCCGGAGGCTGCACTGGGCGCAGAAACGCAAAACGCGCCGGCAAGCGGCGCGTTTCGGGGGTGCAGCCGGGATGGCTGCCTGACCGGCAGCGCTCAGGCGAGCACGTCGATCCGGTAGCTCTCGATGACGGTATTGGCGAGCAGCTTCTCGCACATTTCCTTCACGCGCTTTTCGGCGTCAGCTTTCGCGAGGCCGTCTTCCAGCTCGAGCTCGATGACCTTGCCGACGCGCGCGGACTCAACTTCGCCATAGCCCATCCGGGCGAGCGTGTCGGCGACGGCTTTGCCTTGTGGATCCAGAACGCCGGATTTGAGCGAAACGTGAACGACGGCCTTCATTACTTGCTGCCCCCGGTGAAGCTGACCACGTTGTCCGTGTCGCCCGATTCCCGGATGATCCCAAGACGGCGCGCCACTTCGGCATAGGCCTCGGTCACGCCGCCGAGATCGCGGCGGAAACGGTCCTTGTCCAGCTTCTCGCCGGTCTTGTAGTCCCACAGGCGGCAGCTGTCGGGGCTGATCTCGTCGGCCAGCATGATGCGCGGCATGTCGTGATCGTTCTCGAAATAGCGGCCGAACTCGATCTTGAAATCGACGAGGCGGATGCCGGCGCCGGCGAAGAGGCCCGACATGTAGTCGTTCACACGCAGCGCCAGCGCGATGATGTCGTCATATTCCTGCGGTGTCGCCCAACCGAAGGCGGCGATGTGTTCTTCCGACACCATCGGATCGTGGAGGGCATCGCTCTTGTAGTAGAATTCGACCAGCGGACGCGGCAGCTGCTGGCCTTCCGGCATGCCGAGGCGGGTCGAGAGCGAGCCGGCGGCGATATTGCGCACCACGACTTCCAGCGGGATGATCTCGACCTTGCGGATCAGCTGCTCGCGCATGTTGAGGCGGCGGATGAAGTGGGTCGGAATGCCGATTGCGCTCAACTGGTTCATGATGAACTCGCTGATGCGGTTGTTCAGCACACCCTTGCCGTCGAGCACGGCTTTTTTCTGGGCGTCGAAGGCCGTCGTGTCATCCTTGAAGTACTGGATCAGGGTGCCTGGCTCCGGACCCTCATAGAGAATCTTGGCTTTTCCCTCGTAGACGATGCGCCGCTTACTCATTCTGTCCGGCCCTTCCTGCAGTGCCTGGGACGTCTTGTCCCGGCGGAATCACCGGGCAACGTCCCTGAAGCCGCGACTGTTACGCCAAGTCGGGGGTAGAAACAATTATTGCGAACAGGCGCCTCCCGCACCTATATGCACCCGGCAACAAGAATTCCTACCGCAGAGAAGGGTACCTCCATGAGCTCATTCGACGACCGTGAACGCGCAGAGGAAGCCCGCTACGCTCTTGATCAGGAAACGCAATTCAAGGTGGTGGCCCGCCGGAACAAGCTGCTCGGCCTGTGGGCAGCCGAGCTTATGGGGCTCGATGCCGCAACCGCCGAGGCTTATGCGAAAACTGTGGTGATTGCGGATCTCGAGGAAGCCGGCGACGCGGATGTGATCCGCAAGGTTCTGGCCGACTTCGGCGCGGCAGGCGTTACGCAGACCGAAGCCGCCATCGAAGAGCAGCTGGCCCGGCTGACCCCGGTAGCCCGCGAACAGGTGATGAACGACATCAAGGGCTGATCAGGCGACCCGTCAGCGTGTCCTCAGGGACGCACTGGGGGGGACGGCTTGGTATAGGTGTCGCTGCAACGCGGCGTTTCATGCCCCAGCGGCGTGAACGAGACGCAGTTGAACTGGGCGCCCGCCCCGTCGCGGAACACCGCCGGGCCGTGCCAGCCCTCCAGCATCGGTTTACCCGTCCAGGCGCTGAACATCACCTTTCCGGCCTTGACTGGAATGGCCGGATCGCCCGGCACCGTAGAATAGTACGGCTCGCCATCGACAAGCCAGGTGATGCCGTCAGGGCGCCATTCGAAGGCGTAGAGGTGCGGCGCGGCGCCGGCATCGAACGGCAGGTCGAAGGTCGCCGGCCGGATGCTTTTGCCGTTCCGGAAATAGTTGAAGTGAACCTTGGTCAGATCCCGGCCCAGGAACTCGATGTCGATTTCGTCGTGCGGATCACCGAACCAGGGGCCGGTATAGGTGAAGAAGGCGGATACGAGGCCCGAGCCGGTGGCCGGCTGCATGACCACTTCATAGAGGCCGTAGCTGTAGGTCTTTTGTGATTGCATCTCGGCGGCGGTGTACGGCAACGCGGCGCCGGCGACCCGGCGGACTTCCAGGAAAGCGCCGCCCGCGCGGCTGGCAATGTTGTCCGGCACCCAGTCCCCGCCGTAGAAGCTCTCGGCGTTGCCATAGTGCGAGGCGCTGAACACCTGGTCCCCGTGCGGCGCGCTGAGGCGCGTAAAGAAGCCGCCGGTGCGCGGTTTGAGGGGCGGGGTCCAGACCCGGCGGCCGGTGGAGGTCGGGGCGACGATCCCCGGGCGGACCCAGGGATAGAAATCCGGTTCCGAATCGTTGGCGGCGGCAGTCACGACGACGGCCGGGGCGGGTGTTTCAAGTTGGGGCGCCGGACCCGACGCCGGCCGGAGCAGCAAGAACGCCAGCCCGACAACCAGCAGCCAGCTGGCCGCCACCAGATAGTCAGCGCCGCGATCGGGCCGACGCCAGGGCGTTGAACGAGGGGTTTTTGCGTCCGACAAGGGAAAGTTCCTGGGTTAACTCGCCCGTAAACAGCATTTTCTGTGCCATTCCGCCCCGGATCAGGCTGCAGATCCCCCGTCTGGAGCCGGCGTGGTCAATGCTGCCCGGTTGCGCATCATGAACAACGGCACCGAACCGATGGGCGTAACGGCCCAATCCAGCGGCTGGTCATGGGCTTCGGACGGCACCCGGTCGATCTGCTGGGCAGCATAGCCGAGCGCGCAGGCAAAGGCGCGTCCCTTGGTGCGCAGTACCGACAGGGCCTTGTCGTAATGTCCGCGCCCGTAGCCGAGGCGATTGCCTTGCGTGTCGAACGCCAGAAGCGGGGTCAGTACCAGTGTCGGTGTGGCTTCCGGCGCATCCTCGGGCGGCTCGGACAGCCCGAAACCGCGCCGTTCCAGCGGCTCTCCCGGCGACCAGAGCCGCCAGCTGATGGTCCCCTCGGCCGTCATGCGCGGCAGGCAGGTTTCTGCGCCGGCGCGGATCAGCCGGTCCAGCAACGGCATGGGATCCAGCTCTTCATTGATAGGCACATAGGCTGAGACCACCGGGCCGTAGCGTTCCAGCAGCTTCATCGGAAAGATGGCGGCGAGCTTCTCGGCGCCGTCCGGATCGCGCGCAGCCGCTTCGGCCCGCAACGTGCGCATGCGGTGGCGCAGATTCGTCTTGTCGTCCTCGATGGTCATGGGCGTCTTCTAGCGAGGCTTGGCGGCGCCGTCACCGAAGAAGGGACACAAGAACCGCAATCGCCGCTGGGCACATTTCACTCCCGTCGACCTAGAGACTAGGTGGGTGCCGGGTGAGCCCAGGCCACAGCCTGGACCAGAGTGCCAACTCCCTGACGGTAAGTAAGGTCGCTGGAGATCAGTCCCTCGCGGGCGCCGCAGCCCTTGTGAAAGATCAATGTAGTGAGGCGTGGGGGCGCTGGGAAGGGGGATTCACTCAGCGCCTGGCGCCGGGGTCACATCGAAGGCGTACAGCAGCGTCCGCTGCAGGTTGGAGAAGTTGTCGTCCGACACGATCCAGAGGCGTAGATCGCCGGAGTCCAGCGTCTGCGCGGCCAGACCTTCGAAATTATCCGTCAGCGCCGGGCGCGACAGAGCCAACTGGCCGGCCTCTCCCGGTCCCCACCGGAGCACCGAGCGCGCCCCGCGAAGGGGGTCGAAAGCCCTGAAAAGCGTGATGTCGAGGTCTGTTCCGCCAGACAGGCGGACGCTGTCCATGCCCACCAGTGCGAAACCGGCCGGATTGGCTGCCCGGGCGCCGGACCATGCGGCTGAGCCGTCCGCCAGAACGCGCCCGACCGGCGAGACACTGGTGGAGGCGCCTTCAAAGCCGAAGCGCAGGTGGCCTTCTGGGGTCAGCGTCAGGGCTTCCGGGCCTTCGTTGGCATCCAGCGGCTTGCCCTCGAACGCGGCGGGCAGCGCGGCGATTTCCACAGCTTTCGCTGCGGCGCCGCAGGTGCCTATCGCGAACGCCTCGATCCGGAAGTCGCGCTCGAAGCTGACATAGGCAACGCCGTCGCGGTAGGCCAAGCCCTCGGCGTCGTTCTCGAGCTTGCCATGCAGGAACTTGCCGCCGGCGCCGCGCATGTAGGCGATGCTAGCCGACGCCGGCGCGCCGCCGGTGAGGGCAATGCGCACCCAGCCGCCCGCGTCCGTGACGGCGAGCAGGCTGGCTTCATCCTCGACGGCGAGGCCCGACAGCCCGCCGAAATTCGGGTCATCAGCGCCAAGTTCCCAGGCGCCGGCAAGGCGGGCGCCGGCGGGCAGGCGGCCTGACAGGACGTCCGCCTGCTTCGGGGTCAATGGGGCGGCGGTCAGCGGCAGGGTCTGGAACGCCTGCGGGGCGCTGTCGCCGGGCGGGCAGGAGGCCGCCCGGATCGCCCCAGCGGCCGTTTCAGCCTGCCAGAGCAAGGCGGCGGCGGGGGCCGGCTCAGCGGTCAGCGGCTCGATCTCGGCGCCGGGCGCAGTGCAGGCCGCAAGGGTCAGCAGGGACAGCCCGGAAGCGAGGAGCGCGGCGAGAGGTTTCATGGCGGGCATGCGGGAGCCTTTTTCAAACGTCGCGCGCCGGGTCGCACGCGGTCACGACCAAGGAAAGGCAAACTGCTGACGTTTTCGTGAATACCTTGCCGGTCCGGGCTGGATTTCAATTCCGAACTCTTTCAAAAGTTGCAGATGAGTCAGATTCCGCTTGCCCGCCGTTCCCCCATCGCGCCCGAGAACTGCAATCTCGCGCGCACGATCGAGATCATCGGGGATCGCTGGACTTTGCTGATCCTTCGCGCCGCGCTGTACGGTGTGCGCCGGTTCGATGATTTCCAGGCCGAACTCGGCTGCCCCCGCACGGTGCTGTCGGGACGGCTGAAAATCCTCGTCGATGCCGGCCTGCTGACCCGGAAAACCTACAAGGTGCCCGGCAAGCGGGCCCGGCCGGAATACGTCCTGTCGGCGATGGGCCTGTCGCTGCGGCCGATCCTGGTGGGCCTCACGCAATGGGGCGATGTCTGGCTCGGCAAGGGCGAGGCGCCGCCGATCAGCTTCACCAAGGCTGGCTCGAAGACTGCCATCCGCGCCGCCTTCGTGGACCCCGAAGGCCGGGAAGTGCGCCCGGACCAGATCCGCGCGGTGCTGCGCGGATAGGCGTTTACGGGCCTGCGCAGGCCGATTGTTTTTGGGTCTTGCAAAGCGCCAGCCTTCCGCTTATTCCCACCGCTCTGCCGATACGGCAGTCATAACCACTTCAGGATGCGGGCGTAGCTCAGTGGTAGAGCACAACCTTGCCAAGGTTGGGGTCGAGGGTTCGAATCCCTTCGCCCGCTCCAAATTTCCTCAAGGAAATCAGAGCGTTATGAGAGGGTCGCCGAAAGGCGGCCCTTCGCTTTTCAAGCCTGGTGTCCACATGGTGTCCACCGTGACGGAAGCGAACGCCGGGCAATTCCGTTGCAGGGGAGCGCGGACCGAATTTGTAAGTCTGATTGAGGAGATCGGCCAGGTCCTGGACGCAGGTCAAATTCGATCTGAAAAGCGATCATACGCATCGATCCTGCGGACTAGGGGGTCGACCTCCCGCCGATAGATCTCCGTTCTCAAGAACCGAACCTCAGCTTCACGCTGAGCCTCAGGAACGTCGATGTACCAAGCGCGCGGCTGAGGACCGGGATCACCGTTCCAGCGGTATCCTCGCGCCTTCAGGGTCTCCTTGAGATCGAAAGGAGAATTCTCCGCCCAGATGCGCCAGGAAACAACGCGAGCGCCATCCAAGAGGCGGCTAAGGCCCGTAACGCCAGATCGAGGGAGCCGCATTGCCAGCAACTCGATGGTTGCAAGACAGTCGTGCATAGCGCGGTGACGGTCGTAGAAGAAGCCGGCGGATTGAGCGAGATAGGCGAGTTTCGTGCCCTCGAACCCCTCCACTGCCCAATCGATCTGGCTGAGCGAGCATGCCCATGGCTTGGTCGAGAACACGTCGCTGAAGCGTTCAAGGAAGCGGCGGTCGAACGCCGCGTTGTGCGCGATGACGAGCGAAGCCGGCGCCGCAAATGTGGCCACCACGGCGGGATCGATAATCTGGCCGGCCACCATCTCGTTGGTGATGCCCGTGATCGCGGTGATTTCCGGCGTAATTGGTTCGCTCGGCTCGCGCAGCCCCTGGAAGCTGTCGCCTACGCTGAAAACGGTGCCGTCCAGGCCGTATTTGAACGGCGTTATGGCGAGTTCGATGATCTCGTCGCGCTGAGGATCGAGTCCCGTGGTCTCCACATCCACCAGCATACCGAGCCGCACCGGCACGCCAAGAGGCGGCGTAGTAGATGGGCGCGGCTTGAGACGGCGCAGGACCCGATAATCCCCTGTCGCCTCCAACGTCTGCGCCAGGCTCTCCAGATCGTCAGAAGATTTCATCGTCCAGCGCTTCGTTTGCCGCCATCGGCTCCCCTCCAACCGCAGCAGCGCCGTCGGCCGGACGGAGCGCGAGGCGAATGTCAGCGGCTCGACCTTCTTCGTGGAACCACAAATCGACCACGGCGGTATCGTCGCTCCGCGGCCGCGGGGATGCCTCCCTGACCTTGAAGGTCGTCGGCAGATTGACCGACGTTCCAAACACCAGCGCGTGCTGCCGAGGTAATGACGGCAACCGCTTCAGGACCGACTCTGAGATGAACGGCGTCATCTGGCGAATCTGTGAGAGATCGTCGGGATTCTGGATGCGGTGAACCAAGAAGTTGGAGCACTGGCTGAGGACCGTCTTGGACAGCTCGCTCGGGCGCTGCGACGCCAGAAGCACGAACATGCCGTATTTGCGTCCTTCTTTGGCGATGCGCTCGAAAATCTTGGTGGCGTCGATGGAAAAGCGGGACGGCGTAGAGGCGACATATCTATGAGCCTCTTCGAGCAGCAGGTGTATCGGGAAGCGGTTTCTCGGTTCCGCATGGCGAAGAAACCGAAAAAGCATGCGTGCAATGACAGCACTGACCAGCTCAACGATTTCATCTTCGACGGAATTGAGGTCAATAATAATGACCTGATTGCGTTTGGTGAACGCTTCCCCAGCACCCCTTTCCAAACCGACAATGTTGGTCAAGAACTCCAGATCGCTTACAGCCGCGTCAACGTCAGCCCCTTCGTGACGCAGAAAGGCATATTCTGTTCTCTCCTGGAGAGATCTGAGCCGCGTGACCATGGACGAGCAGTAGTCCCGGATTTGGCGGTTGCCGTGAGCCTCCTCATAGAGGATCGCGAAGTCGAGACACTCGTGCAGCTCGTCAAAGGAGAATGGCGTCCGATTGTAGGCTGGTAAGGGCGCATCCTCCCGGAGCTTTTTTCTCACTTCGTCCAGAAACGCCGATTGGTTGTTTCCAGCAAAATTTCCATACTGAAAATTCGGATTAAAGCGGTTCAACAGCGCCATATTCAGGTCGTTTGTCGGATACTTCTGGAGAAGGGAGACGACGCGCTGAAATTTCGAGACGGGGGAGTCGCCATCTGCCCCTCGAAAGCATTCAATGATGCAGGTGGCGACAAAGTGCTCGCGTAGCGCCAGGGCCTCTGGCGTATCGGCATGAAAGAGACTTGTCAGACCTAACGCTGTCCGAAGGACCGGCAGTTGTGTTCGCTCGCTGGCCTGCAAGAGCAGTTCCCATTCTGCCATCTCCAGGAACCAATGCGGCATACGGAAGCCCGCCGCCGTGCCGTCGAGCACGAACCGCTCGACCCCGATGACACCCTTCTTCGCGGAAGCGGCCAGAGCGGCGTGATATTCGCCGTTGACGTCGAAGACGACGAAGGTCGCGCCGCGGGCGTGATGCTCTTCCGGTTTGCTGAAAAGGGACTGCAAGACCGAGGCGACCGTGCAGGACTTGCCGCTGCCGGTATTGCCCAGGACGGCGACATGACCGCCGAAGAACTCGTTCAGCCGGACCTTAATGTCGTAGTTCTCGAACACCACCGACTTGCCGATGGGCAGAACCCGGTAGCGCGTGGCCCCTTCGGGCTCGCAGGCGCCGCCATCCGGGCCGACCGACGGCTCGACCGCCGCCTCAGTCTCGAAGATGCGATCGAGTTCGCCATCCAGCGCATAGAGTGCATCCGCATACAAGGAAGGGAAGACGGACACACCGAAACGGAACGCGCCGCCACGCATCGGCAACATGCCGACGGGCACCACGTCCAGATATTTCGAGGAGCCGGCCCGGTCGAAATCGCCCCGCTCGGAAGGCGTGCTCGCGTCGCGCTCACGCAGGCCGACAACCTCGACCACGACATATTCGGACTGCGACGGAATCATCAGGAACGATCCCAGCCGCGCCACATAATGCACGCCGTCGAAGCCAACGACCGTGAAGTTGTCGGTGCCGACGTGCATCTCCACGACAAAGCGGTCGGCCGCGACCGAGACCACCTTGCCGATCGCGCGCTTGCGATCGTCGTGGCTCATGCCTCGCCATCCTTCGGCTCGTCGTCCCTTTTCGGCGCCAGCTCCGACAACACCTTGCGAACGGCGTCGTCAATCCTGTCGCTGGGACGCTGCGGCATGAAATGCTCGACGATCATGTCGAAGTAGTGCGCCCTCGTCCCCTCGGCAGGACCGTCACCCCCGATGATCCAAATGCGCGGGTCGCGCAGCGTCCGCAGCTTGGCGATCTCGCCGGCCGTATCCGGCGCCGCGAAGATCACCAGACGGAACGTCGGGATCGTCAGCGCCTGGTAGATAATGTTGTTCAGGTGCTCATCACCGAAGGCGTAGCCCGCCGTGATGAGAACGCTCTGCTCGCGCACGATCCGGGACTGAAATTCCCGGAACAGGTCCGCGTAGGGCGAGCCGAGCGAGGAGTTCTGCTTCGCCGGCGTCGGATAGATCAGCATCTGGTTCGTGGACTCGGGCGGCCAGACCTCCTTGATCGGGAACAGGCCATGATCGTCCTCGGTCCAAGTGACCGAGCCATGCAATTTGCAGAGATAGACGAAGGCGTCGACGGCGGTCCACTTGCGGCTGGCGACGTCGAGCTGCTCGGCCAGGGCATAACGGAAGATCGCTGGGTTGAAGCGACGTTCCACGACGCCGGAAAAGCCGTTGGCATAGGGAATGCCCAGGCGATCCATCGCCAATTCGCTGAAATGATCGTAGTTGGTCGTGAACACCCAGGGCCGGGGCAAGGACCGATCGCGCAGGACCAGTTTCTTGTAGAACCGCTCGTAGAGGTCGCGCACGGTGGTGTCGCCCTCCGTGGCGAAGGCCCCTTGGGTGACACGGGTCCAGAGGAAGTCCTGAACCTTCTTGATGATGCCGTCGAGAACAGCGCGGTATGGGTGAAGAGCGGGATTCTCGCTCTGGCGCAGCACGAACCGCTGCGCGAACAGCACCTCCATCAGGCGTTCCAGATTGCGGCTGTAATCCTTCGCCAGGTCGATCCCGAGCGCATCGAGATAGTCGAGTTCGCCCTTGGTCAGCCGCCATGGCGCCGGGGCAGCGCCGACGACCGGCGGATCGCCGTAGAATCCCGCCGCCCGCGCTTCGAGGGTTTCTCCGCAAAACTCCTTGGCCAGGGGAGCCATGGTCGCAATACCGAGTTCCTTTTTGTCCTTCATGAGGGAGGAACATCCGGCGCCGAGCAAGAACGCGATATTCTTGGCGTTCATGGCTTCGGAAATCGCCTGGCGGGCGCTCTCGACCCCCTTGTTCCAGTCAAGGTCTGAAGGTTCGGCATCGCCGTTCCGCAGGAACTGGAATATGCGGCCTTCGCTTTCCTCGCCCATCTGATTCCCTTCCCCACGCCCTTGGCCGGTATGTTTTGGCTCGCCTATGGAGCCAGGAGCCTCCCCATTTTGGATTGGCTTCAGGCGGCTGCGCGCCCGACAATGTCCATGAGCTTCTCGTAACTGGTGACGACGTCGTACTTGACCCGATCCTCCGTGACCCGCCGGCCAATCTCGTCGAAGAACTTTCGCGCGCACGCTATCTTGGTGTTCTCGATCTCGCGGAGCTTCATCGAGGACATGGTGCCCTTGGTCTCGGCAACGAAGTAGATGTGCTTGACGCTGCCTTCCTTGAAGGAAATTGCCCAGTCAGGATTGTAGTCGCCGACCGGCGTCGGAATAAGGAAGCCGCGGGGAAGCTTGGCGTAGACCACCACCTCGCTGCTGGCGTCCAGGGCGCCGGCAAATTTGCGCTCGATTTCCGAGTCAGTGACGACATAGTCATAGACGTGGTGCTTCAGCTTCGCACTGGCCTTCGAAAAGTCCTGCCCGGTCTGGTTGGCCGTGAAGATGTCCACGGCGTACCGCTCGGACAGGCCGTCGTAGGCGAGCCGTTCGATGATCATCGTAGCCTTCTGCTCGGCGACGATCCGGGAGGCCTCGGCGATGAAGTGCTCGGGGTTCTCTCTGAACTGACTGAACACACTCGCCTGGATCCCCGTGAGGACGTCGGCCACGGTCTTGCGCGTCAGCTCCGTGTTTTCCGCGACCTTTCCGAGAAGGTCGTACTTCACGAGGGAATGGACCGAGCCGCCGCGCTCGGTCGTCGATCCGGTGAGGGAGAAGCCATCGCCGGCCATCAATTGCTCATCGGTCAGCCCATCGCCCTGAACGCCGGTCTGCACGGTGTACTGGAGCGGCGTGACCCGGAGCTGGCTGTCCAGCGCGCTCACGCATTTGCGGACCAACTCGTCGGAATCGAACTCGACGCGATAGACGGCCTTCTGGTTGATCCGCCGCCAGAGTTCCTGGAACTCCTTCTTCTCAAAGTTTTCGTTCAGCGGATTGGTCTTGGGCTTCCGACCGTCCTCCACCTTCGGCAACTGGGCATCGCTGAAGACGCTGTCGATGATCTGGAAGATCTGATCCGCGTGAGGCTTCAGGTCGTCTGGCAGCGCCGCCAGCGTCCCGGCCTCCTTGGCCTCGTGGTACGCCGAGGTGATCTGATCCGCGTCGTCCGAATAGTCGTTCTTCATCAGGTAGCGATAGATCTGCTTCGCTATCGCCGGCGTGATCTCGATCGGCCCGGCCTCGGTCGTGATGGTCTTCCCGGTGAAATAGGCCTCGGTCGCCTTCCGGGGACGGGAGGTCAGCGTGTCAGCGATCTCTTTCTGGAGACCACCGACGAAAGCCGTGTAGCTCTCGCTGGCCACGACGGTCAGCACGTTGATGTCGTGGACCACGGCGGGGTTGTCCATGCGGTCGCCGTTCTGGTCGACCGACAAGCGGAGCCCGCGGCCAACCTCCTGGCGGCGCGAGATCGTATTGTCGCTGTGCTTGAGCATGCACATGACGAACACATTTGGATTGTCCCACCCTTCGCGGAGGGCCGAGTGCGAGAAAATGAACCGGGTCGGCTCGCCAAAGGACAACAGCCGTTCCTTGTCCTTGAGGATCAGGTCGTAGGCGTCCACGTCGTCTGAATCGACCGCGCGTGCTCCAACCACAGGGTCCTTCAGCCTGTTCGTTTTTTTGTCGATCGAGAAGTAGCCGTTGTGGGTCGCCGCGGCGTCGATTCCGGCTAGGTGTTTGCGATAGGCCTCATTGTCGATCGCCAGCTCCGACAGAAATTCCTCTTTGAGAAGCTCATACTCCTCCTCGAACACGCGGGCGTATTCGCCCTTTTCGTCGGGCTGGGCATAGTCGCGGTACTTCACCACCTCGTCGATGAAGAAGAGCGACAGCACCTTGATGCCCTGGGCGAAGAGCTGCTTCTCCTTGTCGAGGTGCGCCTTGATCGTCTCGCGGATCTGGATGCGCCTTATGTCGCGCTCTGACACGTCCCCGGTCGCCTCGCCGGCATGGAGCACCAGCCCGTTGGTGAACTCCACCGTGTCGTTGCGGGCGTCGATCTGCGAGATGACGAAGCCGTCCCGATATTGGTCCAGCTCCCCCGACTCGGCGAAGAGATCGTCGCGGAACTCCAGCCGCTTGAGCTGGCGCTTGATCTCGCCGGACTTCAGCCTGACCTCGATTTCGATCCTTGCCACCGGCGCCTTCTTCGAGATGTCGATGCCCTCGAGGTAGAGATAGGCGTTCGTGCCGGCGAGACCGCGTGTCTGGATGCCCCGCACGGCGATCTTCTTCACCAGCTTCTGGTTATAGGCGTCGAGCGCATCGAGCCGGTGGACGCGATTGTGCTCGGTCCGGTGCGTCGCCGAGTAACGCAGGATCATCAGCGGCTTGAATTTGGGCAGCGCCTCCATAGTGGCGGCGCCTTCCATCTTCTGCGGTTCGTCGAGGATCAGGATCGGCCGGTTGCTGGCGATCACATCGATGGGCTTGCGCGACTGGAAATCGTCCAGCTCGTCATAGATGCGGCGATTGTCGGCGCCCCGAGCGTTGAACGCCTGGATGTTGATCACCATGACGTTGATGCCGGCGTCTGAAGAAAAGCTCTCCAGCTCGTGCAGCCGCCTGGAGTTGTAGATGAAGAAGCGCGCCTTCTTGCCGTAGCTCTCGGTGAAATGGTCGGCGGTGATCTGGAGCGATTTGTAGACACCCTCTCGAATGGCGATGCTGGGCACCATGATGATGAATTTCGACCAGCCGTAGCGCTTGTTCATCTCGAACATGGTTTTGATGTAGCAGTAGGTCTTGCCGGTGCCCGTCTCCATCTCGATATCGAGATTGAACCTGCATCCGGCGTTGGAGACCAGCTTGTCCGAGATCGATAGGTTCTGCCGCCGCTGGACGTCCTTGATGTTGGCCAGCACCTGAAGGTCGGTCAGAGCAAGATCGGCGTTCTTGAAGCCCTCCTCGAAGGCGCTAACCTGCGCCTTGCGGCCGGGGTCGATGCGGTAGGTGATGCCGCTCACAAGCGGCTGACCGGCGAAGCAGTCCACCACCGAGTCCACGGCCTGGGTCTGGTAGGGCTGGACTTTGAACTTCAGCTTCATTTCCATCCCCCTCAGATCGACCTGACGTCGGTGCTGGGGGAAAGCTGGCGGAAGACCTGCTCGACGTTGATCTTCACGGCGTCCGACACGAAGCCGTTGTCACGGAAGACGACGCGCAGCGGTTCGCGGCTGGCAAGCTCCTTCACCAGTTCCTCGGTCACACCCGCATCGAAGCAAGCGACGAGGGCGTTTTCATCCACGAAGAAGACACTCTTGCCCAGCACCGCCTCGCGCCGGATCGGCAGAGTCAGGTCCACGCCCCAATCGACCAGGACCTGGAACAGCAAATCCTCCGGGGTGCGATCCGGCCTAATGTTGTCGACCGCCTGAAGCAGGTCCCTCTGATCGACCTGATCCGGGCGGTAGTACACGTCCTGCATGTTTGACGTGTCGACCTTGAGGACACGGAAGCCGACGTCAAGATCTGCAGTATGATGGTTTTCGAGCAATTCTGCCGCAACATTCCGAATACGCTTAAGACCCATCTCGAAGATGGACTTCATATCGTCTTCCGGTGAGGGTAATGGCTCCGGAAATTGTACTGATATGTACCTTCTATTTCCGCCGTCCTCTGCATTTTGCTTTATTACCGCGTGCGCCGTGGTTGCGCTTCCGCTGAAAAAATCGAGCACAATGTCTTGATTGCCGGGCTTCCCTGCTAGCTGAAGAATCCTTTGGATCAACCCTACGGGCTTAACCGAATTAAGGACATTTTCAGTGTGCTGGAAGGGTACATATTTCAACAAATCCTTCTTTGCGTCCTGGGTGTGACCCACCTCTTTATAGAACCATATGGTTTGTGGCGTCCGTCCCTGTTTCACCTCAGAAAGGAAGCGCTTCAATCGAGGCATATTGTTGCCGTCGTCGCCCCACCAAATCCTATTGTCGTTATCGAGCCTCTTGAAGTTCTCTGGACTGACCCGCCAATACATTCCCCTGCCGGGTCCCTCGATGACTCGGCCGGATGGACACGTTACAGGGTATGTTCCTTCTGCGTAGTAATTGCGAGCTTGCAGGTCTCCCGACGTCCAAGGCCCACGGGAATCATTGTCGGGGTTCTTGTAACGAGCGATCATTTCCTCAGTTTGAGGGAGCAGCTGCGGAGTCCACAGGGCCTTTTGCTTAGCGTACACGAGTACGTAATCGTGGTCTTCCGAGAACCATTGTGCAGTATTTTTTGGCGAAAAGACTTTCTGCCATATTATCTGAGCAACAAAATTTTCCTCGCCAAATATCTCACTGCAGAGCTTTCGAAGATTGTCTGACTCATTATCGTCTATCGAGATAAAAATGACACCGTCATCCTTCAGGAGCGACCGCGCGAGCCGCAGGCGTGCATACATCATCGTAAGCCAATCAGAGTGAAATCGACCATTGGCTTCTGTATTTGCGACAAGGCGCTCCGCGTTGTCATCAGCTTGCTGCGACCGCTTAAAGTACGCCTCCAAATCTTCTGAAAAATCGTCGTCGTAAATGAAATCGCGTCCCGTGTTGTAGGGCGGATCTATGTAAATTACCTTTATCTTTCCGAGGTATATTTCCAAAAGGAGCTTTAGAGCTTCCAGGTTGTCTCCCTCGATGAATAAATTTTTTGAGTTATCAAACTCAACACTTTGTTCACGGCAGGGGCGGAGAGTCTTGGCGATCGGCGCATTAGCTGTTGCCAATGCCTCTCTTTTCCCCGGCCAGTCCAACCGATAGCGCTCCTGAGATCCTTCCACGATGTGATCGCTTAGCTCCTGCCGAAGCTGGTCGAAGTCCAAAGCCAGTCGCAGTCTCCCGGTCGCCTCGTCGTGCGCTTCGGTCACACAGCCGGGGAACAGTTCGCGGATTTTCGCGATGTTCTCCAGGGATATGTCGGGGCTGTGCATCTTCAGCTTTTCCATACGTCGTCCTCTTACTCGCTCGTCACAGCACGGATGGGCTCACCCATGGCCAAGCGATCCAGCTCCTGCTTGGCCATCCGCAGCTCCGCGTTGATAGCGACCCGCTTGTTGAATTGCTTTTCGCGGCCCAGCCGCGCCTTGATCCGGTCTACCTCTCGGGTCTTGGCCCGGATCGCTTCCATGCGCGCTACGCGCGTCTGAATGTCTTCGCCCGCCGCCTTCGACACCGGCATCATGGCCGTGAGAATCGCGTCGTAGAGTCCGCCGAGATTGAGCGCGACCGGCAGGGGCTGGCGCGGCGCATCGTCTGGCGCCCAGTCGGTCGCGAAATACTCGCTGACCACCCACTTGGTCGCATCCGCCTCGCTCGGCCGCTTGAAGGCGGCAACCGCCTTCCGCTTGCCCGACCAGGCGAGTTCGAACAGCAACGGAAAGGGGATTGCGCGGTCAATGGCGCGCAGCACCTCTTCGTCCAGCTTGTTCGTCCGCAGGCTGATCCCGAACACCTGAATCTCGCTCACCGTCCGCGTGGCGGCGAGGTTGATGGTCTCGGGCGCGAGCTTGAATTTCCAGACGATCTGATCAACCTGTGTGACGAACAAGTCCTTCAGCGCGGTACTGGCGCCAGCGTGTTCATAGATCCTAGTCTTGGATACCACGCGCCCGAAGGCGGCGGCCTTGGGATAGTCGAAGAGGACGGTCATGCAGGCGCCTCCTCGACCACGAGGAAGGCGATCAGCTCGAAATCGTCGAGCCCGGCGATGGTGTGGACTAGCGCCGTGGTCCGTCCGCCGCTGAACAGGCTATCGAGGTCTTTCTCCTCCTTCACCTCGATCATCGAACGGATGGCCGCGCTCAGAAGCGCGGAGCATTGCTCCATCTTCCGGCCATCCTGCGTCCTCTCGTTGAACAGGCGGCAAACCGCCTGGATCGGCTCCGGGTGGCTCCGGCAACTCGTGCGGATCAGATCGAGCAGCCGTTTCACCTCGGTATGGTCGACAACGACATCCCCGTCGCGGCCGACATAGACCAGGTAATAGGGGTGAAGGCGGTTCTGCTGGTTGATGTTTACACTGTCGTGGATGTTCTTCAGTGCGAAGATCACGCCCGGCAGCAGCCCGAGCGCCGGCTGTGCCGGCACGACCGCATGCATGCCGTTGGGCAGATGCTCGATGTCGCCGTTCTCCTTGATGTGGTTCAGGAGATCCATGCGGAAATCATTGAGGCCGAGATCAGTGATCGAAATCCCCGTCCGCACATCCTCCAGCTCGATCACCTCTTCCTGGAGGCGCTTGAGCTGGTCCTTCCGGTAGGCGATGTCGCTGCTCTTGGCCGTGAGCACGTTGTCGTCGCCGGTCGCCGTGACATCGGCGATCATCATGCGGTTTTCGACGCGCTCCTTGAGGTTGATGTACTCGTCGAGCGAGATGTCCGGCCAATAATTGACGAGCTGGATTTGCGTGTTCGGCGACCCGATACGGTCAATGCGCCCGAAGCGCTGGATGATCCGCACCGGGTTCCAGTGGATGTCGTAATTGACCAGGTAGTCGCAGTCCTGAAGGTTCTGGCCTTCGGAGATGCAGTCCGTGCCAATCAGAATGTCGATCTCGCCAGCCTCATGCGGCAGGACCAGGTGCTTTTCCTTCGAGCGCGGGGAGAACAGCGTCAGGACGGACTGAAAATCGTAACTCTTCTTCAGCGTGGTCTTCGGCGCGTCGGAACCCGTCACCAGGCCGGAATTGAGTCCGTGAGATTTCAGGAAGGCCGGCGTCAGGTTGGCATAGAGGTACTTCGCCGTGTCGGCGAAGGCGGTGAAGATGAGAACCTTGCGATTGCCGGGGTTCAGCGGCTCGTCCACCTTGCGGGTGATGACGTCCTTGAGGTGCTGAAGCTTGGCGTCGTCGTCGGGACCGACCTTGTCCATCGAGGCAATCAGGTCCCGGATCAGGGCGAGGTCGGCCTCAAGGTCGTGCTTCCACGACGGCAGGTCCATATCCGCGAGGCTGATCTGGATCTTCCTGCCGACCGTGAACTCGTCGAGCCCGGTGAGGTCCTCATCGTCGGCATCGAAGCCAGGATCGTCGAGATGATCGGTGACACTCGCCGAACCGCCAGTTCGTTCGAAGGTCGAGATTGCTTCGAGCGTTTGCGCGATGTTCCCACTCAGCGCACGCAAAGTAAGCCGAAAGGCTTCAACCGAACTTTCCAGCCGCTTGAGCAGGTTGGTGGTCATGAGAGCCTGAAGGCTCCGCTCCCGATCCGCCTGGCGCAGCTTGCCGCGCCCGCCCTCGACCTGAGTGTCGTAGATCTCTTCGTATTTGCGCAGCCGGCTTGGCAGGATGTAGCTGATCGGGGCGTAAACAGCGAGTTTGAGCACCGACAAGTGGCTGAAGATGTCATTAAGCCCGAGCACGTCGGCCCGGTGGGTGATCGGGCACTGATGAGACAGCGGCTTTCGGCGCTGCGGGAACTTTCCGATGTCCTTCGTGTCGTAGAAGGTCTCGATATGCTTGCGTGACCGGGCGATCGTCACCGCGTCCAGCAGTTCGAAGAAATCGAACTCGAGCGCCTTGAGGATGGCGGCCGCCGTCCGCTCCTGTGGCGGAAGCTCCGACCAGGCATTGAAGGCCTTCTGGGCGCGCCGAAATATCTCCTCGACCCCCGTCTTGGTCTTGAGGTGTCGACTGAGGTTTTCGGATTCCCCTTCGTAGGCCAGGGCAAGCTGATTGCGCAGATCGTTGAACCGATTATTCACCGGCGTCGCCGAGAGCATCAGAACCTTGGTCTTCACACCGGAGCGGATGACCTTGTTCATCAGTTTCTGGTAGCGTGTCTCCCGGTCTTTGAAGACGTCGTTGTTCCGAAAATTGTGCGACTCGTCGATGACGACGAGGTCGTAGTTACCCCAATTCACGCGGTTGAGCGGGATACCGAACGACTCTCCTGAGGTGCGGGAGAGATCGGTGTGACACAGGACGTCGTAGTTGAATCGGTCCTTGGCGAAGATGTTGGTCGTCAGGTTGGTGTTATAGTTTCGCCAGTTATCGGCAAGCTTCTTCGGGCAGAGAACCAGAACCGACCGATTGCGCAGCTCATAGTATTTGATCACCGCCAGCGCAGTGAAGGTTTTACCGAGACCGACGCTGTCCGCCAGGATGCAGCCGTTGTGCATCTCCAGCTTGTTGATGATGCCAGTCGCCGCGTCGCGCTGATAGTTGAACAGCTTGTTCCAGACGAGCGTGTCCTTGTAGCCGGTCAGGTCGTTCGGCAGCGCGTCCTGATCGACTTCCTCGAGGAAGTCCTGGAAGATGTTGTAGAGGATGTGGAAATAAAGCCGCTCGGGGGAGTTTTCCTGGTAGACCGACTCGATGTGGTCGCAGATCGCGGCCGTTACGTCGCTGACCTTTTCGTCGTCGTTCCATATTTGGTTGAAGAGTTGAAGATAAACCTGCGTGTGAGCGGCATCGTCGATTCGACTGACGAAGTTCGAGATCGCGTCGCCCTTCTGGTAGCCCAGGTCGACCGCTGTGAAGCCGCTGATCGGCATATAGGCGACGTCGCCGGCATCCGAACCCGCATGGATGAACTGCTGCATCGGGGCCTTGGTCGTGTTCGACCGGAAGCGCACCTTCTTCCGAATCCACTCGGCGCATTCGCGGGCGACCGCACGCTGCGTCAGTTTGTTGCGCAACTGGATCTCGAAATCGGTTCCGTAAAGCCCCCGCTCGCGCGCCGTCTTGGGGATGAAGAATTCTCGCCGCTCCTTGCGTAAACGGTCGGTCACATCCATCGGCACGAAGGTGGGGGCGGTGAAGATGAACTGGAGGCTCTCGACCCTCGACAACTCCGATTTGAGCGCCTCGAAGGCGTAGATCGAGAAGCATGACGCCGCGATCTTCAGTCGCGCACCGCGTCCCACCGTCGCCTTCAGATCGTCGCCGAGAAGCAGAGAGGTGTTATCGATGATTTTCATCGACACCCCCCTCTCGCAGAAGCACGATCTGCTGGTCCTGTGGGCGCCGCGCCTCCGGCGGGGTGTCGAGGCCAAGTCGCCTCAGCGCGTAGTAGCGAAGCGCCTTTCGAACCTGAATTTGGGCCCGCCCACCTCGCATTCCGTAGTCGAGGGCGATGATCCGTTTCTGGCTTTCGGAAAGGTCCGGATGCGGCCCTATTTCCAGCGTGGTGAGTTCATTCCAATCGGTATCATCCGCCGGCGATGCCCCGCTCGGACGAACCGACCTCGTCTCGATGATGCGTGAGAGGAGAAAGTCCTTGAACGACTTATCGACCTCGCAGAAGGCGCGGGTGTGCCACCGGAACCCGTCGAAGCCTACCGCGTGTGGCGCGATCCATCGCCAGCGAGGATCATCGCTGGAGAGCGATTGATATTTGACCTCGACTGCTTGGTTTTGGCGGATCGCCGCAAGCACCGTTCGCAACGTATTGTTGTTGACGCCGCGGGCCGGCACGGGCGGCCCGGCATAGGGAGGGGAGCGGGCGATCCAGGATTCGGACGAGGACAAAATGCCTTCAGCAACGGACCGAAGCTGGTTGAGGTATTGACCGGCATCTGGTTTCAGAAAGCAGGGCTGAAATTCGTTGCTCGCAACATAGCGCTTGGCGCTCTTGTCGTAGACGGCGTTGTGCGGCGCCCGTTCTTGATAGAGCGTCAGATCCTTTGATGCCTGCGGAACGGACACATCGAAAGCTTCGATGATGTCCGAGCGATTCACGCCGCCTTCCCAGTAAAGTCGGAACTCGATGAATTCGAGCCGGCGCTCCACGCCCCATTTCAGCACCGCCTCGCCTCCCGGCATCGCTCCCCCACCTCCGCGTCGTCAGATGAGCATCAAAACTATATGGACATATCGACGCGATGCGTGTAATTATTATCTCCATCTGCGGCGCCGGTCAACAATGATCGGCGTGCGCGTTGGGGGCCATACGTGCAAGAGGACAATTCGCGGGCGGGCTACGGCGCTGACCCAGCGTCCGAACAAGAAGTAGCTCCCGGAAGGAGAGCGGCCATGGCCGTTGCGAGTCGATCCACCCTAGTCGTTCACGGCCGTCTCGCCATGAGGGAAGGTCGCCTGGCGGCGGCCCGCAATGGTCGTCATGGCCTCCAGATCATGTCTTTCGAGCAAGCGGCGGTCCGGCTTGCCGGCGGCTTCGTCCGACCCATCGACGATGAGAGTCTGCGCGCCGCCATCCAAGCGGCTCTGCCGGCGACGCCGATGGGCGAGCTGGAGAGCATCAAGGCTCTCCCCGGTATGATCGACGCGGCGGCCGATACGCTCCACAAAGCCTGGCGTGCCGGAATCGACCTGGCCGCGCGCGCCGTCGATCATCCGCGTCTCGGCGCCATCGCGTGCCTGGAAGCGGCCGTCCTCGATCAGCTTCCGTCCGGCATGATGCGCCCCCTGGACATCGTCGCCGCCGCAACCGCCCGCATCGGTCACGCGCCGGTGGTCCTCGGTCGGATGGAGATCATCGGCCTCACCGAACTCTCGCCCTGCTGGCGGCCGCTGCTCCATGCCCTTACCGCCCATATCCCCGTCCAGTGGACGGCCGGCCCCAGAAGCGTTCCCGTATGGCTCGACGGCACGGGCGTTATGGTCGCGCGCGCGCAGACGCAAGCGCCGGGTATCAGCGCCGTCAGCGCGGCGACAGCCTATCACGAGGCAATCGAGGCGATGCGCTGGGCGCGAAGCCTGCTCGCGTCGGGCGTCTCGCCCTCGGAGATCGCCATCGCGACAGCTTCGCCCGCCGACTATGACGATCATTTCTTGGCCCTGCGCGCTGACGCCAACATCGATCTGCACTTCGTCCACGGCGTCCGCACCGTCACCACCCGCGAGGGCCAGGCGTCCGCGGCGCTGGCCGACATTGTGGTCCGCGGCCTGTCGCAGTCGCGGCTGCGGCGCCTCGCGGCTCTCTGCCGAGACAGCGGACCTTTTGAGACCCTCCCCGAAGGCTGGCTGCGGGTTCTGCCGACCGATGCGCCGCTCTCGACGCCGGGCGCCTGGAATCGCCTGCTGGCCCGGTTGACGCCGGAGGACTGGCCCGACGGCACCGACCACGCGGCAGCGCTGCGCGCAGCGGTCGAGACCCTGGCGAAAGGATCGGAGGCTGCTGGCGAGATCGGAGAAGCCTTCCTCAAGGGCCGGGCGCTCGCGGTCTGGCGCAAGGCGCTGCTCGCCGGCCCCGCCGCCTCGATCGATGCGACGCTGGAAACCCTGAAGCAGGATGACGGGCTGGAAGCATGCGTCTCTGTCGCGTGGATGCCGGCCAGCGCGCTCGCGGCGTCACCCCGCCGCTTCGTACGACTGCTGGGCCTCACCTCCTCGCGCTGGCCGCGCGGCATCGCCGAGGACCGGCTGATCCCGGACCATATCATCCCGACCCCGGTGCTCGATCCGCTGCCGGTCAACCTCGCCGACCGCCGCGACTTCGAGACGATCCTCGCCACAACGGCCGAGACCATCGTTCTCTCTCGCGCCCGGCGCGACAGCGACGGGCGTCTCCTGGGACGCAGCCCGCTGCTCGCCGGGCGTGGCGACGGGACCTACCTCCGCCGAAACGCCGTGCCAGCACACGCCTTCAGCGAGACCGACCGGCTCATGGCCCGGCCCCAGGAGTTCGCCGCCGATCCGCAGGCGGTTTGCGCGCAGGGCTGCTGGCGAGATTGGCGGCAGGCGGAGATCACTCCGCATGACGGGCTCGTGCGGGCGGATCATCCGCTCGTTCTCACCATCCTCGGCCGCACCCAGTCGGCCAGCTCGCTTCGCCGCCTGCTGCGCAATCCGCTCAGCTTCGTGTGGGTCTATGCGTTCGGCTGGCGCGAACCGCAGAGCAGCGCCGAACCGCTCGTGCTCGACGCGCTTGGGATCGGCGACCTCGTCCACATGGTGCTCGACCGCGCCTTGCGCGACCTTGAGGGCGGAGGCGGGCTCGCTGCCGCCGACGCGGAGACCGTCGAAGCGGCGGTGGCCCGCGCCGCGCAAGCCGTCGCCAGCGATTGGGAAAGCGAACGTCCGGTTCCGCCGGCCGTCATCTGGAGTCGCACCCTCGACGACGCCCGCGTAATGGCGGGCCGCGCCCTGACCTATGGCGATGATGTCCTGCCCGGCGCGCGCGCATACGGCGAAGTGCCGTTCGGCGGCTCGGAGCCGAAATCCGACGCGCAGACGCCTTGGGATGCGAGTGCGCCGGTCACGATTCCCGACACCGGCTTCAACATCGCCGGCTATATCGACCGGCTCGACATTTCGGGCGATGGCAAGCGCGCGCTCGTGCGCGACTACAAGACAGGCAGGCCGCCGCGCCGCGAAATCCGGCTGAACGGCGGACGCGAGCTTCAGCGTTGCCTCTACGCCTTCGCGGTGAAGGCGCTCCTCGGCGACGATGTCGCCATCAGCGCCTCGCTGCTCTACCCGCGCGAGCCGGTCGACCTCCAGCTCGACGATCCCGAGGCGGTGCTGACGGAGATCGCCGGCTACCTTCGCGCGGCGAGGACCAGCCTCTCCGGCGGTGCGGCCCTGCCTGGCCCGGACACCGGCGGCGACTACGACGACCTCGCCTTCGCCCTGCCGGCGAACGCCAGCGCCACATATTGCAAACGCAAGCTCCCGGCCGCGACAGCACGGCTGGGCGAAGTCGCTCAGGTCTGGGAGGCGGAATAATGAGCAGCGTGTCCAAGGTGCTGAAGGACGACGGCGCGCGCCGCGATGCGATCAGCCTCCATGATCGGTCGATCCTGGTTGAGGCTGGTGCAGGTTCGGGCAAGACCGCCGTCATGGCCGGCCGCATCGCCGTTATGCTCGCTGAAGGCGTCCCCCCGCGCGCTATCGCCGCCGTCACCTTCACCGAACTCGCCGCGAGCGAGCTGCTGTCGCGGGTCCGGGAGTTTGTCGCCGACCTCACGGCCGGCAAAATCGCGCCCGAACTGCACGTGGCGCTGCCCAATGGTCTGTCCCAAGTCCAGCGCGACAACCTCGCCGCCGCCAGCGCCGCGATCGACGAGATCACCTGTTCGACCATCCACGGCTTCTGCCAGCGGCTGATCAAGCCCTATCCGGCGGAGGCCGACATCGATCCCGGCGCCGGCGTCATGGACCGCAACCAGGCCGACCTCACCTTCCTCGAAATCGTCGACGGCTGGCTGCGCGAGCGTCTGGCCGGCGGGCAGGGCGGCATCCTGGCTGAAATGGTGCTGCACAGCCCCGGCGAGACCGTGGCGCTCATTCATAAAATCGCCGAGAATCTGCGCCGCCGCCGCATGCTCTCGGCTCCGCCCGTCTCCGCGCTTGGCGGCCACTTGACTGCGTTCCGCCAGACCACCGCCGACTTTGCGGGCTTCATCGATGGCGCGGCGGCGGCCGAGCCGGAAACGGCAGCGATCGTCGAGCGGCTGGCCGAGATGGCGACCGCCTTGGCCAACGGCCCCGATCCCGCAACGCCTTCGGGCCTGGTCCGGCTCCTGACCTCGCGTCCCCACCCGGACCTTTGCACCAAGGCCGGCGCCTTCGCCTCCTTCCGCAAGAAGGGCAAATGGGCCACCGCGGCGAAGCAGGCCGGTCTCTCCAAGGCCGACGGCGATCGGCTGAACGACGCCGCCGAGGTCCACTACACCGCCTGCTGCGACGCCTGGGTCTCGCTTGTGCAGGCCGCCGCCGGCCACGCCCTGGCGGCGCTGATCGACGAAGCGCGTCCAATCCTGCAACGCTATCGCGACCACAAGCGCGCCAGCGCCCAGCTCGACTTCGACGATCTGATTTTCGCCGCGCGCGATCTGCTGCGCGACCATGACGACGTCCGCCGGGCGCTCGGACAGCGTTTCGCCCACGTCCTCGTCGACGAGTTCCAGGACACCGATCCCCTGCAAACCGAGATCTTCTGGCGCCTTTGCGGCGAGCCGGTCGATGGCGCGGACGGCTGGACCGGGTTCCGCATCCGGCCAGGCGCGCTCTTCCTGGTCGGCGACCCCAAGCAGGCGATCTATCGCTTCCGGGGAGCCGATGTCGGCGCCTATGTGCAGGCGCGCGACGCATACAGCGCCCAGGACCCCGGCAGCCTCCTGTCGATCTCCACCAATTTCCGCTCCTGCGCCTCGATCCTCACCTTCGTCAACGAGCGCTTCGAGGTCGCGCTCTCGGCCGATGGCCAGCCCGGCTTCACCGCGCTCGATCCGTTCCATGACGATCGCGGCGGCCTGTGCGTGGCGGCCCTCGACATCGCCGTGGCCGATGAAAATGGCAAGGCCACCGCCGAGCAGCAGCGTGACGCCGAAGCCGACGCCATCGCCGAGCTTTGCGCCCGGCTGATCGAAAGCCACCCCATCATCGATCGTCGCAGCGGCGCCGAGCGCCCCTGCCAGCCGGGCGACATCGCTTTGCTGGCGCCGACCGGCGCGGAGCTGTGGCGCTATGAGGAAGCCTTGGAACGCCGCGGCGTCCCCGTGGCGACCCAGGCTGGCAAGGGGCTGTTCCGCCGCCAGGAGGTCCAGGACCTGATCGCGCTGACCCGCGTCCTCGCCGATCGCCGCGACACGCTGGCGCTCGGCGCGCTGCTCCGCGGGCCTCTGGTCGGCCTCACCGAGGAAGAACTCCTGGACATCATCTGGGGGCTTCCGCGCTCAGAGGAGAAGCCCGATCGGATTCCGCGTCTGGACCTCAGCATCGACCCCGCCGTCATCGGGCATCCGCTCGCGCGCGAGGTCATCGAGCGGCTGCAATCGCTTTCCCGGCGCGGCAACAGCACGACCCCGCACGAACTGCTCTCGCAGGCCGTGGATGTGATGCGCGTGCGTCCCCTCCTCCTCGAACGCCATCGCGGCCAGGCCGAGCGCGCGCTCGCCAATGTCGATCTCTATCTCAGCCTGTCGACGGGCTACGCCGTGCGCGGCCTGCGCGCCTTCGCCGAGGCGATGACGGCGGCGTGGTCCGATGAGGCGCGCGCCGTCGAGGGACGGCCCGACGCGCAGGAAGAAGCGGTCGCGCTCTTCACCATGCACGCCGCCAAGGGGTTGGAATGGCCGATCGTCATTCCGGTCAACACCATGACCGGCGTCATGGCGCCCGAGAGCGCGGTCATCGACCGCCAGACGGAGACCTTCTATTGCCCGGTCCTGGGCGTCCCGCCCGAGGGCTACGACGCCGCGCGTGACGCGGAGAAGGACGAGCTGGACCGCGAACGCATCCGGCTCTGGTATGTCGCGGCCACCCGCGCTCGCGAACTCCTCGTCCTGCCCCGGCTCGACGCCACGCCGTCGAAATCCGCCTGGATCGGTCTCGTCGATCTGTCGCTCGCCGCGCTGCCCGGACTGGACGTCTCCCATTTGCCCGCCGGTTTCACGGCGACGGCGGCCGGAGCGGCCAACGCCCAGACGTGCGCGAGCTTCGCGGCCGAAGCCGAAACCATCGCTGCCGGGCAAACACGGCTGACCTGGCTCGCCCCTAGCCGCGACGAAAACGCCGCTGGGAGCGTGCTGCGGGAAGAAGAGGCGGCCCTCTGGATAGGATCGGCCGACGACCAGCCCCCCGAGCTGGACGCCACCGCCCCAGTGCAGGGCGGCCGCGAACGCGGGCTGATCCTGCACAAGCTCATGGAAGAGGTTCTGACCGGCGAAACCCAGGAGGCCGGAGCCACCCTGGCGCAACGGGCCGCCGAACTCATCCGCGCCCTCGGCCGGTCTCCGGTCGATGACCCGGCGACGGGACTGTCGGCCCAGGAACTGGCGGCCTGTGTCATCAGGACTCTGGCCCTGCCTGACATCGCGGCCTTGCGGCCGGGCCTTCTGGCCGAGTTTCCCGTCTATGCCGCACAGGCGGTCGATGGTGTGGAAACCGCAACGGCCGGGATCGCCGACGCCCTGACCCTGACGGCCGAGGGTCGCCCCGCCGTCGTCGTGGACTGGAAAAGCGATGTGTCGCCAGCCCCCGGCACGCTCGATCACTATCGCGCGCAGGTGCGCGCCTATCTCGATATGACCCGCGCCGAGCGCGGGCTGATCGTGCTCATGACCTCGGGCGCGGTCATCCCGGTCCTGCCGACGACGCCGACCGAGAGCGAGGCGGCCTGACCCCATGTCGTCTCTCGCTTGGATTGATTTCGACGAGGCCGAGCGACAGCGCGCGCAACGGATCATGGCGCTCTTTCAGGAGCGCGAGACCCGCGACGAGCTGGGGCTTGGCGCGATCCGGGATTCCATCGCCGATCACCTGTTTCCGGGCACGAGCACGATCCAGACCCGCCTGCGCTACATGCTGTTCATACCGTGGCTCTATCGGGCGCTGGAGAAACGCCAAGTCCCCGAGGCGCAGCTCCGCGCCGAGGCGCGAGACACCGAGATCCGGCTTGCCGACGCCTTGAAAACCGGCGGCGAGTCCAACGGCATCATCGGCCGCGATGCGGGACCGCGGCTCCAGCGGCTGCCCAGCTCGGTCTATTGGGCGGGGCTGGGCGCGTGGGGCGTCCGGGTTTTTCCGGGCTCGCTCGACAGCCTATTCGTCGCCTTGCGCGGCCGCGGCCGTTCCCACGGCGCCTCCAGCGGCGAAGACGCCCTGGCGGGCGCCCAGACGCCCACTGTCTGGAACCCGGCCTTGCCGCAGCCGCCAAGCGACCTGCTCGAGCGCGCCGTCTTCCGCCTGACCACGGACGAGGCGCAGTTCCTCATCGACCGCCTGGTCGCCAGCCAACCGGCGGCGCTGCTCACGATGCTGGCGCGTGAAGGCATCGACGCGGACTGCGACTATATCTGGACCCATCCTCACCTGTCGGCGTTTCCGGCCGCCGCGCGCCGCCTCGTCCAGCATGGAGAAATATTCTCCCATGTGATGTACGGCGCGGCGCTGCTCTACAATCTCGCGCTCAGCGAGCTGCGCCAGCGCAACGACTGGATCGACGACTATCGCGAACGGCTTGCGGACTGGAGCGACGAACTCGATCCTGGCGCCGTCCGCGCATGGTCGCTCGATGATTTCTGGAACGTCGTCGAGCACCCCGCGCACGCTGTCCGGCCAGCCGCCAAGCGCTTTGTGACCGAGTGGCGCGAGCTGGTTCTGGCCGGGACGGAGCAGGTGATCGCGTCGCCTGCGGCGCGGCAACTTGTCGAAGAGCGCGAGCGTCGGCTGAAAACCAGCCAGTCCCGCTACGCCAATCACGCCGTGCGCGACCGCTGGACCGGCGCATCCGGCGCCGACCGCCTCACCTTCCGTTGGGCGCAGGCCAAATCGCACCTGCGGGATCTCGCCCATGCTGAATAGGCGCAGTCTCGATCCCGAACAGCGAACCCTCTACGGTGCCAATCTCCAGCCGCCGGCGGGCTACGTCTTCGACGCGGCGGTCGCCACGACCTTCTCGCTCGACTTCGAGACCGCGCTCGCCGTGCCGGTCAGTCTGGCGCTGTTCGCCGCAGAGAATCGCGACGAGATCCTTTCTCATCCCCTGGCGCTCTTGGAAGGCGCCGAGCGCATCGCCGGCCGCCTCGTTGTCTTCACCGACGCCGGCCACATCCAGGCGAGCGTCCGTCCCCATTCCCGCCTTTGCTCGCTGCTCGAACGCATCGTGGTCGAGGTCTCCGCCCCTCACGGCGGCGCCTTCCACCCCAAGATGTGGGCGCTGCGCTTCACGCCGTTGCGGCCCGAAGACCCGGCGCGCCTGCGCCTGCTCATCCTCTCCCGAAACCTGACGCGCGACCGCTCCTGGGATATTGCCGCCACCCTCGACGGCGTGATCTCCAAGCAGCCCAAAGCCATCAACCGCCCGGTCGCCGACTTCCTTCGCCAGCTCCCCGACCTGGCGACCGTCGGCGCTCCCGACGGTACGAAGACCCTTGTCGACGAGCTGGCCGAAGACATACGGCGCGCCGAATGGAGCTTGCCCGAGCCATTCGAGAGCGTCTCCTTCGCGGTCAACGGCCTCGGCGGCAAGCCGTGGCGCCCGGAACCTTGCGTGCGGCTGGGCGTGGTCTCGCCCTTTTGCGATGACCAGACCTTGTCGCTGCTCGCCGGCCTGCCCAGCGCCGAAAAGCCGATCTTCATCGGACGCTCCGACGAACTCGCGCAGGTGTCCGGCGCCACGCTGGACGGCTTCGCGCGCGTTGTCGTGCTCGACGAGATGGCTGCCACGGAAGATGGCGAGGAGACCGACGCAACGGCCTTGCAAGGGCTCCACGCAAAGGCGTTCGTCGCCGAGCGCGGCTGGGACACCGCGATCACGGTCGGCTCAGGAAACGCCACGCGCCCGGCGCTGCTGACGGGCGGCAATGTCGAGATCTTCGCGACCCTGACCGGCAAGCGGTCGCGGGTCGGCAGCGTCGAGGAAATCCTTGGCGAGAAGGGGTTCGGCCGGCTGACGCGGCCATTCGTCCGCGACGAGATGAACACCGCCGACGCCGCGCAACGCGCGGCCGAGGCGCGATTAGACCTGGCCCGGCGAGAGATTTGCCAAAGCGGCCTCACGCTCCGTTGCGAGCGCGCCGAGCCCAACGCCGATGGCGCGCCCGCCTGGCGGGTCTGGCTGGCGCCGTCCAAGCCGTTGTCCCTTTCGGGGATCGGCGTCCTGCGGGTTTGGCCGATCACGCGAGGCGACGGTCATGCGCGCGATGTGTTGGAGCCTCTTCGGCTGGGACAACCCGTCGACCTTGGCGCAATGCCGCTGGTCGATCTCACGCGCTTCCTCGCCTGCCACCTGACGGACGAGACGGAGAATGTCACCATCCTGTTCAGCACCGGGCTTATGATGGAGGGGCTGCCCGCCGAGCGCCATGCCGCCATCCTGCGCTGGGTGATCGACAGCAAGGACGCCTTCTTCCGCTATCTCCGGTTACTCCTCTCTGAATTGGGCGATCCCTTCGCCGCCGCGCTGGCGGCGCAGGATGGGTCCGGTCAGGGCGCGTGGCGCGCGGCTACCGACGACGCGCCGATTCTCGAAGAGATGGTTCGCGCCTTCTGCCGGGGCGGCGACCAGCTCCGCGCCATCGAACGGCTGATCGCACGCCTGGAAACCGGCGACGGCGCCGATACCGATCCGATTCCGGCAGAGTTCCGCGCGCTCTGGAACACCTTCCGGGTTGCGCTCGCCACGCAGGACGCCGCTCATGCCGAATGAACGGTTCCGCGCCGACGCGGCGCTCGCGCCTCTCAAGGTCTTTCAGCGGCGCACCGTCGATTATGTCTTCGATCGGCTCTACGGCGAGGACGATCCCGTCCGCCAGTTCCTGGTCGCCGACGAAGTCGGCCTCGGCAAGACGATGGTGGCGCGCGGCGTCATCGCCCGCATGATCGAGCACCTGTGGGACAGCACCAAACGGATCGACATCCTCTACATCTGTTCGAATCAGGCGATCGCCGCCCAGAACCTTAACCGGCTGAACGTCCTCGGGCGGCGCGAGCTGGCCCTGCCGACCCGCATGACCCTGGTTCCCCTGCAATTGCGCGATCAGGTCGGCCTCGACGCCAACAAGGTGAACTTCATCAGCCTGACGCCGGGCACGACCTTCGATCTGCGCTCCGCGACGGGCGTGACGCAGGAACGCGCCCTATTGCACCATCTCCTGCACGACCTCGTTTCGCGCCCGCGGGGCCTGCACAATCTGTTGCAGGTCACGGCCGGCATCGACGGCTGGAACCGCGCGGTGGACACGCTCACCCTCGAAGGGGTCGACAAGAGCATCATCGGGCGCTTCCGTCGCGACGTGCAGGCGGATCGCGACCTCTTCGAGGCACTCGAACGGGTCTGCGAACTCTTCCCGCGCCGCCGGGACAGCTATCCCCCGGAGATGACGCAGCCGCGTAACAGCCTGGTCGCCCGGTTGCGCGCCAAGCTCTCCCATGCCTGCGTGGACGCGCTGCAACCCGACCTGATCATCATGGACGAGTTCCAGCGATTTCGGGATCTGCTGCACGGCGACAGCGACGCGGCGATCCTCGCGCGCGAACTGTTCGACTATTCCGGCGGCGACGGGCATGTCGCCCGCACCCTCCTGCTCTCCGCGACGCCCTATCGGATGCTCACGCTCGCCGGCGACGAGCCCGACGAGGGTGACCACTATCAGGATTTCCTCGAAACCTTGAGCTTCCTCTATGGCCGCGAAAAAGGGCCGGAGGTGGCAGCCACGCTCTCGCGCGAGATGCGCGCTTTCCGCAGCCTTCTGCATACCCTGCCGCAATCGCACGCTGCAGCGGTCGAGGCGCGCCAGGCCATCGAACAGCGCCTGCGCAAAGTGATTGCCCGAACCGAGCGGGTCGCGTCCACGATCGAACGCGACTCCATGATGAGCGAGCCCGTCATCACGGTCTCGGTCGACCCCGCCGATCTCGCGCAGGCGTCGGCCTTGTCGCAAGTGGCCCGCACGCTCGATGCGCCGGAGATCATCGAATACTGGAAATCCGCGCCTTACCTGCTCAACTTCATGCGCCACTACAGCCTGAAGCAGCTTCTGACGGAGGAGGCGGAGGCGCCCTCGGCGACCCTCCGAGACGCCATCCAGGCCGCTCGGCCGACCATGCTCGATCACGACGCTATCGACGCCTATGCGCCGCTGGAGCCAGCCAATGGCCGCATGCGCGCGATCATGGACGACATCTTCGGCCAGCGTCTCGAACAGAATCTCTGGATACCTGCCGCCATGCCCTATTACGGCGACGGGCGATCCGGCACGCCGCTGACCAAGGCGCTGATATTTTCGGCCTGGTCCATGGTGCCCGACGCGATTGCAGCCCTGCTGTCCTATGAAGCCGAACGGCGCATGGGCGTCGGCGAAGCCGGCCGACGCTATTTCGAGCAACATCGTCTGCGTCCCTTGCAGTTCCGACAGGATCAGGGGCGGCTTGTGGGTTTGCGCGCGCTGCTCCTGATCTATCCATCGCCGGCTCTGGCCGAGCTGGCCGATCCGCTCGCGGTTTTCAGTGAAACCGAGGCCGCCCTGTCGCAGGAGGACATGCGCGCCGCCATCGTCGACCGCCTCAAGCCCGCCCTCGAGGCTCTGCGAATAGGGGCGGCGTCGCGGCAGGACGCCAACAGCGCCGAGTGGGCCGCTCCCGCCGTGGTCGATGACCTGCTGGGCGCGCGGTCCCGCGTCTGGCTGGAGACGCCCCATGGCATGCGCGCCCTGGCGAGCGAAGACGCCTTTCAGGATCATGTCGCCGAGCTTGCGGCGGCGGTGAAGGCGCACGACATCGGCGCATCGTCCGCCGATCTTCCAGACCTGCTGGTCGACGTGGCGCTCGGCAGTCCGGCCGTCTGCGCGCTTCGCGCCCTCAAGCGGATCGCGCCCGAGCTGGCGTGGGACGACCCGCGCCTGCTCAGCGCCGCCGCTGAAGTCGCTTGGTCGTTCAGGGCGCTGTTCAACCAGCATGACGCGGTCGCCCTGCTGCGGCGGGATACCGACGATCACTATTGGCGCCGCGTGCTGGTCTATTGCGCCGAGCACAACCTACAGGCCGTCCTGGACGAATACGCCCACTACCTTGTCGATGCCGAAGGTCTCGGAGCCCGCCCGGCCGAGGAACGCGCCTTCGGCGTCGCGCGCGCCATGGCCCAGGCCCTGGCCATCCGCCCGTCGCAGATCGATGTCGATGACGTGCATGTCGATGGCGAGGCCCTCGCCATCAGCAAATTCCAGATGCGTGGACGCTTCGCGATGCGGCTCGCCGACTACAAGGACGAGGATGGCGCCGTCGCCCGGCTCGGAGGCGTGCGCGATGCGTTCAACTCGCCGTTCCGGCCGTTCGTTCTCGCCACCACGTCGGTCGGCCAGGAGGGGCTGGATTTCCATCCCTATTGCTATCGCGTCTATCACTGGAACCTGCCGGGCAACCCAGTGGACCTCGAACAGCGGGAAGGCCGCGTCCACCGCTTCAAGGGGCACGCCGTGCGCCTCAACCTGGCCGAGCGCCAAGCCGGTGTCGTCAGGGGCTATGGGCAGGCGCCTGACGATCCATGGAAGCTGATGTTCGAGCGCGCGCGATCCGAGGCGGCGGTCGACACAGATCTTATCCCTTATTGGATCTACGAAGGTTCCGTGAGGGTCGAACGGCGCGTGCCGATGTTGCCGTTCAGCCGGGAAGTCACGCGACTCGCTTGGCTCAAACGCAGCCTCACGGTCTATCGCCTGGCCTTTGGTCAACCGCGGCAGGACGATCTGCTCGACTATCTGCAAACTCTCGCCGGCGAGGGCATGGACCCAAGTCTGCTCGGCGATCTGCAAATTCGGCTCGAACCAGGACTTCCTGGCGGGTCAGAACCATAGCCACGTCGAGACCGTTCTCGAAGTCCCCCGTACGAAATGAAGCGCGTGCTACATCGATGCCCATGGTTCGATCGCATCCCTTGAGGCGCGCCGCCCGCTGGGCCGGGCTGTCGGCAAAGCGGAAGCCCCGGCAGCCGGGTCTTCCCCCCTTAGGGCTTCCATCCCTGGCGCCGGCATAGCCGGAGAGGGAGAGTGCGGACCGGGTTTTCCGTGACGGGTTGAGGGCTGGGAGAGAGGCTCCTGGCACCCGTCGCGGAGACCCGCGATGTTCAAGCACCGCCACGAGACCGGCTCCGGCCGCGCCAGCCTGTATGACGAGATCACCACAAAGATCATCAGCGAGTTGGACGCTGGGCGGCTGCCCTGGGTCCAGCCCTGGGGCACGGCCGCGGTGAAGGCGCCGCTCGCCATGCCGAGGAACGCCGCCACGGGCCGGCAGTATTCCGGGATCAATGTACTGATCCTCTGGGGCGCTGTCATATCCCATGGATATTCAGGTCAAAGCTGGCTGACGTTTCGCCAGGCGCTCGCGCTCGGCGGCAACGTGCGCAAGGGCGAGCACGGAACGACCGTTGTTTACGCCGACCGTTTCGTGCCGGACGACGAGAAGAAGCGCGCGCGTGAGACCGGCGAGGACGCCGCCGCGATCCCGTTCTTGAAGCGCTTCACGGTCTTCAACTCGGCGCAGTGTGCGAACCTGCCCGAGGACGTGGCGATCGTCGCGCCGCCGCCTCCGCCAGGCTCGATCGAGCCCCAGGTCGAGGCGCTTATCAAGGCAAGCGGGATCGATTTCCGCATCGGCGGCGATCGCGCCTTCTACGTGCCGGCCGGCGACTACGTGCAGGTGCCGCCGCCCCAGGCTTTCTTCGAGCCGATCAATTGGCATCGAACCGCCCTTCACGAATGCTCCCACGCCAGTGGAGCGCCGCATCGCTTGAACCGCGACCTTTCAGGCTCCTTCGGTTCGAAGAAGTACGCCTTCGAGGAGTTGGTCGCGTTATCTGGACAGTCTGCGCCGTCCGCAACATTGCAGTAAGGTCGGCGATGGACGCCCACGGTAGGCAGTAATCAGGCTGGCCGTAGCGCTGACCCAAGAGCTGGCGGAGGCCAGCCTGATAGCTGCCGGGCCATAGCGCGCATCGGTGTGAAGGTCAGCTTCCGGGTGGGGGGTCCGGGGGGAGGGCTTCGCGCCGGTGTCGATCATTACTGTTTGCGAGCGTCGCGAGGCCAGGGGCCTCGATGCGCATGTGCCGCTGATCCAGCGCGACGACGCGCTCTACGATCCCGATCTGGATCGCTTCTTTCTCGACCTGCCGCTGTCGGGCGTCCGCTCGCGGCACTCGCTTCGCGCCTACGCCTATGATGTCGTAGTCTGGCTTCGTTTTCTCGATGCCTGCGGCAAGACCGTGTGGGCTGCGACCCGCGACGATGTCGACGCCTATCATCGTGAGCGACGCCGCGACGATGCCGATCACCGGATAACGGCGGCAAGCTGGAACCGCGCCGTCGCCAGCCTCGATCGCCTTTACCGTTGGGGCGAGCAGCAAGGGTTGATCGCCGACGCGCCGTTCAGCCGCCGCGCCGTGTGGCGACCGGCGCAAGGTGGCCGTCGCGGCATGATCGCGGCGCGCAACGATGCCTATGAACGTGTCGCCAGGCGATCGGATGTCCGGTTCGTCACGATGGACGACTACCGCATTTTCCGCGAGGTCGGCCTGCGCGGGCTCACCCCTGACGGCACGGAGCGCCCCGGCGCTCGCGACCGTAATGGGCTGCGCAACGCGCTGTTCGCGGATCTTCTCGTCACCACCGGCCTGCGCCTCGAAGAGGCGTCGGGCTTGCTCACCGTCGAGCTCGCGGCGATCGACCGCGAGGACGGTGACGTCCAACAACTTTGGTTGCCCCTTCCGCCGCCGCTCACCAAGGGCGACCGCGGACGCAGCGTTCTGGTCCCACGCCGGCTGCTTCGTCAGATCGCCGCCTATGTCGCGGTCGAGCGCGCCGCGGGCGTGGCCAAGTTCGCCGCGCGCGACGGTGCGGCCAGCTTCGACCGACCGATCCCTGTCACCCGCGCCGGTCTCGACCGCATGCGCGATATCTGCACCCCGGAGGAACGATGCCGCCTGATCCTGTGCGACGAGGATGGAACGCCCCGCGAGCCGGCGGCGCTATGGCTGACCGAGGTCGGCCAGCCTGTCCGCCCCAACTCGTGGGAGGTGATCTTCACCCGCGCCTGCAAGCGGTGCGCACAGAACGGCTTCCCGCTGTCGATCAGCCCGCACCAGCTTCGCCACGCCTTCGCAGTCCATATGCTCGCCTTGCTGATCCAGCAGCGGCTGCGCGAAGCGGCATTGCCGGTGGGGCCGGTGGAGAGCTATCGGCTGATCCTGGGCGACCCGCTGCAACAGGTGCAACGCCTGCTTGGCCACGCCAGCCTCACCACCACCTATATCTACCTCGACCATATCGCGACCCGCGCCGATACGGTGGACGCGGCCGTCGAGGAGCTGCTGGCGTTACTGCCGGGGCCGCAAGGCGTATGAGCGGGCGTCCCCGCAAGGGCCGGCCTGTCGCCTTTGCGCCGATCACGCCGGAGCGATCGCAGCCCGATCCTGTGCTCGGCCTCAAGTTCACCATCGAGGCGCGGCATGGCGGAACGGTCCTAGTCGATATGACCGGGCTCGATCCTCGCCCACTCGCCATCGCTTTCGCCGGTGCGCTGCGTCGATCGGCGGCGCTCGGCGGCCCCATCGGTGCGGCCAGCGTCATCAAGCAGTATGTTCAGGTCTATCGCCACTTCTTCGCCTGGCTTGGCGATGATGCGCCGGAGGTGACCGGCGTCAACGACCTGCGCGCAGTCCATATCGATGGCTTTGCGTCCGCGCTCGAACGGCGTGGGATGGGCGCGATCCACCGGCACATAACGGTCGGCAAGGTCATCAACACGCTGCGCGCGATCGAGGCAGACCGGCCCGATCGGATCGCGCCCGACCTGCATGAGCGGCTGCGCTACACGCTGGCCACTTCGGCGGGCCGCTCGACCCCGCGCGATGCCTATAGCCCCTTCGTCGCCCGCGCGCTGCGCGACGCCGCGAGGGCCGATATCGAAGCGATGCTTCGCCGCCTCGGCGCCGACGACCGCACTGATGAGGGCGACCCTGTCGTCGCCAGGGCGCGCGCCGATGTCGAAGCGATCATCGCGCGGCAGGGCTTTATCGTCGCAGACCAGCCCGCGCTGAAGCGCCTCTATTTCATGCGCATGCGGCGCGGATTGCCGATCAGCACGCTCATCGACGACCTGCATGGCCGCCATCATCTGCTCGCGCGCGATCTGCCGGCGCTGCTCGTGCTGCTCACGCTCGATACCGGCCTCGAGCCGGAGTGCCTGAAGACGCTGACCGTGGATTGTCTCACCAACCCGCATGCCGGCACGGTGGAGCTGCGCTATCTGAAGCGCCGCGCCCGCGGTGCCGAGCACAAGAGCATGCGGGTCCGCGATGGTGGTAGCGGCACACCCGGCGGCCTCATGCGTCGCCTGATCGACGTCACCGCCGTCGCACGCGAGCATCTGACCGACGATTGCCTCTGGCTCTATCACAACGTTGGCGGCCTTCGCGCCGGCATCGTCGATCCCAAGTTCCAACTCGCCGCCTGGGCTCGTCGCCATGGTATCGCCGGCGATGATGGGAAGCCGCTCCATCTGCTGCTTTCCCGGCTGCGCAAGACCCACAAGGCGTTATGGTACACCAAGACCGAGGGGCATATGGCCCGCTTCGCGGTCGGTCACACCCGCGAGGTTGCGGCGCGCCACTATGCCGATCTGCCGTCGCTCCGGCCGTTGCACGAGGCGGCCGTCGCCGATGCCTTCCGCGCAGCGGTCGCTGCGGCGATGCCGACCGTGCTTCCACCCACCGCCGAGCAGGCGCTGCGCGAAGCGCCCGAACAGGTCGCGTCGCTGATGTCGGCTGATACGGTGGGTCCGGTGCTCGACGGCGAACAGGATGTCTGGCTCGCCGCCTGCGCGGGCTTCCATAGCAGTCCTTTCGCCGAGCCCGGTTCGCCCTGCGCGCAGCCCTTCTGGGGCTGCCTCGATTGTCCCAACGCCGTCATCACCGCGCGCAAGCTCCCCGCGATCCTCGCCTTTCTCGCGTTCGTCGAAGAGCAGCGATGCAGCCTGCCGGCGAGCGACTGGGCCGCCAAGTTCGGCCGCGTCCACACCCGGATCACGGTCCAGGTCCTGCCGGTCTTCTCCGATGCCGTTATCGCCGAAGCGCGCCGGCAGATGGGGAGCGAACGGCTCTATCTGCCGCCGGAGGCACGCGCATGACCACGCCCGTCCATGCCCTCGTGCCCGCGTTCGACGATCGCCCTGTGCTGGCGAGCGCGCCGCTCAAGGCGGGCCATGCCCGCGAGGAGCTGTCGCACGTCGGCGACCCGACCTGGGATCTCGGTCCCGCCGTCTTCCGCGAGAACGCTCGGCGCTGCCACGTCACCGTGCATTTCGACGTGCTCGAACATGCCGATGTGCAGGCGGCAATGCGCGCCTATCTCTACGCCCGCCTCAACGTCGGTCTTCCCGGCTACCACCCGAAGCTGCCGCCCGCCAGCATCCGACAGGCATTCAACCGGGCTCGCCGGTTCTTCGCCTTCGCGCGCGAGCGGCTTGGGCGGCTCGACCTGGGCCGCATCGATCAGGCGCTGATCGACGCTTATGCGCGCCACCTGCGGGATGATTCAGCGCGGCGCCCCGTCATCGTCGGCCAGCTCTTGCAGGTGGTCACCGATCTCTACCATCTCCGGGATCACCTGCCTGGAGGCGGTCTCGGGTTCGAGCCGTGGGCCGGGCAAGCGGCTGCGCGCGTCGCCGGATATCGGCATGTGCGCGAGAACCGCACCCCACGCATGCCGGAGGAGATTGTCACGCCGCTGCTCGCCTGGTCGCTGCGCTATGTCACGACCTTCGCGACCGATATTCTGGCGGCTCGGGTCGCGCTCGATCGGCTCGAGGCAGTCCGCGCTCGGCTGCTCGCCGCCGAACGCGGACTGCCTGATGCAGAGCGCCGCCTGCGGCAGCGCGCGCGCCTCGAGCGCTATCTCGCGCGCCGAGCCCGGCAAGGACGCGGCGTGCCCATCTGGACGACGGCACACAACGGCGCCACGCGCATCGATCCCCTCACCGGGGATGCAACCCCGCCGATCAACGCCCATCTCCTCCATTTGCATGCCGGCATCGATGCCGTCGCCGAGCCGGCCATGCATCTCATGCTCACTACCGGCGCACCGGATGTCATTCGCGAAGCGGTTGCATCGCTTGGTACCGAGGTCGGCGGCATGGACACGCCGATCTCGATCGCTCCCGAGAGCGGTCGGCCATGGCGTGCCCGCTTCGACGTGAAGACCCTAGCGATCGAGGAGCGGATGCTGCAGGCCGCCGCCTATATCGTATGCGCCTATCTGACCGGCATGCGCGACTGCGAGGTCCAGGCGATGCGGCGCGGCTGCCTCTCGATCGCGCGCAGCGAAGACGGCCTGATCGAGCGGCAACGCGTCCGATCGACCCTCTACAAGCGCCGATCGAGCGCCGGTGAGTCGGCGAGCTGGGTGACGATCGAACCGGTGGCCGAGGCGATCACGGTGCTCGAACGGCTGTCGGAACACGCGGCACGGAAGACTGGAAGCGACACGCTCTGGCCGGTGCTTCGTCCCCGCGCTGTCACCAAGACGCATCTGTCGAGCGAGGTGGTCCGCCAGCTCAACGCCTTCCGCGACCACCTCAACACCGTCTTCGGCAGCCCCGATGCGCCGGTCATCCCACCCGGCCCCGATGGCAAGCCGTGGCGCATCACGACGCGGCAGTTCCGGCGCACCATCGCGTGGCACATCGCCAACCGTCCGTTCGGCACCATCGCCGGCATGATCCAGTACAAGCATGCCTCGGTCGCCGCTTTCGAGGGCTATGCCGGGACCAGTGGATCGGGGTTTCGCGCAGAGGTCGAGGCGCAGCGCCGGCTCGGTCAGATTGACGATCTGCTGGACTATTTCGACCGGCGGCAGGGCGGCGCATCACTCGGCGGACCGGCGGGACCACGCATCGCGCGGACCCTCGACGATGCCGCCGTTAAGCTCGGGCCACTGCCCGCCATGATCGCCGATCGGGCCCGCCTGCGCGTCATGCTCGCCAGCGTCGCGCGCACCTTCCATGTCGGCCCGCTCGCGGATTGCTTCTTCGATCCCGCGACCGCGCTCTGCCTCAAGCGCGTGACGACCCCCGATCCCGCGCAGCCGCTTACCGCCCTGTGCGAACCGACCCGCT
This sequence comes from Hyphomonas sp., assembly GCA_013791775.1. Classification (GTDB taxonomy): domain Bacteria; phylum Pseudomonadota; class Alphaproteobacteria; order Caulobacterales; family Hyphomonadaceae; genus Hyphomonas. The sequence continues at coordinate 180,940 of VMTE01000018.1, forward strand.
GCCCCAACGCCTGCATCACCGCCCGCCACAGACCGGCCTGGGAACGTGCGGCGGCCGATGCCCGGGCGCACTTACGCGAACGGCGCATCTCCGACCTCCAGCGTCAGGCGCTCCAGCGCGAGCTTGATCGCCTGACCGCGGTGATTGCCGGGATCGACCCTCCCGCGCCGTAGACCACCCCGGCTGTTGGCGGAGTCCTGCGCCGGTCGGCGCGCCCGCGCAACGGCTTCGCCGTCCTTCGCTTCGCTGCGGCCCTGACGGGTGCGCGAGCCCCCCTGTGCCCGGCGCGAACGGGCCTCCGCCGCCGGGGATGGTCCCCGGCGCGAGAACGGAGAACATATCATGTCAGCCTCACCACGCTCAGACGTCTACGCTCGCGTCACGCAAGCGATCGTCGACGCCATCGAAGCCGGCACCGGCACCTGGCGCATGCCGTGGCATCATTTTGGCGCCGACGTCACCCGCCCGACCAACGTCGCCAGCGGCAAGCCCTATCGCGGCATAAATACGATCTCGCTCTGGGCGGCCGCCTATGGCAGCGGCTACGCGAGCGGGGTCTGGGGCACCTATCGCCAGTGGCAGGCGCTCGGCGCGCAGGTCCGCAAGGGCGAGCACGCCAGCCTCGGCGTCCTCTGGAAGGAGTTTCGCGCGAAGGGTGACGACGCCGGCGGCGATGACGACCATCGACGGCTTTTCGCCAAGGCGTTCAGCCTGTTCAACGCCGATCAGGTCGATGGCTACGCGCCCGAACCGGCGCCGGACCTGCCTGAGAGCGAACGCCTCGCCGCCGCCGAAGCCTTCATCGCCGCGCTCGGCATCGATACTGTCTACGGCTCGGCCAGCGCCTATTATCATATCGCCGAAGACCGCATTCACATGCCGGATTTCAGCGCCTTCCACGATGCCCACGGCTTCTACGCCACCCACATTCACGAAGCGGCTCATGCCAGTGGCGCAGCCCATCGGCTTGACCGGGATTTCAGCGCCAAGTGGACCAGGCACGCGCTCGCCATGGAGGAAGCGACCGCCGAACTGACCGCATCGTTCCTGCTCGCCGATCTTGGGATCGCGCACGAACCGCGACCCGATCATGCGGCCTACATCGCCTCCTGGCTGCAACTGCTCAAGGACGAGCCTCGGGCGATCTTCACCGCGGCGAGCAAGGCGCAGGCGGCAGCCGACTGGATGCACGCCCGACAGCCGTAATGCTCACGCGACCCGCACTTCGGCGCCAAGTGTGTCGAGCAGCGGACAGCCCGGATCCCGACCGGCATCGCAGGCGCGCACCGAGTCGGCCAGAACCCGTTCCATCCGCTTGAGGTCCGCGATCCGCGCGCGTACGTCCTTCAGGTGCGACGCCGCGAGCTCGCGCACCTCGGCGCAGGAGGCCTGACCGCCAACCGCGAGTCCGAGCAAGGCGCGTACCTCGTCCAGGGTAAAGCCCAGCTCCCTCGCGCGGCGCACGAAGCCCAGGCGAGCCACGTCCTCCCGGCCATAGCTGCGGTAGCGGCCCCGCCGCGGCGGAGCGGGCAGCAGCCCGATCCGCTCGTAATAGCGGATCGTCTCGATGTTGCATCCGGTGCGGCGTGAGAGTTCGCCGATCTGGATCGCGCCGGTTGCGGCCATCCCCAAAATACCTCTTGAGTCTGTAGTCGCTACAGATGTTAGGACAGCTCAATGCCCGCCACAAGGAGTCGCCCGTGACCCAGACGCCAAGCCCGCCTAAGGGGATCGGCACCGCCACGCTCACGCTGGCGGGGATCGCTGCGGCGTTCGGCGTCGCCGCCTGCTGTGCGCTGCCGATCCTCTTCGCATCCGCCGGGATCGGCGCAGCTTGGCTCGGCGGCGTGGCCATTGTCGCCGCGCCGTATCGCACGCCGCTTCTCCTCATTGGCGCATTGTGCCTGCTTGCCGGCGCGGCGCTGCTGTTGCGCCAGCAAGTTACGGCGGCGCGCTGTGGGCCGGGCGGCATATGCACGCCGCGCTGGATGCGTGTTCTCACGCTCATCGGATTGCTGCTCGGTGCGGCCCTGCTCTGGGCAGGCTATCGCTATGTCTGATGCCACCCCCGAGCTGCGCTCGACGCTGACCTGTCCCCACTGCGGTCATCGGGCGACGGAGACCATGCCGACCAATGCCTGCCAGTATTTCTACGACTGCCGGGGTTGCGGCGCGGTCCTCAAGCCCAAGCCGGGCGATTGCTGCGTCTATTGCTCCTACGGCGACGTGCCCTGTACGCCGATCCAGGAGAGCGGCGGCAAGGCGTGCTGCGGCTGAGGAGGGCGGGCGATGGCGCGCGCATCATCCGCTGAAGCCGCCTTTGGATCGACGGTTACATTTCCCGGCGGTGCCGTTGTCCCGGACTGGAGCGCAGTCACAACACCCAGCGCCCGCGCAGCCCTGACGGCACTGTTCGCGGCGTTCATCGGTTCGAAGTGGCGCGGGATGGACGGCGTCGAGGAGCGGGTCCGGCGCGCCGTGCTTCAAGCCTATGCTGCCGATGGTCGCTCGCCGGTGCCGGCACAGATCGCCGCCGCATCGGGACTCCCCTCCGGCGAGGTCGGCTCGGCCCTGCAGCGGCTCGCCGGGCGCGATCTCGTGGTCCTCGACGGCGCGGGCCGGGTGACCGGCGCCTATCCGTTCACCGACGGCCCCAGCGAACATCAAGTCGAAGTCAGCGGAGTGACCATGAGCGCCATGTGCGCCATCGACGCGTTGGGGATCGGCGCCATGCTGGAGCGGGACTGCATGATCCGCTCGGCCTGCCGCCAGTGCCGGCGCACGCTCGCCATCCATACCCCCAGCCGCGGCCGCGAGCTGGAAGAGGTTGAGCCGGGCGCGATCGTCGTCTGGTCCGGCCGTCGCTATGCCAGTGGCTGCGCGGCATCGTCGCTCTGCACCTTGCAGGCCTTCTTCTGCGATGACGATCATCTGGCGGCCTGGTGCGCGAGCGGTCCGGTCGGAGCCGATGACGGCATTCGTCTGTGCCTGGCCGAAGCGCTCGAGGTTGGGCGCGCGATTTTTGCGCCGATGCGGATGGAGATGCGACCATGGCTTCCTACGACCTGATCGTCATCGGCAGTGGCACGGCAGCGCAGGTCGCGGTCGGCCGGGTCCGTGCCGCTGGATGGTCCGTCGCCGTCATCGATCACCGTCCGTTCGGCGGCACCTGTGCGCTGCGTGGCTGCGATCCCAAGAGGATGCTGGTCAGCGGCGAGGAAGCGATCGACGCGGCAAGGCGCATGGCCAGACATGGCGTCGACGGCACGCTGGCGATCGACTGGCCCGACCTGATGGCGTTCAAGCGGACCTTCACCGATCCGATCCCCGCCAAGCAGGCGCACCGCTACGCCGAGCTCGGTGTCGACGCATTACACGGTGTTGCTCGCTTTGCCGGCCCAGACACGATCGTGGTGGAAGGCCGGACATTGCGGGCCCGCCATATCCTGATCGCCAGCGGCGCGCGTCCAGTCCCGCTCGGCATTCCGGGCGAAGATCTGGTGAGCACAAGCGATGCGTTCCTGGAGCTTCAGGCCCTGCCGCGCCGGATCGTGCTGATCGGCGGCGGCTATGTCGCTGCGGAGTTCTCGCATCTGGCGGCCCGAGCGGGCGCAGAGGTCACCATCCTACAGCGGGCCGAGCGGCTCCTGCCGCACTTCGATCCCGACCTGGTGGGCTGGCTGACGCCCCGGTTCGAGGCGCTCGGCATCCGCGTCGAGACCGGTGCCACCGTTACCCGGGTCGAGCGCAGCGGGAGCGGTCTGCTGGTCCACGCCGAGCGCCAGGGCGAGCCTGATCTCAGCGTCGCCGCCGATCTCGTCGTTCATGCCGCCGGGCGCGGTCCTGACCTCAAGGCGCTCGACCTGTCCGCCGGCGAGGTGGCGGTGCAGGACGGGCGCCTGCAGCTCGACGCGCATCTGCGGAGCATTTCCAACCCGCGGGTCTATGCCGCCGGCGACGCTGCCGGAGTCGGGCCGCGGCTGACGCCGGTGTCCAGCCACGATGCCAAGGTAGTTGCCGCCAACCTCCTGGATGGCCCGACGCACCAGCCGGACTATCGCGGCGTGCCGAGCGTGGCCTTCACTCTGCCGCCGATCGCCGCCGTCGGACTGTCAGAGGAGGCGGCGCGCCGCGGCGGCGTCGCGCTCCGGGTCAACGCAGCCTCGACGCCAGACTGGTTCACCGCCCGCCGCCTCGCCGAGCCGGTCTACGGCCATAAGCTGCTGATCGACGAGGACACGGACCTCATCCTCGGCGCGCATCTCGTGGGGCCGAACGCCGACGAGGTAATCAACGTTTTCGGTCTGGCAATCCGCCACGGCCTCACCGCGGCCGATCTTCGCTCCACCATGTTCGCCTATCCGACCGGCGCCTCCGACGTCGGCTACATGCTGACTTAACGCACGAGCGCCACTGCCATGGCGGCCGATCCCTCGCGCGATCGGCCGCTTCGCGATGCATGTCGATGCGGGCTGTCGCCCGCCATTAAGCGGACGCCGCTTGCGCGGCGGCTCCGATTTTTTGGCCTCTCCCTCGATGCGGGAGTGGTCGGCGCTCCCTGCTAGGCCCGCCGCGGCGCGCTGCAAGCCTCGGCTTCGCCGGGCTGCTCCATTTCATTTCGCCCCTGCGGGTGCAGCCCGCCGCTTCAGCAGGCCTCTCCGGTCGCTCTCGCCGCCCACCCCCGCCTCGGGGGAGGCCATGGGGCTTTTGGGCAGTGCTGGAGGCAACCGATGGTTTTCACCTTCCAACCGCCATTTTGGGCTGGACTGTCAGGATATGTGGCGGAAATCTCGGCGGCGTTCTGCTGCGCTGCCCTCGGCATCGTGCCGACCGTGCGGCACGCCGACTACATCGGCTCTTGGGCCGAGGTTCTGCGTGAAGACAACCGCGCCATTGTCCGCGCCGCGTCACAGGCGAGCAAGGCGGCCGACTTCCTGCTCGGCTTCCTACCCGCGAGCGACCGGCTCATCGCCGCGACCTCCCACGACGGCGTCGAAGACATGACGGCGGCGGCGTGACACCGCGCCTCTTCCGTGAATCCACGTAAGCGCAGTCCCGCTTCTCCTGCTTTCCGGCTTTACGGCCGGAACAGAGGAAGAGGGCTGCGCCGGTCTTCGTGGCGAGTTGGAGGTCGAGAGAGAGTCTCTCGGCGGCCCGCTGCGGAGTATCATCCTATGGCGACTGCTGTTCACAAGATCATCCTGTCGTCCTCGCGCGACATTCCCTTCAACAAGCTGGTGCTGAGCCAGTCCAACGTCCGGCGCGTGAAGGCCGGCGTCTCGATCGAGGAACTGGCCGAGGACATCGCCCGGCGCACGCTGCTTCAGAGCCTCAACGTCCGGCCGGTTCTCGACGCCGAGGGCGCCGAGACCGGCATGTTCGAGATTCCGGCCGGCGGCCGCCGCTACCGGGCGCTCGAGCTGCTGGTGAAGCAAAAGCGGCTGGCGAAGACCGCGCCGGTTCCGTGCGTGGTCCGCGATCCTGGCACCGACATCCTCGGCGAGGACGATTCGCTGGCCGAGAACATCCAGCGTGCGCCGTTGCATCCGCTCGATCAGTTCCGCGCCTTTCAGGCCCTGCGCGAAAAGGGACGCTCCGAGGAGGACATCGCCGCGGCATTCTTTGTCGGGGTGAACGTCGTGAAGCAGCGCCTACGCCTGGCGTCGGTCTCGCCGACCCTGCTCGACGTCTACGCCGAGGATGGCATGTCGCTCGAGCAGTTGATGGCGTTCACGGTCACGTCCGACCATGCACGCCAAGAGCAGGTTTGGCAGGCCATCTCCGGGTCTTGGCAGAAGGAGCCCTATCAGATCCGCCGCATGCTGACGGAGAAGACGGTGCGTGCCTCGGACCGCCGGGCGGTGTTCGTCGGTCTCGATGCCTACGAGGCGGCCGGCGGGGTGGTGCTACGCGACTTGTTCCAGTCCGACGACGGCGGCTGGCTCGAAGACGTGGCGCTGCTCGACGGCCTGTTCGCTGAGAAGCTCAAGATCGAGGCCGAGAAGATCGCGGCCGAGGGCTGGAAGTGGATCGAGGTCGCGATCGACTTCCCCTATGGCCACACGCGCTGGCTCCGCGTGTTGGAGGGAATTGCCGCCGACCTTTCGCCCGAGGAGCAGGCGACGATCGAAGCGCTCAACGCCGAATACGCCAAGCTCGAAGCCGAGTATGACGGAGCAGACGAGCTGCCCGACGAGGTGGACGAGCGGCTCGGCGAAATCGAAACGGCGCTCGCCGCCTTCGACGATCGTCCCGCCACTTTCGAACCCGCCGACATTGCCCGTGCCGGCGTCTTCGTCAGCGTCGATTCCGAAGGCGCGCTGTCCGTCGATCGCGGCTACGTCCGGCCCGAGGATGAGGCGCCCATCGTGGAGCCCGGACAAGAAGGCGACGATGAAACCGGCGCAGCAAGCCCGGACGGTGTGGAGCCCGGCGCGCCGGTGATCCAGCGCGCGGTCATTACTATCGGCGGCCAGGTTTCCGAACCGGAGGACGAGGACGACGACGTGGTGAAGCCGCTGCCCGACCGCCTCGTGACCGAGCTGACTGCGGAACGGACGCTGGCGCTGCGCGACAAGCTCGCGACCACGCCGTCGGTCGCGTTCCAGGCGGTCCTGCACAAATTCTGCCTGGATGTCTTCTCGCGCTACTTCTCATCCGGCAGCGCCATGGAGGTCACCGTTCGCAGCGTAACCTTCCCGATCCAGGCGCAGGGTCTGAAGGATACGCCGACGGTCAAGGCGATCTCCGAACGCCACAAAAGCTGGGAGGAGCGGCTGCCGAAGGATCGAACCGATCTCTGGGACTGGCTCACCACCCTGACTGGCGACGACCAGGCGGCCCTCTTCGCGCATTGCGCCTCGTTCGGGGTCAACGCGCTCTACGAGAAGGCCGACCGCTACGGTGCCGGTATTTCGTCTCACGGTGTCGAGCAGCGCATCGGCGAGGCCGACCGCATCGCCCGGGCCGTCGGTCTCGACATGGTGGAAGCCGGATGGCGTCCGACCGTCGAGAACTATCTCGGCCGCGTGCCGAAGCGCCGCATCCTCGAAGCGGTTCGCGAAGGCGCAGGCGAGCGCGCCGCCCAGCTCATCGACCATCTGAAGAAGGGCGACATGGCCAAGGAGGCCGAGCGGCTGTTGGCCGACACCGGCTGGCTGCCCGAGTCCCTTCGGATGGGCGATGCAGATGCACCCGTCGACACGACCGAGACCGAAGCTGACGGGGAGGCGCTGCCGGAATTCCTCGTCGGCGACGACGAGGAGGCGGACACGGATGAGGCCGAAACGACGCAGATGATCGCGGCGGAATAACCTCAGTGCGGGGCGGCCACGACCACCCCGCGTCCTTCACCACTCCATCGACCTCTGAGAGCCCGGCCACCGCGCTGGGCTCTCAGCATTTCAGGAGGGCCGCATGCCCGTCTTCACCATCGAGACTACCTACCGCCTGCCAGTCTTTCGGCAGCGCAGCTATGAGGCTGAAACTTTCGAAGCCGCCTGTGCGCTCGCCATCGCCGACGAGGGCTGGGACGACGAGAAATCCGACGTCGAAACCTCCGGTGACACCTACGTCACCGGCGTCTGGGATGGCCGCAACGCCGCCTATGGCGGCAGAGCCCTTCCGATCCCGTCGCAATTCGGCGAACAGGTCCAGCGTAAGGCTGATCATTTTGAGGTGCTGCTTGGCCTGCTCAAAGTCTTTGCGCACATATCGGACAGCGGACCGCACGATGATCTGTTCTGGCGCCGGCGTCTCGATGGGGCGATCGCCAAGGCCGAAGCCATCCTTGCGAGTGCGCCCGATCCTGAAGGCTCGGGGGGCGCTTCATGACAAAGCAAGCGAAGGCCGAACCGCGCCGCGTCGTCTTCCAGTACCTCGTCCCTGTGCATGTCGAGGTCGAGGACGGGCTGGTATCCCGCGTCACAGTGATCGACGAAACGCCTATCGCCGATCCCACCGTCGTAGAGGGCGACGCCACCTACCTGGCAGATGCCTTCGCCGCGGCGGACGACGGCCAGGCCTGGCCGTCCTGGCAATTCGGCTACTGATCATCGCCGCACACCCCTCGGCGCCCCGCCCTCCGGCGGGGCGCCTTTTCTCATGCCGGCCACGGCCGTGACGATGAGAGGGAGAGGACGGCCGGGACGGGTTTGAGCCGGTGCGGTCCGAGAGAGAGCGCCGGCCGGCTCGCCCGTTCCCGCTCTCCCGAGGCTCCCCACATGAACGACCTTTCTTCGATTGCGGCCAGCCAGGTCGCGCCACTGTCGCCTGTTTCTCAACCCAACACCGCTGGCGCGATCATTGCCGCGGCCCTGCAGCTCCTCCCTCATCTCGAACGCGGCCAGCGGATCGACGCGGCGATCCTGCGCGCCGCCATGGAATCCGCCTTCGGCGCGTCCGATGCCTCCGGCGCCTGGGACTGGAAAACCGCCTACGAATCCTGCGAGGCGGCGACCGTTCTCTTCCTGCGCAAGTACGGAAAGGCGCTGTTCCGCAAAGCCGACTCTCCGGTTTTGCGTCTTTCCGCCCTGGCCAAGATCGCCGGCCTTCTCCCGACCCACACCCGCCGCTCCGCCGAAAGCGAGGCTTTCCAACAGTTCTCGACGCCGACCCCTCTCGGCCTGGCGGCCCTGGCTGCGGCCGCCATCGGGCCGGCGGATCGCGTGCTTGAGCCGTCGGCGGGCACCGGGCTCCTTGCCATCCTGGCCGAGATCGCCGGCGGCGCGCTCGTCCTGAACGAGCTAGCCGAGGTCCGGGCGACGCTGCTTTCCTCTCTCTTTCCAGCCGTCGCCGTCACGCGCTTCGACGCGGCCCAGATCGACGATCACCTCGATCCGGCCGTCGTCCCGAGCGTCGTGCTGATGAACCCGCCGTTCTCGGCGATGGCCAATGTGACTGGCCGTATGGCCGACACCGCCTATCGCCACATCGCCTCGGCCCTCGCGCGCCTGGCCGATGGCGGGCGGCTGGTGGCGATCACCGGCGCAAGCTTTTCCCCCGACGCTCCGGTTTGGCGCGACACCTTCATCCGCTTGCAAGAGCGCGGCCGCATCGTCTTCACCGCAGCGATCGATGGTGCGGTCTATGCCAAGCACGGCACGAGCATCGACACGCGGCTGATCGTCATCGACAAGGCGCCCACTGACGACCCGTCCGCCTTGCCGGTATCACCGGGCATGGCGCCCGACGTCGCCACGTTGCTGAGCTGGATCGCCGAGCACGTTCCGGCGCGTCTGACGCTGGCGCCCAGCCTCACCATCCCCGTGTCGGCCGCCGCCGCACCACGGACGGTGCGCGGCTATCTCGCCCGTGTTGCAGCGGCGCAGGCCAAGCCGTCTGTCGCCGATCCGGAGGCGGTCGATCTCGCCTACGAGACCATCGACTGGACGCCGCCCGAGGGCGCGCGTCTCAGCGATGCGATCTATGAGGAGTACCGGCTCCAATCGATCCGGATTCCTGGAGCCCAGGCCCATCCCACCAAGCTGGTGCAGTCCGCCGCCATGTCCTCGGTCGCGCCGCCGAAGCCGACCTATCGACCGTGCCTGCCGATCGGTCTCGTCAGCGAGGGCGTCCTGTCCGACGCCCAGCTCGAGACCGTGATCTATGCTGGCGAGGCACATGGCGACTATCTCGCCGGCGCGTGGACCGTGGACGAAACCTTCGATCTCGTCGCCGCCGCCCGTGACGATGCGCCGAATGCCTTCCGCTTTCGCCGGGGCTTCATGCTGGGCGACGGCACCGGCGCCGGCAAAGGCCGCCAGTCGGCCGGCGTCATCCTGGACAACTGGCTGAAGGGACGCCGTAAGGCGGTCTGGATCTCCAAGTCCGACAAGCTGCTCGAGGACGCCCAGCGCGACTGGTCGGCGCTCGGCATGGAGCGCCTGCTCATCACGCCGCTATCGCGTTTCCCCCAAGGCAAGCCGATCCGGCTCGCCGAAGGCATCCTATTTTTAACCTACGCTACGCTGCGGTCCGACGACCGCGGCGAGAAGCTTTCGCGCGTCCGCCAGATCGTTGAATGGTTGGGCTCCGACTTCGACGGAGTGATCATTTTCGACGAGAGCCATGCCATGCAGAACGCCGGTGGCGGCAAGGGAGAACGCGGCGATGTCGCGCCCTCCCAGCAAGGCCGCGCGGGCTTGCGCTTGCAGCACGCGCTGCCGAACGCGCGCGTCGTCTATGTCTCGGCCACCGGCGCGACCACCGTCCACAATCTCGCCTATGCCCAGCGGCTCGGCCTTTGGGGCGGCGAGGACTTCCCCTTCGCCACGCGCGCGGAGTTCGTGGAGGCGATCGAGGACGGCGGTGTCGCCGCCATGGAAGTGCTCGCCCGCGATCTGCGTTCGCTCGGGCTCTACATGGCCCGCTCGCTCTCCTATGACGGCGTCGAATACGAGCTGGTCGAGCATCCGCTCACCGCCGAGCAGCGCCGCATCTACGACGCCTATGCCGGCGCGTTCGCCATCATCCACAACCATCTCGACGCCGCGATGCAGGCCGCCAACATCACTGGTGAGACCGGCACGTTGAACCGGCAGGCGAAGTCGGCGGCCCGCTCGGCTTTCGAGAGCGCCAAGCAGCGCTTCTTCGGCCATCTGCTGACCTCGATGAAGACGCCGACGCTGATCCGTTCGATCGATCAGGATCTGGCGGACGGCCACGCCGCCGTCATCCAGATCGTCTCGACCGGCGAGGCGCTGATGGAACGCAGGCTCGCCGAGATCCCCACCGAGGAATGGAGCGACGTCCGGGTCGACATCACGCCGCGCGAGTACGTTCTCGACTACCTGGCCCATTCCTTCCCGGTGCAGCTCTACGAGCCCTTCACCGACAGCGAGGGCAATCTCTCCTCCCGGCCCGTCTTCCGCGACGGCCAGCCGGTCGTGAGCCGCGAGGCCGTCGCCCGTCGTAACGAGCTGATCGAGCGGCTTGCTTCGCTGCCGCCAGTGCCCGGCGCGCTCGACCAGATCGTCCAGCGCTTCGGCACGGACCTCGTGGCCGAAGTGACCGGACGCTCGCGCCGCGTGGTGCGAAAGGGCGACCGCCTCGTCGTCGAGAACCGCGCCGCCTCCGCCAATCTCGCCGAGACCGCCGCCTTCATGGACGACCTGAAGCGCATCCTCGTCTTCTCGGAGGCGGGCGGGACGGGCCGGAGTTACCACGCCGAGCTGTCGGCGCGGAACCGCCGCCTGCGCGTCCACTATCTGCTCGAACCCGGCTGGAAGGCCGACGCCGCGATCCAGGGCCTCGGGCGGACGAACCGCACCAACCAGGCGCAGCCGCCGCTCTTCCGGCCGATCGCCACCGATGTGAAGGCCGAGAAGCGCTTCCTTTCGACCATCGCCCGTCGCTTGGACACGCTGGGCGCCATCACCCGCGGTCAGCGCCAGACCGGCGGACAGGGATTGTTCAGGCCCGAGGACAATCTGGAATCCCACTATGCCCGCGACGCGCTGCGCCAGCTCTATCTACTGCTGGTGCGCGGCAAGATTGAAGACTGCTCGCTCCAGATGTTCGAGGACGCCACCGGCCTGAAACTGATGGACGCCAACGGCATCAAGGACGAGCTGCCGCCGATAACGACCTTCCTCAACCGCCTGCTGGCGCTCACCATCGAGCTTCAGGGTGTGCTGTTCACGGCGTTCGAGCAGTTGCTGAACGCCAAGATCGAGGGCGCCATCGCCAGCGGCGTCTATGACGTCGGCCTGGAGACGCTGCGGGCCGAGAGCTTCGTCGTCACCGATCGCCGCGCGATCTACACCCATCCCGCGACGGGCGCAGAGACTCGGTTGCTCACCATCACCGAGCGGCGGCGCAATCATCCGGTGACGCTGGACGACGCGCTCGATCACCTCGCCGATCCCCGCGCCGTCCTGCTGATCAACGAGCGCTCGGGCCGGGCCGCCGTGCAAGTCCCGGCGCCGAGCCTGATGCTCGACGATGGCGAGATCGAACGCCGCGTTCGGCTGATCCGGCCGATGGAACACCATCACGCATCGCTGAAGATGATGGACGAGAGCCATTGGCAGGCGGCCGACCGCGAGGCGTTCGCGGCGGCATGGACTCGCGAAGGGTCGGAGGTCCCCGAGTTTGCTGACAGCACGATCCACATCGTCGCCGGCTTGCTGTTGCCGATCTGGAAGCGCCTGCCGAACGAGTCGACGCGCGTCTATCGGCTACAGACCGACGCAGGCGAACGCATCATCGGCCGCAGGGTCTCGCCGGCCTGGGCAGCGAACGCCTCGCTGACCGGGGCGACCACTATGACGTCGGATGCGGCCTTCGCGGCGCTGATCGAGGGACGCACCGTCCTCGACCTCGCCGACGGCTTGCAGCTCCATCGGGTGCGCGTCATGGGCGCTCACCGCATCGAGCTGTCAGGCTTCGCCGACACCATGCGCGATCGCCTGCGCGCCTACGGCCTCTTCAGCGAGATCATCTCCTGGAAGCTGCGCATGTTCGTGCCGACGGATGCGACCGGCGCTGGTGTGCTGACGAAGGTGCTCGACCAATATCCGGTCGAGCGCATCGGCGAGCGGGAAGCCGCGTGATGGCCCGCCACGACGCCTCCGAACTGGCACACCGTCTCGCGCGCGACGCCGAGGCGGTGTGCCGCCACTACCTATCCGCTGGACGCCGGGAGGGCCGCTACTGGCTGGTGGGTGATGTCCGCAATACGCCGGGCCGTTCGATGTTCGTGAGGCTCAAGGAGTCGGTGAAAGGGCCGGCCGGCAAATGGACCGACGCCGCCACCGGCGAACATGGCGATCTGCTCGACGTCATCCGCGAAAGCTGCGGCCTGGTCGACTTCAAGGACGTCGCCGATGAGGCGCGTTCGTTTCTCAGCCTGCCGCATCCCGAACCCGAGCCGGATCATCCCCGATCGCGCACGCCGACTGCTCCGACCGGATCGCCGGAAGCGGCGCGGCGACTGTTCGCCATGTCGCTGCCGCTGGCTCGTACTCTCGTAGAAATGTATCTCCGCAATCGCGGCATTACGGCTTTGCACGGAACCAGAAGCCTGCGCTTCCACCCGCGCTGCTACTATCGGCCTGACGACCATAGCCCCACCGAGACGTGGCCGGCGATGATCGCCTCCGTAACCGATCTCGTGGGCCATCTCACCGGGGCGCATCGCACCTGGCTCGATCCGGGCGGCTTCTCCGAGGCGACGCTCGGCAAGGCGCCGATCGACACCCCGAGGCGGGCGATGGGCGACCTACTCGGTCACGCTGTTCGCTTCGGTGTGGCGGGCGAGGTGATGGCGGCCGGCGAGGGCATCGAGACGATTCTGTCGCTCAGGTGCGTCCTTCCCGCCATGCCGATGGTCGCAGCACTGTCGGCGGCGCATCTCTCCGCCATCCTGTTCCCGGACACATTGCGCCGGCTCTACATCGCCCGCGACGACGATCCTGCCGGTGACGGCGCGATGGCGACGTTGATCGAGCGGGCGCAGGAGGCCGGCATCGAGGCGATCGTGATCTCCCCACGGCTCGGCGACTTCAACGAGGATCTCCGGCTGCTCGGGATCGACGCGTTTCGGGCCGCAAGCCGGGTGCAGATCGCGGCGCAGGATGTTGCCCGCTTCATGGATCTGGCGGCATAGCCGGAACGGGGATGGGGCGCGGCAGCGTCGTCGCCATAGGGTCGGCGGTTATGCTTTCCGTCAGCGTCGGAGAGCACCACGCCCACGGCCTTCTGAGAGGGCGATCGGGCGGCAAACGGCCCGGACCGGCAACCTTGTGGGCCGACTATTTTCCGTCGGCGGCAAAGCCGCCTTTACATCGCGAGACAAAATAGTCGGCCCCCTTCGGTCCTCCGCCCAGGCTCCGGCCCTTCGCTTCGCTGCAGGTGCAGGTCCGGTCCGCCCGCCGCCTTCGTCGCCATGAAGGCCGCGATGGGCGCGGCCGATCCGACGAGGAAAGCCGCGATGACCACCGACAACGACGACGATTTCGAGCCGCACCACAGCGCATCCCCGACCGACCAAATCCTCCACGAACTCCAGCTCTATGGCTACCGTCCCTTCCACGACGAGCCCGACCCCAGGCCGCTTCCCGAAGCGAACATCCTTGTGGGAAGCATCTCCGACATCTTCGACGCCTTGGTGGTGGCGCTCGCAGATACCCGCCTCGAACCCGACCTCGAAGACTTGCTCTGGTCGACGGTGAACGTCTTCCACCGCGCCATCGACCGGATCGGGCGCGAACTCGACGACAACGAGCTGGCCCAGCAGCGCTCGCAGCGGGAACAGGACGGCAGCGAGGTCAAATCCGTCGAGCTGGAGCGCCTGACGGCGGAAGGCCAGACGCTGATCGAACGACGCAACGCCTTCGAGCTAATGCGCGACCAAGCTGCCGACCAATTCGAGCAGCACACTCATTCAGCCTGGCGGCCGCGCAACGGATCGAAGGTCAACCATCGAAACTTGACCTCGGCGATGATCGACAGCCGCGACTTCCTGGCGGCGAAGAAGCGTGCCGACAACCAGGTGCTCCTGCCCGCGGGCCCCAAGGTGGCGCTCACCGGCGGGCTCGACTTCAACGATCACCGGCTGATCTGGGCCAAACTCGATCAGGTCCACGCCAAGCACCCCGACATGGTGCTGCTGCACGGCGGATCGCCAAAGGGCGCGGAGCTGATCGCCGCCAAATGGGCCGACAACCGCAAGGTGCCGCAGATCGCCTTCAAGCCCGACTGGACGAAGCACGCCAAGGCCGCGCCGTTCAAGCGCAACGACGCCTTGCTGGAGGTCCTGCCGATCGGTGTGATGCACTTCCCCGGCACCGGCATCCAGGACAACCTCGCCGACAAGGCGAAAAAGCTCGGCATCCCGGTCTGGAAATTCGGCGGCGCGTGAGCGCCGCCTTGCCCTTTCTGCACAGTGACGTGAATCCGCAGAGGCGGATTATCAGCTTTCCGTAAAACCGCCTTTCAATCCGGTTCACCCGTGACGGCGATCCGGGCCGCACGAGCATAGTGCGCCAACTCCGTATCGTTCTCGATCAGGCCATCGAGGAGCGCCTTCATGTCGCTCTGATCGGACGCCGATTGAAAAGGCCCCGGCTGCCGCTCGATCGCCAACACCGCAATGGCGAGCGCCTTCTTCACTAGATGCAGGTCGCGTCCCGTGAACTCCGCCATGCCGCGCACCTCGACCGTCACTTCGTCTCGAGAGCACACCTTAGCTGATCGGCCTGCGCACCGTGAGGGTGACGAGGTTCCACCCGCTGGCGGCGGGCTTTCAGACGCGGCTCCTGCCGGCGGTCGCCATCCCTGCGTCTATCAGCGCTGATCCTTGGTCCGTCCGCGGGCCTGACGCCATCAACCCGCAAGGGGTCGGCTTACGCTCGAGCGTGCCGCCGCTCTGTCTTCGCCTTCGCGGTGATCGCGGCCCTCGGCCGGACACATCGGGCGCCTGTCGCGCGGGGATGGCCCCGCCTCAGCACAGGAGCCGGATCAATGTCTCAAGCCCTCGCATTCGCCAACGGCTGGAACCTCGCCACCACCCTCATGGTCTGCGTCGTCGTCTTCCATGCTGACGCTGGCAACTACGGCGTCATGCTGGCCGCCGAATATGACGGCGATCCCGCTGCCGTCATCCACGAATTCGACCCCTTCCAACCATGAAGGGGCGAACCACCACGAAAGCTGAACCTCAGAGCGCCAGCGGGATTTCTGCTCCCGCCGGCGCCTGTTTTCGGCTATATTCGTGGTCGCGCCGTGGTGGTGGTGGAAGGCGCGACCGTCAGACCTTTATCTCACGGAGCGCACCGCCATGATCATCTTCGGACCACTGCTCGTCATTGTCGGCATCGCCTTCTTCTGCTGGCTGCTGTTCAACCTCGCTGTCTTTGCGCTGCCCTTCTTCGCCGGTCTGACGATCGGCATCTGGGCCTTCCACACGGGAGCCGGCGTACTCGGCGGCATAGCGGTGGGTGTCGTGGCCGGCGGCATAACCTTTGGCCTTGGCCAGCTCGCGCTCGCCTTTGTGCCGTGGACGTGGCTTCGGCTCCTGATCATCCTCCTTTACGTCGCGCCCGCCGCCGTCGCCGGTTACAGCGCCACGCATGGAATCGCCCAGATGGCGATGCCTTCGCCTACGTGGCAGACGATCTTCGCCGTCATCGGCGCGATCGCCGTCAGCGTCACGGCGTTCGTCCGCTTCACCGGAATGGCCGCGCCCGGACCGGCCGGACAGGGCTTGGTGCGGGGCTGACACCGTCGCGTTGGCGGGGCGGGATCAGATCAGGCACCCGAGACGTCCGCAGTCCCCATCATCGAAGCTGGCGAGAGAGCGACTTTGGCAGTGAAGCTCGGCCCGCCACCGCAGAGTCGCCGGGGTCATGGCGGTCGTCACAGCGGCAATGACCAGATGGCGACGCCTGGGCGACCCGGCCTGCGATGCGCGTGAAATGCGGCGTGCGGCCCGAGCTTGGTGTTCGAAGCGGGAGATCCGTTGGTGGCCGGAACAGGGCTCGGATCGCCGTCGCCTTCACCGGCCGGACTTTGCGGCGACTCGAAAATCGCCATGTTCCCCTTGATGTCGGCTCTGTCAGGCCGAGCGCACCGAACGGCCTCTTCGATGGACTGATCTGGCCGAAGACCGGCTAAAGCCTCGACCGCCTATGGCGCAACAGCGGCGTCACAACTTTCTTCCTCTGCCGGCTGCGCCGCCATTCCTCGCGAAACAAGAAAGTTCCTCCTTTGCTGTCGAGCCCCTTCGGGGTGCGCCGTCGATCGCCTCCGGCCCGTCGATCACCATCGAGGCCGCAATGGTGCGGGCTCGGAAACAGAGATCAAGGAGAACTACCATGGCGACCATCGGCACCTTCAAGAAGACCGGCTCGAACGAATTCACCGGCGAAATCGTCACCCTCTCGGTCCAGGCCAAGAGCGTCCGGATCGTCCCCGAAGCCACGCGCTCCGGCGACAACAGCCCCAGCCATCGCGTCTATGTCGGCCGGGTCGAGATCGGCGCCGCCTGGGCCAAGCGCTCCAACGAAGGCCGCGACTATCTGGGCCTCAAGCTCGACGATCCGAGCTTCACCGCCCCGATCTTCGCCAACCTGTTCGATGACGAGGACGGCGAGGGCTACAGCCTGATCTGGTCCCGCCCCAACGGCCGCAGGAGCGACTGACCTGCTTACAATGCCCCGTCCGGCCTGTCCGGGCGGGGCATCGACATTTTCGAGAGTTCCTGGGCCGCCGTCGGCCGAGGTCGAACCCAGCGGCGCCCGGGGCGAAGGCGCTATTGTTGAGGCTCGGCTGAAATCGCCGAGTCGCCATTGCGATGAGGAGCTCGCACCAGCTCGGTAGCCTCCACATCAAGCGCTTCGGCCACTTGGCCCAGGACGGTGACGCTCGCCGACACGTCGGCGCGCTCGATCGCACCGATATACCGGGCGCTCAACCCAGCCCGCTCGGCCAACTCCTCTTGCGTCATCCCTTTCGCATGACGCAACCGACGCAGATTGGTCGCCATGACCTCCTTGAGATCCATGGCGATGATGGAGCCGATGCAGGAACCATCGTTCCAGGAACGATCCTTCCGATTCGTCCGCGGGTTATGCTATCCATCCCTGTTCTCGAGTGCCTCTGCACCGCCAACTTGAGCAACGTGATGCGCCTTAAGCATCACGAAACCGGCTTAATCAGGCGCGAAGTCTGTCAAAATTTGCGGTAAATGAATCCCTACTCCATTGCTTTGATCTCGACGGGGGAAAGATCGCAATGACAGAGGCGCCCTTCTGTGACCGGCCGCCGCTTACCGACCGCGTGAGCGCCTATGATGAGCAACATCTGGCGATATACCTACGGTTGCTGATGGCCGAGGAAGAAGGAGCCGACTGGCGAGAGGTCGTGCTGGTGCTCTTCGGCCTCGATCCGGCGCAAGAGCCCTGCCGTGCCAAAATCGTCCATGAAAGCCACCTGGCCCGCGCCCGCTGGATGACCGAAACCGGCTATCGGCACCTGCTTCAGCCACGAGCGCAGTAAGCCGCCGCACATCCGTTGTACGGGTTGTCGTCGCGCGCGATGCAATCATAGGGTCTAGCGCAAAGCCTGCGTTTCCGGATGGTTTGAAGCTCCCCGAATAGGGGAGCAAGACGAGAGGAAACGCCATGCCCACACAGTATTGGCGCTCGCCGGAGACGATCGATCATTTGAATCGCCTCGAACGCCCCGGCTTCGCCGTCGAATTCCTGCGCCGCAACGCCGAATACCGGCGTGACTACGCCCAAATTGAGCGCCAGATCGTGCGCGATCACGTCGATGCGGAGTCCGCTCGCGCGGATTTCGCCCGACGATGGGGGTTGCGGTTTCGCTCACGATCCGAGCAACCCGGTCGGCGACGAACCCACTACCTGGCTGCCGGAACTGTCGCCCGGCACGCTGCTGCTCGATGCAGCGCCGAGCGGATTCGCGCCTGTGGCGCTCGAGCCATCCCAGCTCGGCTCGATCGTCGCTGACCGGACCGATGATGAGGGTCGTGAGGTCGTAATCGTCGATGGGTCCGGCGAGCTTCACATCCGGCTCAACAGCGATCTGGCCGTTCGACGCCCCATGATTCTCCTGCCGCTCGGCGCCGCATCGGTCGATCTCCGACTCGATGTCGCGTCGCGTTTCATCCGCAAGGTAGGCGGCCAAACCATCGGCCTTCTCCCACGGGCGTTGCGACTGACCACGCAGCGCAAGCGCCGTCTCGTTCAGCTTCTTCATGCCTTCGATATTCACGACATGGGCGGCGGCCCTCGCGACGTCGCGGAAATCGTCCTGCGTTCGGAACAGGCCCAACTTCCGTCTGTCGAGTGGAAAGACTCCCACGCACGACGCGCGGCCAATCGTCTGATCCATGACTCGATCGCGCTCGTCGAACGCGGCTATCTTAAATTTCTGCGCGGCGGCTGATCAGCCACATAACCTGATTTCAGCGCGCACGGCTCTTCCATCCATCTCCGTCTCGGCAGTGACGAATTGAACGACCGTCCGCTCATCGCCGCTCGAAGGGGGACACACCCTTCCGAAAATCTTCGTCCACCCCCGGCGCCTGATCCCTCCGCCACCGTGACCCCGACATGCCGCGACTTGGCCGCGGCGCTTCGAGGCAAGACGGAGGCTTCCCATGCTCGACAGGTCCGCGCAGATCGCCACCCGCTACGTCCGAACCCATGAGGCGGCGCGCATCCTCGGCATCTCGCCGCGCACCCTGGAAAAGTATCGCTGTCACGGCAGCGGCCCGACCTTTCGCAAGCTCGGCGGTCGCGTCGTGTACGCGGTGGGCGATCTCGAAGCCTGGGCCGACCAGGCCGCCTGCCGCTCGACCTCGGATCCCCGCTACGTCGAGGCCCGCGCCGCCGGCCACGCGCATCGCTGAGGCGCTCACCGATGTCGTCGCGCCGCCTCATCACCGCCAGCGAACGGAGCAAGCTCGAACCGTTCATCGTCGCCACCGGCGACGCCAGTCCGCGCGACCAGCGCGACCTGATGGAGCGGCCGTTCTTCTCGCTGGCCAAAGCCAGGCGCACGACCCCCATCCTCTATGAAGCCGGCGACGTCCGCGTCGAGGTCTACGCGGCGCTCGAGTTCGGCATGGCCACTATCTGGGACGCCGATGTCCTGATCTGGGCGGCGAGTCAGATCGTAGAGGCCGAAAACCTTGGTTTCAAAACCTCACGCTTTCTGCGCTTCACGCCCTACCAGCTCCTGACCGCGATCGGTCGCCAAACCGGCTCCCGCGACTACAAGCTCTTGAAGGGCGCGCTCGCGCGCCTGCAGTCGACCGTCATCCGCACGACGATCCGCAACGGCGAGCATTGGCGCCGCCATCAGTTTTCCTGGATCAACGAGTGGGAGGAATGCACGACGCGCGACGGTCGCGTCGAGGGGATGGAGTTCGTCCTTCCCGACTGGTTCTATCGCGGCGTCGTCGACCGCTCGCTCGTTCTCACGATCGACCCGGCCTATTTCCGCCTCACCGGCGGTATCGAGCGGTGGCTCTATCGCGTCGCCCGCAAACACGCCGGCCGCCAGCCCCGAGGCTGGCTGTTCGAGTTCGCGCACCTACACGAAAAATCCGGCAGCCTCGCCAAGCTCGCCGACTTCGCCTTCGATCTCCGCCGGGTCTCCGCCCGCCAGCCTCTCCCCGGCTACCGGCTGCGCGTCGAGCGCGATGGCCGGCGCGAGATGCTGCGCATCCTGCCGGCCAGCTTATCCACAGGGCCTGTGGATATCGCTGTGAATGCGGTCGGGACTTCGGGCGTTCCCGCTATCGGGACTTCAGGCGTGCGCCTATCGGGACTTCGGGAGTGCAAACCGCAGCTAACCCTCTGGCCTGAAACCACGATTCCGGGCCTTAACTTAGAGTCTAACTCAGAATCTAACTCTTGTTGTTGGCCCGCGCGTTCGGCGGATAACCCCGCCGACCGGCCGATTTCAGATCGCCCAGGACGCCAACCGTCGCTGCCCTTCAGCCGCAAGCCGGGAGGGAAGAGATGATCGTCGCCCTCCTCAACCAGAAGGGCGGCGTCGGCAAGACGACACTCGCACTGCACCTCGCGGGCGAATGGGCGCTGCATGGCGAGAGCGTCACGCTGATCGACGCTGACCCTCAAGGCTCGGCGCTCGATTGGTCGCAGCAGCGGGCGAGGGAGAACGTCTCACGGCTGTTCGGCGTCGTCGGCCTCGCGCGCGACACGCTCCACCGCGAGGCGCCCGAGCTCGCCCGCACCGTCGACCATATCGTCATCGACGGTCCGCCGCGCGTCGCCGGGCTGATGCGCTCGGCATTGCTCGCTGCCGATCTGGTGCTGATCCCTGTCCAGCCGTCGCCGCTCGATGGCTGGGCCTCCGCCGAGATGCTCGGCCTGCTGCGCGAGGCGCGCATCTACCGTCCGCAGCTCGCCGCGCGCTTCGTGCTGAATCGTTGCGGCGCCCGCACCGTCATCGCCCGTGAGACGGCCGAGACCTTGGCCGATCACGATCCGCCGGTGCTTGCCAGCACCATCGGCCAGCGCGTCGTCTTCGCCGACGCTGCGCAGTCGGGACGCTTGGTCTTCGAACTCGCGGAGCAGGGCGTCGCCGCGCGCGAGATCGCCGCGATGGCCGCCGAGGTCGCGAGGATGGCGCTATGAGCGAACGGTCCACCAAACGCGGCTTCGCATCCCGCCCCGGCGACGCCGAGAGTTGGATCAAGGCTCCCGCAGCGAACGGCAGACGGTCGGAAGACACCTCCGCCTTCAGCGCACGACTGACGATCGACGTCACGCCGGCGCTGCGCGGCCGCATCAAGGTCGCCGCCTTCCGGCGCGGAGTCACCGTCGCCGACATGCTCCGCGACCTCCTCTCACGCGAATTCCCCGCCGATCCCGGAGAGCCCTCATGAACGACAACGCGCCGTCAGCGCCGCGCGTCGTGCCGCCGTCGCATCGGCGCACCGTCCCACTGACCCATGTCGAGCTGACCTGGATCGAGAAGACAATCGAGCACTGGCTGCGCTTCGGCCGGCGCGCCGAGGAGAAGATCCTCGATCGCCGCCGCAGCGTCTCCAGCTTCAAGCCGGGCAGCATCTTCGCCTTCGTGCGGTGGGCGTCGAACGACTTCGGCACGATCGTCTCGCGCATGGACATCGTGCGCGCGGTTGAGCCCGGCGTTCGCTATCAGACGCTGCCCTTTGTCCGCCCCGGCGGTGAAATCCTGCTGCGCGTCGATGGCTGGCCGAAGGTCGAGCGCGTGCTGCAGGCGATCGATGCGGTCGAAGCGCTCGACATCGATCCTGCCGATGCCGCGCCGGAATATTGGCGTCACCTCCACAACCGTCTCGCTGCTGGGCATGAGCCGCGCGCCTACACGCGCGAACAACATGCCGCCTGGCTCAAGCGCCGGAGCGTGGCGCCATGACCCGCTTCGGCTACGTCATGACGACGTACTTCGCGACGCTCGGCATCGGCGCCCTCGCGTTCTTCCACCCGGCGCCACGGCTAATTTGGAACGCCACGGCGAGCACCCCGACCGGGTTCTATGCGCTGCACCGCGTGGGTCGGCTCCACCCGCTCGAACTCGTCGTCGTGCGCCCACCCGAGCCGATTGCGAGCTACCTCGCGGATGGCGGCTTCCTGCCCAAGGGCGTGCCACTGCTGAAGCATGTCATGGCGCTGCCCGGACAGACCGTGTGTCGGGACGGCGACGTCGTCACCGTCGATCAGGTCGAGGTCGGCGTCGCTCATGACCGCGATCACCTCCGCCGTCCACTGCCGCGCTGGAGCGGCTGCCGCGTGCTGCGGCCGGGCGAGGTCTTCCTCATGAACCCCACCGTGCCGGACAGCCTGGATGGCCGCTATTTCGGCCCGCTCCCCGTCACCTCGATCGTCGCGCGCGCGGTCCCGCTGTGGACCGACGAGGCCGCCGACGGCCGCTTCGTCTGGCGCGCCGCCACCGATTGACCCGCTTCTTTAGCCCGCCAACCCAGGAGGTTCCCATGGCGCAGATCGGTCACTTCACCCGCGACAAATCCGGCTTCACCGGACGCATTCAGACGCTCTTCTTTTACCGCGACCTCTCCCTCGTTCCGGCCGAATCTTCCGATGCCGAGAATGCGCCCGACTATCGTGTTCATCTGGGCGATGCCGACGGCCCGGAAATCGGCGCGGGCTGGAAACGCACCGGCGAGAAAGCAGGCGAATACGTCTCGCTCGTCATCGATGACCCGGCGCTGCATCAGCCGATCCGCGCCAATCTCTTTAAGTCCGGCGACGACAAGTCTGCGTGGGTGCTGAACTGGAACCGCCCGCCCAAGCGCGGCCAGCGGGATTGAGCGCATGCGGGCCGCTCTCATCATGCTCGTCGGGGCGACGGCCGTCGGCACGCCCGCCGTCGTCGCTCACGCCCAGACCGCTCGGATCGAGCTGCACGCGCCGAGCGATCCCTATGCCGGGCTCATCACGGAGGCGGCACAACGCTTCGGCATTCCGGCGGCGTGGATACGGGCGATCATGCGGGTCGAGAGCCGCGGCGATCGGCGCGCGACCTCGCCCAAGGGGGCGATCGGGCTGATGCAGCTCATGCCCGACACCTGGGCGGCGCTGCGCGCTCGGTACGGCCTTGGTCGCGATCCGTTCGATGTACACGACAACATCCTCGCGGGCGCGGCCTTCCTGCGCGAAATGCACGACCGCTACGGATCGCCGGGCTTCCTCGCGGCCTACAATGCCGGGCCCGGTCGCTACGAAGACTATCGCGATCGGCACCGCCCGTTGCCGGCCGAGACGGTCGCCTATGTCGCGGCGCTCGTCCCTTTTGTCGGGGACGGCGCGATCGATGGGCCCGTCCTCGTGGCGGCCTCCGATCCGTCGTCCTGGACGCAAGCGCCGCTGTTCATAACGCGGCCGGCAAGCGCTGAACCCGCCGATCGAACGTCGGCCAAGCAGCCGCCAAGCGACACGCCGGCCGTCGTCGCGGTGCGCGATCTCTCCGCCATCGCGCCGCAATCCACGGGTCTGTTCGTCTCAGTTGCAGCAGCGGGACCGAAGCCATGACGGGGCTGCTCCCCTGCAATCACGCCGCGCTCGTGCTTCGGCCCGCATGCGCCTTCCTTGGCGGCGCGACGGTGTTCGGGGTCTCGATAAGCTTCTTCGCGGCTCTCGGATGCGATTTCGCAGGCTGGCGCGGCGCAGCGTCCTTCCGGGAAGGAGGAAGGGCGGACAGGGGAGGCGTGCAGGAACCGACCGACAGAGGGCCAGATAAAAGGCCGCAAGGTGCGGCTCTGTCGGTCGGTTGTTTTTGCTTGTGTTTTTCGTCGATCGCGCAACGTGCGGCCCCGGCGCGCAAGGTGCGCGGCGCCGTCAACATATTGCCCGTCATCTGTTTTTCGCACATTGCCAGGGCCGGCGATGGCTGAGGAGAACGACTTCCAGCCCCGGCCAGGCCGCATCCGCTCTTCGCGCAGTCAGCGGGCCAAGCCTTTCATCGCCCAAGCGCTCGCCGCCGCTCAGCGCGCCGGCGGCGGCATCTCGCGGCAGGGCCTGCTCAGGAGTGCCAGCCGCTCGACCTTCGGCCGCGGCCGTGTCGCCGCTGTCCGGGCGAACCATCTGCTGACAAGCCGCTCGCGCCTGGTGACGGTGAAGGCCCGCGTCGTGCGCCACACGGCCCGGGCGGCGCCGCTCGGTGCTCATCTCGGCTACCTCCGGCGCGAGGGCGTCACCCGGGACGGAGACAAGGCGCGGCTGTTCGGCCCGGAGATCGAGGACGCCGACCCCCAGACCTTCGCCGAACGGTGCGAAAAGGATCGGCATCATTTCCGTTTCATCGTCTCGCCCGAGGACGCGCCGGAGATGGCCGACCTCAAGGGCTATGCCCGCGAGTTGGTCGGCCAGATGGAGAAGGACCTCGGCACCAAGCTCGATTGGGTCGCCGTCGATCACTGGAACACGCAGCACCCGCACGTCCACCTCATCGTGCGCGGCGTCGCCGAGGACGGCCAGGACCTCGTCATCTCCCGCGACTACATCAAGGAAGGGATGCGCGCCCGCGCCCAGGACCTGGTCACGCGGGAGCTGGGGCTGCGTAGCGACCTCGATATCCACCAGGCGCTCGAGCGTCAGGTCGAGGCCGAGCGCTGGACCCAGCTCGACCGGCAGCTCATCCGTGACGGCGGCCGACATGGCGTCATCGACGTTGCGCACTCTCCGGGCCAGGAGCCGGACCCGTTCCATTCACTGAAGGTCGGCCGCCTGCGGCATCTGGAGAGCCTCGGTCTCGCCCATCAGATCGGAGCCGGCCAGTGGACGATGGACGAGGCCGCCGAAACCACGCTCCGTGAACTCGGCGAGCGTGGCGACATCATCAAGCGGATTCATCGGAGCTTGCGAGAGCACGGTATCGAGCGCGCGGCCGGGAGCTATGTGCTCGCCGGCGAGAGCCTCGACGTGCCCGTCATCGGCCGGCTGGTCGACCGCGGCCTCGACAACGAGTTGAAAGGCACCGCCTATGCCGTCATCGACGGCGTCGACGGCCGCACCCACCACATCAAATTCCCCGACCTCGACGCCACCGGCGACAGCGCGCCCGGCTCGATCGTCGAGCTGAGGAAGTTCGACGACGCCCAAGGGCGTCGCCGCGTCGCGCTCGCCGTGCGGTCGGACCTTGCCATCGAGGATCAGGTGACGGCCGGCGGCGCGACTTGGCTCGACCGCCAAGCGGTCTCGCGTGATCCGGTCGACCTTAGCCAAACGGGCTTCGGCGCCGAGGTCCGCGATGCGCTGGAGCGGCGGGCCGACCAGCTCATCGAGCAGGGGCTGGCCGAGCGACAGGCGCGGGGCATCACCTTCTCCCAGGGCCTGATCGGCACGCTCCGCCGTCGGGAAGTCGAAGCCTTGGGCGAGCGGCTCGCGGCCGAGACGGGCCAGACCTTCAATCAGGCCGCCTCCGGCGAGTACGTCGCCGGATCATACCGTCAGCGCTTCGCGCTCGCCTCCGGCCGGTTCGCCATGATCGACGACGGCCTCGGCTTTCAGCTCGTGCCCTGGACCCCATCGCTTGAGAAACAGCTCGGCCGCCACGTCTCCGGCGTCACCCGCAATGATGGCGGCGTCGACTGGGGCTTCGGCCGCAATCGGGGACTCGGCCTGTGAGCGGACACTCTCATCACAGATCTCATGAAAGGACGGCGGGCATGTCGGCAACGAAGATTCTATGGGGCCAGGTCATCACCGTCTTCGGGATCGTCCTCTTGACGATCTGGACCGCGACGGAATGGACCGCCTGGCGGCTCGGCTTTCAGCCCGAACTCGGCCGTCCGTGGTTCGAGATTTTGCATTTCCCGTTCTATCTGCCACCGGCCTTCTTCTGGTGGTGGTACGCCTACGACGCCTACGCTCCCTCGATCTTCATCGAGGGCGCCTATATCGCGGCGTCTGGCGGGATCATCGCCGCGGCCGTCGCCATCGGCATGTCGGTTTGGCGGGCTCGCGAAGCGAAGAATGCCGAGACCTACGGCTCCGCACGATGGGCGCAACCGAAGGAGATCGAGGAGGCCGGCCTGCTCGGTCCCGATGGCGTTGTGCTCGGCCGCTATCAGCGCAGCTATCTCCGCCACGACGGCCCCGAGCATGTGCTGTGCTTCGCGCCAACCCGAAGCGGCAAGGGCGTGGGCCTCGTCATCCCGTCGCTGCTGACCTGGCCAGGTTCGGCGATCGTCCACGACATCAAGGGCGAGAACTGGCAGCTCACCGCTGGCTTCCGCGCCCAGCACGGTCGGGTGCTGCTGTTCGATCCGACCAACGCGAAGTCATCGGCCTACAATCCGCTGCTCGAGGTGCGCCGCGGTGAGTGGGAGGTGCGCGACGTCCAGAACATCGCCGACATCCTGGTCGACCCCGAAGGCAGCCTCGAAAAGCGGAATCACTGGGAGAAGACCAGCCACGCGCTGCTGGTCGGCGCGATCCTCCATGTCCTCTACGCCGAGGAGGACAAGACACTCGCCGGCGTTGCGTCCTTCCTGTCGGATCCCAAGCGACCGATCGAGTCGACTCTCTCCGCCATGATGCGAACGCCGCACCTCGGCGAAGCCGGCGTCCATCCTGTCGTCGCCTCCGCCGCGCGGGAGCTGCTGAACAAGTCTGGCAACGAACGGTCCGGTGTGCTCAGCACGGCGATGTCATTCCTCGGTCTCTATCGCGATCCCGTGGTCGCCGAGGTGACGCGCCGGTGCGATTGGCGGATCGGCGACATCGTGGCTGGCGACCGGCCAACGACACTCTACCTCGTCGTGCCGCCGTCGGACATCAACCGGACCAAGCCGCTCATCCGTCTGATCCTCAACCAGGTCGGCAGGCGGTTGACCGAGGACCTGCAGGCCAAAGCCGGGCGCCGGCGATTGCTCCTCATGCTCGACGAGTTCCCGGCCCTCGGTCGCCTCGACTTCTTCGAGTCGGCGCTCGCCTTCATGGCGGGCTACGGCATCAAGAGCTTTCTCATCGCCCAGTCGCTGAACCAGATCGAGAGGGCCTACGGCCCCAACAACTCGATCCTCGACAACTGCCACGTCCGGGTCAGCTTCGCGACCAACGACGAGCGGACGGCCAAGCGGGTGAGCGATGCGCTCGGCACCGCAACCGAGATGAA
Organism: Hyphomonas sp.; assembly: GCA_013791775.1. Lineage (GTDB taxonomy): Bacteria > Pseudomonadota > Alphaproteobacteria > Caulobacterales > Hyphomonadaceae > Hyphomonas. The sequence continues at coordinate 208,060 of VMTE01000018.1, forward strand.
GGCGATGAAGAACTATGCCGGGAGTCGGCTGTCGCCTTGGCTCGGGCATCTGATGGTGTCGCGCTCGGAGACCGCGCGCCCTCTGCTGACGCCGGGCGAGGTGATGCAGCTCCCGCCCACCGACGAGATCGTCCTGGTGTCGGGTGTCCATCCGATCCGGGCGAAGAAGGCCCGCTACTATGAGGATGGACGCTTCCAGGAGCGAGTCGTGGCGCCGCCCGTCCCCGCGCGGCCAAAAGAAGGACGTCCCGACGATTGGAGTTCGCGTCCGTTGCCGGCGCGGCCACCGGCGTCAGCGGCCGCCGCTGGCGAGGACGCGGACGACGAGGATCCGAAGAACGCCGACCGTCGGAAGCAGCCGGAGCTCAGCCAAGGAACCGTCGAGAAGCACGCGCCGCTCGAGAATGAGTTCGCGCTCGACCAGGTCGACGACATGGAGGAGGACGCGCCTCGGATCGGCCGCATGAACGACCTCATGCAGGGTCTCGCCCAGCAGGCCTCGCTCGATCCGGGCGACGACCTCGGTATGTGAGGCGCAAATGAGCACGCCGAGGAAAAAGGCCCAGCTCTCCGTCTATCTGGACCCGGACGTCATGCAGGCCTTGTCAGCCTATGCCGCGCGCCGCGAGCAGTCGATGTCGCTGATCGCCGAAGCCGCGATCGCATCCTTCCTGTCGCCGGATGCGGACGAGCGGAAGGAAGCGGCGATCGCCAAACGGCTCGACCAGCAGGACCGCCGCCTGGCACGGCTCGAGCGCGATGTTGGGATCGGTGTCGAGACGCTGGCGCTGTTCGTCCGCTTCTGGCTCAACACGACGCCGCCGCTTCCGGAACCGGCTGCCAAGGCGGCACGCGCTCAGGCCGGGGCTCGGTATGACAATTTTGTCGCCGCGCTTGGCCGGCGCCTCAACGAGGGGCCGAAGTTGAGGCAGGAAATCCCAGATGACGTTCAAGAGTCGGGACCCGAAAATCACGGTGGTCGCGCTGCCCAGCCATAGACTATTTTCTCGTACAGCGCTTAGGCGACCGATATGCGCGCTGTTGTTATTCCTGGAGGCGACCTCTCGGCCGCAGCCACGCTGATCGACCGAATTTCGGCGGAGGACCTTCTAGATGCCGTCACCGCAAACAAGAACGATCATAATCAACCTTCTACGCGGAGCTGCGCCGGAGCGTGCGGTCGACATAGGGCGGTTCTTCAATGACTACCAGCCCGCCGTGGAACTCACCCAAAGCGGACCGGGCGCGGTGATGGAGGCCGACAAAGACCGCATCCACTTCAATGAGACCGTCCTGGACGCCGTGTGGCTTTTGGCATTCAGCGCTTGGCGTGCGATCGAGACTTACTCGCCCGCGATCGTGGTGGCGACCTTCGGTGGCGCCACGGTCGAAAGCATACTGAGTGTGGACCAGTCTCTCGGACCGATCGAGCAAGACTATAAAGCTCGCTTTGCTGCCGCAAAGCGGCTCCTGAGTAATCCGCAACCTGGTTCCGTCCAATGGCCACCCGACGTCCCCAAACCAACAGACGAGCGATCATCGCTCAGTTTACAGGACACCGCTGCCTTCGACCTGGCGTGTCTCACGCTCGCCGCGTTCTTCCTGCATGAGTGCAAACATGTCGCCTTTGCCAACGAGCCGAATCGACCGACCGATCTCGCAGCAGAAGAGATGGCGTGCGACGTGCATTCGCGCGCCTTCCTGACGGAAAAGCTTGCCGAATACGCTCGAAGTCACAACCATGATTACAAACAAGTTCTGAGCAAACGGGCGTTTGGGCTGGCAGTGAGCGCCATCAGTATCCATGAGATGACGCCTCACTATGCTCGATGGGGCAACGCCCAGTACCCATCCGTTGGCGAACGAATAGAGGCGCTGGTCGGCGACACCGCGCTTGATGACAATGCCGACTTTTGGCTGTTCACAGGCTGTTTACTTACCGGCGTCCTGCGTCAGGACAATCAGCGCGTGGAAATAGTGCCGCGCAGTTACCGCGACTACGCTGAAGGATTGATCAGTCGACTGAAATAACTCGCTGACGTGCGTGTCGTTTGCCGCCTGAGGGTGGAGGGGCAACATCCGCACCCTGCAAGTATTTTTTCTCTGCGTTACGCTCCACCCCTACGCCTTCTGAATACTTGTTGATCCGCCCCGTTTCCTGCCTTTTCTAATCATCCCCGTCGCCAATGGCGTGTCGCGATTGGCCAATGACGGGGACGATCGTGGCGGCTGCTCCGCTCCATTCCGAGGCCTTCTCACGCGGTGCGCGCATGCTGCGCACCGCGCTCGGTCCGGCCATCGCCGCCTTTCTCGAAGACCCGTCGATCGTCGAGGTGATGCTCAACCCCGATGGCCGGCTCTGGATAGACCGGCTGTCGGGTGGGCTGGAGAACACGGGCCGGACCCTGTCCGCCGCCGACGGCGAGCGGATCGTGCGCCTAGTGGCGCACCATGTCGGCGCCGAGGTCCATGCCGAGCGCCCGCGTGTCTCGGCCGAGCTGCCCGAAACGGGAGAGCGGTTCGAGGGGCTGCTGCCTCCCGTCGTCACCGCGCCGGCCTTCGCGATCCGTAAGCCCGCCGTCGCGGTCTTCACCCTCGACGACTACGTCGCCGCCGGGACCATGACCGCCGTCCAGGCCGCGGCGCTGCGTGCTGCCGTGGCATCGCGCAAGAACATTCTGGTCGCCGGCGGCACCGGCACCGGCAAGACGACGCTCACCAACGCGCTCCTGGCCGAGATCGCCGGCACGAGCGACCGGGTGGTGCTGATCGAGGACACCCGCGAGCTGCAATGCCGCGCGCCGAACCTGGTCGCGATGCGAACCAAGGACGGCGTCGCCTCGCTGTCGGACCTTGTCCGGTCCTCGTTGCGCCTTCGGCCCGACCGCATCCCGATCGGCGAAGTCCGCGGCGCTGAAGCGCTGGACCTACTCAAGGCCTGGGGCACCGGCCACCCCGGCGGGATCGGCACCATCCATGCCGGTACGTCGCTCGGCGCGATCCGTCGCCTCGAACAGCTCATCCAGGAAGCCGTCGTCACCGTCCCCAAGGCGCTGATCGCCGAGACCATCGATCTCGTCGCGGTGCTGCGCGGTCGCGGCTCAGAGCGCCGCCTCTCAGAACTCGCTCTCGTCGCCGGCCTCGATCCCGCTACCGGCGATTACTGCCTCCAGTCCGCCGGGGCGGGCGGCGGCCCCTTGTCCCTCGGAGACCTATCATGAACCGCGTTCGCGCCATCGCTCGCCATTCCCGCCGCCGCCTCGTCGAGCTGGTCACGCTGACCACGCTCACACTGGCTTTCGCGCCCGCCGCCTATGCCTCCGGCTCTTCGATGCCGTGGGAGACACCGCTCAACTCGATCCTGGAGTCCGTGCAAGGCCCGGTCGCCAAGATCATCTCGGTCATCATCATCACCGTGACCGGCCTGACGCTCGCCTTCGGCGACACGTCGGGCGGCTTCCGCCGGCTGATCCAGATTGTGTTCGGCCTCTCGATCGCCTTCGCCGCGTCGAGCTTCTTTCTCTCGTTCTTCAGCTTCTCCGGCGGAGCGCTGATCTGATGGCCGCGATCGTCGATCCCGACGTGCCCGGCTTCTTCGCACCGGTCCATCGCGCGCTGACCGACCCGATCCTGATGGGCGGCGCGCCTCGGACCGTCGCGATCGCCAACGGCACGCTCGCGGCGGCGATCGCCCTCGGCCTTCGGCTCTGGATCCCCGGCGCGTTGATCTGGGCGGTGGGTCACGCCGCCGCCGTCTGGGCGGCGAAGCGCGATCCACAGTTCGTCGACGTGGTGCGCCGACACCTTCGTTACCCGGCCCATCTCGGCGTTTGAGGCTCCCATGCTGAACCTTGCCGAATATCGCAGCCGCCCCGCGACCCTCGCGGACTTCCTGCCCTGGGCGGCGTTGGTCGAAGAGGGCGTCGTCCTCAACAAGGACGGCTCGTTCCAGCGCACCGCCCGTTTTCGCGGACCGGACCTCGACAGCGCGACGCCGGCCGAGCTGGTAGGCGTCACCGCACGGCTGAACAACGCGCTGCGCCGGCTCGGCTCCGGCTGGGCGATCTTCGTCGAGGCGCAGCGGATCGCCGCCCAGACCTATCCGCATTCGACGTTTCCTGATCCGGCATCGGCCCTGGTCGATCTCGAACGGCAGGACGCCTTCGAGGAGGCAGGCGCGCATTTCGAGAGCCGCTATTTCCTGACCTTCGTCTGGCTCCCGCCGGCCGAGGACGCCTCACGGGTGGAAGGCTGGCTCTATGAAGGCCGGTCGCGGACAGGTGTCGATCCGTGGGAGCTGCTGCACGGCTTCGTCGATCGCACCAACCGCGTCCTGCAACTGGTCGAGGGCTTCATGCCCGAGGTCGCCTGGCTCGATGACGGCGACACGCTGACCTACCTTCACTCGACCATCTCGACGCGGCAGCAGCGGGTGCGCGTCCCCGAGACGCCGATGCACCTCGATGCGCTGCTCGCCGACGAGCCGCTCGCCGGCGGACTTGAGCCGCGGCTCGGCGCCCATCATCTGCGGACACTCACCGTGGTCGGATTCCCGACCACGACTCATCCCGGCATCCTCGATGAGCTAAACCGGCTAGCCTTCCCCTATCGCTGGTCGACTCGTGCGATCCTCCTCGACAAGACAGAGGCGGTGAAGCTGCTGACCAAGATCCGGCGGCAATGGTTCGCCAAGCGCAAGTCGATCGCCGCCATCGTCAAAGAGGTGGTGACCAACGAGGCCTCAACGCTGGTCGATAGCGATGCGGCCAACAAGGCGGCCGACGCGGACCTCGCGCTTCAGGAGCTGGGCTCCGACGACGTGGGCCAAGCCTATGTCACCGCCACTGTCACCGTCTGGGACGACGACGCCGGCATCGCGGCGGAGAAGCTGCGCCTCATCGAGAAAGTGATCCAGGGCCGCGACTTCACCTGCATGCCGGAAGGGGTGAACGCGCTCGAAGCCTGGCTCGGCTCCGTCCCCGGCCATGCCTACGCCAACGTCCGCCAGCCTCCGATCTCGACACTGAATCTCGCCCACATGATCCCGCTTTCAGCGGTCTGGGCCGGGCCGGCACGCGACGAACATTTCCAGGCGCCGCCGCTCCTGTTCGGCAAGACCGAGGGGTCCACGCCGTTCCGGCTGAGCCTCCATGTCGGCGACGTCGGCCACACGCTGATCGTCGGCCCGACCGGCGCGGGCAAGTCCGTGCTGCTGGCCCTGATGGCAATGCAGTTCCGCCGCTACCGGAACAGCCAGATCTTCGCCTTCGATTTCGGTGGCTCGATCCGCACCGCAGCGCTCGCAATGGGGGGCGACTGGCACGACCTCGGCGGTAGCTTGTCCGCTGGGTCGGAGCATTCCGTCTCGCTGCAACCGTTGGCGCGAATCGACGATCCGGCCGAGCGCGCCTGGGCGGCGGAATGGGTGACGGCCATCCTTGCCAAGGAAGGCGTCACGATCGATCCGACCGCGAAGGAGCATGTCTGGTCGGCGCTGACGTCGCTCGCGTCGTCTCCAGTGGGCGAGCGCACGATCACTGGCCTGGCCGTCCTGTTGCAATCGACGGCGCTGAAGCAGGCACTCCAGCCCTATTGCGTCGGCGGACCATCGGGGCGGCTGCTCGATGCCGAGTCCGAGCACCTCGGTTCCAGTTCGGTTCAGGCCTTCGAGACCGAGGGCCTGATCGGCGCCGGCGCGGCGCCTGCCGTGCTGACCTATCTGTTCCATCGCATCGAGGGCCGACTCGATGGTCGGCCAACGCTGTTGATCATCGATGAGGGCTGGCTCGTCCTCGACGATCCGGCGTTCGCGCAGCAGCTCCGCGAATGGCTGAAGACACTGCGTAAGAAGAACGCCTCCGTCGTCTTCGCCACCCAATCGCTCTCGGACATCGACGGCAGCAACATCGCCCCCGCCATCGTCGAGAGCTGCCCGACACGCATCTTCCTGCCGAACGAACGCGCCATCGAGCCGCAGATCACGGCGATCTACCGGCGCTTCGGCCTCAACGATCGTCAGATCGAGATCCTCGCGCGCGCCACGCCGAAGCGCGACTACTACTGCCAATCCCGCCGCGGTAATCGCCTGTTCGAGCTCGGCCTCGGCCCCGTCGCGCTCGCCTTCTGCGCCGCGTCCTCCAAGCAAGACCACGCCGCAATCGAGCGGGTCATCGCCGAGAGCGGCCGTGAGGCCTTTACGCCCATCTGGCTCGCCGATCGCGAGCTTCTCTGGGCCGCCGATCTCATCCCCGAGCTGACCAACCTGGAGACGTCATCATGATCAAGCTGCGCCATCTGGCGGCGGCAAGCGCCGTCGTGCTGTCCCTGGCCGTCGCCGTGCCGCCGGCCTCGGCGCAATGGATCGTCTACGACCCGACCAACTTCAGCCAGAATGTGCTGACGGCGGCGCGCGAGCTGCAGCAGATCAACAACCAGATTCAGATGTTGACCAATCAGGCGACGAGCCTGGTCAACCAGGCGCGCAATCTCGCCAACCTGCCGATGTCGACGCTGACCCAGCTTCAGTCGTCGATCGCACAGACCCAGTCGCTGCTCGGTCAAGCGCAAAACATCGCCTTCAACGTCCAGCGCATCGAGCAGGCTTATTCGACCAGCTATGGCAGCGCAGCGGGCACGGGCTCGACCACGACGATGGTCGCCAATGCTCAGCAGCGCTGGCAAAATTCGGTCGCGGCTTTCGAGGACAGCCTGAAGGTTCAGGCGGGCGTGGTCGGCAATATCCCGACCAATTCCAGCGCGATGACCTCGCTCGTCTCGGCCAGCCAGAATGCCACCGGCGCGCTCCAAGCGGCGCAGGCCGGCAACCAGCTTTTGGCCCTGCAATCCCAGCAGCTCTCCGATGTCGTCGCAGTGCTGTCGGCGAAAAGCCGAGCCGATGCTCTCGAGCAGGCTCGAGACGCCGCCGCCGAGGCGCAAGGCCAACAGAACTATAAGAACTTCTCGACGCGCAGTGGCTACCAGCCGGGCAACGTCACCATGTTCAGCGGCAACTGAGGCGCGCTGATGCTGGGCCGGTCGGACATCTTCCGCGCCGCCGCGATCGTCGCTCTGATCGCGTGCTTCGCCGCGACCCTTTTCGCGATCAACCGGCGTCCCTCGACGCTCGTTGTCGAGCCTCTTCCGACCGTCCCCGCTCCAGCCACCGATGACCTTACGGCCGAGCTGCGCCGATGCAGCGCGCTCGGTCCCAAGGATGCCGTGGATGCGCGTTGCGAGGCGGTCTGGGAGGAGAACCGCCGGCGCTTCTTCGGCAGGCCGGCGCGGCCGCTGCCGCCATCGCCCCCAGCCGCTGTCGCGCCGGCCACCACCACTTCGGGAGATGCGCGATGAACAACGTCGGCGTCATCGACACCTTCCTCAACACGTTCACGACCTACATCGATTCCGGCTTCGGCCTGATCAAGGGCGAGGTCGCCTATCTTTCCTCGACGCTGATCGTCATCGACATCACGTTGGCGGGCCTGTTCTGGGCCTGGGGCGCGGACGAGGACATCCTTCAGCGCCTGGTGAAGAAGACCCTCTACATCGGCTTCTTCGCCTTCATCATCACCAACTTCAACAACCTCTCCGCCATCGTCTTCAACAGCTTCGCGGGCCTCGGCCTGAAGGCCGGCGGCTCGACGATCTCGACCGCCACATTTCTGCAGCCCGGCCATCTCGCCCAGGTCGGTCTCGATGCCGGCCAACCATTGCTCGACTCGGCGAGCCAGATGATGGGCTTCACCAGCTTCTTCGCGAACTTCGTCCAGATCGCGGTCCTGATGGTGTCGTGGCTGCTGGTGCTGATCGCCTTCTTCATCCTGGCGGTGCAGCTCTTCGTCACGCTGATCGAGTTCAAGCTGACGACGCTCGCCGGCTTCATCCTCATTCCCTTCGCGCTCTTCAACAAGACCGCCTTCCTCGCCGAGAAGGTGCTCGGCAACATCGTCGCTTCCGGCGTGAAGGTGATGGTGCTCGCCGTCATCGTCGGCATCGGCACCGGCCTCTTCTCGCAGTTCACCCAGACCTATGCCGGCGGCCAGCCGACCATCGAGCAGGCGCTGTCCGTCGTGCTCGCGGCGCTGGCCATGCTGGGCCTCGGCATCTTTGGGCCCGGCATCGCCACGGGTCTCGTCTCCGGCGCGCCGCAACTTGGCGCAGGCGCTGCCGTCGGCACTGGCCTGGCCGTCGCCGGCACTGCCATGGCCGGCGCTGGTGCGCTTGGCCTAGCCGGGCGGGGAGCGATGGCGGCTGCGTCGGGGACGGCGGCCGCGGCCCGTGGTGGTGCGGCGATGGCCGGTGGCGCCTCTTCCGCCTACAGCTTGGCCTCGGCCGGCCGGTCCGGCGCTTCGGGCATGGCCGCTGGTCTCGGCGGCGTCGGTCGGGCCGCGGCGGCGGCGGCCTCAGCGCCAATGCGACGCGCGGCGGCTCAGGCCGCAGGCTCGATGCGCGACAGCTTCGCCGCCGGCGCGAGGTCCAGTTTCGCGGCCACGGGCGGCTCCTCGACGAAAGGAACGGTCGGCGGCGGCGAGGCGGCCGCCCCTACGCCGAGTTCGAGTGGATCCAGTCCTCCCGCTTGGGCGCAGCGGATGCGACGCAATCAATCGATCCACCAGGGCGCGACCACCGCGGCGCACGTCCTCAGGTCCGGTGACAGCCACGGCGGCGGCCATTCCGTCGATCTTTCGGGAGAATAGACAATGGCGCTCTTTCGCCGATCCACGGTCCGCTACGGCCGTACCCCCGAACCCGAGACCCCCTACCAGCGCGCCGCCCAAGCTTGGGATGAGCGAATTGGTTCGGCCCGGGTGCAGGCGAAGAACTGGCGGCTGATGGCCTTCGGCTCACTCGCGCTTTCGATGGGTCTGGCCGGTGGCCTGGTCTGGCAGTCCACCCACGGCAGCATCGTCCCCTGGGTGGTGCAGGTCGACAAGCTCGGCCAAGCGCAGGCTGTCGCGCCGGCCACGGCCGACTATGCCCCGAGCGATCCGGAGATCGCCTGGTATCTCGCCCACTTCATCGAGATGGTCCGCTCGCTACCGGCCGATCCCATCATCGTGCGGCAGAACTGGCTGCAGGCCTACGACTTCACCACCACCTCGGGCTCGCAGGCGCTCAACGACTACGCCCGCGCCAACGATCCCTTCGCCAAGCTCGGCCACCAGCAGATCGCCATCGACGTCTCGAGCGTGATCCGCGCATCGCCGTCCAGCTTCCGAGTCGAGTGGGTCGAGCACCGCTATCAGGATGGCGCGCTCGCCGAGACCTCACGCTGGACCGCGATCCTCACCGTCGCGATCCAGCCGCCTACCTCCGCCGACGTGCTCCGCAAGAACCCGCTCGGCATCTACGTCACTGCCATCAACTGGTCGAGGGAGCTGGGACAATGACCCCGCCGATTTCCATGGAAGCCGGCGGTCCGGCTTCACGTCTTTCAGTCTCTCAACCGAGCCAGAAGGGTGGCTTTGCGCCTTTCCGTAAAGCCGGCTTCGCGGCTCTGCTGCTGTCCGTGACGGCGCTCGGCGGCTGCGCCCACAAGTTCATTCCGCCCGACATCAACTACGATACCGCCGTGCCCGCGAAGCTCACCGTCGATCCCCCGGCGCCGGTCAAGATCGTCGAGCTGCCGAAGCCCTTGCCGCTGCCCGGGCAGTTGAAGCCACTCAACGGCGGAAAAGAGCCGCCACAATCTCCCAATCCCGAAGTGCGCGTCGATCGCGCCAACGCTGCCGCGCGCGTGCAGCCCGATCGCAACGGCTTCATCAACGCCGTGCAGGTCTATCCTTATTCGGCGGGCGCTCTCTACCAGGCCTACACGGCGCCCGGCGAGATCACCGACATCGCCCTGCAGGAAGGCGAACAGCTCGTCGGCACGGGGCCGGTCGCCGCCGGCGACACCGTGCGCTGGATTATCGGGGACACCGAAAGCGGTGCTGGTCCGACCAAGAAGGTCCACATCCTGGTCAAGCCGACCCGACCGGACCTGGTGACGAACCTCGTCATCAACACCGATCGGCGGACCTATCTCCTGGAGCTGCGCTCGACCGAGAAGACCTATATGGCGTCGGTCTCCTGGCAATATCCCGAAGACCAGCTCATCGCGTTGCGCCAGCAAAATGCGGCGGCCGAAACAGCCGCGCCGATCGCCACTGGCGTCGATCTCGCCGCGATCAACTTCCGCTATGCGATCGAGGGAGACAATCCCGCTTGGCGGCCGCTGCGCGCCTTCGACGACGGCCAGAAGGTCTACATCGAATTCCCGTCCGGCATCCGCCAAGGTGAGATGCCGCCGCTCTTCGTCATCGGTCCGGCCGGCGGCTCCGAGCTGGTGAACTACCGCGTTCGCGCCAACTACTACATCGTCGACCGCCTGTTCGCCGCGGCCGAACTTCGTCTCGGCGACAAGGATAGTGAGCGTCGCGTCCGCATCGTGCGCACCGATGGAAGGCCGCGGTCATGACGGACGAACCGGAAGAACAAGCGCCGGCGCCAGCGCCTGTCGTGCCGCCCGACTTGCGGCTCCGGGGCGAGCGGCCGCGCGTCACCCGCCTCTCGCGCAAGGTGCTGATCACGCTCGGCGCCGTGTCGGCCCTCGCGATCGCGGGCGCTCTCGGCTACGCCCTTCAGACCCGGAACAGGTCGCAGACGGGGCAGGAGTTGCTCAGCACCCAAAGCCGCCCCTCGGCCGAGGGGCTTGCCGGGCTACCGAAAGACTATACCGGCCTTCCGCGCCAGGCGCCCCCACTTGGGCCGCCGTTGCCCGGAGATCTCGGCAAACCCATCCTAAATGCCGGCGCCGCGCCAAATACCAGCGTTTCGGCAACCACGCCCGATCCCGCGGCGCAGCGGCTGGCTCAGGAGACCGAGGCAGCGCGCGTAAGCCGCCTGTTCGCCCAGACCAATCAGCAGCCGCAGCCGGTCGGCCTCGTGGCTCCGCCGGCGACGGCGACACAGGGCGGTCCGACACCCACGCCACCCGTCGATGCTGGGTCTGCGCAGAACATGCAGGATCGCAAGACCGCGTTTCTCAACGCCGCGACGGACAAGCGAACGGTCAGCCCCGACCGTCTCGAAGCCAAGGCTTCGCCCTATGTCGTGCAGGCGGGAACCGTGATCCCTGCGGCGCTCATCACCGGCATCCGCTCCGATCTTCCGGGCCAGATCACCGCCCAGGTGACGGAGGCCGTCTACGACAGCCCGACCGGGCAATACCTGTTGATCCCGCAGGGCGCGAAGCTGATCGGTCAATATGACAGCTCGGTCGCCTTCGGTCAGAGCCGCATCCTTCTCGTCTGGACGCGCATCATCATGCCGGACGGCAATTCCATCGTGCTGGAACGACAGCCGGGCGCCGATACCCAAGGCTATGCGGGGCTCGAAGACGAGGTCGATAACCATTGGGGCATGCTGTTCAAGGCCGCCGTCCTCTCGACCCTCCTGAGCGTCGGCGCCGAAGCCGGTACGAGCCAGAACGAGAACAACCTCGTCCAGGCGATCCGCTCGGGCGCTTCGAACTCGATCAGCCAGACCGGCCAGCAGATAGTGCAGCGCCAGCTCAACATCCAGCCGACGCTCACTATCCGACCGGGCTTCCCGGTTCGTGTCATCGTCACGCGCGATCTGGTGCTGGCGCCCTACGGCCACGGAGGGACTCCATGACGAAGCTTAAACTCGGGCCGCTGGCCGACGACAAGCCGGTCAAGATGAGTGTCGAACTGCCCGCCGCCGTGCATCGCGATCTCGTCGCCTATGCTCAGGTGCTCGGCCGGACGAGCGGCCAAACGGCGCCCGAGCCTTCGAAGCTCATCGTGCCGATGATCGAGCGATTCATGGCGACCGATCGCGCCTTCGCCAAGGCGCGTCGCGATCGGGCCGCTCAGGTCGCAGGCGGTTCGGCCGAGAAGTCGGGATAGTGTTCGCGCAACATCGCCAGGAACGATCCCAGCGCGGGATTGCTGTTCGCATCTCGCCAACAGGCCATGAATTTGACTTGGGTCGGACCGTCGTCGTCCCAGACCTCCCGGTAGACGACGCCTTCGTAGCGGCCCCCCGTTGCGCCCTCGAACATCAGGAGCGTTCCATAATTCGCACTGACCAGGCTCAGCAGCCTGTCCAGTGAAGCGTCCTGATGGACGATGTGCTGGGAGCCCACCGCATGACGAAGCTTCGCTGTGAGCAGCCCTTCCAATTCCGGTCCAGGGCCTTGCTGCGGGACGAGGAACTTTTCATTTGCAAGATCCGCCCAGCGAATCCTCGGATTTTGGCCAAGCGCATGATGCTCGGGGAACGCCACGATCACCCGCTCGCTCCATAATGGAAGCACGCGGCCGTCCCACGCCGTCGCTTGGCCGGTCATGATCGCAACATCGACGGCGTTGCCCGCGAGGGCGCAAAGCAGCCGCTCATGGCTTCCATCGACCGTGCGCACATCCACATCCGGAAAGCGCCGATGGTATTCGACCAGCGTCGTGTGCATGTTCCCTGCCGAAGGGGAGGCATGAACGCCGATCGCCAGCAGGCCAAGTTCGCCACGGCTCCTGCTCCTGAGCCGCTGGAGTTCCGTATCCACGTCATCGAGTATCCGCTTGGCGCTCGCGACGAACTCCAGCCCCACTGTGGTGAGGCGGGTGCCCCCATTCGTCCTTTCGAACAACACCACGCCGAGCTGGCGCTCGATCTCGTGCAGCCGGCGGCTCAGGGTCGATTGGCGTATGTTCAGAGCTTCCGCCGCCTGTCGCAGGCTGCGGTGCTGTGACGTTACGAGCGCCAAACGCAAATCACGAAGCTCTATTTCCACGCCGTTCACATCGTCGGCCCGCCTACGCGCCGACGCCTCCTACAAACTTTGCCGCCCCTCCCTGTTCGCCTCCATCTCGATATACGTTGCGCTTGGTTTCGATTTCCCCCGGCGCGTCATGCCGGCAACGGATCCGTGCCGCGATCGAGCAAGGCCAGATAATCCGAATAGGCGTAGATCCGGCCGCGCTGCCGTCCCGTGGTCTCGCGCACGACGTTGATCTTGGCGAGGTTTTCCAGCGCCGTGCTGGCGGTCGGGAAAGAGACCGCAAGTTTTTCGGAAACAGTCTGGATGGTGACGATCGGGCTGGCTTGCATCAATTCGTGGACGCGGAGCGCGGATGGGGCCGCGCGGCCGAGGCCGGCGATCTGCTGTCGGTGAGCATCGAACATGGCGATCAGATCGCGCGCCGTCGCGGAGGCCTGCTCAGCGGTCTCCGCGACGCCGGTCAGGAAGAACTCCATCCAGGTCTCCCAGGTCCCCGCCTGGCGGACCTCCTGCAGGAGCCGGTAGTAGTCGTCGCGCCGGGATTTCAGGAACAGGCTGAGATAGAGGATCGGCTCGCGCAGCACCCCCGCCTCGCAGAGGATCAGCGTGATGAGCAGCCGACCCAGGCGCCCATTGCCGTCGAGAAAAGGGTGGATCGTCTCGAACTGGACGTGGGCCAGGCCCGCCCGGATGAGCGGGGGCAGCGCCGCATCCTCGCTGTGCAGGAAGCGCTCGAGCGCATCGAGGCATTCGTCCAGTCGATTGGGCGGCGGCGGCACGAACAGGGCGTTGCCGGGCCGGGTTCCGCCGATCCAGTTCTGCGAGCGGCGGAACTCGCCCGGTTGCTTCGCGGCGCCTCGTCCCGACTTGAGCAGGATGGCGTGCATTTCGCGGATCAGCCGGAGCGACAGGGGAAATCCGCCGCGCATCCGGGAGACGCCTTGCTCGATCGCCGCGACGTAGTTCGAGACCTCGGTCACGTCGTCGAGTTCGACCGTCGGCGCTTCATGATTTTCGAACAGCAGCAGATCCGACAGCGAGGATTGCGTCCCCTCGATCTGAGAGGACAGCAGGGCTTCCTTGCGGACGTACATGTAGAGGAACAGAGGCGTCGAGGGCAGGATCGTCGTCACGCCGTCGAGACGCCCGACCGCGGCGATGGCGCGTTCGTAGACCCGCATGAACCGCCCGAGTTCGAGCGGCGGATTCGGCGGCAGTGGGGCAGGCAGATAGGCGCGCACGCGCTCGCCTCCCGCGCTCGTTTCGACATAGGCCCCGAGCCTTTGGTTCTCTCCGTTCGTCACTCGCGATCCTTTAATTAGCTTTGTCGCTATTAAAGCATAGCGCCATATATCTTAATAGTGAGCGGGACTAATTCAAGGCTGTCGGCATGAAGCTGCGTCCCCGTTCTCGGACCACCTGTCAAATTCGGTGGAATGGCACGCTGTTTCGGCTTCCCCCAATGCGCAGCCATGCCGCAACAATCCCGCGAAGCGGCGCAACCAGACGCCGCCCATCCGCATCGAATCGGCCATATAGCGCAACATTGTCGATTGACGCGCAACAGGCAATGGGGTAAACGCATCAAACAGAGGAAATTTTGCATCGGATCGCAGGTCGCGCATGGAGCACTTCTCAATCATTCAGGCGCTTTGCCGGGCGGCCATGGCCGACCCTTCGCCCGCCCTGCGCAAGCAGGTCGAGCGGTTGCGCGACGCGCTCGTCAAGGATGGTGAGGAAAAACAAGCTGCTTCGCTTGCCGGGATTTTGATGGCTGCGGAGCGCCTGAAAGAAGTGGCCCCCAGTCGCATCGAGCGGTCCCGCACGCATCTCCCCGGCGAAACGCTTGGCCGGAACACGCCGGTCCCGGTTGATCGGGAGACGGCCGCCCCTCTCGCGGAAATCATCTTTCAGGGCGAAATCGACGCCACGGCCCCGCTGTTTAACGCCACGGTTTCCCAAGCCGTCGGCACGATTGTCGATGAATGGGCGAACCTCGAGGCGCTTTCTACGGTAGATATTGCCCCCGCCAAGACGTGTTTGATCTATGGGCAGCCGGGAACAGGCAAGACACGACTGGCCTTCTGGATTGCACGCAAACTCGATCTTCCCGTCGTTCTTGTTAGGCTCGACGGGCTTGTTTCGTCCTTTTTGGGGACGACCGCACGCAACATTGGAAATCTGTTTACCTTCGCCAACCGCTATCGTTGCGTCTTGCTTCTTGATGAGTTCGACGCCATCGCGAAGGTGCGTGACGACCCCCAGGAGGTCGGCGAGATCAAGCGCGTCGTGAACGCTTTGCTGCAAAATCTGGATGTGAGGCAGAATATCGGCTTCACGGTCGGTATCACCAATCATCCGAAGCTGCTCGATCCCGCCGTTTGGCGGCGCTTTGAAATCCAGCTTGAGATTCCCAAGCCTGACTTTGAGGTGAGAAAGGCCATCGCCGCCCACTTCATGCCGCCGGTGAAAGCGCCCGACAGCCATCTCCGCATGATCGCGTGGTTTACAGAGGGATCGACCGGAGCGGAGATCGAAGCGTTGGTCCGCACCTACAAAAAAGCGACGACGGTGCGGGAAGAAGATCGGCGCGGTCTGCTGGAGACACTCCGGCAGTTTGCAACGCTCAACGCCGCCCGTATCCAAAGTGAGCGCCGGGCACTGCTATTCGGCGAACCAGCCCACCTCTTTAAGGCCATGCACGATGATCCGACGCTGGGGTTCTCGATGGCGGACATCGGCGACATCGCGGGTAAGGACAAATCGACTGTCAGCCGATGGCTTGGCCGCCAGACGAGCAAGGCGGACGATAACGCGGTGACGCATGGCTAGCCCCATCCAGATCATCCTCAACCCGGAAAACTTCGAGGAGGCCCGGGAGGCCGGCGGTGGCGGTGGGCGCAAGGATTTCTTCGCCAATCGCGACCGTGAGTTCAGCGCGCACAAGGCCGCCCTCATGGGGCAGATCGACACGATCTCCGGTGTCCTTGCCGCGCAATCCCAGGGTCCGATCGGCTATGTGAAGGTGGTTCTCAAGCGGGAAGCGTGGGCGAAAAGCCATCGTCCCGTTGGGACGCTTTTCCGAAGCGACCGCGCACCCGTCGTCGGCGGCGGCGATCTTGGCGTGATGATCGTGGAAGGGAGCCCGCCGGGGCTCGCTCAGGTCAAGGCTGAAATCGCAAAGGCCGAAACGCGGACGCAGATGCGCTTCGACGAAAGCAAGGGAAAGGAAGTCCCGTATCCTTCGGCGCAGAAAAGTGAAACCGGCGCAATCGAACGGATCGAGCTGTATGGGCCATCCGACAAGCGCCGCTTCTCGGTGGAAGAAGCGGTCGCTTGGCTTTCTAATCCGATGACTGGCAGCGGATACGAGGTGGAACTGTTCGATGTTCTGCCGCCACGGCCCGAATGGGATCGCCTCGACGCTCCGCATCGGCGTTTGGTCGAGTCGTTCATCAATGGCTTCAATGCTCTCGGTTACAGCATGTCGGTCGAACGGCTGCCCAACTGGCGGCATCGGCTCCCAGTATTGGCTGTTCGCCTTGACCAGGCTGGCGATGGCGCGGTCCTGCGCTTGACCAGTCCGACGACGAAGGAACGCCGGGAATTGGCTCCGTTCGATCCGAATATCCAGCGGCACGCGCGACTGTTGGAATTTCTCGACCATCACCCCCTGGTGAGGCGCATCGAGTTGCCCGGCGTGGTCGTGCGCTCAGCTCCTCCGCCTGAACCGTCACGAACCCGGCCCGCCAAGGCAGACCTGCCTGTGCGCGACACACGCAGAACCCACCCCAGACTCGGCATTATTGACGGGGGCATCAGCCCGGCGCTGGCCGATTGGGTTATCGACCGATGGGATGTTCTGGCTGACGAGGACATGGACCTCTCCCATGGCACGTTCATCGGCGGCCTCGCGGTGGCGGGAGCCGGCCTCAATGGCGCCGAAACCTGTCCCGAACACGATGGGGCCGAACTGGTCGATCTCGCCATCTTGCCAGATCAACAGAAGGCCGGAGCTTTCCCATCCTACTATGCGGGCGGCCTCCCTCAATTCTTCGATGAATTGGATTCCGCGGTCGCGGACGCGCGCGCTCGCCATGGCGTGCGCGTGTTCAACATGAGCTTGAACATTCTTCAGCCTACGGCTCCCGACCGATACAGCCCTCACGCCGTTCGTCTTGATCGCATCGCCGAAGAAAACAACGCCGTCGTATTCGTATCCGCCGGCAACATCCAGCCGCAAGACGTGCGGCCCGAATGGCCAGCCGACCCGGCGACGGCACTTTCGAATCTAGTAGTTGCCCGGAACGACGGCCTTCTCTTACCGGCGGAGAGTGCCCGTAACGTAACGGTAGCGGCTCTCAATCGGCATCTCCCTTGCTGGCGGGAGATGAGACCGGACCCGGAGGCGGGTCGATTACGCGGCAGGTAATGCTGCAGCCTTCTCTCTGTGCAGAGAGAGCGGGGACCTCAGGTTTTGCGGCGCGTGAAACGCAAGGCGGTCAAGGTCGGGGAAAAGCCCACGACCTTGCTGTCGACCAGGCCCGCGGCCCTGGCGGCGGCCATGACGTCGACGTCCTTGACGGTGGCGGCCTTGCCCTTGCGCGAGACAATCCACAGCGCGCCACCCTCGGCCAGGGCCGGCGCCAAGCCCTCAACCCGGGCCAGATCCTCGGCGCTGTCGGCCGCATAGAACAGCAGATCCAGCCCGGCGAGCTCTGCGACGGGCCGGGCTCCCCGCTCGGCAAGCTCCGTGGTGAAGGTCTCGTCGGCGACGCCGATCACGGCGGTGCGCATCCCCGCCTTCACGCAGATCTTGTCCAGGCGGCTCTTGGGATTGGCGATGGCGTCGGCCCAGCGGGCCGCTGGGGCGGCGCCCAGCGCGAACCGCGCGCCATCGGCCAGGACCAGGTCCTCGCCTTCGACCCTGACGCCCCTCAGCGCCTCGGCGGGCCACACGCGGCGCGTGGCGCCGCGGAACACCAGGGTGGTCGCCTCGTACTGCAGCCGGCCGCGATCCGCGCCATCCGCGAAGGTGGCGCCGACCTCGGCCTCCTTGCCCAACTAGGCGGCCTTGCCCAGCGACAGGAACTCGTAGCGGGCCAGGTGGTGGTCCACCGAGCCGAAGGCGCTCTCGATCATGGTGGCGCGCTTGAAGTAGTGGCCGATGGCCATCTCGTCGGTCATGCCCATGCCGCCGTGCAGCTGGATGGCGTTCTGGCCCACGAACCGGCACGCCTTGCCGATCTGCACCTTGGCGGCCGAGACGGCCTTGGCGCGCTCGGCGTCGTCCACGACCTTGATGTTGGCCATGTAGGTCATCGAGACGGCCTGCTCGACGTTGATGAACATGTCCACCATCCGGTGCTGCAGCACCTGGAAGCTGGAGATGGGCTGGCCGAACTGCTTGCGCTGCTTGGTGTACTCCAGCGTGCCTTCGTGCAGCTTGCGCAGCACGCCACACGCCTCGGCGCAGGTGGCGGCGATGGCTTCGTCCACCACCTTCTCCACCAGCGGCAGCCCCTGGTCGGCCGGCCCGATCAGGGCGTCGGCGCCCAGCGAGACGTTCTCGAAATAGACTTCCGAGGCGCGGAAGCCGTCGACGGTGGGGTAGTCGCGGGTGGTGACGCCCTTGGCGCCCTTCTCCACGAGGAAGACCGAGATGCCCTGGGCGTCGCGCTCGCCACCGGCGGTGCGGGCGGTGACGATGAAGTGGGTGGCGAACGGCGCGCCGATCACCACGGCCTTGTGCCCGTTCAGGGTCCAGCCCGCGCCGTCCTTCTTGGCCGTCGTGGCGACGGAAGCAAGGTTGTAGCGGCTCTGCGGTTCTGCCTGGGCGAAGGCGAAGATCGTCTTGCCCTCGATGATCCCGCCGATCAGGTCGGCCGCGCCCGCGTGGCCCGAGTGCTTCAGGAAGCCACCCCCGATCACCACCGTGCCGAGGTAGGGCTCGACGACCAGCGCCTTACCGAACTCCTCCATCACGACCATGTTCTCGATGGCGCCGCCGCCCAGGCCGCCCAATTCCTCCGAGAACGGCGCGCCGAGAATCCCCAGTTCCTCGGCGAAGGCCTTCCACACCTCCGGCCGCCAGCCCGGCTCCTTGGAGACCACGGCCCGGCGCTTGTCGAAGTCGTAGTGGTCCGCCAGGTAGGCCGCCACGGTGTCCCGCAGCATCGACTGTTCTTCGGTGAAGGAGAAATCCATCCTGGCGGCTCCGCTAATGGTTCCCCTCCCCTTACCCGGGGAGGGGTTGGATCAAACAGTTGTTCGTCAGCTGACCGAATAGCCCGGCCACGGCCGGCTGTCAGCCACGCTATGCGGGAAAGTCAGAGCCCCAGCACCATCTTGGCGATGATGTTGCGCTGGATCTCGTTCGAGCCGCCGTAGATCGAGGTCTTGCGGCCGTTGAACATCTCGCCGGCCAGGCCGCGGGCGTAGTCCGGGCCCACGGTGGCGTTCGAGCCCGACAGGTCGCGCAGGAACGGCGCGCCGTAGTGGCCCACCGCCTCCAGCGCCAGCTCCTGCAGGCGCTGCTGGATCTCGGTGCCCTTGATCTTGAGGATCGAGCTTTCCGGGCCGGGACCCTTGCCGCTGCTCTCGCCGGCCAGCGTCCGCAGCTCGGTGAACTCCAGCGCCGTCAGGTCGATCTCCAGCTCCGCCACCTTGCGGCGGAAGAAGGCGTCCGAGAGCAGCGCCGAGCCGGTGTCCGAGCGCTCGGTATTGGCGATGGTCCGCAGCTTTTCCAGGTTGCGCTTGGAGCGCGCCACGCCGGCGATGCCCGAGCGCTCGTGCGCCAGCAGCGCCTTGGCGCATGTCCAGCCCTGGTTCTCGTGGAAGATTCGGTTCTCGACCGGCACCTTCACATTGTCGAGGAAGACGTCGTTGACCTCGTGGCCGCCTTCCAGGGTGATGATCGGGCGCACGGTGATGCCGGGCGTTTTCATGTCGATCAGCAGGAACGAGATGCCGGACTGCGGCTTGGCGTCGGGGTCGGTGCGCACCAGGAAAAAGCCCCAGTCGGCGTACTGGCCCAGCGTCGTCCACGTCTTCTGGCCGTTGACGATGTAGTATTCCTTGCCGTCGTCGGCCGTAATCCGCTCGGCCTTCGTCTTGAGGCTGGCGAGGTCCGAACCGGCGCCCGGCTCGGAATACCCCTGACACCACCAGACGTTGCCGTTGTAGATGTCGGGCAGGAACTTCTTCTTCTGCTCGTCGGTGCCGAACGTGTAGATCACCGGCGCCAGCATCGACATGCCCCACGGCAGGATCGGCAGGCAGTCGGCGCGCGCGGTCTCTTCCGACCAGATGTACTTCTGCGTGGGCGTCCAGCCCGTGCCGCCCAGCTCCTTCGGCCAGCCCGGCGCCACCCAGCCCTTCTTGGCCAGCACCTTGTGCCAGAGCAGGTACTCGTCCTTGGTCAGCGGCCGGTGCTCGTCCTGCGCCTTGCGCAGTTCGGCCGGATAATTCTCTTTGATGAAGGCCCGGACCTCGTCGCGGAAGGCGTTCTCTTCGGGGGTGAAGTCGAGGTTCATCGGGACCATCCTCCTGGCGCGGGCTTACGCCGTATCGGTTTGGCCCGACCCTATACGCGCGGCCTCGTCAGGAGTAAAGATGACGCTAACGTCAACGTAACGCCGACTGATACTCAGCGGGGCAAAGCGAAGCGGATCGGGAGTCGCACGGTGCCGCCGTCCACCTTCTGGCCACTCTTGGTGAGCGGCCGCATTCGGAACAGCACGGACATCTTAACCGACATTCCCCAAGTGGCCTGCCGCTTGACTTCAAGCTCGCCTGATTTTGCTCGCTGGGCAAGCGTTTTTCGCCCCGAGCGGTGTCTGTCGTCGCGCAAACGGCCGAAGTCGGGTGGATCAAGCCTCGAACCCGCAGCA
>VMTE01000045.1 GCA_013791775.1 Hyphomonas sp.
ATGAAACTACGGCGCTTGCAGCACGCCGAGTCTGCTGCTTAACTCAAACCCAGATGCGCCAGACCCTCCTTAAGTCAGGCAGCCTTCTGTCTCAAAATACCTGACGACGGACAGTAGGGCACATTGGCCTTGAGGTGGATGTCCTCTTCCAGGAGGTTTGCGATTTCGCCGGGCCGGCAGCCGGTCTCGATGAGGGTGTAAAGAATAAGGTCTGCACCGCCGATGAGGCCCGAGAGTGCACCCGGCGCCAGGATCCGCGAGCGCACCCACACATCCTCGAATGGCGGCACGTCCGTGGACTGACGGTCCTTGAACGCGAGATTGCGGAACGGGTTCGGCCGGTCTTCTTCGCCGATGTATTTGAAGTAGGCGCTGTAAAGGAGGCGCATGTTGCCGACGTCCCGGTTGGCCGTCTTGGTGCTCAGCGCCTCGCGGCCCGGCTTTGGCACGACGCGGTCTTTCCACCAGTTATAATACTGCTGGGCATCCTGCCGGGTGATGTCACGCATATTCCGGTCGCCGACGACATCGATGAAGTATTGCACACCTCGCCGCTTGGTCTTCTTCCAGGCCCGGATCTGGGTTTCGGACTTGCCGATAAGTTCGCTCGCCGCGATGTCCGAGCAATAGATCTCGAAGGCGGCGGAGACCGTGACCGGCGGCGGCGGGACAGTGCCCAGGAGGGCGTCGGCCTCGACCTTTTCTACCGGGCTTGGCCGGCCAGCATCAGCGGCGTCGATCCGGCGTATGCGGGCCACGAGTTCGCCGAGGTCCGCCTCGCTCGCCAACTGCTCGACCGGGGCATAGACGAACCCGCGGGCGAGCGCGCGGGTCTGGGCGGCCTTGTAGCGGCGCTGGGCCTGGTCGAGCTGGAAGGCGAGGTTTTCAGGGGAGCCGGTATCCCCGGCGGTGCCGGCCAGCATCGCCCAGTAGAGGTCGTCGGACTCCTCCATTGCGTCGCGGCGCATCCGGGCGATCTCGAGGGATTTGGTGCGCAGGGAGCACTCGATCACGCCGCGTGGATCGAAGGGCGCATAGCGTTTCGGGACGCGGCGCTGGTAGTGCCAATGCCCAAGCTTTTGCTTCAGATGCCGGTTCGTTCTGTCCACCACCCAATCCCACTTGTAGGGAAATCCGTAGGGATTTTTGTAGGGAGAAATCCGGCAAACGTCAAGCGAATGCGCGCTTGGAGCCCGGTAGGGCTTTGATTTTATTTGTCTTTTTGGAACTTCTTCTGGAGCGGGCGAAGAGATTCGAACTCTCGACCCCAACCTTGGCAAGGTTGTGTGCCCCCTACGCCACGGCCGCCGCGCTCCCTCCAGAAAGCGCTAATTGCATGTTATATCAATCACTTAGTTTATGGCTTTTCGCCGGATTTGCGACCAATCGCGCCTGGCTTTTCCGTCACGGTGGACACCATGTGGACACCATTGTAGGATGGTGTCCAGTGTAAAGACGGGCGTGGAAGGTATGGCATGGATAGGTCGTCCAGCGTTCGATTGACGAAGACGGTAGCTGAGAAGGCCGAGGTTCGCGACGCCCGTTACGACATCTGGGACCTGGAGCTTACAGGCTTCGGCCTGCGGGTCGAAAAGAGTGGCACGAAGACATTCATCATCCGCTACCGCACCGATGGTGGGGGGCGGTCCGCGCCGCGGCGATTCCTGACCGTCGGGCGCTTCGGAACATTGACTGTCGATCAAGCAAGGAAAAAGGCCAAGATTTTGTTGGGCGCCGCCGCAAGCGGTGAAGATCCTGCCGGGGACGTGCAGGAGAAGCGTCGCGAGAAGACGGTGCGCGAGTTGCTCGACTTTTATGAGGAACATGGCTGCTTCATTCAGCGCGGCATCCACAAGGGGAAGCCGATGAAGCCCACGACGAAGCAGTACACAATGGCGCGGCTTCGCAATCACTTCGAAGCGCTTCTGGGGCACCGGCGGGCCAGCGAGATCAACTCGGGCGACATTGAAACGATGGTCGCGGATATCACCGCCGGCAAGACAGCCAAGGATGAGAAGGTCGGGCCACGTAAGCGCATCATCGTTCGTGGCGGCGAAGGCGCCGCGAGAAAAGTGGTGCGCGACGTGTCGGCCGTCTTCAGCTTCGGGGCGCGTCACGGCTTCGCTACGACGAACCCCGTCGAGAACGCTTCGGTAAGGAAGACGGACAACCGCCGCGAACGCTTTCTCACGCTGGAGGAAGTCTCGCGGCTGGGAGAAGCATTCGATCAGGCAGAGACTGATGGGGCCAACCCAAAGGCCGTCGCGATCGCGCGGCTTTGGGCGCTCACTGGATGTCGTCGCAACGAGATTGCGGCGCTCAAGGTCCACGAGGTCAAACTGGACCAGAGCTTGTTCGAGTTCGATGACACGAAGACCGGAAAGTCCATTCGTCCTTTCGGGCCGGCGGCCGCAGCGCTGCTTGCGGAGCTTCTCAAGGATCGGAAGTCGGGCTATGTGTTCCCGGCCGAGACGGGCGACGGCTACTATCAGAGCACTCGCAAAGTCTGGGCGGAAGTGATCAAGATCGCCAAGTTGCACGGCGTCACTCCGCACACGCTACGGCACACGCTCGGATCGACGGCCACGTCGAGCGGGGAGGCACTAGCGCTTACCGGGGCGATCCTGGGTCACGCAAACCTACGGTCGACGGCGATCTACGCGCACGTCCAGAGAGACCCTTCTCTTGAGGCGGCCAAGCGCGTCGAAAAGCTGCTGGCAGCGGCTTTGGAGGGGAAAGTCCCCAATGAGAAAGGAGACGATGCGACCGACGCTACTCCAGAGCTGGATGCGGATTTGATCCGCGTGCTGGCCGAACGGCTATCAAAAGAAGGTGCGGACGCAGCTCGCCTGCGAGCGATCATTGCCCAGGTGGTCGCGCTCAATACATGAGGCCGCTGCGTCTCGGCAGAGTTGTTCGGCGTATCGCCAAGCGCCAAGAACGACCGCGCTTGGCAGGCTACGGCTTCCGCCACTTATCACGGTGGCCCACATCGGTATTCCGCACGCGCTCGACATGGATCGGCGCATCGGGCGCGATCTCTCTGGCCCTGTCGATAGCCTCCCGCTGAGTTGGCTTCACGGCGCTCGCCCGCTCGGCGCCGCCACGGCGCACGGCGTAATCGCCGCCCTCTCTGCGCTCGATATAAATCTGGTCTTTGTTCTTACCCGACATTTTGAACCTCCTTTCGGTCTGCATACGTCGTCGGTTAGATGCGCGGCGTAATACGCGCCGCCGTGCGAATATCCGCGATCTGAGTGCCGATCGCCTGCAGGCTTTGGCGCATGTCGTTGAACACCGCCCCTTCGGCATCGGGATCGCTGATGGTCAGTATGGCCGTGAACGGGACGCCGCCTTCCGGCATGACCTCGCCGGCGCGTGTCAGATATTCCACGAACAAGCGCCAGTTGGAGGAAGGCCCAACTCCTTGCGGGAAGGTCTTCTCGAAAACCTTCACAGGGCTCCATTTCAAGTCGTGCTCGATCAGCGCGGCTTCGACAGCGGGCGATTCTCGCGAGGATGGGAGATAAAGGGGGTCGAGCCGGCCCTTCCATCCTTTTTCGTGCTCTTGCTGAAGCGCTGCGTTGATGTTGATCCTGACGAATTCCGAACCGAAACGAGCGTCCAGCGGCGGTGTAGAAACCAAAGTGAGCTTGGCCCGCCCCCGGCACTTGCCTTCGGGGCCAACCAGCGACGCCGGCCAAGAGAACTTGAACGCCGTTCGAGCATGTCACCGCGCGGATCGACTACACCTATACGGTCCTCGATACCGACACCCGATCAAGCACGCTGACGCGGCGCCCGCGCCACCAGGTCGGGTTCGAGACGACATGGACACCGATTGACGCTCTGTCGCTGACAGGCAGCGCGCAGTGGGTCGATCCCTATCTCGATATTCCGCGCGACGATCTCACCGGCACTCTCTACACGATGCCGCCGAGCTACCTCGTCGTCGGCATATCGGCACGGTATACGATCATCAAGGGCCTCGACCTCACCGCCCGGGTCACCAACCTGCTCAACCGGCAGTATGAACCAGCAAACGGTTTCCAGGCGCCGGGCATCGAGGCGCTGGCCGGCGTCGCCGTAAGCTTCTGACCAAAGGTCGAAAACCGAAAAGGGCGCGGGAAAAATCCCGCGCCCTTTTTTACATTAGGCCCGCCCGGTTTTATTTCCCGGTGAAATTCGCGGCGCGCTTCTCGACGAAATGAGCGACGCCTTCCTTGAAGTCCGCGGTGGCGAAGCTTTTCTGCATCTCGGCGTCGCCGACGGCGAGCGCTTCGTTGAAGTCCTGAAAGAGCGCTTTCCAGACCTGCGCCTTCATCACGCCCATCGAGCGCGGGCTCACCGTATCGGCGAGCGTTTTGGCGTAGTCCATGACGGCGCCCATGAAGTTCGCCTGCTCGAAGACCTTGTTGACCAGGCCCATGCGTTCGGCGTCCGCCGCCGTCACCTTGCGCGCCGACAGAAGCAGGTCGAGCGCATGCGCCGGCCCGACGAGGCGCGGCAGCATCCAGGAGATGCCATGCTCGGCAATGAGGCCGCGCTGGGCGAAGGCGGTCGTGAACTTCGCGTCCGATGCGGCGAAGCGCATGTCGGCATAGAGCGCGAAGACGAGACCGAGGCCCGCCGCCGGTCCGTTGATCGCCGCGATGATCGGCTTCTTGATCTGCATCAGATAACCGAAACGGCCACCATAGTGCGGTGTCACATCCGGCCCGAGACCGCTTCTGAAATCGAACGTCTCTTCGCGTGCGGCTTTCGCCAGCTCGCGGTCTTCCCAGTTGCCGGTTGGTTTGATGCTCTGCAACAGGTTCATGTCGGCGCCGGCGCAAAAGCCACGGCCCGCACCAGTGACGACGATGACGCGCACGGCGTCGTCCTTGACGGCGGCGGCGAGCGCATGCTTGAGGCTCTTTTCCATGGCGGCCGTCCAGGCGTTCAGCTTGTCCGGCCGGTTCAGGGTGAGAAGACCAATGCGGCCCTTCACCTCATAGAGCAGATCTTCGTACTCACTCATGCGCTCGCCTCCCCCTTTTTGTTATGGATTCAGGATGCGGTTACTGGCCTTCGCCCATGCCGCCCTGCTCCTTCTTCTCCATCATCTTTTCCTCGGCGCCGGCCATCGCGTCCTTGCAAGGCTGCGAGAGCTGGTCTTCATTCGCCTTCAGGCATTTCATGATGCGCCCGCCGCCCGGCTGCGTGTCCTTGCAGAGCTTTTCGTAGTCGGCCCTGCAGGCGGTCTTGGCATCGCCGGCGGCGTATGCCGCACCGCTGAGGCCGAGGGTCGAAAGCATGGTGAGGGCGACGAGGGTCTTCATGGTCTTCATCGCGAAAACCTCATTCGCCGCCACCTCGCTGACAAGTTCGATTCCCTCGATCGCCTTAAGCCCATCAGCCATTCTCTTGGCCGCGGCATTCGCGTGCCGCGCATTCTTCAGCCAGAGATCATTTTTCAGATAGGCTTCGAGCTGAACGGATAGAAATCTCATTTTGGAAAAAAGGTGCCCGGCTCGCTTACGGCGAAATTCAAAATCTCCTACCAAAGCCGGATCAAAAAAGACCACCGCCTCGGCTGCCATGGCTCCGTTTTTCGTGGCGCCGAACGAGAGGACATCAACGCCAAGCTTCCATGTCATCTCGGCAGGAGAACACCCCAATGACACCAACGCATTGGCAAAGCGCGCACCATCCATGTGAACTTTCAGGTCAAAGTCTCGCGCGATCCCGGTCAGACGACGCAATTCTTCCAGCGAATAGATACCACCGGCTTCATTGGATTGCGTAATGGTCAAACAGCGCGGCTGCACCTGATGCACACCCTTCTGGCCAAGACTTTCCAGTCTGGTGACAAGTGCGTCCGAATTGATCTTACCACCCGATCCACCGATACCAATCAGCTTGGCACCGCCGGAAAACATTTCCGGCGCTCCGCATTCATCGACATTCACATGCGCCACTTCGTGACACAGGATCGCGCCATAAGGCGGCGTCAGTGTCGCGAGCGCCAGGGAATTGGCCGCTGTTCCCGTCGCGACAGGAAACACAGCAACATCACGTTCGAACACATCCGAAAAGCGATTCTGCAATCCTTTGGTTATCTCATCTTCGCCGTAGGACGCGGCGCCTCCACCGTTGACACGACCCAACGCCTCCAGAATCTCTGGCGCGACGCCAAAAGCATTGTCACTGGTAAAAATCATGATGGGACCTTCAGAAAACAGAAAACAAACTAGCAGGCTATATCGGCTTGACCCACTCGGGATGACCTGACCACGTCCAGGCCATGCTGGGTCGCGAAAGGCCGAGCATCATACCGCCAAGAGAACGTGGATGCAGCCAAAGCTGATCCGCAGGAAGGTCTTCGGAACGATCGGCAGGACGATCCACCGTATGCCCTGCGCCCATCGACTGCGCGCGATGCTCGATCAACCGAATGTCGGAAGTCTCGGCGAAGGCCATATAGAGGCTCTGACCGAATTTGGAGAAATAGCGCTCCATCGTCGTGCCTTCGCGCGTCGGCGTGATGACCTCAAGGCGATCGAGACAATCCTTTTCGAACAGGGTCAATGTACCGCGATAGCCGAAGACATCAGATGTAATCTCTGTGTAATTGCTACCGTCGAGTCCGAGAAGTTCATTCATCTGCCGGGTGACGCCCTCAGTATCGGCGGACAGGATCGTCGCTTCGTAAAGAAAATCGACGAGCCCGACACGCAGCCGCTCCTGCGCCTCACTGATGACGAGACGCAGACCTTCGATCCCGGTCTCCCTTTCGTTCAGATGAAACTGCCCACCTTCGAACAAGGGATTGATCCCCTTGTCGGCAAAACGCGCACCAAGTTTTTCAAGCTGCGAGCTCGAGGCGCCGGCGGCAAAAAGATGCGCACCGCGCTTTGCCAGAGCTTCCGCAACAACGCCCTCGGCATTCGGCTCGAGAAATTCGATAAGCCCTGTTCCGATCCGCAGCCTCTGCCGCATGGCGCCCAGACCCACGATCTGGTCCTGTCCATCGAGTTCGGCATCCAGCAGTTCGATCCATCCCCGCGCCGCCTCCGCGACATCCGGGACGACAATCTGCACCCGATCGATCTTGTCCAACATGGCCACCCTCCCGCATTTTTACCGACATTCCCCAAGTGGCCTGCCGCTTGACTTCAAGCTCGCCTGATTTTGCTCGCTGGGCAAGCGTTTTTCGCCCCGAGCGGTGTCTGTCGTCGCGCAAACGGCCGAAGTCGGGTGGATCAAGCCTCGAACCCGCAGCA
>VMTE01000004.1 GCA_013791775.1 Hyphomonas sp.
CGGCATCTGTGTGGCCGGCGTAGGTTCGGAGATCGGATCTGGCGGCGGCATGCGATCGGCGAGCAGGCTGCGTGCCTTCGCAATGGCGGCGCGGCGCTGGGTGTTGGCGAGGAGCCCGACATGCCGGATGCGGTGGAGGCCATTGGGCAGAATGTGTTGCAGGAACCGCCGGGCAAACTCGCTGGCGGCGAGCGTCATGGATGCAAAGCGCGCCTGACCTTCGCGGCGGTAGTCCTTGACCCGGAACGTCACCCGCGTTCCGTCATAGGCTGTGATCCGGCTGTTCGAGATGGCGATCCGGTGAGTATAGCGGGCGAGATATGAGAGGACCTGGTCAGGCCCGGCAAACGGGCGCTTGGCATAAACGACCCAGTCGCGCCGGCGCTGGCTCTTAAGGAAGCTCGTGAACGCTTCTGGGTCTGCCAGCTGGGCGAGATCGCCGTGGAAGCTGAGTTTGCCGGCGGCATGGAGGTCGGCGAGCCGCTCGCACATCAGTCTACGGAACAGGCGTGACAGCACCCTCACAGGCAGGAAGAAGTCGCGGCGGCAGTCGACCCAGCGCTTGCCATCCGGCGACAGGCCGCCGCCGGGCACGACGGCGTGGATGTGGGGATGGTGGGTCATTGCCGAGCCCCATGTATGCAGGACCAGGGTCGCGCCGAGCTTTGCACCGAGATGCCTGGGATCGGCGCCGATGGTCATCAGGGTCTCGGACACAGCCTTGAACAGGGCGTCGTAGACGACACGCTTTTTCTGGAACGCGACGCGCGCCAGCGGCGCGGGCAGCGTGAACACAACATGGTAATAGGCCACGGGAAGCAGGTCCCGTCTGCGTGCCTCCAGCCAGTCATAGGAGGCGGCCGCCTGGCACCTCGGACAATGCCGTTTGCGGCAGGAGTTATAGGCAACGTCCACAGTCCCGCAGTCCTCACAGTGTAGCACAAGAACGCGCCCGAATTCTCCTCCACAACCGGCCACGAGAACCCATCGCTCTGCGCTGCCAGCAAGTCTTCGTAGCAGAGCGCGTTGACTATGCCCGGCGTGTGGGCCAGGCAGTCGCTCATCATCACGAATTTCGTCACGGTTCGCATCTGCGGCACAAGTCTCTCGACGAGAGGCAAAAAGGTCTTGTCGAACAGCAGCACATCCGGTTCCGCCTGGTTCAGGATGAATACGATCTGCTCGTCGAACAGGCGTGGATTGACGGTTTCAATACGGCGCCGATGCCGGGCACGGCATAAAAAAGTTCAAAATGTCGATGCGTGTTCCAAGCCAGGGTCGCGACCCTGTCCGCCGGCTTCACGCCGAGCGCCATCAAAGCTTTTGCCGCGCGTTCGGCGCGCTTTAGTTCGAGAGCGTACGTAGAACGCGCTTCCGGCTCGTCCACGAGCCGGGAAACGACTTCAACCGAGCCATGCGCGTTGGCCACATACTTCATGATGTCAATGATCTGAAGTGGCGGGGACTGCATGAGGCCCGTCAGTCCAATTGTCCGACTTTCTTCTGTCACGTGCTTTTTACCCGGGTGAATGGAGTTTCTGAACTTTTGCGCAGGCGACTGTATCGTTGTCGAGTTACGCGTTGAAAAAATCTGCGATGATCCCGACGCCTCATCTCTTTCAGGCGACGGCAAAAAGATACAGGTGCTCAGACTGGTTCTGTTCTGGCCTCAATAGGAATTTCCTCGCTGGACACGGGTCTGTCACCGAAGGTGACCGGGACGCGGCGCACGTCTTGGTTAGACACGCTACGTGCATTTTTCTGCACAAGTGGAGTGGAGATTTTCTCTTGGTTGATAGTGTTGAACCTGTTGATTGATTGGGACTGTGAGGATCACGTTTCTGCAGGTGATGTCAGTTCGAAGGAGTCTGGGATTCGGTGTCTACTGCCTCCAGTGCTAGCTGGATAAATTCATAGTCTGACCATTTTCCCTGATCTCCCCGCAAGACTGCTGCCAAATCCAGTTCCGCAAGACGCACGATCGTTACGCCAAGCGAGGGGATGACGTAGAGCCTTTGATCGCCGGCTCCTGCTGCGACGACCATATCAGCGGGAAGGAGGTCAGCATGATCGTCTATATCGGTTGTCGCGGTAACAGCATCCTTGGACTGTGAAGTGCGAGGCAGCCACCAGGATAGTCCGTAGGCTGCATTCGCGGCACTGCCTTCGAAGAGTGATTCAAAAGTATCAGGATCAACAATCCGGTCGCCCTCAATCCGGCCACCACTGTGCACGAATTCTCCGAACTTTGCCCAGTCGCGGGCTGACATGACCACTCCCTGAGGCATAAGGGGCTTTGTGTCGGGCCCATTGCGCCATTTGTAGTTCTCGATCCCGAGAGGCGCAAATAGACGCTCTTCGAGGTATTCTTTTGGCCCGCCTGACTTGCCAGATGCTTGCAGTTTACGGCGCATAACTTCACCAAAAATCTGGGAAGGGACAGGCCCATAAAGGAATCTTGAGCCAGGTGGAGCGGTGATGTCGCTCGCGACCGCTTTACCGTAGCCGGGCGGGCGTCCGACGCGGCTTTTGTGGCCGCTGGTCATCGAGAGGAGATGACGCAGGGTTATTTTCTCACGTTGCGGGTCATCCTGCCATTCGGTGAGCGTGGCTGCAGCGGGCTCGTCGAGTGACAATAACCCGTCTTTTGCGGCGATGGCGGCCATGATGCCAAGAAAGCTCTTTGTGCCCGACCATAGTTCGTGAGGTTGATCCAGCATTGAGCGAGGGCTGCTGCAAACTGGCTCTCCGTCTTTCAAGACAAGAACCGCCAGACCGCGGTCTGCGTCAGACATTGCAATCGCCCGTTGGCATGCATCAGATTTGCGAGCGGTTTCAGCGGGAAGGGATTGAGCTGCACAGGAAGTTGCTGAAAGAGCCAGCACAAGAGACAAGGTTCTAAGCACTTTTAAACGCACCTTTATTGAATTATCGATAATTCTGCCTTCAAAAAGTGATTTGGGCTAGATGCAATTTTGAAAAGATGGACAAACGGCGTGGCAGACCAGCCAGACGAAATACCCCAGGAAGCAGCAAACGATGCGCTTACCCAGGACCGTGTCATCGCGGCAGCCTTGATTGACGATATTGTAGAATGGCGCATTCCGCCCGGCTCATGGATCCGGGAGCGGGAGATCGCCAAGCGTTTCGAGGTGTCGCACGCGCCCGTGCGTGAGGCATTCCGGCAAGTTGCCAACATCGGACTCGTGGAAGTCGTTCCCTGGCGCGGGGCCCGTGTCGCGGCGATCAACAAACAGGCGACAATAGAAATTCTAGAGCTCTGGAAATCCCTGTTCGGCGTCGTCTGCCGGCTGGCTAGCCAACGGATGACTGACGGCGAAGCGGACCAGCTCGTGGCGCGGGTCAAGGAATTTACCGCCATCGCTCATGCGACGCGGAATACGTTCGAGCATCTCGCGGTCTCGAACCGTATCGGTAGCTATATTGCGCACTGTGCACGCGCGCCGCAGTCAAAGCTATTGCTGGACCGCGTTGCGATTGTCGCCAAATGGCAGCACCGCGTCATTTCTCAAAAGTTCCTCGAAGACTTGCCCGTCGCACCGGCACTTAAGTCAGCCGAAATTTATGAGCAGCTTTGCGCGGCTATTCAGGCTCGGCAGGCGGAGAAGGCTGACAAGCTTGCGCGGTCCTTGATTGGCAATCTGCAGGATTACTTCCAGGAAGCGCTTGCGACCTATCTAGATGGGCAGGCTGACCCTCTTCCGCAGCGAAAAGTGCCGCGCCGGAAGTAGGCTGACGAATTCTGCCTTCCGTGTCCGTCGTTCATTCGGCGGGCCACTCCTGTTTCAAGTTTCGCACTCTTGTCCTCTCGCATCGATTTGTTCGACGAAGACCTGGGGCGCTTGACAGATGGTCTCAAATATTATCGATAATTCGTAATTATCGATAATATGCCCAAATGGGCGCTTTGGGAGGAACACATGCTTCGCTTTATGCTTTTCGCTTCAACCGCCATGACTGTGGCTGCGACCGGGATCGAACCTGCTGCAGCGCAGGTGCCGGAAACTGCCGCGGCGCCCGCGCCGGCTGACGGCGCAGAACCGGCAGACGATGAAGTTCGGCTTGGCGAAGTTGTCGTCACGGCGCGCCGCCGGGAAGAGCGGCTATCCGAAGTGCCAACGGCTGCCTCGGTCATCGGCGGTGACGCGCTCGCCGAGCGTGGCGGCGCCCGCACCAGCGGCGAGCTGCTGGCCGACCAACCCAGCGTTCGCTTCAACAATCTGAACTCGTCAGTCACGTCTGAGTTGTCCATTCGCGCTTCATCGACGGCGCGCGCGACAAACGGTGATCCCAGTGTCGGCCTCTACCGGAACGCGTCCTACATCGGCGGAGGCGGGATCGGCGGGCGTAACTTTGCGCTGATCGATTTTCTGGACATCGGCCGCGTTGAGGTTTTGCGCGGCACGCAAGGTGCGCTCTATGGGCGCAACGCGGTTGGCGGCGCAGTGAACGTAGTTTCAGCCCAGCCAGAATTCGAAACGTCCGGCTACGTGCAAGCGCAGTACGGCATCGAGAACGAAAACCTCCGCGGTGAGGGCGTCTTCAACACGGCGCTCAGCGATACCCTCGCGGTGCGCTTCAGCGGTTTTGCGGTGGGGCAGGAGTCCGGTTTCTTCTACAATCCCGTCAATGACGTCTATTTCGACAGGGAAGAAGGCCACGGCCTGCGGGCGCAATTGCGCTATAGCTCGGGTCCGCTGGATTTGCTCTTCCTTGCAGAAACGCAAACTCTCGAAACGCCGGCAATCCACTACCAGATCGAAATTCCTGCCGGAACGCCGGGCTTCCCCGGTGGTTACATCCAGGACCGTTTCAACTATCCTTGGAACACTCCGCCGTCGGCCGAACAGGATGTGGACTCCTATCAGATCGTCGCGAAGTACGATCTGGGCGGGGCGCAATTGAATTCTACCACGCTCTATCGCGAGCGCGTTTCTGCTTACGATCTTGATGCAGATGCCATCAATGCGCAGGAACGTGCCGACGCTATCGCGGCAGGGAGCATTCTGGCTGTCGTACCGCTCGATGTAAATTCCGCCGCCTTTGTGCGGGATACGACCACCTCCTTCAACCAGGATATCCACCTTACCGGAGAGGCCATCGGCGGCCGGCTCGACTGGCTTGCCGGAATCGATCTTCTTCTCCTGGAAAGTGACTACTCGGTAGAGAACGCACGGACCCCCACGATGGCCAATCCATCGACAGGCAATATCTCGCCGGTCAATCTCGAGTACAATTCCTACGCCGTGTACGGATCGCTTGGTTACGATCTTACGGAGCGGTTGAATCTAACGGGTGAACTTCGCTTTACCCAGGATGACCGGTCTCTGAGATCTCGCCTGTTTGATCGCGGAACTGGCGCACCGCTCGGCGGCGCAGCCAGGGTGATCGACGCCAGCATTGACCCGAGCAATCTCTCCTACAACGCAACCGCCGCTTACAAGCTGACCTCAGATATCCTGACTTATGCCAAATTCGGCACCAGCTATCGCGCAGGCGGATTTAACACTAACCTCGGTGATCCAAGACAACCCCGTCCGATCGACGCCGCCTTCGATGACGAAACCTCCGAGAGCTACGAAGTCGGCCTCAAGGGCACGCTCGGCAGCCGATCCTATTTCGCTATCGCCGCCTACATGACCAATCAGGAAGACCTTATCGCCCAGACAGATAACGGCTGCGCACTGACAAATCCGACATGTCCCGTTGCGGCGACATCTTTCCTGACGAACGCCGGAGACGCAGAAAGCCGCGGGATAGAAGGCGAGATTTCGTCTTTGTTCGATGTGGCCGGTGGCAAGCTCTACACGGGTTTCAGCCTCTCGTATCAGGAGGGTGAAGTCGTTAGCGGCAGATTCGATGGCCTTGACCTTGCACAAGTACCCGAATGGCTTGGCTCTGCAACGCTCAACTATCGCCGGCCCCTTGGTGACGATGCGGAAGCCTTTGCAAACCTTGTCTACACGGCGCAGACGGGTGGTGTTCAGGAGTTGTCCGCTACGACGGTGCCGCTCGACGATTACGGACTTCTGAACCTTCGCCTCGGGGCGCGTTTTGGCAAGGTCAGTGTGACGGCGTTCGCCCGGAACCTGACTGATGAGCTTTACTTCGTCGCCCGGGCGCCGACCATCAATCGTTACAACCAACCCCGCCTGACAGGAGTCGAGCTACGCTACGACTTCTGATCCGGTAACGAAGTTCCTCCCGGAGCCAATTGCGCCTGCCGAACTACCGGCAGGCGCTTTTTTGCTTTAGCCGATAGCGCGATGAACCATCTTGAGGAAAGCCGATCCGGTGGCTGCCAGTTCAATCAAGTCGACCTTGTCAGGCGTGTCCTGGTCGGTGTGATGGAAACGCCCGGCTCCAAATGCGCCGAATGCGGAGGCGTAGCCAGCGGCGAGGATCTCACGTAGCTCGCCGGCTGCGTCATCTGCCGACATTGCGTAAGCCGCTTCCAGCCCGGGGCGGCCGTTGAAAATCTCGCGCGCGAATGCGTCGAGGCCTTTTGTTGCGCCGAGATAGCGCTGCGGGTCGGGCGAGGGGAGTGGCAGAAGGCTCGGGCCAAGATCATGGAAATCAAAGGCCGAGAGGTTCGCGCCAAGATGCACCCAGAGCGCCGTCTCAGCGGGAGCGGGGGCGGCGCTTTCCAGGAACTTGTGCGCCCCCAAGTTTTCATACTCATGACCCGACGTCGCCACCAAATGGATGTCTGCATCCGGAAGCGACGAGGCGAGCCTTCGTGCGAGCATCAGAAAGATCGCGATTCCAGGACCCCTTTCGGAGGCGCAGATTCCCCAGCCGGATTTGGGCGTGCTGACGACGATCCGCGGGCCGGGGCCTTTGCGGCGGGCGATCAAATTGTCGGCCAGCCTATTGGGGCGGGATGGCGCAATTGAAAGGCGGGCAGTTTGACCTTGCGTAGCTGCCCGAAGGGCTGCCGCATCTGCCGGAGATATCGTCAGCATGGGGACTAGATCGAATTCGAAGGGTGCGTTCAATCGGATCGCAAGCCGAGAGGGGCCATTGGTGATGGCGACAATGCCCGCCAATTGCGCTTCGCGCGTGGCCTTCAGCACACGCTGCCACTCCGGTGACATCAGGCTGGAATGCCGGCCGAAGCGAGAGTGATAGACTACCAGCTTGCCGCCCAGTTCCGGTGGAGGCAGATCGGCATGCCAGTGGACGAGTTCTGCCTGTGTGTCCGTGGCCAATCCCGGCATCTGGACTGGTCCAGAGAGCGACGTGCCATCAGACAATGTCACAGAGCCGGCTTCGCCGTCACAGGTCGGCACTTCGAAAGTTTGCCGGCGCGTCTCGTATCCGGCGCCAAGTAGTTCGCGGTCCAACCAATCCGTGGTCGCATGGTCGCCGACGCTACCAGAGAAATGCGCACCAAAGTCCGCATATGTTGCGATGGCGTGCTCCATGGCGCCATCATTGCTTTCCTCGAATTCCATGGGGCTAGTTTTAGTGACCGGCAAACTTGCGCAGGCGCCTAGCGCCGCAGCGGCAGGTAACAGCAAGGCGCGTCGTCGACTGATCAAGCTGAAGGTCTCCCTATTCAGACCGGCCAAGGACTGGAGGCGCTAACGCGACTGGTCGTTATACCTAGAAAGGATAAGGTCCAGTATCGGTTTCCGGAAACCAGCGACAATTCGCGTTTCAGGTGCAAAAAGCGCGAGCTCATCGCGGTCAGGATCGTAGCGGCCCCAGCTGGGGGCCAATGCACAATCAGGCCGGCGCGTTTTCGCGAACGATGCCCAGCATGCAGACAAATGATCAGCAAACATCCGATCTGCAGGTGTGAGTTCACCGACGACGCTCTCGTAATATTCAGTCGTATCGAATACATAAGTGATCTCTGATCCATGTGCCGCGCCAACTGACTTTGCGCGTCGGCGTTCGGCGACATAGTCGAAGTGATAAAGGAAGCTCGGCGCGCCGTCGCTGGTCTCAGTTGCGAGCCATCGGGCCGGAGCAACAAACCAGATGTCTCCCAACGCCTGACGCGCAAACCCGGGATCGGTTGCCTGAAGACCGTAAACAGTCTGTGCTTCGGTCAACTGATCACCGAAATACGCGCTCGCAATTTCAGGGCTCAGGCCCATCGCCAAAAGGACACTTGCTTCATTGCTGTTTGCCCCGATCATCAAAGGCACATCGAGTTCTTCGCCGTCTGCAAAAACCTGAGAAGGGGGAGCGCGCAAAAGGCGCCCATCGATGAACGGATTGACTGTGCCGCCGCTGCGCGCGCCAGCGACTTTTACCCAGTCATCAGGGCTTATTGCTCGTAAGTCGCGAGCGGTGGCGTCCGCGTCAAGACCCAGGGCGTTTGCGGCCGCGAGACCAAGCGCTTCCTGTTCTTTGAGGGATCTCGGCGGAAGAAGATTTACGCCGGACTGGACGATAGCGGCTGAAAACAGCCCCGAAGCTTCAGGCATCGACAATAAGGTCATTGTGCTCACCGCGCCGGCCGACTCTCCGAACAGGGTGACCCGTGCCGGATCCCCCCCGAAAGAACCGATGTTGGCCTGAACCCAGCGCAAAGCGACCAGTTGGTCCATCAGTCCGAAGTTGCCGAGGGGCGCGTCCGCATCGGCTTCGGCGGTAAGCGCCGGATGGGCGAAGTATCCTAGCGCGCCAAGACGATAATTGATTGT
Source organism: Hyphomonas sp. (assembly GCA_013791775.1). Classification (GTDB taxonomy): domain Bacteria; phylum Pseudomonadota; class Alphaproteobacteria; order Caulobacterales; family Hyphomonadaceae; genus Hyphomonas. Next base: position 8,682 of record VMTE01000004.1, read on the forward strand.
GACGACAATCACGCCCTGCCTGGCCAATTGTGTTCCGTCAAAAATCGGAAAAGTGCCGGAACCGATCACATGAGCACCGCCATGGAGCCAAACCATGACCGGCAGATCGGCTGCCCCTTGCGGGCGCCAGATGTTGAGTTGCAGGCAGTCTTCTGACTGGAAGTCGGCCACCCCGCCGGCCACGACCGCAATCCGGACGGGTTGCGGGCAGGCCGGTCCCGTTCGGGTGCCATCCCTGACACCTCTCCAACCGGCGGCATCAGCGGGCGGGCGCCAACGCCGCTCCCCGGTCGGAGCGGCAGCGAAAGGTATGTTGAAATAGGTTTCAACCTCGCCGTCGGTCCTTCCGGAGATCATGCCTTGGGGAATGTGAACAATAAGACCGTCTGCGGGTCTCTCAGTGATCGAGGCGCACGCTTGCAAGACTGCAAGCAGGGCAATCTGGACAATCAGCCAACACTTAGTCATTCGCACCCCCTCAAAGCCAGTCGCCATAACTTGAAGACCTATGTCGCCCTGGTCAGCGGTTTCGTGCTTCCATCGACAGCGAATGGTGACTGAAATTATCGATAATATCCCACAAGGTCAAATGGAGATCCAGCTGCTGCGAGGGGTTGAGGTCTTGTCATGCTCTCGCGAGCTGGAATCTAAACGCTTCGCAGGCGTGCCGCCGATATCGGCTGGGCGCCGTTGCGAAGAAAAGGCGGTGACCAAAAATGGGCAGCCACCGCCTTGTCTGAAAAGTCTTCTTTGTACGATGTATTTTTGGGGTCGCTGTCTACCGATTTCAACCGAAGGGCTACTTATGTCCCTGTAAGCGACTTATAGCCCTTAAGCCCGCCGGCGATGAATTTGGCGTTGACGTATCCCATCTCCCTCAGCGTGTTGGCAGAAAGCGCGCCGCGATTGAAAGCGTTGCAGTAGCACAAGATGACGGCATCATGGTCGGGGATGGCGGCTTCGACGTTCATTTCGAGCTTTCCGCGGCTCAGATGCAGCGAGCCGGGAGTGTGGCCGGCATCGTGCTCTTCCTTGTCGCGGATATCCAGAACGATCACGCCTTCCTGTTGCAGGCGATCGACGTCGCTTGGCGCGACTTCTTCCACTTTGGCCCGTGCGGCGTCGGCAAAGGCTTGAAACTTTTCTGAGTAGTTCATGGATGTCTGACTTTCCTGATTGGGTTTTGGGCGATGCGGGGCGCGCGGCAAACTTTGATAGCGGGGACTTGGTTTCCTAGAGTGTTGCTTTCGAACTTATTGGTCAGGGCAATGGTCGAGCCACGTACTGATGCATCTGCTCTCGTTCGGGCGACCGGTGAGATTCTGGTGGAGCTGCGTGACTTGGTGACTTTTACTGTCGCTCAACTTTTAGTCATGTGAGAATGGATGTATTGCTTCTTCGACTTGCCTTGTTTTTCTTGGCCCTGATCATGCCCGGCATAATCCGACCCGCCAGTGCAGAAACCAGTCGTCTCGCCTAGAAACGCTGGCAGATACCCATTGACATGACCCCTAGCTGGGGGGGCACGCCAGCCGCTCGCGGATGAATTTCCCCTTGGCAAATGTTTAGCCCAATCTGAAGAAGCTTCGCCGCCGACTTCTGTGCTTGTCGGCACCTGTACCCCAACATATCGTATGGGTCCGAACCTAGACTACTGGAGAAACTGATGACCATGCCAAAGCCCGTCGATCCGGTCCCCGCGGCAACCATGCTCCTACTTCGCGACGCGCCGGAGTTTCAGGTCCTGATGGTCAAACGCCATCACCAGATCGATTTTGCCTCCGGCGCGCTGGTATTTCCCGGAGGAAAGCCTTCGGCCGGGGATGAAGGTCTCGAATGGGCTAATCATTGCAAGGGCTGGAGCACTTTCGACGATACGCAGCGCACTTTGCGGATTGCCGCGATCCGCGAAGCTTACGAGGAAGCCGGCATCCTGCTAGGCGATTATCGTGACGGTCGCGCGTTCGAGGATACCTGTGATCTTGAAAGCCGCAAAGCGGTGGAGCGAGGCGAGTGCGAATTTCTTGACGTCGTTCGCGAGGCCGGTGTGCACCTACGCCTCGATCGGCTAAGCAATTTCGCAAGGTGGATAACGCCCACCTTCATGCACAAGCGCTTCGACACACATTTCTTCGTTGTTCGCGCGCCCGAACGCCAGATTGCCGCATGCGATGGATACGAAACCGTCGATGCGGAATGGCTTTCGCCGCACAAGGCGTTGGAAATGGAAGCCAGCGGCGAGCGAACCATTATATTTCCTACGCGCTTGAATCTGCAACTGCTGGCCAAAGCCGCAAGCGCAGCGGATTGCGTGGCGCAGGCTGAAGCCCGCGATATCGTAACGGTTCTGCCTGAAATCATTCAGCGAGACGGGAAGAATGTCCTCACTATTCCCGAAGACGCGGGTTACGGCCCCGCCTCCGAAATTGTGGGCTGACGGCAAGCTGCGAGCGGCGAGAAACCTTCGTCGTCAGTAACCGGACAATCGCGCAAAACGGTCCTTGAGGTAGCTTGACGACCCCCAACTCGCCTCGAGCACGCGAGCACGCTTGAGGTAGAAGCCGACATTGAATTCGTCGGTCATCCCGATGCCGCCATGCAGCTGGATACCCTGGTTGCTGATAGCGTGCAGCACGCGATTTGCCTCAGCCTTGGCGATGGTCGCTGCACGCGCGACTCCAAAACCGCTGTCGACTGCCTGTAAACCCGCCTCGACCGCGGAGCGCATCTGCGTGAGGTCGGCGAACAGATCCGCCATGCGATGTTGCAGCGCCTGGAAAGTGGCGAGCACCTGATTGAACTGCACACGCTGCTTCAGATAGTCGAGGGTCGTGTCGAACACAGCTTGCGCCATGCCGAGCATTTCGGCAGCGGAAAGCACGCGCGCCCGGTCGAGCACGTCGCCAAGCAGACTGTCGCCTCCGCCCTCGAGCTTTTCGGCGGCAGCGCCAGCGAATTGGATATCGGCGTGGCTGCGCTGATCGGTGAGCTTGCGCGTGGTCAGTGAAACGCCATCGCCCTTTTCGACTAGGTATAGGCCGTCTTTGGCTGCGACCACGAAGAGGCTGGCACCATGCGCCTCGTGAACGAATGCCTTCTTGCCGGTCAACTTGCCGCCCGAAACGCTGGTCTCGATTGCGGAGGTATCGCAATGAGTTCCTTCCTCGACAGCCAGCGTTGCCACGGTTTCGCCGCTGGCGAGCCTGGGAAGCCATTTGGCCTTCTGCTCGTCGCTTCCGCCGAGCAGGATTGCGCTCGCCGCGATGGTTGTGGCCACCAGCGGACTTGCGGTGAGCGTTTTGCCGAGTTCCTCGACCACGAGGCCGGCCGACAAGAAACCGAAATCTGATCCACCATGGGCCTCGGGAATGATGATCCCGGCCCAGCCCATTTCGGCCATCGCGGCATAGGCGTAAGCGTTGTAGGCCTGCGGTTGGCCTGCTGCGCGGACTTTGCGGAACTCCGCCACCGGGCTTTCCTTAGTCGCCCAGTCGCGCGCCATGTTGCGCAGCATTTCCTGTTCTTCGCTGAGAACTGCCATTGTCCTTGCTCCCATCGCTTACTGGTGGTCGAGCATGCCAAGCACCCGCTTGGCAATGATGTTGTTCTGGACTTCGGTCGAACCGCCATAGATCGTCGCTGCCTTGCCGAAGAGCCAGCCGCGCACATCCTCAAGTTCGTCATCGCCAAACTCGTCGCCTTCCCAGCCGAGGCCCTGAAAGCCGCGGATTTCGATCAGTAACTCGCTGCGGTCCTGGGCCAACTTGGTGCCGACCTTTTTCAGAACCGAACTGATCTCTGAAACGCCGCCTTGCGCTTTGCTTTCCTCGACCGCACGACGCGCGGTGAGCAGGAAGCTGTTCCAGCGGATCTCAAGATCGGCGATCTTGTCGCGCAGGACCTTGTTGACGAGCGCGCCATCACCGCCGGTTTCGCAGTATTTCTTGGCGATATCGCCAAGGCTCTGGCCCATCATGCCGGCGAGGCGCCCTCCGCCCGAAATGTTCGTGCGCTCGTGCTGAAGCAGGCGCTTCCCGATAGTCCAGCCCTGACCTTCTTTGCCCACGAGATTTTCCTTCGGCACCTTCACATCGGTGAAGAAGGTCTCGCAGAACGGGCTGGTTCCGCTGATCATTGTGATCGGGCGGACTTCAACGCCTGGTGCGTCCATGTCGATCAGCATGAAGCTGATACCTTTGTGTTTGTCTGACCGGTCGGTGCGGACGATGGCAAAGCACTTGTCAGCCCACTGGCCACCGCTGGTCCAGGTCTTCTGGCCGTTAACGAGGTAGTGATCGCCTTTGTCGGCAGCGAAGGTCTGCAGGTTTGCGAGGTCTGATCCGGCATTCGGTTCCGAGTAGCCCTGGCACCAGCGAATTTCGCCACGGCAGATTGGCGGGATATGCTCCAGCTTCTGCCTTTCGTCGCCGTATTCGAGCAGGGTCGGGCCGAACATCATCACACCCATTCCGCCGATCGGATTGTAGGCGCCGACCTTGGCGAACTCATGCTCGATGATCCTGGTCTGGCCTTTGGTCAGTCCGCCCCCGCCATATTCCTTGGGCCAGGTTGGTGTACCCCAACCACGCCCGCCCACGGCTTCTCGCCATTTCTTCTGGACAGGGTTCTCGTCGGTCGGACCGTCGAGCCCGGCCAGCATATTGCCCGTGCACCTTAGTTCGTCAGGGAAATTGGTGGCAAGGAATTGCCGCACTTCGGTGCGAAATGCGTCTTCGCTCGTCTGGTCATCGGATTCTAGTTGTGTTGCCACGGAAACCTCCGTTCAAAAATCAAATTCGTGGCACCCCTCGCGGCCGACAAGGGCGCGCTCTGGCTGGTCAATACTGCTGCGCAGGAACGTGCAAAACCAAACCTTCCATCGCAGATTCCATGGGTATCTGGCAGGCGAGGCGACTGTATTCGCTGGCCCCTTCTGCAAATTGCAGGAGTTCGGCCTCCGCTTCGCCTTCCTTCAGACGACCAACGATGTCGATCCAGGTTGGGTCGACATGGACATGACAGGTCGCACAGGCGCAGGCCCCGCCACAATCGCCGTCGATGCCCGGCACGCCGTTGAAAAGCGCCGCTTCGCGCGCTGTTTCGCCCTCAGCAATTTCGACTTCCCGCCGCGTTCCATCGCTGGATACGAACGTCACTTTGACCATCATAAACTCCATATTTCTGCCTTAGTAAATCAGCGGGCGTGCAGCCGCACCGGCAGCTTGGTGATCCCACGCACAAGGGTTGAATACAGGCGCTCGGGTTCGCCGGTCACTTCGACCTTGGCGAATCGCTTGTGAATCTCTTCCCAGATGATCCGCAACTGCAGTTCTGCCAGCCTGTTGCCCATGCAGCGATGGATGCCATAGCCGAATGACAGGTGATGGCGCGGATTCTTGCGGTCAATGATGAACCGGTCGGCCTGGTCGATAACCGTTTCGTCGCGGTTGCCCGACAGGAACCACATCACGACCTTGTCGCCCTTCTTGATCTGTTTGCCGCCGATCTCCCAATCCTGAAGCGCAGTGCGGCGCATGTGAGTCAGCGGCGTTTGCCAGCGGATGATTTCCGGCACCATGCTGGCAATCAACGATGGGTCGTCATTCAGTTTGCGATATTCGGTGGGGTTCTGATTGAGGGCGAGCACACCGCCGCTGATTGAATTGCGCGTGGTGTCATTGCCGCCCACGATCAGCAGCAGGAGGTTGCCCAGAAATTCGAGGAAAGGCATATCCTTTGTCGCCGGGGAATGCGCCATTATGGAAATCAGGTCGTTCCTCGGCGGTTCATTGACGCGCTGATCCCACAGGCCCTTGAAATACATCGCGCACTCGATGAGCTCTTCGCGCCTCGCTTCGTACGATGCGACGATGCCGGTTTCAGGAGCAGCGGTGGTGACATCGGACCAGCGGGTGAGCTTGCGGCGTTCTTCCCACGGAAAATCGAACAGGGTGGCAAGGGTCATCGTGGTCAATTCGATCGAGACCTTGTCAACCCAATCAAATTCCTCGCCGATCGGTAGATCATCGAGAATCTGACACGCTCGTTCACGGATTGTCGGTTCGAGCAACAGCAAGTTGGACGGCGCCACAGCGGGGGTGACGGCCTTGCGTTGCTGGTCGTGCTTTGGAGGATCCATGGCGATGAACATTTCAAGTTCGAGCGCGCCTTCCACACTATGCATGTCCTGGATGGCGATACCGCCGAGCTTTGCCTCCGATGAAAAGACTTTGTGGTTGGTATCGACGGCCATGATGTCGTCGAATTTGGTGATCGACCAGAATGGTCCGACATGGCTTTCACGGCAGTAATGGACTGGCTCCTCCTTGCGCAGCCGGTCGAAGAACAGGCCGATCGTGTCCTGCTGAAAAAGGCTCGGCCGAGAGACATCGATTTCGTCGATCGGGATGGCCGCTATTTTTTCGGCAGTATCCAGCTCTATCGTGTCGATGCTCATGTCTCGTCCTCCATACCTAGCAAGCAGACTCGCCTCGTTTGCAGATAGGTAGAGAATTTGCAGGGTGTGGTCAATAAAGCTTATAAGGATTGTTTCAAATCCGGTCAAACTGTGAACTTCATAGGCAAGCTATGGACATGTCGTCCGATAAACCCTTATAAGGCTTTATCAGAGGAGCGATTCTGGGAGATGCAACCGAAGGTCGATGATTCCAGGAAAGCCAAGCGTGCGCTCACGCTTGCGCAAGACATCGTACGAGATATCGAAACAAAGGCGCATGTTGCGGGCGACAGGTTGGCGCGCGAGGACGAAATGCTTGCGCGATACGATGTCGCCAGAGCAACCTTGCGTGAAGCGCTCCGCTTTCTTGAACTCCAGGGCGTTATCCATCTTCAGTTGGGTCGCGGTGGCGGGCCGGTGGTCGCCCGCCCGCAGACCGGTGATTTTGCGAATAATCTTTCTCTCATCCTGCAATTCATGGAAGCAGACCTCAGAGGCCTGCTCGAACTGCGCGAAGCCATAGCGCCGAATGTTGCAGCCTATGCCGCCCAGCGCGCGACCACGGGTGATCTGAGCGCACTTGCCGATTGCCTCAAAGAGCTGGAGCGCAACGAAGTCAGCAGCCAGTTTGAGGAACTGAATCGCCGTTTTCACGATATGCTCGGCTGGGCCAGCGGCAATCCGCTTTTCGGCCTTCTGACTTCCGCGTTGCACATGCTTACCCGCGAATTTTCGCTCTCGCTGGGGTATTCGGCGCAAGAGCGTGCGGTGCAGTTGCGCTTCTTGCGCCGCGTCCTTGAAGCTGTGCGCAAGGGCGATGCCGAAGGAGCGCGGCAGGCGATGGCTCGTCTCGTGGCGGGCTCCGCCTCCTATCTCGCAGAAAGAAGCCCTGAGCTTGTGTCCCAGAAGGTCAAGTGGGGGCAGACGTAAAAAACAGGCGCCCGTGGATGGCGCAATTTGGAGAAGTTAACACGATGGCACTCAAGAGCCACATTTGCGAAATTCTCGGGATCGAGTACCCGATCCTTCTGGCCGGGATGGGCGGGGCCAGTGTCCCCGCGCTTGCGGCTGCAGTATCGAATGCCGGGGGGCTTGGCGTTCTTGGCGCTGCGGCCTGCTCGCCGGACCAGTTGCGTAGCTGGATCCGCCAGACCCGCGAGCTGACCGATAAACCGTTTGGGGTCGATACCCTTCTGCCTGCCTCCGTCAGGCGCGGTTCGGCCCCGCAAAGTGGCGCCGTGGCCGAAAACCCGATGGCATTGCTCGGCGAATACCAGCAGTTCACCCGCGATTTCATGGAACGCGAGGATCTGCCCGAGGTGGATGCCGCAATGGCCATGCGCGCGGCTGGCGCTCCTGAAATGGGCAAGGGCGGGCCGCAGTTGTTCTCGCGGGAGTTTTTCGAGGCGCAGATGGAAGTTGTAATCGAGGAAAAGGTGCCAGTCTATGCCGCCGGCCTCGGCAATCCCGGACCGTGGATGGACCGCCTTCATTCGAATGGCACCAAGGTCATGGCGGTGATCGGCAAGGTCAAACATGCCCAACAGGTGGTCGATTCCGGTATCGACATGATTGTTGCGCAAGGTCACGATGGCGGCGGACACAACTCCCCGATCGGAACCTTCTCGCTGATTCCGCAAGTGGTCGATGCGGTGGGGGACCGGGTTCCGGTGATCGGAGCGGGTGGAATCTCCGATGGCCGCGGAGTCGCCGCAGCGATGATGCTGGGCGCTCTGGGCGCGTGGGTCGGCACGGCGTTTCTGGCAACCGATGAAGCAGGTATCGAACGGTTCCAGAAGGAAGCAATAACCGACGGCGGCGATGCAGATACCATCGTCAGCCGCTCGTTGACCGGCAAGCCCGCGCGCATGATCCGCAACAAATGGGCCGATGCCTGGGTTGCGGCGGGCAAGGAGCCGCTTCCCATGCCTTACCAGTCGATGATTTCAGGGCCGGTCATGGCTTCGGGCATCAAGGCTCAGCGCAAGGATATCATGCCCGGCTTCGCGGGGCAGGGAATCGGTCTGATCCATTCGATCCGTCCAGCAGCAGAGGTCATGCGCGATCTTGTCGACGGGGCCGAAAGGGCGCTGGCTGATGCCAGATTCTATTCCTGAACTCCGGCAAGACGGGGACGCGATATGAACGCTTCACAGACCTTATCCTTTGCCGACAAGGCCGCCATAACGGGTGTGGGCGAAACCGTATTCGTGAAGGGCACTGAACGGACTGCAGTGGACATGATGCTGGAAGCCTCGCGCCGCGCCATCGCGGATGCCGGCCTGAAACCTTCCGATATCGACGGCATGGTGCCGCCGCCGATTTATACGACCTCGGAGGAAATGGCCGCCAATCTCGGCATTGATGTGCTGCGTTATGCAGCCACCGTTCACATGGGTGGCGCCAGCCCGACGACGGCGCTGCAGAACGCTGCGATGGCGATTGCCAGCGGGCTTTGCAATCACGTGCTGGTTACGCTCGGTTGGAACGGCTATTCCGCCCTCAGGTCCAAGCCGGGTGCCCCGCCCACTCGGGCGATGAACATGAACACGCTGACCAATACCATCCAGGGCTATTACATCCCCTATGGTGTGTTCCTGCCGGTGCAGATGTATGCTTGGCTGGCGACCCGCCACTCGAAGCTTTACGGCGTGGGCGCGGATGCGATGGCGGCCGTCGCGCTGGCCTGCCGTCGTCACGCGCAGTTGAATCCGCGCGCCTTTACTTATGGGCGCGCACTCGACGCGGAAACCTATCATTCAGCGCGCTGGATATCCGAGCCCTTCCGCCTTTACGATTGCTGCCTTGAAACCGATGGGGCCTGCGCGGTTGTCATATCGCGAATGGATCGGGCCAGGGATATGCCCCATGTGCCCGTCAGCATTGCCGGTGCCGCGGAAGGCCACCCCTATCCCGCCGACGACATCCCGTCGCGGCCCGATCCCTTCAAGATCGGCCTTAGCTATGCCGCCCCGCGCGCTTTCGATATGGCTGGCGTCAAGCGCGAGGACATGGATTTCCTGCAGATCTACGATTGCTTTACCTATGTCGTCTTGCTGCAACTGGAAGCGATGGGGTATTGCGAACCAGGCGGACAGGCCGAATTCGTCACCAATGGCCAGATTGAGCTGGGTGGCCGCTTTCCGATCAACACCCATGGCGGCTTGCTCAGTGAGGCGCATGTCTGGGGCCTCAACCACGTGGTCGAGGCAGTGCGTCAGCTTCGTCACGACTGCGGCGAGCGCCAGGTGCTGGGAGCCCAGACCGGCCTCGTGACCGGTTGGGGCGACCTCGGCGACGGCAGCATCGCCATTCTCAGGAGGTTTGCATGAGCAGCGAAAGCGATCTGCCCCCCAAAATGCGGCCTTCCGCGCATATGGTGCCACCCAAGCCGCGACCGCGCCCACAAGACCCGGTTGAGCAGGAATTCTGGAAGAAGTGCCAGGACGGCCATCTCTATTTCCAGCGCTGCAGCGATTGCGGCAGCTTCCGCCACTTGCCGCGCTATATGTGCGCAAAGTGCGGCTCGCCGGAATTTTCCTGGGAACGCAGCTGCGGTAGGGGCACGTTGTTTTCCTGGACCGTAACCCACCAGGCCCTCCACCCGGCTTTTGCCGCCGACATCCCCTTCGTGGCTGCGGTGGTTGAATTGGAAGAGGGGGTGCGCATGGCCACGCGGCTGGTTGGTTGCGATCACGAGCGTCTTGCGCTCGACCTTCCGGTGGTAGTGGAGTTCGAACTGATCGGTGAGGACTTCCGCCTTCCTGTTTTCCGACTGAGTGAAAGTTAGAAGCGCCATGGATCTCGAATATGGACCCGATTACGATGTCTTCCGCAAGCAAGTGCGGGCCTTTATCGAAGCGCACAGCCATCTCGCTCCGCCTTCTTCTGACCGGGCGGCCCGACCTTCGTCCAAGGCGGTCGAATGGCAGAAGCTGTTGATCGAGCATGGGTATACCGCGCGAACGATCCCGCAGGAGTATGGCGGCTTTGGAGCGGAGCCGGACATTCTCCAATCGCGCATCATCGCAGGGGAATTTGCGCGGGCCAGGGTGTCGGGCGGGCTTTCCAATCAGGGAATCTCGATGTTCGTGCCGACCCTGCTCGAACTCGGCACCGAGGAACAGAAACTGCGCTGGATCGAACCCACGTTGAAAGGCGATGTTGTCTGGTGCCAGGGCTATTCCGAACCCGGCGCCGGGTCGGACCTCGCCAACCTCAAGACCAGAGCTCATATCGAGAACGGCGAATTTGTTGTCAATGGCCAGAAGATTTGGACAAGCACCGCCAAGCATGCCGACATGATCTTCTGCTTGGTCAGGACCGAACCTGACGCGCCCAAGCATGGCGGCATTTCCTACCTGATTTTTTCGATGGACACGCCGGGCATCGAGGTTCGCCCCCTGAAGACAATGACCGGTCACGCGGAATTCAACGAAGTGTTCTTTACTGATGTCCGCGTTCCGCTGGACCAGATCGTCGGCCAGCGGGGCCAGGGCTGGTTCGTGGCAAACGCGACTCTTGGCCATGAGCGCGGAATGCTGGGCGATCCCGATGCTCTTGAAAACCGGCTCCAGGCACTGATCGCGCTGATGCAGGAGGAGCATTTGGGGCAGGGTCGCGCGATCGACAATCCGGTACTGCGCGACCGGCTGGTGGCACTTCAGGCCGAAGTGGCGGCGATGAAATATAATGGAATGCGGATCCTTTCAAACAGCCTCAGGGGGGAGCCGGGCGGCATGGCGAAACTGATCGTCAAGTTGCAAAGCTGCGAACTCGCTCATCAGATATCCGCGCTGGCAATCGACGCCATTGGCGAACTGGGCATTCTCTATCACAACAGCCCGCGTGAGCGGGAAGGGGGGGCGTGGCAATGGAACTATATGTTCCAGCTCGGTCTCATAATCGGCGGCGGCACCGCGCAGATCCAGAAGAACATCATCGCTGAACGTGGCCTAGAAATGCCGCGCGAACCGAAGCTGGCGAAGATTTCGGATGCGGCGAAAGCAACCGCAGACATGCCGCGTCACAAACAGGGATCAGCCTAATGGATTTCGGACTTTCTAAGGACCAGCAGATGCTGCGCGATGCGGTTGCGCGGTGTCTTGCGGATACCTGCCCGCTCGATCATGTCCGCGAATGTGCCGAGCGTGACAATCCGCTTAGCGACAAAGTGCTCCGCGCCGTCCAGGACCTGGGAATTCCCGGGATGCTGGTACCGGAAGAGCATGGCGGCCTCGGCATGACGCTTCTCGACGCTGCCATAGTTGCGGAACAGCTCGCCTATGCGGTCGCGCCAGTACCTTTTCTCGCCAGTCATGTTCTGGCGCCTATCACGCTGAGCGAGGCAGGCAGCGAGGAGCAAAAGGCTCACTGGCTGCCAAAGATCGCGAGCGGCGAGGCGCGTATCGGTGTCGCGATTTCCGAGACAATCGAGGTGCGCGACGGCGCGGGGGTTTCCTCTGCTGCCGGGAAGCTCAACGGCACCGCCCTGTTCGCAATCGATTTCGAAGGAGCCGATGCCTTCATCGTCGCCGATTCCGGTGGCAGGCTGCACCTTGTCGGTGCCAAGGCGTCGGGCCTGAAGGCTATCGCGCTGACGACCATCGATCGGACCCGCTGCGTCGGGGAATTGCGGTTTGATGGGGCCGAAGCGGAACCACTGGCTGATGATCGGGGAGCTACAGTGGCCCGGCTGCGCGCTGCGGGGCGTGTGATCCTCGCCGCCGACAGTCTTGGCGCAGGTCAGGCCATGATCGAAAAGGCTGTCGATTATGCTGGCCAGCGCGAACAATTTGGTCGCCTTATCGGCAGTTTCCAGGCCGTAAAGCACATGTGCGCCGAGATGGCCGCGCGGCATGAACCGTGCCGTTCGCTCGTCTGGTACGCCGCCCACGCCTTTGACGCAGTTCCGAAAGAGGCATCGCTCGTCGCCTGCCACGCGAAATCACACACCGGCGAAGTCCATCGCTTTGTCGCCCGCACTTCCACCGAAGTGCATGGCGGGATGGGATTCACGGATCTGATCGGTCTGCATTACTGGTTCAAACGCATTGGATTCGACCGGCAGGTGCTTGGAGGACCCGAAACGGTGCGGGCCGAGGCGGCAGCACTACAAGGCTGGATCAAGGCCGCGTAACACACTCATTGCGGGGGCCTGCGAGACTGGCTGCCCCGTCCGGAAGGGAGAAGGAACATGATCGACTGGAACCTCGGTGACATTCTCGACGCAGTCGAGCCCGCCATGCCTCAGGACGCTCCGGCGCTGATACACGGCGACCGGATCGTCACTTGGCCCGAAATGTCCGCGCGCTCAAATAATATAGCGCGCGCGTTGCGTCAACGCGGAGCGTGCGATGGTGCCAAGGTGGCCTTCTACATGCGCAACCGCCCCGAATATGGCGAGCTGATGGCGGCTTGTTTTAAGGGGCGCTTGACCCATGTGAACATAAATTACCGCTATCGCGCCGAAGAAGTTTTTTACATTTTTCAAGATTCCGACAGCGAAGTGATAGTTTACAGTTCGGAGTTTCGCGAATGTATCGTCGAACTCAAGGATAGGCTCGAGAAGGTTCACACTTTCGTCGAAATTGGCGACTCTTCCGAAATCGCGTCTTTTGCGAGTCCCTATGAGACGCTGGCGGAAAAAGGGGACGGATCGGCGCTCGGCATCAAACGCTCACCCGACGATTTGCTCTTCATCTATACCGGCGGCACGACGGGGATGCCGAAAGGCGTGATGTGGCGGCACGACGACATGCGCAAGGCCCAGCTGGACGCGCAGAAGTTACTGGGCCCGGTTCCGCAGACGCTGGAAGAAAATGTTGCGCTGATCGAGAAAGAGGGCCCCGGCAGGCGCACTCTCTCCGCCTGCCCGCTCATGCACGGGACGGGCTTCATCACCGCGATAGGTGCGCTCATGTCGGGCGGTGCGATCGTCACGCTGACGGCCCCTTCCTTCGAAGCTTCAGAATTGTGGGAAACGGTTGAAAAGCACCAGGTAGAAAGCATCGCAATTGTGGGCGACGCCTTTGCTAAGCCAATGCTTCGCGCGCTCGAAGAAAACCCGGGCCGCTGGGATACCAGGAGCCTCGTCTCCATCATCTCGTCCGGCGTGATGTGGAGCAAGGAGATTAAGGCCGGTCTATGTAAGCACATTCCCCAGATCGTGCTGATGGATAGTTTCGGCGCCTCCGAAGGGCTCGGCTTCGGCCTCTCCGTCACGACTGCTCAGGGCGGTACGAACACCGCGAAATTCGGGATTGGCGAATTCTGCGATGTCTTCGACGAAAACGATCAGAAAGTCGAACCAGGAAGCGGCGTGCCTGGCTTTATCGCCCGCAAGGGGGCCATCCCCTTGGGTTATTACAAAGATCCCGAAAAATCCGCCAAGACATTTCGAACAATCGATGGCGTGCGTTATTCGATTCCGGGCGACTGGTGCCACGTAGAGGCAGATGGTAGCCTTACACTGCTAGGCCGCGGCAGCGTATGCATCAACACTGCTGGCGAGAAGGTATACCCAGAAGAAGTCGAGGAAGTGCTCAAGACCCATCCCGCCATCGGTGAAGCGCTGGTCGTAGGTGTAACGGACGAAAAATGGGGCCAGGCCGTCACGGCCGTCGTCCACCTCAACCACGGCGTCCCGTTCGACGAGCAAGCTGTCAAGGACCATGTGCGCGATCAGCTGGCAGGATACAAAACGCCCAAGGCCATACATCCAACGGAAAAACCCCTGCGTGCATCCAACGGCAAGGCCGACTACGCAACGGCGAAAGCAATCGCCGAACGTTTGACGGTCGCATCGTGAGTCATCGGGAGTCTCCCGATTACGACGCTGTAATCGTCGGTGCCGGCTTCAGCGGGATATACCTGCTCCACAAGTTGCGTGACGCTGGGTTCAACGTGTTGCTGGTGGATGCTGCGGCCCAGCCCGGCGGCATCTGGTACTGGAATTGCTATCCAGGCGCACGAGTGGATTCACAGGTTCCGCTTTACGAGTTCTCGATACCTGAAGTGTGGAAATCATGGGCCTGGAGCGAGCGATTTCCCGGTTGGGAAGAGCTCAGAGCGTATTTCCGGCATGTTTGCGATACGCTAGACCTGTGGCCCATGATGCGCATGGGGTGTGGGGTCAGAGGCGCGCACTATGAGAAGGAGACGAAGCAATGGCGTCTGCAACTCGACAGCGACAAAACTGTTTCGACACGATTCCTGTTGCCCGCTCTTGGTTTCGCATCCAAGCCGTATGTCCCCAATTTTCCCGGCCTTGAGGATTTCGAAGGCCAATGGTTTCACACAGCGCGCTGGCCGCAGCAGGGTGTCGATCTCAGCGGACGTAAGGTTGCCCTGATCGGCACCGGTGCAAGTGGTGTGCAGGTCGCGCAAGAAGCGGCCAAATCCGTATCGAAGCTGACCCTCTTTCAAAGAACTCCCATCCTGGCGCTGCCTATGCAGCAGAAGAAGCTTTCAGAAGAAGACCAGGAACGGGACAAGAAGGGCTATGACGCTATCTTCGAAACGCGCAAGCAGACGAGCGGAGGGTTCGAATGCCAATCGCTAGACGTATCGGCGCTCGAAGTTGACGAAAACGTGCGCACAGCGCACTTTGAAGATCTGTGGCAACAGGGTGGCCTCGGGTTCTGGTATCACAATTTCGCCGACCTGCTTATCAATCGCGAAGCTAACCGCTACGCGTATGATTTCTGGCGCGACAAGGTTCGCGCGAGGATCGCCGATCCCGTTCTGGCCGAGAAACTTGCCCCATCCGAGCCACCGCATCCGTTCGGCACGAAGCGACCTTCGCTCGAGCAGGGATACTACGAGATTTTCGCTCAGGAGAATGTCGCGCTGGTTGATCTCAAGGCAACTCCGATCATCCGGGTCAAGCCGCACGCGATTGAGACCGGTAACGGCGAGATGGAATGCGACCTCATCGTTTTCGCCACCGGCTTCGATGCTGGGCGCGGCGGGCTGATCGATATGAACATCACGGGGACGAACAGCCTATTACTGTCCCATGCGTGGGAAGACAGAGTACGCGCCTATCTGGGAATGGCGGTATCTGGCTTTCCCAATATGCTGTTCGCATACGGGCCACTCAGCCCGTCGGGTTTCTCAAACGGCCCGACCAGCGCAGAGATACAGGGTGACTGGATCTGCGACTTTCTGGTCTGGATGCGGGAAAATGGTGTCGATCTTTTCGAAGCCGATCCGGCAGCTGAAACGGGCTGGACCGAAATGGTTGCCCAAGCAGGCGCGATGACACTCTTTCCCGAAGCGGATTCTTGGTACATGGGCGCAAACATCCCGGGCAAGAAGCGTCAACTGATCAATTTTCCAAGCGTGTCTGGCTATGTCGCACTCTGCGAAGATGTAGCGAACGAGGGGTATCGCGGCTTCGTGATCGACAAACCCACTAGCAAGGAACACTTCACGAAATGAACGTATTGTCCAAGATTGGAGATTTTCCCGACGACATCGACCCTGTCTGGGCCGGCGATGGTTCGCATCTGCCGGAATGGTTTGTGTCGGCCCTCAAGGTGCCGCGCGAAGAAGGTTATGTTGAGATCGACGGTGCCAGGACGCATTACTTCCGCTGGGGCGACCGGAAAAAGCCGAAAGTGCTTATGACACATGGCTTTCTATCCCACGCCCGTTGCTTTGCCTTCATCGCTCCGTTTCTCGCGGAAGATTACGACGTGGTGGCGTTCGATCTCGCCGGCATGGGCGACACGGAGATGCGCGGGCAAGCCGATCCCGCGGCAAGGGGGCGCGAGTTTGGTGAGATTGCCGAGGCACTCGATCTGTTTACAGATGGCCACAAACCCACCATCATCGCGCACAGTTTCGGCGCGGGCGCAGCGCTCACAGCCGTGACCCTGTTGCCCGATGCATTCTCCGGCGTCGTGATTTGCGATCTCATGGTCATGCGAGCCGAGCTCCTGGAGCAATACTGGAACCATCGCCGCTCCAGCCCGGGATCAGGTGATCCTGACAAGCCCAACCGGCCCTATGCGAGCTATGAAGAGGCGCGCAAAAGATACGTCCTTTCCCCGCCCCAGCCGGTCGGCGAGCCGTTCCTCCTAGATTACATGGCGTATCATTCAATGCGGCGCGACGGAGACGGTTGGACATGGAAGTTCTCACCTGAGGTATTCCGACGAAGCAATAAGTCCGACGAATGGCTCACAATCGGCCATCGACTCGTGAATGCGCCGGGCCGCAAGATCATCGTTCATGGCGGAAAGAGTCAGCTCTTTACCAGGGACTCGGCTGACTACATCCGCGAGCTGGGGGGCGGTGACATTCCGATAATCGCCGTACCTGAGGCGCGCCACCATTTGATGCTCGATCAGCCATTAGCTTTTTTAACTGCACTCAGAAGCATTCTCTCCCTTTGGGAGGAATAGGCACACTCAGAGTGTGTGTGCAGCACAAGCGCCGAGATCCACGGGCGGATCACCGCGTGTTAGGCTCAGGTCGCGCACGCGAAGCACAACCTGGCTCATATTAATGCGTCGATCCGGGTGTTCACCGACACGAATTACCAGCGGGCTCGCTACATAGTGAGTACGCATAAGGCGAGTACCGCCTTGCGAGCTCCCCCGCTTTGCGGATGATAGGCGGATAAGCACTTGTCTTGAGACATAGTCAGAGACTATCCGCAGACATTCGGTGACACATGGATCTGATACTTGGTGCGCCGCGCCGGCGCTGGGCTCGAGGCGAGAAGCTAGCCGCGGTGGCGGCGGCGTTTTCGCCGGGGATGACGGTCACCGCGGTTGCCCGCGACCTGGGCATCAGTCGCAGCATGCTGTTTGCCAGGCGCAAGAAGTTTCGGGCGGAGACGGGCTTTCCGGAGATGTCGCACCCGCCGAAGTTTGCGCCTGTGACCGTGACGCCGGATCCTGTCGGATTTGTCGGCGCATCGCCGGCGGCGGTGATGGGCCCGGGGGCGATCGAGATATCCTTCACACACGCGCCGCAGATGCGCATCACGGGCGGTGTTGATCCGGTGCTTGCGACCGCGCTCGTAGGAGCGCTTGTCGCGCGATGATTTCTCCGCCGGCGGGCGTGCGCGTCTGGCTTGCGAGCGGCGTGACCGACATGAGGAAGTGCTTGGGCAGTTTGAGTCTGCTGGTCCAAGAACAGATGAAGCTCGATCCGCATGCGGGTCACCTGTTTGTGTTCCGGGGACGTCAAGGTGGCCTGATCAAGGTAATCTGGCATGATGGCCAGGGTCCCTGCCTCTGTTCACGAAGAAGCTCGAACGAGGCCGGTTCATCTAGCCCTCGACCGCAGGGGAGCCGGTCTCGCTGTCGGCGGCGCAGCTCGGCTATCTTCTTGAAGGGATCGACTGGCGGATGCCGCAGCAGACATGGCGACCACAGTCTGCGGGATAAGGCGCTTTTCTCGATTCTCCGGCGGAGTGAAGCAGGGTAGATTCGTGTGCATGTCGGACTTGGCTGATCTTCCTGATGACATCGAAGCGCTGAAGGCGATGAGTTCGTCGGCGGAGACCATTGCGCTGAAGGCTCAGCTTATTGAAGCACAGTCTTCCCGTCAGTCAGCCGATGAACTCATCGCCATCTGCGCCTTCAGATCCTGAAGCTGCAGCGCGCGCAGGTTGGCCAGACTTCCGAGCGTTCGGCGCGCCTGATCGAGCAGCTTGAGCTGTCGCTGGAAGACATCGACGGCGACATCGCTGAAGACGACGCAAGGGCCGATGCCGGCAAGTCGGCTTCGGCTTCGGTTCCGGCCCATACGCGCCGCCAGCCGAAGCGCGGGCCGCTGCCCGAGCATCTGCCGCGCGAGCGGGTTGTCATCCCGGCGGCGCAGGCCTGTCCCTGCTGCGGCTCGAATAAGCTCTCTAAGCTCGGAGAAGACATCACCGAGACACTGGAAGGTCATTCGCCGCAGATTCTTCGTGAAGCAGACCGTGCGCGAGCGCTTCAGTTGCCGGGCCGGTGAAGCCATTACCCAAGCGCCTGCGCCGTTCCATGTGATCGCCCGCAGGCGCGCCGAGCCATCTCTGCTCGCCATGATCCTGTGGTCGAAGTGTGCGATGCCCTTGCCGTTGACGCGACAGGCCGGCGCGTTCCATCATGAGGGCATCCCTCTTGAGGTCTCCGCAATGGCCGACTGGGTTGGGGGCTAGCGTCGCGGGGCTTGAGCCGCTGACAGAGCTCATCCGCGCGCACGTCTTTGCGGTCGCACGCCTGCACGCTGATGACACGACCGTGCCGGTGCTCGCCAAAGGCAAGACGCGCACCGGGCGCTTGTGGGCCTATGTGCGCGACGACCTGCCATTCGGCGGACGTGATCCTCCGGCCGTTGCTTATTTTTACTTCTCCGACCGGCGCGGCGAACCTCCCCAGACGCATCTGAAGAATTGGAGCGGCATCCCTGCAGGCCGATGCCTATGGTGGGTTGAACGCGCTCTATGCCGAAGCGCGGCTTCCGGGACTGATCCGAGAAGCCTCCTGCTGGGCGCATGCAAGGCGCGAGTTCTTCAAGCTTGCCGATGTCGCGCGCAAGGCCCGCGATGCCTGCACCGTGATCTCGCCGATCGTGCTCGAAGCGGTCAAACGCATCGATGCGATCTTTGACATCGAGCGCGCCATCAATGGTCAGGGCACAGACGTCAGGTTGCGCGTCCGGCAGGAAAGCATCAGACCGCTCATCGGCGAACTGCACGACTGGATGACCACGCAGCGCACCTGCATCTCCGGCAAGGACGATCTCGCCAAGGCCTTCGACTATATGCTGAAGCGCTGGCCTTCGTTCACGGCCTTCCTTGATGATGGCCGCATCTGCCTGACCAACAATGCCGCCGAACGCATGATCCGGCCACTCACCCTCGGGCGGCGCAACTGGACGTTCGCCGGCTCGGACCGCGGGCGTGAGCGCGCCGCGGCGATCTATACCCTCCTGCAGACAGCCAAACTCAACGATGTCGATCCGCAGGCCTGGCTTGCGGATGTACTCTCTCGCATCGCCGATACACCCAGCTCACGCCTCGCTGGCCTCCTGCCGTGGAACTGGAAACGGAGGCAGGATGCTCAAAAGGTTGATGCATGCAGCTGAGCAAAGTCTCCGCAATCTGGACGATTGCACATGTCGCCGCCGAACTGGGGGAGGATGAAGACTGGCTCTTCGGCATCATCCGCGAAATGGAACCCGAAGACGGTGTCATCTGGGTCTACGGTCCGCCGCTCGGCGAAGATGGAACCGTCGCGTTCACCGACTACGGTATCGAGAACCTCCAAAACCCCATCGACATCCACAAAGCCGATCGGAGCTGACCGCGTCCGTAGCCGGATGCGTACCATAGTGAGCCATGGGTCCTTCAAGAAGAGCGAAATTGCCGACATCTGTGTGCGCCATCTTGAGGTCGACGGTGGGCCCACAACCCGGGATCTCGCCGAGCGGGTGCTGATTGAGCGCCGGCTTGACACAACGGATGCCACGTTGCGCAATTCGGTCGTCTTCAAGCTCGTCCCGCCCTTACCATGCCGCTCGGCGCAAGCATGTCCGGATGGTGGAGAAGCGCAACGGCATGTGTATCTGGGCACCAGGTGATGCCGTCTCGTTGCGGGGCACTGCCAGTTTAGGTTGCATACAATACCGTTTCGATCAGAACTCAAATCGCTTGCACCGGGAGAGCCGTCCATAGATATAGAAGTTAAGCGAGCTGACACTAGGACGCCCGCACACTTCTGCGGTTGCCATGCCTCGTTCCTGTTCAGCCTAGATCGCGATGATCTGTTCTTTTTTGAATTTGCTTCTGCGCTTTGTCCGTCTCCGCTGCGACAGAATCTCCATTCAAATGTGGGACCAAATGGATATCAGGACATATTGTGTGAAGGCATACCATATGCAAGCAAATTGGTTGTCGAGAGGCTGATGAGGGGTGCGCAAAAGTCCGTTTGCTTACATACAGTATGGACTCGTGCGGATAGTTCGTGTATCGGAAATGGTGAAAATAGGTGGCGCAAGGCCCCGCGGATTATCTGAGCGGTGGAATGACAATTTAGTCTTCTTAATGAGGCGGAGAAAGTTCGCATCGTCAGGAAGGTGACCTCCTGAATTCCGCTGTTTGGGTACACTTGCTGGCTAGATTATTCTAGTCAGCACTTTTTTTGCAGCACGTGACCTGCTTCCGTAATACTGCACCGTTCGATTTTGGAAAATTCTCGCATATCATGGGGGCTGCGGGACGAGGATGACAGATGAGGAAGTCGAAGTTCACGGACGCGCAGATCGCATTCATTCTGCGCCATGCGGAAGAAGGCACGAAGGTTGAGGAGGTCTGCCAGAAGGCGGCTGCCGTGACCTCCGACGTTCATCCAGTCTGATCCAGAACCGGCGCGTTAATGTTGCTCAAGCGAGCGGTTGAGGCAACGGGCTTTGGGACCCGGTGCGGTTGGCACGTCGCGGCGAACGCGGCGGGCCTCTGATAGCCGAGGGCCGAGTGAGGCCGCCGGGTGTTGTAGTCGGTGACCCATGCGCCGATCAGATGCCGGGCATGGGCGAGATCCCGGAACAGGTTTTCGTTCAGGCATTCATCCCTGAACCGCCCATTGAAGGCCTCGCAGAATGCGTTCTGCGTTGGCTTGCCGGGAGCGATGTAGTGCCAGTCGAAAGTCCTGTCCTGAACCCACTCGAGCACAGCGTTCGAGGTGAACTCCGTTCCATTGTCAGAAACAATCATCTCGGGTGCGCCGCGCCTGGAGATGATGTGGTCGAGTTCGCGGATGACCCGGTAATCGGTAATCCTTCCTGAGGGCCGGACTCTAACTCAATCTGGAGGAAAATCTCAGTGGCAGGTCAATAACGGTTGAATTTCGAGGTTCACAAAGCCAGAGTGTAATTTGACACCATGGCTAAGTTTGGTTGGAATGCCCCAAGAGAAAAATCTGAGATTCGCTGACAATGAATTCTGGAGTGATGAGCGAGTTGAGCTGGCTTTTCTGATAAGCCGCGTTACGCGCGTGCTTCGGCGTCGATTTGATATGGATATGGCACCCTTAGAACTCACGCGGGCACAATGGAGAGCGATGCTGTATGTTTTTCGGCTTTCTAACCCTACGCAAACTGAGTTAGCCGAGATATTGGAGCTGGGGCGAGCTTCTGTCGGATCTTTGATAGACCAGTTGGAGCGAAGTGGATATGTTTCCCGGGTTGCGGACAGCGATGATCGCCGTGTTTGGAGGGTTGTGCCTTCTAGATTGGCAGTCTCCCGGCAGTCTAAAATTGCTCGGGCCGGAAAACGTGCGGCCGCTGAGTTGTTTGCGGAATTCGACGAAAAAGATCTCAGGGATTTTCGTCGATGTCTTGAGAAGCTAATCCTAGGCGCGGAATGAGCGTGGTGAACGGCAAAAGTCCTCGAGGACGTTTAGCGTCCAGAAGGACCAGCCATCGCCGAATTGGTCGGCCATGAAGCCCATCAGGCGAACTCCGGCCCCTGATCTACCCTTCCGTCGCATCGCAACCCGATATGACAAGCTCACAAGGAATTTCCTGTCAGCCACAAGCCTCGCGGCAACCATAGATTTTTGGCTGTGATTGAGTCTCGACCCTAATGAGAACGCCATATGCAGACTGCTGGGAGCGATCCTCAGGTCACCTGCTTCCGTAATACTGCACCGTTCGATTTTGGAAAATTCTCGTTTGCCGGTTCTCCGTAAGCGGTGCGAGCGCCCCACCGATATGACGGGTTCTCTGTCGGCGTTGTTTCGGCGAGCTTTGCGTTTTGGTTTGGAGCAAAGCTTTGGAACAAACGGTGCAACATATGTTGGCTTCGGCTGGGAGCCACATCAGCCGACTTGAGGTCCTGGAAGGTCCGACGGGTCGGCGCAACTGGCCGGATGAGGTCAAGGCTCAGATCGTTGCAGAAAGCTTCGAGCCTGGCGTCAAGGTGAGCGCGGTTGCGCGCCGGCACGGGCTGACGCCGCAGCATTTGACGGGATGGCGCCGTGCGGCGCGTGAGGGGCGTCTGGTGCTGCCATCGGCCGGCGAAGAGAGCTTTGCACAACTGGTCGTGGGCGATCCCCGCGCGGCCGAGCATGATGATCAGTGCGGCTGCGGGGCGATCAGCATTGAGACGGCCGGGATCGTCGTTCGGGTACCGGTGGATATCAGCGCGGCGCGTCTTGGCGACATCGTCCGCGTCCTGCGCGTCACATGATCCTGACCGGACAGGGCCTGCGGGTTGTTGTGGCGGTGAAGCCTGTGGACTTCCGCAAAGGCCATGACGGCCTGGCGGCGGTGGTGCAGTCGGAACTTGGTCTTGATCCTCATTCCGGGATCATTGTTGTGTTCCGCTCGAAGCGGGCGGACCGGATCAAGGTGCTGACCTGGGACGGCGGCGGGCTCGTGCTCGCCTACAAGCGGCTGGAACAGGGCAGCTTTGCCTGGCCGCCGATCCGGGACGGGGTGATGAAGCTCTCCGCGGCGCAGTTCGGCGCGCTGTTCGAGGGGCTCGACTGGCGTAAGGTGCGGGCTGTGAATGTTCGCCGTCCGAACCTCGTAGAATAGGCGAGTCAGGGGATACGAAGCAGTGTATAATATGGGTCATGCCCGAGACGCTCACCGCTGCAGAACTTGCCGAACTTCCGCCCAAGGTGCAGGCAGTTCTGGCCGCGCAGGCAGGGTTGATTGCCGCGCACGAGCAGAAGACGGCTGCGGCCGAAGAAAAGGTTGCCGCCATCGCCGACGAGATTGGGGAAATCAAAGCCCGGAACGAGCGGCTTGAGTACCTGGTGAAGGAACTACGCCGCGCGCTCTATGGCAAAAAGTCGGAGCGGCTTGATCCGGACCAGCTGGACCTGTTGCTTGAAGATCTCGAGACAGCGGTTGCAAAGGCTGAGGAAGAAAGCGCAGCGCGCAGTCGCGGGCGCTCGGCGCGTGAGCCTTCCCGGCGCAATATCGGCCGCCTGCCGGACCATCTTGAGCGGATCGAACGGGTGATTGAGCCGGAGAGCCTTGAGTGCCCCTGCGGGTGCGGGGAGATGGTGAGGATCGGCGAGGACCGCACGGAGCGGCTTGACTGCGTGCCCGCGCAGCTCCGGGTGATCGTCACGGTACGTCCTAAGTATGCCTGCCGGACCTGCGCGCAGGGCGTAATGCAGGCGCCGGCCCCGGCGCACCTGATCGAAGGCGGTCTGCCGACCGAAGCGCTGATCGCGCAGCTCCTCGTCTCCAAATACGGCGATCATCTTCCTCTTTACCGGCAGGCGCAGATCTTTGCCCGTTCCGGCGTCCTGCTGGATCGCTCGACGCTGGCAGGCTGGGCTGGGGCTGCAGGTTATCATCTTGCGCCGCTAACCCGGCGGCTTTCTGAAATCCTCAAAGCCTCAAGCCACCTGTTCATGGATGAAACCAGATGCCCGGTGCTCGACCCGGGACAAGGCAGGACCAAGAGCGGTTATCTCTGGGCGCTTGCCCGGGAGGAGCGTGGCTGGGGCGGGACGGGTCCGCCAGGCGTGGTCTACTTCTACGCTGATGGCCGGGGCGGAAAGCATGCCGAGGCGTTCCTGGGCGGGTTCACCGGAACGCTGCAGGTTGATGCCTATGCAGGCTACAAGCGCCTTGCGCGGAAAGGCCGGCCGGAAGGCGCGCTGGTGCTCGCCAACTGCTGGGCGCATGCGCGCCGCAAGCTGGTGGAGATCCAGAAGTCTTCCGGCTCCCCCATTGCCGATGAAGGCCTGAAGCAGATCGCAGCGCTCTACGCCATCGAGACCGAGATCCGGGGCCTTGATCCGGAAGCGCGCCGGCTTGTCCGACAGGACCGCACGGCGCCGCTGGTGGCTGCGTTCGGCGACTGGCTCAAACAGAAACGTGCACGGATCTCCGCTAAATCCCGGCTGGGCGAGCATCTCACCTACATCGCCAACTGCTGGGGCGGGCTGCAGGTGTTCCTCTCGGACGGCCATGTCGAGATGGACAGCAACCCGGTCGAGAACCGGATCCGTCCGCTGGCGCTCGGCCGCAAGAACCACCTGTTCGCCGGTCATGATGAGGGCGCTCACGCCTGGGCCTGCATCGCTTCGCTGATCGAGACCTGCAAGCTCAACGGCGTCGAGCCGCTCGGCTATCTCACCAAAACCCTTGAAGCCATCGCCCAGGGCCACCCCATGAGCCGTCTTGATGAACTCCTGCCGGGGCCATTTGCATGCGCAAGCTGACAGATGAAGGCCTTGCGCGCCTCGATCACTTCCTCGCCTGCCAGGAAGACGAGGTCATGATGGCTTCCGAACTTGACGGGTTCCTCACCGGCCTCCTCGTCTGTCCGGAGATGATCCTGCCGAGCGAATGGCTGCCCGTCGTCTGGGGCGGAGACGGTCCAGTGTTCGAGGACCAGACCGAGGCAAACGAAATCCTCGGCCTGATCATGGCGCTCTACAACGACATCACATCCCGGCTTGATGACCCTGACACTTACGAGCCGTTGATCGAAGAAGACATCGACGGGACGTTCCTGTGGGAGTTCTGGGCCGAGGGGTTCGGCAAGGCGATCGCATTACGTCCCCGGGCCTGGTCGACGTTCAAGGATCGGCCAGAAGATGATCAGGCAGCTGATGCGTTCGGCATGCTTGTCGCCCTGGCAACGATCGCGCGGGCAACCGACGAGGATCCTGACCTCTACGATGAACTCGACGAGCAGGTCAGCTATGAAGCCCCGCAGATGATCGCAACCTGCGTGATGGAGCTGCACCAAGACCGTCTCTCAAACCATCAGCTCAAGCCGCAAACCGAAAAGGTCGGCCGAAATGATCCGTGTCCCTGCGGATCGGGAAAGAAATACAAGAAGTGCTGCCTGCAAGCTCAAAAGCTGTGAGGTCTACGCACCGCTTACGGTTCTCCATGAGGACATGCCCCATGTAGCATAGCCGAGCCGGCTTGCCCCGGCCCTTGCGATAGAGCCGGGCATCGGGATCGGTCGATGAGGCATGCGTCTGGTTCGACCGCTTCTCGCCGTGGAAGTCGTGCGGTGCATTGCGACCGCCACCTCCATCATCCGGACCACCGCCGCTATCGGTATCCTTCGGGCGGAAGCTCTTGGTACTGGCCCAGGCCTCAATCAGGGTGCCATCCACACTGAAGTGCTCATCAGCTGGCGCTCAGATCGGATCGAATAGATCGCCTGCAACAGCATCGCCCGCAACAGACGCTCCGGCGCGATCGACGGGCGACTGGTATCCTGCGCGCAAAGTGCCGTAAAATCTGCGTCAAGAGCCTTCAGCGCGTCATTTACCAGCTGCCGTATCTGCCGCAGAGGACGATCCGATGCGATCCGGTCCGGTCTTCTACGTTCACATACGAAAACAACTGATCCGTGGTCCGATCTTCACCACGCATCTCTGCCTCCCTCTACGCACAAATGAGAGGATCATGCTTCGCAAAGCAAAACGAGACCTATTTCAGCAGCCTGCTAGCGCTTACATCTATTGCAAATTTGCATCACATTGCGACGATTTCTGGCGGTGGACAAAATGAATATTCACATCGCAGAAAAGTAATGTAGCATACAGTACGCTATAAACATAAGGAGGAAACCAGGTGCGTTATTTTAACACGCTGTCTAAGACAACTGCTTCGGTATCTTTGGCGGCATTGCTGCTCGCCGCAGGTGCTCATGCACAAGTTGAAGTGGACGAGCAGGGTACTACATCGACAACCGAAAACGCGGAGACCACACGTCGTCTGGGCGCAATTACAGTTACGGCGCAAAAGCGCGAGCAAAGTCTGCAAGATGTGCCGATCGTTGTGACGGCTTTGTCCGGTGAACTTCTCAGTGATGCAGGCGTTAAGGATATTAAAGATCTGACGGTCGTTACGCCCGGCCTGCTTGTGACTTCCTCGTCAAAGCAAGCAAATACGACGGCCCGTATTCGCGGCATTGGCACGGTGGGAGACAATCCAGGTCTCGAAAGTTCCGTCGGCGTCGTTATCGATGGGGTTCCGCGCGCCAGGAATGGCGTTTCCTTTGGCGATCTCGGCGAAATCGAGCGAATCGAAGTGCTAAAAGGGCCGCAAGGCACCTTGTTTGGCAAGTCGACTTCTGCGGGCGTTATAAATATCATTACCAAGAAACCGTCTGACGAGCTTGAGTCTATCTTCGAGGTCGGGATCGGCAACGAAGGCTTCCTTCGCACCTCTGCAGAAGTTACCGGACCGCTTTCTGAAACAGTGAGCGGTCGCCTTTTTGGGGTCTATGAGGAGCGCGGCGGTCTTCTCGACGTAAAGACGGGCAATGGTCCGCGTACCGAAGACGAAACAAGTCAGTATGACTTCTACTCCTTCCGAGGCCAGCTTCTTTTTGAGCCTTCGGGCGACCTCGAAATCCTTCTCTCGGCTGACTATACTGACCGGGAAGAAGATTGTTGCATGGGTGACTATATAGCGGTGGACCCGGCCAGAGGCCCGCTGGTTACGCTGTTGGCCGGCGGCGATGGTGCTTCTGCTTTCCCGATCGATCCGTTCGATCGCGTCGCCTTTGCGAGCCGCGACGCCACGCAGACGACCGAAGACTGGGGCGTCTCAGCCAATATCAAGTGGCAGACCGGATTCGGTGAACTGACATCCATCACATCGTATCGCGACTGGGAAAATGGCTCGGGTCAAGATTCTGATTTCAGCGCGGCCGATATTTGGTATCGTGATGATGAAACTTCCGTGGATGCTTTTGCGACTTTCAGCCAGGAGTTGCGGCTCGCAGGTGCCACCGACAACATTGACTGGCAGGTGGGTGTCTTCTATGCCAATGAGACTCTAGACCGCACAGATTTCCTCACTTACGGCAATGATTACTTTTTCTACTTTCAGCAATTGCTGCTCGGTGCGAGCGGTGGTGCGTTCAATCTCGCTGCGCTGCCCGGTAACATTTACACGGCTGAGGCCAATGCAACTGCGGACGTTTATGAACAATCTGCGGACTCATACGCCATTTTTACGAACAACACGTTCAGCTTGACCGATCAGTTCGACCTGACCGTCGGCCTTCGTTATACGATCGATGAGAAGACGCTGGAATCCAATTTTGATGGCAATGCAGGTAGCTGTACCACAGCCTTGACTGTATTTGGGGCTGCAGGGGGGTTGACCCCAACGCTTTGTTTGCCTTGGACGAACGACAACTTCGTCGGTGTGAGATCCACGCAGGATCGCTCTGATGACGATTTGTCAGGTACAGTGAAGGGGGCATATCGGGTCAATGAAAATCTGATGTCTTACGCGTCCTATTCGCGCGGTTACAAGGCCGGTGGTTTCAACCTTGACCGCAGCCAGTTTGGCCCCTCAGATCCCACACCGTTTCAACCGAACCTGGATACCGGTTTCGATCCCGAAACGGTGGATGCGTATGAGGTCGGCTTCAAGACCAACAATGCGGCAAATAGCTTGTTCTTCAATGGTGCGATATTCTATCAGGAATATAGCGACTTTCAGCTCAACACGTTCACCGGTACGAGCTTCATCGTGACATCCGTGCCCGGTGTGATTTCCAAGGGCGCTGAGTTCGATATCCGATATCTGCCTGAACAGCTTGAAGGACTGACGCTTCAGGGCGGCCTCGTCTATGCGGAAACTCAGTATGACGATTTCGAAGCGGTAGACTTTTTTGCCCCGCCGCGTCTGCCGGGAAGCACGATTTCGTTCGCGCCCCGCTGGTCCGGAACGTTGGCCGCAACTTATGAGACCCCGTTTATCAGCAACTGGGACGCTCGATTCAACGTGTCGAGCCGTTTCACTTCACGGTATAATACAGGGTCGAACCTCGATCCGCTCAAGGAAGTTGACGATTTGGTTGTGGTCAATGCGAGGATGGCATTCTATAGTGACAATTCACCGTTTGAGTTGGAGGTTTGGGCGCAGAACCTGTTTGACGAGGACTATTACGAGTTGGCTTTCGATACGCCCCTCCAGGGCAATGCTGCCACTCAAACAGCGCCTGGAACAGCTGTTGGTGCTTTCCTATCGCAACCCCTGACCTTTGGCGCAACCGCGCGTGTTCGGTTTTAGCGCATTTTCTGGCATTGTGAGCTTAAGTTGACTTGAGGAGGCCAAGTATAAGGGCCAATATTTTTGGAGTGTGGGAACGCGAACCTAGAGCCGTTGCTTGCGGAGTAGTTGCTGTATGTTGCAGCGCTCCGCAAGCTATTGCCCCAGATGTTATTGGGCCAGCGTCGTGCGCCCTCGGCACGAGATGGACCTGCGCTGACCTGATCATTGAATTTGCGTCCTGAGGAGATCGGCGGCTCGGCTGTTTGACGCTTGCCGGTGGGTGGGTTAGCGACGTTACGTCTGAAGTGCTAACGTCATCAACTGCCTCTAACTTGCTTAGATCTTCCAGGTTTTGATTATTGGATTTGAAGCATCGCGCTTTCATTTGGATGCATAGCCCGCCGCTTTGAAGAAGTTCCAGCACTCAGTTGGTGTGGATAGCTTGTACATATTGCCGATTGCGTCGTTGAGATCCTTGAAGGTTCGGGCGGCGCCAGAGCACGGATGTAAGCGTCCGGCCAACGACGCGGTCAGCTACGATTGGCTTTGTGGATGTCGATGAGTTTTCTGAGGTTCTCGGCACCGAACGCGGAGAACGCAACCGTTCCGTCTTTGCCGAGTGGCTGGCCGTAGACCCGGATGGCACCGTCTTCGGGTTCCATTTCGTCGATGCTGTCGAACAACCAGTCTTCATCTTCGCCCAGTTCGGCGGCGACATGGGCAAGTGTCCAGATGGACGAGATCTTGTTCAGATGCATGCACCAACCTCCTCGACTCGTGTCCAGTTCCACGGCAGGAGATCGCTGAGGCGCGCTGCGGGGTGGGATGCGATGCTCGGGCGAGAACGTCGGCGAGCCAGGCCTGCGGATCGACATCGTTGAGCTTGGCCGTCTGCAGGAGGGTATCGACCGGCTCAGCCGGCGGTCAGGCCGGGATCTGTGGCGGCTTGATAATCTTGCGCAGGATGGGAACGATCGTGTCCATCATGGCGCCGCGTTCCTGTTCGGGATGACGCACGGCTCTGGTATGCAGGCCCCCGAAGATCGTAAACAGCAATTCGGTCTTCACTTCAGGACTGTCTACACCGAACCGGGTCAGCATGGAGCAAAATCGCACCCGCATGTTGAGATCATGTTCATGTAGAATCTGCGCGACCTTTGGATTGCGCTGCGCCTCTGCGAGGGTTTCAAAGCTGAGAACCGTCCTGAATATCTCGGTCTCATACAGGATGTGCTCCGAAACTTTCTGGAGCAGCGCATCCGCAAGCTCGCCTGGCGTCGCTGTCTCCAGTTCGATCAGCCTGGCCATCTGGCGATCCAGCTCCCGGCGGATGACTGCCTCGATCAGGGCCTCCTTGTTCTCCACGTAATGGTAGAGATGTCCTACGCTCATCTCGCAGGACTGCGCGATTTTTGAAATGCCCGCGCCGTGGAAGCCGCTGACCGCGAAGCATTGTTCTGCGGCAATCAGGATCTGTTCCCAACGCTCTGCGCGCTTCTTGCCCGGCTTCATCGTGGCTTCTTCGTCCGTACTATTCATTCTTGACCTTCCCTATTGACATTGTGCGTTGCAGCAATAGATAGAGCGCTCATTCTATATTTGCAAGCCGGTTCCTCCGGCAAACCTTACAGGACCGTAATATGAACCGGCTGAACAGTCTTCAATGGGCTCTGGCAAGTGCATCCGCCCTTGTTCTGGCGGCCTGCTCGCCCGCCACTGCGGCGCAATCTGGGGCCCCGCAAGGGCCGCCGTCCGTCCAGACCCTGACAGTCCAGCTCACGACGGTCCCGAATGCGATCGATCTGTCGGGCCGGGCGCGGGCCTTCGCCGAGGCCGAAATCCGGCCGCAGGTGACCGGCATCGTCGCCGAGCGCCTCTTCACGGAGGGCGAGGCCGTGAAGAAAGGGCAGGCGCTCTACCGGCTGGATGCCTCGGAATACGCCTCGGCCGTGGAAAGCGCCAAAGCCTCGCTGATGCGGGCCGAGGCCGCGGCCGGTTCAGCCCGCACCACGGCAGCGCGCTATGAGCGCCTCGCGGCGATCAATGCGGTCAGCCAGCAGGAGTACGAACAGGCCAACGCCGAAGCCAAGCAGGCCGAAGCCGACATCGCGCTGCAGCGCGCCCAGCTCAACCGCGCCCAGATCGATCTTGGCCGCACACGCATCACCGCGCCGATCTCGGGCCAGATCGGACGGTCGGATGTAACCGCCGGCGCGCTGGTGACCCAGAACCAGGCAAATGCTATGGCGACCGTCGTGCAACTCGACCCGATCAACATTGACCTGACCGCATCGGCTGTCCGCCTGCTGAGCATCCGCCAGCAGATCGCCTCGGGCAAGATCGCCACCGTGGACGGCACCATTCCGGTGACCGTCCTGTTCGAAGACGGCACCGCCTACGCGCATCCCGGCCGGTTGGAATTCAGCGAAGTGAGTGTCGACGAAGCCGCCGGCACAGTGGCCGTGCGCGTTGTTGTTCCGAACCCGGACGGCTTGCTGTTGCCGGGCATGTTCCTGCGCGCAAGTTTCTCGGCGGGCGCCTTTGAGAACGTCGTGACGGTGCCGCAATCGCTGGTATCGCGCACGGCAAAGGGCGAGCCGACCGTGCTGGTTGTCGCAGATGACAACACAGTGGAACGCCGCGTTGTGACCGTGGACGGCCAGTCCGGCAATGCCTGGATCGTGTCGAGCGGGCTCGCCGCCGGCGACAAGATCATCACATCCAATCTCCAATCCATCGAAACCGGCATGACCGTCACTACGGTTCCGGCCAGTGAAAGCGCCGAAGGGACACCTGCCAATGCGGGCGCCCGCGGCGGAATCCAATAGGAACCGGTAACCCCTGATGGCCAGATTCTTCATTGATCGCCCCGTCTTTGCCTGGGTGATTGCGATCATCATCATGCTCGTCGGCGCCCTCGCGCTTCGCAGTTTGCCCGTTTCTCAGTACCCGGACGTTGCGCCGCCAACGATCAGCATCAACGCCAGCTATCCCGGTGCCTCTGCCAAGGCAGTGGAAGATTCCGTCACGCAGGTCATCGAGCAGCAGCTCACCGGCCTCGACGGGCTGGATTATGTCTCCTCGACGTCCAGCTCGGACGGGTCCAGCAGCATCACCCTGACCTTCCGGCCGGGGACGAACCCGGACGTTGCCCAGGTTCAGGTTCAGAACAAACTCTCGCTCGCGACGCCGTTCCTTCCAACTGACGTCCAGCGCCAGGGCGTTACGGTCAGCAAGGCTGGCACCGGATATCTGCTCATCACGGCGCTCTATTCTCCGAACGGGACGTTGGATCAGACCGACATCGGCGACTATATCAGATCCAACATCTATGATGTTGTCAGCCGTACCGAAGGCGTCGGCAGTGTTAGAGCGTTCGGGTCGCAATATGCGATGCGGGTCTGGCTTGATCCGAAAAAGCTGGTCCAGTTCCGGCTCACGCCGAATGATGTGGTCCAGGCAATCCGTGCACAGAATTCGCAGGTCACAGCCGGCGCGCTTGGCGGGACGCCATCAGTGGAAGGTCAGGAAATCAACCTGA
This sequence comes from Hyphomonas sp., assembly GCA_013791775.1. Classification (GTDB taxonomy): domain Bacteria; phylum Pseudomonadota; class Alphaproteobacteria; order Caulobacterales; family Hyphomonadaceae; genus Hyphomonas. The sequence goes on from VMTE01000004.1 coordinate 40,688, forward strand.
CCATCACGCTCCAGTCCCTACTTTCGACGCCGGAGGATTTCGAGCAGCTGCTGATCAGCACCACGGCCGAAGGGGGCTCGGTCCGCCTGTCGGACGTGGGCCGCGTCGAGATGGGCGCTGAAAACTACGCTTTCAATTCCAAGTTCAACGGCATGAATGCCTCCGGCTTTGCCGTCTCGCTCGCGACGGGCGCCAATGCGCTGGATACGGCAGAGCGCGTAAAGGCTGAAGTGGAGCGGCTGTCGCAGCAGTTTCCCGATGACCTAGAATACGCCTTTCCGATTGATGCAACCCCGTTCATCAAGACATCGATTGAATCAGTCGAGCACACGCTGATTGAGGCCATCGTCCTCGTTTTCATCGTGATCTTCATTTTCCTGCAGAACCTGCGCGCCGCAGTCATTCCGATGATTGCTGTGCCGATCGTGTTGCTGGGCACATTCGGCGTCCTGCTTCTGTTCGGCATGTCCATCAACACGCTGACCATGTTCGCGATGGTGCTCGCGATCGGCCTTCTGGTCGACGATGCGATCGTCGTGGTCGAGAATGTGGAGCGTTTGATCAAAGAGGAAGGCCTCTCGCCACGCGATGCCACCATCAAGTCCATGCAGCAGATCACCGGCGCGCTGGTTGGCATCGCCGTCGTCCTGTCGGCGGTGTTCATCCCGATGGCCTTCTTCCCGGGCTCGGCCGGCGTCATCTACCGCCAGTTCTCGGTCACCATCGTCTCCGCGATGGCCCTCTCCGTGCTGGTTGCGATCGTCCTGTCGCCGACCCTGTGCGCCGCGCTTCTGAAACCCGCTCACGGCGCGAGCACCAGTCATGGTATGCTCGGCGCCCCGGCCCGCATCTTCAATCACGGCTTCGACCGGATGGTCGTCGGCTATGAGAACACCGTCGCGCGGATCCTGCGCCGCAAGTGGATCATGATGGTTGTGGCAGGGCTGATCGTTCTGGTGACTGCATTCGGCTTCACGCGGCTTCCGGGCTCGTTCCTGCCGGATGAGGATCAGGGCAACTATTTCACGCTCGTCCAGCTGCCGGAGAATGCCAGCCTCGAGAGAACCTCGGCTGTGATGAACGACGTCGTCACCTATTATCAGACGAGTGAAGCGGACAATGTACAGGGCATCTTCTCGCTCGCCGGCTTCAGCTTCGCCGGGCAGGGGCAGAATAACGGCATCGTGTTCGCCTCGCTCAAGGATTGGTCCGAGCGTCCCGGGCAGGAAAACTCTGTTTCCGCCATAACCAACCGTGCCTTCGGCGCCTTCAGCCAGAACCCGGACGCCCGGATCTTCGCAATCGCGCCGCCGCCCATCCGCGAACTTGGCAACGCCAACGGCTTCGACATGTACATCCAGAACACGTCCGGCCTCTCGCAGGAAGAGTTCATCGCGGCGCGCAACGCGGCGCTTGGCATGGCATCACAGAACCCTGCGCTCACCGGCGTGCGCCCGAACGGTCTGGAAGATGGCCCGCAATTCCGGATCAAACTCGACTATCAGAAAGCCCAGGCCCTTGGCGTGTCCACCTCGGATGCGACCAGCCTGCTCTCGGTCGCATTCGGCGGCACCTATGTGAACGACTTCATCGACCGTGGGCGGATCAAGCGCGTTTACGTGCAAGGGGAAGCTGGCAGCCGGATGCAGCCGGATGATATCTCCGACTGGCAGGTGCGCAACGATCAGGGCGGCATGACTCCGCTGGAAGAGATCACCAACACGTCCTGGGAATTCGGATCGCCGCAGCTGCAGCGCTTCAACGGGATTCCGGCGCTCAACATTCAGGGCAACGCGGCGCCTGGCCAGAGTTCCGGTGTCGCGATGGCGGAAATGGAGAACATCATCGAGGCTCTGCCGCAGGGCTTGTCTTACGAATGGAGCGGGCTTAGTCGGCAGGAGCGCAGCTCGGGCAACCTCGCGCCGGTGCTCTACACCATCTCGATCCTGTTCGTATTCCTGTGTCTCGCCGCCCTTTATGAAAGCTGGACCATTCCGGTGGCCGTGCTCCTGATTGCACCGATTGGCATCGCCGGCGCGGTCGTCGCCGCACATTTCCGCGGACTGTCCAACGACATCTTCTTCCAGGTCGGCCTGCTGACGACGGTGGGGCTGGCTTCCAAGAACGCCATCCTGATCGTCGAGTTCGCAAAGCTGCTGGAGAAGCAGGGAAAGGACCTGATCACGGCGACGATGGAGGCCGTCCGGCAGCGCATCCGGCCCATCCTGATGACCTCTCTCGCTTTCGGGTTCGGCGTGCTTCCGCTGGCACTGAGTTCCGGCGCCGGCGCCAGCGGCCGCATCGCGATCGGCACGATCGTCCTCGGCGGCGTCGGCTCTGCCATGCTGTTCAGCCTCTTGTTTTCACCCCTGTTCTACGTGGTCGTCCGTAAGCTGACGACCCGCAAACCCAAGACCCTTGTTCCTGCCGGAGATCCCGCAGAATGAAGACGATGAGAACGGTAGTCCTCTCAGCCAGCGTCCTTACGCTTGCGGGTTGCGTCAACCTTGCGCCGGACTATAAGCGCGGCGCGCCGTCAATACCTGCCCAGTTGCCGGTTGATCCGGCAGCCAGCAGTGGAAGCGCGGCGCTTCACTGGGAAGATATTGTCGTGGCGGCTCCGCTGCGCGAACTGATTGCGGTCGCCCTGATCGAGAACCGCGACCTGCAAGTCGTCGCCGCCAATGTCCGCGTCGCCCGCGCACAACTCGGATTGGCGCGGTCCGGCCTGTTTCCGCGCTTCGGGGCAGACGCATCCGTGGAGGAAGGCGGCACATTCGAAAGCTCAGCGTCCCCGTCCCAATCCTTCTCGGACAACGCGTCCGCGGGTCTGAGCGTCACAGCATGGGAACTCGATTTCTTCGGCCGCATTGCCAACAACCAGGCTGCAGCACGTGAATCCTATTTCGCCAGCGAAGAAGGCCAACGCGCGGCGCGCATCGCTCTGGTGGCCTCCATCTGCGAAGCCTGGCTGCAGCTCGCGGCCGACAAGGAATTGCTTGCCCTCGCCGAAGAAACGGTCCGTAGCCAGAGCGAAAGTTTCGATCTTACCCGCGAACTTCTCGATGCCGGCGCAGCAAACGAACTCGACGTCCGGCGAGCGTCCGCATCCGTGCAGACCGCCCGCGCGCAGGCGGCGCAGTTTGAGGCGCGGGTGCGGCAGGACCTGAACCTTCTGCGCTTCCTCGCCGGCGCTGACTTGCCTGAAGGCATCGCCGGCTCCGCCGTGCTCTCGCCTACACCGCTGGTCTCGAAAATTCCCGTCGGCGCGTCGTCCGAAATCCTGCTCGCGCGCCCGGACCTGATGGCCGCCGAGCGCCAGTTGCGCGCGGCGAACGCGAGTATCGGCGCCGCACGCGCGGCTTACTTCCCGTCGATTTCGCTGATTGGCAGCGCTGGCTATGTCAGCGCAGACCTCTCGGGTCTTGTCGGCGGCGACGGGACTGGGGGGTGGCGATTTGGTCCAAGCCTCAGCCTGCCGATTTTCGATGGCGGCGCGCGGCGGAGCAACCTCGCTTCCACCCTCGCTGCCCGCGATGCGGCGCTCGCGAGCTATGAGCGTTCCATCCAGTCTGCCTTCCGCGAAACGGCGGACGCCCTCGCCGTCGCGGCAACAATCGACGCGCGCCTCTCCGCGCTTCAACAACTTGCTGAAGATACGGATATCACGCTGTCTCTTTCAGAAGAGCGTTTTAAGTCAGGTATCGACGACTATCTCGCAGTGCTGGATGCGCAGCGCGAATATTATTCCGGGCGTCAGCAACTGATTGCTGCGCAGCTTGACCGAGGACGGAATACGGTCGCCCTTTTCCGGGCGCTTGGAAACTGGAGTGATACATCCCAAGCGCCTGAAGCCCCGTGATTCTGAGATCGGCAGCCGGGAAAAACGCTGATGCTCAGGCGTCTTCCCGAAGCCGCCTGACAGGTCTCAAGTTTAGGTGATCCTAGCGGAAGCAGGACTTGAGACAGCCGGACAGGGTCATTGATGTCGGACACTGGCCAAAAACCCGTTTGACCGCTCCAAGACCTCACCATGGATCATTTAGCTTGGCGTGCTGATGCATGTCCGATTTCCGCTTTACCTCCGCAATGAACAAGATGTTCTGTATGGAAGCGGTACTGATGAGTGCCGCGAAAGTGATCGTCTTTGGGGCGATCGCTTCGTGGCGCGCTTTGCGAGTAATATCCGTAAGCAGAGATCAGAAGCTATGCGTAGGGTCCTTGGCAATGTTAGCTTGACTTGACCTGAGGAGGCTGGATGTAAGGGCCAATCTCTTTGGGGGCGGCGGGAACGCGAAGCTTAAGCTGTTGTTTTAGAAGTGGGTGCTGGACGTCGCAGCGCTCCGCAAGCTATTGTCAAAGATGTGGGGGTGGCCAGCTTTGGCGCGCTCCGCAGGCTTCAGACGGATCTCGGGTGCGTGCAACAAATCGTTCATCCGGACGGCATCAGAGCCCCGCTGATGAGGACTTCAGATTGTCTTTAATAGTCGAAAGCAAAGTCGCTGCAGCAGCGAGGTCTTGGCTCAAAACAGAGTCGAAGGCTTGAGATGCAACACGCTCGGCCGACCGCGCAAATTCTTCTGCCTGTTGGATAGCCAATCGAGTCGGGACAATCCGCCAGACCCGACGGTCACGGGAATCTCGCTCACGTGAGACATAGCCTGAGCTTTCGAGATGATCGATCAGCGCGCCGACAGATGGACGCGCAATATCAAGCGCTTCCGCAAGCTTGGTCTGGGTCGGGCCTTCCAGTTTGATCACATATACAAGCACATGCCACTGTGACCGTGTCAGGCCAATGGCTTCCATTTCCCGATCGAACGCCCGGCGCAATAGGCGGGTGACCTCACCAAGAAGGAAGCTGAAATCAATTCTTGGGTCTCCCTTGAGGTGGGACGCGCGCGACCGCGCAGGCAACTCCATAGCTTTCTCCATTTACAAAGTTTGTAAGCTAACTTAATAAAAGTATCCTTACAAGTCGCCAAAGCGGATGGGTATTTTGAGCAGTCGTGACGGGTATCTTCATGCACAAGGGTTGAAACTGGCGCTCAGTTCTTTTGGCGATCCTGCCGCCCCGCCGGTAATCTTTGCCCATGGCGGGGGGCAAACCCGCCACGCCTGGAGCGGCGCCGCGAAAGCGGTGGCATTTGAAGGGTATCGCTCAATTGCCTTGGATCTTCGCGGACATGGTGAAAGCGACTGGGCTCCAGACGGTGATTACTCTCTCGAAGCTATCGCGCGAGACCTTGTTGAGGTTGGTGAACGTATAGCGGGTGGAGGGCCGCGCCCACATATAGTCGGTGCTTCGCTTGGAGGACTCGCAGCCATAGTTGCCGCAGGCATGCTGTCACGCGATGCATTTGAATCGGTGACACTTGTCGACATCACGCCGAACATGGACGCTGCCGGTGTCACCAAAGTTGTCGGCTTCATGGGCGCGCATGTTCAGGAAGGCTTTGCCTCGCTGGAACAGGCCGCAGATGTGATTGCCAGCTATCTGCCACATCGCCCGCGGCCGAAAGACCTTGAGGGGCTGCGCAAGAACCTTCGGCAGGGCGAAGATGGGCGTTGGCGATGGCACTGGGACCCTGCCTTTATCACTGGCGTCATGCGCCGCTCCGGAGTTGCTCACACAGGTGATCTGGAGCAAGCTGTTCGGGACATCCGCGTCCCGCTTCATCTCATCCGTGGACGTATGAGTGAGCTGGTTTCAGAAGACTCCGTCACGGCGTTTCGATCCCTCGCGCCGCAGGCGCATTTCACCGACGTTGCTGGCGCAAGACATATGGTGGCGGGAGATCGCAACGATGTGTTTATCGAAGCGGTTGTATCCTTTCTTCGGCCGATCCGAGAGCAGACCCTTGCATGAGTGGCCCCATGCTCAATCTTGATCAGTTACAGGCCGCACTCGATGCGGCCCCCTTCCATCGGTGGCTGGGGTTGAGGGCGATCAGCACAGACAGTGACAAGCTGGTGCTGGAAATGCCATGGCGAGAGGAAGTGGTTTCCAATCCGCGAATACAGTCTGCCCATGGCGGTGTAATTGCAGCGCTGATTGATCTTACAGGATTTTATGCCCTGCTCGCCTCGGGTAACATGCCTGCCGCGACGGCGGACTTGCGGGTCGACTATCACAAACCGGCCACGCCAGGAACGCTGAGTGTAACGGGAAGAATTGTCCGTCTTGGAGCAACTCTCTCTGTCGCCGAAGCCACTGTAATGAACGCCGACGGAGCCCTGCTTTCGAGCGGGCGCGGCGCCTACCTGATGCCGGGGCGTTCATGAGGATTTGTGCAACGCTTTCACTCTGTGCGGTTTTCGTTCTGGTCTCTGGATGCCGGGACGCAGAGCCTGAAGGGCAAGCCGCCCCTGCGGCGGCCGGCGTTACGGCTGAAGCCGAGACCCGGGTTGTCCAGGTTGAAACGGTTTCCGCAGAAACGGTCATGCGGGACGACTATTTGATTGCATCTGGGACCATTGCCGCAAAGCAAACCAGCAATATCGGCGCGTTGGCGGAGGGGGTCGTTGAACAGATTTTCGTCCGGGTGGGTGACAGGGTTCGTAAGGGCGATCCGCTCTTTAGAACCCGGCAGGTCGATTATCAGCGCAGCCTCGTCGAAGCCGAAGCAATGCGGGACGTTGCCCTGGCCGAAGTTACACGCTCACAGACACTCGTGGATCGCTACACGCCACTGGAAACCAAAGGCGTCGTCTCGGGTGTGGTCTTTGACAATGCCAAAACCGCCCTTGAGGTTGCTGGCGCCAACTTGCGACTCAGGGAGACAGAAGTGGAAACCGCCAAGCAGGCGCTGTGGGATACAACAGTCCGCGCGCCATTCGATGGCGCTATCACAGCTCGCTATATCGATGAGGGCGTGTTCATGGCCAACCGCTTCTCCGGAATGGGCAACTCCGCCGTTGTTCAGGTTCAGGAGTGCGGAATTGCTGCGGCGATCTTGTTTGCGCCTGAGTCCGAGCTCGCGCGTTTGCGGCTCGACTTGAAAGGTCATCTCTACGTCGATGGCCGGAGTGATCCGATAGAATCACAGATCCTCATCTTGAACGACCGCGTTGACCCGACTTCAAGGATGGTGGAATTTCGAATGGCATTTGCGAACCCCGATTGCGCTGTCAAAGCCGGGCAGTCGGTCCGCGCAGAGGTCGAAGTTGATCCCCGGTCTGCCACCGTCCTGCCGCGCAGAGCAATTCAAGGTACGGGCGAAGATCGCTACGTCTATCTGGTAACGAACGCGCAAGCTAAGCGACGTCCCGTGAAAGTTTCAGACATCGATGCTGATCGTGTGGAGATTCTTGACGGGTTGATGAATGGAGAAACAGTCGTCCTGACAGCCTCGGAGCCGCTGTATGACGGCGCCAGGATTGAGCCCACACCTTCATGATGTCGCTCGTCGATATTTCGATTCGCCGCGCCGTATTTGCCGTGATGCTCATCGCATCGTTGGTAGGCCTCGGTTTTATGTCGATGGGGCGCTTGGGCGTCGACTTATTTCCCGATGTTGAATTTCCCTATGTCAATGTGACGGCGACGCTGGACGGGGCCTCTGCGGAAACCATGGAGTCGGAAGTCACCGACATCCTCGAAGAGTACATCAACACGATCGACGGAATTGAAACGCTGCAATCCTTTTCCAGTGAAGGGCGCGCGCAAATTCTGATCGAGTTCAATCTGAGTTCCAATGCCCGCGAGAAGGTCCAGGATGTTCGGGACAAGGTGCAAGTCGCCTTGGCAGAATTGCCTCCGGATATGGATCCGCCCATCGTGGACAAGGTCGATCCGGACGCGGCGCCGATCATCTCCGTCATGATCGCTGGCGATCTGCCTATCGCCGAGTTGACGGCGTTCGCCGATGATGTGGCCAAGGAACGTCTTCAACGCCTCGACGGTGTCGGCGCCGTGAAATTGGTCGGGGGACGTGAGCGCGCGGTGCGCATCTGGCTCGACAATGAACGGCTGCGGGCGTTTGGCGTCACGGCGGATGATGTACGACGGGCGATCCAGAGCGAGCATGCAGAGCTTCCTGGCGGGCGGCTGGAAACTGCTGCCCGCACGCGGGAGTTTGGTGTAAAAACTGTCGCTGAAGTTACCCGTGCGAATGGCTTTGCAGACTTGCCAGTCGCCTATCGGGAAAATGGCGTCACAATCCGAATTTCTGATGTTGCCCGCGTGGAGGACGGCCTGGAGGATGAGCGCTCAGCGGCATTCTTGAATGGCAGACGAGGCATCTCGCTCGATATCAGGAAACAATCAGGCCAGAATACTGTCGAGGTCGCGCACCAGGTCAAGGCCGCCACAGAAGGCTTGCGCGCGCTTGCACCCGCCGGGGTGACGATTGTCGCGACCAGAGATGTGTCGAAATTCATCGAGAGCTCAATCGAGGACGTCACCCATGACGTCGTGATTGCTATCGGGCTTGTCGTTGCAGTGACCTTTGTTTTCCTCCTGAATTTCAGAGCGACGATCATCGTGGCCCTGGCGATCCCGACATCCCTTGTGGCCACTTTTTTTGGCTTTTACCTCCTGGGGTTCTCAATCAACGTCCTGACCCTGCTTGCGCTCACCGTTGCCATCGGACTGCTCGTAGACGACGCTATCGTCGTTATAGAAGCGATCATGAAAGAGCTGGAAGAGGGGAAGCCACCGCTTGAGGCCGCGCTGGACGGTACACGTAAAGTGGGACTTGCCGTGGTTGCAGGCACAGCAGCCACGCTTGCTGTTTTTGTTCCGATTGCCTTCATGGATGGCATCGTAGGACGCTTCTTCTACCAATACGGTCTGACGATCGTATTTTCGGTGTCTGTTTCTTTGCTCGTTGCTTTGACACTCACGCCGATGCTTGCATCGCGCATCCTCACATCCAGTGGCGTTTCACCCGTCTTTCGGCCGCTCGAAGCGTTCTGGGACTCAACTGACCGCGCCTATGCAGGTCTCGTAAAGCTGGCCGTTCGATTTCGCATTGTTGTGATTTTCATTGCGTTTGCCTCAGTTGTTGCCGGTGCGTGGTATGCTGCTCGCGTTCCTTCCGGGTTTACGTCGCGCGCCGACAGGAGCGAGTTTCAGGGTTCGATCGAGCTACCGCTTGGCACTGGCGTTGTTTCTGCGCTCGACGCCGCGCAAAAAATAGATGCTGAACTCCGCAAGATCGAGCACGTTGAAGAAGTGTTCGTCTCCATTGGGGCCGGCGCGCAAGCCGAGGCCCGTGTCATCGATCTATACGCTTCCTTGACACCGAAACAGGAGCGCCAAACGGGTCAGTTTGAAATCATGGACCAAGCGCGGAAGGCCATCCGCATCGCATCCCCTGAGGCGGTCAAGATATCCGTCCTTGAAGTTCCGTGGGTCAGCGGGACGACCTCCGGTAGCTCGGACATCGACTTGTTGTTAAAGGGGTCTGACCTCAACTCCCTTGCGCAGTATGGCGAGCATCTCGTGCGTGAGATGCGTGCCCGACCTGATTTTTCTGATGTCAGAACCAGCTTCGAAAGCGGTCGACCGGAAGCACAGATCCTGTTTGACCGAACGCGGGCCGGGGACCAGGGCGTTTCCGCTCGTGCCTTGGCGGACACAGCCCGGATTGCCTTGGGCGGACTCGATGCAGGCACCTTTGAAGAGGGCGGAAAACGATATGATGTGCGCCTGCGTCTGGAGGAAGACCAGAGGGAAAGCGTGCGGGATTTTGATCGCATACAAGTGCGCGGTGCAGACGGGCGACTGGTAGATATTGGAGCGGTTTCACGTGTTGAGTTCGCTTCCGGCCCATCGAAAATCGATCGATCAGACCGCGCCAGGAAGATCTCGGTACTTGCCAGTTCTGCAACCGGTGTTTCCCTTGGTGAGGCGACAAGCACCTTAATCGAGGTGCTTGAAGCCAACCCGCCGCCGGCAGGCATCACATACTCGGTCGGCGGCATGTCGGAACGCATGCAGGAGACCGCCGGCGCGATCGGCTTCGCGTTATTGCTCGCCTTGCTGGCGCTCTACATGGTGCTTGCGAGCCAATTCAATTCCTTCGTGCAGCCGCTCCTGATCATGGTGACCGCTCCGCTCAGCTTCTCGGGAGCTTTTGCAGGGCTCTACTACTTTGGAATGGAATCTTCGCTATTCGCGCAGATTGGTCTCATCGGACTGATGGGGATCGTGATGAAGAATGGCATTTTGCTGGTTGACCGCGCAAACCAGTTGATCGCGGAAGGAATGACAGAAAGAGACGCGATCCTTCAAGCTTGCCCTGAACGACTTCGCCCCGTTCTCATGACTGCCTTCTCGGCAATTTTTGGCATGGTGCCAGTCGCGTTGGCGACCTCGGATGGAGCCGAGTGGCGCAACGCGCTCGGCGCGCTTCTCATTGGTGGGTTGACCTCTTCAACTATCCTGACGCTTGTCGTCATTCCCGCAGTCTTCATGATACCAAGTGATGTTGCCGGCTTCGTCAGAAAGCTTATCCGGCTGGTCCTTTGGCCGTTCGCGCGATTGCGACGCGGCGAGGATGTTGTAAGATCTGCAGCCGTTTCCAGGCGGGCTTCTGAAGACTCCATTTAGTGGCTAATTACTGGTGCCGGTCACTGTAGGAGGGACTTTTTTTTGGCCATTCTTGGCGGATTGCGCTAAACAAATCGAATTTCGCCATTTCACTGCGGTGGCAAAATAATTAAACTAAGTGATCACAAGGCCATTATACGTCTGCCTACGGATGGCTGTATCGATCTTTTGATATTTTGGAACTTTCCAACGGGATCGGCGAGTCCATGTCGGCCAGAGAGTCACCAAATTCCGTCTACATTGCCGCTGACGGCAGCCATTGCTGACTGCAGACTCAATAGCCGTTTTCGGCGAATTTTCAATCTTCGAGCATCCTGCTTTCTAACGACTGCTTTGGGGAGTGACCTCGCAGCGGAGGAGGATGCGGACCTGATCCGCGGCCGCCGCAAATGCCATGCTTTCATTGATCGGACCGGCTCGGAGGCGACACTCGAAGCTATGGCCAAACTTGTTCGCGCGATGTCCGTTGATTGAGCCAGTGTTTCGTTTTTGAAGGCGGCCTTTGTTGTTGTCTGCACTGGTCTGCAGGCGCTTGCGCCGCGTCCAACTAGGCAATCCGGGTACGGCGGGTTGATCATGCGCCCTCGTGACGGAGAGCGGAGAAGGCTGCATGAATCCCGGAAGAATCCTGATTGGCCAGGTCGGCGTCGTTCTGATAGTGATCGTCCTGACGCAGTGGTTTGCGACGCAGTGGACCGCAGAAGCGCTCGGCTACCAACCCGCGCTGGGCGCGCCCTGGTTCGCTGTCGGTGACCGGCCAGTTTATCTTCCGTGGCGCCTCTTCCAGTGGTGGTATGCGTATGAAGCGTATGCACCGGAGGTGTTCGGAACAGCCGGTCTCATCGCAGCGAGCGGCGGACTGTTCGGAATCCTTGTGGCGGTTATCGGCTCCGTAATCCGCAGCCGGGACGCGCGGTTCGTCACGACCTATGGCTCCGCGCGCTGGGCAACCGTGAAGGATATGCGCCAGCACAAGCTGCTTCGGCCCGACGGGGTGTTCCTCGGCCGGTATCGCAGCAGTTACCTGCGACATGCCGGACCGGAACATGTGATGGCTTTCGCACCCACCCGCTCGGGCAAGGGTGTCGGGCTCGTTGTGCCAACACTCCTCTCCTGGACAGGAAGCGCCGTGATCCATGATATCAAGGGCGAGAACTGGACCCTGACATCAGGCTGGCGGTCGACATTTTCGGATTGCATCCGGTTCGATCCGACAGATGCCAGAAGCCCGCGCTACAATCCTCTCCTCGAAGTGCGGCGCGGCGCCTGCGAGGTACGGGACGCCCAGAACATTGCCGATATTCTTGTGGATCCGGAAGGCTCGCTGGAACGGCGTAGCCATTGGGAGAAGACCGGACATGCGCTGCTGGTCGGCGTCATCCTGCATGTTCTCTATGCGGAGGAAGACAAGACGCTCGCAGGCTGTGCAAAGTTCCTCTCTGATCCTGACCGGACATTCGCGGCAACGCTGCGCCTGATGATGTCAACACCGCACCTCGGGGACCGCCCGCACCCTGTCGTGGCGCAGGCAGCACGGGAGCTCCAGAACAAGTCCGAGAATGAGCGCTCCGGTGTGCTGTCGACGGCGCTGAGCTTTCTCAGCCTCTACCGTGATCCGGTCGTGGCTGAAGTTACGTCCGTCAGTGATTGGACGGTGGAAGGGCTCGTAATCGGCGAGCGGCCGATGTCCCTCTATCTGGCCTGTCCGCCATCGGATGTCTCTCGCACCAAGCCGCTGATGCGGCTTGTGCTGAACCAGATTGCGCGGCGGCTGACGGAGCAGGAGCCGGATCCCTCACGGCGCAAACTCCTCTTGATGCTGGATGAATTTCCGGCGCTGGGCCGGCTCGACTTTTTCGAGACAGCGCTTGCGTTTATGGCAGGCTATGGCGTGCGCGCTTTCCTCGTCGCCCAGTCCCTCAACCAGATCGAAAAAGCCTACGGCCCAAACAACGCCATCCTCGACAATTGCCATGTCCGTGTCGCGTTTGCGACTAATGACGAGCGCACGGCAAAGCGGATTTCTGAAGCGCTCGGCACGAAGACGGAGCTGCGGTCTCAGAAGAACTATACCGGCCATCGGCTCTCGCCCTGGCTCCCGCACATGATGGTTTCACGGCAGGAAACTCAGCGCGCCCTGTTGACGCCCGGTGAGATCATGCAACTGCCTGCGACGGATGAAATCGTTATGGTGTCCGGTGCGCCGCCGGTGCGTGCAAAGAAGCTTCGCTATTTTGAGGACGGCAACTTCACCTGTCGTGTGTTGCCGCCTGCCTCAGTTTCTCGCGAGGCTGCTCCTGCAAGTCACGACTGGAGTGAGACTGTTGGCTGTAGAGCCGTGACTTGCAGAGGTGCGCAAGGCGCCGACAACGAAAGCGACGGCGGAGTTGAGTTGCAGCCGGAACTCGACCTGACGGAAGCCAGGTTGCCAGTAGACCTTGCGACGGACGAGGCGCCGGATATCGAGGACGCGAACGTGTCAGAGCAAGATGCGCATTTGCGGAACCTGCGCCGGGCCGTCGCCATCGACCAAGGCGACAAAGACTTCCTGCCGGATTTTTAGCATGGGCAAGCCGCGTTTGAACTTGCGCCTCCGGCCAGACCTCCTCCGCAAGCTGGAGGAGGCGACGCGCCGTCCCGGTTTGACCAAGAACGCAGTGATCGAGCAGGCGCTCGACGAATATTTCGAGCCTGCCATCCGGTATGGCCTCGAAGAGAGGTTGCTGCGAAGGCTGGACGATTTCGAGGTTCGGCAGGGCGAAATCGAACGCGATGTTGCAACGTCGTTGGAAGCCCTTGGCCAGTTCATACTCTACTGGCTGACTAGAACAGATCCTATTCCGGCAGGCGAACGCGAGATCGCTCATGCGCTAGGGCAGAAGCGGTTCGACCATTTCATCGCACAAGTGGCGCGCAAGCTGATCGACGGAGACGGCCTTGCGAAAAAAATCATCGATGCGGACGAAACGAGTGGCAGTCCCCTTTGATTGTGGAGACGTAAATCAAGGGTTGTTAAGATCGGCGTCTTCTGATTCACTGGTGTCAGTAATGAATCGCGTAAACGCAGATGCAGATCGCCGGGGAGGGAGGTGCGCGCTGGTCGCCTGAGCCTCGGTCTGCGCGGGCGTAAATGGAACAATCGATCAAAGGAAGACACCGATGACCGAATCGAAACCCTCTTCAGTTCACGACAAAGCCTTTCCGGTTAGAACAAGCGACGAAGTCTCGGCGCTCGTCCAGGATGCTCTGGTGCATCTTGATGGCACGATCGTTGCCGCCCAGGCCGTTGTTCAGCTTTGCTTGTCTGAAAACAGCTCCATGGCGTGGAAAACCGTGATGCAGCGATACAACGCTCTGGACGTCCTCATGCAGAATGCCGCGAAGGCCGGAGACCAAGTCTGGGCTGCCATCGACTGCGAAGTGAAGCCATCAGAAGACCAATGACCGGTCCTGCACTTCTCAACTGAATGAAGTCGGCCTTTTTACCGGGCTGCAAATTTCATCACTTCTGCCGCCCACCATTCCGCCATGCGGACGCGTTCGTCCCAGTAGGTTGCTCGGTGATAGGCCTTGCGCACATGATTGTCGCCGACATGGGCAAGCTCGGCTTCGATAGCGTCTGGGTGCCATTTCCCGCTCTCATTGAGCAGGCTTGAAGCGCTCGATCTGAACCCGTGGCAGGTATGGACGTCTGCTTGGACATCTAGCCGGCGCAGCGCGTAGTTCATCGTGTTCTCGCTGAGGGGCCGTCCGTCGGACATCTGAGACGGCAGGACTAGCGAACCTTTGCCGGTGAACCGCTTCAGATCCTTGAGGATCTCAATGGCGGGTCCGGGCAGGGGCTTCGTGTGCAGTTTGCGCGTTTTGGTCCGGTCGGCCGGGATGGTCCACATCCGCTCTTCAAAGTCGAACTCGCGCCAGTGGGACAGGCGTAGCTCGCCAGGACGGGGATAGAGCAGCGCCAGCAGCTTCAAGGCAGCCTGGGCTTCGATCGTGCCCTCATACGACCAGACGGTCCTGATCAGCTTCGCAAACCCCTTGCGGTCGGTCACGGCGGCCCTGTGCTGGACCTTGGGCGCGATAAGCGCCCCCTTCAGCGCCACGGTCGGGTCACCGTCCGC
>VMTE01000014.1 GCA_013791775.1 Hyphomonas sp.
CAGGGCGATGTGGCGAGTGATCAGGCAGGCCGTTCGGTCTCCTCGGCTGGGGATGTCAACGGGGACGGGTTCGACGACCTGATCGTGGGCGCGCCCTTTGGCGACGATGCCGGCGCGGCCTATGTCGTGTTTGGCGGGGCGGGCGGGTTCGGGATCGCCGATGGTTCTGGCCGTCAGGTGATCGACCTGACCACGCTGACCTCCGCGCAGGGCTTCATCATCCAGGGTGATGTGGCAGGTGATCTGGCAGGCCGTTCGGTCTCCTCGGCTGGGGATGTCAACGGCGACGGGTTCGACGACCTGATCGTCGGCGCTCCCTTTGGCGACGATGGCGGCTTCGCCGCCGGCGAGGCCTATGTCGTGTTTGGCGGGGCGGGCGGGTTCGGGACCACCGATGGTGCCGGCCGGCAGGTGATAGACCTGACCACGCTGAGCTCCACGCAGGGCTTCATCATCCAGGGCGATGCGGACGGAGACTTTGCAGGCTATCCGGTCTCCTCAGCCGGGGATGTCAACGGGGACGGGTTCGACGACCTGATCGTCGGCGCTTATGGCGGCGACGATGGCGGCAACTATGCCGGCGAAGCCTATGTCGTGTTTGGCGGGGCGACGGGGACGGAGTCCACGGTGGCCGTGTCACAGACGGGCACAGGCGCGGCGGACAATTTCACCGGCAATGCGGGGGGGGATATGTTCACCGGCATCGGCGCGAACGACGTCGTGCGCAGCGGGGCAGGCGATGATGCGATCAGCATTGATGTGCTCGGTTTCGCGCGCATCGATGGCGGGCGCGGTACTGATACGCTCGCCCTCTCTGGTTCGGGTATGTCGCTCGACCTGACAGGGCCGGGCAGCGCGGGTGTCAGCTCGGTCGAGATCATCGACCTGACGGGCACCGGTAACAACACGGTCATCCTTGACCGTCTCGCTGTGGTGAACCTCACTGAAGAGCGCGCAGGCGGCGTTGCAACGGTAACCATCCGCGGCAATGCCGGAGACACGGTAAACCTTGGCGACGCCACCGGCGGGTTCGTCCAAACCGGAACGGTCGTTGACAGCGCGATCACCTTCAACGTCTTCGCCAGCGGCAACGCTGTGGTCCGCGTCCAACACGATGTGACTGTGCGGTCTGCGCAGGTGATCGACCTGACCACGCTGACTTCCGCGCAGGGCTTCATCATCCAGGGCGATGTTGCGAATGACTATGCAGGCTACTCGGTCTCTTCAGCCGGGGACGTCAACGGGGACGGGTTCGACGACCTGATCGTGGGTGCTCATGGCGGCGACGATGGCGGTAGCTATGCCGGCGAGGCCTATGTCGTGTTTGGCGGGGCGGGCGGGTTCGGGATCGCTGATGGCGCTGGCCGTCAGGTGATCGACCTGACCACGCTGACCTCCGCGCAGGGCTTCACCATCCAGGGCGATGTGGTGTTTGACCAGGCAGGCCGTGCGGTCTCCTCAGCCGGGGATGTCAACGGGGACGGGTTCGACGACCTGATCGTCGGGGCGTACCACGGCGACGATGGCGGCAGCGATGCGGGCGAGGCTTATGTCGTGTTTGGCGGGGCGGGTGGGTTCGGGACCACCGATGGTGCTGGCCGGCAGGTGCTCGACCTAACCACGCTGACCTCCGCGCAGGGTTTCATCATCCAGGGCGATGTGGCGGGTGACTTGGCAGGTCGTTCGGTCTCCTCAGCCGGGGATGTCAATGGCGACGGGTTTGACGACCTGATCGTCGGGGCGCCCAACCGCATCGATGGCGACGGTGCCGGCGAGGCCTATGTCGTGTTTGGCGGCGCGGGCGGGTTCGGGACGGCGGACTCAAGTGGCCGTCAGGTGATCGACCTGGCAAGCCTCAGCGCCTCGCAGGGGTTCGTCATCCAGGGCGATGCGGGCGGTGACCAGGCAGGCACTTCGGTTTCTTCTGCCGGGGATGTCAATGGCGACGGGTTTGATGACCTGATCGTCGGGGCGATCAGCGGTGACGATGGCGGCAGCTATGCTGGCGAGGCCTATGTCGTGTTTGGCGGCGCGGGCGGGTTCGAAACTGTGGATGGCTCCGGCCGCCGGGTCATCGACCTCACCACCTTCAGCGCCTCGCAGGGGTTCATCATTCAGGGCGATGTGGGGAATGACTTTGCAGGCCGTTCGGCTTCCTCAGCCGGGGATGTCAATGGCGACGGGTTTGATGACCTGATCGTCGGGGCGATCGGCGGTGACGATGGCGGCAGCTATGCTGGCGAGGCCTATGTCGTGTTTGGCGGCGCGGGCGGGTTCGGGATACCGGATGGTGCTGGCCGGCAGGTCATCGACCTCACCACCCTCAGCGCCTCGCAGGGGTTCATCATCCAGGGCGATGAGGCGGGTGACCGTGCAGGCTTTTCGGTCTCCTCAGCCGGGGATATCAATGGCGACGGGTTCGACGACCTGATCGTAGGGGCGCCCTTCAGCGATGATGGTGGCAGCTATTCCGGTGAGGCCTATGTCGTGTTTGGCGGGGCGGGCGGGTTCGGGACGGTGGATGTCTCTGGCCGCCAGGTGATTGATCTGACGAGCCTCAACGCGTCGCAGGGCTTCATTATCCAAGGCGATGCGATGATCGATCAGGCAGGCCGTTCGGTCTCCTCAGCCGGGGATGTCAATGGCGACGGGTTTGACGACCTGATGGTCGGGGCGATCGGCGGTGACGATGGCGGCAACCAAGCCGGCGAGGCCTATGTCGTGTTTGGCGGGGCGACGGGGACGGAGTCCACGGTGGCGGTGTCACGGACGGGCACAGGCGCGGCGGATAACTTCACTGGCAACGCCGGCAATGACACGTTCACTGGCATCGGCGCGAACGACGTCGTGCGCGGCGGGGCAGGCGATGATGCGATCAGCATTGATGTGCTCGGTTTCGCGCGCATCGATGGTGGGCGCGGTACCGATACGCTCTCCCTCTCTGGTTCGGGTATGTCGCTCGACCTGACAGGGCCGGGCAGCGCGGGTGTCAGCTCGGTCGAGATCATCGACCTCACCGGCACCGGCAACAACACCGTCATCCTCGACCGTCTCGCTGTGGTGAACCTCACTGAAGAGCGCGCAGGCGGCGTTGCAACGGTAACCATCCGCGGCAATGCCGGAGACACGGTAAACCTTGGCGACGCAACCGGCGGGTTCGTCCAAACCGGAACGGTCGTTGACAGCGCGATCACCTTCAACGTCTTCGCCAGCGGCAACTCTGTGGTCCGCGTCCAACAGGATGTGGCTGTGCAGTCTGCGCAGGTGATCGACCTGACGAGCTTAAGCGCCGCGCAGGGCTTTATTATCCAGGGCGATGTGGCGGGTGACTTTGCAGGCCGTTCGGTCTCTTCAGCCGGGGATGTCAACGGGGACGGGCTCGACGACCTGATCGTGGGCGCGCACATGGGCGATGATGGCGGTGGCTTGGCCGGTGAGGCCTATGTCGTGTTTGGCGGGGCGGGCGGGTTCGGAATCGCCGATGGTTCTGGCCGTCAGGTGATCGACCTGACCACGCTGGCCTCCGCGCAGGGCTTCATCATCCAGGGCGATGTGGCGGGTGATTGGGCGGGCCGTTCGGTCTCCTCAGCCGGGGATGTCAACGGGGACGGGTTCGACGACTTGATTGTCGGCGCACCCTTTGGCGACAATGGCGGCAGCTTGGCCGGCGAGGCCTATGTCGTGTTTGGCGGGGCGGGCGGGTTCGGGATCGCCGATGGTGCTGGCCGGCAGGTGATCGATCTGACCGCGCTGACCTCCGCGCAGGGCTTCATCATCCAGGGTGATGTGGCGGGTGACTATGCAGGCCAATCGGTCTCATCAGCCGGGGATGTCAACGGGGACGGGTTCGACGACCTGATCGTGGGCGCACCCCTTGGCGACGATGGCGGCAGCTTAGCCGGCGAGGCCTATGTATTGTTTGGCAGCGCCGGCTTTTTAGGGACGAATGTGTCCGGGCATCAGGTGATCGACCTGACGAACCTCAGCGCTGCGCAGGGGTTCATCGTCCAGGGCGATTGGGCGGACGATCAAGCGGGCCGTTCGGTCTCTTCAGCGGGGGATGTCAATGGCGACGGGTTCGACGATCTGATCGTCGGGGCGCACCGAAGTGACGATGGCGGCATCGATGCCGGCGAGGCCTATGTCGTGTTTGGCGGGGCGGGCGGGTTCGGGATCGCTGATGGCGCTGGCCGTCAGGTGATCGACCTGACCACGCTGACCTCCGCGCAGGGCTTCATCATCCAGGGCGATGCGGACGGTGACTTTGCAGGCTATTCTGTTTCCTCAGCCGGGGATGTCAACGGGGACGGGTTCGACGACCTGATCGTCGGCGCTTATGGCGGCGACGATGGCGGCGACGGCGCCGGCGAAGCATATGTCGTGTTTGGCGGGGCGGCTGGGACAGAGTCCACGGTGGCCGTGTCACGGACGGGCACAGGCTCGGCGGATAACTTCACCGGCAATGCGGGAGGGGACACGTTCACCGGCATCGGTGCGAGCGATGTCGTGCGCAGCGGGGCAGGCGAAGATGCGATCAGCATTGATGTGCTCGGTTTCGCGCGCATCGATGGCGGGCGCGGTACTGATACGCTCGCCCTCTCTGATTCGGGTATGTCGTTCGACCTGACAGGACCGGGAAGCGCGGGCGTGAGCTCGGTCGAGATCATCGACCTCACCGGCACGGGGAACAACACCGTCATCCTCGATCGGTTGGCCGTGTTCGGTCTGACTGAGGAGCGCAGCGCCGGCGTCGCCGAGCTGACCGTTCGCGGCAATGCGGGCGATACGGTTTCGCTGACCGATGCCGGCTGGGCGCAGGGCGCCAACGTCACGCAGGACGCGATCACCTATGCGAGCTATACCAGCGGCAGTGCCAGTCTGCTGGTCCAGATCGGGGTCAGCGTCTCGGTACCAGGATTTGCTGAAATATTGCAGATTCTGGGGACGGCAGAAGTGAACGAAATTGCGATTGGTGGCTACGATGGCTTGGCCCAAGCCAAACCAGCGGACGTCGACTATCCACCTGTTCTTCAGGACTTTGCCCGGTCAACCTACCTTCTGGAGCGCTTGGCCCTTGAAGATCGCAGTTTCGACTTCAGCCGCTTGACTGAACCCGAATACCGGCCGTCGTCTGTCGCTGCGCAGCTGGCCGAGGTTCCGGCAGGGCACGGCTATATCAGCGACATGGCGACATTCGACTGGGCAGCCCTCGACGCCGAGTTCAACGATCACGCAGCGTTGACTGACGGCCTTGTGCGGACCATCGAGGTCTGGGATCTCTGATCCGGAACCAAGTCAGAACGGGACGAACCAGAATGAG
The DNA here is from genome assembly GCA_013791775.1 of Hyphomonas sp. GTDB lineage: Bacteria > Pseudomonadota > Alphaproteobacteria > Caulobacterales > Hyphomonadaceae > Hyphomonas. The sequence goes on from VMTE01000014.1 coordinate 5,321, forward strand.
TGAAACCGCCGCCCCATCCGGCGAGGTCAAGTTTGCCGCCGACATGTCACGCGGGTTCACCGAATGGCTGGCCAGCCACAAGGTCAGCCTCGCTGTCACGACGTATCAGGCGGGCAAGGTCCTCCTGTTCGGGGTCGATGCCGATGGCAAGTTCTGGATGCACAACCGAAATATTGGGCGCTGCCTCGGACTCGCCGCGGACGCTCAGGGATTTTGGGTAACCAGTGACGTTCAACTGCACCGGTTTGACAACCTTCTCGTGAACGGTGAGCGAGACGCTTCTGGTTGTGATGCGGTTTACGCACCACGCTTCAGCTATGTGACAGGTGATCTCGATATCCACGATATCGGGATCGACGAACGAGGCGCGCCAGTCTTTGTAAACACCCTGTTCAATTGCCTTGCCGGCCCGTCGCCCTTTTACAGTTTTGAACCTGTCTGGCGTCCACCGTTCATTTCTGCGTTGAAGGCCGAAGACCGGTGCCACCTGAACGGACTTGCAATGCGGGATTCGAAACCTGCCTTTGTGACGGCAAGCAGTACCAGCGACACCTATGACGGCTGGCGCAGCCAACGCAGGGACGGCGGAGTCGTGGTCGATGTTGCATCCGGCGAGATCGCGGCGCGCGGGCTGTCCATGCCGCATTCGCCGCGCTGGTATCAGGACCGGCTCTGGGTCCTGAATTCCGGCGAAGGTGAGTTTGGCTTCATCGACTTTGCAACGGGCAAGTTCGAAGCGGTGGCATTCTGCCCCGGGTACCTGCGCGGGCTTTCGTTCATTGCCGGCCATGCCGTGGTCGGGCTCTCCTTGCCACGCGGCAACAAAACCTTTTCGGGTCTGGAGTTGGATGAAAAACTTAGACAACGCAGCATCGAACCTCGGTGCGGTCTATACTTCATTGACCTGCGAACCGGCAGCATTGTTCATTCGGTTGTGCTGAGCGGCGTTGTATCCGAACTCTATGACGTCGCCGTTCTGCCCGGCGTGCGCCAACCCGCGATGGTCGGCTTCACAGGGCCGGAAATCAAACGCATGATCTCTGTACCACCTGTCCGGCAATAGGCGGCGCGATCGCCTGCCGGACGGGGAAGCGATCTCGATGCCGATTCTGGCGGCCATCCCGCTGCAGTTGCTGGCCTACTACGTGGCGCTGGTGAAGGGCACGGACGTTGACCATCCGCACAATCTTGCGAAGTCCGTGACGGTTGAATAAGCTGCGCATTGCGGGGGAGAGGCTGCGTGGTATAGCAGCCTGAAGCCAACGCGAGTGCTGCATGACCCCGCACGTCACACCTGATCCGGTTCTGCCGGACATCTTACATATTCGTCCGGTCCGGCACGGCGATCAGCGCGGCTGGTTCAGCGAAGTCTATCATGAAGAGCAGTTCCATCAGGCCGGAATCCGTGCTCGGTTCGTGCAGGACAACCAGTCGCGGTCCGAACATGCCGGCACGTTGCGCGGCCTCCATTTCCAGGCGCCGCCTGCGGCTCAGGCGAAGCTGGTGAGATGCGTGCGCGGGCGGATTTTCGATGTCGCGGTCGACATCCGGTTCGGTTCGCCGACTTTCGGGTGCCACACGGCCTTCGAGATCGGCGCGGACGACGGCGCGCAGGCCTTCATCCCTGAAGGCTTTGCGCACGGCTTCTGCACGCTCGAGCCTGGCACTGAAATCGCCTACAAGGTGACAAGCTATTTTGACCGCGCCTGTGATTTCGGGATTGCGTATGACGATCCGGCGCTGGGTATAGACTGGCCCGTGCCCGCCGGCGGCCTGACCTTGTCGGACCGTGACCGGGCCCACCCGCGCCTTGCCGCCCTGCCTGATTTCTTCCAGTTCGAACGTGTGACTGCGCCGCCATGACGTCCAGCCCGAAGCAGGTTCTCGTCATCGGAAAGAGCGGCCAGCTCGCGCTGTCTCTGGCTGCTGTGGCGCGGCCGGGCGGGTCGAACAAGCTGCCTGCGCCAATTGTTCGCTCAAAGTCGTCATCGATATTCAGTACCTTGAAATACCGTCATTGCCTCGGCCGTCAGACGCTGCGCCAATAGTCCAGGGTTTCCTGAAGCGTTTGCTCGAAGGGGATCACGGGCGACCAGCCGAGGGTCTGGCGGGCGAGGTCTGCATTGCCGAGAATCCGGGGGACTCTAACGGCGCGTAGCCGTGCAGGATCCTGTTTCACCGTGATAGGCACGCTTGCCTTTGACAAGAGCGTTTCGAGGATATCGCCGATCCGGCGGGGTACACCTGACGCCGCATTGAGCGTCAAGCCAGGCGACAAATGGGCGCTTTCGCCGATGATCAGCATATAAAGATCAATGATGTCGCGTACGTCGCAAAAATCGCGCTCGTCATCAAGTTGGCCGACTTCGATCTGAGGCGGTTGGAGGCCCTTCTCGATCCGCGCAATCTGGCTGCAGAAAGCAGGGATCACAAATGCGTCTGACTGACCGGGGCCGGTATGATTGAAAGGCCTGACGATAGTTGCCTTGAGACCCCGGTTGGAGGATTCTCGCACCATAATGTCAGCCGCTGCCTTCGAGGCAGCGTAAGGATTGTTCGGTTGTAGCAGCGCATCTTCCTTTACCGACGTGCCGTTAAAGGTGCTGCGGCCATAGACCTCTGCGCTTGAGACAAACAACATCCTGCAGTCGGGAGCGTGCGCCTGAAGGGCCATGATCAGGTTCAGCGTGCCGAAGACATTCGTGCGCCAGGTAAGTTCGGGATCGGAAAACGATTGGGGAACGGATGAAATGGCCGCGAGATGCACAAGATGGTCCGGTTGATGCTGCTCTATCGCAGCCTCCACGCTTTCCTTGTCTGTTATGTCCAGCCGAGTACCGGTCTCGCCCATGCGGTCGAGGCCTATGACGCGCGCTTCAGGGTAACTGGCTGCAAGGGCTGCGATAATCCGGCGACCAACAAACCCGCTTGCGCCGGTTATGAGAATACGAGCTGGGCTTTTCATGAAACCGGCCACTTGTCCTACGCGGGCTCTGCAGCCACCCGTTTCAGATCAGCATCGACCATTTCCTGGATCATTTGTTCCAGTGTGATTTCCGGCACCCAGCCCAGCGCATTTTTTGCCTTGCTGGCGTCGCCCAGAAGGACATCGACTTCAGCGGGACGAAAGAAGGCTGGATCGATCACAATGTGATCTTCTGCTTTCAGACCGACGTGGGAGAACGCGATTTCGCACATGTTTCGAATGGAAACCGTCCGACCTGTCGCCACAACATAGTCATCTGCCTTGTCTTGCTGCAGCATCAGCCACATGGCGCGGACATAGTCGCGCGCATGACCCCAGTCGCGCAAGGCGTCGATATTGCCGAGGCGGACTTCCTTCTGCCGGCCGAGCTTGATTCGGGCGACCGCGTTGGTGACCTTGCGTGTCACAAACTCGCGGCCGCGCAGGGGACTTTCATGGTTAAACAGGATGCCGGAGCTGGCGTGAATTCCGAAGCTTTCGCGGAAGTTGATCGTGGTCCAATGGGCAAACAGCTTGGCGACTGCATAAGGCGAGCGCGGATAGAAGGGCGTCGTTTCGGATTGCTTTTGGGCCTGGATCTTGCCGAACATTTCAGAGGAGGACGCCTGGTAGAAGCGGGTATTCGGGTTTGTGGCCCGGATCGCTTCAAGACAGTTCAGTGCACCGAGACCGGTCACGTTTGCGGTCAGGGTCGGCTGTTGCCAGGACGAGCCCACAAAGGACTGCGCGGCGAGATTGTAGAACTCATCCGGCTTGTGTTCGGCCACGAGACGGATCAGGCTTGCCGTGTCCGTCAGGTCGCCATCGACGAGTTCGACATCGTCGGCGATTCCAAGCCAGTTGAGGCGGGTATTGTTGGCTTCCTGAGTTGAAGAGCGGCGGATAAGTCCGACCACTTTGTATCCCTTGGACAGAAGCAGCTGCGCCAAATAGGCGCCGTCTTGCCCTGAGATCCCTGTAATCAATGCTCGTTTCATGTGCGTCCCGTTTTAGTGACCATCTTTGCAATTGCTTTGAAATTGCTTAAGTTTCGCTGAACCGCGCAGGTCGGTAGTTATTGCTCTTGCATAGACAGTGCCACTCTCAAGCGCCAGCAGCTTATAGATTGGGCGGAGCTTACCTGTTGTTGGGCCAGAGAACATGGCGTCAAAAGTACAAGGGCTTGTGGGCTTCGAGGCGCAGACCAAGATTGATTCGGCTGGTCTGCTCAGCGCCGTCTTAGACTGACTCCGAACGCTGCGCATGTGCGCTCCGCCCCGTGACTCCGCAAGGGGCAAAACCAAAAAGCATTTCCGGCTGTTCTCCCAAAATAGTCATGGTCCGGAGAATCAGAGCAGGTCAACCGGAGCTGTCGAGGCTCTGGGCAGATTGAGGAAATCGCCGAGGCGATTGCCGGAAAGAAGGACGTGCTGTTCCTCGCCCGCGGGCGATATTAGCCGCTGGCGCTCGAGAGCGCGCTGATGCTGAAGGAAGTGTCTGCATCCGCGCCGCAGGTTACGCCGCGAGCGAACTGCAGCATGGACCGATTGCGCAGATTGAGAACGGCCCGCCTATGTTGATTGTGCCTATTGATAGACTGTTCCGAAGGACAATTTTTAACATCGAATAAGTGTTTGCCTGCGACGCCGAAGTGATCCTGATCTCGGACGACAACGGCATCAATTTGGCTGACCAACACGCCGATCATGTGATCCGCCTGCCGGACAGCGACAACATCTCGGTGCCGATCTTCGCGGCCATCCTGCTGCTACTGTGGGCGTTTTATGTTGCGCCCGTGTGGGCACGGTCGTTGACCAGCCGCGCCACCTCGCGAAGTCAGCGTTGGTTGAGTAACCGTGCATTGAAGGAAGTGGGGCACATGGTATAGCCGCGTCATGAATCTGATTGTGACGCCTGATCCCATATTGCCTGAAGTGCTGCTGGTGCAGTCGGCCGGGCAAGGCGACGCGCAAGACTGGCACAGCGAAGCCTTCAACGAGGCGGCCTTTCAGGTGGTGGGTATTCCGGCGCACACCGTTCAAGATAATCATTCGCGGTCTGCCGAGGCAGGCCCGCTGCGGGGACATCTCTACCAGGCGGCGCAGGCCAAGCTGGTGCGCTGTGTGCGCTGCCCGAAGACCTGTGTGATCGTGGATTTCCGCGGCAGCTCGTCATGCTTCGGGCACCATATAACACCTGATCAGAACGAAGCTGACAGGTTGCAGGTGTTCCCATCCGAAGGATTTGCGTATGGCTTCGGTACACTCAAGCCAGGCTCGGATGGGATCTACAAGATTACGGCCTGCTATTCATCGGCGCTGGATTTCGGCATCGTGCTTGACAGCCTGGCGCTGGCGATCCGGCGCCTGTTCGCGGCGTCTACCCCGACCTTGTCGGAGCGTGACTGCAAACATCTGCGCATTACAGAGGCGCCGCAGCAATTTGCCTTTTCCGGAGCGAGCGAATGACGATCCTCGTAATCGGCAAACAAGGGCAACTGGCGCTGTGCCTCGGGGCGGCGGGGCACAAGGATGTCGTATGTCTTGGGCGACCAGAAGTCGATCTCGCCGATGAGACTTTACTTGCCCGCGTGCTCAACATGGTGACTCCCAAAATTGTCATCAATGCCGGCGCCTATACATCTGTGGACGGCGCGGAAAGCGATGCTGAAAACGCTTTCGCACTCAACCGGGCGGGGCCTGCAGCCTTGGCCCGCTTGTGTGCTGCCCGCGGCATTCCGCTCATCCACATCTCGACCGACTGCGTCTTCGACGGCGAGAAAGCCGGCCCCTATGAGCCCGATGATGAAGCCCGTCCACTGAGCGTTTATGGAGAGTCGAAATGGCAGGGCGAAGAAGCCGTTCGACAATTATGTCCCCAACATCTGATCGTTCGGGTATCCTGGGTGTTCTCGGAATACGCGCACAATTTTGTGCGCACCCTGCTGCATCTTGCCCGCACGCGGGATGAGTTGACCGTGGTCGAGGACCAGGTGGGATACCCGACCTATTGTCCAGATATCGCGGAAGGTCTGTTGACGATGGCGGCTGCAGCCGTACAGCCGGGTTTCGCAGCATGGGGCACTTACCACCTTGCTGGGATGGACGAGACCGACCGGGCGAGCATGGCCGACGCGATCTTTGCAGCGAGCCGACATTTAGGCGGGCCGTCCGCACGGGTAATCGGTGTACCGACGTCGGATTATCCGACTCCGGCAAAGCGGCCGCTGAATGCGCGGCTGGCCTCCACGACGACCTTCCTGACCTTCGGAATCAGGCTGCCCGACTGGAAGACGAGGCTGGAGCACAGCGTTCGCGTTCTGACATCAGATCTTGCGGCCGCGCCAGCGGCTGAACCAAAGAGGTAGGAACGATGGTCGCTTCGGGGATCGCAGACATCGAGCAGCGCGTCATCAGGGCGATCGAGGACAAGGGTCCGCGCATCGGCAAGGAGCTGGCGCTGGATCTGCCCGACGTGCCGAGCCTCGCGCTGTGGCAAGCCTGCTACACGAGCCGGCTGCTGCACCTTTCGCATTTTGCGAGTTATTACCTGCGCTTCGATATCACGCGGGGCGACCAGGTGCGGCTCAGCCCATCGATCCTGCGTGATTTCCTTTCGTTCACGCTGTTCGGCTTGCCGGGTCAGCGCGACCAGATGATCGAACGCCAGGGTACGCTTTCGAACTATCACCGCGAGGTCAGTAAGCAGAAGATTGCTGTTGCGCAGGATGTGATGAGCAGCCTGCTGGTGCAGATGCCGGGCGGAGTACGGGCCAACTTGTGCGCCTTCATTGCCGGCGACCTTGCTTATTTCCTCGCGCACAACGAGCCGCGCGAGCATGCGAGCACTGGCGAGATGGTCAAGGGATCCGACATCGACATCATCGTCATCTATCAGGACCTCAACGACGAGGTGGTGAAACGGATCGAGGATGACATTGCCGAGCTGAAGAATTTCTACCTACGACATCCCAACCATCGCCACGAGATCGACTTCATCGTGAAGTCCCGTGCGAAGATGGAGCGGCAGTTCCGCTATACCGATATCCACGACAAGATCGCCAGCAAGATCGCCTATGAATCGATGTTCCTGGGCGGATCCTTGCCACTGTACATGACCGTTCGGGATTCAATGAAGCGGACCGGCGTGGACGAATTGATCGAGTTGGATTTTGCGCATGCGCTGCAGGATCGCAAGAACGCGATGCGGACCCTGCTTGAGCATGGATCCGGCGAACTCGACGACGAAACTCGGTCCTTGTTCTATTTCTCGCAGGAACGCGTCGAGTTTACCTGACTGCCAGTCCCGCGTCAGCGGGTTCGTTCAATCTTGATTCACAACGGACCCTAGGCCATCAGATGCCATTCGAACATATCGGTGTGAAGCTGGGCGTGAAGATCGTACGCCGAGTCGGCCCAGTCTGACGCGAAGAACCCTGCATCAAGGGCGCTGACAAATGACGAGGTGTGATCCCGCTGAACCCCAGCCCCTGATGTCTCTCCCGCGCCATCTGTTTGCGGGAGTCCGGAGAAGTCGAACGTGCCGGCCTGGGATTCGGCGAGCGCGGTATCTGCGGGCTGGGTTTCAGCGGCGGCGACAAATACGGTCTGTGCGGCGGTGAAGTTCGCGGCGGTGAAGTTGGTGAGGCGCACGGTCTGGGCGCCGAACGTCACAAGCGTGTCGGCGCCGGACTGGGTGACGGTGAGCTGGCTGAACTGGGTGAGACCGGCCGCGCGGAACAGGATCCGGTCGGCGCCATTGCCGAAGTCGGTGATCGTGTCGGCGCCCCATCCGGTTTCCTGCACGAAGCTGTCATTGCCGGCATTGCCGATTATCGTGTCATTGCCGGTGCCGCCATAGATGACGTCATTGGATGCGCCTCCGATGAGGGTGTCGTCGCCGCCATAGCCATAGAGGGTGGCGAACGTTGCCACGCCGGAGGCATCGAACCTGTCATTGCCGCCGCGCCCGATGGCGCCCTCAGCGCTCATGGCGGCAAGGTTGAAGTTTGTAGCGCCCGTGCCGTCGAGACGTTCATAGACGACATAGTCGTAGCCGGCTCCGGCGTTCACGCCAGCCACGCTGTTGGTGATGTAGATCGAGTCGTTGAAGGACGAGCCGGTGATCGTGTCGGCCCCGCCGCCGGAGAAGACCGTGGCGAACATGGCGAGGCCCGCCGCGCTGATCGTTTCGGCGGCGGAGGATCCGAAGAAGCCTTCCGCGCCATGGCTGAGCAGGGTGATGGAGAGGGCAGTGCCGCCCTGGTTGATCAAGTAGTCATAGCCCGCCCCGCCCTGTACGGCGCCGCCAGAAAGGTCGGCCGCGTCCATATAGATATAGTCATTTCCGGTGCCGCCGCGCAGCGTGTCGGCGCCGCCATAGCCATAGAGGGTGACGAAGCTAGCGGTGACGCCCGAGGCATCGAGCGTGTCATTTCCGTCGCGCCCGATGCCGCCCTCGGCGTTCATGGCGGCGAGGTTGAAGCTCGCGCCGGAACCGTCGAGGCGGTTGTAAACCAAATAGTCGAAGCCGGCGCCCGCGTTGACGCTGGCAACCTCGTTGTCGAGGAAGATTCGGTCATTGAAACCCGAACCGGTGACCGTGTCCGCACCGCCGCCGGTATAGATCGTTGCGAATACCGGAGCGCCCGCCGCATTGATGATCTCGGCGCGCGAGGAACCGAAGATGCCCTCGACTTGTAGCGCCGCCATGTTGAAGGTGACAGTCCCCGTGAAGCTGGAGGGCGACTGGTGGATGATGTAGTCGTATCCCGCCCCGCCTAGCACGGTGCCGGACTGGATATCCTCATAATCGGTATAGAGATAATCCGAGCCCGAACCGCCGATCAGCGTGTCGGCGCCATTGAAACCGTAAAGCACTATGCCCACGGTGGCGCCCGAGCCGTCCAGCGTATCGGCCAGGTGCGTCGCATAGATCCGCTCGATGTCTGCGGCGGCCAGGTTGACCGAGATGCCGGCGGTCGTCAGGTCGGTCATCCAGATCGTGTCATAGCCCGTGCCGCCGATGAACGTGTCGAGCGCGTCACCGTAGAGGTTGTCATTGTCTGCGCCGCCATCCAGCGTGTCGGCGCCCGCGCCGCCATGCAGGTTGTCGATCCCGGCGCCGCCTAGAAGCGTGTCATTCCCGTCCAGCCCGTACAGCGTGTCATTGCCCGCAAGGGCATCGATCACGTCATTGCCAGACGTCCCGTTCAAGACGTCATTGCTGGCTGTGCCGGTGATGGTCGATGCGCTCGTTTGCAGGATCAGGTTCGACTGGGTCAGCTGGCCGGTGCTGACGCCTTGCAACAGGATGGTTTGCCCCAATGTGAATGTCAGCAGTGTTCCGCCGACGGAGCTTGTGCGTCCATTGAAGGCGGTCAGCGCCGCGGCACTTGAAAACGCAGTCAGGTCGATGCGATCGGCTCCCACAGCGAAATCGGTGATCGTGTCTGCGCCTCCGCCGGTCGCGTATACGAATGTGTCACCGCCGCTGCCAAGCGTGATCGTATTGTTTGCCGAGTTGCCTGTAATAGTGTCCGAACCGGCGCCACTTACAACATTCTCGATGATGGTGTTGGCGGCAATCGAGACAACGTTGGTGTAGTGCGGAAAATTTACGTCCGGGCGATCACCAAGGCTCGAGAACGTTCCCGGCCGGAGGTCCACGATCTGCGGCTGGGAAAAGCCTGAAAGGTTGATCGTATCGACGCCGCTGGTATCGTAGATCGTCATTGATGGCGGGCGCCGGTAGATGCCTTCGGCCTGTACTACAACGAATTGCGACCAATCAATATTTGAGCCGGGTGCTGATGAATTAAAGCCGAAAGTCGTGTTGCCCGCATGTGTGCCAGACGGATTGGCGCCATACAGCTGCTGGATCGCAGTGATGTCGGCTTGTTGAAGGCCTAGAACAAATCGGTAGTTTCCAATGCCCGATTCAAGTTGATCAAAATACGACATGACCGTAAAGGCCCAGCTGTCGTTAGTGTAGATGCTGTCGAAGCCCCAGTCTGCAGCGCCGTTGTATGGTCCGGCATGCCCAAGACCGAGGGCGTGGCCGATTTCGTGGATGTAAGTCTGCTGTGTGTAACTGTCGTAGGTCGTGTCGCTGCTGAACCAATTGCTGGTAATGACGACTGTACTCGAAATGATTGCGTCGCCCTGATAAGTGCCCTGCGCGTAAGCAGCCGGCTCGTCCGGAGTCTGAGGGTCAGGACTGGGGTTAACGTTTGTAAAAGTGATGTTTCCGCCACTGGTGACGCGCGTGAATGTCAGAGGCGTAACGGCCGACCATTCCTGAAGAGCGCGTTCAGCAAGCGTACGTTGAGCGGCCGTTAGTGCCTCGATGTTGTAAGTGATATTCGTTTGTGTCCAGTGCCGTCCGCCTGCTGACCCTTCATTGATCAAATAGTTGGCTATTTGTTGGATCGAGTAGGACGGTGGTTGGGGCGACACCACCGATGTACCAAGCGTATATGTGCCGGTTGAAGTGACACCACTTGTATTCGCCCATCCGTGTGCGTTGATATAGTAAGTTCCTGTCGAGACCGGCGTGAACCTGAGAAGTGAATCCAAACCCACATTGCCATCATCATTGAATGTGATCTGCTGCCCAAATGGGTTCATTACTTCGAGATAGGGATCAGTTAGCGCATCCGCTCCCGTGCCACTCAAGGAGAACTCATAGAGAACTCCGGCCTGGAGCTGAATTGCGTACCAATCCTGATCGCCGCTAGATTCGATTTGGCTGTCGACGGAGTCACCGATCGAGATGCTGGTCGCGCCCACCCGAGTGCCGGAAACTTCTCCGGGAAAACTCAGCGCCGCAAACTCTGCGCCGTATAGGTCGCCAAGCGGATCAAATGTCTGGCGACTCGCTGCCAAGTCGAGCGCTTTCAATGTCGAAACCGAATAATTGAACGCCAGCAATTCTGCGGAATGGTCCTGACCGCAGGGGCAGCAGGCCAGCGAATGCGCCCTGGAGGCGAACGTCGAGAGGCGCTCAAAAGTTTCAAACGACCCTAGCGAAGCGGTCGTCACAGCGGACCAGGCTATCGAGGCGTTCACGGGGCCGAGGGCAAAGCTCACTGCGCCGCGCGAATAATCGCCGGGTTCCGAATCTTGGTTTCGCAAGGATGCGGGCATTGAAAACGTCCTCCGGGGCGCAACTTCGTGGAGTATTGCGCCGCTATGTGTGCCATTTTCCCTTAAACCGAACTGAACTCAAGGGCACTCAACCACAAGACATCGTAGCCCAAAGGGTATGAACTCCCACTACAAAGAGGTCCGTCCTCATTCGAGCCTCGGATACCTGACGCCGGCAGAGTTCGTGGCCAGCAGAAGATCAACAATTGCAGCGCCCGCCAACGCGACGGAGCGCTGCGGTATGCGGGGCCTTCGCGCCCCGACCCGTCGCTCAACCGCTCCGTAAGGGGCAAATTGAAAAGGCAGTTCTGGTCGCTCACCCAAAATGGCCGTGGTCCGAAGATTCAGAGCAGGTCACAGTTCCCCGACGATCCAGTTACTGTCATAGGCCTTGTCGGCGAGCAGCGCCCCGAACTCGATCCCCGGATCTGTGGCGCAACGCCGATGGTGTCATACCAGTTGCCGGGCAGAAGGGCGAAGCGGACAAGATTTTCGAGTGCATCTGTCAGGGCAAGGATCTTTGTCGTCCACCCGCCTTTGGACTTTCCGATGGCCTGATTTTGAGTCCCCCTTTTGCGCCGTGGGCGTGACGGTGGACGTGAACGATGGTGGCATCAACCATGGCGCACTCCATGTCCGGATCGTCTGATAGCACATCGAAAATCCGCTTGAAAGCGTCCCTGTCGGTTCAGCAATGGAAGCGATGGAACACGGTGTTCCAGTTGCCCAGTTCTGCGGGAAGATCGCGCCACGGACTGCCCGTGCGCGCGATCCAGAGCACCGCTTCGAGAAACAGCCGGCCATCCTCACCCGTTCGTCCGGGGGCTGACTTCTTGCCAAGACAAAGTGGTTCAATCTGCGCCCATCGCGCATCGGTCAGAACATACCGGATTATTGCCAAACTCCCCTGATTGAGAGTTTGAATCTGGAGGCTCTGTGTGGTCGCGCATTGATGAGGGCTCGGCCAGGGGCTGCGCGACTTCATTGAAACCGGATTGAACGAACCCGCTGACGCGGCCACCCTGCTATGGGATTTGTGGCTCTGTAATGTCTTGCGTCGAGGGGGTTGAAGTCGGCGAAAGAGAGCCACCCGGTCTCTTTTGCAGACAGTTTGATGCGCTTTGCAGCGCGATGGAGGCTGCCGCGGCGGCGTTGGATCCAACTGCGCGCCCGAGCATACGCCAAAGAAGCGACGTGAGGTTCATCAGGACACAGAAGAGCGTTGCGCCCAGCGGCTTTGATGGAGCGGCACTGTGAAATCCGGTCTGTTTGGGGGATCGCGCGCTGCTACATGGCGGGCTTCGAAGGCCGGATCCGCCGCGTGCCGCATGTGATCGCGGGCGGGCAGAGCGTCTGGGCGCAATACGTGATCGAACACGAAAACCGGGACGGCCTGCAGGCGCACCTGACCGCGAACGGTATCCCGAGCATGGTATATTACCCGGTTCCGATCCACCAACAGGACTTTGCGGCCCGGTATGCGCCCCCCGGCGGGAACAATGCCAGTCACGGAAACGGCCAGCAAGCATGTGCTGGCTCTGCCGATGCATCCCTACCTGGACGCGGAGACGCAAGTCCGGGTGATCGACACGGTCCTTGCCTTCAACGGCTGACGCGGGCGGTCCCGCCTCAGTTCATCAACCGTTTCAGTTCGTCCACCAGCGCAGTCTTCTCCCAGCTGAACGTGCCGTCGGCGCCCGGCTTGCGGCCAAAATGGCCATAGGCTGCGGTGGGGCTGTAGATCGGCGCGTTGAGGTTCAGGTGTGTGCGGATTCCCCGCGGGGAGAGATCGAACAGTTCGCGCAGCGTCTTGGCGATACGGGCCTCATCGGCTTTGCCGGTGCCGTGCGTATCGACATAGATCGACAGCGGCTGGGCGACGCCGATGGCATAACTGACCTGGATCGTGCAGCGCTCGGCAAGGCCGGCCGCGACGACGTTCTTGGCAAGGTAGCGCGTGGCATAAGCGGCCGAGCGATCGACCTTCGAAGGGTCCTTGCCCGAGAAGGCGCCGCCGCCATGAGGCGCCGCGCCGCCGTAGGTGTCCACGATGATCTTGCGTCCCGTGAGGCCAGAGTCGCCGTCCGGGCCGCCGATGCAGAAGCTGCCGGTGGGGTTGACGTAGAACTTGCCTTCCGGCGGGAACCAGCCTTCCGGCAGGACGCTGGCGACAACCGGGCGGATGATCTCGCGCAGTTCTTCCTGGCTCACATGTTCCTTGTGCTGGTGGGAGACCACCACGGCGTTGACGCCGACCGGGCGAGAGCCTTGATACTGCAAGGTAACCTGGCTCTTGGCATCCGGTTCGAGCTGCGGGTTTTTCCCGGAATGACGAAGCTCGGCGAGCTTCTCGAGGATCTGGTGCGAGTAAACGAGCGTGGCCGGCATCAGCTCCGGCGTTTCCGTGGTGGCATATCCGAACATGATGCCCTGGTCGCCGGCGCCTTCTTCCTTGAAGAGACCCTGGCCTTCCTCGACACCTTTGGCGATCTCGGCCGATTGTCCGTGGACGTAGTTTTCGATCGTCATGTTCTTCCAGTGGAAACCGTCCTGTTCGTAGCCGATATTTCTGACGACCTTGCGGGCAGCTTCGTTCATTTCCTCTTTGGAGATGACGGCGCCGTTGTTTGTGCGCACTTCGCCGGCGAGCACGACGAGGTTGGTCGTACACAGGGTTTCCACCGCCACCTTGGCAGAAGGGTCGCGCGACAGGAACAAGTCCACGATGGCGTCGGAGATCTGGTCGGCGACCTTGTCCGGATGACCTTCGGCAACGCTTTCGCTCGTGAATTCATGGGATTTCAGGGGCATGCTTTGTTTCCTCAGAGGACTGACGGTTTAGCGGGCAAAAACAATGGTTTGCCGAAGGGTGCGGGGAGCTGCGGTGACGCATCCATTCTCCTCCATCAGCCGCGCGAGACGCACGGTCCTGCCGACCCGGTCGGGGCAGCTGAGGGGGAGAATGAATGCCTGCGCCACCGCGCCGTCCTTTGCGTCTAGTAGCGGTAATGATCCGCCTTGAACGGGCCCGTGGTCTCCACGCCGATATAGGCCGCCTGTTCGCCCGAAAGTTCAGTGAGCTTGACGCCCAGCTTGGCTAGGTGAAGGCGCGCAACCTTCTCGTCGAGATGCTTGGGCAGCGTGTAAACCTTGTTCTCGTACTGGTCGCCGCGCACGTGAAGTTCGATCTGGGCGAGCGTCTGGTTCGTGAACGAAGCGGACATCACGAAGCTCGGGTGGCCGGTGGCATTGCCGAGATTCACGAGACGGCCTTCCGACAGGAGCAGGATGCGTTTGCCATCCGGGAAGGTGACCATGTCCACTTGCGGCTTGATGTTGGTCCACTTGAAATTCCGCAGACCCTCAACCTGGATCTCGTTGTCGAAGTGGCCGATGTTGCAGACGATGGCCATGTCTTTCATGGCGCGCATGTGATCTACGGTGAGGATGTCCCTGTTGCCGGTCGCGGTGACGAAGATGTCAAACTTCGGTGCGGCCTCGTCCATCGTCAACACTTCAAAACCGTCCATGGCGGCCTGCAGCGCGCAGATCGGATCGATTTCGGAAACCGCCACGCGGGCGCCCGAACCGGCGAGCGAGGCGGCCGAGCCTTTGCCGACATCGCCGTAGCCGGCAACGAAAGCCTTCTTGCCGGCCATCATCACGTCCGTGCCGCGGCGGATGGCATCCACGAGGGATTCCTTGCAGCCATACTTGTTGTCGAACTTCGACTTGGTGACCGAGTCGTTGACGTTGATCGCGGGGAAGGGCAGCTCGCCGCGCTTCTCGAGTTGGTAGAGGCGGTTTACGCCTGTGGTCGTTTCCTCGGAGACGCCGCGGATGCTGGCCTTGGTTTTCTTGAACCAGCCCGGCGAGGCCGCCATGCGCTTCTTGATCTGGGCGAAGAAGTATTTCTCTTCTTCCGAGCCGGGCTTTTCGAGGAATGCCGCGTTGGCTTCGGCTTTTTCGCCGACAATCAGGTACATGGTGGCGTCGCCGCCATCATCGAGGATCAGGTTCGGGCTTTCGCCGTCCGGCCACTGGAACATGCGGTCGGTATAGTCCCAGTACTCTTCCAGCGTTTCGCCCTTGTAGGCGAACACGGCGGTGCCGCTTTCGGCGATCGCGGCGGCGGCATGGTCCTGCGTCGAATAGATGTTGCACGAGACCCAGCGCACCTTTGCGCCGAGGGCTTCCAGCGTCTGGATCAGCACGGCGGTCTGGATCGTCATGTGCAGCGACCCGCAGATGCGCGCGCCTTTCAGCGGCTGCGTCGGGCCGAATTCCTCGCGCGCGGCCATCAGGCCGGGCATTTCGGTCTCGGCGATGGCGATCTCTTTCCGGCCAAATTCGGCCAGCGAAATGTCCTTGACGAAATAGTCGGTTAACTTTTCCTGAATCGCCATATCAACATTCCTTTATATGCTTATTCAGGCCGATATCACGCGGCCCGCCGCAAGGCAATCGCTGCTGCTCGCGCAGCCGGATGTCCGGGGCCGGCCCATGCCTTTGCGCCTGGCTATTCCGAAGCAGTACGGGCCTGTGCTATGCGGCCACAGGTGTTGCGCGTTGGAGGCTGGCCCATGAAATACCTCGTCACGGGCGGCGCCGGCTTCATCGGATCCGCGCTTTGCCTGGCCCTCATGGCCCAGCCCGGCACCCACCTGACCGTGGTGGACATGCTCACCTATGCGGCCAACCCGGCGTCACTGGCGCCGCTGGCCGGAAAGCCCGGCTATCGCTTCGTTCAGGCCGATATCGGCGACGGGGCGGCCATGCGCGCCCTAATGCTGGACGTAGGCCCGGACGCCGTTTTCCATCTCGCGGCCGAAACCCATGTCGACCGTTCGATTGATTCGGCAGGCGCCTTCATCCAGACCAACCTCGTCGGTACCTTCCAGATGCTGGAAGCGGCGCGGGCCTACTGGTCCGGTCTGTCCCCGCAGGCAGCGGCAAAGTTCCGGTTCGTGCACATTTCCACAGACGAGGTCTTCGGCTCGCTCGGCGCTGAAGGCAGCTTCAGCGAATCAACGGCCTATGATCCCTCCTCGCCCTATTCGGCCAGCAAGGCGGGCGCCGACCATCTGGCGCGGGCCTGGCATCGCACCTACGGACTGCCGGTCATAGTGTCGAATTGCTCAAACAATTACGGGCCACGCCAGTTTCCGGAAAAGTTGATCCCGCTGACGCTCCTCAACGCGCTCGGCGGCGCGCCGATCAATGTCTACGGCAAGGGCGACAATGTGCGCGACTGGCTGTTCGTGGACGATCACGCGCAGGCCCTGATGACACTCGCCCGCGCCGCGCCGCCGGGCGAAACCTACATGATTGGCGGGCGCGCCGAGCGCACCAATCTCGACGTGGTCAAGACGATCTGCGCGCTTCTGGACGCGCGCTTTCCGGCGCAGGCGCCGCATGACCGCCTGATCCGTTTCGTCAGCGACCGGCCGGGACACGATTTCCGCTACAGCGTGGACTGCAGCAAGATCGAACGCGACTTCGGCTGGACCCAGGCCGTGACGTTCGAGGCGGGCATGGCGAAAACCGTGGACTGGTATCTCGCCAACGAGGACTGGTGGAAGCCCTTGCGCAGCAGGGTGTATGACGGCGGACGCCTCGGGCTCGCGTCGACAGGAGCGGCGTCATGAAGGGCATCATTCTCGCCGGCGGCCGGGGTAGTCGGCTCGATCCCGTCACGCGCAGCCTGTCGAAACAGTTGCTGCCGATCTACGACAAGCCGTTGATCTTCTATCCACTCTCCGTGCTCATGCTCGCGGGGATCCGCGAAATCCTGACCATCGTGACGCCGGAGTCTCTGTCCTCCTTCCAGGCGCTGTTTGGCGACGGGAAGCAGTGGGGCCTTGATATTCGGTATGCGGTGCAAGATAAGCCGCGTGGGCTGGCGGACGCCTTCATCATCGGCGCGCCCTTCCTCAACGGATCGCCCGCTGCCCTGATCCTTGGCGACAACATCTTCTACGGCGCGGGACTGTCCGGCCTCCTGATGAACGCGGTGAAGCCCGGCGCGGACGCCACGATCTTCGCCTATGAGGTACAGGATCCGGAGCGCTTCGGCGTGGTGGAGTTCGATGCAGAGGGCCGGCCCGTCTCGATCATCGAAAAGCCCACCGCACCCCGCAGCAACTGGGCGGTCACCGGTCTCTACATCTACGGCCCCGACGTGGTCGACATTGCACGCAATGTGAAGCCGTCCCCGCGCGGCGAAATCGAGATCACAGATGTCAATGCCGCCTACCTCGCCGCCGGGCGCCTCAACGCCGTATGCCTGCCGCGCGGCTTCGCCTGGCTGGATGCCGGCACGTTCGACAGCCTGCTCGACGCCTCGCACTTCGTGCAGACCGTCGAGCGCCGCCAGGGCCTGAAGATTGCCTGCCTGGAAGAAATTGCCTGGCGCAAGGGCTTCATCACGGACGAGGCGCTCGCGCGTCTCGCCCATGGGTATGTGAACAATTTCAAGCCCTACCTGCTCGGCCTCCTGGAAAAGCGGTCGGGCTGATCTGTCAGCCGTTGAAGCTGCGCACCGCTTCCACGATTCGGTCCTGCGTGGCCGTGTCGAGATAGGGGTGCATCGGCAGCGAGATGACGCGCTCGGCGAGGGCTTCGGTGACGGCCAGCTCGCCGGCCGGCGGCGCCCAGCGGCGATAGGCTTCGTTCATGTGCATCGGCACCGGATAGTAGACTGCCGTCGGCACGCCCTGCGCCTTCAGGTGCGCCGCGAGGCCGTCGCGGTTGTCGTGCTCGATCGTGTACTGCGCCCAGCTCGAGATGAAGCCCGGCTTCACGAACGGCACCGAGGCCACGTGCGGGCGAAGCAGGTCATTGTAACGGTGCGCGACCACATTCCGCTTGTCGATCTCGTCGGCGAAGATGTTGAGCTTCTCGATCAGGATGGCAGCCTGGATCGTGTCGAGGCGCGAGTTCATGCCGACGCGCATGTTCAGGTATTTCGTGTCATGCTCGAAGGTGCGGCCCTGAAGGTCGGACGCCACGGCCTTGCCGTGCACGCGCAGGCTGTCCATCACTTCGGTCAGCGCCGCGTCATTGGTGATGACCGCGCCGCCATCACCATAACAGCCCAGCGGCTTTGCCGGGAAGAAGCTGGTGGTGACGCAATCTGCCCAGTCGGACGGATGCTTGCCATTGATCGTGGTGCCAAAACCCTGCGCGCTGTCGGCGATCAGTTTCAGGTCATACTGGTCAGCGATTTCGCGCAGGCGCGGATAGTTCGCCGCCTGACCGAACAGGCAGACGCCGATGATCACTTTCGGCTTCAGCTTGCCTTCCTTCAGTACACGTTCGATCTGGGCGACCAGGTGATCCGGGTTCATGTTATAAGTGTCGCGCTCGACATCCACGAACACCGGCGTGGCGCCCAGCCAGGGCACGACTTCGCCGGTCGCGCAGAAGGTGAAGCTGGGGCAGAACACGGCGTCGCCGCTGCGCAGGCCCCACGCCATCAGCGGCAGCACGATGGCTTCCGTGCCGTTGGCGCAACCAAGTGCATGCTTCGCGCCCGAATAGGCGGCGAGCTGGGTTTCAAACTGTTTGACCTCGGGGCCCATCACATAGGCGCCGCTTTCGATCACTTTCTTGACCGCGGCATTGATCTCGTTTTCGATCCGCTTGCGCTGGGCTTGAAGGTCGATGAAGGCGATGGACATGAACGCGACTTTCCTTTGGTGTTGCCGGTGTTTCGGCTGGCGGCGGTGTGACTAGACGAGCGGTTGCCAGGCCGCAAATCACGCCTCGTTACAGCAAGTTGCGACGAGATCCATGAACCGGCGGGCGGCGGTGATGTCGGTATCGGGCCGGGCCTCGACATTGCGGCCCTGGCCCTTGTGCAGGCCGGCCAGCTGCGCGGCCGGATCTCCGGTGGGAACGCGCATGTCGCGCCGCCACGGTCCGTCCCCGAACGCGAGGATCGGCGCCTCGAAGGCGAGATAATCTGCAATCTTGCTGGGCGGAACGTGCATCTTCCCGGACGCCACGAAGGCGAGCGCATCGGCGCCGGCCATCAGGCTGCGGGCCTCTTCATAGGGCAGGGGGCCGTGCGCCGTGATCGCGCGGGCGGCAGGGCTCGCATCAATCAGGCCGCGCTCACGCGCATTGATCCGCCCCACCAGATGCAGTCGCAGCTCCGGCCGCGCCGCTTGCGCCGCTTCAAACGGGGTCAGCAGCTCCTCCAGCCGCGCCTCCGGATCCGACAGCGCGACCGACCCCGCATGCACGATGTTCAGCGTGCCCGGCGCGAACGCGTGGGGCTGCGCCGGCGCAGAGGATGTGAAATGGGCGAGCACATGCACGGTCCTCCCGCCGAGGGCCTTCGCTTCGCTTGCGACCACCGGGTCCACCGCCAGAACCAGGTCCGCCTGCGGCAGAAGGCGCTGCGCCAGGCTGCGCTCGCCAATCCGGCGATGCAGGCGCCGGCGTTCCTGCCGGTGCGGCGCTTCCAGCCAGCGATCGCGCAAGTCCGCCGCCCAGCGCGCGCCGAGCGCTTCGGCAAGGCGCCGTCCGGCCACATGGATCGATTCCGGCGGACTGGTGGACAGGACCCAATTGGGGCGCCACTCGTCCGCAATCACAAGGTTGGCGGCGCGCTGGCACCAGCGGATGTCCGGATCCGGCCAGAGCAGCCAGTCCCGCGCCACCGCGCGCAGGTTGAACCCGCCCTGCGCCGGCGCTGTGGAGGGATCGCGGTTCGCATGCGGCACGGCCCAGCCGGGTTCACCCTCGGGCAGCGACGGAGCGCACACACGCACCTCGACGCCCAGCCTGCGCAGCGCTGCAGCCAAGAGGAAAGGGCGCCGCGCGCCGCCGGAGATGGCCGGTGGATAGTGGCGGGCGAGGATTAGCAGCGTCTTCACCGGTCCTCCTCGCGCCGTCAGGGCCGGTCAGGCCTTCACGACCTTGTGCCTCAGTTCTGCGGGAATGTCCTTCGCGGCGTTGCGCGTGTCGATGACCAGCGGCGCATGGCGCACGATGTTGGTATAATCGACCGCATCGTGATCCGTCGAAATCAGCACGCAGTCATAGGACTGCAGCGCCGCCTCGGTCAGGTCGACCGACTTCATGCCGGCAAATTCCGGATGGTCCCGGTTCATCGGCACGGAAGGGATGTGCGGGTCATGGTAATCGACGTGCGCGCCGCGCTCGCGCAGCATGTGGATCAGATGCAGCGACGGGCTTTCGCGCATGTCATCGACGTTCTTCTTGTAGGCGAGGCCTGAAACGAGAATGCGGCTGCCCGCGACCGATTTCTTCAGGTGCCCGCTCATCGCCTCCGCCAGAGCCTCGATCACGATGCGCGGCATGCGGGTCACCACATCGCCGGCCAGCTCGATAAAGCGCGTCGTCTCGCCGTGCGCCCGGGCTTTCCAGGTGAGATAGAACGGATCGATCGGAATGCAGTGCCCGCCAAGGCCGGGGCCCGGATAGAAAGCCATGAAGCCGAATGGCTTGGTCTTCGCCGCGTCGATCACTTCCCAGACATCAATGTCCATGCCCTGGAACACGGTCTTCAGTTCGTTGACGAGGGCAATGTTGATCAGCCGGAAGATGTTCTCCGTCAGCTTCACCGCTTCCGCCGTTTTCATGTCCGAGACCGGCACGACCTTGGTGATCGTCTCATAGACGGCAATCGCCATGTCGCGCTCGGCGTCGGTGTCCGCCCCGACGACTTTCGGAATGCTCGAGGTCGAGAAGTCGATATTGCCGGGGTCTTCGCGCTCGGGCGAATAGGCGATGGCAAAATCGGCGCCCGCCTTCAGGCCCGTGGTTTCCAGAATCGTGCGCACGACTTCATCGCTGGTGCCCGGATAGGTGGTCGACTCCAGGATCACGAGCTGCGCCGGGCGCAGGTGGCGGGCAATCATCTGCGTTGTCTTTTCAACGTAGGATATGTCCGGCTCACGGTGGATGTTCAGAGGCGTCGGCACGCACATCAGCAAGGCGTCGGCGGCGGGAAGGCGGGTCTCGTCCGACGTCACTTCAAGCCGGCCCGTCGCCATCATCGTCGCAATCCGTGCGTCGGGAATGTGCGCGATATAGGTCTTGCCCACCGTTAGCGCGGAAACCTTGGTCTCGTCGATGTCGAAGCCCAGCACGCGGAAGCCGGCCGAAAGGAACGCTTCGGCCAGCGGCAGCCCCACATAGCCGAGCCCCATGATTCCAATCGTCAGGTCGCGCTTGTGCGCGCGCTCGACATAGGCCCTGGACATCGCTTTGGCAGATTTCGTCGTCGTCAGCATGCTGATCTCTCTGGTGGGAGTGTCGGGTCGGGGCCGCGCCGTTGCGGGCTTGGCTCAATCGATGTTGGCAGGCAGCGATGTATGCGCTTCAGCCCGAAGCAGTGTTTCGACAACCCGCAGCGCTTCGGCGCCGTCGGTGCGGGGCGATTTTCCGCTGGCGCAGCATTCGAGGAAATGCCGGCACTCGGCCTTCAGGGGCTCGTCAGGCGGAAATGCCACCGGCTCGGCCTCGGCCTTGATCGCTTCCGGTCCGCCGGGCTTGTAGTCCACGCGGTGGCGATACAACCGCAACTTGTCTTCCGGCTTGGCCGCCGAATCCTCGAATACGGCCATGCCCGTCTCGCCAACGACGACCAGCCGGTGTTCCTTGAACGGATGGAGCCAGGCGGCAAACACATGCGCGCGCCGCCCGCCGGCGAAGGTCATGTCGAGCCGGTACTCATCTTCCAGTCCACGCGTCACCCAAGCGCTGCCGCCGCCGGTCACCGTTGCGGGGCGCTCATCGAACAGCGCCAGCAGCATCGACAGGTCGTGCGGCGCAAAACTCCACAACGCATTCTCTTCGGTGCGCAGTTTTCCCAAGCTTAGGCGGTGCGAATACGCGTAGCGCAGCCCACCAATCTCGCCGCGGCGCACCAGATCCAGCAAGGTCACGAAGGCGGGGTGGTATTGCAGCAGATGGCCAACCATCAGCAGGCGTCCGGCCTTGTCCGCCGAGTCGCACATGGCGCGGCTGTCGTCCAACGTCAGCGCAAGCGGCTTCTCGACGAAAACATGCTTCCCGGCGGCAAATGCTTTTAGCGCCAGCGCCGCATGCGCTTCGGCCGGCGCCGCGATGGAGACCGCCGCAATAGTGGGGTCCGCGAGCACTTCGCCCAGCGTGCGCACCGGCACGCGGTTCTTTTCGGCTTCCCGCGCCGCCGTTTCCGGATGGTCGTCAACGACGGCTGCGAGAGCGCCGAGTTCGGCGAAATTGCGCGCGAGGTTCTTACCCCAATAGCCGGCGCCGATCTGTGCTACCTTGAGTGCCGCGCTGGGAGTAGTCATTGAGTTTGTGCTTGCTTTCCGATGAGGGGGACGGGGAGTTCTAAACACGCTAGGCTATGCAGTCGTCAAGGCTGCAGTGTCGGCTATGGACATTTAGCCCCCGGACTGTGATCTGAGTGACGAGATGAACCAGAAGTTACACGATCCGGTACTGGACGCCGCGCAAGCTGAACTATTTGCAGCGCATTCCGGCACCCGGGATGCGTCGGCTGTTTTCATTGTTGGCGCGCCCCGGACGGGTAGCACCTTGTTCTATCAGGCGCTCGCGCAGGCTTTTGACCTGCCGTTCGTTTCCAATACTGCAGATGCCGATACGCCGCACCATCCTGCGATCGGCGTCCTGCGGAGTTTTCGGGCGAATCAGGACGGTCTGCCTGAGTCCGGATTCGAGAGCTGCTTCGGCAAGACGCGGGGCCTCCATGCCCCATCCGAGGGGTCTGCCGTTTTTTCGCACTGGTGCGGCGGGGGGCATCCGTCCGAACGGGTCAGCCCCGGCATCCTGCCAGACCGCGAAGCCCACATGCGCGCCACCCTGTCGGCCATCGAATCGGCCACCGGCGCACCGCTGCTCATCAAGAATGCCTGGAACTGTTTCCGGGTTCCGGCGCTGGCCCGGGCCTTCCCGCGCGCCGTATTCCTGTGGATCCGGCGTGACGCTGCCGATGCCGCTGCCTCGGACCTTGCGGCCCGCTACGCCGTGCAAGGAGATCCACAGGCCTGGAATTCGGCGACGCCGCACAATGTCGAATTGCTCCGGCGACTGCATCCGGCCGGGCAGGTTCTGGAAAACCAGTTCGAGTTTTCGCGCGCCATTTCCGAGGCCGCCGCCGCCCTGCCGGACACACGCTTCTCTGCGGTCTGGTACGAGGACTTTCTCGCGGATCCGAACGCGGTTGCCGCGCGCCTTGCGGCGCACGTGCCGCTGCTGGCAGCGCGCCCGCGCCATCCGCTCCCGGACTTTGCCGCGCCGCCGCCGGTTGACCTGCCGGAGCCCGACCGTCAGGCCTTGCACCACCATTTGGCCGAGGCGCCCGGCCGCTGGCAGCCCCTGCGCTGGCCGGGGGCGCGCTAGAGGGTCATGCCATAGGTGCGGCCCCAGACGCCGAAAATATAGAGCTGCCAGAGTGAAAAATCGAACGGGCGATCACCGTCCAGCGTTTCGCGCGTGTGGCGGCGCACGGCGCCTGCATTGAACAGGTCCGGATATAGCATCAGCGTCTCTTCGATGCCGGCTTCGATCATCCCGCGCAGCGGCCCTTTGAACCAGGTCTCCTCGGGGGTGGCAAAGCCCAGCTTGTCCCGGCGCTGGCGAACGCTTTCCGGCAGGATGCCCGTCATTGCGCGGCGAAGGATGCGCTTCGTGTCGCCGCCCACCATCTTGTGCTGGTCGCCCAGGCGGAGGCAGAACTCGATCAGGCGATGATCGAGAAACGGCACG
This sequence comes from Hyphomonas sp., assembly GCA_013791775.1. GTDB lineage: Bacteria > Pseudomonadota > Alphaproteobacteria > Caulobacterales > Hyphomonadaceae > Hyphomonas. The sequence continues at coordinate 29,186 of VMTE01000014.1, forward strand.
CGCGCCTCAATGCCGTGCGCCATCGAATTGCGATCCTCATACCGCAGCAGCATCGGCAGGCTCGTGGTGCGTGTGAGGATCACGCAATAGTCGCCCAGCGACTTCGCATTGATCAGGCCTTCTGCCGCCAGCGCCTGCGCCAGCACGCTGCCTTCGCGCGGGGCGTGGGCGTTCAACAGGGGCGTATCCATCCAGTCGATGGGGGGCGGCGGGGTCTTGCCCGGCGGGCGAAGCAGCATCCAGAACGGAGCGGGCAGGCGCGAGAAATAGGGCCGCAGTTGCTGGCGGTAGCTCAGGCCGTGCCAGGCCTTGCGCTCGTTGAGGGTCTGCAGCAGCTCGATCAGGCGCGCCTGCTGGATCAGCCGCCGGTAGTGGAAGTGAAAACACCCATGATAACCGCCAAGGATTTCGTCCGCACCCTGCCCATCCAGCATCACCTTGATGCCGTTCTCGCGGGCCGTCCGGAACACCCGGTACTGGGCATGCAGGCTGGTTGATCCGTAGGGCTCATCCTGCGCACGCAGAACGGCCAGCGTGTCTTCGGCAAAGGCGGTCTCGTCAAAGCTCGTGCGGATCGAATGGGCGCCCGAGGCGGCGATCACCGCGTCGATAAAACGCGATTCGTCCACCGCCGAGCCGGGAAACACCGCGCTGATTGCATTCAGCGGCGGCGCGCCCTCAGGCCAGGCCCGGGCCTGTTCGCAAACGATGGACGAGCTGTCGAGACCGCCCGACAGGCACGAGCCGACCTTCACATCGGCGCGCATCTGCAGCCGGATCGAATCCTCGAACAGCGCCCGGAATTCCTCCGCCGCCGCCTCTTCGCTGAGGATGCGTCCGTCTGGCGCGGGCGGGCGCCAATAGTCGGTCACCGGTAGCGGCATGCCGGGCCGCCAGGTCTTCAGGTCCAGCCGCAGGAACCGGCCGGGCCCCAGATTTTTGGCATCGGCGAACATCGTGCCGGCCAGATGGTCGGTCAGGCCCTTCGACAGGAAGTCGTGAACCCGGTCGAGATCCATCCGCCGGCTGAATCCCGGCAGGTCCAGCAATTGCTTGATCTCGGACCCCGCCGCAAATCCGGCCGTCGAGGCGTGGTAGACGAGCGGCTTGATGCCCACCCGGTCGCGGGCAATGAACAGAACCTTGTCCCGGTCGTCCCAGAGGGCGAACGCGAACATCCCGATCAGCCGGTCGAGCGCTGACGGTCCCCACGCGCGCACCGCTTCGAGCAGGACTTCGCCGTCGCTTTCCGTCCGGAAGCTGACGCCCTGATTGCGCAATTCGCTGCGCAGTTCGATATAATTGTAGATCTCGCCGTTGAACACCAACCAGTACCGGCCGTCGGGCGTGGCCATCGGCTGGGCCGCGCGCGGGTCGAGGTCGATGATGCTGAGGCGGCGGTGCCCGAACGCGACAGGACCGGCCGGACTGTCAAACAAGCGCCAGCCTTCACCGTCCGGGCCGCGGTGGGCGACCACGTCGATGTGGCGCTTGTCAGGGGTAAATCCGACCGATAGGAAAAGTCCGCACATGCGCCTACCCGATAGCGGCCCGGAAGGCCTGTTCATAGGCTGCGATGACGGGCGCGGCCTGAGTTTCCCAATTATAGCGCCGCGCGGCGTCGCGCGCAGCCAGCCGGAACCGCTGGATGTGGCCGCGTGTCAGCGCCTGGAACGCCGCCGCAATCTCTGCCGCGCTGCCTTCGCCGATCAGCAGGCCTGCGCCGGTCTCATGCACCAGCGTGCGCATTTCCGGCAGGTCCGAAACTGCCAGCGCGAGATGGGCCATCAGGTATTCGAACACCTTGTTCGGCAAGGCATACTGGTTGTGCAGGGAATGCCCCGGTAACGCCATCAGGCCGATGTCGAAGGGTCGGGCGGCGGCCACGAGTTCGGTCATCGGAACCGGCGCCTCCAGCGTCACCCGGTCGCCCACGCCACGCGCTGCCGCGAGCGCCTTCAGCTGTCCGGCATAGCCGGGCGGCGAATCCGGCCCGCGAATCGTCAGGTCGAACAGGGGCGGCCAGTCCGCGACGCTCTCGATCGAGGCCTCAAGCCCCCGGCCCGGCACCACGATGCCATGATACAGCACACGGATCCGCTCGCCGGTCTCCCGGAACGGGGCATCCTCGAAGATCGGCGTGTTGCGCAGCGAGAAATGCGGCGCAGGCTGCGCGTACAGCGACTGAAGGTGCGCCACGATGCCGGGTGACACCGCACTGACCACCTGTGCCTGGCGGATGAAGTCCGCCTCCACCGCGCACACCATCGGGCGCACGAACCGGCGCCATTCGGGCCGGTCGGCGGATTCCTCGGTGGCAAGTTCGTGGCTGTCATAAACCAGCACGCCGCCGGTCCGCGCCGCGCCCGCCGATGCCACCGGCAGCATCTGCCAGTCGTTCGCCATCCAGATGGCCGGGCCGGGCAGATCCGAACAGGCATCGCGAATCGCGGCGATCGCAGGCTGGCGCCAGAACTGCGCCATGATCCGGTCGGCCGCGCCCAGCCGCTGATGCGCCAGCCGCCAGCCCAGCGCGCGCGCCGCGCCCCGGAACGGCCGGTTCGCCTTCAGGCTGCGGTCGCGGATGTTGAGCGCCAGCCGGCCCCAGGGCGAACCCGCCGCCCGCAAGACCTGCCCGGCCGGTACCAGCGGCAAGGTCAGCGCGGCGGCCAGGGTCCGCTCGGCGGCGGCAGCCGCGCTGCCCGACCGTTCCGGTGCAGGCGGTTGCGGCAACACGCTCTCGATCACCCGCCACTCGGGCGCACGGCCCCGCGCGCCCGTCAGGCCGATCCCGGTCACGCGCCATCCCAGCGCATGCAGCGCATCCCCCATGCGCCGGACGCGCGGATCATCGGCAATCGCCGAGGCCGACAAGAGGTAGATTGTGGGTTTCGGATTACTCAAACGCCAGGCCGCCCCATCACCAAACGGCTCCTTATGACCCGTCATCCGGGCGAAAGCGAGAGTGGCACTGACGCACGGCGCCAAAGGTGTTGGCGGGGTCAGGCAAGGCGTCTATAGGTCCGCCCCATGAGTTCGATGAAAGTCCTGATTACCGGCGCCGCAGGCCAGGTTGGCTCGCATGTGGCCGAGTTGATGCTCGCACGCGGCGATACCGTGCTGGGCCTCGACAATTTCGCCACCGGCCGTCCCGAGCATCTGCCGGCCGCCTGCCGGTTCGCCGAAGGCTCGATTGCCGACAGGGACTTTGTCCTGCAGGCCTTCGAGAACTTCCGTCCGGACGTGGTGATCCACACTGCGGCCTCCTACAAGGACCCGGAAGACTGGTATTCGGACGCCCTGACCAATGTCGTCGGCGGCGCCAATGTCATCCAGGCGTCGAAGGCGATGAAGGTCTCGCGCTTCATCTATTTCCAGACCGCGCTCTGCTACGGCGTGAAGCCGGACGAACAGCCGATCACGCTGAGCCATCCGAAGAATCCGGCCAATTCCAGCTATGCCATCTCGAAGACCGCCGCCGAGGATTACCTCGAGATTTCGGGGCTCGATTTCGTCACCTTCCGCCTCGCCAACGTGATCGGTCCGCGCAACGTGTCGGGACCCCTGCCGATCTTCTTTTCGCGCCTGCGGGACGGCAAGCGCTGCTTCGTCACCGAGGCGCGGCGCGACTTCGTCTATGCCGGAGACCTTGCCCGCACGGTCGTGCGCGCGGCCGACGGCACCGGGCATGGCACCTATCATTTCAGCTCCGGCAAGGACATCGCGATCCGCGAACTCTATGACGCGGTCGTCGAGGGCATGAAGCTCAATGATTACCCCGAGCCGGATGTGCGCCCCCTCGGCCCGGACGACGCGGCAACCATCCTGCTCGACCCCAGCCGCACGTTCGAAGACTTCGGCGAGATCCGCTTCACGCCGCTGTCCGAGTTCGTGCCCAGGGCCATCGACTATTACCGCTCCTACGGCGTTCTCGGCGAATACACGCATCTGAAGCTGAAACCCGAGACACCGAACGGACGCTGAGAACATGCGTATCCTGATCACCGGCGGCGCAGGTTGCCTCGGGGCAAACATCGTCGAACGCCGCGCCGCGATGGGCGACGAGCTGTGCGTGATCGACACCTTCGCGACCTCCGCGCGCGAAGCCCTGCCGCCCTCCGGCCCGCGCCTGCGGATCGTCGAAGGCAGCGTCGAAGATGCGGGCCTGGTCGAGGCCGAGATGGCCGCCTTCCGGCCCGATGCCATCATCCACGCCGCCGCGAGCTACAAGAATCCCGGCGACTGGGCGGGGGACCTGTCGGTCAATGCCGCCGGCACGCTGAACGTCGTGCGGGCCGCGCAGACGCTGGACAAGGTGCGCCTGATCAACCTGCAGACCGCGCTCTGCTATGGCCGGCCGGATCACACGCCCATCGGCGTCGAGGCGCCGCTGCGCCCGTTCACCAGCTATGGCGTTTCGAAGGTCGCCGGCGAGCTTTACGTGCTGGCGAGCGGCCTTGATGCGGTCTCGTTCCGCATCGCCAATGTCACCGGGCCGCGCCTGTCGATCGGGCCGCTGCCGGTCTTCTACACGCGTCTCAAGGCCGGCAAGGCGTGTTTCTGCTCCGATACCGTGCGCGATTTTCTCGACATGCAGGACTTCTTGAGGCTGATGGATCTGGCGCTTGTGCCGGAGGGCCCGCGCGGCGTGTTCCACGCCTCCAGCGGCGAGGGCCACACGATCCGGGATGTGTTTGACGAGGTCGCGCACCATCTCGGAATCGAGGTGCCGGCGCCGGCAATCCTTCCTCCCGGTGCGGATGATGTTGCGGCGGTGGTGCTTGATCCCTCGGCCACGCAGGCTGCGTTCGGCTGGGCCGCCAAAGTGGGCTTCGCCGACAGCCTGAAACGCATGCTCGCCTGGTATGACGTGCACGGCGTCCACACGGTCTATGCGCATGTGCGCGCGCCGGAAGGGTTTGCATCATGACGGCGCCGGGGCTGGCCAATGCGCGCGTGCTGGTCGTCGGCGGGGCAGGGTTCGTCGGATCGAACCTCGTGCGGCGCCTTCTCGCAGAGGGTGCCGCCCGCATCACGGTGGTGGACAATTTCCTCTCGGCAGACGCCGCAAACGTGCCGGACGATGCGCGCGTGCACCTGATCCGGGGATCCATAGCGGATGACGCGGTGCTCGCGGCGCTGCCGGATGACCTCGATTTCGCCTGGCACCTCGCCTGCTATCACGGCAACCAGTCGTCGATTGCCGATCCGCTGGCGGATCATGCGAACAACACGATCACCAGCCTCAAGCTGTTCAACCGCCTCAAGGATCTGCCCGCGCTTCGCAAGGTCGTCTACGCGGCGGCTGGCTGCGCGGTGGCGGAGAAGACCTATGAAGAAGCGGTCGCCACGTCCGAGGACGCGCCGGCTTCCCTGTTCCAGGACAGTCCGTACTCGATCTCCAAACTGGTCGGCGAGATGTACGGAAACTACTTTTTCGCCCGTCACCAGCTGCCCTTCGTGAAGGCGCGGTTCCAGAATGTCTACGGTCCGGGCGAAATCCTCGGCGCGGGCGACTGGCGCGGGACGCCGCATACGGTCTGGCGCAATGTCACGCCGTCCTTCATCTTCAGGGCGCTGCACGGCGAAGCCTTGCCGCTCGACAATGCGGGCGAAACCTCGCGCGATTTCATCTATGTGGACGATATCGTCCGGGGGCTGATCGCCTGCGCCTTGCTGGGCGAGCCGGGCGAGGCCTACAATCTGGCGACGGGCCGCGAAGTGACCATCCGGATGCTCGCCGATCTGATCAACCGCGAGACGGGCAACGCCGCTGCGCACGACCTGAAACCCGCACGCGACTGGGACAAGTCCGGCCGGCGTTACGGGGACCCGACAAAATCCCGCGACCGTCTCGGCTTCGAGACGCAGGTCCCGCTCGCCGAAGGCGTCGCCCGCACCGTCGCCTGGACGCGCGAAAACCTGGCCGTGATCAAAGCGTGCCTGAATCGCCATTCCGGGCGCATGGATTTGCGCGCGTATCTCAAGGCCTAGGTCCAATCGACATTCCAGTGCGATTCGGGCGCTGGTCGCCGACTTGGGTGCCGAGGCAGTCATTTCGTGAAACCCGACCCGGAGATGTCCCACCCCTATGATTTCGAAGCCTAGAGCAGTTCTGTTTTTGACGGAATCGATGTGATTCAGCCTACAACTCGGCACTGTCTTGCCCGGCGGCGGCATGCCGTCGCCGGCGCTTTCCGGCTCTGCGGCGATGCTCGCCGAAACGGCGGTCAACTGGACTAGAACGTCGAGGCGGTGAAGGCTCTCGTTCGCCATTATGTGCTTCTGTGCATGCGTCGGCGCGAGATATGGAATGTTGAGATTGGCGTCATGCTGGCTCCGGGATCTGTCATGGCCTGGAGTATGGCGCCGTACGAAAGCCCGCCGGATTCGCGGCGGCGAACGTTTTTACCTTTGCCCCTGGCGCCGGCGCCCGGCGCGCATCATCGCGGGCGCGCGGCCTGTCGTGGCGACAGCAGGTTGCGGCGGCGCGAATCGGGCAGGGCGGCGCATGAAAAGATGAGCGGCTTGGCCGACCGGGCGCTTCAAGGTGGGCGCAAGTCCGGACTTGTGCCGCCATTCCGGCGCCGCCGGAGGGTCAACCGGCGGGCATTTCGGCCGCGCTGGGGGCACCGGTCAGCCTCGATCGGACGCTGCCCCAGTCTTGCCACGCGCCAAGCGCAAGAAGTGCAGCGATCACGACCGCCAGCAGCGCTGTGTCCGCCCGGCGGTAGGCGCGGGCCTCGCGGGTTTCGACTTTTTCGCGCGCGGATTTCACGATGTCTGCGACCAGTGCACCGACCTTCGGAATGGCCTCCTTCAGCACCGATGCCGCATCGCGTGCGCCCTCGACGGCGATGTCGCCGGCCAGCGTATCCGGATCAATTCCCGGCGGCGGCGGACACTTGCCGCGCCGCACCAGGATGCTGTGGCGCGGCTCGGCGGCCATCAGCTGCGCAAACGTTTCGCCGGTGCCCTCACGCGCTGCATCGTCAGACCACAGCGCGACCCGCACGACGCTCGGCCCGATTGTGGCGCGCGGCGGCGTTGATGTCAGCTGCAGGCGCACCGGGGCATGTTCCGACAGCTCGCCGGCCAGCGCCGTCGCCCAGTCAAGATCCGCACGGGAATGGAAGATCAGGGTTGCGACCATGCCTGGATGCCCCTCACGACGCCTGCTGAAGCAGGATGACCTTTGAGTCGGCGCTGGCCAGCGCCGCCCATTCGCCTTCCTGATGGAACAGGCCGGGATCATGGCCGAGGCGTCCGTCGATACGGATCCGGAAGGCCCGCGACAGCAGGTCGTACCGGATCGCGGTTCCCGAATCGACCATGTCGAAATGCTTGAACAGGGCGCAGCTGAAGATGTACTCGCCGCCCGTCAGCTGGCATGCGGGCACGAAAAGACGCAGGCGGACGATCTCGTCCTTCCGAAGATCGTGCTCGTAATAGGGGCTGAAGTTCCGGGTGACGCCGATGCCCGCAGTTGTCATGAACAACAGCGACATACGGAACCGGAACCGGTCGCAGTCTTCGGCGCGGATTCCCACCTCGATGGTGAAGGGATTGCCGCTGGTGATCCTGTCCGTGAGCTTCCCTTTTTCATTGAGAATACGGACATGGTTGATCTTCAACCCGCGTTCGCCGGGCCAGCGGTCGAGGCCGTCGACATTGTTCTCGTGGTCCTCGTCCAGCATCGACGCGAACATTTCCTGCTGCCAGCCCGGCAGCGTCAGGCCTTCGGACTCGAGCGCCTCATCCTCCGGCGGGTCACCGGGCGCGTCGTCATGAGGCTCCGGCGCGATGTCCAGCGGCAAAGGCTCAGGCGCGGCCGCTACCGGGGCCGGCTCGGGCGCATCGCTGAGGGCGGGCGGCACGGCTTTCAGCGCAGCGGCGTCCACGTCCGCCCACAGGGCTTCGGTCTGCTTGCGCATCTTGAAGTTCAGCTCTTCGATGTAAGCCTCGTAGACGCGCACCACATCAAGCGCCGGGCCATCCATCAGGATCGAGCCCTGGTGCATCCAGATCACCCGTTCGCAGAAGCGCAGGATCTCGGCGGTCGCGTGCGAGACCAACAGCAGCGTGCAGCCCGACGTCGCCAGCTTCTTCATCCGGTGCGCGGACTTGGCGGAGAAATACGCGTCGCCCGCGCCAAGCACTTCATCGACGATCAGGATATCGGGGCGGATGGCGGTCGCGGCGGCGAACTGAAGGCGCGCCTGCATCCCCATCGAATAGGCCTTGACCGGCTGGTGCAGGAAATCGCCGAGCTCCACGAAGTCGACCACTTCCTGCAGCGCTTCGTCGAAGGCGGCGCCCACAAGGCCGTTATAGTTCAGCGAAGCGACGATGTTCTCGTAGCCCGTGAACTCGGTGTGGAATCCGAGACCCAGTTGCAGCAAGGCCTGCACGCTGCCGTCTATCTCCACCCGGCCGCGTGTCGGCGCGAAGTTCTGGGTGATCAGGCGCAGCATGGTCGTCTTGCCGGCGCCATTGCGGCCAATCACGCCGATGCGTTCGCCGCGCCGGATTTCGAACGAGACATCGCGCAGGGCGTGAAACTCGCCATGCTTCGCCGTCTGGCGGGGGCGCAGGAATTTCGGCAGGCCGATATTGTCCAGCACCTGTTCCTTGCGCGAGCCGTACAGGCGGTAGATCTTCGAGACATGCTCGAACCGGATCGCAAGGCGCGCGTCGTCAGGCGAAGTCATAGAACACCTGCTTGCTGCGGTGGAACACGGAATAGCCGAGCGCGAAGAAGAAAGTCGAAACGGCGGCACCGATCAGCATCGTGTCCAGCGGCGGCAAACGGTCGAGGATGATGATGTACTGAAAGCACGTCACGAAATAGTAGAGCGGATTGAACAGCATCAGGCTCTGCATTTCTTCCGGGATCATTTCCGGCGTGTAGGCAATTGGCGTGATGATCAGCAGCATCATGGTGATGAAGTAGATCATCTGCTGCAGGTCGCGCACCAGCAGCGCCACCAGCGACAGCAGCCAGCAGATGCCTACCGCGAACATCAGCTGGAAGAACATCACCACCGGGATCAGCAGGAACAGCCAGCTCGGCTGGCTCCACATCACGTCGCTGAACAGGAGGATCAGCGTGCCGCTCAGCATGCTGGCGCTTCCAACGAGCACGCCCCGCAGCGGGATCATCTCGGCCGGGAACACCGTGTTCAGCATCACCGCGCGGTTGGACGCCAGCGACAGCGTGCCGATCGACAGGGACTGGGCAAAGGCCAGGAACGGCACGATTCCGCAAAAGACGTACAATACGTATTCGGTCGTGGAGAGGGTGGGGATGCGTACCTTGAAGATCACGGCATAGGTCAGGGCATAGACAGACAGCATCAGCAGCGGCCCCATGATCACCCAGATCACACCGAGCACCGAGCCGGCATAGGCCGCCTTGATGTCCACCCAGGTGGTGCGCAGCAGGATCGAGCGATTGCGGTAGACGGCAACGAAGGGCGCGTAGATGGCGATGAGCAGGCGAAACATTGCGGCAATTTCCTCGATTGCCCCGGCGCATGGTGCCAAGGAATTGGATTGGCGCTTTCAAACGGGCGCCCCGTCAACTCTTAGGGCTGGCTAACATGCTTGAAAGCTTTCCTGCAATACGGCGCGGCAGGTCCTTCGAAAAGCGGGTCGCGATCTGCCGGAGGCGCGCTTTCCGGGATTTGCGGCGGCAGAATTGTTCAATCTGCGCGGCATTCGTCGAGTAATCGCTGTAATGGCGCGGCGGCGCGGTGAGATAGCCTTCCAGTTCGTCCACTGTCAGGCCCAGCTTCTTGGCGACGAAGGCGGTGTCGTCGGTCAGCTCGTTGTCGGTGTAGAGCGGCTTGTCCAGCTCGCGCAGCGCCGCTTCGCGGGTCATCGAGCCAGCCACGATGAGGCTCGACAGATGCGCCTTGCGTTTGTCATAGCCGAACTTGGTGGGCAGGTAGTGCGCCTGGAACCAGCGGGTCCAGATCGACTCGTAATGCTTGCCCCCGTAATAGCGCCAGCCGAAGTTCTGCTCGAGGTGGGCGATGGCGGCCGTCTTGTCGTATGGCATGAAGTTCAGTGGGGCGATAAAGCGCAGGCGCTGCTGCATCGTGCCAAAATAGTCCTGAAACTCCATCACCGGATAGGCCTTCAGCGTGCCTTCGCCGAACCGGCGGTGAATGTCGCGCAGCTGGGTGGCGTCCATTGCATCATAACCCCAGCCTTGCGGCAGGACGCCTTCGGTCGCGAAATTCGTGCCGCTGATCACATAGCGGATGTCATGTTCCAGCGCCTTGCGCACCAGCGCCGCCGTGTAGGCGTGATCCTGCGGGATGTCCTGGTTGGCGACGTGCGATTTCAGGAACGCGCGCTGCAGGTCGCGCATCTCGTTCCAGTCGATCACCACGGTATCGAGGTGCAGCCCCAGCTTCGAGAGGATCATCTCGATGTTGTTGACCGCAAGCTCGGAATTCCAGCCGGCATCGACATGCACTACGAGGGGGCGCAGCTTCCATTCGAGCAGCTTGGTCGCGAGGAATGACGAATCGACCCCGCCCGAGAGGCCGATGATGCAGTCATAGGGCTTGCCGGCGCCCTTTGTGCGGATTTCGTGAAGCAGGGCGTCCAGCTCCGCGGCGCCGGCTGCATCCGGTTTCCAGTAAGGGCGGATCGACGTCTCGAAACGGTGGCAATTGCTGCAGACGCCGGCGGCATCAAACGTGATGTCCGGGTCTGTCGTATCCATCACGCAGCGCGTGCAGACACGGTAGTCGCGCACCTTGCCGTCCGGCATCCAGGCCACGGTGGGTGTCTTGATCAAGGGCCGCACAGGTCTTCCGCTCTTGTCTGGAGGATGGCTTGTTCCCGGTCCCAGCAAAGATCGCGGGCGGCGGCAAGCGCCAAATTCTTACTGGCACGAATGGCTTTGGATTACAGGCCGTCAATGGCAGCCTCGGCGCGGCCCTCAAATCCGGCGAACCCCTCCGCCGCGCGCCTCCCCTTGCCAAAGGCGCGGGCAGGCGGCTTGTGGTCCCGGAAGACGAGCCTCGCCAGACGGTTGAATTCATCCCGGGGCGTGGCTAAACGGCGCCAAGGAGTAGCATATGGAATGGATCGGCCCGGCGGCTTTGGCCACATACATGCAGGCCGACCCGGTCGCCGGCCTGGCGCAGGGGCGGCCTGAGCTTGCCGGCGCCGTGCTGACCTCGCAGCGCTGGCTGGACGAGAGCCCGGCCAAGCGCCTGATTTTTCAACGGCTTTATGCAGACCTACTTGACCGCTCTGGCCCCGCATCGGTGCTGGATGTGGGCGGCGGCCTGTCGGCCCTGACCCCCCGCCTGGCGGACGGCCGCCGCTATGTTCTGGCCGACCCTTTGCATCATGAAACCGAAGCCGGCGTGTCAGCGGTCCGGGCCGCCTCGGGGCCGTTTGAAATCCGCCGCAGCGATTGGCATGATGTGAGACTGAACGAGAGCTTTGATGTCATGATCGCGAACGACCTGTTTCCGAATGTCGATCAGCGCCTTGGCCCGTTTCTGGACTGGGCCATTCCGCTCGCGAGGGAAATCCGCCTGTCGCTGACCTTCCACAATTTGCCGCGCTGGTACCGTGTGAAACGTGTGGACGCGGAGGAGCATCTGACGGTGCTGGCGGCTGACGGCGCACGCACCGTTGCGATGCTCGCGCCGTTCGCAGGCCGGATTGCCGGCTGGGCGCCGGAGCTCTTTGACGGCGCCGAAGCGTCTGTATTTCCTAACGGCCGCCAGGTTGTGCTGGCCCGGATCAAGGGAGACGCGTGATGCCGCAGAAACAGGCGCGCGAATTGAGGTTCGGCTTTTTCGGGGATTCGATCTGCGTCGGGCAGGGCGTGTCGCCGCATCTGACCTGGGCCGTACGGCTGGCGGCGCAGATCGAGGCGGAACTGGCCGGCGCAGGCCGGCGCGTCTGCGTGCTCAATCCGTCGATCAATGGCGACACGACCCGCAAGGCGCTGGAACGGATGGCCTTCGATATCCAGGCGGGCGGGGTGGACGCGATCCTGATCCAGTTCGGCCTGAATGATGCCAACCGCTGGGAAACCGATCGCGGCCTGCCGCGCGTCAGCGAAGCCGCGTTTGCGGCCAACCTGCACGAAATGATTTCCCGGGCGCGCGCCTTCGGCGCGGGGCCGGTACTGTTGAACACGAACCACCCGACGACCCGGGACCAGGCGCCGTTCGCGCATTATCCGGCCACCTACGAATCGGGCAACCAGTGCTACAATGAAATCATCCGGCGCGTGGCCGCCGAGGCGGAGGGTGTGGTGCTGACCGACATCGCCGCCGTGTTCGCCCGCAAGACCGCGTCTGGCGTGCCGTTGGCGAGCCTGCTGCTGGCGGACGGACTGCACCTCAGCGCGGCGGGGCACGACATCTACCTGGACGCCCTGACGCCGCCGGTGCTGGCAGCTGCCGGGCAAATCGCGAACCGCCCGGGATGAAAATCCTCGTCCTCCACAATATCGAGGACTTCCGGCGTGCCCGGCGCTCGGCGCTGGACTATGTGCTGTCGTTCCAACGCTACCAACCTGAGCACGTTTATCACTACCAGCGGATCCTCGATCCCCCGTCTCCGGAGGTTGTGGCGGCTGATTGGGACGCCGTGATCCTTGGCAGCACCGCGCTCGGGATCGTCACCATCCGGCCGCACGAGACATTTTTCAGGATCCGCGACCAGTGGGGCTTCCTGAAGGACGAATCGATCGTCAAGCTTGTCTTCCCGCAGGACGATGCCAATTGCGGCGGCTTCCTGGACGATTGGTTCAGTGACTGGGGAGTGCAGTTTGTCTTCACGGTCCGCGCGCGTGAACACTGGCCGGTCCTTTATCCGCGCACGCTGCAGTCCGCCGAGTTTCGCACCTGCTTTTCCGGCTACATTGACGACCGGTCGCTGCCGGACCTGCGCGCCCACGCGAAACCCTGGGCGGAGCGGTCTCGCAAGCTCGGTCAGCGAGTCACGATGTATCCTCCGCGCGGCGGACGGCAGGGGCGCCTCAAGGGGCTCATCGCCGAGGCAGTCAAGGCGGCGGCGGCCAAGCGCGGCATCGCCGCTGACATCTCCACCGACCCTTCCGATACGATTTACGGGGACGACTGGTACAGGTTTCTCGGTGATTGCCAGTTTGTGCTCGCCACCGAGGGCGGCCTGAGCATTCACGATCCCTATGGCGAAATTGCCGGCCGGATTGACGCCTACCTTTCACATCATCCAGGCGCGGCATTCGATGAAATCGAATCCGCCTGCTTCGCCGGTCTCGACGGCCAGCACGTGTTCAGCGGGTTTTCGCCGCGCATTCTCGAGGCGGCGGTCTGCGGGGCAAGCCAGGTACTGGTCGAAGGTGACTATCTCGGCGTGTTGCAGCCCGGCGTGCACTATCTGTCCGTCAAGGCCGATGGATCGAACATTGACGAGGTGTTGAGCGCGCTCGGTGACGAAACCGCCGCAAGGGCGCGCATCGCAGCTTGCGACGAAGCGCTCGTGCACAACCCGACCTTTCACTATAGCGCGCTTGCCGGAAAGGCGCTCGCGGCCATTGCCGAAAAAGCAGGAATGCGGAGCGCGCCGCCGCGCCCGTTTGATGTTGCAGCGGCGCAGGCGGGCTACATTGATCGTCTGGCGCAACAGGAACGGGCCGAAGGGTTCCGGTGGCCTGAGCTGGGCCGCCGGGTTGCCGGCAAGGTGGCCGCCCAGATTGTGCCGGCCGGTGAAGATGCGCCAGACCCGGATATCGTGTTCCAGCGCGCCTTTGTGCAGGTTTTCCAGTCCGAGCTCGGCCGGTTGGCGGCGCGTGCTACGCCCGGCAGCCCGTCGGCCCGGTTTGCCGCGACGTTCAAGGCCGCCGCCAATGCTTGGCAAGGGTTGGCAGCGACAGTCTCGGCGGAAAGCGACTGTGCCAACCTGAAGACACTGTCTGAAACCTTTGCGGGACTTTGTGTCAACACGGACGATGCCGTAACCGGGCCGGAAGCGGTCGGCTCCGTGCTGGCCGCATTCGGCGCGCCACCATCGCAGGCCGCCTTTGTTGAAGAGGCGGCCCACTGGCCGCCAGGCTCAGATATTATGCGGTTCGCACGCGCCGCCCTGAACGCAAATCTGGCTGGTCTTTCCCTCCGGCTCGCACCTGCGTCAGGCAACGGATTTACTTCCGACGAGGTTGTCGAACGTCGGCAGCTGGATACTATTCTCGTGCGAGCATCCGAATCCTCGCTAGCCGATATCGAGCGTTTTCAAGAGTATGGCGCCGCCGCGCGTGAACTACTCGATGTTCTTTCCGAAGGCGGGGATGCTGCCCGTGCCATCATGGCGTTCGCCGCAGCGCGAACTGAATTGCTGAGCCTGCTCTGCCGCCTTGCACCAGCCCAGGGAGCGATGTTCACGCCCGATGAAATCGAGTATCGGAAGCGACTGGATACGCTCTTGATCCGAGCGGGAGCGGACGGCTTGGAGCATCTCAGCCAGGTGCAGTCTTACGGAGATCAAGCGGCGTTGCTGATAGACTTGCTTTCGGAAGGTGGAGATCCGGTGAGGGCGTTGCTGGCACTGGCCGAATCGCGCGGGCCTCTGCTTGGCCTGTTGTCGCGACTCGCGCCCGCTGACGGGTACACTTTTACGCCTGAGGAAATCGCCGCTCGGCAGGCGCTCGATTCACAGATCGTTCGCTCGATCTTTGCCGGCCCGGATAGAGACTAGCAAATTCGGGGGGGGGGCTGACTCGTCAGGCGCGCCGGTGGAATTTCAAACAAAAGGTGAACGCTCGGAAGCCGTGGCGCCCAGATATCCGTGCGGCGGTGCCAGCAAATGCAGGCCCCCGCAGCGGGAACTGGTTTGCAAGTTCTTTTCCGTGTAGTAGGAGCGGTAAATGAGCGAAGACGCGGGGGATACTGCAGGAATGGCGCTCAGGATGCAGGGCGCAGAATTGGTCATGCGGGTGAACCAGTCGGCCGCGACGACCGTCTGATTCCATCAGTGACTGTGTCGCTCGTCATGGTCCGATCCGGTTCATGAGCGATTGTGATTTGATACCTAGCGCCAACCGGGCGAGGGGGAGCATACGTTGGGACATACAGAAAGAGTTGCTTGCATGATTGTGATCCTGAACTATGAGATGGGGAACCTCGGCTCGATCGGGAACATGTTCAAACGCCTCGGATTCGAGGCTGTGATTTCCAACGACCCTGCCGAAATCGCAAAAGCTGACCGGCTGATTATCCCCGGCGTCGGGGCCTTTGATCAGGGCATGGACAATTTCAACCGTCTCGGTCTTGCGCCGCTGTTGAGCGAGCGCGTGCTGGGTGACAGGATTCCAGTTCTCGGCATTTGCCTCGGCATGCAGCTGATGACGAGGTCAAGCGAGGAGGGGGGGGGGCGGGGCTCGAATGGATTGATGCACAGACGATCCATTTCCGGCGCGGCGCCCAGCCGGTCGAAAGCGATGCGCGATTGCCGCACATTGGCTGGAATTTCGTCGATCCGCAAAAGCCTCACTCCTTGCTCGAAAACCTGCCCGAGGAGCCGCGATTCTATTTCGTGCACACCTACCGAGTTGAATGTGCAGATCCGGCAGATGTCCTTATTTCCGCCCAATATGGAGGGTGCAACTTCACGGCGGGATTCGCGCGCGGCAATATTGCCGGCATGCAATGTCATCCCGAGAAAAGCCACAAATTCGGTATGCAGATCTTTCGGAACTTCGCGAACTGGAATCCCGCCGAACAATGTGCAGAGTTGCGTTATGCCTGATAGTGCGACGTTGGTGCCTGCGGCGCGCCTGATGCAGAAGCACCGTCCCAGGGTCATCCCAGTGTTGCTCCTTAAGGGCGACCTTCTGTACAAGTCCGTACAGTTCAAGGAACTCAAATATGTCGGTGACCCGCGCATTGCGGTGAAGATTTTTAACGACAAGGGCTGCGACGAACTCGTCCTGCTCGACATCACGGCCACCAATGAAAAGCGTCGGCCGAACTTCGAACTGATCGAAGAAATCGCCAGCGAGGCCTTCATGCCGGTTGCGTATGGGGGGGGCGTGCACACTCAGGAAGATTTCAAGCAGATCATCCGCCTCGGCGTTGAAAAGGTAATGCTCTGCACCCGGGCGGCAGAAGACACCAACTTCGTGGCCGAGGCTGCCCGCGTGCACGGATCACAGTCCGTGGTCGTCTGCATTGACGTGAAGCGCAACTGGACGGGTAAGGCGCAGGTGATGACGAATTCCGGCACGCGCGCGGCCAAGCGGGGCGTGACCGAGTTTGCAAAGGCCGTTGCCGCCGCTGGCGCCGGAGAGATCGTCATCAATTCGATCGACCGTGATGGCACCTTCAAGGGCTACGATATTCCGCTCATCCGCCAGGTGGCGTCGGCGGTCGATGTGCCGGTGATTGCGTGCGGCGGGGCAGGCAGTCTTGAACACGTGGTGGAAGCCATCCACGAAGGTGGGGCCTCGGCGGCGGCGGCCGGAAGCATCTTCGTGTTCCAGGGACCGCACCGCGCAGTGCTGATCACCTTTCCGGATGAAGACCGGCTCCGGTCTGCCTTTTTGCGTACCTGAGCTGGACAGGGGGCCCCCATGACAATTGAAGAGGACAGGTGGGTACGCCGCCGCGGGGAGCGGGTGTTTGCGGCGTCGACGGGTTACCGAGTTTGTACGCAGTGCATCATGGACACGTCTGATCCTGAGATCACGTTTGACGCGAACGGTGTC
>VMTE01000029.1 GCA_013791775.1 Hyphomonas sp.
CATCAGCGAGGCATTCTCGACCGGATCCCAGAACCACCAGCCGCCCCAGCCGAGCTCGTAATACGCCCAGTAGGAGCCGAGCGCGATGCCGAAAGTAAGCGGCGCAAACGCGGCCAGCGACCAGACGCGCGCTTCCTTTGCCCAGACCCGGTCGATCCGGCCGTCCATCAAGCCTGCCGCCGCGAGCGCGAAAACGAACGAATAGCCGACATAGCCGAGATAGAGCATCGGCGGATGGATCGCGAGTGCGGGATCCTGCAGCAGCGGATTGAGCCCGCTGCCCTGGAAGGGCGCGTCGTCGATCCGCAGGAACGGCGACGACGCAAACAGGAGATAGGCCAACGCGCCGGTGGCAAGCAGGCCCTGGATGCCCAGCGCGCGCGCTTCGAACAGGGGGCGCTCCGTCCGCATCAAGGCGGCGGCCGCGGCCCCGAACCCCAGCGTCACGATGCACCACAGCGCCATCGAGCCCTCATGGTTGCCCCAGGCTCCGGCGATCTTGTAGACGAGCGGCTTCAGCGTGTGGGAATTGTTGGCGACCAGCGCCACCGAAAAGTCAGACGTCACGAAGGCCTGGATCAGTGTCAGGAATGACAGCCCCATCAGCCCGAAGGCCGCAACCGCCAGCAGTCCCGCCAGACGCCGCTCGCCGCGCAGGCCGGTGATGCCCTGTGCCAGCGATAACCCGAGCGCGAGAAAGGCCGCAAAGTGGCCGAACTCGATCATCCGCCCGCCTCAAGCGGCTTCAATTCGCGCGGCTGGTAATTCTCGTCATGCTTGGCCAGCAACTGGCGGGCGGTGAAATGGCCGGCCGGATCGAACGAACCGGTCGCCACCACGCCTTGCCCTTCGCGGAACAGGTCTGGTGCGACGCCGGTGAACCGCACGGTGATCGTGTTCGGGCTGTTGTCGATGACCGTGAACTGCATGGTCGCGCCGTCGTCCGAATAGGTCAGCGTTCCGGGTTCCACCCAGCCCCCGACCTTCACCTCACGGCCCTGTTTCGGCATGCCTTTTTCAGCAAGGATTTCAGGCGTGTAGAAGAGGTTGGCGTTCTCGCGCAGCGCAAAGAAGGCCAGGATGGCAGCCGCCAGCACGAGAAGTGCGGCGATTCCAAAGGTGTAGAGTCGTCGTGTACGGGCTCGCATGCAGGAGGGTATAGGGCGCTCCGCTGCGTTTGTGGAGTGCGGCAGATCACTCGCCCGGGGAACCGGGCGACGCCGCCTCGCCCTGGCCGATCGCCTCGATCATGCCCCGGAAACGCTCGCGGCGCGGATCATCTTCCGGCAGCCGCGCATAGATGTAGCGCATCGCCTGTTCCGCCTTGGCCTGATCACCGGCCTGGGCAGCGCCCATCGCGGCCCACATGCCCGCACGAACCTGCGATTCGTCGAGTTCATAAGCCCGGGCATAGAGGCGGGTCGCATCCGGGCCGACGCCGCCGCCGCTGAGCTCGACCAGCACATCGGCCAGCGACAGGAGCGCCGGCACATAGTCCTGATCCCGCCGCAGGGCTGATTGATAAGCGCGCAGCGCGTCTTCGGGACGCCCCTGCGCGCGCAGCATCTCGCCGATGAAGAAATGCGGCTCCGGCGCGGCCGGCTGATCCGTGGTGGCTTGTTCCAGCCGGGACAGCGTTTCGTCCAGCGTCAGGGATTGCGGATCGGTCCGGATCTTCTCGGTCAGCGCTGCCTGACGGGTGCGCATCGGCTGGTCGGCCAGTCCGGGCCGGCCGATCATCGCATATCCGAGGCCGGCCACCGCCAGGCAGGCACCAATGACCAGCCAGTTCGTTCGGGTGAGGGAAAAGTTGGTCATGGCCGCGTGAACCGGAGCGTGGCCCGAAGGCCGCCCAATGCCGCCTCGCCCAGCTCAAGGCGGCCCTTATGCAGCTCGGCCAGTTCCTTGACAATCGACAGGCCCAGTCCCGTGCCGGGCGTGGTCTCGTCCAGCCGCACGCCGCGCTTCATCGCCGCCTCGCGTTCCTCTGCCGACAAGCCCTTGCCATCGTCTTCCACGTCAACCGTGAGGCCCTGAGGCGTGTCGGATATCGTGACCCTCACTTCGGTCGATGCCCATTTGCAGGCATTTTCCATCAGATTGCCGGCCATTTCCTCGAAGTCCTGCTGTTCGCCCCTGAAGATGGCCGAAGGACTGCCTTCCACCGTCACTTCGATGCCCTTGGCGTCGAACAACCGGTTGAGCAGCCGGGCAAGCCCGTCGATCACCGGGCGCACATCCGTCCGGGCACCGATCGCTTCCGCGCGCGCCGCCATGCGGGCGCGCTTCAGATAATGCTCCACGTTGGTCTGCATCGCCTCGGCCTGCCGGCGAACGACATCGTCCAGCTGCGTCTGGCCCGCAGCTTCGTTCTTCAGCACCGCGAGCGGCGTTTTCAACGCGTGGGCCAGGTTGCCGACATGGGTGCGGGCCCGCTCCACGACTTCGCGGTTATGCTCGATCAGCATGTTGAGTTCCTCCGTCAGCGGACGAACCTCCGACGGATAATCGCCCTCGAGTTTCTGCGTCCCGCCTTCTCGCACGTTCGCGACATCTGCCTGCAAGCGCGCCAGCGGATTGAGGGAATACCGGATGCCCAGCAGCATCGCGGCAAACACGCCGCCGAACAGGGCAATCATGGTGCCGAGCAGGAGATTGCGGAACCGGGTCGCCGCCAGATCGTTCGGTGTCCGGTCTGCTGCCGCCACCAGAATCAGCGGTGTGGCTCGGTTCTCGATCAGGATCGCCTGCGCGGCAACGCGCGAGCGCTGGTCGGCTGGCCCCGCAAAGTTCTCGTATTGGGTCACGCCCGGCGACGCTGCCGCCCGGGCGATCAGGTCCGGCGAAATGGGCACGTCTTCATCCCAGAGACTCTTGGAGCGGAAGTCGCCGGCCAGGCTCAGGTCCGGGTTGATGGCCACGACCGCCCAGTATTGTCCCGAATACTGGGTCTGGTAGCGCGCCTCACTCGGGAACAGGTCCCGGTCGGTATTGGTGATGCGGCCATCCGGCAGGAAGGCATCTTCGCGGATCAGCTCGCGCGAGAGGGTCACCAGCGTTTCCTGAAGGTCCTGTTCGACCAGCACAAGCGTCTGCGCGCGGTACACGGCCGACAGCGCGAGCGCGCCGCCGATCAGGACGAAGACGCCCCAGATGCCGGCCGCAATCGTGATGCGGCGCGCCAGCGACACGCTGGACCAGCGATCAAACAGGCTTTTCTGCAAGGCTGGGGCAGGCTCGCTCATGGAGGCGGTTTAGCCCCTATTCGCGTCAGCCCGCAACGCGCACCTCGCCTTCGGGCACGATCAGCCGGTAGCCCAGCCCGCGCTCGGTCTGGATCCGGTCCTGACCGATCTTGCGGCGCAGGCGCCCGATGAACACCTCGATCGTGTTCGAGTCGCGGTCGAAGTCCTGGTCGTAGATATGCTCGACCAGTTCCGTACGCGGCACGACCCGGCCCTGATGGTGCATCAGGTAGGAGAGCACACGGTATTCGTGCGCCGTCAGCTTGATCGGCTCGCCATTGACCGTCGCCCGCGCGGCGCGGGTATCGACCATCAGCTTGCCGCACTCCAGCGTTGCCGCCGAATGCCCCGCCGCCCGGCGCAGCAGCGCACGCAGGCGCGCCAGCAATTCCTCGGTGATGAACGGCTTGGTGAGATAGTCGTCGGCGCCGGCGTCGAACCCGGCCACCTTCTCGCTCCACTGGTCGCGGGCGGTGAGAATCAGCACCGGGAAGGCCTTGCCTTCCTTGCGCCAGCTCTTCAGCACGCTGACCCCGTCAATCTTCGGCAAACCGAGATCGAGGACGACCGCGTCATAGGGTTCTGTCTCGCCGAGGAACTGGCCGTCTTCACCGTCCGCCGCGAGATCAACCGCATAGCCCGCCTGCGAGAGCGCGTCCGCCAGTTGCCGGCGGAGGTCTGCATCGTCTTCGACCACGAGGATTCTCATGTGCCTGGTCTCCTGAAAACCTGAGATAACGCGTCAGCCACCGGTGCGGTCAAGTACCGCGCCGGTTTCAGCATCGACCGTAACATGAACCTTGCGGCCGTCATCGGTCAGCCAGTCGATTTCGTAAACGGCGCCGCCGCTGTCGCGCGAATAGAGATCAGCGCCCAGCTGGTATCCGCCATATTCGCGCTTGAGGGACTGGAAGATCCGGCTCAGCGGCACCGTGCGGCCCTGCTTGACCGCGTCGCGCGCCTGGCCCGGGGAAAACTGGTCGCCCCAGCCCCGTTCGTCGCGCTGGGCAATATCGCCGCTGGTCCAGCCGGACCACGCCGTATCGCGCTCAGGCTCGCGGTCATTGCCCTTCCCCTTGCCATCCGCAAAGGCGGCGGGGGCAAGCATCAGGCCGATGGCGGCAAGAAGGGCAATCGTGCGGTTCATGAGGCTTCATATGCTGGCGAAGCTCTGAACGTGAAGTGAATGGCGCAGTTGGAACGGGTTAACCCTGCAAGGCTTGCCGTTACGGGAAGACCTTGTCGCAAAAAGCGGGTAGATTGTACCCGCACTCAACCCCCGGGGATCCCGCATGAAACACCTGCTCGGCTCACTCGTTCTGGCCGCCGCCGGCGCTTCGGCCCATGCCGACGTCATCGCCGCCACACCCAGCCATTATACGTTGCGGCATGAAGCGGTCTCGCCGCTCGCGCCCGGCGCAATGTGGAACCGGCTGGTGCATCCCGAATCCTGGTGGAGCCCGGCGCATTCCTATTCCGGCGACTCGGCAAACCTGTCGCTTGACCCGCGCGCTGGTGGTCAGTGGAAAGAGGAATGGGATGGCGGCTCGGTGGCCCACGGCACCGTGCTTTATGTCAAACCGGGCGAACAATTGAGGCTGGCCGCGCCGTTCGGTCCGCTTCAGTCCATGGCCGTCGATGTCGTCTGGACCATCACGGTCCTGCCGGAAGGCACCGGCTGCCGGGTCATATTCGACGAGGTCGCGAACGGGTCCGATGCCAGCAATCTGGACAAGATCGCCGGCGCCGTGGACGGCGTCAAAGCGGAAGCCCTGCGCCTCCTTGTCACCGCCGAATAATCCTGCCGTGCCCGGATGATGTCCGGCAGAACCCGCGTTGTTACCGCCCCTCGGCCCAGCGCTTCAGGCCTTCGTCACGCGGATCGCTGAGCACGATCTCCAAGCGGACATAGAGGTCTCCCGGCGGCGTCACCTGCACGCCCTTGCCCTTCAGGCGCAGCTGCGCGCCCGTATTGGTCCCAGCCGGAACCTTGAGCGTCACCGGCCCGGAAGGCGTGCGCACCTCCACCGTCCCTCCGAGCACCGCCGTGCGCAGGTCCACGCTCAGGGGCATCCGCAGGTCCTTGCCGTCACGGGTCCAGACCGGGCTCAACTGGACGTCCACTTCGAGCAAGGCATCCCCCGGCGCGCCGCCGGAGGGCGAGGGCTGGCCCTGGCTCTTGAGGCGCAGGGTCTGGCCGCTTGTGATACCGGCGGGGATGTTCACGTCCAGCGCGCTGCCATCGGCCATCGTCATCCGGCGCCGGGCACCGGTCACGGCGTCCTCGAACGAGATCTCGACCCGGTAGCGGACGTCGCGTCCCTTCTGAGGTCCGGGATTGCGCCGACGTGCGCCGCTGCCGAACATGCCGGAGAGGATATCCTCGAACGGATCACCCTGGGGGCTGCCATGGGGGCCGGCACCTTCCCAGCGTGTCCCGCCGCCCGGATACCCGCCGCCGGCAAATCCCTTCGGATTGCCATCGCCGTCAATTTCGCCGCGATCGAACTTCGCCTTCTTCTCGGCATCGCCGATGATGTCATACGCCGACGAGACCCGCTTGAACTCGTCGGCCTTCTTCGCGTCATTCGGGTGCTGGTCGGGGTGCAAGGCTTTCACCTTGGTCCGGTACGCCTTCTTGATCTCGGCTTCCGTGGCCGAGCGGGGCACCCCCAGAACTGAATAAGGATCGAGCGCCAAAACGGGGCTCCTTGCCGCGATTTCAATGGACTCCCTTATAGGTAAGGTGATCCGGGCCCGATTGAAAGCCATGGACCGGTGCGGCCATCCGGCCCGATTTCGGCCACGCGCAAGGCCAGCGTGCCCGGCGGAACCGTGCAGGCGGGTTCCTCGGTTTCGATGCGCCCCGCAAACCCGCTGCCCGAATCAAACTCGGCCGCGAACCGGCCGCCATTTGGCGCTTCCGGAAACGTCCAGCTGTCCGGAATGTCCCGGCCGCGCCGTATCCAGCTCGCCTGCCCCGCACGCACACGCAGATGGCACGGCGCCCAGGGCAAGGTCTCGCGGCTGTCGAAGGACAGGGACGTGACCGCTTCGGACCCCTGCGCCCTCCAGATCAGGCCGAGCCCGCGCTCGGTTGCCGACACCTCGGCGCACTGGACGGCGGCGTCCAGAAGCACCAGCCGCGCGCCCGCCTCGAGTTCCTCCTTCCGCCGGTCAAACTGGTCCGGCGGCATTCGTCCGCCCCCGCCATAAACCAGCGCCCCGGAAGGCTTGGCTGCATTGTCGATCAGCGATTTCGCCCAGTCCGCGCTCGCATTGTGCAGGTCCAGCGCGCGGCGCGCCGCCGCCAGCGGCGGCAGGCCCATCGTCTCGTCCGCCGGATGATAGAGCTTCACCTGCAGCATCGGGCTCCAGCCCTCGGCGTCGCGGCGCACCATCCGCTCCTCGCCCCTCCGTCCCCGAACGGCCCAGGCCTCGACCCAGCCGCGCGCATCGGTCACCGGCCGCACGGCCCCGCTGCGCAGCGGGAACAGTGCCGCGATGGCGCGCTCGCCCGGCAGGCGCACGGCTTCCACAAAGGCATTGCCGCTCAGCAGCAGCTCGGAAAACACCGCCTCCATGAACCCCGCCGGCGCCGTCTCCGGCGAAGGCCGGCGCAGCAGCGCCCCGGCGCCCCGATGGGCGGTCTTCAGCGGAATCGACGCCGCCGCCTCGGCGACCATCCGCGCACAGCGGTACGCCACCGCATTGCGCAGGTATCCGTCGCGGATCAGGGCGCCGGCATCGCGTGCGCCCCAACTGGCGGCGCGCGGTTCGCTCAGCATCGCCAGCGGCCAGGCGGTCTTCGCCTCGCGTGCCGGGTTTCCAAAAGGCCAGGTCCATTTCATGTCGGTGTCCGCTCGCTCCGGCTGTCTCGATGGCCGTGAAGCTAACCCCGGTGGACACCCTGCCGGATTGGCGGGGGCCGAAATTCAGAGGAAATTTTCTGATACTTTGAATCGTTAGGGAATTTTTATTTCGTTCCGCCGAGAAAATGTAGGCACGAGTGTTTTCTTGCGCCCCCAAATCTGCCATCACCGGACGGCAAGATCGGACAAGACCGAAAGAGAGAAACTCCATGTCGGCCCGCGTTATTTCCATTGCCAACTCCAAGGGCGGGGTCGGCAAGACCACCACCTGTGTCAGCCTGTCCGAAGCCTTCGCTGCCGCCGGCATGCGCACGCTGGTGATCGACCTTGATACCCAGGCCAACGCCTCGCTGCTGATCTTCGGTCATGCCGGCGACGAACACCTGTTCCGCGCCATCAACGACTACGCCACGATTTCAGACTGGCTGCTAGAAAATTTCTTCGCCGGCGAACAGCGCCGCCTGTCGGAGTTCATCGTCACCAATGCCAGCGACGTCACCTTCAAGGGCAAGCCCCTGCCGCTGGACCTGATCCCGTCCTCGCCGCGTCTGCGCAAGACCGAGCGCGAGCTGATCTATGAGCTCACCGCCAAGGGCTACGCGATGGAGGCGCTGCAGAACCAGGTCGGCAAGCGCCTGCGCGACGATCTGAATCTCCTCAAGGCCGAGTACGACGTCATCCTGTTCGATTGCCCGCCCGGCATCTCGGTGATGACCGAAACCGTCCTCGCCGCCAGCCACCTGATCATTGTGCCGACGATCCCGGATTTCATGTCGACCCTCGGTCTCGACCTTTTCACGGGTGACATCATGAAAAACCTGCGCAACCGGGATATCGCCACGCTCCCGGTCGTACTGGCCACCCGCTTCGACAACACGCCTCACCAGCAGGTCGTGCTCGGCGCCATGCGCGATGCGTCGAACGCCAAGGAAACCGAGTTCGCGATGTTCAAAACCATCATCCCGCTGAAATCCGGTTTTGCGTCCAACCCGATCGAACTCGGGCCCGATCCCACGTTGCAGGCCAAGTGGCCGGGCGACGCGCTCAACATCATCGAGTCCCTGCTCGGCGAAGTCCGGGAGAAGCTGGCATGAGCTTCGGTGGCGGCTCCCCCGGTTTTCTGGCGATCCAGGCCCTCGTCGCCGCGCGGGACGACCTGCAGGGCGTGGCCGACAAGGATTGGGCGGCCGCCTCGGGCCTCATCGTCAAGAAACTGCTGACCGCTGCCGGCCAGACCGCCGAAAGCATGACCGCCCTGCGCGCAGCTGTCGGCGAAGAGGTTTTCGAATCCCAGCTGAAGTCGCTCTCGCACCATCAGGCCAGGCTGCTCGCCAAGCGTCTGGACAAATCCGTGCCGGATCTCGAGGTCTCCACCGCCCGCGCGGCTGCCGGATATATCCGTACACTGCTGACCAGGCCGGCTGCCGCGCCGCCAGCCGAAGCCGAGGCTGATCCGGTCACGGATGAAACCGCCGCAAATACGGCGCCCACCCCCGAAACGGTCAGCGACGAGACGCCGCCCTCCCCGCCGGAAACCCCAAACCCCTATTTCGGCCGCAAATCCTTCCGCACGGGCTGACGGGTTTCGTAGCCTCTCCGAAGGCAAAGGTCAGAGGTTCGAATCCTCTTGGGTGCACCATTCCTGTGCAAAAGCGGGCACCAGTTCGCCTTTCTTCGCAAAAACAGCGGCGCTTTGCGCCAAAGCCGCCTTTGGCCTGCTGATTCGTATCTCGCGATCCGAGACCCAGAGGTGGCTAGGTTCGTCTGAACAGATTCCGGTCGCTCTATAAGTGGATTTCTGCCCTTGTGGTTGTACCGCAACCGGGATTGGTTGCAGCATGTTGAAGTGGGCCTGATCTGCGGGCAGAAATCTCACCCAACCGCGCTGTTCAGATTTCCCCAGCCACATCTACCGCAAATTGGATTGGCGCTTTGCACAATGCGCGCGCTTGCCTAATATGGGCGCCATGCGAAGCGATCTCGACCATCTCCCCCCAGGCAAGCAGCGCGAACTCGCACGTGTGACGGACATTCTGTTTGCCGAGTTTGCCGATGCGATGAAGAACGCCTCTTCTGCAAAGAAGAAGGACGGCCGGATCCTCAAGATCGTTCTGTTTGGGTCCTACGCGCGGGGCGGCTGGGTGGACGAGCCGCACACGGCCAAAGGCTACCTGAGCGACTATGACCTACTCATCGTGGTCAACCAGCAGAGCGTCGTCGATTTTGCCACCTACTGGTATCACGCCGAAGACAAGCTGATGCATGATGCGGGCCTCAAGACCCCGGTCAATTTCATTGTCCACACGCTGGACGAGGTGAACAACGCGCTGGCGATGGGTCAGTATTTCTTCTCCGACATCATCAAGGACGGCATCGCGCTCTACGATCTGAAGGGCAGCACACCCTTCATCACACCAAAGCCACAGACCCCGGAAGAAGCGCTCGCCACCGCGCAGAAGCATTACGAGGACTGGTTCCCTCGGATTGATCACGCTTTAGAAGGCGCAGAGTTTTACTTGGGCCGAGGTAATTTTAGGGACGCAGCCTTCACACTGCACCAAGCTGCAGAACGAGCTTACACTTGCCTGCTCCTTGTAGAGACCAACTACTCGCCCTCGACCCACAGCATCAAATTCCTCCGGGCCCTGGCCGAACAGATCGACCCGGACCTGATCACTGTCTGGCCGCGCGACACAAAGGAGCACCGCCGCCTGTTTGAACTGCTCAAACGCGCCTATGTCGATGCCCGCTATTCCGAGCATTACACCATCACCGCCGAAGAACTGGCCTGGCTCGGCGCACGCGCAGATATCCTGAGAGGCCTTGTCGATGCCCGTTCGCGCAAGAAGATCGATGAGTTAAGAGTTGATGTGCAGCCAGGTGCATGACTTCTTCGCCGGCCGCGCCTATTTCACGAGCGACGAAACGTGTCGGATTGGCGCCGATGGCGGGCATCAGTAAATCTCTGCAGTGACCATACTTCTCCGAAAATCGCTTCGTTGAAAGCGGTCAGGTCAAATGCTGGTACCGGTTTGGGCAGCTATCTACAGCAGCTCAGCCTGCCGAAAGTGCCTTCAATCCCGCAGGCCCGAAATCATTCGCCGGCGCTTCGGCCACGCTCCACAGCGCGCGGAAGGCGAGGCTCGCCAGCTGAGCGGCGTCGCTGCCCTCGCCGCTCATCGACAACTTTCCGTCCTCAAACGCAGTCGAAACCCAGGCCTTCAGCGGCTTGCCCGTCCACACCGCCACGCGGCCGAAATTCACCTGTTCGACAATCTCGCCCTGCTCGGGAATATTCACCACGCGCACGGTCCGCCGCGCGGTCTCGGCGCCGTACACTACCGCCACCGCGCCCAGCACATCCGTGCCGCTCAGCCGCGTGAAAATCGCCTCGAAACCAACGCCCTGCGCCTCGAATTCCGGCAGCCGCGCCAGCATCTCGCGGGCCACTTTCGTGTCCGGGCTGCGCGCAATCAGCTGCACCTTGAAGGCGTCCGGATGGACCGCCTTGCCGGCGTCCCGGCCGATCCGGTTGATCACGTCGGGCACCGAAGGGGTGATCGCTGAAGGGGCCGGTTTGTGCGGGTTCATCGGGTTTGCCTCGGTCGTCGCGGGCAGCCCAGGCCTCATGCCAAGGCCGCCAGCAGTCCCTGCCGACCATCGGGAAATTTCGTTTCCGGCGCGTTAACGCCTGCCGGATCAGGCCTCCCGGTCATCCCCGTCGCCGAGGGCCTCGGCGTCCGCCTCTGCTCCCGGCATGTTCGGCACCATCGCCTGCAGCACCATCTGCTCGAACGCGCCGGGCAGGAACCGGTAAGCCACGAACGTCGCCTGCGACTTCGGAAGTTTCAGCGGAAACGGCGAGGCCGCCATCGGCTCGCGGTCATCGGAATACACGTCCTCCTCGACCGGCTCAGCCTCGGGCGCCGCCATCCGCGCCAGCAGCGGGCTGCCCGCCTCGGCCAGCTGCCGCGCGATCGTCGCCGAGGACACACTCGCCCGCTTGATGATCTTGCCCGCCTGCCAGGCAATCCGCAGCGTGTTGAGAATCTGCGTGCCGGTCTCCTTGGCCAGCGGCCCGCTCACCGGCAATGCCAGGTAG
Source organism: Hyphomonas sp. (assembly GCA_013791775.1). Taxonomy (GTDB): domain Bacteria; phylum Pseudomonadota; class Alphaproteobacteria; order Caulobacterales; family Hyphomonadaceae; genus Hyphomonas. Next base: position 11,220 of record VMTE01000029.1, read on the forward strand.
GGCTCGTCAAAATGCGTGAACACGTAGGGCCGCAGGAATTCGAAATCCGGATTGTGCTGAATGTCCTTCGACCCCTGCACCAGTCCCAGCGGCCGTTCCTTTTCGCCGCGCAGGTCCTTCATCATCCGCGCGAAGGCCGCAAATTTCTGGCTCGGCTGGCTCCACAGCGCCGACAGGAACAGGAGCGAGTCGATCACGATCGCGAGCCCCAGCGGCAGCGCGTCGTTCCGGCGCAGCCCCTGCTGCGACTCCACCAGGTCCTTCACCTGCGAGCTCGACAGATTGTCCTGCGTCACCTCCTCGCCCTGACGCACCATCACCTCGCGGATGGCATCGCGGCGCACGGCGTCCTCGCGCTCGGTCTCGGTCTGCGTCGAGGGCCCGCCCGTCACCGCGCGCACCGGCGCCGTCAGCGTGAACCAGAACCGGTCCAGCGCTTCCCGCGTCGCCGCCGCCCCGGCATAGCTGTCCAGCTCCGAAATCGGCAGCACCGGCAGCGCCTCAAGATCCGCCGCCACGCCGTTCAGCTGGCTGGCAATCGTCGTGTTGTAGCATTTGAACCGCGCGCCGGTGCCGCTCTCCACCCGCGTCAGCGCCGGGTTGGCATATTCCCCCGCCCAGGTGCGCAGGTCCGCGATGTAATTCTTCACGCTCTGGCTCGTCGCCAGCGCCTCCAGCGTGGCGCCCGCCTTGTTGGCCGCGCCGGCCGCCTTGCGGAACACTTCCTCGCGCTGCGCCGGCGTCACGTCGCCCGCCGTCTTGGCGCCGATGGCGCGCACCTCCTCGATGGAGCTGCGCACGGCTTCCGCCTCGCCCCGCACATTCTCGATCTGCGGTGTCAGCGCCATCACCAGCGCGTTCACCTCGCCCGCGCGCGCCGCCAGATGGCGCGTCCTCGGCCCGTCGCCGCCGCCCGACACCTCGCCGCACTGGTTGCCGCTCGCCTGTTCGGTTTCCGACAGCTGCGTGAAATTGGTGTTCAGCGTCGTCAGTGTCGCCAGCGTGCCCCCCAGCTGCGTATCGGCCACCGTGATCTCGCGGTCGAACACGGTGAGATAGCGTTCGGCGTCGCCCACCGCCTGCGAGCGCGCTTCCAGCTGCGTCCAGTAGAACGCAAACCCGAAGCTCACCGAGATCAGCAGCGTCACGATATAGGTCGCCACCAGCGACATCCGCGGCCAGAAATCACGGCCCGACCGGAACATCTCGCTCACGGCATAAGCCATGATCACGGTCGTCGCGAAGATGAACAGGAACACCCCGGCCGTGCCGAAAAACCCGAAGCTGTTATCGCCGGACTGCAGCACCTGCAGCATGCCCGTATAGGTGCCGATGAACGAGATCGTCACGAACACGGCGAGACAGAAAATCGGGATCGAGGCAAAGATCGGCAGCGCCTTTGTCGCCGCCGCCAGCCGGCCCATGTTCCGGGCGGCGGCGTCAACCGCGTCATTCATGTTCCGTCCGCCTGCGGAGGGTTCAGCAGTTTCGTCGCGGCGTTGCCAGGGAAACTTCACGTCTGGTCCTCCAGGAGATCTTGCAGCAGGACATCGGCCAGCGGCGACAGGATGCCGCCGCCGAGATTGTCCGCAAAGGCGGCGCGCGGCGAACCGGCGCCCAGCGATATCACATACGAATAGGATCGCCCGTCGGAAAACTCGATTCCGCCGGCAATCCAGAGATCGGACTCGTTGAAGGCACCGCCCGCCGCGCCCGCCGGCACCGATCCCGTCTTGGCGATGTGCAGCGCCACATCCGTGCGCCCCGCCGCGCACCAGGCGTTCAGCCGCCGCAGCGTGCCATCCTTCGCATCACAGACCGGCTGGCTGAGCACCGCCTTCAGGAACAGCGCGCCGCCCTCCCCGATGCCCTCATGCACCTCGATGGACGTGCGCGCCGGCGTTTCCTGCCGGAACGTATAGTCGCCCTGCGCGGCCGGCTCGATCAGCCGGTAACGCTCGACGAAGTAGGGTTGGACCACCGCCCCGGTCTTGCCCTGGGCCGCCGACAGCGCCGCCGCCGCCAGCCAGTGCACCGCACGCGGACGCCCGGCGAACCGGCCCAGCGCCAGGTTGGTCGCCACCGGCGTGCCCCGGTTCTGCGCGGGCAGGTAAAAGCCCAGCGCGTCCATCAGCGACACCGTCTTCTCCAGCGTCGTGCCATCCCCCAGCGCGCGCACCACCGCCGGATTGAGCGACGACCCGAACGCCCGGCGCAACGTCACCCGGGCCGGCGTCGCACCGGTCGCCGATCCCGCACACCGCTGCGACAGGCCCGGCATGCAGGCATTGCTCACCGTCTTGTCGGGACGGGTCTCGCCGCCCTGCGCCAGCAGCAGCGCCGCCGCCAGCTTGGCCACCGAGCCCACCGGCCGCGCCTCCTGCGCCCGGTCATACGGCCCGCGCCCGAAGCCCCGGATCAGCGGTCGCGTCGTGCCGTAACCCGAATAGGCCGTCGTGGCGGAGGAGTTGTAATAGCGCACGATCCGGCCCGTCTCGTCCGCCGCCGCAATCACCAGCGGCATGTCGCCCTCGTGGATCTGTAGGCCGCCCGTCTCGGTGAGCACCTGCACCGGCAGCGCCCCGCTCCGGAACTTGCCCGTCTGCACCAGTGTCTCGCCCAGCGCGATAGCCGCCGCCCGCGCCTCGGCGCGGAACCGCGAATTCTCCGCCACGTCGAGCGTCACATCCACCTCGCGCACCCGGCCGCGCCAGGGGTGCGCCCCCTGCAACCGCGTCGGCTGCCCTTTGGCGGGAGGGGCCACCTTCGCGCCGGATGCCGGCGCAAACAGGTCGGTCAGCTCCGCCACCACTTCGCGCTGCACGTTTGGCGCCAGCTCCTTGCCGAGCCGCATCGGCGCCACCAGCGGCTGCGCCGCCGTGATCCCTTCCGCCCGCAGGATCTCGAGGAACGCCGGATCCGTCCGTCCGACATTCGCCGGCACGCGCAGGTCGGCCAGCCGCTCGCGCGTCCGCTTGCGCACCCTTGCGTCCTCGATCACGCGCGTCCCGTCCGCCAGCCGCGCCTTGTCACTCGCGCACAGCAGCGCCCGGCCCATGTCCTTCTCCACGCCGATCAGGTCATACAGGATGCCCGCCCGCGCTTCCTCGTCCGCCGGCCAGGCAATCGGCCGGCGCACCGCCGCCGCCAGCACCAGCTGCTCGGCCGCGTCCAGCTCCTCGGCCCGCTTGCCGAACAGGAACTGGCCCGCCGCATACACACCGTAGAGACTGCCCTGTTCGTCGCCGCCGCCCTGCACCAGCGGCACATGCTGCGAGAACCAGCGCTCCAGTCCTTTCGTGTCGCCGCCACGCGCCAGGTAATGGTTCAGCACCGGCGCTTCGCTCAGCTCATGGAACTTGCGCAGCATCGGGTCCGAATTGCGCGAGTGCATCTTCCACATCGAGCGTGCCAGTTGCATCTCGATCGTCGAGCCGCCGCGCGAACTCACCGGCAGGCGCGCCAGGTGCAGCACGTCCACGCCGTAGCGGTTGCGCCATTCGCCCCGGTGGCGATCTTCCGTGTACACCACGCAGCGCCAGAAATACGGCGGCGCCTCCGCCACCGGCACCGCCTTGTGGTCGGGCGAGGCATTGTAGGCACTGAGATCGCCCCGGTCGAACTCGCCGAGATGGTCGTTCTCCGTCTCCGGATGCACGATCCCGAAATACCGCCCCTCGGCGTCATACATCGCCACCGCGCGGGCCCTGAGATCGGCAAACTGGAACGCATGCCAGCGCGCCTTGCCATTGATCAGCAACGCCCCGTTCAGCCAGCCAAACCAGAGCAAGGCGCCGAAATACAGCACTGCCAACACCAGCAGGAACAGGCCCACCGTCCGGCGCTGCCCGCCGCGCACCACAAAAGCCGGCACCCGCGTCGTCCACCGCGCCAGCCCGATCCCGAAATCGCGGGCCGATTCGAAGATCCTCACGAGGAATCGCAACGGCGTCGGGCTTCCTTCTGGTCGCTGGGGGCAGACGCAAAAACCTTAACGCGGATGAACAAGGTGTGAAGCCGTGAGACGCAGACGCAGTCGCAGCGCGCTTCAACGCGCGCCCTTATCCTCCCCCGCCTGCGGGGGAGGTGGCAGACCGCGCAGCGGGCTGACGGAGGGGGCTGAGCCGCCCCCTGCCCCTAAGCCTCAATCAGCTTCGCCCGCAGCTCGGCATGCAGCGCCGCGTCCACGCCGAGCACATCGGTCAGGTAGGCGTCCACCGTCCCCGTCTTCGCATGGATCGCCGCATAGGCGCGGTCGAGATATTTCAGATGCACACCCATGAACGGGCGGTACACTTCCGCCGGGTAGGTCTTGCCGAGCATCTGGTTGAAATAGGCCGCCGCTTCCGGCAGCCGCTGGTCCACACCAACCGCCTGGTTGGTCAGGTCATAATCGGCGCGGATATCGGCTTCCGACACGCCCAGCACATGATGCGTCAGCGCACACAGGATGCCCGTGCGATCCTTGCCCGCCGCGCAGTTCACCAGCCCCGCCGTCTCGCCCGGCGCCTCGGCCAGCTTCACGAACCAGTCGCTGAACATCGCCACATGGTGCGCCTTGAACGGCGCCAGCTCGTAATACTCGGTCATCCACAGGTCCGCCGTCTCGGCGTCCACGCCGACCTGGGACAGAAACCGCATGTGCGGCGCCTCGGTCTCGCGCCCGCCCTCATGGGTGATCGTCACCGGCGCCGCAAAGCGGCTCTTCTGCTTCTCACGCTCGTCCGGGCGCCGCAGGTCGGCCTGCACATGGATGCCGAGCGCGTCCATCTTGGCCAGCTCGTCCTCGCTCGCCTCTGCATGGTGCCCGGACCGGTACAGCCGCCCCATCTTCACCCGCCCGCCCAGACAGCTCTCATAGCCCCCGAAATCCCGGAAATTGCGGATCGTCTCGAAGGCCAGCAGGCGCGGTCGTGTCTGTGTCATACGGCCGACCTAGCCTGCACCATGGGCCTCGTCCAGTGAACCTTTCATCCGCTCACCCCCGCGAAGGCGGGGGTCTCGAACAGTCTACACCCCGCCCCCTTGCCCGCCGCCGCCAATCCGCCGAAACTCCCCCCATGCCTCTCCCCGACGACCACCGCCTCGCCGCCATCGCCCGCACCGTCCACGAAGCGCTTCGCGCCTGGGCCGCCGCGCATGGCCAGCACGACATTCCCGCCTGGGACGATGCCCCCGCCTGGATGCACGCCTCCACCCGCGAAAGCGTGATCCACGCGCTCGAGCACCCCGCCCCGAACGGACACACCCAGCACCAGCAATGGCTGGCCCAGAAGGAGCGCGACGGCTGGCGCCACGGGGCCGTCAAGGACGCCGCCGCCAAGACCCATCCCCTGATGGTGCCCTACGAAGACCTGCCCGAATGGGAACGCCGCAAGGACAAGCTGATCAACGCCCTCGCCCACGCGCTCGCCTGAGCGCGCAACGGCCGTCAGGCCGGGCGCATGTCGTCCGCAGGCGGAGCGGTTTTCGCCTTGCGTCCGCGCTTCGGCTTTTCCGGCGCCCAGGAAATGCCGGTGTGATCAAATGGTGGTTCTGCGGGATCCCCGTTTTCGGTGTCCACGAACATCCAGTCTTCCCGCAAGCCGTAACCGCCGCCGCCGAACAGCCGCACCATCCGGTACATCAACGATCGCCGGAAGGCCGGCACACCTGCTTCCCGCATCGCATGCAGGAACAACCGGTCAGCCAGCGGACGGGCTTTCTTCTGGCCGATGGCGTAGAGATAGTCATGCAGCACCGCCGCCGGCGCGTGGCGTCCGAACGGCGGAATAATCGCCTGCAACGGTTTCGGGATCGACGCAAAATCCGTCACGAACCCCTGCGGAACATTGACGATCACTTGCTGGTCGTAAACCTCATGCATGTAGGCATACGGACGGGTCACCACGGCTAGTGTGCGTCCATGCTTTTCCATCTCCGCCAGGATGGCAACGGCAATCAGGCGCCGGCGCACCTGCCCCGTGCCCACATGGGTCTGCCTGCGCAGGGCCTCCAGCCCCTCCTCGCCGCCGCTTTCCAACCCCGCTGAACCGGCCGATGTGTCGATGAATGGCATACCCTCTCCTCCTCATGCGGGCGTCAGGTGATCCCCAGCGCGGCGGCGTTGGCGCTCGTCACCACGCCGTCCGCCTCCAGCCCCAGTTTCAACTGCTTCTCGATCAGCGCGCGCTGGGTCAGGTAGCCGAAATCCCCGTCCGCCTGCAGCCCCAACGCCGTCTGCAACGCCTTGACCGTATCGCCCTGGCTGCCCCGGCGCAGCTTGAAGAATTTCAGGTCGGTCGGCTCTCTGTCCATGTTTTCCGCCGCCAGCCGCACTTCGCGCGCCGTCAGCAGCACATAGGTAAAGGCCTGGCCGTCCTCGGCGGTCTTCACCACGCGCGGATTGCCGCCCCCCGGCACCGGCGACACTTCGGGCTTCGGCGCCAATCCGGCCGCGATCCGGAAGGTCTCCCAATGCCCAACCGGCGTGTCGCGCTGGTCGGGCGGCTTCACCGTGCCCTGCACCACCTGGCAGCCGGCGGAGAAATGTTTCGCCCCCCAGTTCGGTCCCGCCACCAGCCCGGCATGGATGTTGTTCCAGATGTTCGGCCCGGCCGCGTCCGACGTCGTGTCCCAGCGGATATTGCCGGACCGGAAGCACAGCTCCGGGCTCGCCAGCCGCATCACGCAATATTTGGACTTCTGCCGGAAGGCGCCCGGCTGGCGTGTGTTGCCGCCATTCGCATGCGTGCCCACCACATGCTCGTAGACGCCCGGCGGCAGCAGGTTGGCGCCCATCCCCATGCGCGCCGCGTCCCGCTCATGGGTCGCATGCCAGAGATAACCGATGGCCGGAACGGTGGACGCCGGGCACATCCACACCCGGTCCGTGTCACGGTCCCACACGCCCATCACGCACCGGTAATCCAGATGGTCCGGCTCGGCCTCGATCAGTTTCAGCGTATCGGCAAACTCCGGCGCCGCGCCGGTTTTCGGCTCCGGCTTCACCGACGCGCCCCGCACGCCGAACAACACCCGCCGGCTCCAGCTCGCTCCAACGGGCATGGCCGCAACCGCCAGCGCCTGGCGCAAGATCGCGCCGCTGACGTCGAACTGCATACCGTTGTTCAGGTTGATGGCGAGGTGCGCCAGATGCTTCGTGTCCGGATGATCCGCCAGCGCCGCCCAGCGCGCTTTCGGCTTCGGGCTGAGAGCGGCGAAGGCGGCCACCGCCGACGCGCCGGATTCCAGCGCCGCCGGCCCCATGCCTTCATAATCGGCCTGCGCCGTGTCGAGCCGGCCGTCCATGTTCTCGAAGAAGGCATCGTCGCCTTCGGCCAGGGATTCAAACCGGCCCGCCGGGGCCAGCGAAACCGTTGCAGGCGCGGCCGCCACGGCCGGCTGGACCACCGGCGCCGGTATCGCCCCATTGCCGCCGCCCGGCCGCGCCGGCGTTGCATCGCCCTTTTCCGCCCGGACCGCTGCAATGATCGCCTGGATCCACATGCCTTCGTTGGCTTCGTAGGTCTCGTTCGGCTTCAGGCGCCGGGGCAGCAGCGGTTCCTTCGTGGTCTTGTGGTGGATGCCGACCAGCTGCAGGCTGTTGGCGCTCAGCACGGGGCTGCCCGAATTGCCCGGCTCGGTCGGCGCCCGGTAGTGGATGCGGACCGGCTGCGGCGTTGCCTTGGCGGCGGAATTTCTCAACTCGTGGTCGATCAGGAAATTCTGCTCGAACGTGATCTCCAGCCCGCGCCCGCTCGGATGCCCGATGATGAACACGCGCGGCGCGGTGGACGGATTGGCCCTGTCGGCCTGCCCGGTCTCCGTCTGGTGGCGCAGCGGCAGCGAGTCCTGCAAGGTGAGCTCATGCTGCACACCCTCGGGCTGCCTTTGCAGCCGCAGGATCGCGCAGTCATGCACTCGCGCGTCCGAGCGCCAGAACACTTCCGACACGGAATAGACTTCACCCGGGTTCAGGTCTTCGAAGAGGATGCAGGCTTCGGACGAGCTGATCGACCCGCGATAGGTCTTCGCATCGCACACGACATGGTCGTTGGTCAGGAACACATATTCGTTGGCGAGCGCGGGGTGCAGGTACTTGCCATGCAGCAGGAACCCCGTGCCGATGGCCCGGCCATTCTGCGCCGTCACCTTGCCGACATTCTGCGCCAGTTGCAGCACCTGCCGGATCTGCCGCGCCGGAATCGCCGGCGGCCCGCCCAGCAGCGCCTCCAGCTTCTCGTCCCCGGTCTCGGCCGTCTCGGCCATCGCCTCGATCTCTTCCACCGTCATCGACACCGTCGCCAGCGAGCGCATCGACAGCTGGCCCATGGTCCGCACGATCTGCGACAGCTCGGTATTGCCCTTGGGATCGATGCCCCACACCTCGATCAGCTGCCGGCGCGTCGTGTTCACCGCGAACGGCTTGTTCTTCGCTTCCTGCAGGTAGAGCGTGTAGAATTCCGCCGCTTCGGCGTCGCGCCCGAGGAACAGCGCCGCGTCGCCAGCATTGGCCAGTTTCCAGTCGGTATCCGCCCCGCCCTTCTTGATCTGCTTCAAGATCTCGCGGGCCCACTTCACCGCATCGGACTTGCGGCCCAGCGGAATACCGCGCCGCTCGGCGGCGTTCATCAGTCCAAGGAGGTTTACCTGGTGAAACTGCGCATCAGCGCCGATCGCCATGCCCTGGAGATAGTGCTGGTAGGACCGCTCGAACGCCGCCCGCGCCGCATCGTTCACCTCGCGGGCCCGCACCGCCCGGTGCTTCCAGATCCGCCCCTGCAGGCCCAGGCAATCCGACAGCAACTTCGGATCGTTCTCGTAATCCGCCCCGGCGAGGTCAATCGCTTTGGCGAGGAACGCCTCCGCCACCATCGGCGGCGCCACGTCGCCCCTGGCCACCCGCGCCAGCGCCTCGAGGCTTGGCACCCCGTTCAGCTCGATGTCCGCCGCCGCGCCGAAATAACTCAGCCAGCCATGCTCCACGCCGCCAGCGCGAACCGCCGTCGCCAGCTCCAGCAGCGTCTTCATTTCCCAGCCGTCCCGCAGCGTCTTGGCCACGATGCGCGCCTGCTCCCGGTAGGGCTCCGGATTGCTGCGCACCAGCGCGGCAAAGTCCGACACAGCCGTGCTCAGCTCACGGACGAGTTCGGCCATGCCGTCATCCTCGCCCGCCTCGTCATCCGGCCGCGACAGCGCTTCCAGCGCCGCGTTGATCGTCTGCACGGTCTCGCTCGCCACCCGCGCGCCGTCCAGTTCGGACCGCACTGCCGAGATTGCCGAAGGCGAAACATCCTTGGACGGATACAGCGCCGGATCGTCGTCGAACCTGAACGCCTGGCGCTGCGCCATCATCCGGTCAAACTTCAGCTTGGCCTCCGCGATGATCTCGTCACGGTCGCGCACCGTCAGTTCGTCAGACAGTTCCACCTCCTGGCAAAAATGCCGGAACAGATCGCCGAGCTTCTTGTCGGACACGTCCTGCGCGCTCAGGTGCGCCTGGCGAAGACGTTCGCGCGCCTTCGGAATGTTGCCGATCCGCAGCCGGTCCGGATTGGTGTCCGTCGCATCGATCGAATAGACAATGTACGGGCGCTGCAGCGGCCGGCCCTTGGTGTCGCGCAGCAGATTATCGTGCCGGTCGAGATACAGCTCGCCGGGCTCTGACCCGCCGCCGGCAATCACCGCCCAGCTGCCGGTCTCGAACGCCTCGTCGCCGATCGGCGTGAGGCTGCGGATCACGCCGACAATCCACGGCGTCTCCTTGTCCGGCAGCAACGCCTTCAGCGCCTTCAGCCCGCCATCGATCACGCCGTCCAGCGCCGCGCCGAGGATCAGCATCTCGCCCTTGGGCAACAGTTTGGAGCCCGCCCGCGCCAGGTCAATCACCTTGCGCCCGGCCTGGTTGTCCTTGAACAGATGAAGTCCGATGTTCAGGTCCACCGACCCGTCAAACCGCTCCGGCCCGAAGAACGTGCGCCCGCCAAAGGCATAATTCCCGTGGCTCTTGATGTTGGGATGCGCTTCCGGGTTCGGCCCCATCACTTTCAGCTGCGGCAGGTCCGTCTCCGTCGGCCGGCGCCAGGTGGCGTCCGCGAAGATCAGCGGCACCTGCCGGGTCAGCCCCCGGCGCGCCTCCGGATGGTAGAAGGACAATACGCTGATACTGAGATAGACGTCCGATTTGGCCGCCACCTGCCGCGCCACCACCGGCGAGCCCTGCGCCGGCGTCAGCGCCACGATATGCGGCGTCACCGGCGCCCTGACGAGCACCGACTTCCAGTCGAACCCGCCCGCGCCGTCGCCCCCGCCAGCCTCCACCGCCTTGTTTCCCTTCGCCATAGTCCCACTCCGGCTCGGTTTCCAGGTCAGGTTATGTTAATCACCGCCCCGAGGGAAGGCACCGAGGTGTGTGCGGCTGGCGGCGCGGGCCGCCTACCGGAACGCCCACCCGAACACCATCCCCGCCGCCCGCTCCCACCAGGCCACCGGCGGCGGCGTACACACATCCTCCCCCTCCCGCCCCCGCAGGATCGGCGCGGCAAACGTCGCGTCGCCGTCCAGCCGCCGCACGAAAGGCACCCCGCCCGCATCCGGCGTGCCCGCCAGTTTCGCCGCACACGCCGCCGCGATGTCTTCCGCACTGGCGCCGGTGCGCTGCGCCCAGCCGATATCCATCTCGGTCAGCCGGCCTTCGGGCTCAGACATCATCAGCTTGCCCCCATCCTGCTGCCAGGCGGCATCGCCGATGGCAAAACGGCCCGACCACATCGCCAGTTCGGCGACGGTCGCGGTATCGAACACGCGCGCGATGCCGCCCTCCACGATCACCAGCATGCGGCGGCCATCGCCCGAGAACCTCACCTCGGCTTCGGGTGCACCCATGGGCACAGGGTCCGCCTTGAGCGAGCCCGTATCGACGTCCCAAACCCGCAGCATGGCATCATTCGCAACCGTCGCCAGCGTCCGGCCATCGGGCGAGAATTCGGCCTGCACGGCAAAAGTGGGATGCGCCAGAACGTCCTTTTGCAGAACGCCCGTTTCAAGATCGAACAGGGCGGCACCCTGCCGGGGCGCGTCGAGCAGCAGGGCGGCCCGGGTTCCATCCGGCGCCAGCGCAGCGGTGAGGATGGCCGCATCCGGAACGAAAACCGGCCACAGAGCTGATCCGTCTACTGACGACCAGAAGCCAATCCGCTTGTTGTTCCACACGGCGATGCGCGACTCGTCGGCGCTCACATCGACATAAGAGAAGGCCACACCGAATTCCTCCGCCTGCGCTTCCGCCTGGGTCCACACCTCCATCGGCGCGCCGATCTGTGCACCCGTCTCGAGATCGACCAGCTGGCCGTTCCCGCCATTCCAGACGATCATCCGTCCCCCGACAGGCAGAACGGGCAGGTTCAGCCTGTCCGTCTGCATCGGCGCGCCCACCGGCTCCATCGTCTCCGTGTTCCAGACCGTGACCGTCTGATCATACTGCAGCGTCACCAGCCTGCGCCCGTCCAGCGCAAACTGCGCCTCGGTGATGGACGTCGCGTGCTCCAGCAGGGTCTCCCCGTTTTCACCCGTGCCGGTATCAAGCAGCTGCACGACCCCCTCGAACCAGATCGCAAGCCGGGGCGAGCCCGCGTCAAACACGGCGCCGAATGTTTCCGGCGGCCCAAGCAGCAACTCGCCGCCCACTTGCGCGCCTGTGGACGTATCGCGCAGCACCGCCCGGCCAGACGCATTCCACAGCAGCTGGCGCGTTCCGTCGGGCGACAGCTTCGCGCCAAACGGCGCGCCGATATCCGTCGCTCCGGTATAGGAAATCGCCTTGACCGGCTGCGCCGACCAGATGCGAGCTTCGTCGCCCTCGATTGTCAGGAACCGGCTTCCATCGCCGATGAATTGCGGTGCCACAGAAAAGTTGTCATGCGGCAACGGCCCGATCAGGCTCTGTGCGAACTCCATCTCCCAAAGAAAAACCTGGCCCTCGCCGTCCCAGGTCAAGGCCCGGCGTCCGTCCGGCGAAACATCGACATGGCTCAGATAGCCCGGATAGTTGATCAGCAGCGGTGTCTCCACAAGCCGGCCCTCTTGCGGCGTCAGGCGTACAATCCGCTGACCGTTCCAGGCAAGAAAATCGTCCGTTCCCGGAAATTTTGCGGTATGGATCCATCCTTCCTCCTCGCCCGGCGCGTCCGGCGAAGCGTCCAGCTTCGGCGCGCCCGTCAGGGTATCCCAGACCTGAACCCCGCCGACATAGGTTCGTGCCATGAAGGCTTCGTCCTGCGGTGCCAGATCGACACTCCCCCACCAACCCTCCGTACGCATCAGGCCCCCCACTGCCGCGCCCGTGTCCGAATCCCAGAGCTGAACGCCGCCCATCATGGATACGGTCGCAATCCGCCCGCGCGGTTCCATGAACACGGCCCGCTCGACAATATCCGGATAGGCCGCCCGCATGATCCGCGCGTCCGTCTCACCGTTCCAGAGCTCGATGCTCTCCGTCTCCAACTGCAGCGGCGCGCTGAAATCCTCTGCCCGCCGCCCAAGCTCGGACGCAAAGTCTCCGGTGTTCCGCCGCAGCAGGATGCGGCTGCCATCCGGTGAGATGAAGCCATCCCAGTATTGCCCGCCCTCGGGATCGAACGGGCCGGCCACGACCGCGCCGGTCGCCGCGTCGGCAACCAGCGCCTCGCCCAGACGCACGATCAGCACGCTCGCCCCGTCTGCCGTCAGCGCCGCCTTGGCCAAAGGCTGGGCCCGCCCGGAAAACTCCGCCAGCTTGCGGCCGGTTGCGACCTCATACGTGCGCACCGTGCCGTCGTTCAGCCCGGTAACGAGACGCTGGCCATCTTCCGACAGTCCGGCATGGATCAGAACCGGCGCCGCATCCTCCGCCTCGATGCCCAACGCCGCAGGCAGCCGCGCGCCATCCTGCAGCGAGATCACATAAGCGCCCGCGCCGTTCCACGCGATCACATGCGCGCCGTCCGGTGCCAGCAGCTCCTGCAGGCTGCCCTGCTCGCTGTCGAGGGTCAGCGTCTCGCCGAGCTGCACGCCCGTCGCCGCGTCCCACACGAACAGTGAATCGTGTGGGTTCGCGGTCACCAGCCGTGTGCCGCCCAGCGCCGGATAGGCGCGCGCGATCACCGGATCGGCGCTTCTCCCATCCGGAAAAGCCTGCCGCATCGACGCCACATGCGCCAGCGCCTGCGCGTTCTTTGCGAAGGCCGCTTTCGCTTCATCCGTAGACGGAGACAGGAAGCTCTCCCGCGACGCCAGAATCGCCAGCTGCAGCGCCCGGATATAGTCACCCCGACCGTGCAGCTGTTCCGCCGTGCGCGCCAGCATCAGGCTTTCGCTGCGGCCGAGGTTTCTCTGCCCGTTGACGACAAACCACGCCCCCGCCACCGTCGCCACCAGGGTCGTCAACACAAAGACGGCCGTGACCCGCCGCCAGAAGGCCCGCACCGCCGCGTCGCGCTTGATCTGCGCCCGGCTCGCCGCCACCCAGGCGAGGAACAGCTCGCCCGGCTCCGGCTCATTGCGCGGCCGCGCCAGCGCCCAGCGCTCGGCCTCCTCCACCGCGCCCTCGCGCAGCAGACGGCTCTTCGTCCGCCCCGCCGTATCCCATTCCTGCACCCGCGCATAATACTTGCGCCCCTCCCGGTGCCAGCCGACATTCATCTCCAGCGCCGAAACCAGATCCGCCAGGCCCGCGTCAAACCCCGGCCCACCTTCGGAAAAATCGATCCGCACATTCAGCGCCGACAATCTCGGCGGCGCCCTGGCAAAATCCACCGGCCGCGCCAACGCCGCGATGATCCGCTTGCCGAGGGCCCGCGCATAGGCGATCTCCTCGTCGCACACCGCACTCTGCGCCGAATCCGGCGACACGAGGAACACCATCACATCGGCCGACGCGATCATCTCCTGCAGCCGCTTCCACCACTCGTCCTCGGCGGAAATCCCGGCGGTCACATTGTGGGGATCATGCGCGGCCTGATCGAAATCCGCCAGGAACCCGGCCGCACCCAGCCCCTCGGCCACCCGCGTCACCAGCCCGCTGTCGCGCCGCGAATAGCTCAGGAACACCCGCGTGCGCGTGTCCTCGCGCCCCGGCGCGGCCACTTCCGTCTCGGCGACTGTCTCTTGTCCCACCACCGGCTCCTGCTGCCGAAGGCTGTCAGGTCACTCGAAAATGACCGCGATGGCAAGACATGGTAATCAGGCGGGCGCAACCGTGGACACTACGCATTGACGCCTGACTCCGCCTCCCTACGCAGTTGCAACCATCGACCCGCGCAGCCGGCGCCCCTCGCCGAGCGCCCTCCCGAAAGAAACGCCCGATGATGAACATCATGAACCGCGTGCGCCTCTACCACGCGCTGCTCGCCCTTCTGGCCATCGCCGCCTACCTGACCGGCGAGATCGACCCCGCCCATGCCTGGCTCGGCTACGGTGTCGCGGTTGTCATCATTCTGCGCCTCCTCTGGGCCATCGGCGGCGAGCGCCAGGTCGGGCTGATGCGCTTCTATCCGGACTTCGACGGCCTGAAGCTCAAGGGCGCCGCGACCCATCCGGCGATCAGCCGCGTCCTGATGCTCGGCATAGCGCTCTGCCTGCTGACGGTTACAGGAACCGGAATTGTCATGGACGAGGGCCGGTCCCTCGGGCTTGAGCCCGCCGGCGTAGAGCGCGCCGCGTTTGATCCCGCCATACGCGCCGAACGCCGCCAGTCCGAAGATGACGAGGACGGCGGAGACCGTGACCGCGAACACGGCGACGACGGCGCGCTCTCGGAAGTCCACGAGTTGGCGGCAAACCTGCTGCTCCTGTTCGTCGGCCTGCACGTTTCCTATCTGCTGCTGTTCAAGCGCCCGCTCGCCAGGTTCATGTTGTTCCTCCCGCCGGTCGCCCCGAAAAAGCCCGCGACCCCGCCGCCGCCTGCCTGAATGAAGGCGGCGCCGAAAGCCGGACTATTTCAACGTGAACGCATGCGGCAGAAGTTCTGACAGAAGATAGCGCGCCTCTGCCCCCTCCGGCGTGAAGCAGAGCACCTCGAGGTCGCGGCCGAACTCCGCCAGCACCTGCCGGCAGATCCCGCACGGCGTACCCGGCGCCGCGCCGTTGGTCACCACCGCAATCGCCCGGAACGCAAGGTGCCCGGCCGCCACCGCCGCGAACACCGCCGTCCGCTCCGCGCAGCAGGTCGCGCCAAAGGTCGCGTTCTCGACATTGCACCCGGCGATGATCTCACCGTCCGCCGTCAGCAGCGCCGCCCCGACATGATAGTTCGAGTACGGCGCATAAGCCCGCCCCTGCACCGCCAGCGCCGCCGCCTTCAGCGCAGGCCAGTCAACCCCGCTCACCGGAACGGCGGTTCGTCAAAGGCGCGCAGCTTGCGGCTGTGCAGGCTCGCCCCGCCGTCCACCGCCAGGCGCTCCAGCGTTTCGATCCCGATACGGATATGTTCGCCGATAGCCCGCTCGTAGAACCGGTTCGCCGCGCCCGGCAGCTTGATCTCGCCGTGCAGCGGCTTGTCCGACACGCACAGCAGCGTCCCGTAGGGCACGCGCAGCCGGAACCCGTTCGCCGCAATCGTCGCGCTTTCCATGTCGATCGCCACCGCCCGGCTCTTGTTGAACCGGCGCGCCGAGGCGGTAAAGCGCAGCTCCCAGTTGCGGTCGTCGGTCGTCACCACCGTGCCGGTGCGCAGCCGCTTCTTCAGCGCTTCGCCCTTCTCGCCGGTGATCTTCGCCGCCGCGTCCTGCAGCGCCACCTGAACCTCCGCAATCGGAGGAACCGGAATCTCCGGCGGCAGCACCGCGTCCAGCACATGGTCTTCGCGCAGGTAGGCGTGCGCCAGCACATAGTCGCCGATCTGCTGCGAATGGCGCAGGCCCCCGCAATGGCCCACCATCAGCCAGACCTGCGGGCGCAGCACGGCGAGGTGATCGGTAATCGTCTTCGCGTTCGACGGCCCGACGCCGATATTGACCAGCGTGATGCCCGCCCCGCCCTCGGCGCGCAGGTGATAGGCCGGCATCTGCGAACGCCGCCAGGGCGACGCCTCGATGGCCGCCCGGCTGCCCTCTTCGGGAACCGAAATCTCCAGCCCTCCGGGTACGGACAGGGAGGTATAGCGCGTATGCCCGCCCAGCTGCGTCAGCGCCCAGTCACAGAACGCATCCACATAGCGGTGATAGTTCGTGAACAGAACATAATGCTGGAAATGCTCGACCGGCGTGCCGGTATAGTGCTGCAGGCGCTTCAGCGAGAAATCCACCCGCTGCGCATCAAACAGCGCCAGCGGGCGTTCGGTGCCCGCCTCGAACGGCTCGCCGTCCGCCACCTCGTCGCCGATCAGCGTCAACTTCGGCGACGGGAACCAGCGCACCAGCTCGGCCGGCGAAATCTCCTCCAGCCCCGCCGCCTGCCCCTGGTCCCAGACATAGGCATACGGGATCTCGGACTTTGACGGCTCGACAAACACATCCACCGCATAGTCGCGCAGCAGCGGCGTCAGCTGCTCGATCAGGTAGGCGCGGAAGAAGTCCGGCCGGGTCACCGTGGTGATATAGATGCCCGCTTCGCTCATCTTGCCGAAAGCCCGCGAAATCGGCGGCGGCGGACCATCCGGATCATACACCAGCCGGATCTGCGGATAGCAGAACGCGCCGGACGCACGCAGCTCGCCGTCCGGCGGCGAGCCGTCATGCAGGAAGCGGTTGAGGGTTTCGGTGAGGGCGAAAACGGCTTCGGAGTAGAGCGCTTCAAGCGCGTCCACGATGGCCTTGGGTGTGGTGAGTTTCGACATGGCACCCATTGGCGCGGGTTGCGCGCGAAGTCAATTGCCCGGGAGGGCGCAGCCTCTTAACCCCTCTCCCATTTCATGCAGGGCTGTCCGGGGAATGATTCACTTGGTCGCGGAGCATGACCGGCGCCGACTGGCGAATGCCTGTATTTTCGAGTTGTCGAGACTGGAAAAGAAGGGCCCGGCCATGCCGTTTAACCGTAGTGTGTTTGCACATTTGCTCAAGCCGCTTTCGCGCCGCCGGTTTGCGGCGAGCGTGGCGCGCCATGACGGGGATGCGTATGATAAGAATTTCTCAAGCTGGGATCATCTTGTTGCG